>NZ_JOTN01000008.1 GCF_000712595.1 Bacillus manliponensis
CTAACCCAAGTCAGTATGACTTGGGTTTTTTCGTGTTTTTATATAATGAAGAAAAATATAGCTTCATTGAAGTTTCACTTTATTCTTTTTTTGCCTTTTTACGTGCTTCTTCAATCTCTGAGCGTAATTCCGATTCCGGATAACGATCGATTTTTCCCTCTCCTTCATGTACAACCTGATTAAGGGTGTCTTCCGTTTGTTCTTCAACAATTAAAATAACACCAGTTTTTCCAGGCTTAATGGATTTTAATGCACGCTCAAAAACAGAATAAGCATGAGTGATTTCTTTTTTGTCACGAAACACACCGATTGTTGACCCAATAAGTCCCCCTAATAATACACCAAAAGGTCCCCCTAGCATGCCAACGAACATGCCAACTAAACCGCCTCTATTCGTTTTATCAGCTCCAGTTATGTCTAAGAAATCTTCTACTGACAATTCTCCATCAATTTTTCGTTTAATAACTGCAATTTGTTCTACTTTCAGGCGATGCTCCAAGTGATATTTTTTAATAATAGAGAATGCTTTGTATGACTGTGTATCCTCATTAAAAGTAAGTACAGCGACTTGTTTTGTCATCTATAAAACCTGCCTTTTCCATAAGTATCATTATATTCTTTGTGTATTTCATAAAAATCATGTATGAATAATAATTGTTATTAGGCGTATATTTCATTTTATATAGCATATTTATGCTTCTTTATTGAATAAAACCGAACGTTTTGCTTTCTGTAATAAAAAACATTCGATAATTTATTGACACCAATTATGAAATATTGTTAATATAGCCATAGAAACAATATTATATCGCACCTCATATAATCGCGGGGATATGGCCTGCAAGTCTCTACCTAACGACCGTTATTCGTTAGACTATGAGGGGAAGTCACTCGGTATTTTCTATTCTCATAGGATACGTATGCCTGAGTAGAGCGCTTCTCTTCATAGGAAAGAGAAATGTTCTATTTCAGGCTTTTTTATTTGAATCGGGGGGATTCTAAGTATGAAACCATTAGTTGGAGTCATTATGGGAAGCACGTCAGACTGGGAAACAATGAAATATGCTTGTGACATCTTAGATGAATTACATGTTCCGTATGAGAAGAAAGTTGTATCCGCTCATCGGACTCCGGATTATATGTTTGAATATGCAGAGACAGCTCGTGAGCGTGGTTTGAAAGTTATTATTGCTGGAGCAGGTGGAGCCGCTCATTTACCAGGAATGGTTGCTGCAAAGACGAATCTTCCTGTTATTGGGGTGCCTGTTCAATCGAAAGCATTAAACGGTCTAGATTCTTTACTATCGATTGTTCAAATGCCAGGTGGTGTACCAGTAGCTACTGTTGCAATTGGAAAGGCAGGAGCAACAAATGCAGGATTACTAGCTGCACAAATACTTGGATCATTTCATGATGATATACATGATGTATTAGAACTGAGAAGAGAAGCAATTGAGAAAAACGTGCGAGAAGGTAGTGAACTGCAATGAGTAAAACAATCTTACCTGGACAAACAATTGGTATTATTGGCGGTGGTCAGCTCGGCAGAATGATGGCTATTACAGCAAAGGAAATGGGCTATAAAATTGCTGTATTAGACCCAACAAAACATTCACCATGTGCACAAGTTGCTGATATGGAAATCGTTGCAAACTACGATGATTTTAAAGCGATTCAGTTTTTAGCTGAAGTAAGTGACGTTGTGACATATGAGTTTGAAAATATTGATTATCGCTGCTTACAATGGCTTGAAAAAAATGCGTATTTACCACAAGGTAGCCAGATACTATATACGACGCAAAATCGTTTTACAGAGAAAAAATCAATTGGTGAAGCTGGATTACCAGTAGCACCGTACTTACTTGTTCGAACAGAAGAAGAACTTATGCAAGCTGTTCATCTTCTCTCATTCCCTTCGGTGTTAAAGACAACAACAGGAGGATATGATGGGAAGGGGCAAGTCGTTTTAAGAAGTGAAGCTGATTTTGAAAGAGCGCTCCAGCTTGTTAACATGACGGAATGTATTTTAGAAAAATGGATTCCATTCGAAAAAGAAGTTTCCGTCATTGTAACTCGCAGTGTAAGTGGTGAAACGAAAGTATTTCCAGTAGCTGAAAATATTCATGTAAATAACATTTTACATCAATCAATTGTGCCAGCGCGTATGACAGAGGAGCTTTCCGAGAGAGCAATCCAATATGCGAAGTCATTAGCTGATACATTCCAGTTAGTTGGAACGTTAGCGGTAGAGATGTTTGTAACGGCCGATGAGGAGATTTTCATTAACGAGCTAGCACCAAGACCACATAACTCCGGTCATTATACAATGAACGCTTGTGAAACGAGTCAATTTGCTCAGCATATAAGAGCAATCTGCAATATACCTCTTGGTGAAACAACTTTGTTAAAACCAGTTGTCATGGTGAACATTTTAGGCGAACATATAGAAGGGGTCCTAAACAAAGTGAATAGATTAACCGGGTGTCATCTACATCTATATGGCAAAGAAGAAGCGAAGCAACAGCGTAAGATGGGGCATGTTAATATTTTAAGCCAGGATGTAAATACTGCTTTACAGAAAGCAGATGAGCTACACATTTGGGACTATCAAGAACAACTGTTGGAGGGAAAAAGATGATTAGTCGTTACACACGCCCTGAAATGGGTGCGATTTGGACGGAAGAAAACAAATTTAAAGCTTGGTTAGAAGTTGAAATTTTAGCATGTGAAGCATGGGCTGAGCTTGGAGATATTCCAAAAGAAGATGTGAAGAAAATTCGTGAACGTGCATCTTTCGATATTGATCGTATTTATGAAATTGAAAAAGAAACACGTCATGACGTTGTAGCATTCACTCGCGCTGTATCTGAGACAGAAGCGTTAGGCGAAGAGCGTAAATGGATTCATTACGGTTTAACATCTACAGATGTAGTAGACACGGCGTTGTCTTACATTTTAAAGCAAGCGAATGAAATTTTACTAAAAGATTTAGAGAACTTCATCGAAATCTTAGCAAATAAGGCGAAAGAACATAAATACACAGTAATGATGGGAAGAACGCACGGTGTTCATGCTGAGCCAACAACATTTGGTTTAAAGCTTGGTCTTTGGTATGAAGAAATGAAACGTAACTTAGAGCGTTTCAAACATGCAGCAGACACAGTACGTGTTGGAAAACTTTCTGGTGCGGTTGGTACATACGCAAACATTAATCCGTTCGTAGAAAAGTATGTTTGTGAAAACTTAGGCTTAGAAGCAGCACCAATTTCAACGCAAACTCTTCAACGTGACCGTCATGCACATTACATGTCTACATTGGCATTAATCGCAACGTCAATTGAAAAAATAGCAGTTGAAATTCGTGGCTTACAAAAGAGTGAAACACGTGAAGTAGAAGAGTTCTTTGCGAAAGGACAAAAAGGATCTTCTGCAATGCCTCATAAGCGTAACCCAATTGGCTCTGAGAACATGACAGGTATGGCTCGTTTAATTCGTGGTTACATGTTAACAGCTTATGAAAATGTTCCATTATGGCATGAGCGTGATATCTCTCACTCTTCAGCAGAGCGCGTTATTTTACCAGACGCAACAATCGCATTAAATTACATGTTAAACCGCTTCAGTAATATCGTGAAAAACTTAACGGTATTCCCAGAAAACATGAAGCGTAACATGGCAAGAACATACGGCTTAATTTACTCTCAGCGCGTAATGCTTACGTTAATTGATAAAGGTATGGTACGTGAAGAAGCTTATGATATCGTACAGCCAAAAGCGATGGAAGCTTGGGAGACACAAGTACAGTTTAAAGAACTTGTTGAAGCTGACGAGCGTATTACAAATAAGTTAACGCAAGAAGAAATTAATGAATGCTTCAACTACGAGCATCATTTACAACATGTTGATACAATCTTCGAGCGTCTTGGGTTGAACTAATTGACCGAAAGTTTCACTTGATAATTCTATATGGCACAGGATGATTGATTCTGTGCCATCTTTTGTAAATAGATAATTCACATTTTTCAAACTACAGGGGGCTTGCGAAATGCAAAAGCTAGAATTGCTGTACGAAGGAAAGGCAAAACGAATTTATTGTACAGAAGCAGCAGATATGGTTTGGGTAGAGTACAAAGATAGTGCTACTGCTTTTAACGGAGAGAAAAAAGCAACGATTACAGGGAAAGGTCGCTTGAATAATGAAATTACGGCTTTGTTATTCAGAAAGTTGCAAGAAGTGGGAATTAAAACTCATTTTGTGGAGAGGATCTCCGAAACAGAGCAAATCGTAAAGAAAGTTAAAATTATCCCACTTGAAGTGGTTGTGCGCAATGTAATTGCAGGAAGTCTTTCTAAACGACTTGGAATGGAAGAGGGAACGAATCTTTCTAAAGCGATTGTAGAGTTTTACTACAAAGATGACGATTTAGGCGATCCACTTGTAACGGAAGACCACATTCGTATATTAAATGTTGCAACGCCAGAGCAAGTAAGCACATTACGTGAAAAGGCCGTGCAAATCAATCAAGTGTTGATTGAGCATTTCGCAAGCTGTCGTGTAAGATTAGTAGATTTTAAACTAGAGTTTGGTGTAACGGAAGAGGGAGAGATTATTCTCGCTGATGAAATCTCACCAGATACATGTCGTCTATGGGATGAGAAGACGAACGAAAAGTTTGATAAAGATGTATTTCGCCGCGGGCTAGGCGATTTAACAGAGGCTTATGAAGAAATTTTAAAACGATTAGGGGGAGCTTCACATGTATAAAGTAAAGGTATATGTAACGTTAAGAGAGAGTGTATTGGATCCACAAGGAACAGCCGTAAAAGGAGCACTTCATAGTCTTTCTTTCACAGAAGTAGAAGATGTTCGCATTGGAAAATATATGGAGTTAACAATTCATGAGTCTGTGAAAGACATTGATGTAGCGGTAAAAGAAATGTGTGAAAAGTTATTAGCAAACGTCGTAATTGAGGATTACACATACGAAGTTGAGGAGGTTGTCGCACAGTGAAATTTGCCGTAATCGTTTTTCCAGGTTCGAACTGTGATGTTGATATGTTCCATGCTATTAAAGATGAGCTTGGTGAAGAAGTAGACTATGTTTGGCATAGCGCAGAAAATTTAGATGAATACGATGCAATTTTATTACCAGGTGGTTTTTCTTACGGTGATTACCTTCGTTGCGGTGCGATTTCACGTTTTGCGAACGTCATGCAAGCTGTGCAGAAGGCGGCAGAAGCGGGTAAACCAATTTTAGGTGTATGTAACGGTTTTCAAATTTTAGTAGAGTCAGGGCTATTACCAGGTGCATTAATTCGAAACAAAAATTTAAAGTTCATGTGTAACACGACTGAACTTCGTGTAGAAAACACGGAAACGATGTTTACATCACAATATGAAAATGGTGCAGTTATCAATATTCCAATCGCACATGGTGAAGGAAACTATTACTGTGATGAAGAGACATTACAAGCATTAGAAAACAAAAATCAAATTGTCTTCCGTTATGTAAATAATCCGAACGGAAGCGTTTCAGATATTGCTGGAATTGTAAATGAACGTGGAAATGTATTAGGTATGATGCCACATCCAGAACGCGCTGTTGATGAATTACTTGGCGGTGCAGATGGTCTAAAAGTCTTTCAATCTATTTTAAAACATTGGAGGGAAACACATGTCGTTACTGCTTGAACCAAATCCAACACAAATTAAAGAAGAACGCATTTATGCAGAAATGGGACTAACAGACGAAGAGTTTGCCATGGTTGAAAAGATTTTAGGTCGTCTCCCAAATTATACAGAAACAGGACTATTCTCTGTTATGTGGTCAGAGCATTGTAGTTACAAAAATTCAAAGCCAGTACTTCGCAAATTCCCAACAACAGGTGAACGTGTATTGCAAGGACCGGGAGAAGGAGCGGGTATTGTAGATATTGGTGATAACCAAGCGGTTGTATTTAAAATGGAAAGTCACAATCACCCATCAGCGATTGAGCCATATCAAGGTGCAGCAACAGGTGTAGGTGGAATCATTCGTGATGTATTCTCAATGGGAGCGCGTCCGGTTGCGCTGTTAAACTCTCTTCGCTTTGGAGAATTACAATCACCACGCGTGAAGTATTTATTTGAGGAAGTTGTTGCAGGAATTGCAGGCTATGGAAACTGCATTGGGATTCCGACGGTTGGTGGTGAAGTGCAATTTGATCCTTGTTATGAAGGAAACCCACTTGTAAATGCAATGTGCGTTGGTTTAATTAATCATGAAGATATTAAAAAAGGGCAAGCGCACGGTGCGGGCAATACAGTTATGTATGTCGGTGCAGCAACAGGACGTGACGGTATTCACGGTGCAACGTTTGCATCTGAAGAGCTATCGGAAGACTCTGATGCAAAACGTCCAGCTGTGCAAGTTGGTGATCCATTTATGGAGAAGTTATTACTAGAAGCTTGTTTAGAGTTAGTAAAGTCTGATGCACTTGTTGGAATTCAAGATATGGGTGCAGCTGGATTAACGTCATCTTCAGCAGAAATGGCAAGTAAAGCTGGCATGGGTATTGAAATGTACTTAGATGATGTACCACAGCGTGAAACAGGTATGACACCATATGAAATGATGCTATCGGAATCACAAGAGCGTATGCTAATTGTTGTGAAAAAAGGTAGAGAACAAGAAATTATCGAACTATTTGAAAAATACGGCCTTGCAGCAGTTATTATGGGAAAAGTAACAGAAGATAAAATGCTTCGTTTATTCCATAAAGGAGAGATGGTTGCAGAAGTGCCAGCAGATGCATTAGCAGAGGAAGCACCTGTTTATCATAAGCCTTCCAAAGAAGCGGCTTACTTTGCGGAGTTCCAGCAAATGAGCGTAGAAGCACCAAAAGTAGAAAACTATAAAGAAACATTACTTTCTTTACTACAACAACCAACGATTGCAAGTAAAGAGTGGGTATATAACCAATATGATTATCAAGTGCGTACAAGTACAGTTGTCACACCAGGATCTGATGCAGCAGTTGTTCGTGTACGTGGTACAGAAAAGGCGTTAGCAATGACGACAGACTGTAACTCTCGCTACATTTACTTAGATCCAGAAACAGGCGGGAAAATTGCGGTGGCAGAAGCTGCTCGTAACATCGTATGTTCTGGTGCAGAACCACTTGCAATTACAGACTGTTTAAACTTCGGTAACCCAGAGAAACCAGAAATCTTCTGGCAAATTGAAAAGTCAGTAGACGGTATGAGTGAAGCTTGCCGTACGTTACATACACCCGTTATTGGTGGAAACGTGTCGATGTACAACGAGCGCAGCGGAGAAGCGGTATATCCAACGCCAACAGTTGGTATGGTTGGACTTGTACACGATGTAAAACATGTAACAACGCAGCAGTTTAAACAAACTGGCGATCTTATTTACATGATTGGTGAAACAAAAGCAGAATTCGGCGGCAGTGAATTACAAAAAATGATTCACGGGAAAATCTTCGGTAAAGCGCCAAGTATTGATTTAGATGCGGAGCTAAAGAGCCAACGTCAATTATTAGAAGCAATTCAAGCAGGACTTGTTCAATCTGCTCATGATGTAGCAGAAGGTGGTTTTGCAGTTGCGCTTGCTGAATGTGCAATTGGAGCGACTGGTTTAGGTGCTGATGTAGCAGTAACAGGAGAAGAAGTAGCAGCTTTATTTGCGGAGTCACAATCACGATTCATTATTACAGTAAAACGTGAGAATAAAGAGGCATTTGAAGAAAAAGTAGCAGCAACTCAAATTGGTGAAGTAACAAATACAAACGAAGTAACGATTCGTAATGATAAAAACGAACTAGTAGTAACAGCAAATGTAGATGAAATGAGAACAGCTTGGAAAGGGGCTATCCCATGCTTGCTGAAATAAAGGGATTACAGGAAGAGTGTGGTGTCTTTGGTATTTGGGGGCATGAAAATGCCGCGCAAGTTACGTATTACGGATTGCATAGTTTGCAGCATCGTGGTCAAGAAGGTGCAGGAATCGTTGTAAATAACGGGGAGAAGTTAGTTGCTCATAAAGGACTTGGATTAATTTCTGAAGTGTTTTCTCGCGGAGAATTAGATGGCTTAAACGGTAGATCAGCAATTGGGCACGTTCGTTATGCAACGGCTGGAGGAGCTGAAGTAGCAAATGTTCAGCCTCTTCTATTCCGCTTTTCTGACCATAGTATGGCACTTGCGCATAATGGTAACTTAATTAATGCGAAAATGCTACGTAAAGAGCTAGAGGCGGAAGGAAGTATTTTTCAAACGAGTTCAGATACAGAGGTTTTGCTTCATTTAATTAAGCGTAATAAAAAAGGTTCATTAATTGAAAGTGTAAAAGATGCATTAAATAAAGTTAAAGGTGCTTTTGCATATCTGTTACTAACGGGAAATGAAATGATTGTTGCATTAGATCCAAATGGTTTCCGTCCTCTTTCTATTGGAAAAATGGGGGATGCATACGTTGTTGCATCTGAAACATGTGCATTTGATGTTGTCGGTGCAACATACATTCGCGATGTAGAGCCTGGTGAATTGCTTATTATTAACGATGAAGGTATACAGGTTGATCGCTTTACAAATGATGTGGAGCACGCAATTTGTAGCATGGAGTATATTTACTTTGCACGCCCAGATTCAAACATTGCTGGAGTAAACGTTCATGCTGCTCGTAAAAATATGGGGAAACGTTTAGCAGCAGAAGCAACAGTGGAAGCAGATGTTGTAACAGGAGTACCAGACTCTAGTATTTCAGCAGCAATTGGCTATGCGGAAGCAACGGGTATTCCATATGAGCTTGGTTTAATTAAAAATCGTTACGTTGGGCGTACATTCATTCAACCTTCTCAAGAATTACGCGAGCAAGGGGTAAAAATGAAGCTTTCAGCAGTGCGTGGTGTTGTTGAAGGAAAACGTGTCGTTATGATTGATGATTCAATTGTACGCGGTACAACAAGTAAGCGAATTGTTCGCATGCTAAGAGAGGCGGGAGCGACAGAGGTTCATGTAAGAATTGCATCTCCACCTCTTAAATATCCATGTTTTTATGGAATCGACATTCAAACGAGAAAAGAACTAATTGCAGCAAATCATTCAATAGAAGAAATTCGTCAAATTATTGGTGCGGATTCTTTAACGTTTTTAAGTGAAGATGGTTTAATTGATGCAATTGGACGTCCATATGAAGGGAAATATGGTGGCTTATGTATGGCATACTTCAACGGCGATTATCCAACAGCTCTTTATGATTATGAGCAAGAGTTACTCGCTAGTATGAAGTAAGAGAACGAGGGTGCTTTTAGGGGAATTCATATAAAAGATAGCTTCTGCAATTTCGATTGTAGAAGCTCATTTTTCTAATAAATAAAAGGCTGATTAGGGCGGAGACATTCTTTCCGTATAAAAAGACGAGGTGTATGAAATAATGGCGAATGCATACAAGCAAGCAGGGGTAGATATTGAAGCTGGATACGAAGCGGTACATCGAATGAAGAAACATGTACAAACAACGATGAGAAAAGAAGTGTTAGGTGGCCTAGGTGGCTTTGGTGGCATGTTTGATATTTCAAAGTTTCAATTGGAAGAGCCAGTATTAGTATCTGGAACAGACGGTGTAGGAACAAAATTAATGCTCGCTTTTATGATGGATAAACACGATACAATCGGGATCGATGCAGTTGCGATGTGCGTAAATGATATTGTTGTCCAAGGAGCAGAACCTTTATTTTTCCTTGACTATATTGCTTGTGGAAAAGCAGAACCTAGTAAAATCGAAAATATCGTCAAAGGTATATCAGAAGGATGTCGTCAAGCTGGCTGTGCATTAGTTGGTGGTGAAACAGCGGAAATGCCTGGCATGTACAGCGTGGAAGAATACGATTTAGCTGGTTTTACAGTTGGAATTGTAGACAAAAAGAAAATTGTTACAGGTGAATCGATTCAAGCTGGTCACGTTCTGATTGGTCTTGCTTCTAGCGGTATTCATAGTAACGGTTACTCTCTTGTTCGTAAAGTATTAATAGAAGATGGTCAACTTTCATTAGAGCGTATTTACGGTCGTTTAGAACTACCACTTGGTGAAGAGTTACTAAAGCCAACAAAAATTTATGTCAAACCTATTTTAGAACTATTGAAAAAGCATGAAGTGTATGGCATGGCACATATTACAGGGGGCGGTTTTATTGAAAATATCCCTCGTATGCTACCAGATGACATTGGTGCAGAAATTGAACTAGGTTCTTGGATAGTTCATCCGATTTTTAGTCTAATTCAAGAGACTGGAAATATTGAGTCGGAAGAAATGTTCAATATTTTTAACATGGGTATTGGTATGGTAGTAGCTGTGAAAGAAGAAGATGCAAAAGCTATTATAGGGTTACTAAAAGCACAAGGGGAGAAAGCGTATATTATCGGGAAAACAGTAGAAGGAACAGGAGTTACATTTACTGGAGGAACAGCAAAATGAGTAGATTAGCAGTTTTCGCTTCAGGAAGTGGCTCTAATTTTCAAGCATTTATTAATGCGGTAGAAGCTAGAAGTTTAGATGCAGAAATTAGCTTGCTAGTATGTGATCAACCCGAAGCACGTGCTGTTGGGAGAGCACATTATCATCATGTACCATGTTTTGCTTTTTCAACAAAAGATTATGGTACGAAAGCGGAATTTGAAAGCAAAATTTTAGCGAAGTTGAAAGAGTACGAGATTGATTATGTAATTTTAGCAGGTTATATGAGGCTCATTGGTCCAACGTTATTACAAGCGTATGAAGGAAGAATTATTAACATCCATCCGTCACTTTTACCTAGCTTCCCAGGTAAAGATGCTGTTGGCCAAGCGTTAGAAGCTGGTGTGAAAGTGACAGGCGTAACGGTTCACTATGTTGATGCGGGAATGGACACAGGTCCAATTATTGCGCAAGAGGCTGTTACGATAAGTGAAGATGACACAAGGGAAAGTTTACAAAAGAAAATTCAAAGCGTAGAACATAGAGTGTATGTAAATACGGTGAGAGAGCTTATAAAGTTAAACGAAAACAGCCACTCTCTATAGGTTTAGAGAGTGTCATGCCGTGTGTAACAACGATTAATACTTAACTTTCAAAAAAGCAACATAGATTGATATCGTATAACTGGGGGAAGAATCGATGAAAAAGCGTGCATTAGTTAGTGTTTCAAATAAAGAAGGCGTTGTAGAGTTTGTAAAAGAGTTACTTGAGCAAGGTGTGGAAGTTATTTCGACAGGTGGTACGAAAAAATTACTAGAAGAAAATGGCCTACAAGTGATCGGTATTTCTGAAGTAACAGGATTTCCAGAAATTATGGATGGTCGTGTGAAAACATTACACCCAAATATTCATGGTGGCTTACTTGCTGTACGCGATAATGAAACGCATATGGCACAGATGAACGAATTAAACATTCAGCCAATTGACTTTGTCGTTGTAAATTTATATCCATTTAAAGAAACAATTGCAAAGCCAGATGTAACATTTACAGATGCGATTGAAAACATCGATATTGGTGGCCCAACAATGATTCGCTCTGCAGCGAAAAACCATGAGTTTGTAACAGTTATCGTTGATCCAGCAGACTATTCTGTTGTATTAGAAGAGCTAAAAGCAAACGGGGAAACATCAAAAGAAACGAAACGTAAGCTAGCAGCAAAAGTATTCCGTCATACAGCAGCATACGATGCGTTAATCTCAAATTACTTAACGGAGCAAACGGGAGAAGAAAGCCCAGAATCGTTAACGGTAACTTTTGAGAAGAAACAAGATTTACGTTACGGCGAAAATCCACATCAAAAAGCGACGTTTTATAAAGCACCATTTGCCGCGGCTTCATCTGTTGCTTATGCAAAACAATTACACGGAAAAGAGCTATCTTACAACAATATTAATGATGCAGATGCAGCGCTTAGCATCGTGAAGGAATTTACGGAGCCAGCGGTTGTAGCAGTTAAGCATATGAATCCATGTGGCGTTGGAGTTGGCACAGATATTCATGAAGCGTATACACGTGCTTATGAAGCAGATCCAGTGTCAATCTTTGGCGGTATTATCGCTGCAAATCGTGAAATTGATAAAGCGACAGCAGAAAAATTACATGAAGTGTTCTTAGAAATTGTTATCGCACCATCATTCTCAGCAGAAGCGCTAGAAGTATTGCAAAGTAAGAAAAACTTACGTCTATTGACAGTAGACATTGCAAAAGAAGATGTAGCAAGTAAGCAGTTAACATCTGTACAAGGTGGCTTACTTCTCCAAGAAGAAGATACGCTTTCTTTAAATGAAGAATCAGTTACAATTCCAACGAAACGCGAGCCAACAGAACAAGAGTGGAACGACTTGAAATTGGCATGGAAAGTTGTAAAACATGTAAAATCAAACGCAATTGTATTGGCGAAAGATAACATGACAATTGGAGTTGGTGCAGGGCAAATGAACCGCGTTGGCTCAGCAAAAATTGCGATTACACAAGCAGCTGAAAAAGCAAATGGAAGCGCGCTTGCATCCGATGCATTCTTCCCGATGCCAGATACGGTAGAAGAAGCGGCAAAAGCAGGTATTACAGCAATTATTCAACCAGGCGGATCCATCCGTGATGAAGATTCTATTAAAAAAGCAGATGAGTTTGGAATTGCGATGGTATTCACAGGGGTACGTCATTTCAAACACTAATAGAGATTGTTCAAAAGAAAGGTAGCTGTCGCTATCTTTCTTTTGAATACTAACAAATAGAACGGAAAATGGAGGATGAAAGATGAACGTTTTAGTAATTGGACGCGGTGGTCGTGAGCATGCGTTAGCGTGGAAGTTTGCACAGTCAGAGCAAGTAGAAACAGTATATGTTGCTCCTGGTAATGATGGGATGAAAGACGTTGCAACGTTAGTCGAAATTGATGAAAATGACTTTGATGCACTAATTCAGTTTGTAAAAGAAAATCAGATTGCTCTAACATTTGTTGGCCCAGAAATTCCGCTTATGAATGGCATTGTAGACCGTTTTGAAGAAGAAGGTCTTCGTATTTTTGGTCCAAATAAAGCGGCGGCGGTAATTGAAGGAAGTAAAGCTTTTACGAAAGAACTTATGAAAAAGTATGATATTCCAACAGCGGCGTATGATACATTTACAAATTATGAAGCAGCAGCAGCTTATATTCAAAAAGTAGGTGCTCCAATTGTTATTAAGGCAGATGGCTTAGCAGCTGGTAAAGGTGTAACAGTAGCAATGACGTTAGAGGAAGCATTGCAAGCTGCAAAAGAAATGCTAGAAGATGCAAAGTTTGGTGAAGCAAGTAAAAAAGTTGTTATTGAAGAGTTTTTAGAAGGGCAAGAATTTTCTCTAATGGCATTTGTGAAAGATACGAAAGTGTATCCAATGGTGATTGCTCAAGATCATAAGCGCGCATTCGACGGAGATCAAGGTCCAAATACAGGCGGTATGGGAGCATATTCTCCAGTACCACAAATTTCACAGTCGGCGGTAGAGAGAGCCATTGAAACAGTACTATATCCAACAGCGGAAGCAATGAAACAAGAAGGACGTTCCTTTACTGGTATTTTATATGCAGGGCTCATTTTAACAAACGATGGTCCAAAAGTCATTGAGTTTAATGCTCGCTTTGGTGATCCAGAAACAGAAGTAGTATTACCTCGATTACAAAGTGACTTAGTTGATGTATGTAACGACTTATTAGATGAAAAAGAATTAACATTACACTGGTCTGAAGAAGCGGTTATTGGTGTTGTTCTTGCTTCAAAAGGATATCCAGAAGCGTATGAAAAAGGTGCGGTTATCCGTGGATTAGATGAGCTACAAGACGTAATCATTTTCCATGCAGGCACAGCTGTAAAAGATGGAGAGTTCGTTACAAATGGCGGTCGTGTACTGTTTGTTGCTTGTAAGGAAAAAGATTTACAAACAGCGCAGGAAAAGGTATATGCAGAAATAGTGAAAATTGAGAGTGATGGTTTATTTTATAGAAGTGATATTGGTTACCGGGCAATTGTGAAGGTAGAGTATTAAAAAATGTCCAAAAGTAGTGGGATTGCTACTTTTGGACATTTTTTTGTGAAAAACAGGTTTTTTGTCATTAAACTAGAATATGGAATTTGGAAACAATTACATTTTCGAATTAAGGAGAGACAAAAAATGAACGTTCAAACAGAAATTTGTCGTATGCTTCATATACAATATCCAATTATTCAAGCGGGGATGGCAGGAGGGCCGACTACGGTAGATTTAGTTGCTTCTGTTTCTGAGGCAGGTGCTTTAGGTACGCTAGGGGCGGCTTATATGAAACCGAATGATATTCGTAAAGCTGTGCGCGATATTCGAGCAAGAACGAGTAAGCCGTTTGCGGTAAATCTATTTTGCACGAACATGGACGATAATGTGGAAGGATTGCAAGAAGTAGAGCACATATTAAATAATATGCGAACAGCGCTAAAGATTGAGAAAAGTGAAGCGGAAGTAAAAACACCGCAGTTATTTGAGGAGCAATTTCAAGTTCTTTTAGATGAAGAAGTGCAAGTTATAAGTACAGCGTTTGGTGTACTGCCTGAAGTTGCGATGAAAAAAGCAAAAGAGAAAGGCATCACAGTTATGACGATGGTGACGACTGTAAATGAAGCGATACTAGCTGAAAGAAGTGGCGCAGATATTATTGTTGCACAAGGAAGTGATGCAGGAGGACACCGTAGTACATTTGACATAAATGGATTTCCAAACGGTGCAAATATCGGGACGTTTTCATTAGTTCCACAAGTGGTAGATAGTGTAAGTGTACCAGTAATTGCAGCAGGTGGTGTTATGGATGGAAGAGGGCTTACGGCAGCACTTGCACTCGGAGCAAAAGGTGTACAGATGGGAACAGCTTTTTTACCGACAATTGAATCGGGCGCACATCCTGCTTATAAAGAAGCGCTTCTAAATAGTACAGAAGAAAGTACGGTCATCACAAAAAGTTTCTCAGGTCGCCCAGCAAGAGGTATTAAAAATACGTTTATAAAGGAATTTGAGAAATCAGGTATTCAGCCGTTAGCATTCCCAACACAAAATACAGTGACAGGTGACATTCGAAAAGAAGCAGCAAAGCAAAACAATCCAGAATATATGTCGCTTTGGGCGGGACAAGGCACGCGGTTATTACAAGGGAAAATAGGAGTGAAAGAAATCATCGAAAGAGTTATAGAGGAAGCGAAAGTCCTTGTATAAAGAAAAAGAGAACGAGTCTAATGTTACTACTCGTTCTCTTTTTTTAGTTTTCCTTTTTGCTTTGCCATTTCACGAAGTAAATATTCGATATGGGCGTTTACACTTCTAAATTCATCGTTTGCCCATTTTTCTATCACTGCATGTAATTCTGGATCAATGCGGAGTGGAAAGCTTTTCTTTTTCGCCATGATTACCGACAACCTTTAATATAGACTTCCCGTATTGATGACTGGCTGAGCGCCTTTGTCTGACACAATAGCAACTAATAAGTTATTGACCATATTTGCTTTACGCTCGTCATCTAAATCCAGTATACCGTCTTCATCTAGTTGTTGCACAGATGCTTTTGCCATTTGGACAGCGCCTTCTACAATTTCCTTTCGCGCTGCTAAAATAGCTTTTGCTTGTTGGCGCTGTAGCATTGCATGTGCGATTTCTGTTGCGTAAGCTAAGTGTGTTAAGCGTGTTTCAAGTACTTCCACTCCAGCGATTTCTAAGCGAACTTCTAACTCGCGTTTTAATTCTTCAGAGATTTCTTCAGCATTTCCACGCAGTGTAATGCAAGTATCATCTTGGAAATTGTCATATGGGTATTTCGTTGCGACGTGGCGAATTGCCGTTTCGCTTTGAATTTCAACAAATCGATCATAGTTTTCAACACCGAAGATTGCTTTTGCGGAATCCACAACTTTATATACAATAACAGCTGCAATTTCAATTGGATTACCTTCTACATCGTTTACTTTTAACTTTTTACTATTAAAGTTTTCTACGCGAAGGGATACTGTTTGACGGAATGTTAAAGGAACTGTTAAATATAACCCGTTTTCACGGATTGTCCCTAAATATTTACCGAAAAATGTAACAACTTTTGCTTGGTTCGGCTGAACAATGCCAATGCCAGTTGCCATCACCAAAGTGAGAATAAATAAAGGAATAGCAACTACAAATAACTTTTGTATAAGAAAGAATGCGCCAATTCCTGCTAGTGCTAAAACACCAAGTAAACCAAGAAAGCCATTCATATAAAATACTTGTTTTTCTTTCATCTTATCTCCTCCTTTGATATAAATATGATATCACTTTTATATCAAAAAAGACAATAGGTAAATAACCATCTTCATACATTTTTTCTCTGTAGATAAAAAGAAATCCACACTCATTTTCTATTTTTTGTTTTAAAACGCAGTATGTGGCGAAAAAGGCGTGGCTGTTAAATTGGCTTGATGGTCTTTTCGAACTTAAATGGGTAGAGGACAAGTTGTTTTTACGGTGTTATAGTAGGTCTTTAATTTTTTATAATTAAATCAGGATCAGATAGACTCATTTTTTCCTTTTTGTTTTAAACGTAGCATGTGGCGAAAAAATGCCCTGACCGTTACTGCACAAGGCGTGATGCTCTCTTCGAACCGAAAAAGAAAAAGTTTTTTCTTTTTTAAAACAAGAACATAAGTTCTGTATTGTGGTAAAATAAAAGAAGACTTAACTACCCACTGCAGTAGCTAAGTCTCTTTTGAGAGCATCTTACATTGTGACAAATGATTCAAAGCACGTCTGTCATGAGAGCTTTTTCAATCTCTGACTCGATAGCTTTATCAGAAGCGTCATAACTTCCTTTCGTGGTCGCCTCGTCGTGTTTGGAAGTTTGTTTCGCTTCGTCTGTATTAGAATGTCCTTCTTTCATGAAATCCATGCTAGGCATTTTCATATCAGACATATTCATAAAATTCATGTATTTACTAATTTTAAATACTTCTACAATTGGGCAGAAGCGGATGATTCCTTCTGCGATTTTCATTGCACCAATCCATAGCATAATTTGTGACCAAGTACACCATGGTTTGCGGACAAGTTTAGCGGTGGAGCAGCCAAATAAAACAAACCCGATTGTAATTCGGATAAGGGCATTTACAGTACCGATGTTTTGTTTCATCAAAAGAACGCACTCCTTTTTTTTATTAACTTGAAAATAGAATGTTCTATTTCAAACCTTATTGTTTCACTCCTATTTTTAACGTATACAATCCAACATTTGTCGATAAAAAAGATGTCGTTTGTAATGTGGGTTCGCACACTGTTTTTTGTTATAATGAAAGAATGCAAAAAAACGATCAGATAAAAGAAAGGGTGTTTTCATGTACGATATTTCACAGTGGAAACATGTATTCAAGCTTGATCCAACGAAGGAATTAAGCGATGAGCATTTAGAAATGATTTGTGAATCAGGAACGGACGCCGTTATTGTTGGTGGAAGTGCTGATGTTGCAATTGATGATGTATTACATATGCTAGTAAGCATTCGTAGATATATGGTCCCTTGTGTGTTAGAAGTTTCGACGGCTGAGACGATGACACCAGGGTTTGATTTTTACTATATCCCAAGCGTTTTAAATAGTAACAAAGCAGAGTATATTACAGGATTACAATACGATGTAATGAAAGAGTTTGGGGATATTATGAACTGGGATGAAATTTTCATGCAAGGCAGCTGTGTATTAACTCCAGATTCAAGTGTAGAGGAAAGCTGTAACTTATTGGAAGGTGATATCATTGCGTATGCTCGTATGGCGGACAGGCTCATGCAGTTTCCAATTTTCTCTTTAGAGGGAGCATCTGAAAACGCAGAACTTATTAAGAAGGTAAAAGAAGAATTACAACAAGCGATGCTACATTGCACCGTTATAAATAAACAGCAAGCACAGGCAATCGCTGAATATGCTGACACAGTTGTTGTGAGTGATTTAGTGTATAACGATATAAAGGCAGCTTTACAAACAGTGAAAGCTGTGAAAGGAGCGTAGGTGGCGAAAATCATGAATATTGCAGAGAAATTGTTAACAGGTTTAAACCCACAGCAACAAGCGGCGGTAAAGGCAACGGATGGTCCACTTTTACTGATGGCAGGTGCAGGGAGTGGTAAGACTCGTGTGTTAACACACCGCATTGCGTATCTGTTAGGTGAAAAGGGCGTAAATCCATGGAACATTTTAGCGATTACGTTTACAAATAAAGCTGCACGTGAAATGCGTGAGCGTATTGATAAGCTTGTTGGGCCAGAAGCAGAAGATATTTGGATTTCAACATTCCATTCAATGTGTGTCCGTATTTTAAGGCGTGACATTGATCGCATTGGCATTAATCGTAACTTTACAATTTTAGATGCGAGTGATCAATTAACAGTTGTGAAAAAGATTTTAAAAGAGCGCAATATTGATCCGAAGAAATTTGACCCTCGCGCCATTTTAGCTGGCATTAGTAACGCGAAAAACGAACTATTATCTCCTGAAAAATACACGAAGGAAATTTCAATTGCAGATCCATATGAAAAGATGATTAGTGATGTCTATACGGAATATCAGAAACGTCTATTGAAGAATAACTCGCTTGACTTTGATGACTTAATTATGACGACAATTCATCTATTTGAACGTGTGCCAGAAGTGCTTGAGTTTTACCAAAGAAAATTTCAATACATTCATGTCGATGAGTATCAGGATACGAACAAAGCACAATACATTTTAGTTAATAAATTAGCAGCACGTTTTAAAAACCTTTGCGTTGTTGGTGATTCGGATCAGTCCATTTATCGTTGGCGTGGGGCGGATATTACCAACATTCTGTCATTTGAAAAAGATTATGACAATGCACAAGTAATTTTGCTCGAGCAAAATTATCGCTCAACAAAAAATATTTTACAGGCAGCAAATGCAGTTATTGAAAATAATCATAATCGTAGACCAAAGAAGCTATGGACGGATAATATGGCTGGAAATAAAATTTCATATTACCGCGCGGCAACCGAGAAGGATGAAGCGTATTTCATTGCCAAGAAGATTCGTGATGATGTTGCAAGCGGTGCTCGTAATTATACGGACTTTGCTGTGTTATATAGAACGAATGCACAATCACGTATGGTCGAGGAGATTTTCTTGAAATCTAACATTCCATACAAAATTGTTGGCGGCATTAAGTTCTACGACCGTAAAGAGATTAAAGATATTTTGGCGTACTTGCGTTTAATTGCAAATCCAGATGATGAAATTAGTTTCGCACGTATTATTAACGTACCAAAGCGCGGCGTCGGGGCGACATCCATTGATAAAATCATTAACTACGGTGTGCAAAATGGATTACCATTAACGGCTGTGTTAGATGAAATTGAACATGTTGGTGTGAGTGCTAAAATTGCAAAAACAGTAAAAGAATTTGCTGATCAACTTCACAACTGGGTTAATATGCAAGAGTACTTATCGGTAACGGAACTCGTAGAAGAGGTAATTGAAAAAACAGGTTACCGCGATATGCTGAAAAACGAGCGTTCTTTAGAAGCCGAAGGACGTTTAGAAAACTTAGACGAGTTTTTATCTGTTACACAAACGTTTGAATCGCAAAGTGAAGATAAGAGCCTTGTTGCATTTTTAACAGATTTAGCGTTAGTAGCAGACATTGACCGCGTGGATGAAGATCCAACTGCTGGTGAAGAAGTCATTTTAATGACGATGCATTCAGCAAAAGGATTGGAGTTCCCAGTCGTATTTATTGCAGGGCTTGAAGAAGGAATCTTCCCACATACTCGTTCACTTATGGAAGAAGATGAGATGGAGGAAGAACGTCGTTTAGCCTACGTTGGGGTTACGCGAGCTGAAGAAGAGTTGTACTTAACAAATGCGCAAATGCGTACGATCTTTGGTAGAACGAGTATGAATGCAGAGTCTCGCTTTATTGCTGAGATTCCAGCAGATTTAGTAGAGATTCTTCATGAAACGGCACCAAAGCGTGAAACATTTAGTAGAACAAATCGCACAGCAGCAAGGACAACTGTGACGACGCGTTCTCGTTCTTCTGTTGTACAGCCTACAATGAAGACAACAGGCGGTGAACAAATCGGTTGGGCAGTTGGAGATAAAGCATCCCATCAAAAATGGGGAGTTGGAACGGTTGTTAGTGTGAAGGGTGAAGGCGATGCAAAAGAATTAGATATCGCATTCCCTAGCCCGGTTGGTATTAAACGCTTATTGGCAAAATTTGCGCCAGTAACGAAAGTGTAAGAAAGGAATGAGACTATGTCAGTAGAAGAAGCGAAAAAGCGCATCGACGAGCTTCGTGACATTTTAAATAAATTAAATTATGAGTACCACGTGTTAGATAATCCATCTGTATCTGATGCTGAGTATGATCGTTATATGCAGGAGTTAATAAAGCTAGAGGTGGAACATCCACAGTTTATGTCAGAAGACTCTCCTTCCATTCGTGTAGGAGGAGAGGTCCTTGATATTTTTGAGAAAGTAACGCATAAATCAGCGATGTTAAGCTTAGGAAATGCATTTAATGAAGGTGATTTACGCGATTTCGACAGAAGAGTACGTCAAGGAATTGATGAGACGAATGTAAGATATGTATGCGAATTAAAAATTGACGGACTTGCGGTTTCCCTTCATTATGAAAAGGGACGCTTCGTTCAAGGGGCAACGCGTGGAGATGGCGTAATTGGAGAGGATATTACGCAAAACTTAAAAACGATCAAAGCAATCCCACTTCGTTTAACAGAAGAAGTGACGTTAGAAGCACGTGGTGAAGCATATATGCCGAAGCGCTCTTTCGTGAAGTTAAACGAAGAGAAGGAACAAAAGGGAGAAATACTATTTGCAAACCCGCGTAATGCGGCTGCTGGATCACTTCGCCAACTTGATCCGAAAATTGCAGCCTCGCGTAATTTATCCATGTTCGTATATGGGCTTACAAACTTAGAGGACAAGACGGTTTCTTCTCATAGCGAATCATTAAATATGCTAGGTGAATTTGGCTTTAAAACGAATCCTCATCGACGCGTTTGTGAAACAATTGACGACGTTATTTCATATGTACAAGAATGGCAAGAAAAACGTCCAAGCCTAGATTATGAAATTGATGGCATTGTAATTAAAGTTGATGATATGTCATTGCAAGCGAATTTAGGAACGACAGCAAAAAGTCCGCGCTGGGCAATTGCTTATAAATTCCCAGCTGAGGAAGTTGTGACAAAGCTAACTGGGATTGAGCTAAGTGTTGGACGGACAGGTGTTGTAACACCAACAGCAGAACTTGAGCCAGTGCGCGTTGCAGGGACGATTGTTCGCCGAGCTTCGTTACATAACGAAGACTTAATTCGTGAAAAAGATATTCGCATTGGTGATCACGTTGTTGTGAAAAAAGCTGGCGATATTATTCCAGAAGTCGTAAATGTATTATTTGAGAAGCGTACAGGTGAAGAAGAAGAGTTCCGTATGCCAACGCATTGTCCGGCATGTGACAGTGAACTTGTTCGTCTAGAAGGAGAGGTAGCTCTTCGCTGTATCAATCCAGTGTGTTCCGCACAAATTCGCGAAGGACTCGTTCATTTCGTATCACGTAATGCGATGAATATTGATGGATTAGGCGAGCGTGTCATTACACAATTATTTGAAGCGGATTACATCCGTACATTTGCTGATTTATATACGCTTACGAAGGAGCAATTGTTACAGTTAGAGCGATTTGGTGAAAAGTCAGCTTCTAACTTAGTGCAGGCGATTGAAGCATCAAAAGAAAATTCGCTTGAAAAATTATTGTTTGGACTTGGTATTCGTCACGTTGGTGCAAAGGCTGCACGTACGTTAGCAGAGCACTTTGAAACGATGGATAATATTAAGGAAGCAACAGAAGCAGAATTGACGGCTATTAATGAAATTGGTGAAAAAATGGCACAGTCAATTGTGGCATATTTTAATAATGAAGATGTGCAGCATTTAATCACACAGTTTAAAGAATACGGTGTGAACATGATATATAAAGGCATGAAACGTGCAGATTTTGAAAACGTAGAATCGTACTTTGCTGGTAAAACAATAGTCCTTACTGGAAAGCTAGAAGTGATGGGACGAAGTGAAGCGAAGAAGAAGATTGAAGCGCTTGGCGGGAAAGTAACGGGTAGCGTGAGTAAAAGTACAGATTTAGTAATTGCCGGTGAGGCAGCTGGATCTAAATTAGCACAAGCAGAGAAACATAATGTTGAAGTTTGGAACGAAGAGAGATTCTTACAAGAACTGAACAAGTAAGAGGTGCAAATTTACGATGAAAAAAATAGCACTAATTGTGTTAAGCCTTGGGCTGTTTATTAGTGGATGTAGTATAGGCAGCGACGAAGAAAAGGATAACAAGAAATCAAATGGACAAACAGTACTTTCAACGTACTCGATTTCAGAGAACCATTATAAAACGGGAACCTCGTTTGAGGCCGGAGCAGCACGTGGATTAGTTAATAGATTAAATACTCGCTTAGATATTGATGAGTTTGAGACGGGGCTTATGCGTATTGCAACTGAATCTTTTAGCACAGAGGATTATTATTTTCAAAGTGGTTCATTTTTAGACAAAGATACAATTAACATGCTTGTAAAAAGAAAACGTGTTGAAGAAGAGGTATCTGAAGAGAAAGGCGACAAGAAAAAAGATAAAACTAAGCCGCCAAATATTGGACTGAATCCACCTTTACCAGAGGGTCCTCCAGAAACGCTAGAGAAGCGCAATGCAAAAGCGCCACTATATTTAGCAAATATTTTAGAACACAATTATTACGTAGCAAAGGACAATAATGAAAAGGAGCTTGGCGGCGTTGTAATTGGACTTGCCATGAATTCTGTTCATTATTATGAAGAGCAGCATGGTTATCCGCGTGAAGTGCAAATTTCTGATGAAGTATTGTTAAAACAAGGTAAGGAAATGGCACAAAAAATCTTACCGATTTTACAAGAGAAAGATCCGCAATTACGTGATGTTCCAATTGTGTTTGCGATTTATCGTCAAGAAGGAAAAGGTTCACTTGTACCAGGCTCGTTTTTAGCTTATACACAAGTAGATAAAGGTGATGGCCAAGTAGAAGATTGGAAGCACATAGACGAAGAATATTATTTATTCCCTTCAGCAGAAGCAGACGAAGCATACCGTGAGGATGCAACAATTGTAAAAAACTTTAATGCAAAATTAGCGGATTATTTTAAAGATGATTACACTGCAGTAATTGGTAAAGGCTTTTATCAAGATGGACAGTTGAAAGAAATGAAGCTGGAGATTCCTGTGAAATTTAGTGGGAAGTCTGATATTATTGCTTTCACACAATTTGTAGGTGGGAATGTGATGCACTATTTCCCTAACTATGTGAAAGTACAAGTAACGATTAAATCCATCAATCGTCCAGAAGCGATTATTATTCGTGATGTGAAACAAGATGAACCATTGATGAAAATTTTAAATTAAAACGAAAGCTGTTCCTTATTTTTAAAGGTGGTTAATAATGTTGAAGAAAGTAACCTCATTTTTTATATGTTTAAGCATCATCTTAAGTGGATGTAGTGGGAATTTCGGTAAAAAACAAGAAGAAGTTGTTCAAGAGCATGACGAAAAAGAAAAGAAAATTATTTCTAAATATGCAATTTCAGATGAGTATTACCGAACGATTATTCCGTTAAAAGAGCAAAAGATTATTGGTGAAATTAATGAGGCCACAGGCTCTAAGCTAGACCTTAATGCCTTTGAAATGGGTTTAATGGATATTGCAAAGGACACGTTTAATACGAAAGACCATTTTCTTCAAAGGAGTGAATATCTCCCGCAAAAGAAAATAGAGGACCTATTGTTACAGCAAGGTGTGATTTCCAATGTTATTGAGCATGATTATTTTAAAAGAGAAGAAAGGTCAGATAATTTAACACTTGGTGGTGTTGTAATTGGTTTAAGTATAACGGCTAACTATTCTCATGAAGATGCAATGAACGACGGGAAAGAAGTGGCAAGTCAAATATTAAAGGTCCTTCGTGAAAAGGAAGAAACGGCAAGTGTTCCAGTTGTATTTGCCCTTTTCAAGCAAGAAACACAAACTTCTTTACAGACAGGTTCGTTCATCGGAAGTATGATGATAGAAGAGGGGCAGCAGACGATAGGAGAATGGGGTACGACAAGTAAACAATCGTTTAACTATCCATCTCCAGAGTTCGAAGGAGATGCAGCCTATAGTAAAGATGTAGAAATGCTTCAAAAATTTACGGAGGAAGTAAAGAAGTTTAATAAAGATTACATTCCAGTAAATGGTGAGGTTTTTTATGAAAACGGTCAGTTAGATCATATTAATTTGAATGTAAGGGTACAATTTTATGGGAAGTCTGAAGTTATTGCGTTATCTCAAGTTGTAACGCAACACGTGTTAGAGATATTCCCAAAGGAAATTAGTGTACAAGTTAATGTGAATTCGGAACAAAAGCAAGAGGCTGTTATTATGAAAGAAAAAAATGCAGAAAAACCATTTGTTCATTTTCTAGATTAAAAGTCGGTGAGAGCCGGCTTTTTTTAGGGGTATTATTGTAAGAATATTTAGAAATTTAAAAAGGATGAGAAAAGAAAAGTAATAATATTTTTGTAGTTAAATTAAGATTACTAGTGAAGTTATAAAAATAAAATAAAAATTTTTAATAATAGTAGTAAGTCTTTGAAATGTTGATATAAAAAGCTTTTTGAGAATAATATATTTTAAAAATTAATTAATTTTTAAAATATAAGTCTATGAATATTTGAACAAATCTAAATTATCGTGTAGAATAACATTGTAAAATGTAAACGTTTTTCTAAAGGGGAGGCTAAATAGAATGGTAGTAGCATACAAACATGAGCCATTTACAGATTTTACGGTAGAGGCGAACAGATTAGCTTTTGAAGAAGGTTTAAAGAAGGTAGAATCTTATCTTGGACAAGACTATCCATTAATTATTGGGGGAGAAAAAATCACTACAGAAGACAAAATTGTTTCTGTAAACCCTGCGAATAAAGAAGAATTGGTTGGCCGTGTTTCTAAAGCAAGCCGTGAATTAGCAGAAAAAGCAATGCAAGTTGCAGATGAAACATTCAAAACTTGGAGAAAAACGAAACCAGAAATGCGTGCAGATATTTTATTCCGCGCAGCTGCAATCGTACGTCGCAGAAAGCATGAGTTCTCTGCAATTCTTGTAAAAGAAGCTGGTAAGCCATGGAACGAGGCTGATGCAGATACAGCAGAAGCAATCGACTTCCTGGAGTACTATGGTCGTCAAATGTTAAAAATGAAAGACGGTATTCCAGTAGAAAGCCGTCCAATTGAATATAATCGTTTCTCTTACATTCCATTAGGAGTAGGTGTTATCATTTCTCCTTGGAACTTCCCATTTGCGATTATGGCAGGTATGACAACAGCTGCATTAGTTTCTGGTAACACAGTATTACTAAAACCAGCTAGTACAACACCTGTAGTAGCAGCGAAATTTATGGAAGTATTAGAAGAAGCAGGTTTACCAGCTGGTGTAGTAAACTTCGTTCCAGGTAATGGTTCTGAAGTTGGTGACTACTTAGTAGATCACCCTCGTACACGTTTCATTAGCTTCACTGGATCACGTGATGTAGGTATTCGTATTTATGAGCGTGCAGCAAAAGTAAACCCAGGTCAAATTTGGTTAAAACGTGTTATCGCTGAAATGGGCGGTAAAGATACAATCGTTGTTGATAAAGAAGCAGATCTTGAATTAGCTGCAAAATCTATCGTTGCATCTGCATTTGGATTCTCAGGCCAAAAATGTTCTGCATGTTCTCGTGCAGTAATCCATGAAGATGTATACGATCACGTATTAAACCGTGCAATCGAGTTAACAAAAGAGTTAACAGTTGCGAACCCGGCTGTACAAGGTACAAACATGGGTCCTGTAAATGACCAAGCAGCATTTGATAAAGTAATGAGCTATGTAGCTATCGGTAAAGAAGAAGGCCGTCTTGTAGCTGGTGGCGAAGGTGATGACTCTAAAGGTTGGTTCATTCAACCAACAATCATCGCTGATGTTGCAGAAGATGCTCGTCTAATGAAAGAAGAAATCTTCGGACCAGTTGTAGCATTCTGCAAAGCGAAAGACTTTGATCATGCACTTGAAATTGCAAACAACACAGAGTACGGTTTAACAGGTGCAGTTATTTCTAACAACCGTGATCATATCGAAAAAGCACGTGAAGACTTCCACGTTGGTAACTTATACTTCAACCGTGGATGTACAGGTGCAATCGTAGGATACCAACCATTCGGTGGCTTTAACATGTCTGGTACAGACTCTAAAGCTGGTGGTCCTGACTACTTAGCACTTCACATGCAAGCGAAAACAACATCTGAAACTTTATAAGATATATAGAAAGACCTTCTCGTTAGTGAGAAGGTCTTTTTTATCCCGCATTAACTGGCTGTAGGACTCCCACCTCAAAACTTGAGAGAAGCAAAGAAGTTTAGGTGGAAGATTAACAGCCAGAATCTAGCTACGACTCCTAAGCATTCGAGCCACAAGCTAATCCTTTCTGTGGCAAACTTCGCCACGCCAAGGCTTAGCTTGTGCTTGTCGTGCTTGAACAGTCGTCTTCGCTTTTTGAATGTAAAAGCCCGATTGGTCGGGCTAACACTCAGTAGGGGATGAAGAAAACCCCTACTGAGTAAAGTTTCACTTTATATTAATCAATGTTAATAGATTGTAGTTGTTTTTGTTTTGATTTTTTGTTTTCTTTTTCTAATGAATATGAAAGTTCTTCCTGCAAAATATGCATTGCTGTTTTGATAGGATGTTGCATAGAGGATGGAAATTCTTTTATCACATGCATCCCAATTTCAATTTTCGTCTGAATAATCTTTCGTATTAATTCTTCATGCATGCTCTCCACCTCCAAAGCGAATATTTAACACATTATCTTCAAATTTAGCACTTTGAATTGATAAATACGTTAATGTTTTTGGTAAAGTAATATTTCGTTTAATCGAGCCGGCACGAATAAGTAGTTCATCACCTTTTTGATTTAAAGAGAGTTCGCTTTTATCGGAAAATGGAATAGAAAGAGTAAAGATATATTCATTACCATCTTTTGTTACGTAATGAGTCCGTCCGTTAAATTTCACATCGGTTGGATTAGAATCATCTTTAAATAATGCATCCCCGACGCGCTTTAACATAGGCAACCCAACAACTTCTTGTTCAAACATTGGTGCTTCATAAATCGGAAGTGGGTGAAAACTATTGTGTATCAGCTCTTTATACTTTTTTTGCGAATCTTTCCATGCTTGGAAGTATGAATCTGTAACGGTATCAGGAATGACGCGGTTAATCATAATCGCATCTACGTTATAATCATATAGGTTTAAATAAGTGAAACTACGCTGTGCCTCTTTAATAACCATCTTTTCTGGATTCACAACAACTCGAACACTTGTTATTTCACGATTTGATAACAGATCTCTCATTTCACTAAGCTGTTCTAGTGTATTTGTTAATTCCCCCATCACATCATCGGTTGGCAAGGGGATGCCAAGTAGTGGTTGTGCAACAGGACGCATTACTTTTAACATTTTTCGTTTAATTGGAAATAGCTTCTCCATCCACCACCCTAACATGTCAGGGAAGCTAAGCATTGCTAATGTTTCACCAGTTGGAGCGCAGTCAATAATGATGACATCATATGTTTTTTGTTTATAGTAATCTAATACACGTAATAAACTAATTAAATCTTCCATACCAGGAAACATTGTTAGCTCTTCTGTCGTAATGTCATCAGCTGCTTTAGAAGTAAATAAAAGCGTAATATATTTTTGGAGTTTTCCCCATCCTTTTTCCATTTCATAAATTGTATTGATTTCTTGTGCCCATAAATTTCCGCATAGTTCCTGCGGTTCAGATGATAGTTTAATATTAAAAGAATCTCCTAAGCTATGAGCAGGGTCTGTACTCATTATTAATGTTTTTAAGCCTTGTTTTGCACTTTGAAGTGCTGTTGCTGCTGAAATGCTCGTTTTACCAACGCCGCCTTTACCGGTATATAAAATAATCCTCATTATCCTATCTCCTTTACTTCGTTAGTCAAATATTACGAGTGTCGAAATATTTTCTTGAATAAAAACCCTTCTAGGGTCTTATTCAATCGGAATATTTTTTATGCTTGATGAAGTACGTTTTTCTTCTGGCTTTTGTTGTGACGTAGCGATATGGTTCATTACCTTTTGGAAGATTTGTAACAAAAATGTTTTTTCTTCTTCAGATAATGCTTCTGTTACAAGGTTAAAGTAATGGGCTGCATTTTGTTTAACTTCTTCTACAAGCTTTACTCCAGAATCGGTCAAACGAATAAGAACAATGCGGCGATCATTGTCACTACGATAACGCTCGATATACCCTTTTTTGACAAGGCGATTTACGACACCTGTTGTTGTACTCATCGGGATATCGAGAAGCTCTGTTATTTTACTCATCGTAATGTCCGTGTTTCGCTCCATCCATAATAAGCAAAATACTTCTGTTTTAGAAAGCGATAAATCAAGACTTACCCATTCTTCTGGATAGAAAAGTTTTTTCGCGTTATCAAGCAGTAAATCTAAAAAATGTTCATATTGCAGCAACTATTTCCACTCCCGTATATTTCGAAGTTCGTAATATATTTTCATTGTATTCATCAAATCCTATAAATGTCAAGTTATTTCTGAAAAATCTAATTTTATCCACAAAAACCATTTTATATGTGCTAAAGTAATACGGGAAGAACAGTTATTTTACATAAATTTCTATAATAAGAATTATTAACTGGCTATAAAGTATAGAAGGGGGAAGAAGCAGTGAGAAGGAGAAATACACAAGCGTTCACATTTTTAGCATGGACATCTTTCGTTTGTGCACTTTCAGGGATGTTAATTGGGATTTATACGTTAGAGGAGCCACTTAGTGTAAAAGGGTATTATTTAATAGGAACATTATTTTTAACGATGTCTTGTTTTGTATTGCAAAAAACGATTCGTGATAACGAAGAAGATAATGCAAACAATATTCATAATGAGCCAGCTTCTAAAAAAGAAACAATTGAGAAATAAGAACAAGCTTTGTTTACTGGAAAATAATATGGCAAATTAATAAGAGAGGCGATAGCCTTTCTTTTTTTACCCAAAAATGAGGGAAGTATGCTGTGTTTACTTGCTTGAAGCACTGAAAATTTGGTATCATCAATAGTATTGTAGATTGTACGATATATTATGGAGGTGGCCTAGCCGTGTCAAGAATTTCCGTTGAAAATGTAAAGCATGTTGCGCATTTAGCACGCCTTGCAATTACAGATCAAGAAGCAGAAAAATTTCAAAAACAACTCGATGCAATTGTTACATTTGCTGAGCAGTTAAATGAATTAGATACAACAGATGTAAAACCAACAACACACGTATTACAAATGAAGAATATTATGCGTGAAGATGTACCTGAAAAAGGTTTACCAGTTGAAGAAGTATTAAAAAATGCACCGGATCACAAAGATAAACAAATCCGTGTTCCAGCAGTATTAGAATAGAGGAGGGGAATTTCGATGTCATTATTTGATCATTCAGTATCAGAGTTACATAAAAAATTAAACAGCAAAGAAATTTCCGTTACGGATTTAGTAGAAGAATCATACAAACGTATTGCGGATGTTGAAGATAACGTAAAAGCTTTTCTTACATTAGATGAAGAAAATGCACGTGCGAAAGCGAAAGAATTAGATGCAAAAATTGGTGCTGAAGATAACGGTTTACTATTTGGTATGCCAATCGGTGTAAAAGATAACATCGTAACAAACGGTCTTCGTACAACGTGTGCGAGTAAAATCTTAGCAAACTTTGATCCAATTTACGATGCGACAGTTGTGCAAAAGTTAAACGCTGCTGACACAGTTACAATCGGTAAATTAAACATGGACGAGTTCGCGATGGGATCTTCTAACGAGAACTCTGGTTTCTATGCGACGAAAAATCCATGGAACTTAGACTATGTACCAGGTGGATCTAGTGGTGGTTCTGCAGCAGCAGTAGCGGCTGGGGAAGTATTATTCTCTCTAGGTTCTGATACGGGTGGTTCAATCCGCCAACCTGCAGCATATTGCGGTGTTGTTGGATTAAAGCCAACATATGGTCGTGTGTCTCGCTACGGTTTAGTTGCATTTGCATCTTCTCTTGACCAAATTGGACCGATTACACGTACAGTAGAAGATAATGCATACTTATTACAAGCAATTGCAGGTATTGATCGTATGGATACAACGTCTGCAAATGTAGAAGTAGGTAACTACTTAGCTGGTTTAACAGGTGACGTAAAAGGTTTACGCATCGCTGTACCAAAAGAATACTTAGGTGAAGGTGTTGGCGAAGAAGCACGTGAGTCTGTATTAGCTGCACTGAAAGTATTAGAAGGTATGGGCGCAACTTGGGAAGAAGTATCGCTTCCACACTCTAAATACGCACTAGCAACATACTATTTACTATCTTCTTCTGAAGCGTCTGCAAACCTTTCACGCTTTGATGGCGTACGTTACGGCGTTCGTTCTGATAACGTAAATAACTTAATGGACCTTTACAAGAATACACGTAGCGAAGGTTTCGGTGATGAAGTAAAACGTCGTATTATGCTTGGTACGTTTGCACTTAGCTCCGGTTACTACGATGCATATTATAAAAAAGCACAACAAGTTCGTACATTAATTAAAAACGACTTTGAAAATGTATTTGCAAACTATGACGTAATTATTGGACCAACAACGCCAACAACATCATTCAAAGTGGGCGAGAAAACTGATGATCCAATGACGATGTATGCAAACGACATTTTAACAATTCCAGTGAACTTAGCGGGTGTTCCAGCAATTTCTATCCCATGTGGATTTGGTGCAAACAACATGCCACTAGGATTACAAATTATCGGTAAACACTTCGATGAAGCGACAATTTACCGCGTTGCACATGCATTTGAGCAAGCAACAGATTATCATACAAAAAAGGCTAGTTTGTAAGGAGGCGAGCATAGATGAATTTTGAAACAATTATCGGTTTAGAGGTTCACGTTGAGTTAAAGACAAACTCCAAAATTTTCTCTGCGAGTCCAACAGAATTTGGAGCGGATCCAAACACACAAACAAGTGTAATTGACTTAGGATATCCTGGCGTACTTCCAACTTTAAATAAAGAAGCTGTTAACTTTGCGATGAAAGCTGCGATGGCATTAAACTGTGAAATCGCAACAGAAACAAAGTTTGACCGTAAAAACTATTTCTATCCAGATAACCCAAAAGCGTACCAAATTTCTCAGTACGACAAGCCGATTGGTGAAAACGGTTGGATTGAAATTGAAGTGGATGGCAAGACGAAACGCATCGGTATTACACGTCTTCACTTAGAAGAAGATGCTGGTAAATCTACACATACAGGTGAAGGTTATTCATTAGTAGATTACAACCGTCAAGGTATGCCTCTAATTGAAATCGTATCTGAGCCAGATATGCGCACACCAGAAGAAGCATATGCATACTTAGAGAAATTAAAGTCTATCATTCAGTATACAGGTGTATCTGATTGTAAGATGGAAGAAGGGTCTCTTCGCTGTGATGCGAACATTTCTCTTCGCCCAGTTGGACAAGAGAAGTTCGGTACAAAAGCTGAACTGAAAAACTTAAACTCATTTACTTATGTACAAAAAGGTCTTGAGTTTGAACAAGTTCGTCAAGAGAAAGAATTATTATCTGGCGGTATCATCCAGCAAGAAACACGTCGTTATGATGAAGCTACGAAGAAAACGATCTTAATGCGTGTAAAAGAAGGTTCTGATGATTACCGTTACTTCCCAGAGCCAGATTTAGTAGAGCTTTACATTGATGACGCATGGAAAGAAGAAGTTCGTGCTTCGATTCCTGAGCTTCCAGACGCTCGTAAAGCGCGTTATGTAGAAGATCTTGGCTTACCTGCATATGATGCACATGTATTAACATTAACGAAAGAAATGTCTGATTTCTTTGAGGCTACAGTTACAGACGGTGCAGATGCGAAACTTACATCTAACTGGTTAATGGGTGAAGTATTAGCGTACTTAAACAAACAACAAAAAGAGTTACAAGATGTAGCATTAACGCCAGCTGGCTTATCTAAAATGATTCAATTAATTGAAAAGGGTACAATTTCGTCTAAAATTGCGAAGAAAGTATTTAGCGAATTAATTGAAAAAGGTGGAGACCCAGAGGAAATCGTGAAAGCGAAAGGTCTTGTTCAAATTTCGGACGAAGGTACACTTCGTAAAGTTGTAACAGACATTCTTGATAATAACGAACAATCTATTGAAGACTTCAAAAACGGTAAAGACCGTGCAATTGGCTTCTTAGTTGGTCAAATTATGAAGGCGACAAAAGGACAAGCAAATCCACCACTTGTAAATAAAATTTTACTTGAAGAGATTAACAAGCGTTAATTTGACAGCAGTGATTAAGCAGAAAAACACCCGAATCTGGGTGTTTTTCTGGGTTAATCAAACGTTTGTTTAAAAATAAATATTTCTTTTAAACAAACGTTTGATTAACTGACAATTACCCATACAATGCTAGTATTGCACACATGATATGATGATGTTAAAAGAAGAGCTTTCAATATGTTCATTTTAAGATAATGTTAACTAGCATTGTGGTAGAATAAAATAGAATTTGATGTTAACAATGGAGAATATATACTGCTTGATGAAATGTACGAAAGTATATGGAGAATGAGAGGAGGTAGGCATAGGAGTGCTGAAGATGTAGAGTTGGCACCTATTCCTTCTATATAACAAAGTTTTTCCTATGCTATTTAAAATATGAAACGAGCGAGAATTATTTATAATCCAACTTCCGGCCGGGAGCTTTTTAAAAAGCATTTACCAGAAGTATTGCAAAAATTAGAGCAAGCGGGATACGAGACATCTTGTCATGCGACGACAGGACCTGGAGATGCAACGGTAGCAGCAACAGAAGCTGCTCAGCGTAAGTTTGATGTTGTCATTGCAGCAGGTGGAGATGGCACGTTAAATGAAGTTGTAAATGGACTTGTTGAACAAGAGCACCGCCCAAGTTTTGGAATTATTCCTGTTGGAACGACAAATGATTTTGCAAGAGCGATTGGTGTACCGCGTGATATTGAAGAAGCTGTTGATATCATTTGTGAGGGTAAGAAGGTACCACTAGATCTTGGAAGAGCAAATGATACATATTTTATTAACATCGCTGGTGGTGGACGCATCACAGAATTAACGTATGAAGTGCCAAGTAAATTGAAAACGGTTCTTGGACAGCTTGCATATTATTTAAAAGGAATTGAAATGTTGCCATCTCTTCACCCAACATATGTTGAAATTGAGTATGATGGGAAGTTGTTACAAGAAGAGATTACACTGTTCTTAATTACTAATACATGCTCTGTCGGTGGTTTTGAAAAGGTAGCACCGTATGCTTCTATTAATGATGGTCTGTTTGACTTATTAGTGCTGAAAAAAGGATCGATTGCTGATTTAATTAAAGCAGCAACACAAGCGCAGCGTGGTGAACATATTAATAACCCGAAAGTTTTATATACACAAGCAAGCCGCATTAAAGTTCATACACCAGACAAACTTATGATTAATCTTGATGGTGAATACGGCGGAGATGCGCCGATGGAGTTTGAAAATATTCGTCATTGTTTAGAGTTATTCGTTCCAAAGGATGAAGAGGGTGCCCGATAAAGGCATCCTTTTTTGCTAATTAAGTCTAATTTGGAAGAGTGATAAGTCTATGAAGACTCGATGTAAGTCTACATAGACTTATTTTTGTTTATAAAAGTAGCTTTTGTGTAGGGGAAACAGAAGAAATATGAAGGTTTTTAGCGTTTTGATAAGTTGGCATACATTTTGCAATATGAAAAAGAAAAAGGAAAAAGGTGGGGGAAAGAATGAATGAAAAATTTGCAAAAGTGAGCGAACAATTTCCAGGACCAAAAGCTGCGGATTTAGTGGAGAGACGTCAAAATATCATTCCAAGAGGGGTAAGTAATGGGATTCAAACGTTTGTTCAATCTGCAAACGGTGCTCTTGTAACAGATGTAGATGGAAATCAATTTATTGATTTCGCTGGAGCAATTGGAACAATTAACGTTGGACATTGTCATCCAGAAGTAAAGGAAGCACTTCATAAACAGGTAGATCAATATATTCACACTGGCTTTAATGTCATGATGTATGAGCCATATATTGAATTAGCAGAAAAACTTGCAGCGTTAGCACCTGGAAATTTTGAGAAGCAAGTTCTATTTTTAAATAGTGGTGCAGAAGCGGTTGAGAATGCAGTGAAAATCGCTCGTAAATATACGAAGCGTCCAGGAATTATCGCGTTCTCCAAAGGATTTCACGGTCGTACGCTTATGACCATGACGATGACAAGTAAAGTAAAGCCATATAAATTTGGATTTGGACCATTTGCTCCAGAAGTATATAAAGCACCGTTTCCATATGAGTATCGCCGTCCGAATGGCTTAACAGAAGAGCAGTATGATGATTTCATGATTGAAGAATTTAAGAACTTTTTCATTTCAGAAGTAGCGCCAGAGAGTATTGCGGCTGTTGTCATGGAACCAGTACAAGGAGAAGGTGGCTTCATCGTCCCAAGTGAAAAATTCGTGCAGGCAGTGCGCGAGCTTTGCTCTGAACACGGCATTTTATTTGTAGCAGATGAAATTCAAACAGGATTTAGCCGTACTGGAAAGTATTTCGCAATTGATCATTATGATGTTGTCCCAGATTTAATTACTGTTTCGAAATCGTTAGCTGCTGGTGTACCAATTAGTGGAGTAATTGGACGTAAAGAAATTATGAATGAATCTGCACCAGGGGAATTAGGTGGAACGTATGCTGGCAGTCCGTTAGGGTGTGCAGCGGCATTAGCGGTGTTAAATATCATTGAGAAAGAAAATTTAAATGAGCGAGCGGCTGCTTTAGGGAAAGTTGTTATGGAACGTTTTGAGGAAATGAAGAAAAAATATAACTGCATTGGTGATGTGCGAGGATTAGGTGCAATGTGTGCATTTGAACTTGTGAAAGATACAGAAACGAAAGAGCCAGATAAAGCATTAACAGCTGATATATGTACGGAAGCAAATAAAAGAGGTCTACTTCTTTTATCGGCAGGAACATATGGAAATGTTGTACGTGTGCTAATGCCACTTGTGATTACGGATGAGCAATTAGAAGAAGGATTGGATATTTTAGAGGAATCTTTAAAAGTTTGCTATGAGAAAGTAAATGCCGCTCGTGTATAACGTAATGGAGTGAAAAAAATGTGACCATTCTATCTCAACTTTTCTAATTCGTTTTATAATAAGATATATAGTGAGTAAGGTGAAACGGAGCGTAGATAGGATGGTTACTGAAAAGGAAAGGGCGTTTATGGATTTACAAGATGTATTTGAATATGCATTTGATGAGATTTTTGTTACGGATGAACAAGGGGTTGTCGTTCGTGTAAATAGTACATGTGAGCGGCATTATCAATTACGTGCAAGTGAATTAATTGGAAAGCATGTAAGAGAGTTGCAAAAAGAAGGTATTTTTTATCCGTCAGCAACATTAGAAGTGATTGAAAAAAAGCAACCTATTGAACTTGTTCAAATAACAAAATCGGGAGAGTATTTACACGTTCGTACACGTCCTGTATTTGATGAACAAGGAAACTTGCGAAGGGTTATTAGTTATTCACGTGATTTAACGGAGCTCTATCAGTTAAGACAAAAGGTAGAAGAGATGGAGCATCAGTTAAAAACGTATAAACGAGAGTTAAGAGAAACGTATGAGCATGAAGGGCTTATTTTTAAAAGTGCAGCCATGCAAAAAATAATCAGAACAATCAAAAAAGTATCAGAAGTAGATAGCACAGTTCTTATTTTAGGAGAAACTGGTGTAGGGAAAAGTAGATTAGTTCGTCATTTGCATGAGATTAGTCATCGGAAAAATGAAGTGTTTTATGAGATTAATTGTGCAGCCTTGCCAACAAACTTAATTGAATCTGAGTTATTTGGTTATACAGGTGGTTCATTTACTGGTGCAAATCGTGAAGGGAAAAAAGGGATTTTAGAGTTAGCTCATAAAGGTACATTGTTTTTAGATGAAATAGGAGAAATGCCATTAGAAATTCAAGCGAAGTTACTACAAGTGCTGCAAGAAAAAACATTTCGCTCAGTAGGTGGTAGAGAGCTTAAGAAGGTGGATATTCGCCTCGTAGCAGCTACAAATCGAGATTTAGCTGAGATGGTAAGGCAAGGTATTTTTCGAAAAGATCTATACTATCGTTTAAATGTTATTCCAATCTCTATTCCACCACTTCGTGAAAGAATAGAAGATATTTTACCTTTAGTTCATCATTATTTACAGCATTTTAATGAGAAATATGGACGCAGTGTAAAAGTGTCTCCTACTGTTTTACAAAAATTTGTAGAGTATTCTTGGGAAGGGAATAATCGAGAAATAGAAAATGTAGTAGAGCGCATTGTGATTACTTCAGAAGATATTGTCGTGATAGAAGATTTACCGTTAGCGATGCAAAGCTCGGTGATTGAGCAATCTGATAAAGGCCTCTATCAAACATTGGAAGAAGTGGAACGAAATATTGTCCTAAAAGCATACAAAACATATGGATCCAGTTATAAAGTAGCAGAGTCTTTGAAAATAAGCCAGTCTGCAGCGACTAGAAAAATTAAAAAGTTTGTGGAGGAGGGATTTTCTACTTGAAAGAGAAAAAGGAACTGAAGAAAGTATTATCTCGTTTTGATGTTCTCTTTTTAGCAGTAGGTGCGATGCTCGGATGGGGATGGGTCGTGCTTTCAGGCGACTGGATTACGTCTGCTGGTTCGATGGGAGCTGTTATTGCCTTTCTGATCGGAGGATTGCTTGTTATTTTCGTGGGCTTAACGTATGCAGAACTTGCCTCAGCTATGCCGGAAACCGGTGGTGGCTTGTTTTATGTGAGAAAGGCATTTGGAAAGAAAGCAGCATTTGTAGCGTCGTGGGCGATGGTTTTAGGTTACGTATCAGTGGTCACCTTTGAAGCTGTTGCACTTCCTACGGTTGTTGATTATATATTGCCAAACTATCAAAGCATATATTTATGGACAATCGGTGGCTGGGATGTATACTTGACGTGGGCGATGATTGGAATGGCAGGAGCGGTTTTAATTACGATTATTAACTACCTCGGTGTGAAAACTGCGGCAATCTTTCAAAGCATATTTACAATCTTTATTGTCGCAACAGGTATTATGCTTGTCTTTGGTGCAGGCGTAAATGGAGATACGAAAAATTTAGAGCCATTATTTATAGATGGTGCCGGTGGTGTGATGGTTGTACTTATTATGGTGCCATTTCTATTTGTTGGATTTGATGTGATTCCGCAAGTAGCAGAAGAAGTAAATCTTCCATTTAAAGAAATTGGAAAATTATTAATCTTTTCCGTCGTTTGCGCAGTTATTTTTTATCTGCTCATTGCGTTAGGTGTATCGATGGCATTGGATCAAAATGCACTTTTAACTACGAAATTAGCGACAGCTGATGCGATGGCTGCTGTCTTTGGTTCAAAAATATTTGCGAACATTTTAATCTTTGGCGGACTAGCAGGAATTATTACGAGCTGGAATGCTTTTATCATTGGAGGAAGCCGTGTACTGTATGCGATGGCCAAAAACGAAATGATTCCAGCTTGGTTTGCGAAGGTACATCCAAAATATAAAACACCTTCAAACGCAATTATATTTTTAGGAATGCTTTCGTTTTTTGCTCCTTTACTTGGAAGGCCAGCGCTCGTTTGGATTGTAAATGCCGGTGGACTTGGAATTGTCATTTCGTATTTACTGGTTAGTGTTTCGTTTCTAATTTTACGTAATAAAGAACCGAACTTAGATAGGCCATTTAAAGTGAAAAATGGGAAAGTGTTTGGCTGGATTGCAGTTATATTAAGTATCGGTTTTGTCCTACTTTATATGCCTGGAATGCCAGCTGCACTTATTTGGCCGTATGAGTGGGTAATGATATTAGGATGGACAGCATTTGGTGCTTACTTCTTTATAAGGATGTTGCTAGGAAAATATGAAAGAAAACGAGATGAACATATAGAGGAGGATGAAAACATTGGATAAAAAAGCGACGTATATGAATTTAGAAGAAAAAGCGATGTATATAAATGGAGAGTGGGTTCAATTAGAGGCACAAATTAAAGTGAACAACCCGGCAACGAAAGAGATTTTTGCGACTGTTCCAAAAGGCGGGGTAACGGAAGCAAAGCAAGCAGTTGATGCAGCACATATGGCTTTTAAAAGTTGGTCGAAGCTAACAGCAGCCGATCGTGCGCAAAAGCTAAAAAAATGGTTCACTCTTATCGATGAAAATAAAGAAGAGATTGCAGCGATCATGACGAAAGAACAAGGAAAGCCATTTACTGAAGCGCTTGGTGAAGTGAACTATGCAAATAGTTTTGTAGAATGGTATGCGGAAGAGGGAAAAAGGATTTACGGTGAAATGATTCCAGCTTCGCATCCGGATAAACGTATTTTTGTCATGAGACAACCCGTTGGTGTTATCGCAGCAATTACGCCATGGAACTTCCCAGCAGCGATGATTACGCGAAAGGTTGCTCCAGCGCTTGCAGCAGGTTGTACAGCGGTTGTAAAGCCTGCAAGTCAAACACCATTAACGGCATTGAAACTAGCTGAATTAGCGCATGAAGCAGGAATTCCAAAAGGTGTATTAAACGTTGTAACAGGTAGTGCAAAAGCAATTGCTGATACGTGGATGGAAGATGGACGTGTTAGAAAGGTGTCCTTTACAGGATCAACAGAGATTGGGAAAGAATTAATGTGCGGTGCTGCAAAAACAATGAAAAAAATCTCTTTAGAATTAGGGGGACATGCACCATTCATCGTAATGAACGATGCAGATTTAAATAAAGCTGTAACAGCGGTAATTGGTTCAAAATTCCGTAATGCAGGACAAACATGTATTTGTACAAACCGCGTTTTTGTACAAGAGGATGTATATGATACATTTGTAGAGAAGTTTAAAGTAGCTGTAAGCGAATTAAAGGTTGGAGATGGCTTTGCAGAAGGCACGACTGTTGGACCGTTAATTGATGAGTTTGCTGTGAAAAAAGTAAAAGAACATATCGAAGATGCGGTTCAAAAGGGTGGAGAAGTTTTATATGGCGGAGCAGCAGATGTAGATCTAAATGGCCATTTTATGAAGCCAACAATTATTGGTGAGGCACATGACGAGATGTTATGTATGTATGAAGAAACATTTGGACCGGTTGCACCAGTTGCGAAGTTTAAATCGGTAGACGAAGTAATTGAGAGAGCAAATAATACACCGTATGGTTTAGCGGCTTATGTATTCACAGAAAATGTGAGCCAAGCGTTTTACATTAGTGAAGCTTTAGAGTATGGAATTATCGGTTTAAATGATGGTTTACCATCTGTTGCACAAGCGCCATTTGGTGGTTATAAAGAGAGTGGTATTGGCCGAGAAGGTGGTCATTTTGGAATTGATGAATATTTAGAAATTAAATATGTTTCTTTAGGGTTATAAGTTTAAGTATAAGTAAAAAAGGTCCTGTCAGCTATTCATGATAGGGCCTTTTGATGTTATACAAGTTGAACCAATCGGGCTCTTACAGCTCGTTAATGCGGGATAAACAAAATCTTTACAATAGCTTTATAATACATCTACATTTCCCTGTTACAATCAAGGTAAGTTCAGAAAGAATGGGGGAAAAGTTGTGGGTACAATAAAAGCGATTTTGTTTGATAAAGATGGAACATTAATGGATTTTCACTCAATTTGGGTAAAAGTTGCAGAAGAAGTTGTTACAGAATTTATCAATCGTCATAGATTACCTATCACACTTAAAACAGCGATTCTTTCAGAAATTGGAGTAGATGGTGAGTTTGTAGATCCATACAGTGCGCTCGCAGCAGGGACGAGCAAAGATTTAGCACACCTTCTCCAAAAACATGTTCCTTCGGTCGCATATAGCGAAGTGCATGAGTGGGTTAGTGAGAGTTTATTTTCTACGTTATATAAGCAGCGTTCACATATGAAAATGACTGCTAATCTACCAAAGTTATTAACAACTTTAAAGGAGAAAAATTATATTGTTGGTATCGTCACTGCAGATGATTATGCTTCAACAGAGCTATTTCTTCAACAATACGAATTGCAATCGTTTTTTGATTTTATTGTAACGTCAGATACATTTCCAGTACAAAAACCAAATAAGCAAATTGTAGAGGTGTTTTGTAGTAAATTTAACATTAGACCTAATGAAGTAGTAATTGTTGGAGACACACCAACGGATTTGCATTTAGCAAAGAATAGTGGGGCTGGTTACGGAATTGGTGTATTATCTGGAACTGGAGATGAAAAAACGTTAGCACCGCTTGCGGATGTATTATTACCATCTGTTGAGGAACTTATTTTAAAAACAGGTAAATTTGTATGGGAAGAAACTTCTTTTATTTACGAAGAAGAAAGTCTATTATAGATAAAAAAACGGCTATTCTCTTAGTGAGATAGCCGTTTTTTGCATTAAAATGCCCAATTTCCTTTTTTGAAGACTGGTTCGCGTGTTCCATCTTCTTTAATACCGTCGATATCAAGTTCAGCATTACCAATCATAAAGTCTTCATGTGTAATACTAGAGTTTGCACCGTGTTTTTCAAGTTCTTCTTTTGACATCGTTTTACCACCATCTAAGTTAAACGCATAAGCGTTTCCGATTGCTAAGTGGCAAGAAGCATTTTCATCAAATAATGTGTTATAGAATAAAATATTTGTATTTGAAATTGGTGAATCATGTGGGACTAGCGCAAGCTCTCCAATGAAATGGGACCCTTCATCTGTTTCAATTAAATTCTTTAACGCTTCTTCACCAGTCTCCGCTTTATAGTCAACAATGCGACCGTTTTCAAATGTAAGTGTAAAGTTATCGATAATATTACCGCTATATACTAACGGTTTTGAACTTGTTACATAACCATTTACACCTTTTTTTAGAGGCATTGTAAATACTTCTTCTGTTGGGATATTTGCCATAAATGGTACATCTTTTTCGTTTAAGCTACCAGCACCTACCCATACATGTTTTTCAGGAAGCTCGATTGTTAAATCTGTTCCTGGACCTTTATAGTGTAGTGCTTTATAGTGTTTCTCATTTAAATAATCTACTTTTGTATGTAAATTTGCATTATGTTCATCCCACGCTTGTACTGGGTTTTCTAAATCAGCACGTGTTGCTTTGAAAATTGCATCCCAGAGCTGTGGAATTTGCTGTTCTTCTGGCAAGTCTGAGAATACTTTCGCTGCCCATTCTTTCGTTGGAACAGAAATGACACACCAGCTTACTTTATCAGCTTGTACATAGTCACGATATACTTTCATTGCCTCGCCAGCTGCTTTATTTGCACGAGAAATACGCGCGGAATCTACACCTTTTAATAAATCAGGATTCGATGCATAAATCGATAGGAATGCAGCTCCTTCTTTTGCAAGTTCTTCACGAGCGTGTGCTTTCCATGCTGGGAATTCAGAGAATGCTTCTTCAGGTGCTAAATCAAACTTTATACGTGTTAATACTTCATCTGCCCAGTCTACATATACATGTTTTGCTCCAGATTCGTATGCCTTCTTTGTAACAAGGCGTACAAATTCATAAGACTCAATTGGGGCACCGATAAATAATGTTTGCCCAGGTTGAATATTTACGCCAACATTTACTGCTAATGCAGCATATTTTTCTAACGTTTGCTCAAATGACATATGTATTCTCTCCTTTATTTGAGAAATTTCTTAATTTATATAATACAAGAAAAATTAAAAAATATAAACAAAAGCATTTTTTAATGAAAAAATTTACGAGATTCACATTTACGGAGTTTAATGGAGAAGGAATTACGAATGAATATAAAGTGAAACTTCACTCGGTGGGAGTCTTACAGCCCATTAATGCGGGATAAAATGAGTCAGGTCCATATTTGTATCTGACTCATTTTATATTTTGAACAATAAAACATGAGTAGTTAAAGTGTATTGTTTGGAGGCTTTATACAAACAAATATCATATAACTTATTGCGATAATTGCCGGAATAAAAAATACATAAGATGGTACGCCAACAACATCGTGATTTTTTATATCTATGAATGATGAGTAAAGATACTTGAAAAAGTGTTCCAAATTTACATAGCCCCCCTATGTCTGTTTTTGTAAATTATAACATTTCATTTCCATTGACTCATACTAAAAAGAAAGAAAGGCCTACCAGTAATTGGAGGCCTTTTCGTTATGATATAGACTATATAAACAATCCTGCAATTGTAGCTGATAAAATAGAAGCAAGTGTAGAAGCAAATAACATCTTCCAACCGAATTTTGATACGACACTTCCTTGTTTTTCTGATAGAGCGCGAATCGTACCAGCAATTGCACCGATTTGACTAATACTTGCAAAGCTAATAAGGAATACTGTTAAAATTCCTACTGTTCGTGGATCTAACGTACCCACCATCTCTTTTAAATCTAAAATTGCAACAAACTCATTTAATACAATCTTTGTCCCCATAATACCACCCGCTGGGATAATATCATGAAAAGGAATACCCATTAAGAATGCGAATGGTGCAAGAATGTAACCGAAAATTTGCTGTAATGTAATTGTGTAACCAATTGCACCAGAAGCAGCAGTAATGACGTAGTTTACAACTTCCATCACACCGATGAAAGCAATCATTAATGCTGCAACGATACCAGCAATTTTTAAACCGTCTAACGCACCGTTAATCAATGCACCAATTAGGCTATCACCAAATAGATTTTTATCAAACTTTTGAACTGTTTCCTCTTCTTCTTTCGCTGTATCAACTGGTGTTAATAGTGAACAAACGATTAAGCTAGAGAATAAATTTAGTGGCAGTGCTGCAAGTACATATTTTGCATCTAACATCATTACATACGATGCTGTAACAGAAGCAGATACAGAACTCATTGCCGAACAGCAAATAATGAACATACGGTTTTTATTAAAGTGTTGTAAGTCATTTTTAATTACAAGTAACGCTTCACTAGAACCGAAGAATACAGAGTTTACAGCATGGAATGATTCAACGCGTGGTAAACCTGTTACTTTCGAAATCACACCGCCAAAAACGCGGACAATGAAAGGTAAAACACCAAGGTAACTAAAGATAGAAAGTAATGCTGAGAAAAAGACAATAATTAATAGTACATTTAAGAAAAATACAAAATCTCTTTCGATGCCATTGAAAAGAAAATCAACACCTGTTGTACCAAGTTTAATTAACTTATTAAATACTTTACTAATAAAGACTAGAATTTGCTGTCCAATTTTTGTACTAAACATAAACCAACCGATAAATAATTGGAACACAAACATAATAGCAATTGCACGGAAGTTGATTTTTGTTTTGTTATTGGATAAAGCAAAGCAAAGACCTAATATAACAAGAATACCGATAATGCTCATTACATACTGCATGAAGTTGCCCCTTTCAGAAGTTCATATAAAGTGTTAACATAAAACGTCGGTTGTATAACTAGAATCTTTAAACCCTTAAAACCCTCTTTTTTAGGTAGGATAGAGGTACTGTCCATGTGTAGTAGCGGTCAGTGCCTTTTTTAGCCACGCGCCTTGTTTGAAACACAAGTAGGTAGAGAGCGCATGACCTTTAGTGAAAGCAGGACCTTAATGTAGCTGCTCAAAACTCATCCTCTAGAATAGAAGGACAGTGTGTGAAAGCGGTTTAATAAAGGTTATACATATGATGTCCGACCTTTTGTAATAACAAAAAAGCCCATACGGATTCACTTTCATCTATGAGAGAAAGCTAATCAATATGAGCCAAAGTGTATACAACAGTCCAATATTCATTAGTTTTCCCCATAGTCCAGCAATTTTCGGTTGCCAGGTAGAGACTCTTGATCCATATCATCAAGGATATATGAGGTAATGCTATCCGTATATAATTAGTAGTAGATTAACATCATACGACAAAATTCGTCAATACCTTTTTTCTATACATAGAAAAAAGACATTATAATATGATAAAATGTAACGCATGTATGAAAAAGAGAGGTCGGAAAAATGAGCGTGAAAATAACACCACCAGTGGAAAAAAACGAATTTATTGATGTAGTGTTTGAAGATTTAACACATGACGGTGCCGGTGTTGCGAAAGTAAGTGGTTATCCTATTTTCGTAAAAAATGGCTTACCTGGCGAAGAAGCACAAATTAAAATTATTAAAGTAAAAAAGAACTTTGCATTTGGTCGTTTAATGAAGCTTCATAAAGAAAGTCCGTACCGTAAAGACGCAGAGTGCCCTGTATACAATCAGTGCGGCGGTTGTCAGCTTCAGCATTTAACATATGAAGGACAATTAAAAGCGAAAGAAAAACAAGTACGTGACGTTATGCAGCGCATCGGTGGTTTACAAGATGTAAAAGTTCACTCTGTTCTCGGTATGGAAAACCCATGGTTGTACAGAAACAAAGCACAAGTACCAATTGGGGAGCGTGAAGGTGGACTTGTTGCTGGGTTCTATCGCCAAGGAACACATGACATTATCAATATGGAAACTTGCTTAATTCAAGCAGAAGAAAATGATACGTTAATTCAAGAAGTAAAGGGCATTTGTGAAAAGCATGGCGTTAGAGCTTACAATGAAGAGCGCCATAAAGGAACGTTGCGCCACGTTATGGCAAGATATGGACAAGTAACAGGGGAAATTATGCTTGTCTTCATCACGCGCACAGCGGATCTTCCAAATAAAGAAGCAATTATTAAAGAAATTACAACGAAATTTCCAAACGTAAAATCAGTTGTTCAAAACGTTAACAATAAACGTACAAACGTCATCTTCGGTGACACAACAACTGTTTTATACGGATCAGAATACATTTATGACTTTATTGGAGACATTAAATTCGCAATCTCCGCTCGTTCGTTCTATCAAGTAAACCCAGAACAAACGAAAGTGCTGTACGATAAAACGTTAGAATACGCAAGATTAGATGGAAACGAAACGGTTATTGATGCATATTGTGGAATCGGATCCATTTCACTATTCTTAGCGCAAAAAGCGAAAAAAGTATACGGCGTCGAAATTGTTCCAGAGGCAATTGAAGACGCAAAACGAAATGCTACATTAAACAACATGACAAACGCAGAATTCGCAGTAGGTGAAGCTGAAGTTGTCATCCCAAATTGGTACAAACAAGGCATAATCGCCGACACAATCGTAGTAGACCCGCCGCGCAAAGGCTGCGATGATGCACTACTAAACACAATCATCGACATGAAACCAAAGCGCGTTGTATACGTATCCTGTAATCCAGCAACACTAGCACGTGACTTAAAAGTGTTAGAAGAGGGTGGATATAAGACGCAGGAAGTTCAGCCTGTGGATATGTTCCCGCATACTACGCATGTGGAGTGCTGTGCGTTGATAGAGAGAATCGAAGAATAAGCAGATGGATCCGAGCATCGATAAAAGATGTTCGGATTTCCATCTGCTTTTATTTCAATTCGGTCAATTAACCGATGTAGAATTTCAGGTGTAAGCTTTTGGAAGCTTATAAAAATGTCGAGCTGCTTTTTTAATTCCTTAAGTATGGGCTCATTCTCTTTGACTTGAAGAGAAGATTCTAATTGTTTAATCTTAGAAGATGTCGCATTTATTTCGTTGTTGATATCGATTGTAGAATCATCATAATCTTCTTTTGGAATTTTATCGTCAACAAATAAATCAAATATCTTCTTTTTCTTTTGTTTCAACCGCTTTATTTCGGTGGAAAAGACTTCTATTTGCTTCTGTGAAGTTTGCTGTTGCTGTTGCATTTTACTTTCAATTTTAAGTAAAATATCCTGATCTTTTAAGGTAGAAGCAAACATTTGGAGTTCGCTGGATATCACTAATTGTAAGTCAGCTTCTCGAATTAAATGGTTGCTACAGGCCTTAGAGCCATGTTTGTTGTAATTTCCACAAATATAACCTCGACTATTCTTCTTATAGTGCATTCCACTTCCACAGTCAGCACAGTATAAAGTGTTAGTGAATAAGTGCTTTTCTGCTTGAGGACGAGTGCGCTTTCTACTTTGTATTAGTTGTTGAACAACCTCAAAGTCTGTTTTTGAAATAATAGCCTCATGAGTGTTTGATACCACAATATAGTTGTCAGGGTGATTGTGCTCTCTATTTTTATTTCTAGCACTTTTGGTTGTAGAACGTCCTTGAACTAAGTCACCTGTGTAGTGAGGATTTGTTAGGATACACCTTATTGTTGAACCTTGCCATTTGTCATTGGCGTTTTTCTTTCCAGCGATTTGAGCAGGTGTTGATAAACCATTGTTATACAATTGCCGAGCAATATAGTCAAAACCTTTCCCAGAAAGATATTGCTTAAAAATATATCTTACTACGTCTGGAGTTTTGTCAGGACGTATGAAGAGTTTACCATTTTTCACTTCATATCCATAAGGCGGATTAGATCCCTTAAACAATCCTCTATGGGCAAGGCTTCTACGAGCAGCTTTCACACGCTCGCTTATTCTATCAGCTTCTGCCTCATACAGAGCGGTGTAGATACCAAACATATTAACTTGGCCAGTCAAGGTATTAATTGCATTATCTAAAGTTACGATATGAATGCCGTATCTCTCAGCAATATCACGGATTTCATAGGATAAGCGGCCGTTACGAGCTAAACGTGATAATTCTTTTGATAAAATAACATCAAATTTGTTAGCTTTAGCGTCAGATATAAGTTGCTGTAATTGTTCACGCTTATCTGTAGTACCACTTTTTACGTCAATATAAAACTCATGGAGATCCCAGCTGTTCTCAGAAATATATCTCGTGGCCAAGTCCTGTTGATTGTTAAGGGAGGCCTTTTGTTCTTCCTTATCAGTTGAAACTCTTATATAAACTGCACATCTCATGATATGTTCTTCCTTTCTGCATGAGATGTAGTAGTGTTCACCTTATCTTGATAGTAATATTCGTCAATTAAAGTGTCAATTTTGGAATCAATTAGAGCCTGTATAATGTCTTGAACCGTGTTATGTGCACTTTCGTTAAAAAACCTTTTTATATTCATGTATATATTCTCCCCATCCATCTAAATGAGGTCTAGACCTATAATAAGTTCTATAAATCCATTAGAAATGTATTTTGTAATGATTTATAGTGATTTCAGCTGATTTCTAGTAATAATTATATCTTTTATAGAAAGGATAAGTCTAAATCTGTAGAATGGCAGGAAATAAGCCCTGTAATGACTGCTGTTGGAAAAGGTTAGAAATTTATAGGGTATCGAATCAATCCTTATAAATGCTCCATTTTCCTTTGGATATCTAAAAAACCTTATATATAGACAAAATATATAAAAATTTTTTGAGGGGTAGTAGGTTTTGGTGAGCCTTCGGCTAGTGGAGTTCGGTGCCCCACCCCTTTGTTTATAAAGGAGTTGTTGTGAATATGTGTGATTTGATTTGTGATAGAACATCTTGATGTATAGAAACTTTTTTATAAATAGTTAACAAAGGTATTCTACCTAAGGGCTAATTATTTATAAAAAAGTTAAAACAAGGAGCGCTAATAATGCAATCCTTGTTTTAAACTTGGGGTAATTCTGCATAGTTTTTAAAAGTATTCTGAATCTACTCTGTCTGAGGAAGAAACATCGTATGAAAGAGCATATTCATTTATAATTACGAAGCCACAGCTGCTATCATAAACCTCGGTAGAGTGGTGTATAGGAAATTTAGTTAGCTTATGTTTTTTTATAAATGCTTCAGCATCCTTATTCCAAAGTATAGAGGGATATGCTAGGTTTTGATAAAAAAGCTTAGGGTGTATTTCAAGCACATTACTTATTAGTGACTTTTCATAAGCAGAAGTAAAAGTTTTAATTAGTTCATTTGAGGAATAGGCATCGATAAATAGTTCATTTCCCCAGATGTCCTCAAAGTATTCCTCTATATTGTCTTCGTTCATACCTTCATCTAGAATCATTGTTAGGTCTTCAATTCCAATATTTGTAATAAGATGGATATCTACAACAGTTTCATCATCCTCAGGTGACGGTTCTGCTACAGCTAAATATTTAATCTGTTTATGTCCAGTTGCTTTTTTGAGGTTCTTTATAAAAGAATTTAATCTATTTTGTACTTGTGCATATTCATTTCGTGAGATGCTTAAACAAAAGTTTGTTAGCAGCCTATCATCCACGAAGTTGGTTAAAAGCAGCCTCTCAAGATCAACAATACTACCTTTAATGCGATCCTTCTCAAAGCCTAATCCTTCGATTTTATTTTTGCTTTTAAAATCATAAACAAATACCTTAGAGCCGCAATTAACTAATTTTGTTTGTGTAGCCATTCTTGATTTTCTCCTTCCATCCAACTGATTAGAACATTTTTTGATACTTTGATACGTTTTCCAATATTTATTACATGAAATTCTCCAGAATGAACTAATGTATAAGCTTGTTTTCTACCAATTCCGAGTAATTTTTGGATATCTGAAACATTTAGCAAAACTGAATAAGTTAGCTGCATTAGTTGAGCCCAAGAGTTTGGTTGAAAGAGCAAAATTATACGCCCTCTCTAATCATAGGAGTTCATTAGATTTGATGGACGTTAAGTATGGGGAAGATGATGAGGGAGAAAAAATTGATTATGTTAGAATAGAAAACATAACTCGATTATTAGGAGAAGAGGTAGGAGGAAATGTAGAAGTACTACAGGAAATACTACCGGAACTCTTGTGCAACGAGGGGGGCAGATTAATTAGTTTTGGTGAAGGTTTAGCAGTAGGATTTGCTGATCGAGAAGGTTTATGGCGAACCTTGATAGAACAATTATCACATCTTGATGAAAATATTAGAAGTGTTCAACTTCTTAGAGGTGTTCTAAGAGGGATTTCTAAAATAGATATAAACCTAGTCGAGCAATGCCTTGACATGGTAGTTGCGAATGAAGTATTAGCTCCAATATATCCCTGGCTACAAGCTAGTGTAAACATCAGTTCTAGAGGTTTAGAAAGGCTTAAGCAATCATTGTCACTGGGATTAATTCCAATATGGCAATATGAAAATTTAGCATATGGAGGTACTCATAAAAGTATCTCTGATAATGATCTATGTGAGTTGCTAAAACTCATTTCATCACAGCCTGGTGGTGTTAATGTTGCAATCAAAATCCTAGATATGAGACTTCATGGAAAAGATAAAGAGAGCATGACTAGTGATATTATTGTTTTAACAGGGCAGTACTTGGCTCTACAGTATGATTTTTTAAGAAATGATATACGTAAAGATTTAATGGATTATGAACTAGCTAATATTATTAGTGTTTGTTTTGTTGGATATAATGCAGTGGAAAATGCTAAAACGTTAAGTAATAAGATTTTTAATGCTATAGAGAGTTATAAGGTATCTCTAAGTGATTATAATGATGTTCTAAAAGTTCTTGCAATCACCCACCCACTGACATTTATCAATTCTCTTCTAGGGGAAAAGGACTTTACTAAGAGAATTAGGTTAGCGTTTTCTGAAGAAATGGACCTTTTGTCTGGCATTGGGGAAGACATTATTATTACGTGGTGTGAAGAAGACTCAAAAGTAAGATATCCAGCAGTTGCTTTAGTTATACGACCTTACAGGAGGAGGGAAAGTAACGGTAGTTTAGAATGGACTCCACTTGCGCTAAAAATTTTGGTCAAGGCTGATAATCCAATTGAAATACTGGAGCAATTTAAAGCATCTTTCATACCAATGTCTTGGAGTGGTTCATTAGCAGATATAATGCAGCAACGTTTAGGTTTAATATCATATTTGAAAAGACATGACGATGTGTCAATTGTGAAGTGGGCTAAGAAGGAAGAGGATAGGATTGAACAGGAAATCCGTTCTCGAAGAGATTGGGAATTAAAGATGGGAAGTCGTATTAATGAAACTTTTGAATAAGGAAAGAAACCTATTTTAAAAAGTAGTATGTTAAACTGTGCTGTTTCAAAAACAGATATGAAATGAGTCAATAGGTTAATGTGAAATAAAAAGATGATGGTATGCTATCATCATCTTTTTATAAGAACGATAATGTTTATTTAATGTATTATATATAGCTAGATTTTAGTATGACACATATAAAATTTAGTTTGTATACGAATATAAATTTGTAAACATTAATATCGGAATTTAATAAAAAGCACTTAACTTTATTAGTTTTTTATACTACGATATATTGTGTAACGGTAATGAATAAGATAAACACCGTTACATTCTGAATTTCAATTATATTTTACACCTAGCACATATTTATATAGAATGCTGCTGATTATGTTGAAGTTTTATATAATTTTCTGGTGATAATATTGTTAATTTTTAAATGCCATTTACTGAAAAAGACAGTTTATCAGAAATGGTGTGCCCTAGATAGTTATCAGTAGTACGAAAATGAAAAAGTTTAGTTTGGAAAGTAGTAGGAGTTCTTTATGAAAGTATGTCTATTTTCCCGGAATGTTTTTTAATGAAATGAGTGTATAATTTAGCTATATATAATTGAAATTCTTTAACATCCATGGACATCTTAGCTGTATTGCAAAAACGGCAACATGGAACTACATTATCTCGAATATACCCTACTTTCGGATTTAATCGGTCTATTCCATTACAGTACACTACGGTATCGCTAATATATGTTCCATCTCTTCTTTTTTTGTCATAGTGTGTATTGGAGGATTCTTCCTTACAATAGTAACATGGCTGATTAATTATAGAGATGAATTCTTCTAAGGTAAGGTCATAGTTCATGTTTCTCTTTTTAGAGATAGACTTTATTTTAGAGTTATATAAATTCTTATATATAGCTTCCGTCCGGTTTTTATTACCTCTTTCCGAGAGAAGTTCTCTCATCATGCACCCGCAACTGAGTTGTCCAGTTTGCACTTCATACTTATCAATATATTTGATTACTCCACACTCACACTTACATAACAATTGTACAAAAGATTGTCCAGAGGGCCGCTTACCTAATTTGTAGTTAAGAACTGTAAGTTTATAAAATTTCATTCCAATCATCTTTTTGTAGTCGTTCATATTGTTCAGGCAACCACAGGACTTGACTTGTCCTAGGAAGATTGAATAAGCACTAAGCCATTTAGGAGAACTTCCACAGTCGCATTGGCATAGTAGTAGATAACCATTTTCCCCCCTTTTATAATCTTGTATAGTAAGTTTGTTGTATTTTTTTCCAATTTCTTCCGTGTAATTATATTTTGTTCCTTGGCTTCCTTGTAGACAACCACATGATATTGTCAAAGATTTGATTACTTCATAAGCTTTTTTCTCTATGTTTTTTTTAGGATTACATTGACAGGTACATATATATATACCTGTCATACGATTGTTAATTTTAGTTTTGTAAAAGGATTTTATTGTTAGTTGGTTAAAATGTTCATTAATATGATTTTCATAAGGATACATCCGTATTTACCTCATAGATATTCTTATTTAGATTTAATATCCATTGTATAAATTGTTCAAGGGTACGCTCTCCCTTGGCGATGTTACACTTTACACAACACGGTACACAATTACCTGGTACATAACCGAGGTTATTATTTAATCTATCAATGGTGTTGCACTTAATTTGCTCGGAAGAAAATCTATCCTTAAGTATGCAAGAATATGAATCACCACAAAATACACAAGGTTGTTGTACAAGAAGAACAAAAATGTCAAAGTCTATAATTTCAGTGAAACGTTTTTTACTGGAACGTTTGACAAGAGAAGAATTGTAGTAATGCTTTAATATGGCATACTTTCGATTTTTATACTTATTAGTTGGTTCTTTACGTAAGCAGCCACAGTGAATGCGTCTTTTGTGGATTAAATCATCACGCTTAATATAAACCAGGTGGTCAGTATTACAATCACATATGCAGGAATATTTTATTTGAGTTCTTCCGCTTGTATATAACTGTTTAAATACACCTAATATTGTTAGTCTTCCAACCTTCTTACCAACTAGTTCATCATTTGGTAACGAGTTTATAGACAAATCTTGATCCTCCTTTTTCTTTTTTATCTACACTCGGTATTTTGAATAAAAGTTTTATACCATTGGTCTAATGAAGTTAAGTTATTGGGCGCATTGAGAAATTAAGTCCCTGGTTATATAGTATTTTTAATTTTTCTTTATTGAAAATATAGATGTTGTATAATAATCTTTCCCCCTTTAGTCTGTACATATTCACACAATATTTCCAGGTTTTTCATAGTAAGTATTCTACCGGTTTGTCTACTACACTAGCCATCTTACTTAATGGCGTTTTTAGTTTTATATAATATATGACCTGTCTCGCATCTACATTCTATTTTCTACTTTCTTTTTATCGAAAATATAATGCAGGGGAATTTATTAGTTACAATTTTTTCTTATGTCAGTTCACCAACATTCTATTGTATTGTCATATATACTTGGGACATGTGAAGTGTGTGGTGGTGCTTGTGAGGGAAGGTTAATAAGAGGTGTAGTATTGAGCAACAGGCCTTATCGAAATATCGATAGGGCCTGTTTTCTAGTTATGGTTAATTACAGTGAATCGTATCACAAGTGATAGTAAAGCGGAATTTCGAATTCATCATTGAAGAAAGTATGGTTCAAAACATATAAAAAAGAGTAGAGAGCATCAATCAATTGATGCTCTCTACTCTTTTTTATTGTCCTTATTATTTATGTGCTGACTCTGACATGAAAGAACTCTTCCTAGAGACGAGTGAAGTTAATATCCAAAGCGAAATCATACTTTTGTTTAAAACGATCGTATACTTCCGGACAATAATCGAGTTTACAGCAGTCTCTACAACAGGATCATTTGTGTTTGGAGTTATATATCCCTCATCTACACAGAGTTGACCTCGACCTTCGAATTTACTTATATCTTTTCAGACATATGCTTGAAATTGTCCTTGCTGAAAGCGAAAAGAAGAAGAGGATAAATCCGAGGATTTTATTATCTGCAGTCTATAATGGCGACCGAGATAAGGTAACCTCTCTCCTAAAACAAATTTACGCTGTAAACTATGTTGGTTCATTTCTTCAAAGCTAGATATTTGAGTTCGAATCCAAGCCAAGTCCCTTTTTTATAGAGAATGTCTTCAATTTATCCTAGTTCAGTAACTTCAGGAGCAATAACCTTTACACCGCTTTGATCCACAGATATAGAAATACTCTTTTTTCGTTTACTTCATGCTAGTTCATATTCGATTGTACATGATCCGAATTGTATATAGTGTATTTGGCATTCTTCCTGGTGATATTATAACAAATTCCCATAGATATAATGATGAAATATACTGAATAGTTATTTTTTACCTCTTATGATATAATTTATGTAAAAAATAGAAAGAAGGAATAGTATGATATTTATTACTGATAAACTAAATAAAAGTATACTTGATCCCATTCATGGGCTTATAAAAATGTCGGATGACGAAATAAAAATAGTTTCGCATCCGCTTTTTAATAGATTACGAAAAGTTAAACAAAACACATTTTTGTATTATGTTTTTCCTTCCGCGAATCATACAAGATTTGAACATTCAATTGGCGTAATGCATTTAGCTAGCGAGATGCTTTTGAGTGCTCTAAGTAATGCCAGTACATCAAGAGACAAACAGGAGAAATATAAAATAGAAGGTAATGGAAGTATTTTAACTTATGATTCTGTTAGTGAAGAAGAGTTTATAAATATATTTTTGGATTTGAGGATTGCTGCCCTTTTACACGATATCGGCCACGGACCGATGTCACACCTATTCGACGAGTTTGCACCAAAAAGCTCTGCTTTCTTAAGTATGATTAGAAATGATGAGAATCTTAAATTCAACGAAGAACTGGCCAATGCATTAGAACACTTGATTGAAAGCAAGAAGGGAACAGAATCACATGTAGAGCATGAATATGTGTCTTACTATTTCACTGCCAAGGTGCTTACAGATTTAGGTTTTGATTCAGATAGGATAAAAGCTATTTTAACTATTATGAATGAAAAACTTAATCTTAGAACTATTGAAACAGCAGGATATAATATTACACCTTTTTTAAATCAAATTGTTGCGGGGGCCCCGTTAGATTGTGATAGAATGGATTATTTACTGAGGGATAGCTATTTTACTGGAGTAAAATACGGGACATACGATCTTAATAGATTACTTAAATCTCTATTACCATTCATTGATAACGAAAGTAGTAGTATAAGGCTTGGGATAAAAAAGAGTGGTTTACCCGCGGTTGAAAATTTCCTTCAGGCAAGGTATGAACTCTATATACAGGTTTATTTTCATAAGACAAACCAAGCTTGTAACACAATGTTATCTTGCGCTACAAAGGGATTAAAAGCTGCAGGATATGAATTTGTAGAGTGCAGTACACCGGAAAAATTTATTGCTGATTATCTGAACCTCTCAGATGAGAAGTTTTTAGATTACATTGAGAATGCTACAGAATCACAAGATAAAATGACAATACATGAGCTGAAAAATAGAAAGATTTGGAAACGTATTTTTGAGGAATATCCAAAAGAAGAAATGATGAGAGAGGATATAAAAAGTCGAATTAATAATATTAAGGGTGTTATTATACAAAGTGATAGAGCCCTAGAGCCTTTTATAGGAAGTTGTATTACTGAAAATGATCCTTTAAAAGATTTGAATGGAGAAAAAGCGGTATTACTTAATAAAGATGATAGTGGGGATTTCTGTATTTCAGGAAAAGATGATTGGATAAAAGATTCTATTATTTTTAATGCTTTATCTAGTAAGTATTTAGTGGGTAGAATTTATATGCGAGCAAATACCGAAGGTGACAAAGGAAAACAAAATTTTAGGGAAATCAAACAAATGATACAGGACCATTTAATTAATAAATAACCAGAAGATAGCAAATTAAATTCTGATAAATTATATATAATGTATTATAATTACTCACCAACACCCCATGTGTTGCCAAATATACTCTGCACATGTGGAGTGTATTTGGCTTGTGAGGGAAAATCAATACGGAATGTAGCAGTGAGCAACAGACCCTATCGATATTCCGATAGGGTCTTATTTCTATCTAGGATTAATTACGATGAACCTTATCATAAGTAAAATAAGAAAAGGCGACTACATTTTAGGGCCGCCTTTTCTTAAAGCTTTATTATTGGTGAACCATCTTCAAATAGACTGATATCCCCATCTTCTGACACTTTGATACTTAGTCCGAATCGAGATGCTTTAGCCGCAGCTAAGGTTCTAGAACCTTCTTCCGCAACGGGAGGAGTTTCTATAGAGTTTTTAATCATTTCACCAAAAGATAAGATATTAAAATATTTATCTAGAAGAACAGCCCCGTCGACTGAGCAGATTAATTCAAATAAATATTTATCACAACTATAGAGGTTTAATGGCTTCGTTTTATCTGTTTGAACTATTTTTTTATAGTCATTATTAGTTAATGTTTCTTTACTTAAGAGCTGTTTATAAATAGTTCTTTTTTGTAGTTCACTTTGTTCTAAAAGGATTATTAAAGCACCAATATTTTTATTCGAAAGTTCTCGGATATTATTAAATAGAATTTTAGCACGAGGTATAATTTTATTAATAATTCCTATGAACGTTTCACTGCTGATGTCACTGTTTTTGAAATATTGCCTAAGTATAAACTCTAGAATAATGTGAGAGATTAATTCATAGTTTTGAACACGCCATTTACCATTAGATAATACACATATTAAATTATCATTTATGAACCATTCAATTCTATTGGAATTAAATTGAATGAATTGAATATCCTTGTTGGCTCTAGCTGTTTTTTCAGTACTGAATTTTTTTAACCCTTTCTTCCAAGTATAGGCATCTTCCAATATTTCTATTTGCTTATTTTGAAGCGTTGTTAAATTCCCTAGTAATAGTAGTTGCTCTTCTAATAAATCCTTTAAAGCCTTTTCAGCAGATTTAAACTCTGAAGAGCTAGGGTTGTTTTCCCCTAGATATGTATAATGCTTTGTAGCCTCGTCAACCGAAAATGTTAGAGTGTTGCTTTTTTTCTTCAAATCTTTAATTTGAGTATCAAGTTTTTCTAGTTCATCATTATATTTATTATTTGGATTATTATCTATAAAATATCTAAACATATAGAACTTTAAGAGTGATTCCTCATCCTTTTGATATCTATTTGACATAATCGAAGAGATACTTTGATTAGACTTTTGTTTTTTTGCTAGACCAGTTATTTTATATGAAGAATTGATTACATAACAAAGAGATAATGAATCTATTAATTTTAGAGCTTGTTTATTGGTATCCAATTCATCGATACTTAAAAACTTGTCAAAAGGAATATAGTTAATTTTTAGTTTAGATAGCTCAGTTTCTATATTATCTTTGGGATTTTTAAATAATATAAAGCCCATTTGACATTGATGTTGTTCATAAGTTTTATTGCTCAGGGACTGTAATTTTTCAACAAAGTTATCAAGAACACTTACTTCAATTTGGGAGTTAATTAATTTATAAATATATTTAGTGACTAATATTTTTTTATAAAATGTCTTTTCATTTAAAAGTTCAGCAAGTAAATTTTCTTCTTTCAGTAGGGTTTCAATGGGATAAATTATATTATTAATACTAGTTGGATTTATTTTTGAGATTACTTCTGGAAGGTTTAAGACAGAAATTGATAAATCTTTATTATAATTTAAACTTAATCCTAGAATTTCTTCAAATGAGTTTAGATAGAAACTTTTTAAATCTATACCTTTCAACTATACCACCTCGTATAAATTATAATCTTAAATTCTAGATATTAGTATTAATAAATGAAAACGCCTTTTAAATAGTTATGGTGAACCGTCTATAAGTAAAATATTCATATTACTATTAGGTAAACACTACTACATCAACATTATTATATTTTATCTACACCTAGCACACCAGTCATGTTGAAACGGTCGCTTGGTTGAAGTTAGTATAATAAAAGCTGAAAGACCAAATCCTAATTAAAGGGATTTGGTTTTTTTTTATAGAAAATATTAGAGAACTATTATTTAAGATGTAAAGTTGGTCGTATGAAAATAATTAATTAGGGGTGAAGTAAAGATTGCGAAAGGAAGGGATTCAATGACTGAAAGCAGTAAACTTCTTGCATATTTGAAAATGCAAAAGAATCCTGTGCAAGATTTAAAATCAGATGAAGGTTATTTCAATTGGTCTAAAAAGTGCCATAAAGAAGCAAATGCATTTTACAATGTATCATATAGATGCATAGATATGATGTTAAGTGACAACAGGAATGCCTTTTTTACAAATGTGTCATTTGCATGCGAATTATATTTGAAATGTTTGCTGTTAAGGCAGAAGATTGATTGCAGAAAAGAGCATAATCTTTATAAATTGTTCAAGAAGTTGCCAGAAGAAATACAAAATGAAATAAAAGAAGCGCATCCGTGTGGTAATATATCTAAAAATTGTTTTGAGCAAGAAATGGATGGTCTAGGTCAAGCATTTATAGTATTTCGATATATGTATGAAAGAGGAAACATGGCGTATAATGCACAGTTTTTACTTGAATTATTAGATACTCTTCATAAATATATCAATTATAACAAAATGGAATAGTAGAAAACTCAATCAATACTATCATGTCGACCCATTGCGAAGCGGTGGCGCTTCTCGTCAGAGAATAGAAATATGTACTCTCAAAAACACTCTGTAATTAATGTTTTTGAGGTTTTTGTTTAATTTGGAGCATCTATGAATATAGCTTTTATTTATATAGAATTACATGCCACAGTATAAAATAATATGTCTAAATTTTATTACATTAATAAATAAATTAATAAAGTAGGGGAAGAATAGTTATGGGGTTAAGTATAAGAAATTTAAAAAAAGGATTGCAAATAAAAATTAAGAAATGTATTGCTTTGTTAGGTGAAGAATACACATCTTTAAATTACACTATACATTTTTATGAAAATCGAGAAAAACTTCAAAAAGAACAGAAAAATAACCCTGTCATGAAGGATGAGCAATATGCACAGATCCTAAACGGGCAAATTGAGGCCGCAGGTGTAACGGTTGGAGAAAAAGGGCAAATTAAAATATTTTTATTTCTTTTTGGAAATTTAAAGAGAGATCCAAATGAAGTTATTAATTTAGTTGGTAATCTATATCATGAGATTCGTCATGCATGGCAAAATGAAAATAATTTATTCCAAGATGAAGAAGAGATATCTACAATCGATGGGAACTTTGAATCATATTTAAAACTACCATCAGAGAAAGATGCATATCGTTTTCAAGATGAACAAATGAAAAAACATGGAGAAAGAGCTTTAGAGATTTTCGGTTTTAACTTAAAATTTAGATATGAACTAAAACCTGAAGTAAGAGAAGCTATCTATTCATAGAGTCTATAATTAATTATTAAATCATTATAACACTATAAATAGTAGGTGAATAAAGTGAACCGAAATGATGCAAAACAACATATTGAATTTTATATAGAAAATTATAACATTACAACCTATAAGCTTAAGACTGAGAATATTAGAAACGAGGATAAGGAATTTATTGGAGATAAGAATAAAAGAAAGTGTAGATTTTGCGGTAAAGAAAAGGGAGAAACAACCTTTAAGAAGATTGCTCATGCGATACCTGAATTGATTGGGAATAAAGTTTTGATTTCGTATGAAGAATGTGATGAGTGCAACAAAATCTTTTCCAAACTGGAAAATGAATTGGCAAATTATCTCTCATTCGAACGCTCTACAACAGGTATAAGAGGTAAGACGGGTATTCCAGTTTATAAGAATAAAACTGGGTTAAGGATTGAGCATGAAAAGGAAGAGAAAAAGAGGCGTAGGATTATCATTCAGGATGTAATTAATAGTGGTAATATAGTTGAGGATTCAAATAATAATTCATTTACTATAAAAGGAGAGAGAAGCCCTTACGTTCCACTCTCTGTATATAAATGTTTTGTAAAAATGGCACTTTCAATAATGCCAAAACACTATTTACCATATTTTTGGGAGACATTTGATTGGATTAGAGAAGAAAATTATTTGCTACGTGACACCCCGGTTTGTAAAATTTTTGAACAGTTTATTCCTGGGCCGAAGCCATTTATTGATATTGAAATGATCTTAGCCATAAGGAAGTGGGAATCAAGTGAGAAAACACCATTTGGTATCTTTGTAATATGTTTTGAAAATTTCTCTTACCAAATCTATCTTCCATTTGCAGGACCGGATTGTATTGATGATGTGCCAGAAGAAAAATATAAGTATTTGTTATTCCCTTCTAAATACGAAATGGCCTTACCTGAAGGCACAATCCATACGCTTCTTAAAGATTTCTCAGCCAGTGCAAAGGTGAAGGGGCAAACAATAGATATCACATACAATTATGATGAAAAAGAGATTCGCACCGACTCTAAAAAGGAGGTCTAATAGAAAAAGTTAACCGAGGTTCTTAATTTTCCCTAAGAAGGAATCTTTTATTTAGAAAATAGAATTGAATTTCAATTCTTACAAAGTTTTGTATACTGCTGTTAATACTATGTTGAAGCATGCTATAAATAAAATATGTATATAAATATTGGGTGAACAATACTACATCAATTTTTATATTTTATCTACATTCAGCACACCAGTCATGTGGAGTGTGTGGCTTGGCTTGAAAGATAGTTTGAATAAGCAGATGGAAATCCAGACTCTGATGAGGAGAATTTCTATCTGCTTTTATTTTAAAGACATTAATCCGAGTAAGGCTATAAAACATGCCTTTAAAATGTTAAAGTAGTAATTTAGCGCACATTAGCTTAAAAGTGCTAAAGGTATTACTATATGTAACGTTTTAGGAGGACTAACAATGGCAATGAGCAATAATGATATATTAAAAAGAGTAAGATATGCTATGGATATAAAAGATATAGATATGGTGGAAATATTTAAACTTGGTGGCATTGAAGTAACGAAGGAAGAAGTAGTTGATATGCTTACCAAGTTAAAGAAAAGTCCCCAGCAGGAAGTTGATGAGGAAAATGATTACGTACTAGCATGCGATATTATGATGTTAGAGTCATTTTTAAATGGTTTTATTACTTTTAAAAGAGGAAAGCAAGATCCGAAACCAGGGCAACCGGCTGGACAAGCAATGCCTTTACAAACTAATGAAAGTGCAAATAACCTTCTTTTAAAGAAAATGAAAATAGCACTATCATTAACAAGCGAGGATGTGCTTGATATATTAGATAGCGTAGGGGTTAAGGTAACAAAAGGAGAACTAGGCGCTCTATTAAGAAAGAAAGGCCATAAGAATTACAAAGAGTGCGGTGACAGGTACGCAAGGAATTTCTTAAAGGGACTAGCTGTAAAATATAGAGGATAAGCATTGTAACATTTATGTTAAAACAGTAAATGATATAATAGATAGAGTAGGACGTTTGTAGCCTACTCTTTTTTGTTTGTAAAAATAACATGAACGAATACTCTAGGTGATGAAATGATACATACATATTCAGGTGAGACAATTAATTTCCATATAAATTATAAGAAGAAAAAATCCGTACGTCTTTATGTGGATTCTTACGGGAATGTTGAAGTACAAGCTCCGAAAGGTACGCCAGTTGAATACGTCCTTCAACTGTTAGAGGAGAAATGGGATTGGATTCAGAAAACGCGTAAGGAAATGAAGGAGAGAATGCGCGGGCCGCAGGAGAAGGCTTATAATCAGGGCGAGAGCTTTTTATATTTAGGGAACACATATCCGATACAAATCTCTCAAGATGCAAGTATTGGGCAAGATAATGCAGTGTTTGAAGGAGATAAGCTACATATATATGTGAAAGAGCTTGAAGATGAGAAAATAAAACAAGCTTTAAAAAGGTTTTATTATAAGCAATGTAAAACGTTAGTAGAGAAGAGTATTAAATCGTATCAAAGCAACTTTAAAACAAAACCGCGTTCCATTCGTATTTCAGATAGTAACTGTACATGGGGAACTTGTGATTCAAATCTACAGTTAACATTTAATTGGAAGCTGGCAATGGCACCACCGAGGGTGATTGATTATGTAGTCGTTCACGAAATGTGCCATATGGTCCATCTAAATCATGATCGTTCCTTTTGGCGCCTTGTTGGGAAGATAATGCCTGATTATAAAGAAATGGAAAACTGGTTAGCGTTATCAAGCTGGAAAATGACTGTCTAGCAGTGACATCATTGGAGCGATTACTATTACACTACAGTTTTAGTTTATCCCGCATTAACGGGCAGTAAGACTCCCACCTCAAAACTTGAGAGAAGTTTCACTTTATAATTGCTTCTTCTCTTATAACTGAACTCACAAACATCCCATTGTATTGCCACATACACCCCGCATATGTGGAGTGTATGGCTTGACTTAAGTTGGTATAATAGAAAAGCATTTGATATAGAAAAAATCTATACCATCTGCTTTTTTATTTATCCCGCATTAACGGGCAGTAAGACCCCTACCTCAAAATTCAGCGAAAGCAAAGAGGTTAGGTGGAGAATCAACGGCCCATAAAAGCCCGATTGGTTCAACTAATAATCAGTGGGGGATGAAGAAAACCCCCCACTGATTAAAGTTTCACTTTATAAAAATACTATTCAGGATCAATTTTAGTTAAAATAAAGATTGTCGATTTTCACAAATTATAAATGTCCAAATGTACTTGTGTTTGATAATAAGTTATGAAGCATGATATAAGTGTAAAAGAAGTGGAACATTTGGCTTTATATTTTTTGACCGAGAGTTTGAAATTGTAACCATAGTGAGAGGATTTGAGCTTAAAATGATAGATAATTTCTGGCGTGATTTACCACGACCATTTTTTGTACTTGCACCAATGGAAGATGTGACAGATGTTGTTTTTCGTCACGTCGTAAGCGAAGCCGGTCGACCGGATGTATTTTTTACAGAGTTTACAAACTCGGATAGCTATTGTCATCCAGATGGAATCAAAAGCGTGCGTGGCCGTTTAGTTTTTACAGAAGATGAACAACCATTGGTGGCACATATTTGGGGAGATAATCCCGAATATTTCCGTCAAATGAGTATTGGCATGGCAGAGCTAGGATTTAAAGGCATCGATATTAATATGGGCTGCCCTGTACCAAATGTGGCATCGAGAGGAAAAGGTAGTGGCCTTATCCTACGTCCAGACGTTGCGGCGGAACTTATTCAAGCCGCAAAAGCAGGCGGACTGCCTGTCAGCGTGAAAACACGACTTGGCTTTAAGGAGGTAGATGAGTGGAAGGAGTGGCTAACGCATATTTTCAAACAGGATATTGCGAACCTTTCTATTCATTTACGTACAAGAGAGGAAATGAGCCAAGTAGATGCACATTGGGAGCTAATTCCAGAAATCAAGGAATTACGTGACCGCATTGCACCAAATACACTACTAACAATTAATGGAGACATTCCTGACCGTCAAGTTGGACTACAGCTTGCTGAAAAATACGGTATTGATGGCGTTATGATCGGACGAGGTATTTTCAAAAATCCTTTTGCTTTTGAAAAAGAGCCAAAAGAGCATAGTAGTAAAGAATACCTTGATCTTTTAAGATTGCAGCTTGATCTTCAAGATCAATATGCAGAAGTACTGCCACGTTCCATCACAGGGCTTCATCGCTTTTTCAAAATTTATGTCAAAGGATTCCACGGAGCTGCTGAATTAAGAAATAACTTGATGAGCACGAAATCAACAGACGAAGTGCGTGCAATGCTTGATAAATTTGAAAAGAATGTTGATGGCACGGGGACAGTGAAATGATGTAACTCTTAAAAAGTAAGAGAATACCTGAGTGGCAAAGGTTTGAGAAGAAGGGGAAATCCTTTTATCTCAAACCTTTTTATTATGGTGTATCATTCCCCTTACTCCTAAACATCGAATAAATAGTAATGTCACCGAGTTTATCTTCACTTACTAATTGATAACCAAATTTTTTATAAAGCTCTACATTATCTTTATTCTCAGTATCAAGACCAATTCCTGTTGAGATAGGATCAGCATCAACAGTCTTATGAATCAATTCAAGTAAATGTTTTCCGATTCCTTTTCCTTGTTCTTTTGGATGAACACCGATACAGACTAGGTAATGATATGGTCTTTTTGGGCGCAGTGCACTTGTGATTTTCATGTAATGATTGATTTTCTTGAATGTTGACCACTCAATTTGAAGTGCGAATTGTGTAAGGATTTTCATTGACTTAAAATGTGTTGAAATTGATTTGAGGGGTTGTTGTGAATCAGGTGTTTCAATACAAGCTACTCCTTGGATGACTCCATTTAATTCTTTTCCTACAATGAGCTGATTTTTCACGTTTGCATATTCTAAAATAAAGTGAAAAAACTTGTTTATGGGTCGATTAGGGTTCTTGCCAAATAAATATATAAGTAAGGGGTCATTTGAAAAAGCCTTTTCAAATAATTCACTACACATTTTAAAGTCTTGCTTGTGAACTTTATTCATTTTAGGTCCCCCTTATGATGATATACAGCAAAACTGTAGATTACTTTCATCATATACATCATGTAAATAATGAAGATTACTTGTTCCAGTTCATGTCCAATAAAAAATAGCCCAATTAACCCGGATGTTAATAGAGCTCCTGCGAATGTTCGTTGGAATGGCATGGTTCGGATTAAATTGACAACAATTGCGCTTACTATTGTGTAGCTCCATACACTAAAGGCTATAGGCATAGAACTTCCCACTATCCATGCGACAAGAAGCGGTTGAACATGAATTGCGATAAAGGTCCACCTTGCTACGGGGCTTTTGTGATAATGGATATCTGTTCCATATGTGAGGTTAGCGATGACTCCTCCGGCAATATCAATATATAGAAGAAATAAAACAAGTTGTTGATACCATTTAAGTGTGGACCAATAGTCAATTGTTAATAAACCAACAACAGTTGCTGAAAATATGGTGAAGGTAATAATAATGGTTAACTCACTTTTGAACTGTTCACCACCGAATAATTCGTAAAAAAACTTAGGTATTCGAACTTTATCATTCTTCATCCAATTTCCTCCTTAAGATGTATTTAAAGTTATTATAAAACTAACCGCTCGGTCGGTCAATAATGTTTTTGACCGGTCGGACAGTTAATGCTATGATGAAATGGGTGATACGATGAAAGATGATTTAAGAATTCAAAAGGGATTAGAAACAAAAGACCGTATACGTGCAGCTGCAATTTCGATACTTGCACGTGAAGGTATGTCCGGCTTGAGTGCAAAAAAAATAGCAGACGAAGCTGGTATTAGTAAAAGTACAATATTTCATCATTTTCATTCTGTTGATGACATATTGGTAGATTTATTTGAAGTAATCACTTCAGAAGCTACACAATCATTATCAAGTTTTAATTGTGAATCATTAGAAGAATTTTTTCGTGCATTAGGTAAATTAACAATTGAACTGGCAGAGAAAAATAGAGAAACATTTATAGCTCTGTTTCATTACTTTAATTATGCATTGATACATCCAGACTATAAACATCGAATACACAACTTAAAGCAGCAGCTCATTAAGGTATATAGCAATTGTATGCAAGCAATCGAACCTACTAAACCTGCTGTATTAATTAATATTGCAGAAAGCATTGTTATTACACTTGATGCTTTTGGCATGCACTACTCATTAGATGGTGATAAAGAAAAGTTTCTGAATCAATGGAAGATACAATCAGATATGTACTGTCGGTATTTGAGAAGTGAATGATACAAATAGTGACTGTAAATTAGTTGAAGATGGAGAATCCCGGCTGATTGAAGTTTCACTTTAAGGAGGTCATTATGAAAAAAGTCGCTGTAATACAAGATTTATCATCTTTTGGAAAATGTTCATTAACAGCTGCGATTCCGGTTCTTTCGGTAATGGGAGTGCAGGCGTGTCCTTTACCAACTGCTGTATTGTCTTCACAAACAGGATATCCAAGCTTTTTTTGTGAGGACTTTACATCCAAAATGCAGCATTTCGAAGAGGAATGGAGCAAGCTTCATGTAACTTTCGATGGGATCCATACCGGCTTCGTAACGGGCCAGGAGCAAATTCATAACATTTTTCGTTTTTTAGATAAATTTCATACGAAAGAAACGCTTTTACTTGTTGACCCAGTCATGGGAGATACAGGTGAGACGTATAAACTGTTTACAGAAGAATTACTAATGCGAATGAGAGAACTTGTGAAATGTGCGGATGTAATTACACCAAATGTAACAGAGTGCTGTCTATTAACTGGACTATCTTATGAAAAACTACATAGCTATTCAAACGAAAGTGATTTTATGAAAGCATTAGAAGAAGCCGGAAAGACTTTGCAGCAAGAAACTGATGCGAAGGTAATCATTACTGGCGTGAATCCACCGTCAGCAAATACAGATAAGCAGTTCATTGGTAATATGTATTTAGACGAGAATAAAACCTTTTATAACGCAATTCCTTATAATGGCGCAAGTTATTCTGGTACGGGTGACTTATTCGCTTCTGTCATAATGGGAAGCATGATGCGAGGAGAAGACTTAGAGAAATCTGTCCAGCTTGCAGAGGCATTTTTAACAGCAGCCATTCGTGATACTTTCTTGGAGCAAGTTCCTGAAGTAGAAGGGGTTAACTTTGAAAAATATTTGAGGATGTTATTATAAAATACCTAATATCAAAGTGCTATTAATTTAAAAAAATAATAAAAGAATATATATAAATGCTCGTTTTATAATAGCTGAGCATTTTATATACAGCTACTATATACACGTTGGATATGTGAAGTGTGTGGCATGGCTTTCGATAGAGGATTAATAAGAGATGTAAATAGTTGATAATGACCGGCAGTTTTGTCGGTCATTTTTATCTTATAAACGCTCATTTCAAATAAAGTGAAACTTCAATCAGTGGGGGTTTTCTTCATCCCCCACTGATTGTTAGTTGAACCAATCGGGCATTTACGGGCTGTTTATCTCCCACCTAAACTTCTTCGCTTCTCTCAAGTTTTGAGGTGGGAGTCTTACAGCCCGTTAATGCGGGATAAATATTTTAAGCGTTTAAGAATTAAATACTATAGCGATAGTGTAAAAGGAGAAAAGGTAGTTTAAAATGATGGTAAAACTCTAAAGAATAAGAAAGATTTGAAAAAGGGGATAATTATGAATGAATTGCTTTATTTGGGATTTTTTCTAATATATTCAATTATGATTCTAGTATTAGGTAAACATGGTTTTGATAAAACTGACCATTTAAAAGGGTATTTTTTGGCTGGACGTAATCTTTCGTTATTTTCAAGTATTGCTTCTTTTGGAGCAACTTGGTTTAGTACTGCATCTATTTTAGGTTTACCAGGGTTAATATACGAAAATGGACTATCTGTTATTTGGACGACTGCATTCGCTTGGTTGTTAGGTGCCGTTGGACTTCTGTTTATCTCTTCTAAAATGTATACATATGAAATAGTTACAGTTCCTGAGTTTTTCTATGTTCGTTATCAATCTAAGCTACTTCAAGTTGCGATGGGGATCATATTAGTTATAAGTTATATGTTATATATTTTTATCCAAATACGAGGGTTTGGAATCGTAGTAAGTGAAATGTTAGAAATCCCTTATTCTATAAGTATATTTTTAATTTATTTGTTTGTATTATATACGACATTTGGCGGTTTGCATTCTGTTGCTCGAACGGACATTTTTCATTTTTTATTGATTATTATAGGTACAACTTTCGGTGCTGTTTTCATTGTGAAAGAAATAGGAGGATTAACACATTTATTTCAGATAGTAAGTGATTATGAAAAAGAAAATATAATTCCGCAATCATATATGAACTTTTTCCCAGATTATGGGTTTTCGTTTTGGACTCTATTAAGCGCTTTCTTTACATTAGGTTTAGGGGTAGCGGTTAATCCTCAATATATCGTAAGAATTTTATCAGCTAAATCGAAGCAAGTTGCTTTGCAGATGATTGTGCTTGGCTTTATATTTTTTGTTTGTATATATATATTGATTTTTATTATTGGTATAGGATCTAGAGTACTAGAACCAAACATTTATATGGATAATTCCGATGAAATATATCCATATGTGATTTCTTATTTATTACAGACACCATGGAAGGGACTTATTTTAGTTAGTGTCGTAGCAGCAGCTGTTTCAACTGCTAATTCTCAATTGCTTATTATGGCAAGTAGTTTCGTTTATGACATTAACAGGCCTTTAAGAAGAAAACAAATTTCTGATCAAAAGAAGCTTTCATGGACTCGTTGGATGATTTTTTTGTTTGCAACGATTTCTTTATTTATTGCATTTACTTCCCAAAAAGGAATGGTAACATTTAGCGGGAATATATGGGGAGGACTTGCGGTCTCTTTATTTTTCCCTCTATATGGCGGGGTTTTTACTAATAGAAATAAGGAAAGCGCCATTTGGTCCATGTTTGGCGGAATCATTACATATGGTATTTCATTTCTTTTCATACCAGGTGAGATACAACATATTTATCATCCGGTATTACCTTCTATGATTGTATCTGGGGTATTGTTTTTTTGGAAAGGTGGAGTAAAGCATGTTTAAGTCTATTGAAAGAAAAATATTAATTCCTTTTTTAATTATTGTTTTACTCCCAAGCATAATTATTGGCATCGTATCTATGTGGTCTAGTTATCAATCAGATAAACAATTAAAACAACTAGCGATTAACGAAACTCTTACAACAATTGAAAGATATGGTGAGGAACTGGACAAGCAAGTTAGAGAAGGAGAATTGACAGAAGAGAAAGCAAAGTCATTAGTAAAAATAATGATTTATAAAATAAATGGATTATATTTAAAAGACGAAAATGACGAAATAACGAAGCAGGGAATAGAGATTTCAAAAGAAAGCATAGATTGGAAATTGGAAGGGTCCTCTCAACTGGAAAGAGGATTTTTTAAAGAAAGTTTGGTGATTACAAAGGATTTACCATATTGGAGTTGGCAATTATCTTATCCAATGGAATTTTCTATTTTTACTGGATCTCTTCCGGATATTCAAAAATATATATTGTTAATTAGTATTATTACAAGCATTATTGCGGTAGAGTTAACGATTATCTTTTCCCATCACCTTTCAAAACCGATAAAAAATTTAGCGGAATTTTGTAGACAGGTTAGTAAGGGGCAAAAAGTAAAGGATCTTGACCTTAGCAGAAATCGTAAAGATGAAATTGGTATTCTTTCAAATTCTTTAGAAGAGATGGTTCAAAGATTAGATGAACATAATCAACAGTTAAGCAAAATGAAACAATTAAATGAGACCATTCTAAACAGTGTCCATGTCGGGATGATTCTTATGGTTGAAGATTCAGAATGGATATTTAATGATGCTGCAAAAAAAATGATAGAGGGTAACCCATTACTAAAAGAAAAGGTACGGAAAATCAATATTTACGAAACGAAAAAGCGGAGAGAAGAAATATGGGATTTTAAGTTAAATGAAGGAAAAGTATATTATGTAGTAAATTATTTGTCAGTAGAAAATATAGAGGGAAATCATCGATACATCATGACGTTTGAGGATATCACAGAAAGAAGAAAATTAGAACAACGGGTCGAACGAATGCAACGTTTAGCTTCATTAGGTGAAATGGCTTCAGGTATTGCGCATGAAATACGTAATCCACTTGCTGGGATAAAAACGACGACACAATTATTAATGCGACGTTTAGATTTAAGCGACGAAAACTTAGCATTAGCGGAAAATATGTTAATAGAGATTGATAGAGTAAATAAAATCATTACGAGTTTACTAAAATTCTCTCGTCCTATAGGTTCAAAGCCTCAACATATAAAGTTAAATGATACTGTGAAATCTTTATTTCTTTTAATGGATAGTGTGGTAAAAGAAAAGAATGTAAAATTATCTTTGGAAGAAAATAATCATTATGTTAGAGTGGACCGAGATCATTTAAGACAAATTTTATTAAATTTAATGATAAACGGGATAAACGCTATGCCAAATGGCGGGGAACTAAATATCTCAAGTAAGCGAATAGAAAATGACTTAACGATTGCCGTATCAGATACAGGTGTTGGAATAAAAGAAGAAATAATAGAAAAAATATTCAATCCCTTTTTCACAACAAACCCTGAAGGTACGGGTCTAGGTCTTTCTGTTGTCCATCAATTAATCATTCAAAATGAAGGAGAAATTTATGTGACAAGTAATGTTGATGAGGGGACGACATTTTTTATCACTTTTCCGATTGGAAAGGAGGCAGATGATAATGGCGGTTAAAATCTTAATGATTGATGATGAAATCACGTTAAGGCTATCATTACAAATGTTTTTAGAAGATGAAGGATATGAAGTGAAAACAGGATCTAATCTGGAGGAATGCTGGCATTTATTAGAGGAATTTCGACCGAAAATTCTTTTGTTAGATATCCATTTACCCGATGGAAATGGTCTTGATGCATTAAAGGATATAAAAGAGAAGTACCCTGATTTGGCTATTATTATGCTAACTGCTTATGGAGAGGCGAAAACAGTAGTGAAGGCTATTAAAGATGGGGCCTTTGATTATCTTACGAAACCATTTGAGTTAGAGGAATTAAATATTACCATTCAAAAATGGATGGAGCACTATCATTTGGAAAAAGAAGTAGAACGTTATCGTGAAGAAAAGCGTCGCATGAAATTAGCTGAAATGATTGGGGATAGTGACCAATTAAAAGAATTGAAATCGAAAATCAAATTAATAGCTGAAAGTCATAGTACAACAGTTTTAATTCGAGGGGAGACAGGGACTGGTAAGGAGCTTGTCGCGAGAAATATTCATAGGCAAAGTAACCGTCAAAACGGTCCCTTTGTAGCAGTTAATTGTGCAAGTATATCTCCTGACCGTATTGAACGTGAGTTATTTGGATATGAAAATGATGCATTTTCGGAAGGGTCACAGAAAAAAATTGGTTTGATTGAGTGGGCTGATAATGGAACGTTATTTTTGGATGAAATTGGTGATCTTTCTTTAGAGATTCAAGTAAAACTTCTTCGTTTTTTAGAAAATAAAAAGATAAAGCGAATTGGAAGTATCCATGACGTTGAAATCGATGTTCGGATCATTGCCGCAACAAATCGCTCTTTAGAGGAAATGATACAAAAGAATGAGTTTCGTTCAGATCTTTATTATCGTTTGAATGTAGTACCTATTCACATGCCAACTTTAAGAGAAAGAGGTCAAGATATTATTATTTTAGCTGAGCACTTTTTAAATGAATTTTGTCATCAAATGAGAAAAATAACGCCACAGTTACGCCCAGATGCAAAAAAACGCTTACTAAATTATTCTTGGCCCGGCAATGTACGTGAACTAAAAAATACGATTGAACGGATTGCAATATTACAACATGAAAAGGAAATTTCTGCTCACCATTTTGATTTTTTACATATATCAGAAACAAATGATACGTATGCTAAAGAGGGTGACCGAATCTTAATACACGAAAACTTCTCTTTAGAGAGCTATATCGAAAACGTCGAAAAAAAATATATTAAAGAAGCAATTCAAACAACAAAATGGAATATTTCAGAGGCAGCACGATTATTAGGAATTAGTCGGTATGCATTGCAGCGCAGAATTGAAAAATATGAAATAACATGAGCGAAATCGCCCGATATGGGCGATTTTTTTGTGCGTAATCCACTAAAATTTACTGAAAGTTTTGTGATAACGTATAGATAGGGAATAATAGGCTTAATTTTATCCCGCATTAACAGCCAGTAAAAGCCCGATTGGTTCAACTAACAATCAGTGGGGATGGAGAAAACCCCCACTGATTGAAGTTTCACTTTATAAATGGAGGAGGTATATGCATGGCATTAAAACAAAAAGAGATGGAAGCGCATTCAACAGGGGATGCTTCTACAAAGAGTAAATGGAGCGTTTTATTAGGAGCAGCTTTTTTAATGGGTACTTCCGCGATAGGCCCGGGGTTTTTAACTCAAACGGCCGTTTTTACGGAGCAATTATTAGCTAGCTTTGGATTTGTTATTTTAATGTCAATTATTTTAGATATTGGTGTTCAAGTTAATGTTTGGAGAATTATTGCTGTATCTAAAAAGCGAGGTCAAGATATTGCGAATATGGTATTGCCTGGTTTGGGATACTTTTTAGCTTTTGCGGTTGCCTTAGGTGGTCTTGCGTTTAACATTGGAAATATAGGTGGAGCAGGACTTGGAATGAACGTTTTATTTGGAATTGACCCTCGTATAGGGGCTCTAATTACTGGAGTCATTGCCATTGGAATTTTCCTTTCAAAAGAAGCTGGGGCAGCGATGGATCAAATTGCTAGAATATTAGGATTAATAATGGTGCTGCTAACAGTATATGTAGCATTTCAAAGTAACCCTCCAGTGAGTGAAGCAATTGTTCATACTTTTGCACCGGAAACGATTGATATGTTTGCAATTATTACACTTGTCGGCGGTACTGTAGGTGGATATATCACATTTGCAGGGGGGCATCGTTTATTAGATGCAGGAATTACAGGAAAAGAAAATCTTCACCATGTAACAAAGGGCGCTGTTTCCGGGATTGTTATTGCTTCCGTTATGCGTGTCTTTTTATTCCTTGCGGTATTAGGAGTTGTAGCGACAGGGTTTAAATTAGATCCAGCTAATCCTCCTGCATCTGTTTTCCAGCAAGCAGCAGGTGTAGTTGGGTATAAAATGTTTGGTTTAGTCTTATGGGCAGCAGGGATTACGTCAGTGGTTGGAGCAGCTTATACATCTGTATCATTCTTACGTACTTTATCAAACAAAATCGATCGTAATAATACAAAGGTAATTATTGGTTTTATTGTCGTTTCTACAATTATGTTTGTTTTAATTGGTAAACCAGTAACATTGTTGATTGTAGCAGGTGCATTTAATGGATTAATTTTACCACTTGGATTAGGAGCTCTATTAATTGCTGCACATAAAAAATCAATTGTTGGAGATTACAAACACCCATTGTGGTTAACGATTTTTGGAATTATTGTCTTTTTAGGAACGGCTTATTTAGCAATCGTCACGTTAATAAATCAAATTCCACAATTATTTTCTTAATATTTGAGGAGGATTAGGTGTGAAACTTGAATTTTATCCATTAGGAGATACAGGAACTCAAATTGTATTTGGAACCGAAATTTCTGAAGAAACGAATCAAAAAATTAGAATGTTCGCAGAACACTTAACAAGGCATCCAATTGGCGGAGTTATTGAGTGGGTACCGGCTTATACAACATTATCACTTTATTATCGCCCAGACATGATTACCTATAGGGAGCTTCGAGACAAGCTTGAATCGATTTATGAGAAAGTACAAGGAGAGGTGGAAAGTTCTACTTCTCTCATTTTTGAAATTCCTACTTATTATGGAGGAGAGACAGGTTCTGATTTATCCTTTGTTGCAGAGCACAATGGTATAAGTAAAGAAGAAGTCATATCTATTCATTCCAGTCAGGACTATCTTATTTATATGATGGGTTTTGTGCCTGGCTTTCCTTATTTAGGTGGTATGTCGAAGCGAATTGCTACACCTCGACGTGAAAATCCAAGGCCAAGAATCAATGTTGGATCAGTTGGAATTGCAGGGGAGCAAACGGGGATTTATCCTTTAGAAACACCAGGTGGATGGCAAATCATTGGCCAAACCCCGTTAAAGTTATATGACCCTAATAGTAATAATCCAATTTTATTATCTTCTGGCCATTATCTTCGTTTCGTCCCAATAAGTGAAAGCGAGTACGCTGAAATTGAAAATGCCATTAAGCTTGGTGAATACACGGTAAAGTACTTTGAAAAGTAAGGGAGAGATAAAGGTGAAGGCAATAGATTTAAATAGTGATTTAGGCGAAAGCTTTGGGGCTTATACAATTGGAAATGATGCAGAAGTGCTTAAATATATTTCATCCGCAAACATAGCTTGTGGCTTTCATGCTGGAGACTATAACGTCATGATGAACACAGTAAGATTAGCTAATTCTCTTGGCGTAGGTATCGGAGCACATCCGGGTTTTCCAGACCTAGGTGGATTTGGGAGGCGTGAAATGAAAATGTCACCTGATGAAATTTTCAATCTCGTTGTTTATCAAGTGGGTGCTATACAAGGTGCAACAGCTGTTTTTCATACAAAAGTTCAACATGTTAAACCACACGGAGCGCTTTATAATCTAGCTTCTAAAAATTGGGAAGTTGCCGAGGCAATTGCAAAAGCTGTGCATGCTGTAAATCCAAATTTAGTTTTATTCGGCTTAGCGGGAAGTGAACTAGTTCGGGCTGGGGAAGCAGCAGGATTAAAAGTAGCGCAAGAAGTATTTGCTGACAGAACGTACCAGCCGGATGGGACACTTACTTCAAGAACTGAGCCAAATGCAATGATTCATGATGTTGATCTTGCAGCTGAGCGTGTGCTGAGAATGGTTAAAGAGAAAAAAGTAACAGCAGTTAACGGACAGGATATCTCGATTCAAGCTGATACAATCTGTGTTCATGGAGATGAAGCAGAAGCTTTAGATTTTGTTAAAAAGTTAAGAAAAAAATTAATGGCTGAAAATATAAAAATCCAAAATTTTGGAGTTGAAAACAAATGACCAAACCTCTATTTCAGGTGATTAAGCCTGGACTTTTAACAACGTTTCAAGATCTAGGACGCACTGGCTATCAAGAATATGGAGTTGTTGTTTCTGGTGCGATGGATGATTATTCTTTGCAAATTGCAAACCTTTTAGTTGGAAATCAAAAGAATGAAGCAGCGCTTGAGATAACGATGATGGGACCAACGTTAAAAGTTTTAGAGGATGCTGTCATTTCGATATGCGGTGGTAATCTTTCGCCAAAAGTAAATGGAAAGCAGGCGCCTATGTGGAAAAGCTTCTTAGTGAAAAAGGATGAGGTCATTGAATTTGGCCAGCCAATTGAAGGAGCGCGTGCTTATGTTAGTGTAGCGGGAGGATTTGATCTTCCTCTTGTAATGGGGAGTAAATCTACATATTTGAAAGCTAAGATTGGCGGACTAGACGGCCGTGCTATTAAGAAAGATGATATTTTGTATGGAATAGAAACGAACCGTGCAGTAGCCGGACGTGCCCTTCATCTTGACGAAATTCCTCATTATGAAAGAGAAATTACCGTCCGTGTATGTTTAGGTCCGCATCAGCATGAGTTTCTTGAATCTTCGATAAAAACATTTTTATCATCGACATATGAGGTAACACCTCAATCAGACCGAATGGGTTATCGTCTCAAGGGACCTAAATTAGAACATAAAACGACAGCAGATATTATTTCTGAAGCAATACCTCTTGGAGGAATACAAGTTCCGGCAAATGGCGAGCCAATCATTTTAATGGCAGACCGCCAAACAACTGGTGGGTATACAAGAATAGCAACTGTTATTTCAAGTGATATCCCATTATTGGCACAAGCATTGCCTGGCTGTTCGATTCGATTTACCGCTGTATCAGTAGAAGAAGCACAGCGATTGTATGAAGAAAAAGCAAAGTTTCTACGTATTTTAGAAAAAGTTACAACAACGAATTATTAAACTTTGTAAGCATTAAAGGAGGCTTTTATATGTTAAAGTCAGAGGAGCTTTTAAAGCTTGTTGAGCGTATTGACGGAACAACAATAGATGAGGTCTATTATGAGAAAGATGGTTTTATTGTACGAGTAAAAAATCGAAACCTTGAATCTCAAGGACAACCTATTCAAAAGAATATAGAAACAGAATCCATACAAAGTCATGAAAAAGTAACTGATTATGATTCAAAAGAAATAACAGTAGTAAGTGAGAAGAAAGAGTTAGATGATGTAACTGATACAACCTATAAATTGGTTTCACCGATGGTAGGAACTTTTTATTCTTCTTCAGCACCAGATAAACCTCCATTTGTTAAAGTGGGTGATCACGTAACAGCGGATGCTAATCTATGTGTGATAGAAGCAATGAAACTTTTTAATGATGTTCAAGCTGAAGTTAATGGTGAGATTGTAGAAGTTCTTGTTAATGATGGTGAACTAGTAGAATATGGACAACCGCTATTCTTAATTAAGACAGAATAGGAGAATGCTAGATGGGAATAAAAAAGGTATTGATAGCAAATCGTGGAGAAATTGCTGTACGTATTATTAGAGCTTGTCATGAACTGGGTATACAAACTGTAGCTGTTTATTCTGAAGCAGATAAGGATGCATTACATGTTCAGTTGGCTGACGAAAGTTATTGTATAGGACCGAGATCCTCTAAGGATAGTTACTTAAATTACTTGAATATTATCAGTGTAGCAATGTCTACGGGGGTAGATGCAATTCACCCTGGGTATGGATTTTTAGCAGAAAATGCTCAATTTGCAGAGCTTTGTGAGGACTGTAATATTACATTTATTGGACCGAGTGCAGCTGCAATAAATCAAATGGGAATAAAGGATGTTGCTAGAGCAACAATGGAGTCAGCTGGGGTACCAATTGTCCCGGGATCGGATGGTATTATTGAAAGTAAAGAAGACGCTGTCAAACTTGCTGACGAAATGGGCTACCCTGTAATTATTAAAGCAACTGCAGGCGGAGGCGGAAAAGGGATTCGAATTGCCAATAATGAAAAAGAGTTAATACAAGGGATTGATATTACTCAACAAGAGGCTGCTACAGCATTTGGAAATCCGGGAGTTTATATTGAAAAGTATATTGAAGACTTTCGTCATATAGAGATTCAAATTCTTGCAGATAATTATGGAAATGTAATTCATCTTGGTGAACGTGACTGCTCTATTCAAAGGCGGTTACAAAAATTGCTAGAAGAAACTCCTTCACCGGCATTAGATCAACAGAAACGAGCAGAAATGGGAGAGGCTGCTGTACGAGCTGCAAAGGCTGTAAATTATTCTGGAGCAGGGACAGTTGAATTTATATATGATAAAAGTGGTTATTTCTATTTTATGGAAATGAATACACGGATTCAAGTTGAGCACCCTGTAACAGAAATGGTGACTGGAGTGGATTTAATTAAAGAACAAATTCAAATCGCTGATAATAAACCACTTTCCCAAACGCAGAAAGATATACAGATTAACGGGTGGGCGATTGAGTGTCGGATCAATGCGGAAGATCCAGATAAAAAGTTTATGCCATCACCTGGAAAGGTTGAGGCATACTTACCACCTGGTGGTTTTGGTGTTCGCGTTGATTCAGCAGTATACACAGGATATGTAATCCCGCCATTTTATGATTCGATGGTGGCAAAGTTAATTACTTATGGCTCAACACGCGATGAGGCAATTGCACGTATGAAACGTGCTTTACAAGAGTTTCGTATTGATGGAGTTAAAACAACGATCCCATTTCATAAAAAATTATTAAATCATGAGAAATTTTTAGAAGGGGATTTTAATACAAAGTTTCTTGAAATTTATGAATTATAATCATATCTAGTGGAGGCGATCCATCTTATGATGATAGAAAGTCCCAAAAAGCAAAGGCTTAAGTTTCGTGAAAATCTTGAAAGTATAACAACATCAGGATTATGTGATGGTTATCTTCAAGCAAATATGATTACACTTCCAGAAGAATATGCCTTTGAGTTCCTTTTATTTTGCCAACGTAACCCTAAGCCATGTCCGATTGTGGATGTGTTAGAGGTAGGTCAATTTCAGCCACATATAGCAGATGCAGATATTCGGACAGATCTCCCTAAATATCGTATATATCGTCATGGGAAACTAGAAGAGGAAAGACTTGATATTAAAGAATATTGGCAGGGGAATTTCGTTACCTTTTTATTAGGTTGCAGCTTTACGTTTGAAATGGCGCTAACAGAGGCGAAAATAAGTTTATTACATCAAGAAATGAATAAGGTTGTTCCTATGTATCAAACGAATATCCAGTGCAAAAGTGCTGGGCGTTTTAAAGGAAATATGGTCGTTAGTATGAGAGCAATTAAAAAGGAAGAGCTAATGAAAGTAATTGAAATCACCTCACAATTTCCATCAGCTCACGGTGCCCCGGTACATATTGGAGACCCATCCCTCATTGGGATATATGACATCGAAAAAACTGATTATGGAGAATTTACTCCATTTAGTGAGGACGAGGGAATTCCTGTATTTTGGGCTTGTGGTGTAACCCCTCAATATGTTGGATTAGAAGCAAAACCTGAAATTATGATTACCCATGCCCCAGGACATATGTTAATCACTGATCAAAAAGAATAGATGCTCTCGTATGTTTTTATTTTCATAAATCACGGTGAACTGTACCAGAAATAAAAATATCTATCCTAGTGTTTACTAAACAATGCATTAAATTTTTAAAAGCCATTTACAATGGTACTTAAGCTATAAGGAGCATGTTTCATTGTTAATGAAGAAGGATAGCTAAAGCTGGAATGTTTTAGTAAAGAGAGGCAACAAGCCTCTCTTTTTGCTGTATTTATTTCAGTTCCGTATAATATCTAATTTCTTCCCCATCCTCATAAAAGCCAACAGATTCATATAAAGAGAGAGCTGATTTATTTGTGGTCAGTACCATTAAATGAGCGTATTTTAAATCATGAGACTTTAAGTAATTCAAAGCTTGTGTAAGCAAAAACTTCGCAAAGCCACGCTTTCGCCACGGTTTACGAACGAAAATATCCTCAATAAAGAAATATAGTTTTTATATTTACATTTGTTAAAATTAACCTGTAAGGTATTACGAGTTCCTTATGTATGTTTAAATAGTCCATGAGATTGTTCGCAGTTTGGTTAAAAAATATTAAAAAACATTTTATAGGAGATAAAATTTATGAAATCAAACGATATAGGCAATCCAATATTTACTCAGTTACAACTAGAAACAGAACGTTGTATCATTCGGCCGTATAAGGAAGAGGATCTTTATGAACTGTTTCAAGTAGTTTCTGATGCGAATTTCTATGATTATATTCCAGAAGTAGCACCGTCTCTTCAAGAAGTGGAGGGGATTATAAAATGGTCGATACAATGCAATCAGAAAAATAGACTTGATAAAATATATAAATTGAATTTAGCAATTGTTCATAAAGAGCTTGGAAAAGTAATTGGTTTCTGCGGCCTTGGCCCTTATGATATTGATGCATCAAAAGTTGAGGTATATTACGGTGTTGGAAAAGAGTTTCGAGGGAGAGGTATAGCGACAGAGGCTACTCGTGCGGTGCTACAATATGGCTTTAAAACGTTAAAGCTAGATGAAATTGTGACAACTGTTTTTCCGGAAAATCGTTCTTCTGTAGCAATATTACATAAACTTGGGATGAAGTATCAGTATACTTTACAAAACCTTTCTGATGAGTATAAAGAGTTTGAGGGATATGATTATTATACTTTAACGGGAAAGGAATATAAGTAGGGATAAGCAATTAAATTAGAAGTTTCATATAAACAAAAGGGGGTGTCTTTGGCAGACACTCCCTTTTGTATTAGTTACGGATTAGGTAATCAAATGCACCTAGAGATGCGTTTGCGCCTGATCCCATTGAAATAATGATTTGTTTGTATGGGTTATTTGTGCAGTCACCCGCAGCAAATACACCAGGTACGTTTGTAGCACCGTGCTTATCTGTAACAATCTCACCACGAGTACGTTCAACTGTGTCGCCTAACCAGTCAGTGTTTGGTACAAGACCGATTTGAACGAATACACCTTGTAATTCTACATGGTGAACTTCTTCAGTTTCACGATCGATGTAAGAAATACCTTCTACTTTGTCAGTACCAGTAATTTCTTTCGTTTGAACGTTCTTTAATACAGTTACGTTTGGTAAGCTGTACAGACGCTCTTGTAATACAGCATCAGCTTTTAGTTCTGGCATGAACTCAAGAACAGTTACGTGTTTTACGATACCTGCTAAATCAATTGCTGCTTCAATACCAGAGTTACCGCCGCCGATAACTGCTACATCTTTTCCAGTGAATAATGGACCGTCACAGTGTGGGCAGTATGCTACACCTTTGTTTTTAAACTCAGCTTCACCTGGGACACCAACATTACGCCAGCGTGCACCTGTTGCAACGATTACGCTCTTACTCTTCAGAACCGCACCGTTTTCAAGTTCCACTTCGATTAAGTCTTTCTTTTCTAGGCGCTTCGCACGTTGTAAATTCATTACGTCGATGTCGTAATCTTTTACGTGTTCTTCAAGGCTTGCTACAAGCTTAGGACCTTCAGTGCGTGTCACACTGATGAAGTTCTCGATACCCATTGTATCCATCACTTGGCCACCAAAGCGCTCAGCAACAATACCTGTGCGAATGCCTTTACGTGCTGCGTAAATTGCTGCACTTGCACCAGCAGGGCCGCCACCAACAACAAGTACATCGTATGGATCTTTATCAGCGAATTCTGACGCATCTGGGCCACCGCCTAGTTTTGCAAGAATTTCTTCAATGGTCATACGACCGCTTCCAAATGTTTCACCATTTAAGAATACAGTTGGTACTGCCATGATGTCTTTACTTTCAACTTCTTCCTTAAATGCAGCGCCGTCAATCATTGTATGTGTAATACCAGGGTTTAAAACGCTCATTAAGTTCAGTGCTTGTACAACATCAGGACAGTTGTGGCAGCTTAAGCTAATGTAAGATTCAAAGCGGTATTCACCTTGAATATTTTTAACTTGGTCAATGACTTTTTGCTCAACTTTTGGAGCGCGGCCACTAACTTGTAGTAACGCTAAAACTAGAGAAGTAAATTCGTGTCCTAGAGGGATACCTGCAAAAACTACCCCTGTATCTTCACCAACACGATTTACACTAAAGCTTGGCGTTCTTTCTAATTCTGTTTTTTCTACCTGGATCTTTGATGACATTGTTGCTAATTCATCTACAAGAGCTAGCATATCCTTAGATGTGTCATCAGATCCTGCACTAACTTTTAGTAGTACGTCGCCTTCCATCAGTTGAAGATATTGGCCTAATTGTGCTTTGATATCTGCATCTAGTAACATTGTATCTTACTCCTTACGTTTTATTTCTTTTTGTTTATTTATTAGATTTTACCTACAAGGTCAAGGCTTGGCTTAAGTGTTTCAGAGCCTTCTTTCCATTTAGCTGGGCAAACTTCGCCTGGATTGTTGCGAACGTATTGTGCAGCTTTTACTTTGTCTACAAGAATGCTTGCGTCACGGCCGATGCCACCTGCGTTGATTTCAACAGTTTGGATAACGCCATCTGGATCGATGATGAATGTACCGCGAGCTGCTAAACCTTCTTCTTCAACTAATACGTTGAAGTTACGAGAGATTGTTAATGTTGGGTCACCAATCATGATGTACTCGATTTTGCCGATAGCTTCTGAATGATCGTGCCATGCTTTATGAGTGAAGTGAGTATCAGTTGAAACAGAGTATACTTCAACTCCTAGCTCTTTTAATGCTGCATATTCGTTTTGTAAATCTTCAAGTTCAGTTGGGCATACGAATGTGAAGTCTGCTGGGTAGAAGCAAACTACGCTCCATTTACCTTTGAAGTTTTCTTCTGTAACGTCAAGGAATTCACCTTTTTGGAAAGCTTTTGCTTTAAATGGTAATACTTCTGTACCGATTAATAACATAATAAAATACCTCCTAATTTATAAGTTATGAGTAATCTTAATTAGATTGCTCATAAAGCAAAGATTTAATAAATAATAATAATTCTAATTCGATATTCATTATCATATAAAACTTTTTATTTTGCAAGTAAAAAGTTTGTACTTTTTACTCATAGTGGTGCTAAAGCTAGGGAACTACGGGAGATTTAAAGAGATTTTCTAAATATTTTTCTTCATTCAATATTACATGGAGTGTTTCGATTAACTAGTTTAGGAGAAATAAAATGTATTCTTAGATTAATTTTAACAATATTTAGATAGTTTTTGTGAAGCTGTTGTGAAGATCATGTTTCATTTTTGTGAAGCTTTTATTTGTAGAAAAAAGAACAGTGCATGAAGTATCTCACTGTTCTTTTTTGTTTTACTTTCCGAAGTATACAAAATACTCCCCATCACAATTTTCTATTTTATAACCACGAAATCCTTCTGATAGTAGATTTTGCTGACGAGCAATATCATTCATTGGGAGAAAGGTTGTATCTTTCCAATCGGTTTGCTTGTTACTTCGTAAGTCTTTCATGAACACATAACGTAGACGGCCATTGTATTTTTCTTTTAGCGCTGTAATTTCCATTCCTTGTGCAAATTTATCTTTTAAACTTGGAATGTTAAATGGTGCTACTGTACAGCAAACATAATCATATTTACTGTGTTCTTGCTGCAATTGCTTCATGATAACATTTGCTAAAATCTTTTGTAGTCCGTTTCCGCGGCAAGCAGGGTGGACGTTTGAAATTTCTTGATAGATGACGCGGTGTAGTTCGTTTTCTGGTAATCCAATGTCTAAACCAAGGTGCTCTTCGTCATTGGTAGGAGGAGCTAATAGAGCACGGAATGCGATGAGTTCTTCATCTACGAATGCACCAATCATTAGGCCATTTCCTGTTAGTATATATTCGTATTCTTCTAACGTAAGAGGTTGCAAAGTGTTTTTGTTTTCTAATGCTTCGATGACAACGTTTTGCAAAGATAAAATTTTCTCAATATGTTTTAGCGAAAGTTCTTTTATATCATATGTTTGTTTGTTTTGCTTTAATGTACCTTCATATAAACTCTTAATCATTTTGTCCCCTCCTTTAGCGAATCACATCTTGAAATACAGTTAGTTCTTGTAAAATATCTTCATTTACATCAACGCCAAGCCCTCGTTTTTCTGTTAAGCGGATGAACGGTACGTCATAAGAAAGGTCACCGATGTCTTTTGAGAACTTTAGCGGCCCTGTTAATTCAACACTAGTAATGATTTTCTTTGAAAAAGCGACGTGGAATCCAGCTGCGGATGCGACAGATGATTCGACCATAGAACCAACTTGACATTCAATACCAGCCATCTCTGCTTGGTGCGCAAGTTTAACAGCAGGATAAATACCACCGCATTTCATCAATTTAATGTTTACTTTGTCAGCCGCGTCTTTTTGAATGATTTGACGCATTTCACGAGATCCTTTTAAGCCTTCATCAATCATAAGTGGAATATCTGTTTTGGAACGAATGTGAGCCATTGCATCAATGTCATCTGCCACAACAGGTTGCTCAACCCAATCGATATCAAGGTTTTGTAATGCTCGTAAGGCGCTTAAAGTATCCGCACTATTTTTCCAGCCTTGGTTTACATCGACGCGAATTGCAATTTCACTTCCTACACGTTCACGAACTGCTTGAATGCGCTCTACATCTTTTTTAACTTCTGTACCAACTTTCATTTTAAAAGATTGATAGCCTTTTTCCACCATCGCTGCAGCCTCATCAGCCATTTCAGCTGGGGGAGCGATGCTTAATACGTGTGTAATTGGGAATTCTTCATGATAACGACCACCAATTAAGTTATATACAGGCTGATTTAATTTTTTTCCTATTATATCAAAGCAAGCAATATCAAGAGCCGCCTTTGCAGTAGGACAGCCGTAAATAGTTTTATCCATTAAATCATGAATTTTTTCAATGTTCATTGGATCTTTTCCTAATAAAACAGGGGCTAATGAATGCTTTAAAACATGGAATGTACTTTCCCACGTTTCTCCAGTTACGTGATCATCGGCAACAGCTTCTCCGTAACCGATAATGCCTTCATCTGTTTCAAGCTTCACAATAATAGAAGGCATGTCGTTGTAAGAACCGTAGCTAATAATAAATGGTTGTTCGAGTGGTAAACGAATTGCATATAAGTGAATATTTGTAATTTTCATGAGAAAATACCCCTTTCTATTTACAATCATTTTATCGGTTGTTATAGTTGACGTTAAATAGTCGTTAAATAAAAATAAGGAGTTTATAAATGGTAACAAAAATTGCGGTGATTGGTTCAGAAAATTTTATGAAGCAACTGCTACATGTCGCACATCAAGTAGAAGAAATAGAGATTGAACCGTATATATATTCTCACCCGAAAGAATCTCTAGAAATTATGAAGCATTTGAAGCCATGTGATGTCATCTTTTTTTCTGGTGCTCTACCATATTATATTTCAAAAGATATGACAGAACAATTGAGAGTACCAAATATTTACTTGCAGCAAGATGAAACAGCACTCGCATCTTCTTTGCTTTCGATTTTCTATCATGAAAATGTGAAGCCAGAGCGGATTTCTATCGATTTGACGAATGCATCTTTCGTTACGAATGTTTTTGCTGATATCGGTATATCAAGCTCATCAAATGTTATGGATTATCAAAATATGCTTCCAAATATGCTCAAAATAGAAGAGATTACCGAATTTCATGCTTCGCGTTATAAATTAGGCATGGTCGATCTAGCATTAACGAGCGTTCATGCAGTGTACGATAAGCTTATAGAAATCGGCGTTCCGGCAAAGCGAATGATAGATACTACAAAGTCGATTATACAAGGGTTACGTGATGCAAAAGCGAAAGCACAGTTAGTAAAAAGCCATTTAGCGACTGTTGCAGCGTGCGTGGTGTCATTTCTGTCGTCGCAAAATGTCAAATTAGAGCTATTAAATGAATTTTCCCGTCATGTGAACGGTTCGTTTCGTCAAATCACTGATACTTCATATATTTTGTATACAACGCGCGGTGATATTGAAATGTTAATGAAAACTGACGTTATTCACAGTGTATTTGCGCAATCAAAAGGTGCCATTGCACTTGGATTTGGCTATGGAAGTTCAGTGAAAGAAGCCGAACAACACGCCAAAATTGCTGGAAATTTTGCGCGAAACAATGAATTTGAAAGTTGTTGTTACATATTAACGGATGATAAACAATTACTTGGTCCATTCCCTAAAGAACAAAAGGTGTATAGTTTGAAAAATAATCACCCGCAGTTGGTGAAGATTGCAAAAGATACAAAGTTAAGTCCAGCAAACTTGTCGAAAATTATCCAGTTTAGTAGGTCGCGTGCAGAACTTCAATTTACAGCTGCTGATTTATCTGATTACTTACAAGTAACAAGACGCACAGCGGAACGAATTTTAAAGAAACTAGTTGAACATAAGTATGCGATAGTTTGTGGTGAGGAAATGCCATATCAAAAAGGGCGCCCTCGTACATTGTATGAATTCAAACTACCCGTATATGCCTTGCAAACTAAGCCTCAAGTTTAGCTTGTTGTTCTTTCTTTAGTTCCATCAATTCTGTTTCCGAAAGCTTTTCGATTGTAAAGCCAGTTATTCCATAAAGGATTGAAATAATAGGTACAACAAAGTTAAGAACAGCGTAAGGGGCATATTCAAAAGCTCCTACACCAAGCGTTCCAAGAATAAATACACCACATGTATTCCATGGGATGAATACAGAGGTTAATGTTCCGCCATCTTCTAATGCTCTGGATAAATTTTTTGAATGAAGCCCTTTTTCTGTATAGGCATTTGCATACATACGGGAAGGGACAACGATAGAAATATATTGTTCAGAGCATGTAGCATTTGTAGCAAAGCAAGAGACAATTGTAGAAGCAATAAGTCCTGCTGTCGATTTTGCTAATTTTAAAATTTGATTTACGATGACGTGAAGCATGCCAGTATGTTCTAACACACCACCAAATGTCATTGCGACGATCGTCATGGAAACAGTACCCATCATTGAATCTAAACCACCGCGATTAAAAAGGTCATCAACTAGTTTATTGCCAGTATCAATAACAAAGCCATTTTGAAGGGCACTAGCAGCTTCTTTAACAGAGCCATCTTGAATGAAAATATGTGATAGGAACCCGAGTGCAATACCAATAAGTAATGCAGGTGTAGCAGGCATTCTTTTTGCTACTAATACCATAACAATAACAGGGATTAACAATAGAAATGGTGAGATAACAAAGTTATTTTCTAATGTATGCAAAATTTGTTCAATATTTGTTGTATCAACATTTTCGCTACTAAATTTTCTACCTAAAAAAGCATATACGATAAGAGCGATGATGAAACCTGGTATTGTTGTAGAAAGCATATGACGAATGTGAACAAATAAATTGGTGTTCGTAAGGCCCGCTGCTAGATTTGTTGTATCTGAAAGCGGTGACATTTTATCGCCGAAGTAAGCTCCAGAAATAATGGCACCAGCAACCATTGGAGCAGGGATACCCATACTAAGACCAATACCCATACCAGCGACTCCAATTGTACCCATCGTTGACCAAGAACTACCAATTGCAAGGGTTACAACAGCACAAATAACAGCAATAGAAACTAAAAATAAAGAAGGTGTCATAAGCTTTAGGCCGTAATAGATCATTGTTGCGACAATACCTCCGCCAATCCAAGCACCAATTGTAAGACCAACAAGAATAATAATAACAATTGCAGGTAATGCGAGGCGGATTCCTTTATACATTGCTTCTTCAATGTCTTTCCACTTGTGCCCTGCGTATAAAGCAACAAGAGAGGCTACTGTTGTACCGATAATAAGTGGAACGTGAGGACTTTGTTCGAGAACAACAACAGTAATTGTCATGACAAAAATAGTAACAAGAAGTGGAATAGTTGCCATCGTGAATGTCATTTCTTTTTTCATAATACTCCCCCTAATAATAATCATTGAATAATTTTTAATTGTCGCAAAATAGACGTTATTATGAATATGATAAACTTCTATTTATTGATACGTCAATACGAAATCGCTTACAAGAGTTTGGGCATGTCTTTATAAAGTAATGTGTGTAGGCACTACATCGTGGTGTTGCATTATACGAATTTTAGTCGCTTTGCAAAGAGAGATAATTATATTGAAATAACAATCTAAATTAGAAAGAGGAGTGTACTGAATTGAAAAAAATAGACTTACAGAATCAATTGGATGAAATATTTCATTATTTACATGAGCATCCTGAAGTGAGTTGGAAAGAATACAATACATCTGCTTATATTGCACGTTTTTTAGAGGGAGAAGGTATTTCATATAAAACATTCGATAATTGTACAGGAGTTGTAGCAGAACTAGGAAGTGGGAAACCTATAGTAGCAATTCGTGCTGATATGGATGCATTATGGCAAGAGATAGATGGAGAGTTTAGGGCGAATCACTCATGTGGACATGATGCCCATATGACAATTGCAATGGGACTTATTTTACAGTTAAAACATGCAAAGTGGGAAAATGGAACAATCCGTGTAATCTTTCAGCCAGCAGAGGAGAAGGGAAATGGATCAATTACAATGGTTGAAAATGGTGTTGTTGATGATGCTGATTTCTTATTTGGTATGCATGTAAGGCCAGTAGAAGAACTTACACTTAAGCAAGCGGCACCATCTATTCGTCACGGAGCAGCAGATTTTTTAGAAGCTGAAATACAAGGAGCAGATGCTCATGGGGCTAGGCCGCATCAAGGGGTAAATGCCATCGATGTTATTTCGATGATTAATATGGGAATTAAAAATATTTGGTTACCACCGCAATGTTCTTACTCTGTAAAAATGACAAGATGCCAAGCTGGTGGTGAAAATTTAAATATCATTCCAGGAAATGGTCAATTTGCTTTAGATGTAAGAGCAGAAAGCAATGATTTGCTTAAGGAGTTAAAAGAAAAAATTGAAACGGTACTACAATTTGCTGAATCAATGGGGACAAAAATTTCGTATCAATGGACTGATTTTGTGCCGGGAGCGGAAGTATCAGAGGAAGCAGAGCAATTTTTACGCAAAGGTATTCTGAAAAAGTATGGTGAAGAAGGGTGTACATTACCTCTTATGACAACAGGAAGTGATGATTTTCACTACTATACAATTAAAAGGCCACATTTAAAAGCGGCAATGCTTGGATTAGGAGCGAACTTACAGCCAGGATTACATCACCCACATATGACGTTTGATAGAGCGTGTTTAATAGATGGGGTAGAGATATTAGAAGGTGCCGTACGTGAGGTTTTAGGCGTAGGTTAAAAGTGATTTTTCCTCCTCGCTGTTTCAATCATATGTAATGTATGAGAAACTAAATAGTAAGAAGAAAAATAATCTTGATGTAATATCAAGGTTATTTTTTATGATTGTAAAATAAAGTTATATTGAAATACATTTATCATGTTATAAATTAGGAGTGAATTCATGACAGAACAATACTACGATGAACTGCTTAATATCCAAACATGGGAAGAGCAAGACGGTTTTTATAAATCGTTTCACTATCATCGTTATGAACCAACGCCTTATAGTGCACTGCAAACATTATTTGAACAGTATGAACTGAAAAGTAGCGATCGTGTGGTTGACTTTGGATGTGGAAAAGGGCGTTTGAATTTTTATATTAATTATTTTCATGGGTCGGATGTAATCGGGATTGAAATGAATGAAGTGTTTTATGAAGAAGCGATGACAAATCGTGAGTACTATTTAGATGCGGTAGAAGATAATGGGGGAGAAATAGATTTTAAGTGTTGCTTAGCACAAGAGTACGAGGTTAATCCGCGTGATAACCGCTTTTACTTCTTTAACCCGTTTTCTGTACAAGTGTTTATGAATGTTGTGAATAACATATTACTTTCAGTAGAAAAAGTAGAACGAGAAGTTGAAATCATTTTATATTATCCATCGGAAGATTATATTTATTTTTTAGAGTATCAAACAGCCTTTGAGTTAACGAAAGAAATACAATTACCGGAGTTATATAAAAATAATTCGAATGAGAGATTTTTAGTATATCGATTTGGGTATTAGATAAAGTAAAACTTCACTCAGGGGGGTTCGCTTTATCTTCCACTGAGTGTTAGCTTTTCATTATTTTAATCCATACAGGAGGGGAATTATGAAAAAGAACATTCATGTTGTTGGAGCTGTGATTGTTGAAGAGGGAAAAATACTATGTGCACAAAGGGGAGAAATGAAAATACTTCCTCTGAAATGGGAGTTCCCAGGTGGAAAGATCGAAAAGGGAGAATCTCCGCAGCAAGCTTTAATTCGAGAAATTGATGAGGAAATGCATTGTAAGATTAAGGTAGGCGATCAAATTGTCCATACTGTGCATGAGTATGATTTTGGCACAGTACATTTAACTACATTCTATTGTAGGCTTATCTCTGGTAAGCCAGTATTAACAGATCATGTAGCAATAAAATGGTTATTACCAGCAGAATTAGAGTTGTTAGAATGGGCTCCGGCTGATATTCCTACGATTGAAAGATTATCGAAAGGGATTTTAGAATCCCTTTCATAGTTTATCAAGTTTGATACTACTTAACATATGAAATGAATTACATATTATTAAAAAGCAGCAGTTCCTTCTGTAAAAACAGTAAGAAACTGCTGTTTTTATATGAAAATTTTTTTGTGAAACTATGGAATTTTGCATGATTGAAAAGAAAAAGGGGATAGTAAATTTTGTAGTTAAAATTCATTTTATGTAAAGGAGTGTATGTAATGAAGAAATGGGAGCAGAGCCCTTTTTCTCGTGTAAAACGACTAAGTTTTAAAGGCGCTGGCAAAAAGAGAATTGGGACATTATTGTTAGCTTTTATGTTAGTACTAAGTATGCCAGCAACTAGTTTAGCTGTCGGTAAAGGTGCAAAAGGACCGGATATTTATGTTATTCAAGGAATGTTAAAATCAATTGGTAGTTATGCAGGGAGTATTAGTGGAGTATATGATGATACAACAGTTGCTGGAGTGAAGTATTATCAGAAGAAGCACGGATTACCAGTGACAGGGGTAGTAGACGATCGCACATTCCAATCTATTACGTATACGTATTCAAATATAAAAATGGGAATCAAACCGGGAGGACGTGGTAAAGGCGGCCCAGGCGAAGGCCCGGGAGCAGGTAAAGGCGGCCCAGGCGGAGGTCCGGGAGCAGGTAAAGGTGGCGCAGGAGCAGGCGAAGGTCCAGGAGCAGGTAAAGGTGGCGCAGGAGCAGGCGAAGGTCCGGGAGCAGGTAAAGGTGGCGCAGGAGCAGGCGAAGGTCCAGGAGCAGGTAAAGGTGGCGCAGGAGCAGGCGAAGGTCCAGGAGCAGGTAAAGGTGGCGCAGGAGCAGGCGAAGGTCCAGGAGCAGGTAAAGGTGGCGCAGGAGCAGGCGAAGGTCCAGGAGCAGGTAAAGGTGGCGCAGGAGCAGGCGAAGGTCCAGGAGCAGGTAAAGGTGGCGCAGGAGCAGGCGAAGGTCCAGGAGCAGGTAAAGGTGGCGCAGGAGCAGGCGAAGGTCCAGGAGCAGGTAAAGGTGGCGCAGGAGCAGGCGAAGGTCCAGGAGCAGGTAAAGGTGGCGCAGGAGCAGGCGAAGGTCCAGGAGCAGGTAAAGGTGGCGCAGGAGCAGGCGAAGGTCCAGGAGCAGGTAAAGGTGGCGCAGGAGCAGGCGAAGGTCCAGGAGCAGGTAAAGGTGGCGCAGGAGCAGGCGAAGGTCCAGGAGCAGGTAAAGGTGGCGCAGGAGCAGGCGAAGGTCCAGGAGCAGGTAAAGGTGGCGCAGGAGCAGGCGAAGGTCCAGGGGCAGGTAAAGGTCCAGGAGCAGGTAAAGGTCCAGAAACAGGCGAAGGCCCAGGGGCAGGTAAAGGTCCAGAAACAGGCGAAGGTCCAGGGGCAGGTAAAGGTCCAGGGGCAGGTAAAGGTCCAGAAACAGGCGAAGGTCCAGGGGCAGGTAAAGGCCAAGGAACAGGCGAAGGCCCAGGGGCAGGTAAAGGCCAAGGAACAGGCGAAGGCCCAGGGGCAGGTAAAGGTCAAGGAACAGGTAATGGTTCAGGCGGAGGCCAAGGAACAGGTAATGGTTCAGGCGAAGGTCAAGGAACAGGTAATGGCGGACAGAATGGTTCAATGAAAAGAGGTAACTAAACCTTTTCATTGATAAAGTAAAAAACCCCCCTTGAGAATAATCTTTAAGGGGGGTCTTTCTACTTTTTAAATAATAAGTACATAAAATAAGGTGCACCAATCATCGCTGCCATAATTCCAGCTGGAATACCATCAGGTTCTAAAATTTGACGTCCAATTAAGTCTGCGATAAATAAGAGCCATCCACCTAGTAAAATCGCAACTGGCATAAAGAGTTGGTGTCTTGGACCAACTAAAGCTTTTGCGATATGGGGAGCCATCAAACCAATAAAGGCAATGCCCCCTGTAACAGAAACAGCTGCAGACGCTAGGGCAACTGCTGTTAAAAGGAGTATGCGTCTTTCTTTTTCAACAGCTATCCCCACTCCAATTGATACCTCTTCATTTAAGGAAAGTAAATTTAAACGTTGGGCTTTATATAAACTGAAAGGAATCAAAATAGCTAGCCACGGCAAGATTGCCCAAATGAAAGGCCAATCATCACCCCAAATATTTCCGGCAATCCACTTCGCAATAAAATCTACCTTTGATCGCTCACCAGAGGAAATAAGCACAATCATCAGTCCAGAAAGGGCCATTGAAAAGCCAATTCCAACTAACGTTAAGCGAACTGGCTGCAACCCTGTCCGTTTATCGTATGAAAATACGTAAATGAGACAAGCTGTAATGAAAGCACCGAGAAAAGCAACAAACGGTAGCACATATACAAATGATTCTTGTTCGATTGGGAAAAATAAAAATAACACTGTAATGGCTACACCGGCCCCCGAGTTAATACCGATAATTCCCGGTTCGGCTAAATCATTTCTTGTAATTCCTTGCAAAATTGCACCGGATAATGCAAGAGCCATCCCTGCTAATAATGTAATAATAATTCTTGGCAATCGAATCGAAAATAGGATGAATTCTTCTTTAAATGTACCTTGTCCGAAAAGTGTCGGAAGTAATCGATCGAAAGATAAAGAAGCTTGGCCAATTCCCATACCAATGATGATACTTACGATAGTAAGCAAGGTAATGAAAGCTAGAACCATTCTTTGCTTTTTTAGTAACGCTGGGTTCATGAGAATGTTCGACCTCCTTTTCGTACAATAAATAAGAAGAAAGGTAATCCTACTATGGATATGACAGCAACAATCGATGTTTCATATGGTGAATTAATTGTTCGTCCGATTGTATCAGCTAATAACATAAATGCTGCTCCTATAGTCGCGCACATTGGAATAATGAAACGGTAATCTGTTCCAACAATGGAGCGTACGATATGGGGAATCATTAAGCCAACAAAAGCTAAGTTCCCAGCGAGTGCCACAGCAGCACCGGCTAATATAATAACGATAATAAAGAGAATTGTTTTAATAAGGATAATTCTTTGACCTAATCCAATTGCAACTTCTTCATTTAAGCTTAAAACAGTTAGTTGTTTAGAAAAGAGTATTGCAATAATTGTTGCGATTGTAATAGCAGGAACAATGATTTGCAGTTGCCCCCAAGTTGTTCCAACAGTTCCACCAGCTGTCCACATTGACACATCTTTTGATAGTTTAAAATAAAGGGTTATTCCTTCAGAAAATGCTTGTAAAAAAGCAGTCACAGCAGCACCAGCTAAAACGAGGCGTAGTGGTGAAAAGCCTCCTCGCTTCATGTTGCTAATACCAAAAACCATCATTGCTCCAGCAGCAGCACCAACAAAGCAAGCAATCATAATAGAGAAATAGTTTGCTGAAGGAATAAGTGCAATTGTAATAACAAGCGCTAAATTTGCGCCAGCAGTTAATCCAAGTAAGCCTGGATCAGCTAAAGAGTTTCTTGTTACACCTTGCATGATAGCACCAGAAATAGTGAGTGCAGCACCAACAAATATAGCTGCAATTTCACGTGGCAGGCGGATATCACGAATGATAGAAACTTTATCGCTCATATCATTAGTCGTAAGTGCAAGCCATACATCTTTCATTGAAGTTTCTGCTGCGCCAAACATCATCGCGATGAAAAATGAACAAAGGAAAATTAGTACAGATCCAATGAACTTGTATGTAAAAGGTATAGAACGTAGCTTACTTGTTTCCATTTGTATCACATCTTTTCTTTATGAGAATAAAGGAAGAGGAATTCTTAGTATAAGAATTCCTCTTTGTAATATTATACTCCACTAATAGGTTATTAGTTAAACCTTATTTTTGAAGAAAGCTTTTTGTAAAGAAATCTAATTGATAATCTAGCGTTAATGGATCGTTAAAGAAAAATTCGCTTGCATCCGCTTCGAATACTTGATTATTTTTTACAGCAGGCATATTTTTGTAGCTATCTGTTTCTTGGAATGAACTGTCTGCGCTGCTTTGCTTACTTATAACTAAGTAGTCGCCTACATACTCAGGAAGAACTTCTGCTGATAAAGCATAATAGCCATCCTTTTGTGCCATTTCTTTTACCTTTTCAGGCATTTTTAATTTCATTTCTTGGTATAGAATTTCTGTACCGCGTCCCCAGTTATCGCCAAATACGTATAGTTGCTTATCGAAGTTTTCGATAACAGTAACTGTTGCGTCTTCACCGATTTTCGCACGAATGTCATCGCCAGATTTTGCAGCACGTTTTTTGAAATCATTAACCCAATCTTTTGCTTCTTTTTCTTTATTTAGTAATTTTCCGATTTCGATATGTTGCGTTAAGTAATCAACTTTTCCATATGTGTATGTTACAGTTGGTGCGATTTTTTTTAGTTTATCAATGTTTTTAGTATTTGATAGACCGATAATTAAATCCGGATCTAGTTCGATAATTTTTTCAATATTTTCATCTGATACTTCTACAGCATCTTTTAAGCCTTTTTCAAAACGAGGGTTTGCTTTAGACCATGAATCAACACCAACAACATTTACGCCTAAAGACATTACGTTACCGGCAAATGTTGATAGAACAACAACACGTTCTGGATTTGCGGGTACTTCAACTTTCCCGTTTTCAGATTGATACGTAATTGTATCTGATTTATTTCCTTTTAAATCTGCATTGTCTTTAGATGGATTGCTACAAGCTCCCATAACAAAGACAAATAGTAATACGAATGAGAATAATAATTTCTTCATTTGTTTTCTCCTTTTATAAAATTATTGAATATAACATAGTTTGTGTATGTAAGAAACGATTTAGTCAGTAGCAGATGAATCATTGTTTGACTTTATTTTAAGGATAGGTAATAATTGTGATAATGATTATCAATACCGCTGACCTACATACTATAATGTTTATTTATATAAGTTGTCAATAGTTATTCTAATATCAAGATTTAGTTGAAAATGCTTCTACTTTTAGATCGGAGAGTGAACGAAGATGAAACAAGATGAGTTGTTTGATATAACGATAATTGGAGGAGGTCCTGCTGGTTTATACGCCGCTTTTTATAGTGGGCTTCGAGGAATGAAGACAAAAATTGTTGAGTATCAACCGAAACTAGGCGGAAAGGTACACGTATATCCAGAGAAAATGATTTGGGACGTTGGAGGATTGTTGCCTACTACGGGGGCACAATTAATAGAGCAAATTACAAAACAAGGGCTTACATTTAATCCAGAAGTTGTATTAAATGAAAAAATAGAATCAATCTCACGTAATGAAGAAGGTATTTTCACTTTACACGCTGCCTCCGGTCATCAGCACATTTCTAAAACAGTTCTTGTTGCAATTGGAAGCGGGATATTAAACCCGCAGAAGCTTGAAATAGAAGGAGCAGAGCGATTTGAAGTTTCCAATTTAAATTATACAGTGAAGTCTCTGCAGCATTTTAAAGGTAAGACGGTTATCGTTTCTGGTGGCGGAAACTCTGCAATTGATTGGGCAAATGAATTAGAACCAGTTGCTAAAAAAGTATATATAACATATCGAAAAGACAAATTAGCAGGTCATGAAGCACAAGTAGAACAATTGCTAAATAGTTCTGCGGAATGTCTGTTAAATACGACAATTACAAAGTTACTTGCAAGTGATAATCATGAATATATCGAACAAGTTGAGTTAACAAATCAAAAAACAGGTGAAGTTTCTTATTTAGCAGTGGATGAGGTCGTAATTAATCATGGCTATGAGCGTGATGCAACATTGCTTGAAAATAGTAATCTTCCAATTGATAGAGCGGATGACTATTATATTGCTTGTAATGCAAATAGTGAATCGTCTGTACCAGGTTTGTATGCTGCTGGTGATATTTTAAAGCATGAAGGAAAGCTACATTTAATTGCTGGTGCTTTTCAAGATGCCGCAAATGCTGTTAATAAAGCAAAACAATTTATCGAGCCTGATGCAAATGGTTATGCAATGGTTTCTTCGCATAACGATGTATTTAAAGAGCGTAATCGTGAGCTTGTAAAACAAATGATGAAATCATAAAAAGCAGCATTTTAAAATGCTGCTTTTTATTTTGATTAAGAAGCTAATGGTTACTTTAGATAGGAAAATATTGACTATAATATATAGCGAGATATAATGAAAGTAGATGTTCGTTTCAAACAATATGTAATAAAAATCAAGGATTGAGTTCTATCAATCTATTTATTTTATTATTTTCAGAAAGCGCTTACAATTATGAGGGTGTGGGGGAGAAACTATGTCTAAGTTCACAAATTATTTTTTAATGGAAGCACAAGATGTAATTGAGTATGTAGTAGAAAAGCTACCGATGTTTGAAGAAAAAGAACATTTATGTTGTAAAGAAATTGGTGACGGTAATTTGAATTATGTATTTCGTGTTTGGGATGAAGAAAAGGGGACTTCTATCATTGTGAAACAAGCGGGAGATACAGCAAGAATTTCAGATGAATTTAAATTATCGACAAATCGCATTCGTATTGAGTCAGACGTGCTGAAGTTAGAGGGAGAATTGGCACCAGGACTTGTGCCGCGAGTGTATCTCTATGATGACGTAATGAATTGTTGCGTAATGGAAGATTTATCGGATCATACAATTCTTCGTACAGCTCTGTTACATCATGAAATATTCCCGAAGTTAGCAGAGGATATTACTACATTTTTAGTACGTAACCTTTTATTAACATCCGATGTTGTGATGAATCATAAAGAAAAGAAAGAGTTAGTGAAAAATTACATTAATCCAGAGCTTTGTGAGATTACAGAAGATCTTGTGTACTCTGAGCCATACGTAAATCATAACGAAAGAAATGAACTATTCTTACTAAATGAAGAGTGGATTCAAAAGAATATATATGAAGATGTGAAGTTACGAACAGAAGTAGCCAAATTAAAGTTTTCATTTATGACAAATGCACAGGCGTTATTACATGGTGACTTACATACTGGCTCTCTTTTTGTTCGGAGAGATTCAACAAAAGTAATTGATCCAGAATTTGCGTTTTATGGACCGATGGGCTACGACGTTGGAAATATCGTAGCAAATTTAATGTTTGCTTGGGTAAACGCAGATGCGATAATGGAAGCAGGGGATCGAAAAGATAGTTATGTTGCTTGGTTAGAAAAGACCATTGCAGATGTGATTGATTTATTTAGCGAGAAATTTGTAGCTGCATGGGATATTCATGTAACAGATATAATGGCAAAGAATGATGAGTTTAAATTATGGTACTTAAACTCTGTCTTAGCAGATACAGCAGCTGTTACAGGACTTGAATTAATTCGTCGCATTGTTGGATTAGCAAAAGTAAAGGATATTACTTCAATCGAAGACGAACAGGCAAGAGCTAGAGCAGAACGCATTTGTTTACAAGCAGCAAAATTATTTGTATTACAAGCAAGTACGTTCAAAACAGGTGCTGATTTTATACAAGTGTTGCAAAAAGAGGCACATTCATACAGCAAAGCGTAGGGAGAGAAGATCATGTCAGAACAATTAATACCTATTCAGTGGAAAAATGATGCATTAGTTTTACTAGATCAAACTGTATTGCCAAATGAAGTTGTATATGAAGAGTTTACGACTGCAGAAGGTGTATGGGATGCTATTCAAGTGATGAAAGTAAGAGGTGCACCAGCGATTGGAGTTTCAGCAGCTTACGGTGTGTACTTAGGGGTAAGAGATGCTAAAGAAGATGATATGGAGAGTTTTATTCGCGAAGTTGAAAAAGCATGTGCATATTTAGCAACTTCAAGACCAACGGCTGTAAATTTATTTTGGGCATTAGAGCGTATGGAGCGTGTCGCAAAGGAACATACAAACATTCTTGTTTCAAAATTGAAAAATCTTTTGCTAGAAGAGGCAAAAATCATTCATAAAGAAGATGAAGAAATTAATCGTCAAATTGGCGAGCATGCCCTTACACTTTTTAAAGATGAAATGGGCTTGCTCACACATTGTAATGCCGGTGCTTTAGCAACGACAAAGTATGGTACAGCAACAGCACCGATGTATTTAGCGAAGGAAAAAGGTTGGAATTTAAAAATTTACTCGGATGAAACACGTCCAAGATTACAAGGTTCCACACTAACGGCTTTAGAGTTACAACGAGCAGGTATTGATGTAACGGTTATTACCGATAACATGGCTGCCATGGTGATGTCGCAAGGGAAAATTGATGCAGTAATTGTTGGCTGTGACCGAGTTGCAGCAAACGGTGATGTTGCGAATAAAATTGGGACGTTAGGTGTTTCGATTCTAGCAAAATATTATAATATTCCTTTCTATGTAGCAGCGCCAACACCAACAATTGACTTGAATACACCCACCGGAAAAGAAATTCCAATTGAAGAGCGCGACGCTTCAGAAGTGATTAATCGCTTTGGGCAATATTCAGCACCGGTAGATAGTAAAGTATACAATCCAGCATTTGATGTAACGCCGCATGAAAATGTAACAGCAATTATTACGGAAAAAGGAATCATTCGCCCACCATTTGCGGAAAGCTTGCAGAAACTATTTATGAAATAAGAGAACAAAGGGAGTGTATATAGTGCTACTACTACAAAAAGAGAGAGAAGATGTTGTAGAGTATGGTAAGAAGTTAATTGCAAGTGGCCTAACAAAAGGAACAGGCGGAAATATTAGTATTTTTAATCGAGAAAAAGGGCTTGTTGCAATGAGTCCAAGTGGATTAGAGTACTTTGAAACGGAGCCTGAAGATGTTGTAGTTCTAAATTTAGACGGTGAAATAGTAGATGGAGAGAGAAATCCATCTAGTGAACTAGATATGCATTTAATTTTTTATAAAAAAAGAGAAGATTTAAATGCACTTGTACATACGCATTCGCCATATGCAAAAACAATTGCATCATTAGGGTGGGAGATTCCACCAGTTTCATATTTAATTGCATTTGCAGGACCAAATGTACGCTGTGCACCTTATGAAACATTTGGTACGAAAGAGCTAGCAGAAGTAGCTTATGAAGGAATGATTGATCGCCGAGCAGTTCTACTTGCAAATCACGGTTTAATTGCGGGAGGCAATACGATTAAAATGGCATTTACGGTTGCGGAAGAAATAGAGTTTTGTGCTCAAATTTATTACCAAACAAAAGCAATTGGTGAACCGAAGTTATTAGGTGAAGAAGAACTACAACGATTGGCAAAAAAGTTTGAGACATACGGACAAAAATAAAGTGAAACTTCACTCAGTGGGGGCTTCATCCCCCACTGAGTGTTAGGCCGTTAATGCGGGATAATGTATTGGTAGAGGGTTAAGAAAGGGGCTTAATTCTTTACCATACAGTGTGCATCGTTTTGTGACGATGCACACTGTATGGTAAAGAGTATGTGGTATAATAGAAATCAATCATATGAAAAGAAGGACGTAATATCATGTATTTAACGATAAAAGAAGCTGCGGAATACTTAAATATTCCAGAGGCACAAGTAGAAAATTTAATTTTACAAAGACGCGTACGCGCAGTGCATGATGGCGAACAATATTTACTGTATCAAGATCAATTCCAAACGCATTTTGAACAACTAGAAAAATATAAAAAATTAGTAGAAGAAATATTAAATGAACCCATTCCAGAGGACATGGATGTAAAGGATGAAGACTAGGAAAGACTTTTCTAGTCTTTCTCTTATGCAGATAGCGATTAATCATGTTAATATCTTTATATTAATATAGTTAATTTGAGAGAGGTTTTTTAATAAAGTGAAACTTCACTCAGTGGGGGTTCTCTTCATCCCCCACTGAGTGTTAGCCCGACCAATCGGGCTTTTACTGGCTGTTAATCTCCCACCTAAACTTCTTTGCTTCTCTCAAGTTTTGAGGTGGGAGTCTTACAGCCAGCTAATGCGGGATAAACTGAAAATGTTTGTTGTTAATAAAGGTGGTTTTGAATGAATAAGGCTCATATGCTTGCACAAGAAGAGGTTAAAGCGCTTAAGCTTTTTTTATGTTTAGTTTATGTTATTTTTTTAAGTACTGATATTGTATATTACTATATTATACAACCGAGGTGGAGACCTGATGTAGCTGAGGGAGGATTCCCAGTAGATGGATTAGGGGTATGGTTATATATTTTAGTATTACCGTTTTTATTGATAGGTATATATTGTATGAAAACAAGATACCTTTACGCAGTGAAATATATTATTTTAAGTGGATTTCTTTTTGTGGATTTGATTAATAATATAATGATTTATTCCGGAGCATCAAAACAATTCTTTTCGGGAAATTTAGTAGAACTATTTTTTGTATTTTCCTCTCCTTTCTTTGTGAGTAAGCGATATTTTTGGGCAGTAAATTTAGGGGTAATTGGAAAATACGCTATAACTGGAATTATATTGAAGACAAGTACAGTTATAGCTGGTATTACAATATGTATTGTACTGGCACTTGTATGTTGGATGCTTTTAGCTCGCTTCTATTCTTACGTGGATATAATTAAAATAACATCTATGAAAATGAAAGAAGCAGAAAGAATGGCAATCATAGGGAACATGGCAGCAGCTATTGGTCATGAAATTCGTAATCCACTAGCAGCATTAAAAGGCTTTACGCAATTACAAGCGGAACAGCATCCAGAAGAAGGTACATACTATACGATTATGACGCAAGAAATTGAGAGAATGAATGAAATTGTAAGTGAATTAATGGCATTTGGAAAACCGAAATCAAAGGAACATGAATTACATAATATACAAGGAATTATTTTATACGTGATACAGATTTTGGAACAATTTGCGTCTAAGCAAGGCATTACAATAAAAACAGATTTCCAAAAGTCATTGCCAAAGATATATTGTGATGAAACACAAATGAAACAAGTTTTTTTAAATTTAATAAAGAATGCAATTGAGTCTATGCAAAATAGTGGGAGTGTTATCGTTTCTGTATTTGCTAGTCAAACGGTAATGAAAGTTAAAATCACAGATATGGGCTGTGGGATTGTAGAGAGTAAAATTCCTCAGCTAGGCGAAGCTTTTTATACAACGAAAAAAAGTGGAACAGGGCTAGGTTTGATGATTACCTATAAAATTATTGAAGAACATGATGGAACAATTCAATTTACAAGTAATGTTGGTAAAGGAACGACGGTTGAGGTGACATTACCAATTAAATGAAAATATATATACTCCGATTATGTAAAATAAGGGAATAATTCGAAAGGCTAGGAAGAGATTTCTAGTCTTTCTCTTATTGGGATGTATAAAATTATTTATCATTACTTTGAGATAGATAGTAATAACGAAACGATTAAGCTAATAGTAAGCTTTGAATGTATGTTGCTAATAAAGGTGGTTTTGTATGAATAAGGATCATATCTTAATCCAACAAGAGATGAAAGCTCTTAAATTTTCTTTAAAGTTATTTTATAGTATTTATTTTTTTTACGAATTTTTGTCTCTATATGTTTTACCTAAGATGAGATTAATTAACACTCCGATGGGTATTCCGGATGATGGACTAGGTATTTGGTTATATATCTTAGTAATTTTATTACTAGTTATTGGCCTAGGCGTTCAAAAGGATTATCCGTATGCTGTGAAATATGTCATTTTTATTGGATATATTGTAATAGATTTTATAAATCTTATTTTAATGTATTATGGAACAGATAAAAGGTTTATCTCAGGAAATATAGTTGAAATTTTTCTTATTTTCTTCGCACCTCTCTTTGTGAATAGATACTATTTTTGGTGGATAACCGGAGGGGTACTTATGAAGTATATTATTATTGGTCTTGTTTTAAAAACGAATGTTGTTATGGTTCCGGTTGCATTATGTTCTATATTTGCTTTTATATGTTGGGTTATTTTAGTACGTGTCCAAGATTATATAAATGCACTTGAAACGGTACATACACAAATCAAACAAACAGAAAAATTAGCGATAATTGGAAGGATGGCTACTGCCATTGGTCATGAAATTCGTAATCCACTAACAGCTTTAAAAGGCTTTACAAAGCTACAGGCAGAAAAACATCCAGAGGATCGTACATACTATGACATTATGACACAAGAAATTGAACGTATGAACGAAATTGTCAGTGAATTAATGTTGTTTGGAAGGCCAAAATCGAAAGAGTATCAATTACATAGTATAGAAGAAATTATTTTATATGTAACTCGAATTGTTGAACAAGCTACTTCTGGACAAAAGGTTACTTTAAAAGTGGAATTTGATAAGAGTTTACCAAAAGTGTATTGTGACGAAAGGCAAATGAAACAAGTCTTTTTAAACTTATTACGAAATGCGATTGAAGCAATGCCAGCTGGTGGAGACATTGTCATTTCAGGTGTTGTAAGTAAAGACATGATGAATATCCGTGTTAAAGATACAGGTTGCGGAATTGTAGAAAGTGAAATTCCGAAAATTGGTGAAGCATTTTATACAACGAAAGAAAGTGGAACAGGTTTAGGTTTAATGGTTACGTATAAAATTATTGAAGAACATGAAGGGACAATTCAATTTATGAGTAATGTTGGTGAGGGTACTACTGTTGAATTGAGTTTACCTATTCAGTAAGAAGTACATGTATCAAAAGGCTAGAATAGAATTTCTAGTCTTTTTCTTGTTGGAATGTATAATATTATTTATCATTATTTTAGAATAAACAATAGTAACGAAATAATTAAGTGAATACTAAATTTAAAACGTATATTGCTAATAAAGGTGGTTTTGTATGAATAAAGATTATATGTTTGCTCAAGAAGAGATAAAAGCACTTAAACTTTTTTTTATTTTATTTTATGTTACTTTTTTAGGGAATGATATTATATACTACTCTTTTATAGTACCAGAGCCACAACTAGATAAATATGTTTTTCCAGATGAAGGACTAGGTGTATGGTTCTATATTTGGATGGCATTAGTAGCCTTCATATGTATATCTTTAATGAAAACTAGATATCTGCGTGCGATAAAATATATTTTATTTATTGCTTTTATTTTCCTTGATTTCATTAATAATATGCTCATGTACTACGGGACAACTAAAGTATTTCTTGCAGGAAATTTAGTAGAGGTATTTTTTATTTTTTTCTCACCGTTCTTTGTTAATAAACGTTATTTTTGGATAGTAACAACAGGGATAATTGGGAAGTATGCGTTAGTTGGGGTTATTCTACAGACAACAACGGTTATGGTCGCTATTACGTTATGTTTTATATTTGGAGTAGTATGTTGGTTACTTTTAATACGTTTTCAGTCATATATTGAAACCATTGAACAAGTACATATAAAAATGAAGGCAGAAGAGAAGTTGGTTGCACTGGGAAGATTAGCAACAGCGATTGGGCATGAAATTCGCAATCCATTAACAGCTTTAAAGGGTTTTACAAAATTACAAGCAGAAAAATATCCAAGGGATCATACATACTACGACATTATGACACAAGAAATTGAACGTATGAATGAAATTGTCGGTGAATTAATGTTGTTTGGAAAACCAAAATCAAAAGAATATGAAATGAATGACATAGAAGAAATTATTTTATATGTGATTCAAGTAGTGGAGCAATCCGCGTCTAAACAAGGGATTACTATACAAACAGATTTCCAAGAGTCTTTATCTAAAATCAACTGTGACGAAAAACAAATGAAACAAGTCTTTTTAAATTTAATTAAAAATGCAATTGAAGCGATGCCGAATGGAGGAAATATTTTTGTTCAGGCTGTTGTTAATAAAGATGAGATACATATTCGAATTACTGATACAGGTTGTGGAATTCCGGAAGGTAAAATTCCAAAATTGAAAGAAGCTTTTTATACAACAAAAGAGCATGGAACAGGTTTAGGTCTAATGATCACATCTAAGTTTATTGAAGAACACGAAGGTAAATTGCATTTTGAAAGTAGTTTGGGAGTAGGGACAACGGTTGCGTTGACATTGCCAGTTTATAATAAAAAGAAATTTTCTTAATGTAAAGGAGGAAAGTTCTTTTGTATTGCATGACTTTCTATGAAAAACATATGAGACATCTTTGTTTTATTATAAAGTTGTTTTATAATAAAAATTAACATTGTTTAAGTTTAATATTAAATTTGATAGATTTTATATTTGCTGAGAATCAAATATTGATTAGGTTTATTTTACTATATTGAGAGGAAGAAGGAGGATATGAAGAAACAATTGAATGACACTATTTTAGAAAGTGAAGAAAAGCAATCAATGCACTGGTTTTTGTCTTTATTTATTCTTATAATGGCTTGCTATGATTTGATTTGTTACTACTTTATACCCAAGTATATCCCTTATGGGGTGGAAGATTTATCGAATGCCATGGGTTATTGGTTTTATGTGGGGATGTTAATTAACATTCCTATCTTTTGGTACTTGAAAAAAATAAACAAACAAAGGTGGATAAAATATATAATATTTTTAGTATATATAGTTTTAGCGCTTTTAAATGATATATTTTCATACTGGAATAACCCCCTAAACTATAGGAATGGAAATATAGTAGAACTTTTTGTGCTTTTATTCACCCCAATATTCGTGAATATCAGATTCTTTTATTTTGTATACGGAAGTTTAATTGGAAAATATATCGTAATCGGTGCTGCATTACAAACTTTTGTTGTTATGGCCCCTGTAATCTTTATAACGATACTTTCAAGTATTGCATACATTTTATTGAAGCGTTTTCAAATGCATGTTCAAGCAGTTGCAGATTCTTATGATAGGCAATTAGAAGCTCTTGTAAAAGGTGTTATTGCCACATTAGAATTAAAAGATCCTTACACAAGGGGACATAGTGAAAGAGTTGCAAATTATGGATTAATGCTTGCTAAAGAAATGAAACAATTTGATAAAGAGGACTTAAAAATGTTCTATAATGCCTGCTTACTCCATGATATTGGTAAAATTCACATTCCAGATTCTATTTTAACAAAACCTGGTAGATTAACAGGAGAAGAGTTCGAAATTATAAAAACGCATCCGGTTGTTGGAGAAGAAGCAATTAAAAATGTAACGGGATTACAAGATGGACTACCCGTTATTCGCTCACATCATGAACGCTGGGATGGAAACGGTTATCCAGATCAATTAGCTAGAACAGATATCCCAATTTTAGCGAGAATAACAGCGATTGCAGATGCTTTTGATGCAATGACGTCATCTCGTTCATATCGATCGGCGCTCTCGTTGGAAGAGGCTTATCAAAGAATAATTGATGGAAGTGGTACACAATTTGATCCAGGCTTAGTAGAAATATTTCAAAGAGTATACCCGAAATGGGTAAAGTTTCATCATGATTGTTCGTATTTACAGGAGAATTCTAAAAAAAGTGAATTGAAGGAGGTGACATGAAATGGAAACTAAACAAGAACAAGTAGTGGTACGATATGGTTGGTGGAATATGTTCGGATCTTGGTAATATAGCTTTAGATTAAAAAAGGTCCTAAAGCTATAAACAAGTATAGCTGTATCCTCTTTAGATATTCAGTAAGAAGAAATCATTAAATTTGATGGACTCGTTGCTGTTTATCTAAAGGGGATTTTTTATTCTATATTAGAGAAAATTAGGTATTCACCCATCCCACCCAATGTGCATACTGTACTTATGTAATGAAACCGCTGTAAAAGGAGTGGTAAGACAGTGACAGGGAAAATTATAAATTATTACGCAGGTGGGAATACTGCCAGAGGTTTTTATAGCTTATATGAAGAAAATATAGTGGGGTTAGAGCGATTATTTATTTTAAAAGGTGGACCAGGAACAGGGAAATCTTCATTGATGAAAGCGATAGGTAGAGCATGGATTCAAAAAGGATATGACATTGAATTTCTTCATTGTTCGTCTGACAATAATTCAATTGATGGTGTTATTATTCCTGCTTTGAAAGCGGGAGTTGTAGATGGTACAGCACCTCATGTTATTGAACCGAAGGCACCTGGGGCAGTGGAGGAATATGTGAATTTAGGTGTTGCTTGGGATTCGAAAAAGCTGAAAGAAAGTAAAATGACGATTCAGCAGTATACAGCAGAAGCGAGTAAACATTTTCAATCGGCGTATGCTTGTTTTCGAGAAGCGTTAGCGGTTCACGATGAGTGGGAGAAGTTTTATATTGATAACATTGATTTTGAGAAAGCAAATGAATTAACAGAGAAATTAATTCAAACATTCTTCGGTAAGGAATCTCATAAGAAACAGGCAATTGTGAAACATCGTTTTTTAGGAGCGGCAACGCCAAAAGGAGCGGTTGATTTCGTTCCGAATTTAACTGAGGACGTGAAAAAACGGTATTTCATTAAAGGGCGTCCAGGCTCTGGTAAATCAACAATGTTAAAGAAATTAGCTACAGCTGCGGAGCAAAAAGGATTTGATGTAGAAGTGTATCATTGTGGTTTTGATCCGAATAGCTTGGATATGATTATTGTAAGAGAATTAGGATTTGCAATTTTTGATAGTACTGCACCGCATGAATATTTCCCTTCACGTGAGGGCGATGAAATTATTGATATGTACGATTTAATTATTACGCCAGGAACGGATGAGAAATATGAACAGGAAATTCAAGATGTGTCACTGCGATATAAAGAAAAAATGAGCGAAGCAATATCATATTTAGCAAAAGCGAAAATGGTTCGAGATAAGCTAGAAAAAGTTTATATTGCTGCAATGGATTTTGAAAAAGTAGACAAATACAAAGAAGAAATTCAAAAAGAACTAGAGAGTATCGCAAGTTTTTCAAAGCAAACAAAATAACATACAATAGGAGCTAGGCAGCTATTTCTTTTCAGCCCGTATCTAGCTACGACTCCTAAGCACTCGAGCCACAAGCTAATCCTTTCTGTGGCAAACTGAGCCACGCCAAGGCTTATCTTGTGCTTGTCGTGCTTGAACAGTCGTCTTCGCTTTTAAATGTAAAAGCCCGATTGGTCGGGTTAACAATCAGTGAGGAATGAAGAACCCTTCACTGATTGAAGTTTCACTTTATGTAGAAGTAGCTGTCTATTGCAGAGGTTTGAATGTGTCAATTATACACATAAGTTAATGTCGAATTTCCAAGGAAATAATCAAAAAATGAGAGTGGAATATATGAGAGAGAAAATTTTAGAAGAGTTGTGTCGAATTGAAAGAGACCACAATGTAAAAATTTTATTTGCAGTAGAATCAGGAAGCCGCGCTTGGGGATTTCCGTCAACTGATAGTGATTATGATGTACGGTTTGTTTTTTGCCATTCTGTAGAGTGGTACTTATCCATTGATGAGAAACGTGATGTAATTGAATGCCCTATTAGTGACGCGCTAGATATAAGTGGTTGGGATATTCGTAAGGCCTTGCAATTATTTCGGAAGTCCAATCCGTCAATATTGGAATGGATTCATTCGCCAATTTCGTATCGTCAACAATTAGATTTTCCAGAGCGTTTACAACAAATAGCATATGATAGTTTTAATAAAAAGGCAGTTTTATATCATTATTTACATATGGCATCGAAAAACTATCGGCTTTTTTTACAAAAAGAAAAAGTGAAATTGAAAAAGTATTTTTATGTCCTCAGGCCATTATTTGCTTGCAAGTGGATAGAGGAAAAAGGGACTTTACCACCGGTTGAATTTGAAACATTAATGAATGAAGTTAAATTGCCAGCAGAAATCGTAAGTGAAATACAAGTTTTACTGCAACAGAAGAAAGCAGGAGCAGAGCTTGATGATGAAAAGCAAGTGAAGATATTGAACTTGTTTTTGGAGCGACAAATTGATTACTATGAACAGTATGCGAAAAAATTAGAAAAAGGACAGGAAGTACATGTAGAAGAACTAAATGAATTATTCCGTGAAATCGTATGTGGATCGGAATGTAGCCACTGATTAGAGTAGTGGTTTTTTTGTATGTTTTTTATTATTTTAGTATAACAAATCCGGAGAAGGTGCAGTTTTTTATTGCTCTCTGAATTTTCGATATACATATATTAGATATTAATAATGTTTTATGTGTCTCTCTTGATTAGAAGTTATTACTTAAGATGAAATACAAAATTGCTATATAAAGAAATCCTTTATAAATAAGCATTTTCTTTTTTGTGAAATAAAAGTTGATTATAAAAATATAACCAACTTTTATTACTAGGTCATAAAAGTTGTTGACAATATAGAAAGTCTACTGATATCATTCAACATGTGGAAAGGTTGATAAAGAGTAAAAAGAGAAATGTTTTTCAATGAATAATAAAAAGTAAGAGTGAGTATAAATTAAGATAGTGATAAAGAGAATCATTATCAAATATCAATCTGGAAGCAAGATTATGTATACAAAGTGCGAAAGCGCGGCATAAGAAAGGGGCAAAAAGATGAAAGATCTTCATACGTTTGGATGGTATGCAGCACGCGTATCCCCGCATTTGCCGAAGAAAGCGTTTAAGCCAGTTCCAGCTAGGTTATTTGGTGGACTAGCTTATCTTTTAATTACGGTAGCGGGATTTTTAGCAATCGGCTTATTTGACTTACATGTATGGGCAAATATCGGGATTGCGGTTGTATTAGGATTATGTTTTGCGTCACTTGGATTTTTAGGTCATGAAATTTTGCATGGTACAGTTGTACGAAAAGCATGGTTACGCGACTTTTTAGGAGCGATTGCATTTATGCCGTTATCAACTGGTCCTAAATTATGGAGAAAATGGCATAATTTAACTCACCATGTTCATACGCAGCATGATGAAAAAGATCCAGATGCATGGCCTACATTGGAAAAGTGGAAAAAGAGTAAGTTTTTACGATGGGTATATCGTCTTCCATTACATGTTCGTTCTTTTTTCAGTTTTGCATCGTTAACAATTCAATTTACACTGCATTCGTCTCGTATGTTCTTTCAGTTCATTAAAGAATTTAAGTCAGCAAGTAGACCATCTGTATGGTTCCAGCTTCTTTTGCCTTGGACTGTATGGATTAGCTTATTGTTCATTATGGGTCCTGCAAAATGGTTTTTTGCTTATGTAATTCCATTATTAATTGCAAACTTTATTGTAATGGCATACATTTCTACAAATCACCGTTTGAACCCAGTTACACCTGTTAATGACCCATTAGCAAATTCTTTATCAGTTACAGTGCCGCGTTGGGTAGATGTTCTGCATTTCAATTTCTCATATCATACTGAGCATCATTTATTCCCAGGTATGAGTTCAAAATACTACCCGTTAGTAAAAGAGAAAATTAAAGAAATGTGGCCAGAACGCTATCACGAAATGCCGATGGGGAAAGCGTTAGCGACACTTTGGAAAACGCCACGTGTATATTATCAAGATAATGAATTAATTGACCCACATAAAGTACACGTATACGGCTCTTTAGGGAATGGGCTAGATCCTGAAAATATAGAATATCGCACTAAGGATTTAGAAGAAGAAAAGAAAATGAACGGTTTAAAAAACGGCTAATAAAAATGTTTGAATCAAATTTGTAGATGAAATATCTATATAACCCTCACAACCTTTATATAATATGAAACGTAAAAAAACACGAACTTGCTTGCAAGTTCGTGTTTTTTTACATGGAAACTTCTTTTTGTTGATTATTTTGCACATTGACTTTGTTTTTTCGTGCCATTCTTTTTTCTAGTAGATGTACAAGGTATGTAAATAACAAAACAAGCACGAGGTAGTAAAACCCAACGATCATATATGTTTCAAGCTGTTGGTAATTTGCTGCCGCTTCAGATAGAGCAGAGCCCCATAGCTCAGAGGTTCCACCTATATAGGCAACAAGTGAAGAGTCTTTTAACCCAATAATGAATTGATTACCAAGTGGTGGAATGGATAAACGAAATGCTTGTGGCAAAACAATTCTTCGCATTGCGAGTGGATAAGACATTCCTAGTGATCTAGCTGCTTCTAACTGTCCACGATCAACAGATTGAATGGCTCCTCGGAAAATTTCCGTAATATAGGCGCCGCCATGAATTGCTAAAGCGATTGTTCCTGCCCAGAATGGAGAAAGTACAATGATAGAAGTAATCCCAAAATAGAGAATCATAATTTGGACAATAAGCGGTGTTCCGCGAATAATCGCAATATACACTTGAGCAATGCCATTTAAAATTTTACTGTTGGAAATACGGAAAAAAGCAAATATGAGTCCGATCACACAAGCAAGTGCTAAAGATGTAATCGTTAATTGTAGTGTCAGTACGACAGCTTTTAAAAATATTGGATATGTAGAAGTAAAGATTTCAAGCATAAAGGTCCCCCCTCATATAGTGAATGAGAATGTCCCGTTACATATTAACGGGACATCAATTAAAGTTTATTTTGTATCTGTTTCTTCTCCAAGAATGTTACGACCAAACCACTTTTTACTGATTTTTTCATATGTCCCATCTTGAATAATTTCATCTAAAGCTTTATTTACTTTCTCTAGTAGTTCTTTGTCCTCTTTTCGAACAGCAATAGCCATTTCGTCTAATGATAGAGGCTTTCCAGCATCTTTAATATTTGATTTTCCTTCTTTCATGACGCGAAGACCTACCATCTGATCTGTGACAACAGCGTCTACACGACCAGGCTCTAAATCCATAATTGCAGTAAGATCACTATCATATTCTGTAATTTGATCTGTATGCTCTGCGACAAGATCTTTAAATGTGCTTGCTTTTACTACACCTACTTTTTTCCCTTTTAAATCTTTTGCTGATGAAATGGAATCGTTATTTTCAGAAACGAAAATTTGTGCACCAGAGCGGTAATATGGATTCGTAAAGTTTACTGCTTTTAAACGTTCTTCCGTAATCGCCATACTTCCTAAAATGACATCATATTTCTTTGCATCTAACCCTTGGATTAACGTTTCCCACGGATTGGTAACTGGAACAGGCTTCATTCCCATCTTCTTCGCAAGAGCTTCGCCAATTTCAACATCAAACCCAACAAGTTTTCCGTTGTCTTTATAATTAAACGGCTTATATAATCCACTCATTGCATAGCGGAACTCTTTTTTTCCATCAGCTGAATCTGAGCTTGTTTCTTTACTACAGGCACCTAATAAGATAGAAGAAAATAATGTGAGTACGGTAAGAATTGCAAACACTTTTCGTTTCATTCAAATCCCCTCCATTTTCTTTATATAATGTTGCGTAAAAATTGTTTTGCTCGTTCACTTGATGGTGCGGTGAAAAATTGTTCTGGCGGTGCATCTTCAGCAATTTGTCCGTCATCCATAAAAATAATGCGGTCAGCTACATCTCTAGCGAAACTCATTTCATGTGTAACAATAATCATCGTCATTCCTTCTTCAGCAAGCTCTTTCATAACTTGTAGTACTTCGCCAACAAGCTCAGGGTCAAGGGCTGAAGTTGGTTCATCAAATAACATGACCTTTGGATTCATCGCAAGTGCCCTTGCAATGGCGACACGTTGTTTTTGCCCACCTGATAATAAATCTGGTGTAACATCGGCTTTATCTTGCAAGCCAACTTTTTTAAGTAACTCGTAAGCGAGTTCTTTTGCTTTTGCTTTTTCTAGTTTTTTGACGTGAATGGGTGCTTCTATGATGTTTTCTAATGTAGTCATATGAGGAAATAGATTAAAATGCTGAAAAACCATTCCAACATTTTCGCGGACGTTGTTTAAATTCGTAAGCTTTGGGTCAATTTGTTTACCTTGTATCCAAACTTCACCTTTGTCATACGTTTCTAAAAAGTTCAAACAGCGGAGTAATGTGCTTTTACCAGAACCACTGGCACCAATTAAAACAACAACTTCTTTTTCTTTTACTTGTAGATCAATCCCTTTTAATACTTGTAGTGAGTCAAATGACTTTACGAGATTTTGAACTTGAATCATACCAATCCCCCAATAACAATTTTTTATAAAATGCATCTTTTCTTTGTTATTAGGGATAAAACGTCAAATTCCTTTATTTTTTTCTCAAATTTGTGTTTTGTGCTTTCAAAAAACTTATTTTTAGAGGGTGAGTATATGGAAGAGAAGGATTTTCTTGCTTTTATCCCGCTATTTGCGGACTGTAAGACTCCCACTTCAAAACTTGAGAGAAAACGAAGAAGTTTAGGTGGGGGATTAGCAATCCGTAAAAGCCCGATTTGTTTAACTAACGCTCAGTGGGGATGAAGAACCCCCCCACTGAGTGAGGTTTCACTTTATTGAATTCCAAAAAAGATATTTTAATAATCATTTTATGTATATATAATAAAAATAGGAATAGTAGTATATAGACGTTGTTTATGTGATATAAGGTGACCTGCAATTAGTGGGACAAATAGGGGGAGTTACAAATGAGAGATGAAAAAAAACCTTTTTCATTCGGCTTACGCATACAGCTTATGCTATTTACGACAATATTAGCATTCATTACATACTCAACAAGCGTGGTATTTATTTATGTTTTGTATGACTATGTAGATCAGTATGTAAATCAAACATTGTATAACATTGTAGTTATGTTGCTAGGTGTTATATGGTCTGGTATTTTAGCATATTTCGCAGCAGATTTTCTAATTAAGCCGTTACGAAAATTAGAGGAAGCAGCACACAAAGCTGCAGAGGGTGATATTCGTGAAGATGTCCCTCTTCCAAAGACAGATGATGAAATTCGTTCTTTAAGTGTAGCTTTTAATACAATGCTTAGTAATTTACGCACGATGGTAAAAAATATTGATACAACATTTACGTATACAAATCATCATGTGGAACAAATTCGTGAGCAAACAAGTGAAGCAACAAAACAAGCGCAAGGTGTATCAGAAACACTTTCTGAAATTTCATTAGGGGCAGAACAATCAGCAGCATCTATTCAAACCATTGTTTCGACAGTGGATAAGACAATATCAATTGCAAGTGAAGTGGAAGAGAAGGCAAACCATTCGAATCAGTTATCAAGTCAAATGGTACAAGCGTTAGGACAAAGTACGAAAGTATTTGTTTCTTTAATTGAAGGAATTCAAACGTTAGCAAAAGAAAATGAACAATCTATGCAAAGTGTACAAAAGCTAGAAGAGCATACGAAACAAGTGGGGCATATTGTTTCGTTAGTTAGTGAAATCGCTAGTCAAACGAATTTACTAGCGTTAAATGCATCAATTGAAGCAGCGCGCGCTGGAGAGCATGGAAGAGGATTTGCAGTTGTTGCAGAAGAAGTTCGAAAGCTTGCTGATGAAAGTGCAAATTCAGCTCAAAATATTTCACGATTACTTCATGATATGCAAACAGAGGTAGATCACGTTGCAAAGCAAATGACAGGACAAGTGAAAACAGCGAGGGAAGAGGCAAAGCGAGGTGCAGCAACTGAACTAATCTTAAAAGAGATGAGTTCAAGCATTATAGAAGTAGCAGAAGCCATTCAGTTAATTAGTAAATATATGAATGAGCAAATGGAACAGATTCATGAGACAGGTATACAAACAAAAGAAGTAGCTGCGATTGCTGAAGAAACATCAGCAGGATCACAAGAAGTAACGCGTGTAACACTGAAACAATCTGAGAATATGGTATTAATTGATCAACTATCAAAAGAGTTAGAAGAGCGATCAGCAGAATTAAAGAAGACAATCGAACAATTTATGGTATAAGGAAGAACGATTTACTGTTCTTCCTTTTTCTTTTTGCCAAGCGGTGGAATACTTTGAGGAAAACGAAATACATCATAAGGATCATAGGAAGTTTTTACTTCTCTTAATTTTGTAAAGTTGGTTCCATAATACGTAGTTGGCCAATCTTTAATATTTAAATCAGGCCAATTTACATAGTCACCTTTTGTATAAGGTAACATGTCATCTCTTAGATGCTTAATCCAATCCATATTGATTTGTTCATCGCAATCGTTATTCCAGGAAGTAATATATTCTTGAGCAATGATTGCATTTCGGTGGAAATATGCTGTTTGATGAGGAAAAATGTCTTGAACAGCACCAATTAATGACTGATGCCAAATACTTGCATTAGGACTTGGGGCATGTTCTAAAAAACGCTTTAATATATGAATGCCTTTAACAGTACTCCAACAGAAGTCTCCTTCCTCAAGCGCGTGCAGGACATAGTCCAGTAGTAGGGAGGGGATGAATGTTGGTCGTGCACAGCACGAATTTTTGTTTCCTTTTCCTGTAACTTTATGTATACTAGTAAAAAAAAAGGAACGTACATTCGTTTTTGTTTGTAGGAATTTGAAACACTACAATGAAAAATAAGGAGGGTGATGACAATGTTGCTGAGCCAAAAGTATGAAATTTTTCCCACGAAAGAACAGAAAGACATGTTAGAACGTTGGCTACAATATTGTCGTCAAACCTATAACTCTGCTCTTTTAGATAAACAGAGAAAATATAAAGAAAATAAGCAAGTGTATACACGTTCTGACATGCAAAAGCAACAAGTAATCGATAAGAAGAGATATCTTTTTCTGAAAGAAGTGCCATCACAGCCCTTACAAGAAGTATTTTTACGACTCAAAAAGGCATATGATGGCTTTTTTCGTGGAGATACAAACTATCCCAAATTGAAAACATATAAAGACTACAATAGTCTCACGTTCCCTCAATTTGGATTCAAATCGAATGGGAAACACCGCTTTGCAATGTCATTTTCAGATGACGGAAAGTTATATAACAAACAATTAGGGGAAATAGAGATTCATCTGCATAGGCAAATAGAAGGGCTAATCAAACAGTTGATTTTATTTTCTTGATATTATGAATAATTTCAAATATAGCAGTATTCATATGAGAAAAAGCTAAAGAACTAACTTACAAAATTGTAATACTTATGTAAGTTAACTCGATAGTTGAGAGAACACTATTTCTATATACTGAACATGGTAGAAATGATAAAAACTATAGGAGTTTGGTATATATGAAAAAATTAGTAAGGTTAAGTTTAGCGGCAGCAATTTCTATGAGTGCTTTAACAGGTTGTGGATTATTAGGAGAAAAAGCGAATGGTTTTGTATTATATGGAACTGAAACACAAGTACAAGCAGTTGCGGATAAAGAAAAGCCCGCTGAAAAAGATATGTATAAGATGAAAGTTGTAAATATTGACGATAAAAAAGTGCTTGTTATGGATCAAAAAACAGCGGATGAGCTAATGAAAAAGGAACTATTAAAGAAAGTAGAGAATGATAAAACGACAGCAATTGATAAATTACCAACAGTAACAGAAAATCAAGGTGTATTATTTGCGAAAGAAGAAATGACAAATGTAGCTCTTGATGGGTATGCGTTAAAATATGAAGGAAATGTAATCATCGGTGATGGTCGTTCTTATGCGGATATGTTTGCCGTTGTAGAGAACGGGAAATATGCAAGTGTGAATGGCGAAGAAACGACAGTAGGTGTACTGAAGTTTGAAAAAGACCCAGCAAAACAGATACCTAAAGGTGATGAGGTAGACGCACAGCTTGTGAAAATTAAAGAATAATGAAATTAAAAATAAGGTAGCTCATATAAGAGCTACCTTGTTTTTGATTATAAAATTTTTGTCTTAATTCTTTTTGAAGTGATTTTAACGGATGCATGAGGAACGATATGTTCAATCCAATTAAAGAATAGGTCCTCATCGAATGAATCAACAGGTATTGCTAGCAATTCTTCTTGCTGTGCATTGGAAAGAACAATGTAATCTCCAGAAGATCTCAGTTTCTCTAAACGTTCTCCCTTTTGGAACTTTCTTCTTTCACAATTCACGAAAGCAATTTCAGAAATATTTACTTTCCAAGCATTGTACATCGTTACATACTCAATGGATCCTCGTTTTAATTGAACTGAGGTTGCTCGTACTTCGCGATAATTCTTTTGTATAATCCACACTAAAACGGTAATGAAAGTAGCGATCAATAAGATTTCTATGAAACTTTTATCTTTCACATGAAAAATGGCAAACCCAGTTAATAAAATAGAGCTAATTAGTCTCATATAATGAAATGAAGGACTAAATTCATAGATTGTCTCTTCACTTATCATTGCAAGTTCGTCATCATTACTTCCAAATTCAATTGCACGTTCAATATGCTCTTCGATTTCATATGCGTTTGCTTTTTCATAGCCTGTAAATGCTTCTATTTCTGCTGTGAATCCCGATTTCATTTTTTCTTTCTGTACACGAGCAACAGCTGTTAACTCTCCTTGTTCTTTCCAAGGAAGGTGGTCGCTCGTAAACTTTGTTACATAGTAAATCCAATTCGTACCATCTTCATCTTCTCGCTCGCATTCTGTCCAAAGTGTATGTTTATTTGGAAGATGTTTAAATTTACCTTCCAGTAACATTTCTTCGATTTGTCCAAGGACAAGCTGGTGTTGTGTTTTATATAGAGACGGGAATAAGTCTTCTTGCTCCATAAGTTGTAACTGTACTAGTAAAAAGCTACGTGTTTCAGAGGACTTTGCATATGTTTCATATATAGTTGGCCCAGCTTCAACCCCTCTTCTTGTTAATGAGATAAGAGCGCTACATGCAATCCAATCATCTTTTGCTAATAGTAATTGATTGAGAAAATGTTTTGTTTGAGAGTCTTGTAAAAATCCCATTACTCCGCAGTACATACTTAATTCCGAACGGAGTGGCAAGTACATATCACTCCACTGCTGATAGGCTTTTTCAAGACTATATTCTTTCTCATATAAGCCGTAACTTTTATATAGAGTTTCCGCTTTTGCTAACACTGTATGTTGTAGTAGTGCTTGATCTGACAGGGTTAAATTATATTGTTTATGTAGTAACAGTTGTAAAAGTTCCGGGAAAATATATTTGCCAATGCCATCTATGTCTTCGAGTAACCAAAATGGAACTGTCACATGTTCATCGCAACTACGTGCTAACTGTAGAAATACTGGAATTCCTTTATAGTCATCGATATTTAATAAGGTTTCAAAAGTAACTTCTTTTGCTCTTGGTGAGAAATTTGAAAAATGTTGTTGTATAGGCGCAATCATACTTTCATTAGCATATTTATTTACAAAAGACATGATACAAAAGCTTGGATCATCTTGTTCATTAAACGGTTTTGGATATGATTCACATGCAGCTTCAATGAGCTGCACTAGTATAGGAATTGATAACGTATTTTCTTCTATATTATGTAAATCAAGCATCGCTTGATAACGAATGTTAAAGTTGTTATCTTGCATGGCTGCACACAATTTCTTTATTTTCAAAGATAGTAACATAAGCCCTCCATATAGCTTTAGAATTGTAAGATATCCTTTAAGATAATGGATTTCATATGTATAAGCAACAAAAACCTTATGATAATAGAAAGTATAGTCATCGATGTTTTTAGCAGGGAAGAGTAATAGAACTTTTCATAATATAAGATGAGAAAAATTGAAATTTTTCATGTTGGAAAGCGAATAACAAGTTCTAATAAAAAACGTTGCAAACTCTTCATATTTTGTTATGATAGTGTTACGAAAACGTTTGCATTATTTCATGCATGAGGAGAGAGACAATATGATGAACAAAACTTGGTGGAAAGAAGCAGTCGCTTATCAAATTTATCCTCGTAGTTTTATGGATTCAAATGGTGACGGTATTGGCGATTTACAAGGTATGATTTCAAAGTTGGATTACTTAAAAGACTTAGGGATAGATGTAATTTGGATTTGTCCAATGTACAAATCACCGAATGATGATAATGGTTATGATATTAGTGACTATCAAGAAATTATGGACGAATTTGGTACGATGGCTGATTTTGATCAATTATTAGAAGAAGTTCATAAGCGCGGAATGAAACTTATTATTGATTTAGTTATTAATCATACGAGTGATGAGCATCCATGGTTTATTGAATCTCGTTCTTCTAAAGATAATCCAAAGCGTGATTGGTACATTTGGCGTGACGGAAAAGATGGAAAAGAGCCGAATAACTGGGAAAGTATCTTCAATGGTTCAGCTTGGGAATATGATGAAGAAACAGATCAATACTACTTACATTTATTCTCACGTAAGCAACCAGATTTAAACTGGGAAAACGAAGAGGTTCGTGAAGCTTTATATGACACAGTAAATTGGTGGTTAGATAAAGGAATTGATGGCTTCCGCGTTGATGCGATTAGTCATATTAAAAAAGAAGATGGCATGAAAGATATGCCAAATCCAAAAGGTTTAAAATATGTTTCTTCTTTCGATAAACATATGAATGTAGACGGTATTCAGCCACTTTTAGAAGAGCTAAAAGAGAGAACTTTTTCTAACTATGATATTATGACGGTTGGTGAAGCAAACGGTGTGAAAATTGAAGATGCTGAGCTTTGGGTTGGAGAAGAGAACGGCAAGTTCAATATGGTATTCCAGTTTGAACATTTAAGTTTATGGGATGCAGAAAAGAAGAAAGAGCTTGATGTTGTTGGACTAAAAAAGGTATTAACAAAATGGCAAAAAGGTTTAGAGAATAAAGGTTGGAATGCATTGTACATTGAGAATCATGATAAGCCACGTATCGTATCTACTTGGGGAGATGATGCGCAGTATTGGCGCGAAAGTGCAACAGCATTAGGAGCATTGTACTTCTTTATGCATGGGACGCCGTTTATTTATCAAGGTCAAGAAATTGGTATGACAAATGTTCAATTTCCAAATATCGAGGATTATGATGATGTAGCAGTTAAAAATTTATATCGCGAAAAAATCGCAGAAGGTGTTTCGCATAAAGAGATGATGGAGATTATTTGGGCATCTTGCCGTGATAATTCACGTACACCAATGCAATGGAATAAAGAAGAAAACGCTGGGTTTACAACAGGTACACCTTGGTTTGGTATGAATCCAAATTACAAAGATATTAATGTTGAAGCGCAAGAAGCTGATTCCGAATCTATTTTAAACTTCTATAAAAAGATGATTCGTCTGAAAAAAGAGAATGAAGTATTTAATTATGGCACGTATGATTTATTGTTAGAAGAAGATCCACAAATTTATGCATATACACGTACGCTTGGTGAGGAAAAAGTAATTGTAATTAGTAACATTTCAAAGAGTGAAGCAGTATATGAAGAGGAAGCATTCGCTCTAGAATGCAATCGTTTGCTTTTAAATAACTATGAAGTAGCAAATCATGAAGCAACAACAAAAATTGAATTAAAACCTTATGAGACAAGAGTTTATCGTATTTCTTAATAAAAAGGATGCTAGAAATAGCATCCTTTTTATTAAAAATTTATATTTTATTAAAAATATGATTGCAAAGTGAAAACGCTTTTATTACAATAGATTTATGAAAACGGTTGCGTAAATTTATCAAAAGGAATCGTTTTCATTGAATGAATGCACTTATATTTATAAAAGAAATGATATATATAAAAGGGGAGGACAAGAAAGATGAAAATTACATCTTTTGATTTTTGGCAAAAGTTCGGAAAAGCGTTACTTGTTGTTGTAGCGGTTATGCCAGCTGCTGGCCTGATGGTTTCTATCGGGAAACTTATCGGGATGTTTGCTGGTGATATCAATGCTGTTCATACGATTGCTAGAGTTGTAGAAGATATCGGCTGGGCAATTATTACGAACTTGCACATTTTATTTGCTGTCGCAATTGGGGGATCGTGGGCAAAAGATCGTGCAGGTGGTGCATTTGCAGCGCTTATCGCATTTATTTTAACGAATCGTATTACAGGAGCATTGTTTGGTGTAAACAGTGAAATGTTAGCGGATTCAAAAGCAGAAGTATCTTCTTTATTAGCTGGGGACTTACTTGTTAAAGATTACTTCACATCTGTGCTTGGTGCACCTGCATTAAACATGGGAGTATTTATTGGTATTATTTCAGGTTTCTTAGGAGCTACATTATATAATAAATATTATAACTATGATCGATTACCACAAGCATTAGCGTTCTTTAACGGAAAACGTTTTGTACCATTCGTAGTAATTGTTGGTTCCACAGTAACGGCAATTATTTTATCATTATTATGGCCATTCGTTCAAAATGGGTTAAACGAATTTGGACGTTGGATTGCTACTTCAAAAGATAGTGCACCAATTGTTGCACCATTCGTATATGGTACGTTAGAGCGTTTACTATTACCATTTGGCTTGCATCATATGTTGACGGTTCCAATGAACTATACAGAGCTTGGTGGCACATATACGATGTTAACGGGTACAAAGATTGGACAAGTTGTAGCAGGACAAGATCCACTTTGGCTTGCTTGGATTACAGATTTAAATAACTTACTAGCGGCTGGCGATGTGAAAGCATATGAGCAGTTACTAAATGAAGTTGTACCAGCTCGTTTTAAAGCAGGACAAGTTATTATTTCAACAGCTTCTTTAATTGGTATTGCATTTGCAATGTACCGTAACGTTGATAAAGAAAAGCGTAATAAATATAAACCAATGTTCCTTTCTGCAGCACTAGCAGTATTTTTAACAGGTGTAACAGAACCGATTGAGTTTATGTTCATGTTTATTGCTCCGGTATTATATGTTGTGTATGCGATTACAACTGGTTTAGCGTTTGCATTAGCAGATTTAATTGATTTACGTGTTCATGCCTTTGGATTTATCGAGCTATTAACACGTACGCCAATGATGGTGAATGCAGGATTAACAAAAGACTTAATTAACTTCGTAGTTGTATCACTTGCATTCTTTGGTTTAAACTTTGCATTATTCAACTTCTTAATCAAAAAGTTCAATATACCAACACCAGGTCGTGCTGGTAACTACATTGATAATGAAGAAGCAGGAGAAGCTAATGAAGGAAATGTGAAAGAAGGATCATTAGCTGGAACGATTATCGAGTTACTAGGTGGGCCAGAGAATATTGAGGACGTAGATGCTTGTATGACACGCTTACGTGTAACTGTAAAGAATACAGAACTTGTCGCATCAGAACAAGAATGGAAACAAAACGGTGCGCTTGGATTAATTGTAAAAGATAAGGGAGTACAAGCGATTTATGGTCCGAAAGCTGACGTAATTAAGTCAGACATTCAAGATCAATTAGGTGCATAATTCATGAAATTATTAACTTTAAATTGTCATTCGTGGCAAGAAGAAAATCAGCTTGAAAAAATTGAGCATCTTGCAAAGGTCATTCAAGAACGTAATTATGATGTCATTGCTTTGCAAGAAGTGAGCCAGTCCATTGAGGCAGAGCATGCACACCATAATATGAAGCGCGATAATTATGGGCTTGTACTGCTTGATGAATTAGCAAAGCTTGGAGTAACAGGTTACAGCATTGTATGGGACTTTGCCCATATTGGCTACGATGTATATGAAGAAGGATTAGCAATTTTAACGAAGCATCCAATTGTAAAGCAAGATTCATTTTTTATATCGAATAGTACGGATACAACATATTGGAAAACACGTAAAATTGTAAGCGTAACGGTTTCTTATGAAGGGAAAGAAGTTACATGTTATTCTTGTCATCTTGGCTGGTGGAATGATGAAGAAAATCCATTTTCATTCCAAGTAGAGCAGTTAATGAATCATGTGAATGCAGAAGAGTTATCATTCTTCCTTGGTGATTTTAATAATAATGCTCATATTAGGGATGAAGGATACGATTATTTACGAAGTAAAGGTTTATATGACACGTACGAACTTGCAGAAGAAAAAGATGCTGGTACAACAGTAAAAGGAAAAATTGCTGGTTGGGATGAAAATCAAGAAGAGTTACGAATTGATTTAATCCTAAGTAATCAACCTGTTAAAGTTGTATCGTCACAAGTCATTTTTAATGGTGTGAATAAAAAGGTTATATCTGATCACTTCGGTTTAGAAGTACAGATTCGTATGTAGAAGTAGAAACAAAAAATAAAAGCCAACTATTTTCTTCTTGAAAATAGTTGGTTTTTTATTTTGCATTAACGAGCAGGCCGTAAAAGCTTGATTGGTTGGGCTGACAATCAGTGGGGGATGAAGAGAACCCTCACTAAGTGAAGTTTCACTTTATTACATTTGAAGTGTAGTTGATATGTATGAATGTAATACCATTTTAGTCATTTTGTACTCATTTTTTCTTTTTTACATTATATAATAATTACATAAGCTTATTCGCAAAATATAAAAGGGTGTTTCATGAGGGGATATTTCTAGTCGACATGTAATGAAGGGAAATAAACTAACAACTAGGTGATAAATGACATGAAACAAATATGGCGTATTTATACGACAGATATTCGTAATGTAACAAAGCATTGGGCTGCAATTGTTATCGTATTAGGTTTGGCGATTTTGCCGTCGCTTTATGCGTGGTTTAACATTGAGGCTTCTTGGGACCCGTATGCTAATACAGGAGAAGTGCCAATTGCAGTATCCAATGAGGATAAGGGAACGAATTTAAGAGGGAAAGATATTAATATCGGGAATGAAGTGGTTGATTCATTAAAGAAAAATAAGAGCCTTGGCTGGCAGTTCGTCGATGAAGAGAAAGCAATTCATGGTGTTGAACATGGCGATTATTATGCAAGTATCACGATTCCAGCAGATTTCTCAGAAAAGATCGCAACTGTTATTAGTGATGAACAAAAAAAACCAGAGATTCAGTACTATGTAAATGAAAAGGTTAACGCAATTGCACCGAAAATTACTGTCAAAGGTGCAACAGGTATCACGGAAGAAATCAGTAAAAACTTTGTGAAAACAGCTAACGCTGAAATCTTTAAGATTTTTAACGAACTTGGAATCGATTTAGAAACAAATTTACCAAGTATTGAAAAGGTGAAAGAACTTGTCTTTAAACTAGAGGGGAAATTCCCTGAGTTATATGAACTAGTTGATACAGCATTAACAGATGCAGAGAAAGCAGAAGGACTTGTGAAAACGGCGCAAGATGTGTTGCCGACGGTAGAGAGTGTCATTCGTGATGGACAACAAATGACGAAAAACTTGGACGCATTCTTTGTAACGAATGAACAAGTATTACAAGATGCGCCAGCAACAATTAAAAGAGACTTAATGCTGTTACAAAAAGGTGCGGATGGTGCAGCACAACTTACGGATATGTTGAAAGATCCAGTAGCGCAGCTGAATAAAGATACAGTAAAAAGTAAAATCCAAGGAATCCAAGAGACAGTGCAGGCCGTGCAGGATACAGCTACTCATATTCCAGAGAGCACAGGGAAAGTAAGAGAAGTATTAAATACAGCTGAACCAGTAGCAGAACAAATAAAACCGCATTTAGATAATATTGATCGTATGTCTGCGACAGCTATAGAACAAGTAGATCTCGCTATTAAAATGTTGGAGACATCGGAACAACTTTCTAATATGCCATATAGAGAAGAAATAGTTAAGTTATTGACGGATCAAAAAACACAACTTGAAAAGATTAATCAATATGCAAAAAGTGGATCAGAAGCAGCTGGTGCTATTACAGAAAATAAGCAATCTATAGAAAGTGCATTAAATAACATCGATCAAGCAGCAGGAAATGTTGTGACGATGACAGGGTCTGCTAATTCATCACTGAACAAAGCAATGAATTGGGTTGAAAATGGTGGTAGTAACCCGAACTTAGAACCAGCAAAAAATGGACTAACAAGCTTACAGTCACAGTTTGAAAGCGGGATTAAAATTATTGATGGAATTATCCCTGTGTTAAACGACGCAAATAACATTGCCGGTAATCTTGGAAAGACGACAAATATTCCAAATACAATTGATAACTTAAATACGGTAAAAGGTAGTCTACAAGAAGGAACAAAATTAACAGCTAAATTAATTAATGGCGTTGATAAAGGACAGCAACCAGCAAAAGATGTAGTTGATAGCTTAAATGCGATTTCTAAAAATGCATCAGCAAGCATTGGTGATATTTTAGCAACATATGATTCAGAAATTGTTCCAGCTTTCAATGACGCAATTGAGAGAGTAAAGCGTATGTCTACGAACACTTCTGACATTTTAAATGAAGCAAATCAAAGTTTGCCAGATGTAAAGACTGTATTAGAAGATGCTTCAAAAGGGCTTGTAAAAGGAGAAGCAGAAGTTCAAAAGATTAAAGAGGAAATGCCTGCTGCAGAACAAAAAATTAAAGAGCTTGCAAATAAAATTCGTGAGTTTGAACAAACAGAGGATATGCAGGAAATTATTCGTCTTCTAAAAAATGACGTGGAAAAACAAAGTGATTACTTTGCGAATCCGGTAAATTTAAAAGAGAATAAATTATTCCCGATTCCAAATTACGGTTCTGCTATGTCACCATTCTATACAGTACTAGCGCTATGGGTAGGGGCGTTATTAATGGTTTCATTATTAACGGTAGAAGTGCACCATGATCAAGCGGAAGAATATAAGAGTTATCAAGTTTATTTCGGACGTTTGTTAACATTCTTATCCATTGGATTTATGCAAGCATTTATCGTAACAATGGGGAATTTATTTATTCTTGAAACATATGTTGTAGATAAGTTTTGGTTTGTTGTATTTGGCTTATTTATTAGTGCCGTGTTTGTTTGTATCGTGTATTCACTTGTTTCGGTATTTGGAAACATTGGGAAAACGATGGCAATTATTTTACTTGTATTGCAAGTAGCGGGTTCAGGTGGTACATTCCCAATTCAAATGACGCCGCACTTCTTCCAAACGATTTACCCATTTTTACCGTTTACGTATGCGATTAGTGTTATTCGTGAAACCGTTGGTGGTATGCTTTGGGATATTGTGTTGGTGGACTTAGCTGTGCTAAGTATATATATCGTTGTGATGTTCATTATTGCGCTCTTACTGAAAAAGAAAATTAATAAATCTAGTGAGAGATTTGTGAACAATGCGAAGGGAAGTAAGTTAATACATTAAAGAAAAAGGTTTCTGCCAATTCGGCAGAAACCTTTTTTAATATCTAGATTAATCGAACTTTAATTTTTTTAATGCTTCCGCTAATGCGTTATTTAAAGGCTCTTCTTCTTGTTGCTTTTGTTGCTTCATATACTTTTGTACAAAGCGCTTATCTGCTTTGTTACCAGATTCTTTTTTACGACGATCTTGGAATGAAGAAAGCTTCTCGCGATGGCCACATTTACATGCGAACATTTGCCCCTCACCTTCACCGCGTAGTTCTAGTTTTTTCTTACACTTCGGGCAGCGGGCGTTTGTAGTACGAGATACATTTTTACGATGGCCGCATTCACGGTCTTGGCATACGAGCATTTTCCCATTTTTACCGTTTACTTCTAGCATTGGTTTTCCACAGTCTGGGCAAGTTTTTGTGGAGATGTTATCATGCTTATATTTCTTATCACTTGATTTAATTTCAGTAACGATTTCTTTCGTATAGTTTTTCATTTCTGAAATGAATACGTCTTTCTTTAATTTTCCTTTTGCGATTGCTTCAAGTTTTTGCTCCCACTCAGCAGTTAACGTAGGAGATTTTAATTCTTCAGGTACTAAATCAAGTAATTGACGACCTTTTGATGTAATATGAATATCTTTCCCACGCTTTTCAATTAAGAATGAATTAAATAATTTATCAATAATATCAGCGCGTGTAGCAACTGTACCGAGTCCACCTGTTGATTTTAGTGTATCTGCTAGTTGTTTGTTTTGCATTCCCATATACTTCGTTGGATTTTCCATCGCTGAAAGTAATGTTGCCTCATTAAAGCGTGCAGGTGGTTTTGTTTGACCTGATGTTTGTGCAATTAACTTCACTTGTAACGTATCGCCTTTTTCGATGCGTGGTAATACTTGTTCTTTTATATCATCTGCTGCATCTTCATCTTCAAAGCGATTTTCGTACACTTCTTTCCAACCAGAGTGAACAACTGTTTTTCCACGTGCGACGAAGCTTTCAGCTCCGATTTTTGCACGTAATGTAAGTTGTTCATATTCGAAAGCTGGGAATAGAACAGCTAAGAAACGTTTTACAACTAAATCGTAAATTTTACGCTCCTTATCTGTGAAATCGGAGAAGTTGACAAAGCCTTCTGTTGGGATAATCGCGTGATGATCACTTACTTTACTATCGTCAACAAATGATTTCGATGTTTTAATAGGCTTCTTTAACACTTTGTTAGCAAGAGAACGGTATTCACCAACCCCGCAAGCTTTTAAACGTTCTGGTAGTGTACCTACAATATCCGATGAGATGTAGCGCGAATCTGTACGAGGATAAGTTAACACTTTATGTTGCTCATACAGCTTTTGCATAATGTTTAATGTTTCTTTAGCAGAATAGCCAAAGATTTTATTTGCATCACGTTGCAGTTCTGTTAAGTCATACAGCCCCGGTGAGAAAGTCTTTTTCGGTTTTTTCTCAATTTCTACAACAGTAGCATGTTGTTTCCCTAATGTATTTACAATTTTATCGATTTTTTCTTTATCGAAGCTACGGCCATTACCTTTTGCATCTTGCCAAGTTAGTTTTAATGTATTTGTTGTTTGTGCTTCAATACCATAGTATGTTTGTGTCTTAAAGTTTTTAATTTCTTCTTCACGACTAGCGATGATGGCTACAGTAGGTGTTTGTACACGACCGCAGTTGAGTTGTGCATTAAATTTAGTCGTTAATGCACGCGTTGCATTCAAACCGATATACCAGTCCGCTTCAGAACGGGCAACTGCTGAAGCATATAAATTGTCATATGCCTTGCCAGGCTTTAAGTTCGCGAAACCATCTTTAATTGCTTTGTCGGTAACAGATGAAATCCAAAGACGTTTAATAGGTTTATTTGTTTTTACTTTATCAATAATCCAACGAGCGACTAATTCTCCCTCACGTCCTGCATCTGTTGCCACGATGATTTCATTTACATCTTTTCTAATTAGTTGACTTTTAACAGCGTTAAATTGCTTGCCAGTTTGTTTAATGACTGTTAATTTCAAACGTTCAGGTAGCATTGGTAAATCTTCTAAATTCCACTTTTTATATTTCACATCATAACTTTCTGGATCAGCCAATGTCACAAGGTGTCCTAAAGCCCAAGTGACGATATATTTATTTCCTTCTAAATAACCATTTCCTTTTTTATCACACTTCAAAACACGCGCAATATCACGTGCAACAGAAGGTTTCTCAGCAATTACAACACTTTTTGCCATATTTTAAAACATCCTTTCAAATTTCCGTAAGTTAAATATAGCATACATCCCGCATTGATTCAGGTATACATGACCTAATGAGAAAAGAAAGGACGGAATCTAGTTCTGTAATACGGAAAAATGTTCTTTTCTAGCAAAGAAGTTTAAATATCAGTTTTGAAATTATATCCTGATGTATGGTTTTGCCCATTGTTTTTGAAACAAGGTTGTGGTTATGCAAAATAATAAAGAATCCTGCACTCGATCCCTACTTGTGTTGTAACATGGCACGAGGCACTGACCGTTACTTTGCATGGAGTAACGTACTATCCTACCTGAAAAGAAAAGGTCTTAAGCTATTTTTAATAGGTTTCATTTTCTTTTATATAAGAGTATACTTTTTAATATAATAAACAGTGGGAGTTTACGGATGTAAGCTGAGAGTACGACTAATCCGTCGTTGACCGTTTGAACCTGTTGGATCATGCCAGCGTAGGGAGTGTAGTAGGACGAGTAGGGACACTTTGCGTACGCAAAGTGTCTTTTTTATTGACCTCCCGCTCTGAAAAAGGAGAGGAATATATAATGATTGAGAAAGTAAGAGAACATAATCCACTTATCCATAATATGACGAATATTGTGGTAACGAATTTTACAGCAAACGGTTTACTTGCGTTAGGAGCATCACCTGTTATGGCATATGCAAAAGAAGAAGTTGCAGAGATGGCAAGCATGGCTGGAGCGCTCGTATTAAATATGGGGACACCTCGCCAAGATGAGGTGGAAGCAATGATAATTGCAGGGAAATCTGCAAATACAAATAAAGTACCGGTCTTGTTTGATCCCGTTGGTGCAGGAGCGACGGCGTATCGGAAAGAAGTGGCGGCAACTATTTTAGAAGAAGTAAGTGTATCTATTTTACGAGGAAATGCAGCAGAGATTGCAAGTTTAGTAGGGAAAACATGGGATGCGAAAGGCGTGGACGCGGGAGAAGGTAATGGTGATGTGACAGAGATTGCAAAAGTAGCTGCTAACAAGTTTCGCGCAGTTGTTGTGATAACTGGGAAAGAAGATATCGTTACAGATGGAGAAAGCACGTATATTATTCGAAATGGCCATGAAATTTTAACGAAAGTAACTGGGACTGGTTGTTTATTAACATCTGTTATTGGTGCGTTTGCTGCAGTTGAAAAAGATTATGTACAAGCAGCAACTTCTGCTTTAGTTTTTTATGGCGTCGCGGCGGAATTTGCAGCAAGCAAGACGAATAAGCAAGGGCCAGGAAGTTTTCAAATTGAATTTTTAAACCAACTTGCATGTATTACAGCAGTTGAAGTAGAGAAACATGGGGAATTTGAAGAAGTATGTTAAAGGGGGAAGAAACAATGGGACGTATTCATAAACAAAATATGGAACAGCTATTGCAAGTATATTTTATTATGGGAAGTAACAACTGTACTGTTGAACCACTACAAGTGATGAAAGAAGCGTTAGATGGAGGGATTACCTTATTTCAGTTTCGCGAAAAGGGCGAAGGATCATTAACTGGAGAAAAATATTTTACATTTGCCAAGCAGCTGCAAGCACTTTGTAAAGAGTACAATGTGCCATTTATCGTAAACGATGATGTGCAGTTAGCGATAGAGCTTGATGCAGATGGCGTTCATATTGGGCAAGATGACGAAGGAATTGAAACAGTACGTGCAAAAATGGGCGATAAAATTGTTGGAGTTTCAGCGCATACAATAGAAGAAGCACGTTTTGCAATTGAAAAGGGAGCCGATTATTTAGGGATAGGTCCTGTTTTTCCAACGAGCACGAAAACAGATACAAAGGCAGTACAAGGAACAGAGGGATTACGTAATTTCCGTCAAAATGGTATTGAAGTGCCGATAGTTGGAATTGGAGGGATTACAGTAGAAAACGCTGCGTCTGTTGTAAAAGCTGGTGCAGATGGCGTTTCTATTATTTCTGCGATTAGTTTGGCGGAATCTCCGTATGAAAGTACGAAGCAATTGGTAATGCAAGTAAAGCAGTAATAAAGTAGATTATAGCAGTTAAACAAACGTTTGATTAAAAAGAGCTAGCCGTTTAAGGCTAGCTCTTTTTACTTAAAACATAATTGAAATTAATAACATCCCAATGCTAACAGAAGCGATAGTTGCGACCAGACCCGGGATCATAAAGCTATGATTTAAAACATATTTTCCAATATGTGTTGTTCCTGTACGGTCAAAGTTAATGGCTGCAACGATTGTACCGTAGTTTGGAATAAAGAAGTATCCATTTACAGCTGGAAACATTGCAATTAATAGCGGTGGTGAAATGCCAAGTGTTAATCCAAGTGGCATTAAAGCACGAACCGTAGCAGCTTGGCTGTATAGTAAAATAGATAGAATAAATAGTGCGATAGCAAATAACCAAGGTGCACTCGTTACGATATGTTGGATTGAACCTTGAATCATGTCTAAATTACCGTTAAAGAAAGTATCTCCCATCCAAGCGATACCAAAGATTGCTACAACAGCAGTAGCACCTGCTTTAAAAACATTTCCAGATACAATGCTCTCTACGTTTGGCTTACAAAGAAGAATGATAAGTGCCGCAGCAGTGAACATGACGATTTCAATTGCGCTTGGCATTGAAAGGCGTGTGAATGTACCATCTACAGTCCATCCAGGACGTAATGCTTCGAATGAACCTAGAAGTACAACAAAGAATGTAGCAAGTAAGAAAAGAATAACCGATAGTTTAGCCCCTTTTCTTATAACAAAATCTTGCTTTTTTTCTAATTTTGGAATCATTCCTTCTTCTAATCGTTTTAAGTATTCTTTATCTTCATGTAACTCTTTCCCCATTTTGCTAGCAACGAAAGCTGCTAACATACAAGCAATAAAAGTAGAAGGGATGCTAACTTTTAAAATATCTAGTAATGTTATTTTGTAATCAGCTAACATAGCAAGTAATGCTACTGTAGCAGCTGAAATCGGGCTAGCTGTAATGGCTTGCTGTGAAGCAATAACAGCAATAGACATCGGACGCTCTGGTCTTATACCAGACTCACGAGATACTTCAGCGATTACAGGTAAAACAGAATAGGCAACATGACCTGTTCCTGCACAAAATGTAAATAAATATGTCACGATAGGCGCAAAAAATGTAATGCGTTTTGGATTTTTGCGGAGTGCTTTTTCTGCAAGGTGGACGAGATAGTCCATTCCTCCAGCAGCTTGTAAGGCCCCTGCGGCTGTAATTACCGCTAAGATCATGAGCATAACGTCGATAGGGGGAGAGGTTGGTTGTAATTGGAAGACAAATACAAGAATAGCCATACCAACTCCGCCCATTACACCAAGGCCGACACCACCAAGACGTGCGCCAATGAAAATACAGATCAATAAGGTCATAAATTGTAGCCAAAACATAGTTGAATACCTCCGGGATCGTTATATACATGTATTTTCAATGCATGTAATTTTATAAGTTGCATAAACAAAGATTTAACATCTCCAATGTCGTACAAACCTTTTTATATTATATAACACTTAGAAAGTAGGATTCATAAATTTTGATGAAATTATGTTAAAAAAACAATTCAATAAAACATATTATCTATAGATATAAATATTTTGTAGACATCCCCCGGGAATTGTTGTAATATATGAATAAGAGAATAATGTAATTCTCATAAACTCCCATATCGTTTAACTCATTCATTGAGAAAGGCAAACTTGTGGAAACATAAGGACGCAAAGCTATAGGAGCCTAAGGTCAAGTCTAGACTCGGCTAGCCAGTTACCGTACGGATGGGGTTGGTCTAGACCAATGTTTTGTTTCATTGGTCTCTTTTTTTATTAATATTTGAAACGCAATTGGAGATCTTTCAATTGCGTTTTTGTTGTAGTTAATAACATAAGAGAGGAATGTTAAATTATGAATTTTTGGAAAAGGATGTCTTTTTTCAAGAAAAGTATATCACTGACTGTTCTTGTCGTTTTCATGCTTGTTGGTGGCATGACAATATTTAGTTTTAATATTTTCCAAAAAAGTATGATGGCTTTATTGGAAGAAAGGGCGATGGAAACAGGGGAAATTGTTTTAAGTGATATAGATGAAAGTATAGTGAAAGAACTAGCGAAAGACCCTACTGCACAAAGAATTAAACAAGAAAGACTGACAGAACAATTAGAGGAAGTTACGGAGACAATAGATAGTGTCGGACAAGTGTATGTAACAGGTGCAAAGTTAAACGAAAAAAAAGAAGTGCAAATTGTCGGCATGCCAAGGGCAGTAAGGGATGCTACAAAACTTGAAAACGGCGATTACTACAGACAACCTGCACATTGGATAGAAGCATATAATGGAGTTCTCTCTTCGAAAAAAGCGACGGTAACAGATATATATGAAGATGAATTAGGTTCATGGGTAACAATACTCGAGCCTGTTATGGATAACAACAATAATATTGTTGCTATTGTTGCATCAGATATGGATGCTTCTGTTATTCCAAATACGAAGAGAACGTTTTTAATACAAATTTCTATTTTAATTACTGTATTTCTTGTTATTACAATGTCAATACAATTCTTTGTTATACGTGCTTCGTTAGCACCACTGCAAGAATTACGTGAAGGGTTGCGTAAGGTTGGCGAAGGTGACTTAAATGTTCATTTGAAAGAAAGATTAGATGATATTGGAATTATTAATACTTATTTTAATAATTCTATTGAAAAGTTCCGGAAAATCATCGATAAAGTAAAAGAAACAGCCGAACAAGTTTCTGCGTCTTCAAGTGAACTATCAGCTAGTACAGAGGAAAATAATATGTCTGTCCAAGAAATTGCAAGTTCAATGGAGAACTTACATGAAGGAGCAAAAACGCAAAAGGTATCTGTACAGCAATGTTTGGATATTGTAAATCAAATGGAAATGAGAGTGAATGAAATTGCAGGTGCGACGCAGCATGTTGCAAAAGCGTCTGAAGGGATGGAAAATCATTCTGCTGAAGGAAATGAAGTCATCGTTCAAATTATAAATCAAATGAATTTAATTCAAAGAGCTGTAAAGGATTTGTCATCTATTATTTATTCATTAGAAAATCGCTCTCAGCAAATTAGTGATATTGTTACCGTGATAACAGGAATCTCAAACCAAACGAATTTATTAGCATTAAATGCTTCTATTGAAGCATCACGTGCAGGAGAAGCGGGACGAGGTTTCGCTGTTGTCGCTGAAGAAGTACGTAAGCTAGCAGAGCAAACAGAAACTTCAGCGAAAGATATTTCGAAATTAATTAGTGAAACGCAAGCGGAAACAGTAGAAGCGGTTGCATCTATGCAAAAAGGCGCAACAGAGGTAGAATCGGGTATTTCTCTTGTACATAGTAGCGGAGCATTCTTTGAGAAGATTGCACATTCAGCACAGGATGTAACAAAGCAAGTAAAAGAAGTATCTGAAACTTCGAATGAGATTTCAAAGAATAATCAAGAAGTTGTTCATTTTGTAAATGAGCTTGCACACGTTGCAAAAACATATGAAGAAAGTAGTAGTTATGTAGAAGAAAGTGTGAAAGAACAAGAGATGTCGGTTCAAGAAATTGCAGAACTAGCGACGTCTTTAAGTACGCTATCACAAGAATTGCAAGATATGATCGGAGAGTTTAAAAGTTAATATAATGTGTAACTGCACTTAGTTACACAAAAGTTATAAAGAAAGCAGAAGGCTAACTGAACTTCTGCTTTCTTTATTTTGACAGAAGAGCTCCATTATAAGGTACTACTTTATCCCGCATTAACAGCCCGTAAAAGCCTGATTGAAGTTTCACTTTATATTTGAAAAAATATTAATAGCAAATAAAATAATTGAAAGAACTACGAGAATACTTCCTACTGCAATAAAGGGAGTTACAGCATGGTTTCCATAAATCTTTAGAGCTAGCGAAATCATCATAGAGGCCCAGCCTAATAATAGAACATGAACGTGTACACTTGTTAATTTGAAACTTGAGGTTATGGACATAAACAACCCCATACAAACACCAATGACAAAATAAATAGCTGAAATTTGAATAAAGCGAATACCCACAGTTATCCCTCCTTGTATAATGATTAAATTTTGATAACAATAAAATATATGTAAGCAAGAAGGTGGGAAGTAGTACATTTATGAAGAATATGTAATTTTATTTGTCCGCAAAAATAAATCATGCTACAATGATAACGAATTGGGACAGGGGAGCCATTTGGCTGAGAGGATATGGTAATATATCGACCCTTCACCTGATCTGGATTATGCCAGCGTAGGGAGTTCTATCAAGAGTCGTAGTATATGTTATTCTATGATAACTTTGATGAAAGGCTTTCTTACGTTAAGTAAGAAAGCCTTTTCTTTTTGAAAAAAATTAACTTTAAAAGGGGAAATGTAGCATGTCACAGCAAGTTACAATGTCATTTTCAGTTGTACCGCAAGCAAAAACAAAGGATGTCTATTCTGTAGTAGATAAAGCAATTGAAGTAGTACAACAATCGGGTGTACGCTATGAAGTTGGTGCGATGGAGACAACATTAGAGGGAGAACTAGATGTACTTTTAGATGTAGTGAAACGTGCGCAGCAAGCTTGTGTTGATGCTGGAGCTGAAGAAGTAGTGACTTCTATTAAAATCCATTATCGTCCAAGTACGGGTGTAACAATTGATGAAAAAGTGTGGAAGTATCGTGATGAATATGAAAAACCAGAAGCAATCTAATGGAATTATTACAGCGGTATGGCTGCTCCTTCTCATTGGAATATGGGAAGGAGCCGTCTTATTATTTCAAATAGAGCCGTGGATTTTACCAAAACCATCAGCAATTGTTAGTGAAATTATTGGAATGAGAGAATTACTGTTACCAAATATGTGGCAAACATTACAAGAAGTTTTAATTGGACTATTTTTTGCAATTCTAATTGGAACAACAATCGCAGTTTTAATGGATGTCATTCCGTTATTACGAGTTCTTATTAATCCGTTATTAGTTATTTCACAAACGATTCCAATTGTTGTGTTAGCGCCATTATTTATTATTTGGTTTGGGTATGGAATGCTTCCAAAAGTAATGGTTGTCATTCTTGTTTGTTTCTTCCCGATTACACTTAGTATTTTAGAAGGTTTTCAAACAGTTGATAAAGGGATGCTGAAGTTACTGCAAACGATGCGTGCAACAAAATGGCAAGTGTATCAAAAAGTAAAGTTTCCAGCGGTATTACCATATTTCTTCTCAGGTTTGAAAATTGCGGTTACATATAGTGTAATGGGGGCAATTATTGGTGAATGGCTTGGTGCGAGTGAAGGATTAGGGGTCATGTTAACGCGCGCGACAAAATCATTTTTAACAGCACGTGTATTTGGAATTGCAGCCGTTATCGTTGTAATGACGCTTATGTTGTATTTCATCGTAGAGTTTATGGCAAGACTAACAGCACCATGGATTTATAGAAAGGGCGATAAAAAATGAAAAAGGGATTAAAGATTATGCTAGCAGCTTTTCTTGCATTGGGAGCAGCTGGCTGCGGAACTGATAAAAAAGAAGACAGTACAGAGAAAGAAGTTACAGTTGTACTAGATTGGTTCCCAAATACGAACCATACAGGGTTATATGTAGCAGAAACAAAAGAGTATTATAAAAAACAAGGGTTAGATGTAGAGATTATTCAGCCAGGAGATAACACATCTGGCGAACAGATGGTGGCATCAGGAAAAGCTGACTTTGCAATTAGCTACCAAGAAAATGTAACATCGGCTCGTGCAGAAGGTATTCCGGTTGTTTCAATTGCGGCAATTATTCAGCATAATACATCAGCATTTGCTTCGTTAAAAGAAGCGAATATTACATCTCCAAAAGATTTTGAAGGCAAACGTTACGGTGGCTGGGGTGCGCCTGTTGAAGAAGCGATGCTAAAAACAGTTATGGATAAGCATAACGCTGATTATAGTAAAGTTGAAAACATTGTACTTGGCCAAACAGACTTCTTTAAATCAATTGGACGTGACGCTGATTTTGAATGGATTTATTATGGATGGGACGGTATTGAAGCGAAGCGCCAAGGTATCGATTTAAATATGATTATGGTAAAAGATTTAGATCCAGCGTTAGATTTTTATAGCCCAGTTATTATTACGAGTGAAAAGCATGCACAAAAAGATAAAGAGTTTGTGAAAAAGTTTATGAAGGCGACAGCAGATGGCTATAACTTTTCAATTGAAAATCCAAAAGAAGCAGCGGACATTTTAATTGAAAGTGTGCCAGATATTAATAAAGAGTTAGTGCAGGATAGTCAAGAGTGGTTAAGTACGAAATATCAGGACGATGCAAAAGCATGGGGAGTACAGAAGGAAGAAGTTTGGACAAATTACATGAATTTCTTACATGAAAACAAAGTGATTAAGAAGAAAATCGATGTAAAAGATGCGTTTACGAACGAATTCCTTCCAAGTGAAAAATGAGTGGATTACAAATAAAAGATGTGACAAAAGAATTTGATGGAAAAAATGTTTTAGAGAAAATTAGCACTCACATTGAAGAAGGTGAGTTCGTCTCGTTTGTTGGACCAAGTGGCTGTGGGAAAAGTACATTATTAAATATTATTGCTGGAATTGAGATAGCAAACAAAGGTGATGTACGATATGAAAATCACTCTATATTAGGGCAGGATGTTGTAAGTTATATGCCCCAGCAAGACTTATTGTTACCGTGGCGTTCTGCCTTACAAAATATTGTTCTTCCGCTAGAAATCGATGGTATGCCGAAAAAAGAACGCATTGCGGCCGGGATGGAAGTGTTGGAGCAGTTCGAACTTGCTGAGTATGCTGAGCACTATCCAGATGCATTATCAGGCGGAATGAGGCAACGTATTAGCTTTTTACGAACACATTTATGCGACAAACCGATTATGCTGTTAGATGAGCCGTTTGGAAAGTTAGATGCTTTTACAAAAATGGAAGTTCATAATTGGCTCTTACATTCATGGCAACAAGAAAAGCAAACGATTGTGATGGTAACACACGATTTAGATGAAGCGATTTTATTGTCCGATCGTGTCTTTATTTTGTCGCAAAGACCAGCAACAATTGTTGGGGAAATAAATGTGAATTTACCTCGTCCAAGAACGATGGATATGTTAACATCGATAGAATTAAAAGAAGACAAGGCGAAAATCTTAGAGGTTTTAGCGCCTTATATGAGAAAATAAAAAAGGACATCCTAGAAAGCTACTAGGATGTCCTTTTTTATTTCGAAATGATTGTAACTTATGTTTAATGATAGTTTATAAAAAAATATATTTTCAGAAAATAATATTGACATTTTTTTGCATCACCCCTACTATTAGTTACATAGTTTTGGAAAATTTTATATGAATACTCTTATCTAGAGTGGTGGAGGGACTGGCCCGATGATACCCGGCAACCGAGCTTATAAATTGTAAGCTTAGGTGCTAATTCCTGCAAAACGGTTTTCGTTTTGAAAGATAAGAGAGGCGTTTCTCTTGTCTATTTGACACCTCTCTTATTGGAGAGGTGTTTTTTATTGGTAAAAACATATATTGAGGAGGAATGTATATGAAAAAGTGGTTGTTAAGTATGATAGGCGGGGCAGTATTGCTGCTCGGAGCATGTAGTCAAGATGTGAGTAAGGAAACAAAGGCGTTAGATGAAAAGAAAATCACAGTTGGTGTAACTGGTGGACCGCATGAACAAATTTTTGAGAAAGTAAAAGAAGTAGCGGAAAAGGATGGTTTACAAGTTAAGATAAAGGTTTTTAACGATTATGTTATGCCAAATGTATCGTTAGATGAAAAAGAAATTGATGTAAATAGCTATCAAACAAAATCATATTTAGATGTGTTTAAGGCTGAAAGAAAAATGGAATTAACAGAAGCATTTTCAACAGTAACATTCCCGATGGGTATATATTCCAGTAACTTAAAAGATATAAACGATTTAAAAGAAGGAGATGCGATTGCTGTGCCGAACGATCCAACAAATGAATTACGTGCATTAAAATTGTTCGAAAAAGCCGGTGTGTTGAAAGTAGATCCAAAGGCAACAGAAAAAGCAACAGCAAAAGATGTCATTGAAAATCCAAAAAACTTGAAGATTGTAGAATTAGAAGCATCGCAATTACCGACTCAATTAAGTGAAGTGAAGGCAGCTGCAATTAATACAAATTTTGCAATAGGAGCAAATTTAAATCCATCAAAAGATTCTATTTTCCGCGAAGGGAAAGATTCGCCATATGTAAACTGGGTTGTCGTTCGTACTGAAAACAAAGACGATGAGGCTTTGAAAAAGTTAAAGAAAGCTTACCACTCTAAAGAAGTGAAAGAATTTATTGAGGAAAAATTTGATGGTTCGGTATTGCCGTCATGGTAGGGGCTGATAAGAATGATTGAAATAAAGAATGTATCAAAAGTATTTACAACAAAAACAGGGAAAGTTGAAGCACTCAAGCCAACATCAATAAAAGTAGAAAGAGGAGAAGTATTTGGTATTATCGGCTATAGTGGTGCTGGTAAAAGTACATTAATACGTTGTGTGAATTTATTAGATAAACCGACAACTGGAAGTGTAATTGTGAATGGTCAAGATTTAACTTCCTTATCCCAAAAAGAATTGGCACAGGCTAGACGAAAAATCGGGATGATTTTCCAAGGGTTTCATTTAGTAAAGACAGTTAATGTGTATGAAAATATTGCATTACCTTTAAGGTTGGCTGGAGTTTCTAAAAGGGAGATTGAAAAACGGGTAGAGAAATATTTACGTATTGTTGGACTGTTAGAGCGAAGAGGGGCATATCCTAGTGAACTGTCTGGTGGTCAAAAACAGCGTGTTGCAATCGCCCGAGCTTTAGCACATGAACCAGAGGTGTTATTAAGTGATGAAGCGACAAGTGCGCTAGATCCAGAAACAACAGAGTCCATTTTAGAGCTATTACTAGAAATTAATGAGAAAATGAGGATTACCATTTTATTGATTACACACGAAATGAATGTAATTCAGCGTGTATGTGACCGCGTTGCTGTTATGGAGCGCGGGGCTATTGTTGAAACTGGTACAGTAAAATCTATTTTTACAGATCCGAAGCATAAGGCAACGAAAAAGTTCATAAGTAGTGCTTTTTCGTTCACAATCCCAGAAGGGCTGCAAGAAGAATTACAAAATAAAGGAGAAATCGTAATTCTTTCTTTTATAGGGAATTCTTCTAGTGAGCCAGCACTTGCTATAGCAACAAAACGTTTTCAAGTATATCCAAATATTTTGTCGGGTAACATTACACAGTTAAAGCGTGAAGCTTACGGCAGGTTAGTTGTTCATATGCAAGGGGAACAAAGCGAAGTGAAACAGGCGCTTACATTTTTACAGGAACAAGGAATTATTGTAGAGAGGAGCCAAAAAGACTATGGGGAGCAAATCCTTTTTGGATGAATGGGGAACAGTGATATGGGAAGCAACTGTTCAAACTTTTCAGATGACATCTATTTCACTGCTAATTTCAATTGTCGTTGCACTGCCGCTTGGTATGGCTCTTGTTTTAACAAGACCAAATGGTCAATTAGAAAATAGAATTGTATATGTCATTTTTAATACGGGTATTAATATTATTCGATCTATTCCATTCATCATTCTATTATTCTTCATTCTACCGTTTACAAAGTTAATTATGGGGACATCAATTGGTGTGAAAGGTGTTATTGTACCACTTGTTGTATTTACGGCGCCGTATATTGCACGTCTAATGGAGACAGCATTATTGGAAGTCGATCGGGGGATTATCGAAGCATATCAAGCGATGGGGATTTCAAATATGAAAATTATTTGGCACGTGATGATAAGAGAAGCACGTCCATCACTTATTCTTGGATTAACGATTGCAACAATTGGATTAATTGGTGCAACGGCAATGGCAGGGTTAGTAGGGGCTGGAGGTCTTGGAGATTTGGCATATCGATTCGGGCACTTACGTTATGAACCAGAAGTGATGTATGTAACTGTACTTATTTTAATTGTTCTTGTTCAAGGATTACAATCGTTAGGAAATGGTCTTGCAAGGAAGTTAAAGAAAGATTAATAGAAAAAGCGATATCTCACTAATAAGAGATACCGCTTTTTTTATTAATCTCCAGAAACAACAGCGTTCAATAATTCTGCTGGAGTTCCAGTTCCAGCACCGCCAATTGTCACCGTTCCACCAGCAGGAATTTCACCATTCCAACCATTGTTTGTAATGACATAGTGGTTATTTGTGCTGCTTACAAGTTTGGAGTCCCAAACTTGTGTTAACGTTCCATTGTAGTCAAAATCTAAAGTCCAATTTTTAATTGGGGTTGTTCCTGTGTTTTTAATTGTGATTGAGAAGTTGTAGCTCGTACCCCAATTAGATGTAACTGTAAATTTTACGTCGCTATTTCCACTACCTGGTGGTGTAGTACCATCGTTTGTTTTTACAGTAATAGAAGCTGGTTGTGATTTATTACCTGCTGCATCTTTAGCGACGATAGAGAATGTATACTCTGTATTTGGTGTAAGGTCTTTAATTGTTATATTGTTTTTCGTTGTTGTCCATTTTCCGGTACCTGATGTTACTTCATATTCTGTCACACCGACATTGTCTGATGAAGCTGTCCAGTTTAGTTGAACTAGCGTTGCATTTTTATTTGCAACAGTTATATTTTTTACGTTTGTTGGTGCTTCTACATCTTTTGAGTTAATAGGTGATCCGAGTAATTCTGTTACTAACGTATCAAGAAGCTTTGGACCAGTACACGTATACTTTTGACTTGTACGACAGTCGCCGCTTAGCTCCCAGAACATTGCACCGCCAAGACCTTTTGTTTTAATATAATCTGTTTTATGTTTCATAGATTCTGGATCGTCGTAACTAATGAAAGCACCCGTTGTAGCGTTATAAAGGAAAGGTACTTTTGCTGCATCATTCCAATAGCGAACATATCCATTTTTGTTCACGTAGTTTGCTGCTAAGTCACCATAATCGAAAATACCTGTATTACCTGAAGAGAAGTCGTCCCAAGTTCCTTTCGCTCCGTATCCGCCGTTCACTCCAGGTTTACAAGGTTGATATTCTCCAGTATTATCCGGTCCTGGCCCGCAATTTTGCCAACCACGGCCGTAAAATGCTACACCTAATACAATTTTATTTAACGGTACACCTTCTTTTTGATACACATCAATTGCACCGTCTACGTAATATTTCTTCGGTAGTACTGGGTTTTTTGGATCACCGTATAATGCAGCGTTATGGTTGGTAGATGATTCAAAAGCACCGTGGAAGTCGTAAGTCATAATGTTAATCCAATCAAGGATTTCAGATATTTTTTTAAGCTCTGTATGGTCAGCGTAACGTTGACTTGCACCGGAAGCAATTGTTAATAAATATTTCTTTCCATCTTCTTGTCCAGCTTTATCTAAAGCTTGTCGTACTTCTTGTAGAAGCAGGGTGAAGTTTTGTTTATCCTCAGGACGATAGCTACCTCCAGGAATTGTTTCAACACCTGGGTATTCCCAGTCGATATCTACGCCATCAAACCCGTATTCACGGATGAAAGCAACAGAGGATTCCGCAAATGTTTTGCGCATTTTTGGATCAGCTGCCATGTCTGAAAAGCGATTCGACCAAGTCCAGCCGCCAACTGAAATTAACGTTTTTAAGTGGGGATATTTTGCTTTTAACTTTTTTAGTTCCCCGAAATTTCCGCAGCGCGCGTATTTATCGCAATCTTCCCATGTTGTTCCGGATCCTGGATAAGATTTTTGAACATCAGCCCAAGGTTCCCCTAATACGAGCGTTCCATTTGGAACTTCTTTATTTTGTAATGGTACACCAGGTTCTTTACAAGCCCATGTTTGTTTATTTGGATTATCTGGGTGAGTTGACGGGTTCCCATGTCTTCCGTCCCAACAAATGTCGGCAAATGCATAGTTTAAATGAGTAAGTTTTGATGCATCAATGTCCGCGACTTGATAGTTGCGACCGTAAATGCCCCAAGAAGGGAAATAACCAACAATTTTTTGACTTGTGTTTGACTGAGTTGCGGCAGCTGCAGTAGGAGTTACAAAGTTTGTTAGAAAGAGAGGTAAGAAGAGTAGTACGGATAGAAGAGAAAGTGTAAATTTCTTTGCTTTCATAGTATTGCCCCTTTCGTAATAAATAATCTATTTAATGGTAATGCCATTAAACCAATAGGAATCAAGATGATAAAACATCTATACAACCAAAAAGGATAGATATCATGAGGTCTATACAAATTAGAGGTGTTTTCATCGTAGCAAATGTCTATATTTATGTAAACGCTTTATTTGAAGAGTCGCTTTTTTCTCAACATATGGGAGCAGAAAAATGCGATAATAATAAGGAGTGAAATTAATTTTCGGTTATAGAATATATCGAATTTGTTTAGAAATTCAAAAGTTGATAAATATCTCCTTTTTTATATGAATAGTAAGATATAAACAATTGTGGCGTGATGGTCATTATATATATAAAATAATAGTAGAATAGAAATTTAGGAGTGAAAACTTCTAATGATTAAAATAATTAAAGTTATTTATCCCGCATTAACGGGCTGTAAGACTCCCACCTCAAAACTTAAGAAAAAACGAAGGAGTTTAGGCAGGAGATTAACAGCCCGAATCTAGCTACGACTCCTAAGCACTCGAGCCACAAGCTAATCCTTTCTGTGGCAAACTTCGCCACGCCAAGGCTTATCTTGTGCTTTTCGTGCTTGAACAGTCGTCTTCGCTTTTGAATGTAAAAGCCCGATTGGTCGGGCTGACACTCAGTGGGGGATGAAGAAAACCCCTACTGAGTGAAGTTTCACTTTATTAAAAAGATAGAGTTAAGGAGTAATCAAAATCATGAATAAAAAAAAGACAGCTTTATTGTTATCTGCTAGTTTATTCGCATCACCAATGCATAGTTTAGCAGAAGCAAGTAATGAAGTAATAAAAACAGAGAGCATTCCGGTGATACAACCACAAGAGCAGCATGAAGAAGTAGTAGCGGAAGAAACTACAACTACTCAAAAAAGTAAAGAAGTCATAAATGAAGATAGTAGAGAAGATATCGTAGAGAAAAAGGATATCGAAGAAAGCATTAAGAATGGTTGGATTCAAGAGAATGATAGTATTTATTACTACATAAATAACGTAGTTCAAAAAGATTGGAAGTACATAGAAGAGAAATGGTTTTATTTTCATGAAGAGACCGGTGTAATGCAAACGGGTTGGCACAAAGATGGGACTAGTTGGTATTACCTTGATGTAAACGGTGTAATGCAGACAGGTTGGTACAAAGATGGAGGAAGTTGGTACTACTTTGGCCCAAATGGTGTAATGCAAACAGGTTGGCAAAAGCATGAAGGAAGTTGGTACTACTTTGGACAAGATGGTGTAATGCAAACGGGTTGGTACAAAGATGGAGGAAGTTGGTATTACTTTGATGTAAACGGTGTGATGCAAACCGGTTGGTACAAAGATGGGGGAAATTGGTACTACTTTGGCCCAAACGGTGCAATGCAAACAGGTTGGCAAAAGCATGAAGGAAGTTGGTATTACTTTGACTTGAACGGTGCAATGCAAATAGGTTGGCAAAAGCATGAGGGAAGCTGGTACTACTTTGGCCCAAATGGTGTAATGCAAACAGGTTGGCAAAAGCATGAAGGAAGTTGGTATTATTTTGATACAAACGGTGTAATGCAGACAGGCTGGTACAAAGATGGAGGAAGTTGGTACTACTTTGGCTCAAACGGTGTAATGCAGACGGGTTGGTACAAAGACGGAGGCAATTGGTACTACTTTGGCTCAACTGGTGCAATGCAAACAGGTTGGGTTTCAGATGGAGGAAAATGGTATTATCTTTATGAAGATGGTGTGATGAAAAAAGGACAAGCTTACTTAGATGCCCCTATGATTTTTCAGCTTCCAGAATTAAAAAATGGTTGTGAAGTTGTTTCAATGACAATGATGTTAAAATATCATGGCTATAATGTTGATAAAATGTCTCTTGCTATGCAAATGCCGTTAGATACAACATCTGTTAGAACAAACAGCTCTGGACAAATTGTTACATGGGGTGACCCAGCAGTTGGATTTGTTGGAGATGTGAAAGGAATATCAAAAGGGTATTCTATTGACCCTGCACCTTTAAAGAAAGTGTTAGATCGTTATACAAATAGCGGTATAGATTTAACAGGATCTGATTTTACAAGTATTGAACGTTTGTTAGAACAAGGAAAGCCAGTTGTAACTTGGATTACTGCATCATTCTCACATCCGGTAGCACCAAAAAGTTGGCGCACAACATCTGGGAAAACAATTTATGCAGACTTTGATATGCATGCTGTATTAGTAACAGGATATGATGATAATTATGTATATTTCAATGATCCGCTAAGAAGAGGAAAAGGTGCAAAAGTATCAAAGAGTAAATTTATTAGCAGCTATAACTATATGGGGAAAAAGGCGCTAAGTATGAACTAATATAGTCTGAAGTAGAGGCTGTATATGTGCAGCCTCTACAATAAGAATAAATGAGGGGTGTACGTGAAGAATTTTGAAAATGTAGAAGAACTTACAACGTATATAGAACAGCAACCACTAGTATCATTATTTATTAAGACAGAAAATTGTGGTGTATGCGATGTAATGCTAGAAAAGGTGAGTACTTTACTTAACCAATATTGTAATGTAAAGCAAATTGTTATTTCTCTACAAGATATGAAAGAAGTTTCAGCAAAATATTTAGTTTTTACAGCACCGACTATTATATTATTTAAAGATGGTAAGGAAATAATGAGGGAGTCTCGCTTTATTTCGTTAGGAAAGATTGAACGAATGCTTCAACTATTTTAAAACGAAAAGGGGGATTTATCATGGAGTTTCTAGTTATATTAGTAATCGTTTTTATTATAGGACTTATTGCGGTAGCGAATTCTGGCAAGCCTAAAGCAAACCCACATAACAAGTCAAAGAACAGTAATTATTCTGCTACAACTTCATCACCTGCCTATTTTGCAGGTCCGGATAGCTCTAATGATTGTGGAAGTAGTGATGGTGGATTTTCAGGTGGAGATGGTGGAAGCTGCGGCGGTGGTGGAGATTAAAAAAGTACGCTCTATATGAGTGCATTTTCTGTTTAAACAAACGTTTGATTAGATGCTAGAAAGGTTATATCTATTCATACAAAAGGGGATATTATGGAGAAGAAAGTTCGAATCAAAAATAAAAAGAAAATGATGATATGTGCTGTAATTGGTGGCGGGTTTATCCTTCTCAAATTTGGTTTGAAAATAGGTTCATTTCAAGCTATTCGTATAGCACTTGAGAAAGTATTTTCCTAAATATAGGGAATTGTCTCTTGTAAAAGAGATGATTCACATGTTAATATTAGACTGAACGGTCGGTATAGTGAGGTGTAGAGAATGAGGAAAAGTGCAGAAGAAATAAAAAAAGAAATTGCTTATAAGGCAGAAAAGTTATTTACACAAAAGGGATATGCAACAACATCTATGGAAGATATATGTGAAATTACCGGGCGTAGTAAAGGGAGTATTTATTACCATTTTAAGAGTAAAGAAGAGTTATTTTTATTTGTCGTAAAGCAGCATACGTACGATTGGCTTGAAAAATGGGAAGAAAAAGAAAAGCAATATGAAACAAATAAAGAGAAGTTATATGGATTAGCTGAGTTTTTCGCTGAAGATGCGCAAAGTCCTATTTTTAGTACGGTAGAAGAATTTGTCACAAGTCAAGTCGTTGGTAAAGAAATTATGGATGAAATGATAAGTCTATCGAGAGAGTCTTATCGTATTTTTAAAATGCTAATAGAAGAAGGAATGGCGTCAGGTGAATTCCGTCAAGACGATGCAAATGATCTCATGTACATTTTAAATGGTTTATTATCAGGACTTGGCACATTGTATTATGAAGTGGACGAAACAGAAATGAAACGTATTTATAAAAAGGCAATCGATGTATTGTTAAAAGGGATAGCAGCTGAATAATGAATCAGCAGCTTTTCTTTTACACTAAATTAGACTGGATGGTCGGTTTAACAGGAGGAGACTATAGAATGAAAACTTTATTAAAAAATCGAGTATTTATGCTCGTAATGACGTCGGATATTTTACAACAATTAGCAATTTGGATAAGGAATATGGCATTACTATTTTTTGTGATGGAGCAAACGAATAATAATCCTGTTGCTGTTTCTTTATTATCGGTTATGGAATATGCACCAATCTTTATCTTTTCTATTATTGGAGGAGCACTAGCTGATCGCTGGAATCCGAAGCGTACAATGATTGCAGGTGATATATTAAGTACAATTTCTATTATTCTTATCGCTTTATTATTTCAAGGTGGATATTGGCAAGCAATATTTGCGGCAACGTTCATATCAGCTGTTGTGAGTCAATTTTCTCAGCCATCTACTTCCCGCGTATTTAAGCATCATGTGGAAAAAGAACATGTCCCTGTAGCGATTGGCATATCACAAAGTTTACAATCATTATTTCTTATATTTGGTCCAGCGTTAGGAACATTCGTATACACACAGCTTGGATTATCTGTGTCGCTTTATAGCTTAATTATTATTTTTGCATTATCAGCATGTTCTCTTCTATTTCTGCCAAAGTGGGAGCGAGAAGAAGTTGTTACGAGTTCATCATTATGGAGTGATATAAAAGTAGGGTGGTTTTATGTATTACGCTCTAATCAGTTATGTATGTTAGCAATTACTTTTGCGATTATTGGCTTGGCTGCAGGTTTAACACAACCATTGGAAGTATTTCTTGTTATTGAGCGATTAGGAATGGATAAAGAGGCAGTGCAATATTTGACCGCAGCGGATGGCATTGGCATGTTAGTAGGTGGATTAGTTGCAGCAATTATTACTACAAAAGTAAAGCCGAAGTATGTACTCGTAGCAGGGATTACAATGTTGGCAATGTCATTTGTTGTAGAAGCTTTCTCTACATCATTTTTACTAACTGTTACAATGCGCCTTCTAACTGGAATTTGCTTAGCTTCTGTTAACGTTATAATTGGCACGTTCATGATTCAACTTGTAGATGAAAATATGATAGGCCGTGTAAATGGTACAATCTTGCCGTTATTCATGAGTATGATGTTAATTGGAGTTTCGTTAGGTGGAGTGCTAAAGGCAGCAACTTCATTAATTGCTGTATTTAGCATTGCATCATTGCTTGTACTTGTAGCAGTTTTACCAATATTAAAAATGAAAATGGATGAAAAACAAAACTAATCCTTATTATGTATATTCCCATTCTAAAAGGGTTTTAAAAAAGATTTAGAGAATAAAAGAATGGGAAGGGAGAGAGTGTTATGGTAATTTCAGAGCAAGAGAAACAATCCGTATTAAAAAATTTTTTAACAGAATCAGGGGCGATAAAAAATATACCCGCACAGCATAAAAAGAAGCTCATCGTGCTTGAACATATGGTAAAAGGATTGGAGTATGGAAGGCAGTATACAGAGAAAGAAATCAATGAGTATATTAAGAGGTTTCATGAAGATTTTGCGACGATTCGAAGGGAGTTTATCGTGCAAGCATTTATGGACCGTGAAAATAGTATGTATGAAGTGAACCGAGAAGAAGTTTGGAAAATAAATAAATGATAAGAGAACCTCCTGTATATAGATACAGGAGGTTCTTTGCTACAACGTCTTAGATTTTTGACCCGGGGGTGTTACAGAAGTAGTTACTTCAGGTACTTTTGTTAATAAAATACCACCGATAATAAATAAGACGATAATACTTAGTACACCAGCATTTGTTTGTCCCGTTACTTGCGTTGTAACTCCGACGAGAACTGGCCCCATAATAGCAGCAAATTTACCGAAAATGTTATAAAAACCGAAAAATTCATTTGCTGATTCTTTCGGAACAAGTTTAGCAAAGTAAGAACGGCTTAATGCTTGAATGCCGCCTTGTGATGTAGCAACAAGCATTGCTAAAATCCAAAAATCAAGCGTCGTTTCTAAGAAATAAGCATAGGAACAAATGATAATGTATATGATGATTCCGACATATAGCATCTTCTTGCCGGTAAATGTTTCAGAGAGTTTACCATACAATAATGCAAATGGACAAGCAACGATTTGTGTTACAAATAAAATAATTAATAAATCTGTTGCACCAATGCCAAGATCTGTCCCGTATGCAGTCGACATTGTAATAATAGTATCAACACCGTCAATATAAAAGAAATATGCAAGGAGGAACCAAAAAATAGTCTTGTATTGACGAATGTTCTTAAATGTTTCAAATAAACGTTTAAAGCTCGTGACAACTGGTTTTGGATGACGTTCAATATAATAACGTTGCTCTACGTTCTTAAGCATAGGGATTGTAAATAGTCCCCACCAAAGTGCTGTAATTGCAAACGAAATTTGACTCGCGATTCCTATAGAAAAGGGCAGCACACCATTTTGTGCAAGCATAATAAGAGCGATACACCCGATAAACGGAATTGTACTTCCAATGTAACCAAGGGCAAATCCACGAGATGAAATCTTGTCCATTCGGTCAGATGATGTTACATCAACTAAAAAGGCATCGTAAAAAATATTTGCTCCCGCGAATCCAATTAAAGCAATCATGAAGCATCCAAGCAACAGTAACCATTGTGAAGTAGGTACAATGCTAAGCATGCTCGTAAAGATAATACCGAGTGCAAAAAAGAATGTAAAAAAACGTTTTTTGAACCCTTTATAATCTGCAATTGTCCCAAGAAGTGGTGCAAGTATAGAAACAAATAATGTTGCTAATGAAGTTGTATACCCCCAAAAGGCCGTAGAATCCGTACTAGATATACCGGCTTCACTTGCAGCGGTTTTGAAATAAATTGGAAATAGTGCTGTCGTAATAACAAGCGAAAAAACCGAATTTGCCCAGTCATATAATATCCAGCTTTTTTCTTGCTTGGACATTTTCTTCATGAATGTTCCTCCTTTTAATCATCTTAATACCATTTTACAGAAAGGGATGTGCAAAAAAGAGACAGTGTATAAATCTTTACATACTTTTTACATGTATTTAAAGATGAATAGACCGCAATGCTCATTCTGTCGCTTTCATAAAGTGAAACTTTACTCAGTGGGGATTTTCTTCACCCCCGACTGAGTGTTAGCCAGACCAATCGGGCTGTTAATCTCCCACTTGAACTTCTTTGCTTTTTCTCAAGTTTTGAGGTGGAAATCTTACAGCCCGCAAATAGCGGGATAAAAGTTTGTATGTTGTTATTAGTATCTAATTATATAAGATTATCTCTAATTAAAGTTTTTTTATTTTCTGATTTTTTGACGTATAATCAATTTAATGACGGAAGGGAGGAGAAAATAATGCAAATTTTTATACTTAGCGGTATTGTAGCAGCCATTGTTATGTTTATCATTTCTTTTATATTACGTAAAATGTTTCCTACTCGTTCATTCGATATTAGTTTTGGATTTCTTGTTATTATTCTTTGTATTGTCGGCTTTTTCGGTTCAATGTATTTTGAGAATGGATGGGAAGGGATGGCATATGGATTCCTTTACTTGTTCATTCTAATAGGAACACTGATTGGTATGATACTTCACCAAATAATGAAGATTGTTAGGAAAGGTGTACTTTGAATTTAAAAAGTCCAAAAGTGAAAAATTTTGTATTGCATTCCTAAATTCTGTGTATTATGATAAGGAACAATAAATATATGGTAAAAAACAAGGAAAAAGGATTAGTACATATTTTACTCTTTTTCAGAGAGAGAATCGGTTTGGCTGTGAGATTCTTATTGAGCGATATGGAACCTACCTTTGAGTTTCTGCTTGCGCAGCGGGTGAAGCCCGTTATCAAATAAGAGAGCATATACATGTTGTATATGAATCAGGGTGGTAACGCCGATAAAAGCTCGGTCCCTATTTTAGGGATGCGGGCTTTTTTTATTTTACAAAAAAGGAGAGAAAAGCAATGGCGAAAGGACAAGTACAAGCAATTACAAAGATGGAAGATGATTTTGCTCAGTGGTATACCGATATTGTAAAGAAAGCAGAGCTTGTTGATTATTCTAGTGTGAAAGGTTGTATGATTTTACGTCCGTATGGTTATGCAGTTTGGGAAAACATACAAAAAATAATGGATGAGAAATTAAAAGAAACTGGGCACGAAAATGTGTATATGCCAATGTTCATTCCAGAAAGTTTGCTTCAAAAAGAGAAAGATCACGTTGAAGGATTTGCACCAGAAGTAGCGTGGGTTACGCATGGTGGAAATGAAAAGTTGGCAGAACGGTTATGTGTTCGTCCAACATCAGAAACATTATTTTGCGAACACTTCTCGAAAATTGTCCAATCGTACAATGATTTGCCAAAGCTATATAATCAATGGTGTTCTGTCGTGCGCTGGGAAAAAACGACGCGTCCATTTTTACGTACGGCGGAGTTTTTATGGCAAGAAGGTCATACAGTTCATGAAACAGCAGAACAGTCTGAGGAGCAAACAATCCGTATTTTAAATTTATATGCTTCATTTTGTGAGGAATATTTAGCGATTCCAGTTGTAAAAGGTCAAAAGACAGAGAAAGAAAAATTTGCTGGGGCCAAAGCAACTTATACAATTGAAAGTTTAATGCATGACGGCAAAGCATTACAAACAGGCACATCTCATAATTTTGGAACAAACTTTACAGAAGCGTTTGATATTAAATTTTTAGATCGAAACGGAAAATGGCAATATGCGCATCAAACGTCTTGGGGTGTATCAACAAGGATGATTGGTGGATTAATTATGGTGCATAGTGATAATAACGGTCTTGTACTACCACCAAAAATTGCACCAACGCAAGTGATGATTGTACCAATTGCTCAGCATAAAGAAGGTGTAGTAGAAAAGGCAAATCAGTTGCAAAATCGAATTAAAAAGGTCGCACGAGTGAAAATGGATGTAAGTGATAAATCACCTGGATGGAAATTTAATGAGTATGAAATGAAAGGTGTACCAATTCGTTTAGAGGTAGGGCCAAAAGATATTGAAAAGAATCAAGTTGTACTTGTTAGACGTGATACAAAAGAGAAAGAGTTTGTATGTATGGATGAATTAGAAGTGCGTATTCCAATATTACTTGATGAAATTCATGAATCTTTATTTCAAAAAGCAAAGGTATTACGTGAGGAAAAAACATATCATACCGTGACATTTGAAGAAATGAAAGAATTAGCACAGGAAAAACAAGGATTCATAAAGGCAATGTGGTGCGGTGATGTGAAGTGCGAAGAGAGATTGAAAGAAGAAGTTGGTGTGACATCGCGTTGCATACCATTTGAGCAAGAAAAATTAGCGGAGAACTGTGTATGTTGTGAAAAAGAAGCAAAGCATATGGTGTACTGGGGAAAAGCATATTAATAAAAAAATCGCGTAAAGCATGAGGGGATATCTACATGCTTTACGCGATTTTTATCACTTATTTCTTTATTAGTGAACCTAATTCTTCTGTAATAGCTTGCATTTCACTAATACTAAATGTTTCACGTTTCATTACATGGTCGTAAATGTCACGTAAATCTTCGTATGTTTCTTCATCAAAGTTAGAAGCTTTCATTGCGCCAACGTTTACCATACGTAATTTTTCTTTGATCGTTTCAACCATATATTCAACGTTTTCTTGTGATTTTACTGATAAATCCATGAAAGGATCCCCCTTTTTTACAATACATAGCTTTATCTTATCATCTTTTATCATTTTCGTTAATGTAAGTTTTCAATCGTATTAAATTAGTAGAGATTTCCTTTATAACAGATTATTGATTGTTTATACTATATATAAGAAATGCATCATGAAGGGAGGAAGCAAATATGGTTCAAGTATTATTTGTTTGTCTTGGGAACATTTGCCGCTCTCCGATGGCAGAAGCGATTTTTCGGGAGCTTGTAAAAAAAGAAGGGTTAGCAAATCAAATTCAAGTTGATTCTGCTGGTACAGGAGATTGGCATATCGGTCACCCACCTCATACAGGAACACAAAAAATTTTAATGGAAAATGAAGTTTCTTTTGAAGGAATTACAGCTCGCCAAGTAGAAAAAGAAGATTTAACAAAGTTTGACTATATTATTGCAATGGATAATAAAAATTTCTCAGATTTACAAAGCTTAGGTAATATAAGTGGCTATATTGGAAAACTTTCCAATTTTGTTCCAGAAGGTGGTTGGACTGATGTTCCGGATCCTTATTTTACAGGGAACTTTCAAGAGGTATATGACCTTGTAACAGAAGGATGTGCAAAATTATTAACATTCATTCGCACACAAAAAGGAATATGAGTTAAGTTCTAACAAAATAATTGAAAGGGTGAAGGAATATGGCAAAGAAAAATAATGTAATTAGAAACATTGCAATTGGTGTAGCGGCAGGTGTGGCGGTTTCGATGTTAAAGAAGGAAAATCGCGATAAGGTGAAGGGCACTGCTGAAAAAGCAAAAACAAAAATGATTGAAATTGGTGAAAACGCTAAGCTACGTGAAAAAGTTCAGACTGTTACCGATAAAGGGCGTGAATTCGCAGATTTAGAAGTTGTAAAGGCGAAAGTGGCTGAAATTAAAAAGCTGACACCAACAGTTGTTGAAACGTTAAAAGAAACGAAAGAAATTTTTAATAAGAAAAAAGAAGCTGCTATTGAAAAGAAAGAGACAGTTGCGATTCAGCCTGTAAATACAGAAGGGAAAGAATTACAAAGTGAAACTGAACCTGTCGTAGCGGAAGATGGCGGTATGCAAGAAGCACGTGAAATGTTTATGAAAACAGAAGAGAAGGTAACAGAAGAATTTATTGAAATTCAGCCAACTAAAGAAGAGAAGCAAAGTGTGTAAATAAATAAGATGAAAAAATTGTTAGAAAGAGCAAGAAAAAATAACGTTTATACGTTTGGAGAAGACTTGTATAAGCGAACGATGCGAGATGATGTAGCGGGCTTGGCAGCACAGCTCGCTTATTTTTTCTTGCTTGCTATTTTCCCGGGTCTTGTTTTTTTAATTACACTTGTTGGTTATATTCCTATTCAGACAGAAGACGTTCTGCAATTGTTAGAGACATATGTACCTGAAGATGCAATGGCATTAATTGAAATAAACGTCCAAAAAGTAATGAATGAACAAAATGGTGGTTTATTATCATTTGGTTTACTCGCAATGTTATGGTTTGCTTCAAATGGTGTAAATGCGGTTATGAATGCATTTAATCGTGCTTACGATATAAAAGAAACACGTTCTTTTATTACAACAAGGGCACTCTCTATCGTTTTGACGTTAGCGATGGTTTTTATGATTATGTTTGCTTTAATCGTTCCTGTTTTCGGGCAACTTATTGGAGCTGCTGTTTTTCGCATACTCGGTTTATCAGAGAGTTTTGCAGTTGTATGGAGCGCTGTTCGATTAGTAGCCAGTTTCTTCGTATTATTTGGTCTGTTTAGCTTCCTATATAAATTTGCACCGAACAAGCATTTAGAACGTAGAGAAGTAATTTCGGGTGCTCTATTTGCAACAGTTGGGTGGATTGTGGTATCGTATTCATTTGCTTTTTATGTTGAAAGATTTGGAAATTACGCCACTACATACGGTGGTCTCGGTGGTATTATCGTTTTAATGTTATGGTTTTACTTAACCGCGTGGGTTATTCTACTCGGCGGAGAAATTAACGCATTGCTGAATTGTTACAGAATAGATAGCAATAATTCCCGTAATGGAAAGTAGCCTCTTTTCCCATACTAGAAGAGAACCGAAGAGGAGGGAAGCAGCCATGAGTAACAATAAGAAAAATCATAACAATAAAAACCAAGGTAAACAAAAAAGTAGTTCACATCCTAAGCACAAAACAAGCAGTAGCGCAAACTCACATAACGGTTTCCATTAAAAAAACGGGTTCCTTTTCGGAACCCGTTTAATTGTGATCTTTTAACAGGCGTAGGCCATTTAAAAAACGAGAATCGTACTTCCTTCATGACCGATTAGTCAAGCGGTAACGCTAAAAATTGTATGAAGTTTCACTTTATTTTTATAGTTAAGTTAAAAAACTTGTGTTTTTCCTTTTGTTTTGTTACATTTTACTCTTGTTTGTAACAAGATGAGAGAGGAAGAAAAAATGTGAAAGTAGAAAAAATTTTTACTCATCCACTAGGCGTTTTTATCGCTGCTATAGTTGCAACTTTTCTTTGGGGAAGTGCATTTCCTTTTATTAAACTTAGTTATACTGAGCTGCATATTCAGCCGCATGAAGTTGGTGAGCAAATTTTATTTGCGGGGTATCGATTTTTCTTATCTGGTTTTATGTTGCTTATTTTCTTTAAGTTAATTGGGCAGCGTATGGCTTTTAGACGGGAAACAACGAAGCAACTTGTACAAATTGGTTTATTTCAAACGTTTTTACAATATGTATGTTTTTATATCGGTTTGAGTTATAGCACAGGAGTAGAAGGAGCAATCTTATCGGGAACTTCATCGTTTTTTCAAATTTTAATAGCACACTTTTTATATAAAGACGATGCATTAAATGTAAGAAAAATAGTTGGTGTAACAATTGGTTTTTGCGGTGTGATTCTTGTAAATATTCCAAGAGGAGAGATGACATTTAACTTTGGAATTGGTGAACTATTACTTCTTAGTGCGGCACTTTTATATTCATATGGAAATATACTCGCAAAAGAAGGAAGTAAAACGATGGACGTTGGCTATATGACTGCCTATCAAATGATTATCGGTTCTTTTGGTCTATTATTCATTGGAATTTTACAGGTTGGGGTTGCCCCATTTACGTTTAGTTTGAATGCGTTCCTTATGTTATTATATTTATCATTTTTATCAGCAGCTGGTTTTTGTATATGGAACACAATTATGAAATATAACAAAGTGGGAAAAGTGTCTATGTACATGTTCTTTATTCCTATGTTTGGTGTTCTATTATCAAGCTTCATTTTGGGAGAAGAGTTACATTCCTTTATTTTATTTGGTTTAGCATGTGTAGCAGCCGGAATTATTGTTGTCAATCGTCCGCAAGGTATTAAAAGGGCAGAGAAGATAAAGCAGACAATATAAGAAGAACAAAATATGTTCTTCTTTTTTTATTTGACAAATTTCGCTATAAAAAAGGAAAATGATCGTTCAATCACGAATAACATATCAACATTTATTTATCAAGGAGCATAGTTGTATGAATGAAATGTACATATTAATAGGATTACAAATTACACTACTTGTAATCGGTATGATATCTGGTGTGTGGAAATCAAATAAGACGGGGAAAAATGAACCGTTACCATTATTTATTCGCATTTTACTTAGTTTTTCGCTTACAGGAGCAGCGATATGGATGTGGGTGCAAAATCCAGGAGATCCATATCGCCACTGGATTGCAATGGGTATGACATTTTCGACACTTGGTGATTTATTTATGGCAGGGCTTGTTCCATTTGGTCATCGTTTAATAGGAGGGATGATGACTTTTGCAATTGCTCATTGTTTTTATGTAACAGCGTTTTTACTAACAGGTATTTCAACGATAGGATTGCTAATAGGTGTAGTCCTATATGGTTTAGTTTTCATTATTGCTTGGTTTACTTTTATTCGAAATTCAAAACGAGATAAGGTATTTACAATTGGCTCTTTTATTTATGGTATTTGGGTTGGTGGAATGGCGTGTTTTGCGTTTGCTTTAGCATATGCAGGTAACGGGATATGGTGGATTCCTGCGATTGGTGGATTGCTATTTGTTATTTCAGATGCGATTATTGGAATTACAGAAATTGGAGACAGGAAAGTGAAATATGATCCACTCCTTATTTGGGCGACGTACATAGCTGCACAAATGTGTATTATATATGTTGGAATTTAAAAAAATCCGATTTTTACTTATACAGTAAAAATCGGATTTTTTTATTGGGATAAATTATGAATATGATATAGACCTGTACTACTCTGCAATTTCTTCGTAAACAAAGTACGTTACGTTATAAATATGTTCCACTTCTTCATCTGTCATATAGAGTAATTCCTCACGTTCGATTTCTTTTTTCTTCTCAATAAAATCAATCATATTTTTCCGTTCTTCTCTTCTCATTTGTATTTCTCCTCCCACACTGTTTTAATACAGTTTATTTAAGTTGATACTATTATATAACAGAATCTTTAGAAAGTTCCAGCTTTTTTCACATTTTTTTGAAGAATAATCGTTCGACAAAATATAGTGGTGAGGTTTTAACGATAAGCTGATTTTTATCCTGCTATTTGCGGGCTTTAAGATCCCCACCTCAAAACTTGAGAGAACGCGAAGAAATTTAGGTGGGAGATTAACAGCCTATAAAAGCCCGATTAGTCGTGGGGATGGAGAAACCCCTTAATGATTGTTAGTCGAACTTTATAACCTGTTAATAAGAGAGAATGTTAAAAAAGAAAAGCCCTCTCTCATATATTTCAAATATGAGAGAGGGGGAATGTTATAACCTTAAAAATTCAGGTTGGGAAGTGCCAGCACCATCGATGTAATAAATTGTATCTGGGTTAATTTTAATCAGTACATAGTTCGGGTCTTCAGGTCCAAGTAGCCAGCGTTTTAAACCGTTATTCCAAAATTTATTTTTTAATGTTGCATCTTCTTCAATAGAAGCAGTTCCTTCAACTTCAATATAACTTTCATCAAAGTTTTTACTTTTTTTTCCGAGTAAAATGTGTACATTTGGATTTTTCTCGATATCAGCTATCTTTTTAGACTGGCGATCAGTCGCTACATATAAAACAAAGTCTTCATGAAAAAAAATCATAAAGGAACTATGTGGTTTATTGTCACGAATGGTAGCAAGGACTCCAGTCTTATCATTTTGGATGATACTCATAATTTTTTCTTTTATATGCATGTAAATGCCTCCTTTTTCTTTACCTCTATTACTTTTTTCTTTCCTACCATTTTTTAAACGTAAATATCATGAAATAGGGAGGATTAGGAAAAGAATAATAAAGTGAAACTTCACTCAGTGGGGGCATCCCACACTGAATGTCAGCCCGACCAATCGGGCTTTTACGGGCTGTTAATCTCCAAACTAAACTTCATTGCTTCTTTCAAGTTTTGAGTGGGGAGTCTTACAGCCCGCAAATAGCGGGATAAAGTGAAGCTTTCATTCAGAGGAAGATGCTCCAACTCACGGGCTATTCGCCAAATTAGTTTAGCTGTTACTTGTCCCATTATCTTTTTTCAATTTCTCAAATTATGAAGAGAGAGTTGGACAGTTGGTGAATCGTGTAAGAAAAATATTATGAAGTGGAAGGATGAGAACGATGGTTAATAAGCTCTTTTTACTAATTGTAGTGATTGGATTTCCGTTATCTATTTTAGGAAATACACTCCATTGGCCACAAACTATGATGTTTGCTGTATATTGTATTACGATTATTGCATTAGCAGGGTTTATGGGGAGAGCAACAGAAAGTTTAGCAATTGTATCGGGACCGCGAATTGGTGGGCTATTAAATGCAACTTTCGGAAATGCAGTAGAACTAATCATTTCGATATTTGCACTTCAAGCAGGTTTAGTTGAAGTTGTTCTTGCTTCGTTAACTGGTTCTGTTCTTGGTAATTTGTTATTAGTTGGCGGATTATCTTTCTTTGTAGGAGGACTCAAATATAAACGACAAAGTTTTAATGTTTATGATGCAAGACATAATTCAGCTTTGCTTATTTTTGGAGTAGTTGTAGCATTTGTTGTTCCGGAAGTCTTTTCTATTAATATGGATGTTGATGAAACGTTTCAGTTTAGTATTGGTATCTCAATAATTTTAATTGCTTTATATTTAGCAGCACTATTCTTTAAACTTGTAACGCACCGAGGTGTATATCAAAGTAAAACAGAAGTAGAAGAACATGAAGAAGAACCAGAATGGTCGAAGAAAAAAGCATTGCTTATTTTAGCAATTGCAACTGCAGCGGTTGCATATGTATCAGAAGCACTTGTTCATACATTTACAGCAGTAGGAGAAACATTTGGGTGGTCCCAGTTATTTATTGGGGTCATTATCGTTGCGATTGTTGGGAATGCAGCTGAACACGCGTCAGCAATTATTATGGCTTATAAAAATAAAGTAGATATTGCTGTTGAAATCGCAGTTGGTTCTACACTTCAAATTGCAATGTTTGTAGCGCCGGTTCTTGTCATTCTTTCCATGTTTTTTACTACGAAAATGCCCCTTGTATTTACGTTGCCAGAACTTGTTGTAATGGTAACAGGAGTGTTTTTAACGATTGCAATCTTGAATGATGGGGATACAAACTGGTTTGAAGGACTAACTTTGCTTGCAGCTTACTTCATTATGGGTATCGGCTTTTATTTATTGTAAAAAAATTGGATAACAAACGATGGAGGAGAAAACAATATAGTATGAAGTTTAAATCGTTTAATTTAGGAAGGAGCTCTACAGGTGAAACGAGTATATAGTATTTGCCTTTCTATTTTGTTATCGTTCATTTTATTATTTCCTGACAGTAGCTTTGCAAAAGTTGTAAATGTAAAAGTACCTTCATCTGTTGTAAATATTTCAAAAAACAATACGTATCCAAATCCAGCGCAAGACTTGCCAAGATTGGAGCCGAGTAAATTTACGCAAGAATTATTGAAAACGTCAGCAATTTCAATTGAAAATCCCGATTTAATTCGGTTGTTTAATGAAACATCGATTTCAAATGCCCCGCTTGCAGTAGGATATAGAGCAAAAATTTATTTAGGGCAATGGCCATTAAATTATGAGTCAAAAGAAACAACGGTGAATTGGGAATATAAACAAGTGAATCGCAACGTATACGACAATAGGGCGGGAATTTATACGCAACCACTTCGCTATCGACAAGAAGCACAAAAGATTGTAGAAGGTGGTTTAACTTCTCAGATTCAAGATGCAGAAGATATTAAAAAGATGATGCTTCGAAAAGCGATGAGTAAAGTAAGCTTACCTCTTTCATTTAGAACAGTTGTTGGTTATGGAACACATCACGGAAGTGTTCACAATGTGATTGCAAAATATTTTGGCTATTTATATGCGTTTGCGCCAGCTGTAAGTGAAAAAGGAAAGGTGACATTTGGAGAAGTATATCTTGTGCTAAAAGGAAACAAGCGTGAGGTTATGATTAAAAATATTACGTCGCAAGGTATTAGTGCAGCGATTCCTATTCAAGATTATGTATCATTTAAATTTATTTTGACGCAAATACCGCAGTAAACAAAAAACGTCAGCATAGGAAGCTGACGTTTTTCTTATAGCGTAATCTTTGCTTTCTTTGTTAAGAAGTCTTCATTTGGATAATAGCTATTCTTTACAAGAACGTTTGGTCCAAGGCATTTTATAGCTGGACAATGGCAGCTAAGTGACTTTGCCGTTTTAGATGCAGACCACCTTTCGTATGCTTGTTGCAACGTGTCTGTTTGAATATTACCAAGAAGCGGAACATCGCCAAAGTCTGTAACGATAATATTGCCATCAAAAATGTTTACATTTAAACGAGATCGTCCGTCTGGATCGTTACGAACTGTTACATTTTTGCTGCTTTGTAATTGCTTTAGTGTAGCTAAATCTCGTTCATCATCGCTACATGCATAAAATGGGAGTGTTCCAAATAACATCCATACATTCTCATCGCGAATTTGCAAGAGATGTTCAATTGCATCACGAATTTCCTCTTTTGTTAAAATTTCAAGGTTACTCGCAAAGTCACTTGGATACATTGGATGTACTTCATGACGTTTACAGCCCATCTCTTCAACAATTTGTTTATGAATATGCTCCATATGAGGTAATGTGCGCTTATTGAGCATTGTTTCTGCTGAAACGATAACTCCTGCATTAGAAAGAGCTTTACTATTTGTAATCATTCGTTCAAATAGTTTTGCACGTTGTTCATATGATGGTTTGCGGGCCATCATCGCAAATCCACCTTCAACGAAATCATCGATTGTACCCCAGTTATGAGAAATGTGAAGAACGTCTAAATACGGAATAATTTGTTCATATCGTGCTAAATCTATAGTTAAGTTTGAATTAATCTGTGTGCGAACGCCACGTTCATGGGCATATTTTAAAAGCGGTACAACATAGTTATCAACAGATTTCTTTGACAACATTGGTTCCCCACCTGTAATACTTAAAGAACGTAAATGAGGAATTTCCTCTAGTCGTTGTAGTAAAAGGTCGATTGGAAGCGGGTCTGGATCTTTCGGTTGTAACGTGTAACCAACGGCGCAATGCTCACAGCGCATATTGCATAACGTTGTTGTTGTAAACTCAACGTTTGTTAATAATAGTTTGCCGTACTCTTCAAGGTCCATATACGCTTCCCATGGATCGTAAGAAGGAGTAATCGGCTTCAATGTTTGTGATATACTCATCTGAAATACTCCTTTGACTGTTTGAAATAAAGTGAAACTTCAATTAGCGGGGGCGCTTTATCCCTCGCTGATTGTTAGCCTGATCAATCAGGCTTTTACGGGCTGTTGCCTCTTTCAACTAAAATTTTTTGTAGTTCTCAAATTGTAGGATGTGAGTTTTACAGCCCGCAAATAGCGGGATAACAATTTGTCCATTCTCTATAATAGAAGAAGACGAACATTTAATAAACCATTTTGCTAAAATTGATAAAAAAATTTCGTGTTCCGCGGTATCATTTTTGCGGTATAATATAAGCAACTCGAATAAAAAGGAGAGTGCCTTCGTGGGAAATGCAATTCATAATCCAGATTCACAACTAGTATATTTAAAAGATCGTTTAAATATGTTTTTAGAAGTTATTGATTCAATAGAGCCTGAAGATGTTGAAATAGAAGATATCGATCGTCTTCTTGAAATGTTAGATGAATTAGAATTAAAATGTGAGCAATTTAAAAAAAGTGAGTAAGAACTAGCGTGACGCTAGTTCTTTTTTATTGGGAAATTTATAAGGAATTGTGCGTGTATGTGTTCACAGCAACAGAAAAAAGAAAGGCTTTTTCAAAGTGCACCTCTTTAGAAAAAAGAGTATAATCGATGTGTAACAATTTTTAAAGCGTATTGGTAGCGTTCACAATTGAGGGGGAAGTAACAATGAAAAAGCTTCAAGAAAGCATGTATGAACTTGTTGTTCAAACATCGACGAATTTACCAAAAGATGTTCGTCGTGTTATCCAGCAAGCAAAAGAGCGAGAGAATACAGGGACTCGTTCTGCGATGGCACTTGGTACAATCACAAATAATATTAAAATGGCGGATGACAATATTTCGCCGATTTGCCAAGATACAGGGATGCCAACGTTTAAAATTTATACGCCAGTTGGTGTAAATCAATTAATGATTAAGGAAGCGATTTACAAAGCGATCGATCAAGCAACAAAAGATGGAAAGCTTCGTCCAAACTCAGTTGATTCTTTATTTGGTGATAACAGTGGCAATAACTTAGGACCAGGGACACCAGTTATTAAGTTTGAACAATGGGAAAAAGATTACATTGATGCACGTTTAATTTTAAAAGGTGGCGGATGTGAAAATAAAAATATCCAATACAGCTTACCGTGTGAATTAGAAGGGCTTGGGAAAGCGGGGCGTGATTTAGAAGGGATTCGTAAATGTCTTCTGCATGCTGTATATCAAGCGCAAGGACAAGGTTGTAGTGCTGGTGTAATCGGTGTTGGAATTGGAGGAGACCGCACGTCTGGTTACGAGTTAGCGAAAAATCAATTATTCCGTACATTAGATGATACAAATCCAATCAAAGAACTTCAGCAATTAGAAGAGTATGTAATGGAAAATGCAAATAAGCTTGGCATTGGTACGATGGGATTTGGTGGTGAAACGACGTTACTTGGTTGTAAAATTGGTGCATATAACCGCCTTCCAGCAAGCTTCTATGTTTCTGTTGCTTATAATTGCTGGGCATATCGCCGTCTAGGAATTACGATTCATCCAGAAACGGGAGAAATTATTGATTGGTTGTATCAAGACGGTGAAGATACATTAAAGCAAGAAGACAAACAAAATAAAACTGAGCAACGTGAAATTGTGTTGCAAGCGCCAATTACAGAAGAACAAATTCGCGAACTAAAAGTTGGTGATGTTGTAACAATTAACGGCATGATGTACACAGGCCGTGATGCAATTCATAAGCATTTAATGGATAACGATTGTCCTGTAGATTTAAATGGACAAGTTATTTATCACTGTGGTCCAGTTGTTGTGAAAGATGATAATGACAATTGGAAAATTAAAGCGGCTGGTCCAACGACAAGTATTCGTGAAGAGCCGTATCAAGGTGATATTATGAAGAAGTTTGGCATCCGTGCTGTTATCGGTAAAGGTGGCATGGGAGCAAAAACGCTAGCTGCTCTCGGAGAACATGGCGGTGTGTATTTAAATGCTATCGGTGGTGCAGCTCAGTACTATGCAGAGTGCATTCAAGAAGTAGAAAATGTAGACTTCTTACAGTTCGGTATTCCAGAAGCGATGTGGCATTTACGTGTAGAAGGATTTAAGGCAGTTGTTACAATGGATTCTCATGGAAATAGCTTACACGCGGACGTAGATAAAACATCGTTAGAAAAATTAGCACAATTTAAAGAGCCAGTTTTTAAATAATATGTAAAACAAAGGACACTTCTGAAAAATGAAGTGTCTTTTGCTTTATATTGGAATGAATGGAAAAACATAAGCGGCATGAAATAATAGGTTACACAGAAACTATACGTAACATGCATTGAAAGGAGTTTATGTATGAAGTGGAAATTAGCACATATAAGTATAATACTTATGATTATCATGGCGCTTATTCCAGTTTCAACTTTCGCTTATACGAATGCTCCAAATCATTGGGGTATTCCAAGAGCAAAAAATGAAACACCGCCAGACGCTGGAGAAAAATTCACAAGTTTATTACGAAATAATGGTGGTTTTTATTTAGGAGATACGAAGAAAAAAGATATTTATTTAACGTTTGATAATGGATATGAGAATGGCTATACGGCAAGGATTTTAGACGTGTTGAAAGAGAAGAAAGTACCAGCAACATTTTTTGTTACAGGTCATTATATAAAAGGGCAACAAGATTTATTAAAAAGAATGGTAAAAGAAGGACATATTATTGGAAACCATTCGCAAACACATCCAGATTTCACAACAGTTCCTGACACAAAACTTCGAGAAGAATTACAAATCGTAACGGAAGATATTAAAAAGGTGACTGGGCAAAAAGAGGTGAAATATTTACGACCACCGCGTGGTATTTTTAGTGAACGTACACTAGCTTTAGCAAAAGATATGGGATATTATAACGTTTTTTGGTCACTTGCTTTTCTAGATTGGAAAGTAAACGAACAAAGAGGATGGCAGTATTCACATAATAACGTAATGAATATGATTCACCCTGGTGCAATTATTTTACTTCATTCTGTATCAAAAGATAATACAGAAGCGCTCGCGAAAATCATTGATGATTTACGCGAGAAAGGGTATCATTTTAAAAGTCTAGATGATTTAGTGAAAACCGATAAGCCGTAAGCATGTATGCTTACGGTTTTCTCATGCTATAATGATGTGTAAATAGGACGGACAAGTATAAAGTAGAGGTGTAACAATGGCACAAAAGCAACACGAAAGTAAGTTACAAGTTGGACAAACATTCCCAGTAACGATTAAACGTCTTGGAATTAATGGAGAAGGTGTTGGTTATTTTAAGCGTCAAGTTGTCTTTATTCCAGGGGCATTACCAGGCGAAGAGGTCGTAGCAGAAACGACAAACATTAAGCGTGGTTTCGCAGAGGCAAAGGTGAAAACAATTCGTAAATCTTCACCGCATCGCACAAAGGCACCATGTCCTGTATATGAAAAATGTGGTGGTTGTCAATTGCAGCACTTGCAGTATGCAGAACAATTAAATCAAAAGCGAGATATCGTTGTACAGGCATTTCAAAAGTATATGGATACAGGAATGGAAGAGAAAATTCGTCCAACGCTTGGCATGGAAGATCCGTGGCATTACCGTAATAAAAGCCAATTACAGGTGGGACGTAAAGATGAGAAGGTTATTACGGGATTATATGAACAAAACTCTCATCGTTTAATTGATATTGCACATTGTATGATTCAACATAAAGCAACAAATGAAGCAACAAAAGTTGTTAAGCGTATTTTAGAGAAGTTAAACATTTCTATTTATAACGAACGAAAAGGAAAAGGTTTTGTTCGTACGATTGTCACGCGCGCAGCTGTACAAACTGGAGAAGTACAGGTGACATTAATTACGACAAAAGAAGAATTTCCAAACAAAGATCAATTTATTAAAGAGTTACAAAAGCAAATGCCTGCTGTGAAATCGATTATGCAAAACGTAAATGGGCGTAAAACATCGGTTATTTTCGGAGACAAAACGTTCCGATTAGCTGGTAAAGAAGTAATTCAAGAAACATTGGGTGATTTAGAGTTTGAACTTTCTGCCCGTGCATTTTTCCAGTTAAATCCAGAACAAACCGTAGTCCTTTATAATGAAGCAAAAAAAGCAGCAGCATTAACTGGAAAAGAAACAGTGGTCGATGCGTATTGCGGCGTTGGTACGATTGGGCTTTGGCTTGCAAACGATGCGGCGGAAGTGCGTGGAATGGATGTTATTCCAGAAGCAATCGCAGATGCAAGAAAAAATGCGAAGCGTCAAGGATTTATGAATACGAAGTACGAAGCTGGAAAAGCAGAGCAATGGCTACAGAAATGGGTAAAAGAGGGATGGCGTCCAGATGTTATCGTTGTTGATCCGCCACGTACAGGATGTGATGATAAGTTACTGGAAACGATTTTAAAAGTAAAACCAGAAACGGTTGTATATGTATCGTGTAACCCATCATCATTAGCACGTGATGTAAAAGAATTAATGAAGAATTACCATATTAAGTACGTGCAACCAGTTGATATGTTCCCGCATACAGCGCATGTGGAGACGGTCGCGAAGCTGGAATTGAAGTAATAATCTAACTCTTTGAGAATGCCTTGTTTTCGGCATTCTCAAAGGGTTTATCTTTCCAGCCGATTCATCTCCCACCTTCCTCTAAGTATAGCGAAGGTGGGAGATGAATCGGCTGTTTGGTGCAAAAACAAATCATTGCGTTCTGTTTCGATCGTGATTAGAATCCTTTCTGTGGTGAATTTGTTTAGTCGCAATCACTCTAACCGAAATGAGTCTTTTTGTCATATTTTAGGAAAAAAATAGAATCCCGCTAAAAAGCCGATATGAAAGCTTTTTAGTGGGATTTTATATGTTTGGTGAATAATTAGGGGGTTGATAATGTTTTTCAATAAGGTATACTTGAATAGAATGTTGAAATTGATAATCGTTATCATTGTTTTGTGTTATCGCTGTGCACTATGTGAAATAGAGATAATTGTTATTTAAATCACGCATAAAAACATAACATAGATATTAATTTTATCAATTCAATAATCTGTCTATAAAATTTATACATAAGGGGAGAGGTATGAGGAATGCGAAAGTTTAAATTAACTGTTATTATGATGGCAATTTTTGTTTTGATGTTGGCAGCTTGCTCAAATCCAAGTAATGGAACTGGTAAGACTGAAACTAAGAAGAAAGAAAAAGACTCTACTGAAACAGTTGAAGTCACTGATGCACATGGAACTGTTACGGTTCCTGTAAATCCTAAGAATGTAGTTGCTTTGGATAATAGAACGTTTGAAACTTTAGCTGATTGGAAAATTGAATTAGCTGCTGTTCCAAAGGCTATAATGCCTGCGGATTCACCATATGTAGTTGATGAAAAAGTTCAAGATGTTGGGAATCATGGTGAGCCAAACCTTGAAATTATAGCAGCTGTAGACCCAGAACTTGTAATTGTGGGTCAAAGATTTTCTGGCTATTATGAAGATATAAAAAAATTAGTACCAAATGCAGCTGTTATTGATCTTAATATTGATGTTTCTGAGGAAGCTGCTGCACCTGGAGAAAACTTGGTAAATGGACTTAAGGACACTACAATTACTTTGGGGAAAATTTTTGATAAAAATGAAGAGGCTAAAAAATTGACAGCTGATTTTGATCAATCTATCAAAAAAGCTAAGTCTGCATATAATGGAAAAGATAAAGTTATGAGTGTTATAGTTTCTGGCGGAGATATTGGCTTTTCAGCTCCTCATACTGGACGTGTTTGGGGACCAATGTATGACATCTTTGGATGGACTCCAGCATTAGAGGTTAAAGGAGATTCTTCTACAGATCATCAAGGTGATGAAGTTTCTGTTGAAGCTATTGCACAAAGTAATCCTGATTGGCTTTTCGTACTAGATCGTGATGCTCCAATAACTGGCGAAACTGATAAAGTTCCTGCTCAGGATGTTATTGATAAATCACCTGCTCTTCAAAAAACAACGGCTGTTTCTAAAGGACAGATTGTTTATGCACCAGAGGACACTTACTTAAATGAATCAATCCAAACTTATTCGGAGTTGTTTGAAAATTTTGCGAAAAATTTAGCTAAGTAAGTGTAAAGGAGTATAACATAGTGCCGAAAAATGTCATTACCAGGATTGAGAGTAATTCTCAATCCTGGTTTTATAACCACAATAAAATATGGACAAAACCTTTTATACTAGCGATTATAGTTGTTATTATATTAGCTAGTATATCGCTGTTTACTGGAGTTTATGATATACGTGGACAAGAAGATGGAATGGAAATGTTTTTCATAACTCGTGTTCCAAGAACAGTTGCACTAATGCTTACCGGAGCTGCCATGGCAATGGCAGGACTCGTAATGCAACTTCTTACGCAGAATCGTTTTGTTGAACCTACCACAACAGGAACGATTGAATGGGCAGGTTTGGGACTTCTTGCTGTTTATTTATTATTTCCTGCACCAACTTTAGTTCTTAGAATGACTGGTGCAATCATTTTTTCTTTTATAGGAACTATGATTTTCTTTTTATTCTTAAGAAGAGTTAAACTTCGTTCGTCTTTAATTGTCCCCATCATTGGACTGATGCTTGGAGCAGTCATTTCTGCAGTTTCCACTTTTATGGGACTCTTTTTCCAAATGACGCAAATTATTGAAAGTTGGTTTGTAGGTTCTTTTGCGGGTGTTCAAGTTGGAAGATATGAATATTTATGGCTAATTGTTATAGTTACTATTCTTATTTTTATTTATGCTAATAGATTGACTTTAGCGGGACTTGGGGAAGATGTTACAACAAGTCTTGGAGTAAATTATAATAGGATTATTCTCTTTGCTACTGCTCTTATTTCGTTTGCAGTTGGAATTGTTGCAGCTGTTATTGGAAACTTACCTTTTTTAGGTTTAATTGTCCCAAATATTGTTTCAATGTTTAGAGGAGATGATCTTAGAAGTAATTTGCCTTGGGTATGTGTGATAGGAATGGGTACTATAACTCTTTGTGACATAATTTCTCGAACAATTATTATGCCTTTTGAAGTGCCTGTCTCTTTAATACTTGGAACAGTCGGAGCAGTCGTATTTATTACTATATTATTGAGACAAAGAAAACCAAGGAGGCTAAGATGAACGCATTGGAATATAGAAATAAGGAAAATGTCGAAATCGATTCTAGCCTTCATAATAAAAATAGATCTGCTAGAGCTTTTCGTTCTAAGAAAGATGAAAAACGTTATTGGATTGTGCTCATAACATTGATTGTTTTGGGTGTTCTTTCTTCGTACGGACTTTTAGTTTATAACAATCCGGTTCCAGTAGATTCACCTTCGTTTATCCCAGTTGTTATGAGAAGAATAGTTGCTCTTGTTGCAATGATTATTGTTGCAATTTGTCACAGTTTGTCGACCGTTGCTTTTCAATCGATTACGAATAATAGGATTATAAGTCCTTCTCTTTTAGGTTTTGAATCACTATACTCAACAATTCATACTAGTACAATGTTTTTCTTTGGTGCTAGTGTATTGGTCAATTTTAGTGGTATTGGATCATTTCTATTTCAAGTTATTGTTATGGTCTTGATGAGTTTGATACTTTATGGGTGGTTGCTTTCTGGAAAGTATGGAAATTTACAACTTATGCTTTTGGTTGGGATTATCATTGGAACTGGGCTGAATTCTGTGTCAACTTTTATGAGAAAACTTCTTGCGCCGTCTGAGTTTGATCTTTTACAGGCAAGATTATTTGGTTCTGTCAATAATGCGGATGCTGAATATTTTCCAATTGTAATTCCAATGGTAATAATTATAGGATTATTACTTTTTGCTTTTTCTAAGAAATTAAATGTATTGTCACTTGGAAAAGATGTTTCTACTTCTTTCGGGGTTAAATATCAATCTAGTGTAATTTATACCCTTATATTAGTTGCTATTTTAATGTCAATTTCAACGTCTTTAGTTGGGCCACTTACTTTCTATGGGTTTTTAGTTGCAACTTTGAGTTATCAAGCGGCGCCAACTTATGATCACAGATATATTTTTCCAATGGCCCTTGCTATAGGATTCTTTATACTAACGAGTGCATACTTTTTAATGTATCATGTATTCGATTCTCAAGCTGTAGTTTCAGTTATTATCGAACTGTTTGGTGGAATAATATTTTTAATTGTAATTTTAAGGAAGAGGTCTCTATGATAAAGATTGCTAATGCTAGAAAATTGTATACTGATAAGGTCAAAATAGGACCTTTGGATATTGAAATACCAAAAGCAGGTTTTACTTCTTTAATTGGACCCAATGGTGCTGGAAAGTCTACAACACTTATGATGATTGGAAGACTTTTGGATATGGACGAAGGTCAAATTATGGTGGCAAATATGGATGTTTCTGAATCTAAATCAAAAGACTTAGCGAAAATTATGACTATTTTACGGCAAGAAAATCATTTTGTAACGAGGCTTACTGTTAGACAGTTAGTTGGATTTGGACGTTTTCCTTATTCTAAGGGAAGATTAACGAAAGAGGATGAGTCTATTGTTTCTAAATATATAGATTTTCTAGATTTGGCTGATCTAGAAAATAGATATTTAGATGAGCTTTCAGGTGGTCAAAGGCAAAGGGCATATGTTGCAATGGTTTTGTGTCAAGAGACTGAATATGTACTTTTAGACGAGCCTCTGAACAATCTTGATATTGCCCGTTCTGTTCAAATGATGGAGCATTTGAGACGTGCTGCTAATGAATTTGGAAGAACAATTTTGACTGTTATGCATGATATAAATTTTGCAGCCAAATATTCTGACAGAATTTGTGCTATGAAAGATGGACAAATTGCCGCTTTTGGAACAGTAGAAGAGATTATGGACCCAGAAACTTTAACAGATATATTTGAAACGAAAATAGAAATTATTGATGGTCCTTATGGTCCAATAGCGATTTATTAGTTACAAAATTTTTAAAAAAAGAGAAGCATTTCAGAAAAATAAGTATGACAAAGAAACCCTTTTGTCACACAAGGTGCTCGCACAAAGGAAAATGAATTTGAATTCAATAAAGATATGGGAATGTATGTTTGCAAAGCAGGACATATGGCAATTAGGAAAGCTCGGCATGGAAGTATAAGGAGCAATGACGATTTTCATCGTCAACCTAAAGAAAGTATTGAAACGAATGAATTAAAAACGGTATCATCCCGTGTAATAATTACTTCTTCCATTCTTGGTAATGTCGTGATAAAATTCATATGCATGTATCTCCTATCTTTACTTTCGTCTAGTCAACTCAAGTATAAGATAGACGGAGATTACGTGCCTTTTTTATGAACTTTTACATGTGAATTGTTTGTTACACCCCAACAAATAGTATAGAAACAAAACTTTTGTAAGGCACAAGGGCTTGATGGATATGGTGCTGAAATAAAAAAGGAGAATGAAATGAATAATTATAAATTAACGATTCAATACGATGGTGGCCGTTATAAAGGATGGCAACGTCTTGGAAATAGTGACAATACAATTCAAGGAAAAATTGAAAGTGTATTATCAGAGATGGTTGGCGAAGAAATCGAAATTATTGGTTCTAGTAGAACGGATGCAGGTGTACATGCACTTCATCAAGTGGCAAATGTGAAACTAAACGGGGATTGGACTACAGATGAAGTGAAAAAGTATTTAACGCGTTATTTGCCACAAGATATTAGTGTTATTGATGTAACACTAGTTCCTGATCGTTTTCATGCTCGCTACAATACAAAATCAAAAACGTATGTATATAAAATTTGGAACGAAGAGCACACAAATCCATTTATGCGTAAGTACAGCATGCATGTCGAGCAGAAATTAAATGTTGAAAAAATGAAGGAAGCAGCTCAATACTTCATTGGATTACATGATTTCACAGCTTTTTCGAATGCAAAATCAAAGAAGAAATCTATGGTTCGTGAAATTTATTCTCTTTCAATTACGAAAGAGAATGGTTTTATTCAAGTTCGCGTAAGTGGAAATGGCTTTCTTCATAACATGGTCCGAAAAATTGTTGGAGCTTTAATTGAAGTAGGCTTAGGGAGAATGGACGCGAATGAAATCCCAGCCATTTTAGAAGCGAAGCAGCGCAATGCAATTAACTGTCTTGCTGATGGGAATGGATTATATTTAGAGAAAATTGATTTTTAAATAAAAGAAGGTAACCTAGTATTGTTATGCTAAGTTACCTTCTTTTTGTTTACAGCTTAAAGATTGTAAAATGTCTTCCATTTTGTGAAAATAATAGTGAGAAATAGAATGATGCAAAAGGGGAATGAACATGAAGAAGGAGATTTCACACATATTAGAACAAATTGATATACGGCAAGAGGAGTTACTTGAGCTTACCAAGAGGCTCATTCGTTACGAAACACCAGCGCCACCAGCACGAAATACGAACGAAGCACAGCAATTTATCGCTGATTTTTTAACGAAGCATAGGTTTGCAATTGATAAATGGGATGTATATCCGAACGATCCGAACGTTGTTGGAACAAAGAACGGTACAGCTTCAGATATGTATAAAAGTTTGATTATTAATGGACATATGGATGTTGCGGAAGTATCAGAAGATGAAAATTGGGAGAGTGGACCGTTTCAACCATTTGTGAAAGATGGTTGGTTAGTTGGAAGAGGAGCAGCTGACATGAAGGGTGGATTAGCGGGAGCACTGTTCGCCATTCAACTTTTAGAAGAAGCAGGAATCGAATTGCCAGGCGACTTAATCTTTCAATCAGTTATTGGAGAAGAGGTTGGCGAAGCAGGGACACTTCAATGTTGTAAGCGTGGTTACGCTGCTGATTTTGCAGTTGTAGTGGATACAAGTAATTTGCATATGCAAGGGCAGGGTGGTGTGATTACAGGTTGGATTACAGTGAAGAGTCCGCAAACTTTTCACGATGCAACGCGCAGACAAATGATTCATGCAGGAGGGCGGTTGTTTGGAGCGAGTGCAATTGAAAAAATGATGAAAATTATACAAGGGTTGCAAGAATTAGAGCGGCACTGGGCTGTAATGAAGACGTATGAAGGATATCCATCTGGGACAACAACAATTAATCCAGCTGTTATTGAAGGTGGTCGTCATGCTGCGTTTATCGCCGATGAGTGCCGACTATGGATTACAGTACACTTCTATCCAAATGAAACACATGAACAAGTGGCAAAGGAAATAGAAGAACATATTCATAAGCTTGCAGCAGCTGATCCATGGCTTCGAGAACATCCGCCAATCTTTGAGTGGGGCGGAGAATCGATGATTATTGATCGCGGTGAAATATTTCCTTCTTTAGAAGTAGATAGTAATCATCCAGCAGTACAGCAGCTCGCTGTTATGCACGAAAACGTATTGAGGAAAAATGCGATTCTTGACATGTCAGCAACTGTAACGGATGGTGGATGGTTTAGTGAGTTCAATATTCCAGCTGTTATTTACGGACCTGGAACGATTGAAGAAGCGCATTCCGTTAATGAAAAAGTACAGGTTGAACAGCTAGTCCAATATACAAAAGTCATTACAGCCTTCATCTACGAATGGTGTCATACGAAAAAGTGAAAAACACTATCCGACTATTTCCAAGGGAATACAACAACTAAATGCATATGTCGACGGTCTTTTCTTCATACTAAAAATCAGTGGGGATGGAGAATCCCCCACTGGAAGTTTCACTTTATAGAAAGGGGTATGGATATGGGCCGTGGTAAATCGTTTGATCATAAGAAAAAAGGGCATGACCATCAGCCTCCAAAAGGTGCATTTATTCATAAAAATGTGGATGAACATACTCTCGAAGAGGAAGAGCTACCTGTCAATATTGAAACATATAAAAACAGCTTAAAGAAACATTAAGAGCACCTATATTAGGTGCTCTTTCACCGTATATCTTCAATGAAGTTTTCGGTTTCTTCGTACATACCATATTCACTAATTACTTGAATGCAGCGCCACTTTAATTCTTCTATACTTTGTTCTAGCTCCTCGGCAGCTACAGCTTGAATATCTTCAAGCCCCATCCCTAAGTTAATAATCTCAAGTACTTGATCATCGATGTTTCGATCAATTAATAATTCTAATACTTCAAGGTTAAATATGTATCGGCACGCTTCATCAAGTGATACAACTTTTAATTTTAAGCTTTCGACAATGCTTAATACGAAAAGCAGAATCGTTTTTTCAACAGTTGGGAGCTTTTCCATTTGGAGAATGAGTTTCATTATATTGTTAACACCTCCGTATACAATGGAGTTAGGTTGTACTATCTTATTCAGACTTTGGTGTTAACATGCACGAGAAATAGAAAAAAGCGTCATGATGACGCTTTTCTTTAAAAAATACTCCAACCTTCTTGAGCAGAAAGTAGTTCTAATATTTTAAATCCGGCGATGCTATTTCCTTTTGCATCTAGAGCAGGACCAAAAATTCCAATTCCCATTTCACCTTTTACACAGCCAACGATGCCGCCGGCGACACCACTTTTTGCTGGAATACCAACGCGAATTGCGAATTCCCCAGATTCATTGTACATTCCGCATGTGATCATAAACGTTTTGCAAATTTTCGTAATATTTTTGGGGATGATTTGCTGCTTTTTATATGGATCATAACCATCCATTGCAAAAATAAGACCGATGCGTGCTAAGTCAATGCAATCTACTTCAATTGCACACTGACGTGTATATAAATCCATTAATTCTTCAATGTCTCCATCAATAATGCCATTTTGTTTCATGTAATAACAAAGGGAGCGATTTAAATAAGCTGTTTCTAATTCAGAGATGGCAACTTTAGAGGAGTAGTTAATAGAAGGATTATCTGCGATATCACGTACAAACCGAAGGATACGCTGCATTTTTTCTTCGTTATTATCTCCTGCAATCATACTTGTAATTGCTAGGGCACCCGCATTAATCATTGGGTTTAGTGGTTTAGATGGGCTTGTTGTTTCTAGTTTAATAATGGAGTTAAATGGATCACCAGTTGGCTCCATTCCGACTTTTGAAAATACATATTCCTCACCGCAATCTAGTAAAGCAAGTGCCAATGTAATAACTTTAGAAACACTTTGAAGTGTAAAAAGTGTTTGGGAGCTACCGGCATGAACGTAATGGTTATCTTTATGATAAATAGCGATTCCGATGTCATCAGGATTCGCATTTCCTAGCTCTGGAATATAAGTAGCTAGTTTTCCTTTTTTTGTATATGGTTTTACTTTGTCTAATAACTCTTGTAAGTTATTTGTCTCGATGCACTGCATAATACCAACGCTCCTATATTGATTACTAAGTATATTGTTCCCGACAAGCTGGGAAATAAATAATAACATGAAAAAGTGGAATGATAAAATAAAACTTCTTTTACAGCTACTTTTATATCTATTGTACATAAAGCGTCTAAGTGTTGATTTTACAGGTTATTACAAGGGTTTTTTATCCATAAAAAAATTAAAAATAATAGCTACACATCTATACAACTATATGATATGATTACTGTGTATTAGAAAGCGTTTTCTAAGCCACGTATATTATGATAACGTTTTCATCATGTGAATAGGGGGAATTACAATGTTGCAGTTTTTACAACGTATTGGTAAAGCATTAATGCTTCCAATCGCAGTGCTCCCAGCAGCTGGGATTCTGTTACGTTTAGGTCAGCCAGATGTATGGGATATTCCTGTTATGGCACAAGCCGGTGCAGCAATTTTTGATAACTTAGCACTTATTTTTGCAATTGGTGTTGCAATCGGTTTATCTGTTGACGGCAGTGGTGCTGCAGGTCTTGCCGGTGCAATCGGTTACCTTGTTTTAAAGAATACAACAAATGCTCTAAGTAATACGTATTCGACTGCGGAGTTAAATGATAAATTAAAAAGTGTTCAGGATTTAGCTAGTTCGGTTGATCCAAATAAGTTAGCCGAAACAATGACAAAAATCTCTAAGGCAGCGGCTCTAACACCAAAGATTGATATGGCAATACTTGGTGGTATTATTGCCGGTGTAGTTGCGGGACTTTTATATAACAAGTTCCATAAGATTAAGCTACCAGAATGGTTAGGGTTCTTTGCTGGTAAACGTTTCGTTCCAATCATTACATCAGTAGTGATGCTTTTATTAGGTCTAGTATTTGGACAAGTTTGGCCAACAATTCAAAGTGGTATCGATGCGGTAGCACATGGCATCGTAAACTTAGGTGCAACTGGTGCAGGTATCTTCGGTTTCTTAAACCGTTTATTAATTCCAATTGGTTTACATCACGTTATGAACACATACTTCTGGTTTGTATTAGGTGATTTTACAAATGCAGCTGGGGATGTTGTTCAAGGTGATATCGCTCGTTTCTTTGCGGGAGATAAATCAGCTGGTATGTTCATGACAGGGTTCTTCCCAATCATGATGTTTGGTTTGCCAGCAGCTTGTTTTGCGATGATTGCAGCAGCAAAGCCAGAAAAGCGTAAGCTTGTTGCAGGTATGCTTGGTGGTTTAGCTTTAACTTCATTCTTAACGGGTATTACAGAACCAATTGAATTTTCATTCATGTTCTTATCACCAGTATTATATGGTGTTCATGCTGTATTAACAGGTCTTTCGTTATTCATTACGACAACGCTGGATATTCATCATGGTTTTGCCTTTAGTGCCGGTGCAATCGATTATGGATTAAACTTTGGTATTGCTCAAAAACCATTATTATTAGCAGGCATTGGTTTAATCTATGCATTAATTTATTTCGTTGTCTTCTACTTCATGATTAAGAAGTTCGATTTAAAAACACCAGGGCGTGAAGATGATGATGAAGTAACTGAAGGAGAAGCTGGAGAAGCTGGAGAAGCTGGCTCAATCGGTGAAACATATGTAATGGCTTTAGGTGGAAAAGAAAACTTAACAATTATTGATAACTGTGCAACACGTCTACGCCTTGAAGTGAAAGATGCAGGGTTAGTAAATGAAGCAGCATTAAAGCGTGCAGGTGCAAAAGGTGTTATGAAATTAAGTAATACAAGTGTACAAGTTATCGTTGGTACAAATGTTGAATCTGTAGCAGATGATATGAAAAAACACGTATAAATAATAGAAAGTCTCTCGTTTATAGCGAGGGACTTTTTTATTTCTTTCTTCTGTTATTGGTTATAAGTGGTAAAATGGGGAGGAGAATAAAGAAAGAAGGTGGGGACTATAGGAATTGATAAACATCACGCTCGAAATGCAAAAGGGTCATTTTTTATTTTTATGATTATTTTATTAATAGGAATGAGTATGGTTTTGTATGAGTATAGTCAAACATCTTCTTATAAGTGGCGAGAAGATTACATAAGTATTTTAAACATCTTTATGTTAGCGGTTATGTTTCTTATTGTAAGCATAATTGAAAGAAGTCGGGCGAAAAAAATGGAACAGATACAGACAAAGGTGAAGCTTCATGAACTGCTGGATCAAAGGCGTTTTGTTGTAAGGAAAGAAATGGGGATGCTTACTCAAATAACGTACTTTGCGATGGACGGCAACGTGATGGGAATGCTGAAGGAGCGATATGGTTCTCCAGTTCAAAAGTTATGGAAGATGCTAGTCTCGTTTTTTATAAAGGGATGGAATAGTCAACAATTTGTGTTATATGATGGGGGACAGAATGAGCTTCTTAATATTAAAAAACAAGCTGGCTTGAATCTTTGCTATAAATTTTATAATGAAAATGAAGAATACATAGGTTGCTTCAAGCAAACATGGGAAATAAAGAAAATTGAATGGCTATCGCTTTCTAGTATTAATGAAGAAATCGGAAGGATTACAGGTGATTTGTCTGCAAATATCCAAACAGGAAAGTGGCGAGATGGAAGTTATATTGATGTGAAAGAAGATGCAATCCCATTAGATGCTGTAGAATATTTTTCGGCAAGTGGAGGGTCGCTTGTAAATTTAGTAGTAATGGAAGAATGTAAGGAGAAGAGAGCGATGTACTATGCAATTGCTGCTATCCTTACATTTCAAAAATAATTTTCCAAATATAAACAATATATTCCATCTCAAATGTGAAAAAGGTGTACCTATTAGGTACACCTTTTCTATATTCTGTTGTAAAAAAACTATAACAGAATATAGAGGAAGAGTATTACAGTTTATAATGGGTACGACTCTTATACTGCAGAAAAGGATTCCTTTAATAGAATAACAAAAAAATACAATTATGGAAAGGGTTAATTTTATAAAGTTTTTATTATAATTTCCACTATGCGCATAGTAGTTTGCTCAATATTTCACAAACGTGTCACAACTATCTCATGTACTTTTTCAAAAAAGTAGTATGCTAAATGTGTAAGCTGTTATATAAGAAATCTTAGCCCTGTATTAATCAGAATGGAGGAGATTAGGATGACACAATTGTTAGAAAATGTACAAACGATATGGAAAAACTTTAAGGGTGAAAAGTGGAAAAAAGAAATTGATGTTCGTGATTTTATTTTAAATAATATAGAAGTTTATAAAGGTGATGAATCTTTTCTAGAAGAAGCAACAGAAGCGACGAAGCAACTTTGGGATCAAGTAATGGAGTTAACGAAACAAGAGCGTGAAAATGGTGGCGTTCTTGATATGGATACAAAAATTGTATCTTCTATCACGTCTCATCAGCCTGGTTACTTAAACAAAGAGCTTGAGCAAATTGTTGGTTTTCAAACGGATAAGCCATTTAAACGCTCACTTCAGCCGTATGGCGGCGTTCGTATGGCAGAACAATCTTGTGAATCATATGGTTTTAAAATGGATGAGGAACTGAGCCGCATTTTTAGAGAATGGCGAAAAACGCATAACCAAGGTGTATTTGATGCGTATACACCAGAGATGAAAGCCGCTCGTAAATCGGGTGTAATTACCGGTCTACCAGATGCTTATGGTCGTGGCCGTATTATCGGTGACTATCGCCGCGTTGCACTATATGGGGTAGATCGCTTAATTGAAGCAAAAAAAGAAGATTTACAAGCAACAGGAAAGATTATGAGTGAAGATGTAATGCGTCTACGTGAAGAATTGTCTGAGCAAATTCGCGCACTAGGAGAGTTAAAAGAAATGGCTGCAGCGCATGGATTTGATATTTCAAAACCAGCAACGGATGCAAAAGAAGCATTTCAGTGGTTATATTTTGCATACTTAGCTGCGATTAAAGAACAAAATGGTGCAGCGATGAGTCTTGGGCGTACTTCTACTTTCTTAGACATTTATATTGAAAGAGATTTACAAAACGGTACGTTAACTGAAAAAGAGGCACAAGAAATTGTTGATCACTTTATTATGAAGTTACGTCTCGTGAAATTTGCAAGAACGCCAGATTATAATGAACTGTTTTCTGGGGATCCGACGTGGGTAACGGAGTCAATTGGTGGGATTGCCTTAGATGGTCGTCCGCTAGTAACGAAAAACTCATTCCGTTTCTTGCATACATTAAATAACTTAGGGCCAGCACCAGAGCCGAACTTAACTGTTCTTTGGTCAACTCAGCTACCTGAGAACTTTAAAAACTACTGTGCAAAAATGTCGATTCAAACATCTGCAATTCAGTATGAAAATGATGATATTATGCGTTCGGATTATGGTGATGATTATGGAATTGCGTGCTGCGTATCAGCGATGAAAATTGGAAAACAAATGCAATTTTTTGGAGCACGTGCAAACTTAGCGAAGGCGCTGCTGTATGCAATTAACGGTGGAAAAGATGAGAAATTTAAAATGCAAGTTGGTCCAGAGTTCGCACCAATTACTTCTGAAGTATTAGATTATGAAGAAGTGATGTATAAATTTGATATGACGATGGAGTGGCTAGCAGAGCTTTATTTAAATACATTAAATGTAATTCATTACATGCACGATAAATATAGTTATGAACGTATTGAAATGGCGCTTCATGATACGGATGTTGTCCGTACGATGGCAACAGGAATTGCTGGTTTATCAGTAGTAGCTGATTCCTTAAGTGCAATTAAGTATGCAAAAGTAAAACCGATTCGGGATGAAAACGGTATAGCCGTAGACTTTGAAGTAGAAGGCGATTTCCCGAAATATGGTAACAACGATGATCGTGTTGATGAACTTGCAGTGCAGCTTGTAAAAACATTTATGAAAAAGCTTCGTAAACATAAAACATATCGAAATGCTGTGCATACGATGTCAATTTTAACAATTACATCAAATGTCGTATATGGTAAGAAAACAGGAAATACACCAGATGGTCGCCGTGCTGGTGAACCGTTCGCACCAGGAGCAAATCCGATGCATGGTCGTGATACGAAAGGGGCACTTGCTTCATTATTATCTGTTGCAAAACTTCCATATGAAGATGCACAAGATGGAATTTCAAATACGTTCTCTATTATTCCAAAAGCACTTGGCAAAGAAGATGATGTGCAGGTGAAAAATTTAGTGTCTATGCTTGATGGGTATGCGATAAAAGAGGGACATCACCTCAATATTAATGTATTTAATCGTGAGACGTTAATGGATGCAATGGAGCACCCGGAAAAATATCCGCAATTAACAATTCGTGTATCTGGTTATGCAGTTAACTTCATTAAGTTAACACGTGAACAGCAAATTGATGTTATTAATCGTACAATGCATGAAAGTATGTAAATTATATATCCCGCTATTTTCGGGCTGTAAGACTCCCACCTCAGAACTTAGAGGATTTTAGGTGGGAGATAAACAGCTCGAATCTAGCTACGACTCCTAAGCACTTGAGCCACAAGATAATCCTTTCTGTGGCAAACTTCGCCACGCCAAGGCTTATTTTGTGCTTGTCGTGCTTGAACAGTCGTCTTCGCTTTTGAATGTAAAAGCCCGATTGGTTAGGGTAACACTCAGTGGGGATGAAGTTGCACTTTATAAAATAGCGAGAGTTGTTTCAATAGAGGAGGAAGTAACATGGTAAAAGGAAGAATACATTCTGTAGAATCTTGTGGTACTGTTGATGGACCTGGAATTCGTTACGTAATCTTTACACAAGGATGCTTACTGCGATGTCAATATTGCCATAATGCAGATACGTGGAAGATAGGAGCAGGGAAAGAGATAACAACAGAGGAGATTATGCAGGATATTACATGTTATCTTCCTTTTATTGAAGCTTCAGGCGGTGGGATTACAGTGAGCGGGGGAGAACCGCTACTTCAGCTTGAGTTTTTAATTGATCTCTTTAAAAAGTGTAAAGCAGCAGGTATTCATACAACAATTGATTCTTCAGGTGGATGTTATTCTGAGGATATAGAGTTTCAAAAGAAATTAGATATGCTCATGGAGTATACGGATTTAGTCTTGTTAGATTTAAAACATATTGATTCGAAAAAGCATCGAAAGCTAACTGGTAAAACGAACGAACATATTTTACAATTTGCTCGTTATTTATCGAATAAACAGAAACCGATATGGATACGTCACGTACTTGTACCAGGTATTACAGATGATGAAGCGGATTTGAAAAATTTATCATCGTTTGTACAAAGTCTTTCTAACGTTCAAAAGATAGAAGTGTTACCATATCACAAACTAGGTGTTTATAAATGGGAGGCTCTTGGACATAAATACCCATTGATAGATGTAGAACCTCCTACAGAAGAATTAGTTCAAAAAGCAAAATATATTTTACGAGCAGTCTAATCCAAATATTGGGTTGGGCTTTTTCTTTTCTTATATTAAAATGGAGTATAGAGAAATGATAAAAATGAACAGGAAAATATAAGAAATGAAAAGAATTAATTGGTAGTTATGCTGTTTTACACACTACAGATAAATTGTAAGTTATTGCGAAAGCTGTTATAGGAAAGTATAATGTTAAGATATGAGTAAAGGTAGGATTAAGGGGTCCATCTATATGCTTTGCATATCCACGACGGGTACATTATAAAGATTAGTGTGCAATATGTAAAAAGGATAAGAACATATCCTTCTAAAAGTGTCGTATATGCGGTATGGAAGAGCGAAAAAGCTAGGAGTGGATTTGTTTGATAAAAAACCCCAAGGTTTTAATATTAACTGCACATTATGGGAACGGTCATGTGCAAGTTGCCAAAACATTAGAGCAAACATTTCACCAAAAAGGGATTGAAGATGTTATCGTATGTGACCTTTTTGGAGAATCTCATCCATTTATTACGGATGTTACAAGATATTTATATTTAAAAAGCTATACAATTGGAAAAGAACTATATCGCTTGTTTTATTACGGCGTTGAGAAAATTTATGATAAGAAAATTGCATCTTGGTATGCTAACTTTGGTAGAAAACGCTTAAAGGCTATTTTACACGAAGAAAAACCAGATATTGTTATTAATACATTTCCAATTATTGCTGTGCCAGAACTGAAAAAACAAACTGGCTTTTCTATTCCTGTATATAATGTACTGACAGACTTTTGTTTGCATAAAATATGGATTCATCGTGAAGTTGATCGTTATTTTGTAGCAACCGACTATGTGAAGAGTAAAATGGTAGAAGTAGGTGTACCTGCTTCACGAATTATTGAAACGGGGATTCCAATTCGTAAAACTTTTGAATTGAGCATAAATGAAGATTCGCTATATGATAAATATCAGTTATCACGAAATAAAAAAATTTTACTCATTGTTGCAGGCGCACATGGTGTGTTAGGGAATGTAAAAGAGTTATGTGAATCCTTCATGTCCGTACCGAACCTTCAAGTGGCTGTTGTTTGTGGAAAGAATTATAAGCTACAAGAAGAATTAGGACAAATTGCTAATAGCAAACCAGACGCTCTAAAAGTATTTGGATACGTCGAAAATATTGACGAGCTATTTCGTATTACATCTTGCATGATAACTAAACCAGGTGGAATTACATTAAGTGAGGCAGCCGCTTTACGAGTGCCTGTCATTTTATATAAGCCAGTACCGGGACAAGAAAATGAAAACGCAAAGTATTTTGAAAGACAAGGTGCTGCAATTGTTATTCGTGAGAATGATGATATTTTTGCAAAAACAAAAGAATTGTTACAAGACGATATGAAACTCTTGCAAATGAAAGAAGCAATGGGACAAATTTACCATCCTGAGCCAGCAAGTCATATTGTTGATGCAATTTTAGAAGAAAATGGTGTGCAGGTGAATTCTAGAGTACTTGTACAATCTTTTACGTAGGTCAAAACCTCTTTTCAATATTTGAAAGGAGGTTTTTTTATACAAAAATACCTCTTCGGAAGAAGAGGTATTACTAAATTCCTTTTTGCTTATAACCAGCTGCACGATCAGCCTTTTTAAATTCCCGTTGATAGAGGACTTCTTGTGTACTAGATAATTTATTTCTCATTTTATCGCGTTGCTTTTTATCCATTACAAATCACCTCGTGTCATAAAGTCATTACCTATTGTTTCCAATGACAGAGGTGTATATACATTATTATATATATCCAACTTGACCATTTAACACAAAAGTAGCTGCCACGTATATAAGAATGACAAACGTACTTATTTCATCCATTTGTTGTAACATAGCGCGCGGTAGGAAAAGGCCCTGACCGCTACTGAACATGGAGGAACCCACTCTTCTACCGAAAAAGAAGAGGGTTTGTTAGTTTTTTAACTTGTATTTATATAATATTTTGTGATTTTAAGCTTCTTTTAATTGATGAGCGTCTTGGAATGTCGTTTCGCGCATCGTATATAGTGTATATTGGTCCTTTGAAATTTCGTATAAATTATAAACTTCACCATTTTTGTTAATTTGATCGTATACGTGTTTGCGCGTTTCGTTTGCTAAGCTCACATATGGAAGTTTTTCCGCAGCTTTAATAGAACGAACATTTACTTTACGAATACGCATAAAAATTGTGTCGATGTCTAATTCATAGAAAAGCTCACTAAAGAAAGCATCTTTTGCTAACTTGTTATAGCCTTTTCCATGGTAAGGTTTCCCTAGCCAGGTACCTAAAAAACCAGCTTTTTCTTGCACGTCAAATAAAGTTATCGTGCCGATAGGATTTCCCCATTCATCTAAAATGGTACGGGAAATAATTTCTCCGCGCTCTTCTTCCTCAATTGTTTGTTTCGTTAAAAATAAAAATTCATCATAAGAAGATGCCTTCTGACGCACAAAAGGGAAGACATCAGGGTGGACCATTAAATCATATAGGACGTGGCTGTCATGTAGGTCTCGTTTCTTTAACATACTAATTCCTCCTTACATGAGGGTAGCATGACGAATAAACATCCACCCTCGAAATTTTTATATAAATCTTCAAAAAATTTCGGGGTGGGAATCGAACCCACTAGAACCAGTCCTTAATGCTGGTGGCGCACCATTTGCCTTCCCCATTCATCAATTTGGAATAAACATTCACGACACAAATTGATTATGGTTTCATTCAGTTTATAATCGTATAATACTTTATCTTGTCAAAAAAATAAACAAGTTTTTTTTATTTTTTTTTGTAGATAATTTTCCCATTTATCATCGTTAGGACAGGCTTTGCTAAGTAGTGAAAAGGGTGGTGTGTCCATAAGGTTAAATCAGCATCTTTTTCTACTTCGATGCTGCCAATTCTTTTTTCTAAACGTAAGTTGCGAGCGGGAATAATCGTAATTCCTTCTAGTGCTTTATGTTCGTCTAATCCTTCACGTACAGCTATTGATGCACATACATTTAAATATTGAATGGGTGTGTAAGGATGATCGGTTGTGATGGAAACTTCAACACCGTTTTGTGACAGTGAGCTATATGTTTGCCATGACTTATTTTTGAGTTCAATTTTTGACCTTCGTGTTAATGTTGGTCCAACAGATACTTGTAAGCTGTGGTGAGCGAGTTCTTCAGCAATTAAATGTCCTTCTGTACAATGCTCAATACGTAAATCAAGGTCAAATTCTTTTGCGAAACGAATAGCAGATAAAATATCATCTGCGCGGTGGGCGTGAGCACGGACTGGGATTTCACGGCGAAGCGCTTTCCGTATCGGAAGCATGCGAAAATCACTGTCACTTCCGCGATGTTTTGCTTCATAAAAGGCTTCGCGAAGCATTCCCATAATGCCCATTCGTGTAATTGATTCTTTCGTTCCATTACTATGAACTCGTTTTGGATTTTCCCCAAATGCAATCTTTAATCCAGCTGGTTCTTGAATAAGCATATGGTCAACGCAAGTACCAGCTGTTTTTAAAACGCAAGTTGTTCCACCGATTACATTTTGACTGCCCGGCATAATATGAACAGTCGTAATGCCGTGTTGAATAGCGTCTTGAAATGCGATATCGAATGGGTGAATGCCATCCACAGAACGAATATGTGGTGTCAGTACTTCAGCTGTTTCATTTGCATCATTTCCAGCCCAGCCGGTGCCTTCATCGTATAAACCAAGATGAGTATGGACGTCGACAAATCCAGGAAGAAGGTGGAGGGACCGGCCATCTATGACAGTCATATCTTCACTTTGTTCAATAGAACGATCAACTCCAATAATCTTTTCATGTTCTACTAATACGTCTCCTTGAAATTTCGGAGATGTAATTGGATAAACCATCGCTTGCTTAAATAATATTTTCATAGAAAACCTCATTTCCTCTACCTAATTAACTAAAAAGCAGAAGTTTTCGGCGAACAGCGCCTTTTTTAGGAGATATTTTAGGAATGTGATATTACTAATGGATATAGAAATAGGCTTCTTTTTATACGTAATATTGTTCTTTGGTTATAATTTGTTGCAGCGCTTCTTTTAAATAGGGAAAGGAGTGCTTAAATCCATGTTGCATGGCTTTATTTGGGATAACATGTTGTCCTTGCAAGACGAGTATACTCATTTCACCAAGCAATGCTTGTAATGCAAATGATGGAATAGGGAGCCAATGAGGGCGATGTATCACTTGTGCGATGGTTTTTCCAAACTCTTTCATCGTCGCAGGCTTAGGCGAGGTGATGTTAAGAGCGCCTTGTATTTCTTTTGTCTCCATTGCAAAATGAATCATTCGAATAGCATCTTCAAGATGAATCCATGATAGCCATTGCTTACCAGATCCGACTGTTCCCCCAATAAAAAATTGATAAGGAAGTAACATCTTAGAAAGGGCTCCTCCATCTTTTCCGAGTACAATACCAAATCTCGCGTAAATAGTACGAACCCCAAAAGATGCAGCTTCGCTTGCTTCTTCTTCCCATTGTTTCACAGTATGTGCTAAAAAGTCGGGTCCGTGTTCTTCTGTATGCTCCGTGAAACTTTTTATTTCCGACGTTCCATAATACCCAATTGCACTGGCATTAATAAAAGTATGTGGTTTTATTTCTAGCTTTTGTAATTGTTTAATGAGTTGCTTCGTTGTATGCGTGCGACTTATTAAAATATGTTCTTTCTGCTTTGCTGTCCACCTTTTGTTGTTTAGAGACTCTCCAGCTAAATTAATAACAACATCTACAGAAGACAGAGGAAATGTTTTTGTATTTGCATTCCATTGTACATAATGAATGTTAGGGTGAGGATGCTCTTCATACGGTTGACGAGTGAGAATATATACGTTCCAACCTTTTTTACTTAAAAAATTTGATAGTGCTTTTCCTATAAATCCAGTTCCACCAGTAATTGCAACTTTCACTGGAAATTCCTCCTTATTATATATATTCACGATAACGAAATTTGTTTCACAACTATGCTAAAATAGTAGTGAGGTGAAGAGTATGGCTGTCATTACAAAAATAGAAGTACAAAAGCGAACGAAAGAGCGATTCAATATTTATATTGATAAGGGACAAGGAGAAGAATATGGCTTTAGTGTCGATCAAGTTACTTTAATTAAACATGGTTTACAAAAAGGAATCGAAATTGATGACATAGAGCTAACAAGTATTTTATACGATGAAGAAGTGCAAAAGTCCTATTTACAAGCAATATCTTATTTGTCCTATCAGATGAGAACAAAGAAAGAAATAGAAGAATACTTAAGAAAAAAAGAATTTGGGCAAGCCATCATCTCAGAAGTCATTTCAAAACTACTGCATAATCGCTACATTAATGATAAAGAGTATGCCATTTCATACGTGCGGACACATAGTAATGTGAATCGTAAGGGACCGGTAGTTATTAGTCGTGAACTCTTCAGTAAAGGTGTTTCTGATACGATTATTACGTATAGTCTACAGGAGTATCCAAAAGAGAAGCAAATTGAAAATGCTTTTGATATTATTGAGAAAAAGAAGAAATCGTATAAGAAGCATTCGTTTTTACAAATGAAACAAAAGTTAGAAGAAATGTTAGTACGTAAAGGTTATAGCCGTGATGTAATTGGGATATGTTTAGAGGAATTGAAGGATGAACAAGATGATACACAGCAGCAAGAAGCGCTTATCTATCATGGGAATAAGTATCACGAAAAGTATAAAAAGCATGATGGCTGGACGTACGAGAACAAAATGAAGCAGGCTTTATATCGAAAAGGATTTTCGATTGAAGATATAGAGGGATTTTTACAAATGAAACGTGAAGAGGGATGAGGAGACTATGATAAATACACCAAAACGTTATAGTGAAATGACGGAGCATGAATTACGAATGGAAGTTGGTATGTTAAAGGAGAAGGCAACGAAAGCAGAACAGCTAGGGATTGTAAATGAATTTGATGTATTAATGAGAAAGATTGCAATGGCTCGTGCTTATATGATAGATGTGAATGAATTTGCAGTGGGAGAAACATATGAGCTTGCGGAAGAGCCAGGAGTACATTTTACAATTACGTATTTTAATGGTGTATTCGCCTGGGGATATAAACAAGGTGAGAAAGAGGAAATTGGTATCCCAATCTCTCTACTACAAAAGAAATAAAACCTAGAGAAGATTATCTTCTCTAGGTCTCATTCTCGCAGGTGTTAATAAAGTGTTAGCATATTAAAATTGACGCTTTTTAGCTTCGTTTGCCAAAATAATGAGGGCTTGCGTTTGTTGTGTTTGTCCATTTACTTGTGCTTTTGCATGTTTTGGACGTGTCCACGTATGGTTAAACAATTGAGAACGACGGTCTAAATGATCACGATAGCTCACACGTATCACCTCGTTTAGGAAGTTTGTTCAAAATGATAAAATATTAGTTACTCTTCCTCATTGTTTGCAGCACGCATACGTTCTTGAGGATGCGTATTGATTGTGCCATTGGGTCTTTTGGAAGCAAACTGAGATTTTGCTTTCGCTGGACCGTTCATCTTGCTGTTGTTTTTGGATTCAGACCAAATTTCAGCTTGTTTGCCCAAGAAAAACGCCTCCTCATTATCATTTGATACTTGCTAAGAAGTATCAGTTATAGAATGTGCAATATAATAAAAAATATCCTTTATCAGATAAGAAAGAGAAAGAAAAAGCAAAAGAAGGAGTAATCTATATGAACGATATGATTGAAAAATTAACGAATGAGCTACTTGAAAAGAATAGTATGCTTTCATCTTCTCAAGCAAGAGCTTGGATTGAACTATTGTGGGAAGATTTTCAGGCGACGTATGCAAAGACAGGGAGTTACCACGGTGAAGAGATGACGGAAAATGTTGTGAGGGCATGGATCCAAAATCATGGTCCACGTTTACATGAAATTCGTACAAACAATCCGAAATACGCTCATTTAATTAATCGAGATGATCATACAACACATTAAAAGACGACCAATCTTGGTCGTCTTTTAATTTGGAAGTAATTCTAATTTTTTTCTTAATTTTTCCTCGCTGAAAATCCAGCCTGTATAGGAGCTAATGATGTTTAGATCATGATCGAGCTGTACAATTGCAACGAAAGGATAAAAATCTTTGCTACGGTATCGTAAATCAATAAAACGCACTTCGTAATGGTCGGTATGATCAAAAATATCCCACCGGTATACAGGTGAAAATGATAAAAAGGCAGATATGTTTTCATCTTGTTTAGCAGCTGCTATCACTTTGTTATTTGGTAATGGAACTCGCTCGAATTTGTCATATACCATAACATGACCGCGACGAAAACGAGCTACGTAATAATATTTTTTCGTAACAATTGCTAAATGATATTGATAAAAACGATACGATGGTGAAATAATGACTTGTTCAACATCTTCAAATCGTTTATAGATAATGGTTTTAATATTTTGACGCATCACGATACGACCGACGTAATACACAATCATTAAGACATAAGCCGCAGCGCTAACATAACCTTTATGTGCTCCAATTAGTATACAAACGATGGCTAGCGTATGAATAAAGAAAATGACAGTATCAAATGTATTGATAATACCAAGTGCGATCCATCTTTTTGTAAATGGTCGTAGTGCTTGTGTTCCATAGGCGTTAAAAATATCAACAAATACGTGTAGAAAAACAGAGAGAAAAGACCATAACAATAGATGAAGATAAGGGGTCTCTGGAAAGAAAAATAAGGTGAGCCCACTTATAAGAAAAGACCAGAGAATAACAGCTGGAACAGAATGAGTAATGCCGCGATGATTGCGTATATAGGTTGCGTTATTACGCAGTTTTAAGACAGTATCAATATCAGGAACGTTTGAACCGGCAATAGTGGCAAGCATGACAGCTTGTGGACCGAATTCACTTTGACTAATGGCAGGATCTAATGTTGCTAATCCCCCTAATGTTACGCCCATAACGAGATGAGTAGCCGTGTCCATAACAACACCTCCATTTTGTATTAATGTAACTCTTTTTATTCAATATCTCAACAATTTCACTTTATCCCGCATTAACAGTCAGTAAAAGCTCGATTGGTCGGGCCAACCCTCACTGGGGGATGAAGAATCCCCCTGCTGAGTGAAATTTCACTGTATTTAGATTCTGTAAAAGGAATCAGTGCATATTCATTTTGAAATAAAATAGCAATCACTCATCGTATTAGAGGATGAGTAGTTCTATGCGTTAAAAAAAGGAAGCTTCTTCATACTTAAATTTTTTCCTAAAATCTTTATAATAGTACGTATATGTAAAAAATGAGGGGGACCAAGTTTGAAGCTTGAAGTATTACATGATTTTCATATAGAGCAGTTTCAACATGATTTAATTGGTTGGTTTGAAGAAGAGCAGCGTGATTTACCGTGGCGTATTAATAAAGACCCATACCGTGTTTGGGTTTCGGAAATTATGCTTCAGCAAACGAGAGTAGAGGCGGTAAAACCATACTACGCCAATTTTATGGAAAAATTCCCAACGTTAGAAGCGCTTGCAGGTGCGGAAGATGAGGAAGTATTAAAAGCGTGGGAAGGCCTTGGGTATTATTCAAGAGCGAGAAATTTACATGCAGCTGTAAAGGAAGTAAAAGAACAGTACGGTGGGAAAGTACCAAACGATGTGAAAGAAATCGGGAAATTAAAAGGTGTTGGCCCATATACGAAAGGTGCGATTTTAAGTATTGCATACGGTATACCAGAACCAGCTGTAGATGGAAATGTCATGCGGGTATTATCTCGTATTTTATCGATTTGGGATGATATTGCAAAGCCGAAAACACGAAAAATCTTTGAAGATATTGTACGCGAAATTATTTCAAAAGAAAATCCATCTTATTTTAATCAAGGATTAATGGAATTAGGAGCGCTTATTTGTACACCGAAAAGTCCATCTTGTTTGCTGTGTCCAGTACGTGAACATTGCCACGGTTTTATGGAGGGTGTTCAAAAAGAATTACCTGTAAAAAGTAAGGCGAAAGCGCCCAAGAAAGTTCCAATTGTAGCAGCTGTATTGCAAACAGAGGATGGGAAATATGTAGTGAATAAAAGACCAAGTACAGGACTACTTGCGAACATGTGGGAATTCCCGAACGTTGAAATGAGTGCAAGTAGTCGTAGCCATAAACAACAGCTTGTTGATTATGCAAATGAAGTATTTTCACTCCCTGTATGTATTGATGACTATGCAATGAATGTGGAACATACATTTACACATCGTACGTGGGATATTTTTGTATTTTATGGAACGGTAACAGGACCTATTAGTGAAAATGATACATTAAAGACCGTTTCCCCAGAAGAATTTGAGCGTCTTCCAGTTTCAAAATCGCATAAAATAATTTTTGATGAATGTGTGAAAAAGCTCCAGCCATAATGGCTGGAGCTTTTAATCTGCAATAATTTTTGTTCCGTGTGTCCAATCTGCTTCGCTTCTTTTTAAACCACCACGTGCTTCAACTTCTTTTACAATCTCTTTGTAGATGGTTTGTCCTTCTGCATTTAAATACGGCATAATTTGTTGCAAAGAATGGTGAAAATGCATTAGCTCATCTTGTGTCCACTCATCTTTTGAAGTCATGGATAACTCTGTCATATCGCGTCCAACATACATGGAATACACCTCCATCGTGATTAGTTTGAATGAACTTATTTTTCAATATGCGTAAAAAATAAAATTCTTTTTTTTTATAAATTAAACGGATATATTCGGATCATCTTGGTTACATTATCAGTTGTGGAGGTGAGAAGAATGAATAACAACAAACAACAAAACCATGGAAAGCAAGCTTCAGGAGCTAGCATCCAAAGCGTACAACAACAAAACGCTAACTTTGGTACAGAATTCTCAACTGAAAATGCTGCGCATCAAGCTGCACAAGCAGCGAAAAAATCACAAGCTTCTGCAAACGCGCAGAACGCTCAAGGTTCTCAAAACGCTCAAGAATAACAGCGAAAGCACCCCTTACATACGAGGGGTGCTTTTTCAGTTTGGGATTATATAGGTAAAAAACTGTATAAATTATGGATAACGACATAACTTCTAATGAGTCAACAAATGTAGTCAAAGGAAAAGAAGCTTGTAATTCGAAAATATGTAGTAGGTAATCACAAAGAGGAGGAACGTAATGAATTTGTTTGATAACCTTGTTGGAGAACAGCTAAAGACAATGGATGAATTGTTAAAGTTACAAACACACTTAGAGCATTATCAGCAAATTATTAATAGTAAAAATGAAAAAACAGATACGAAAGAGCTTCATTTTATTCGGCAAGAAATATTAAAAACAGAGTTAGAGCTCAAAGCCTTACAGGAGAAGTTTGAAAAACAAACAAAAGCAGTCATTCAATCGTTTGAGAACGAAAAGGCTATTTCAGGATAAGAAGAGCGCTTTAGTTTTAAAATTGTGACAAAAACGCTATAATAAAGAGAAAAAGTGAATACGGCTCAGTAAATATAGTAGTCAAAAAGGGTAGTTGTCGAATATACAACTTTAGAAGAGCGTTCACAATGAAAGAAGGGAGAATTTATGGGGTTTCCCAGAGAAGGAGAAAAAATTCAAATACATAGTTATAAACATAATGGGTCTATTCATAGAATGTGGGAAGAAACGACAGTTTTAAAAGGGACGCAAAGCTTAGTAATTGGTGCAAATGATTGTACGGTTGTAACGGAGGCTGATGGAAGAACATGGGTTACACGTGAACCGGCAATTTGTTATTTTCACGCAGATTATTGGTTTAATATTATTGGCATGTTAAGGCAAGAAGGCGTGTATTATTATTGTAATTTAAGCTCACCATTTGCCTATGATTCTGAGGCTTTAAAGTATATTGACTATGACTTAGATATTAAAGTATACCCTGATATGACACATGTCCTGCTTGATGAAGATGAATATGAAAAGCATCGGGAAGTGATGAATTATCCAGCTGTGATTGATACAATTTTAAAGCGAAATGTAGAACATTTAACGCAGTGGATTCATCAAAGAAAGGGGCCGTTTGCTCCTGATTTTATTGATATGTGGTACGAAAGATATTTAATGCATAGAGATTAAAACAAACCTGCTGGATAACCCTGCAGGTTTGTCCTGTTAGAGGGGGAATTATATGACCGTAATGAAACGTTACTTACAATTTGTAAAACCGTATCGTTTATTAATCGGAATTACGATTGTGATTGGTATTATAAAATTTAGTATCCCACTTATTATGCCGTGGTTATTAAAATATATCATTGATGATGTGATTCAAGGTGGAGGAACGTTGCAAGAGAAAACATCACAGCTCTTTTATGCAATTGGTATTGCTTTCTTTATTTTTGCTATTTTACGACCACCTATTGAATATTTGCGTCAGTATTTTGCACAGCGTATTGGAAATGTAGTGTTATATGACTTACGAAAGCATACATTTTCTCATTTGCAAAAGTTGAGCTTGCGCTATTATTCAAACACAAAAACTGGTGAAATTATTTCGCGTGTTATCCATGATATAGAACAAACAAAAGACTTTGTTATCACAGGGTTAATGAATGTTTGGCTTGATATAATAACTATTTTCATCGCAGTAGCCGTGATGTTTGCGATGAATGTAAAATTAACTTTAGTAGCATTATTAATCTTGCCGATTTATGTAGTTGCCGTAAAATATTTTTTCAGCCGCCTTCGAAGGTTTACAAAAGTGCGCTCACAAGCATTAGCAACAATGCAAGGATATTTGCATGAAAGAGTGCAGGGAATGCAAGTAACGAGAAGCTTTGCGCTTGAAGAATATGAAAAGGAACAGTTTGAAAAGACAAATACAAACTTTTTAAATAAGGCGTTAACACATACGAGCTGGACAGCGCGTACATTTTCGACGGTTAACACATTAACAGATCTTGGACCACTTATTGTAATCGCATTTTCTGCGTATGAAGTGATTCATGGCTCTTTAACGCTAGGGACAATGGTTGCATTTGTTGGGTATATGGATAGTTTATATAGCCCACTCCGCCGCCTTGTGAATTCTTCTACAACACTTACACAGTCTTTCGCATCTATGGATCGTGTATTTGAATTATTAGATGAAGAATATGATATTGTGAATCGTTCGGATGCAAAAAATCGTGCTGAAATACAAGGTGAAGTTATTTTTCAAAATGTATCTTTTGCATATAATAAAGGAGATCAAAAAGTATTAAAGGAAATTTCTTTTTCTATTAAACCCGGAGAAAAAGTGGCGCTTGTTGGAGGAAGTGGAGGAGGGAAATCTTCTCTTGCAAACTTAATCCCTCGTTTTTATGATGTTTCTAACGGTGCAATTTATATAGATGGTCTTGATGTAAGAGATTATGATATACACAATTTAAGGAATCATATTGGCATTGTTTTACAAGATAATATTTTATTTAGTGATACAGTTGAGGAAAATATTTTATACGGAAAACCAGAAGCAACAAAAAGAGAAGTAATTGCAGCTGCAAAAGCTGCACAAATTCATGAATATATTATGAGTCTGCCAAATGGTTACGATACAGTTGTTGGTGAAAGAGGTGTAAAGCTTTCGGGGGGACAACGACAACGCATTGCAATTGCACGTGTCTTTTTGAAAAATCCATCGCTCCTTATTTTAGACGAAGCCACTTCAGCACTTGATTTAGAAAATGAGCGCTATATTCAAGAAGCTTTGCAACACTTGGCGGCTGATCAAACGACCATTATTATTGCTCATCGCCTATCGACTATTACACATGTGGATAAAATCATTTATGTGGAAAGTGGGGAAGTTAAGGAAATGGGCTCTCATGAGGAATTAATGAATAAGAAGAGTTATTATTATCACTTATACACAATGCAACATGTGGGAGAAGTGAATTGTTCATAAGAAAAAGGATGTTCGAAACGTTTTGTGTTTCGAACATCCTTTTGTTGTATATTATCATTCATCTTCTTGCTTTTGTTGTATATTATCATTCATCTTCTTGCTTTTCTTGTATTTGTAATTCATTCTCTGGATTATGATATGTGTAGAAACTATCAACGAGTAAATCTAAATGTTCAACTTCTTCTCCATAATTAATAATAGCTGAAATGAGGGGGAAGAGATGTAACCATGTTTTATATGCTTCTTCATCATCTTTGTTTTGGTAGTTCATAAATATATCAAGTAATTCTTCTCTGCATGTAAACACTTCATCTAGCATTTCAACAGATTGTTGCTTCTTTGCTTTCCCGATAAATTTTAACAGCACTTGTTCATGGTAGTTAGTTAAGGAATCAAGCTCATTTTGAATCGATTCTTGGAATGATTCTGGCATATGACGAAGTTCGTTTTCCGTGCGATGCAGTGCTTTTAATGTATTTAAAGCACGGCTTGTCGTTGCTAACATTTGTCTAAACAAGACGAGTTTACGAATTTTTGCAAAACGTATTTTTTTCGTATAACTTCTTTCTTCTTTATATAACAAGTAGAAATGATTTAATTTAATCATTTTCTCTTTCATACGATCGATGTCTGTTTTTAACGTTGTAAAGTCAGATGCTTGCCTACTACTCATGCGAATCCACTTCAGAATTTCTTCTGTATTATCAACAATGCGGTGATAGAGCTTTGTTTCGTATTTTGGTGGCATAAACAATAGATTTACAACTGAAGCAGCGATAATTCCAATCATGATTGTAGCAAAGCGAAGTAAGGCAAAATCAAAGAAATTATCACCTTGATACTCCATAATCGCAATTACAGTTACTAATGCGATAGGAATTGTGTTTTCTAAGTGTAATTGTAATGTAAGTGCAATTACCAATATACATGTTAATCCGATAATAAAAGGGTTGTTTCCGAATGTAAACATGAATACAATTGCAAAGACTGCGCCGATTACATTTGCCTGAATTTGCTCAAGGGCTGTTAAATATGAGCGATAGACAGACGGTTGTACGGCAAAAATAGCTGAAATCCCTGCAAATACTGGACTTGGAAGTTCAAGTAATATACAGGCAAATAGAGCTAGTGTGATGGCAATACCCGTTTTTAAAATGCGAGCACCAAGTTTCATACTCTTTTTAGTATCCTTTCTCTTCTTCAGAATGAATGTACAACATGATACTATACATTCATTACAATATGTTAGCAAGTGATATTTTAGTGAAAAAACCTGCTGATAGGCAGCAGGTTTTTAAATTATTGTATAGATTACTACGGTGTATAGATATCGTCAATAGAAAAGATTTTTTTAATATTAACGTGCTGTAGAACTCCCATCTTTATACTTGAAAGAAGAAATGAAATTTAGTAGGGAGAGTGAGAGCGCGTAAAAGCCCGATTAGTCGGGCTGACACTCAGTGGGGGATGACGAACCCCTCCACTGAGTGAAGTTTCACTTTATATCACTTTGGATACTTTTTTGTGAGTATGTTACTCTGTTGAGATAGATGGATCTGCTTGTTCTTTCTTTGGAATAATTTCATAAAAGTGTGCATGGACATCATCTAGTAACGGATTCAGTAAGGCGATTTCTTCATATTGTTCATGTTCATTTAAGACACGTATATAGTCTAATAAGAGTTCGCTAACATTAGTAATGCCAGCGCTGCTGAGAGGTTGTAATGTTACGTTCGCACCTTTTGCAATTCTTCTCTTTAAGGCCGCTTCTGTTAAACCAAGCTCTGGTTTATGGCGTAAATAAACAACACCACCTGTCATACCAGCGCAAATCCATGGACCAGGATCACCAAGAACGAGCGCGCGTCCATTTGTCATATATTCAAAAGCAAATCCTTTTATATTCGCATGGACACCTAAGTTCCCGTATTCTTCTGTTGGGATTGGTTTTGTTATTCTTCCACCAATAATCATGTCTGCGCCAGATAAGCGAATGCCTGCCCTTGCATCGGCGTTACCTTGTACGTACAGAGCTCCTTTTTGAGCGCCATATCCAAATCCTTTTCCGACAGAGCCGTTGTAGTAAGTGTCATTTCTTCCTTTAGCTTTTGTAATATAAATACCGCCACCAAAAGCCGTCTTTCCAATACCATCTTGTGCACCACCATTAACATGGATAAATAAATTTTCGCTATTGTAAGCGCCAAGACCATTACCAGGTACAGAGCCGTTTGTATATTTTAACGTAATAGGCTCTAAAGTGTGGTTTTTATATAATTTGTCGCGCACCCGGTAGCAAGATTCCATTCCGCCCATCACTCGCTGGTCTACCCCAACACCAACAAGTTCTTTCGACTCAATGGAATGAGCTAAGGCGTTATCTTGCCCTTGTGACGATTTTGCTGTAATAGCAGGGGAAGTGTTGTCTAGCACTTGTAATAAGTAGTATAAGTTAAGGGCGTCTGTTCCTTGTACCTGTTCTAATAAATCAGAGCGACCTACGATTTGTTGTAAATTCGTAAAGCCAAGTTGTCCTGTTAATCTCTTTAACTCTGTTCCGAAAGCTGTGAATAAATTTAATAATCCTGCAACTGCATGTTCAAAATCCCTTGGAACGAAGCGACGTAAACCATGCTCTTTTGCTTGCGCTTCTGATTCGATTTGCGTCGCGATTCCAACGTGACACGTATCTAAATGACAGCCGCGACAGGTTGTGCAGCCGATAGCAATCATTGAGAGTGTGCCAAATCCAATGCGGTTTGCACCAAGAAGCATGATCTTTAACGCATCTAATGCACTTCGAATACCACCATCAGCCCAAATTTCTACGTTATGTCGCATTCCGGATTCTAATAAAGCGTTATGAGCCGCTTTTACCCCGATTTCAACAGGAAGTCCAACGTGCTGTAAGGCATGAATACGAGCCGCACCTGTTCCGCCATCAAATCCACTAATATTAATAAAATCAGCGCCGGCCTTTGCGATACCTACAGCAATTGTTCCGATATTTGGAACGACAGGGACCTTTACAGCTACTTTGGCATGCTGGTTGGCCGTTTTGATTTCAGTAATGATTTGCGCTAAATCTTCAATTGAATAAATATCATGGTTATTAGAAGGAGAGATTAAGTCGGATCCAATTGTTGCGTTACGAGCCTCCGCAATTTTTGCAGTTACTTTTGAGCCAGGTAAATGCCCGCCTTCACCAGGTTTTGCGCCTTGGCCAATTTTTATTTCAATTAAGTTTGATGAATTTAGTAATTCAGCATTCACTCCAAAACGACCAGAAGCGATTTGTTGTCCGCGTGTACGCGGGTATTTACCGATCATATCTTTAATTTCGCCGCCTTCACCATTTAAGCTAATCATATTAAGTCTTTCAGCAGCTTCAGCATAAGCACGAAATGCCGTTTCGTTTTGAGAACCAAATGACATAGAGCTAATAATAAATGGTAAGTGATGATTACCTACTTCAATGGAAACTTGTTCAGTTGGTATCGTGTTATTCGTATCTTTTAGTTTCATTAAGTGGCGAATTGTTGTTGGGTTCTTTTCTTCTAACTCATCTAATTTCTCACGGTAATCATCATAGGCATTTCCTTTTGCGATATCCCCAATCGATTTCCAAATACGCGGGAAGGTGTGAAATGTTTTTCTCATACGTGCTTTTTCATTTGTATAATCTAGCGCTCTCATTTTTGCATCTGCTGTTAGTGATTGTAGTGAAAAGGAGGCAACGTCTGAACCGAGAAAATTTGTGATATCCAGTATGTCTGCGATTTCTTCATGCATACCAATAGAAGAGAAGAGTCGACCATAACCGCGCAATTCGTGAATTCCAATTGTTGAAATTACTTTTTCCATGCCTTTATTTAAAGAATGATATAAATTTGTTATTGGTTTTGTTGTTTCATCATTTACTGTTGCAAACATAAGATAAGGATTAATTACATCAGCACCAAAGCCGTATAAAGTAATAATATCGTGTAAGGAACGTAGTGCTCCGGAACGTACTACGATTGCGCAATTACGACGTACTGTATGATTTACAAGCTCTTTATTTATTTTAGATGTTAGTAAATGTGGATCAATCCAAAGCTTGTTATGATGGTGTGCTTGCTGATCATCAAGAATTAACAAAGATGCGCCGTTTTGAACAGCTAATACAGCCTCTTGTCCTAACCGGTGCAATGCTTCCTGTAATGTTTCATTCTCTGTAAATGTTGCAGAAAGGGTGTAGGAAGAATTTTTTTTAGAAAATAAATAGATAAGTTGTTCATATGTGAGTGTCTCAAGTTGTTTTGCAGTTTGTTGTCCAGTTATCCCTTCTAATACAATTGGTGTTGGGAGTTCAATTACAAAGGGGTGATCTTTTGTGCCGTGTAAGCTTGGTCGTGTGCCTACAATGACTCGAGTGGAAAAATGTTCTACTTCCCGATCTCTATCAATTGCAGGGTTCGTTACGACAGCAACGCTTTCTTTTATAAAATCAGCGATATTACGTCTTCCGTTATCTAGGGCAGCAAGAGGAGCGTCGTGTCCTAAAGAGCGAATAGGTTCAGCACCTTTTTCAGCCATTTGTTCAAGGAGTTGAATATGCTCTCGGTCCCATCCAAATGCCACGTATTGTTCATTTTTCACTTCAGTTGCAGATGGTAAAAGGGTCAGTTCTTCCACTTGTGGGATGGATAAATGATTACGATAATTTTTCAAGTCAATTCGTTCATTCATACGTGCATATACTTCTTTTTGGTATGCGTCGTATTCATATAGAACGAGTTCTCCTTTTGGATTCCATTTTAAGCCGATTTTCTCGCCTGGTGATAGAGATTTTGGTTCTGCTACATATTCAGTTGGTGAAATAACACCTGGTTCAGAAGAGAAAATATAAGAACTTTCTGTTTCGACTTTCCAAACAGGTCGTAAACCGAGGGAGTCCACACTGAATACTGCTTCATCTTTATATCTAGAAATAATGCCAGCTGGCCCTTGTGCGAAATGGCCCCAAGCTTCGCGTATATACGTATATAAATCTTGCATGTGAGTTTTATACAATTTTATTTCATTAATAATTGGTGGGAATAATATATCCATTGCTTCAAATAAGCTATAGTTATAACGAATGAGAAGTGTTTCTAAGGTGCGGTTTAAATCTTGTGAGTCGCTGCCATCAATTGTAAGTGGTACATCAATCATTTCAGCTTGATCGCGCAGCTTTGCAATCGTATTAATTTCTCCGTTATGTCCAAGGATGCTAAATGGCTGAACACGGAAGAAATTTGATAATGTATTTGTAGAATAACGATTGTGTCCAAGTGTCATCGTAGATGCGATTAGTGGATGTTGTAGGTCATTATAGTAAGCTACAAGTGTATCGCCAGCTCCAAGTACTTTATAGACGACATAATCATGGCTCAGTGAAGCGACGTGAATATGTTCATTTTGTTCAATTGCTATTGTTAAAGAAAATAGTAGTGGATCTATATTGTCTCTTTGCGTCTCCGGAATAACAGCAACTTGTAGAAAAGTGGGTTCTTCTTGTTTTCCAAGAGGTCCAAGTGATTCTGAATTTGTTACATTTGTATCTTCAAAAAGGACTGTGAAATTTTCACTTTGTAATACGGAATGAATATGATTTTTTAATGTAGTAGCATCAGCTTTTTTGCTTAGAAAAAAATGCCCAACTACAAATTGTGGATGCTCTACTAAATCGGAATCGTAACCAGATTGAGTTAGTTTTGTTCTCCAAAGTGCTTTGGGCAAGTCAATGTGAATACCAATTCCATCACCCTCACCATTAATAAAACCAGCGCGATGATTCATCTTTACAAGCGATTGTATGCAGAGATCAATGTTTTCTTTTGTTGGAATATTGTTTTTCTCCATAACGGAAACGATTCCACACGCATCATGCTCAGCCTTTGAAAAATCTCGAAATAAAGACGGTGTCCATTTTTGTTTGTTTTTGACCATCCGTCAATCCCCCCTCGTTCAAAAAGATTAAATAATCTGAAATATTAAGGTGTATAACACCGTATAATTGAGCTTGTTTTTGTAATACGTCGCTATTTAAATTCAGATAATTATGAATAATTATACTATCAATGCAACATTTATGAAATAGAAAAAAGAAAAAAATAGGGGAGTGCCCTATTTTTTTCTTTTTTAAATTATATGTTAAACGTGAGATAACGCTTTGAATGCACGACCAACCGCTTCGATTGTGTACGTAATATCTTCTTTTGTATGTTCAGTTGTTAAGAACCATGCTTCATATTTTGATGGTGCTAAATTAATACCTTCATGAAGCATAAGCTTAAAGAACTTACCAAACATTTCTCCATCTGTATTTTGTGCACCGTCGTAGTCTTCGATTACATCTTTTGTAAAGTATACTGTTAGAGCACCTTTTAGGCGATTTACGGTAATATCAATATTATGCATTTCTGCTTGTTTAAGAATTCCTTCTTCAAGCATAGCTCCTAGTTCGTCCAATTTTTCATAAACGCCTTCTTGTTTTAGCACTTCTAAGCAGGCAATACCAGCAGACATAGAAGCGGGATTTCCAGCCATTGTACCAGCTTGATATGCTGGGCCAAGTGGTGCAACTTGTTCCATAATTTCTTTCTTACCACCGTATGCTCCGATTGGAAGTCCTCCACCAATCACTTTTCCAAGCGCCGTTAAGTCTGGTGTTACGCTAAGTAAGTCTTGCGCACCGCCATACATAAAGCGAAAAGCGGTAATAACTTCATCGTAAATAACTAATGCTCCAGCTGCATGTGAAAGTTCATTAATTTTTTCAAGGAAACCAGGCTTTGGTTCGACAATCCCGAAGTTCCCAACAATCGGCTCAACAAGAATTGCTGCTACTTCATGTCCCCATTTATCTAAAGCTGCTTTTAAAGCTTCTTCATTGTTAAAAGGAACGGTAATAACTTCTTGGGCAATACTTTGTGGTACACCAGCTGAATCTGGAGTGCCAAGAGTAGATGGACCAGAGCCAGCTGCAACTAATACTAAATCTGAATGTCCATGATAACAACCAGCGAACTTCATAATTTTTGTGCGACCGGTATAAGCGCGTGCAACACGAATTGTTGTCATAACAGCTTCTGTTCCGGAGTTTACGAAGCGTACTTTGTCTAGTGCAGGCATTGCTTCTTTTAACATTTTTGCAAACTTTACTTCTAGTGCTGTTGGTGTTCCGAATAAAACGCCATTTTCAGCGGCTGTTTTAATAGCATCTGTAATATGTGGATGTGCGTGTCCTGTAACAATTGGACCATAGGCAGCTAAGTAGTCGATATATTTGTTACCATCGACATCCCAAAAATAAGCTCCTTTACCGCGTTCCATTGCCACTGGTGAACCACCACCAACTGCTTTGTATGAGCGAGAAGGACTATTTACACCACCAACAATGTGTTCTAAAGCTTCTTTATGTAATGCTTCTGACTTTGTGAATTTCACTACTGTTCATCTCCTTACAAAAATCTATGTCCATTTTAACATGTTTTTTTCAAACATATCGTTTTGAGTCATTACAGTTAGGAAAGAAATTCTTCTATAAAGTAATTGTCGTCGTAAATAAACTTTTTTCATCATACAAATAAAATGAGGTGGAGGACATGTTATGGGGAGTCATTTTGTTACTTGCAGCTCTTGCTGTATTTAGAAGCGTACAGATATTATGGAATTCAGCAGGGGAAACGAATCGGTTTTTTTCATTTTATAATCTTGTTTCATTATTTTTGATTTATACAACAGTCATGATTGCATTTGCATTAAGTTACGTTGTGCTAGAAGAGAGTGGCTTTAATGTTTTGCGTGAAGAAGGAAAAATATTAACAGTTCATTCGTTTCAGCTCGTAGAAGTATGTTTATATTTTAGTGCAGTAACATTACTATCTGTTGGGTATGGAGATGTAACGCCTATTGGAATCGGAAGATGGATTGCGATTGTAGAAGCATTAATGGGATATACAATGCCATTTGCTTTTGTTGTTCGTACAGTTATGGAAAAAGAAAAATAAAGTAAAACTTCAATTAGTGGTTTTGTTGATTGTTATCCCATTAATGCGTGATAAATCGAGATTTGTTATGATAGTGAAAAAAGAGAAGGAAGTGGTAAGGGTGATTGCAGTAGGACAGATGGCACCAGATTTTACATTAGAAAATAGTAATGGAGAAGAAGTTAAGTTATCTCAGTTCCGGGGGAAAAACATCGTTTTATATTTTTATCCAAAAGATATGACGCCAGGCTGCACGACACAAGCTTGTGATTTCCGTGATGCTTATGGAATCTTTACAGAGAAAGATACGGTGATTGTTGGGATTAGTCCAGATCCGGCAAATAGACATTTAAAATTCATCGAAAAACATGAACTCCCATTTCTTTTATTAGTCGATACGGAGCATGAAGTAGCGGAGCTCTATAATGTATGGAAATTGAAGAAAAACTTTGGAAAAGAATATATGGGAATTGAGCGTTCTACATTTTTAATTAATAAAGAGGGAGAGCTTGTTAAGGAGTGGCGTAAAGTTAAGGTAAAAGGGCACGTGGAAGAAGTACTTTCTTATATAAAAGAATAAATGTGTATAGGGAGGCTAGTGTCTATACAATTGTCGTACAATTTCATATGTTAAAGTGTAGGGCATACCTCCTCAGATGACAGTTTTCTAAGTGCGAGTATTTCTCGCACTTTTTTTAATCGTACATATGAATAACAAAGGTCGGTTTGATATAAGAATAAAAATAGGTAGGAAATAAATTGTATAGAGGTAGTGGGGATATTGACGAGTGAAAAGAAAAAGAGTACACTATTTATAAATATTACAAAGTAATAATCCGTATAGAATTGGGGGCATGACGGTGGTTAAAGAAGAATTAAAAGAAGCGCTGGAAATGTTGAAAGATACGGGTGTACGCATTACTCCACAACGTCATGCTATTTTAGAGTACCTTGTGGAATCTATGACGCATCCAACAGCGGATGAAATTTACAAAGCATTAGAAGGTAAATTTCCGAATATGAGTGTTGCAACAATTTATAATAATCTACGTGTATTTAAAGATGTAGGTCTTGTGAAGGAACTTACGTATGGAGATGCTTCTAGTAGATTTGATTATGTAACAAGTCAACATTACCATGTAATTTGTGAAAAATGTGGTAAAATTGTTGATTTTCCATACGCTGGCTTAGAGGCAATTGAAGAAGAGGCTGCAAAAGTGACAGGCTTTGTTATCAATAGTCATCGCTTGGAGATTTACGGGACATGTGAAGAATGTCATAAGAAATAATAGATTAAAGAAGGTGGATACATGTACCCACCTTCTTTTTAATTTATCCCGCTATTTACGGGATAACACTCAGTGGGGGATGGAGAACTCCCCCACTGAGTGAAGTTTCTCTTTATATTCTATAGTTCTTCCTATTGTATTTTTCATCAAACTCTTTACCTTCTAAATCTCTATCTAACGTGAGAGGTTGGTTGCAATGCATACAAGCATCGACACGTCCAAGTATTTTCGTTGCCTTCTCACAGCTTGGACATATAACTTGGACAGTTTTTGTTGATAACATACCAATCCAAAAGTAAACAACAGTGCTGGCGATGACTGCTAAAAAGCCAACCATCATAAAAGTTGTCATAACTAGGATGTTTTCACGAAAAAAAACACCTAAATAAGCGATAAAAAGGCCAATAAATACTAAACTGAGGGCAAAGGTTCGAATCTTATTAATCTTATTAGAATATTTAAAGCTCACTATCCTCACACTCCTTATATTAAATAATATAACATATGATTTTGAATTTTTGGACAAATCAACTTATTATGTGAGGTGTATTTCGTTTGTGGCCAAAAAACGGGATGTGAAATTTTTTTCGAAAAAGCATTGACCGTCAAGAACGGTCATGCTATATTAATAAACGTCGCTGATGCACAACAG
>NZ_JOTN01000009.1 GCF_000712595.1 Bacillus manliponensis
CGCATATGATGCCGACTTAGCTCAATTGGTAGAGCAACTGACTTGTAATCAGTAGGTTGGGGGTTCAAGTCCTCTAGTCGGCACCATATAGGGGCATAGTTTAACGGTAGAACAGAGGTCTCCAAAACCTCCGGTGTGGGTTCGATTCCTACTGCCCCTGTTGATTTCGATTTATGGGCCTATAGCTCAGCTGGTTAGAGCGCACGCCTGATAAGCGTGAGGTCGGTGGTTCGAGTCCACTTAGGCCCACCATAATATTCCACAGTAGCTCAGTGGTAGAGCTATCGGCTGTTAACCGATCGGTCGTAGGTTCGAGTCCTACCTGCGGAGCCACGGCCCGTTGGTCAAGTGGTTAAGACACCGCCCTTTCACGGCGGTAACACGGGTTCGAATCCCGTACGGGTCATAAAAAAGAGTCAGCAAATGAGCTGACTCTTTTTTTTATCTAATAAAGTAAAACATTCTCTGTTTAACTGCAATGTGTATTCCGTGTATAATTACCATTTATTCCGCTATTTGTGGGCTGGGAGAGGGTTAATACCCTATTAATGCCCTGATTCCGATTGTTCAACTAATAAGTAGTGGAGACGAAGAAAAAACCACTATTTGAAGTTTCACTTTATCATATCATTATCTCCTTTCTCGTATAGTCATCAGGTCATAGGTGAAAATTTTAACTTGGATAACTTCGTTTTAAGTTGGAAAAGCTATGTGTGTATATAAGGAGTGATATGAATGACAACTGTTCGAGACTTAATGAGTACAGATATTGCATACTGTACAGCATTAGATAATGTGTATGAAGCTGCAGTGAAAATGAAAGAAGAATCTACTGGTGTTATTCCTGTTGTTGAAAATAATGAAGTCATCGGGCTTGTGACGGATCGAGATTTAGTTATAAGAGGAATTGCTGAAAAGCATCCTGGTTCTAATAAAATTACAAATGTCATGACAACAAATATCATTTCAGTAGAACCTCATGATTCTATTGAGAAAGCAGCAAATTTGATGGCTCACCATCAAGTTAGAAGGTTACCAGTAGTTGAAAATGGTCAGTTAGTTGGTATGATATCACTTGGTGATTTAGCTACTACTCAACAAGCGGATCATGAAGCTGGAGTTGCTTTAAGTGAAATATCAGAACATACACATAGCGGAACGGAATAATGTATTCCGTTCTTTTTCGTAAATAACTTTTTAATTTTTTGTTAACAAGCATAGAGACAGGTAAAAAAATGGTATACTAAGAAGTATAGTTTATATGTTATTTTGAATATATCGATATAAAAAGTATAAAACTTTCGTATTTTTACAAAGGTTATAGAGAATGGGAGGGAATAGTATGAGTTTTGTGCAAACTGAGCCGAAATGGGATTTAGTTACAAATGTATTTAACGAGCCGCAAAACTTTACTGATTTACTTTCTCTACTTACGCCGGAGCGTCCAAAAGGTGAAGGGAAACAGAGAGTTGTATTAACTTGGAAAGAAAAAGAATTTTATAAGGAAGAAAACTTAGCTTCATTTATAGTATATGGAATGGATAAGGTAAATAGTTTATCTAAATTCCATAAAGATGAACTGTCTACTTTAGTTCGTATTGTTCGTTTATGTCAGGAAATTGGCTGGTATACAGAAGCCAATATATTTATGATGAATCAAGGGTTATATGAATTTGTAAAAACGTCTTTACAGTATGAAACGTGGGATGTCATTACAAAAGTTGTTGCCTGGAATTATTTAATTGTAAAATATAAAATTGGAAAGTTAGAAGAGATTGATGTTGCCATCTGGGAAAAGATAAAGTTTGATGAAGAATGCGTGGAACAATATGGAGAACTACTTTCACAGAAAGAAATGATGGAATTTATGTTTTTCTTTCTTTGTAAGCAGGCTAAATCATTAACAAGGGAACAATTAGATTCAGATATTATGAGCTTAGCAATCTATTGTAATAAATATGTTTATGATTTATATATATTAGATTTACTAAAGAAGTATCGGAAATGTACAGATTTTCTTACATATTATGGACCTAGTCGTTCTGTTATCGCTTGCCAAAGAGCAGTTATTGCCCAAATTTCGGATGGATTAAATCCTTTACAAACAACACATGTTGATGACTATTTATTTGTGATGAAAGAAATGATGGAACATATGTCATGTTCCTTTATGAAAAAATATGAACACTTTATAGGTAAACTATTGTCTTATATACCATTCTTTGAAATGATTCAAGTTCCACAGCACGCACATTACTGTGAAGAACTGCTGTACATTTGTAAAGGGATTGACTATAAGGAAGAGATATTACGGAATTATATATTCATTCAGTTACATGATTGTTTACCTTCTTTTATTAAGCAATTTTTAAAAAACAAGCGCTATGCAACGATTCATGATATCCTATTTTACTGGTGTGATGAAGAACAGCGTATGAGCTTAGAGAAAAAATATAATTTAAGTGTGATTTATGAAAGGTATGCATGTGGATAAAATAACAGAGATTTATTTTTTCTAATATTCCATGTGAACATAATTTTAAAACGAAAGGAGCTGTCCCATTAGTCATCTTGACTATGTGACGCTCCTTTTGTTTTGCATATTTAAGAAATTTACTCTTTTGTGAAAGGCGTTCTTAGTAGTAAATAAAAAAAGAAATAATAATTAAAAATAACATGCCATACAAGATAAGTTGGCTTTTGTTATTATTTTCAACACCAAAAAAGACATTTGCTTTCCCATATAAACTTAACACGAAATTGGTTATACTATCTTTTTTTAAGAATTGTTGCAAGATTATCCCTCTTTTGCTACGTTATAATATTGTTCTTTACGATACTCTGGTACATATATATATTGAGATACAATAAGTAAAACAGCCATGAAAAAAACAGGAAAAATAGATGTTAAATGGAAACCGTTAGCTAAAAGATTTGTTATTAGTCCGCTTGTTATAAACAGTGCAGTATAAATATGTGAGATATGTCGCTTTAAGCGGATTTGAAATGCTTCCATCATAATTTCAAATGTCACAAACGTAATAACAATACTTAAAAATACGGTGTTTGTGTTATACAAAATTAAACAACCAATAAGACACACGAATGCTATACATTCAATAAATAAAGGTATATTTCGTTGCATATGTTATCACCTAATTAAGTAAGGAAGAGGATCTACCGCATTTGTTTTGGCATAGTTCCATTCTCCATTATGTAATTCAAAGTGTAAGTGTTGGCCGTAAGAGTGTCCGGTATTACCCATGTTTCCAAGAAATTGTCCTGATGCTACTGTATCACCAACATTTACAGCACGATCGCTCATATGAGCATAAACGGTAGTATATAGCTTTCCTTGAATTGTGTGAGAAAGAAAGACCACATTTCCGTAGCTTTGAGAGTAATATGACTTTACAACAGTCCCTGATGCAGCTGCGCGAATAGGTACAGTCCCTGATGCAGCAATATCTAATCCATAATGCATTTCCCCCCAGCGTACATCAAAATTCGAACTGATTTTTCCTTGAGCTGGGAACTTAAATACAGCTGGGATGGCTGGTTTTGTTTGTTGAGTTTGCTGTTGTTGTTTTTGGATAATATAGTGTTTTGCTACATATCCATAGCCAGATTTATAGCGTATTTTATACCAAGTTCCAACAGTACCTACAACTTGTATTTGTGTACCGTTTTGTAAAGAGCCAATTGCTGCAGTATTTGTACCAGCACCACTACGTACGCGGAGAGTTGGAGTAGCAACGTAATAAGAGCCATTTGATATAACGTTATTTTTGACAAGTGGTTTTGAAGCATCAGCTAGAAATTCTTTTTTGACATATCCGTGAGTACCATTATGTAAAATTTTATACCAATCGCCTTGTTCTTCCTCTACAACAACAAACTTTCCATTCGTTAATACATCAAGAATGTCAGATTCCATGTTTGGTTCAGTGCGGATATTTAGTGCATCCACTTTTACAATATGTTGAGCAGGATTACTTGTTTGTTTTTGAAAAGAAATCCCTTCTTTTTTGACATATCCTGTTTTGTTTTCAGCATAAATTTTATACCATTTTTCAGTCATCTCCAGAATGGTAACAGGTGTGTTAAAAGAAATGTTACCTGTAGGCTCAGCCGTTTCTTTAGGTGTTGAAAATATTTGTAGTGTATCTGTTTTCACATATCCAATTTCTGATTCTTGTTTTTGTTCAGCATGTGCTGTTTGAACATCTGTTTCTGCGGCAGAGGGAAGCAGAGAAGCCACAGTAACAGCGGCTGTTAATGATGTAGCTTTGAATTTCATTTTATAATCCTCCTTGTGCAATATCCTGTATATTGCAATTATAATATAAAAATATTTAGTTTTCTTTATATTCTTTTGGATTTTCAACATATAAAATAATTTAATTAAGATTTAGGAAAATTTTATTTCGTATTAATAAGCTGATGATCAGTTGGAAGTAAAGGAAACTCCCATGGATTGAAGTTTTATTTTATGTAGAGAATATGGTCAGTTTTAAATAGTAAAATCTTGATTAAAAAGAATAGTAGTCTGTAGTGATTAGAATGTGATGGTGGAAATGAAAAGTTTTACTATATACTTGAATGATTTTTTTAAAAAATAAAGTTATATAATAAAAGGATAGCAGATGAAAGCGTTTTATGAAAAGGGAAAGAGAGAATTCAATATTATCTGAATTATTTGTATGTTATCACAGTAAGTTGAAATAACATTTATGTTTTTTGTTTTGTTAAAATAATATTTTTTCTGAAGTTTATGAATGAAAAGAGTTGCTGATAACAGAGTTGGGTGGTATACTGGCTATGTGAAATGAATATAGTGCTAGGGGGGCTAGTGTTACTAGCTGAGAGGAAGATAGAATCTTTGACCCTTATAACCTGATCTAGATGATACTAGCGTAGGGAAGCGATTTGGATACATGTATATACTATCCCCGTTTCTTTATGTAAAGAGACGGGGATTTTTTGTTCACAATTAAATAAAACACCACTAGGGGTGCGAAAGCTGAGAGAGGTAGAAACCTTAACCCTTATAACCTGATCTAGGTGATACTAGCGTAGGGAAGTGGAAACAACGAATAACTATTTGTTTGCTGTGACCACTTCTTATCGAGAAGTGGTCTTTTATTTGTATAAAAAGATATAAGAAAAGGGGTAGTAAAGATGACATTTTGTGAACGATTATTTGAAACGGTGCAACCAGTTTGGGAGAAGAGCCATAATCATCCGTTTGTGACAGGAATGGGAGATGGGACATTAGAAAAAGATAGGTTTCAATATTACATTGTGCAAGATTATTTATATTTACTAGATTATGCAAAAATCTATGCAATTGGTGTCGTGAAAGCAACAAATCCAAAAGTTATGGGGAAATTCGCAGAACAAATCGATGGAATTTTAAATGGGGAAATGGCTATTCATAGACAATATGCAGCACGCCTTGGCATTTCTCTTGAAGAAATGGAACAAGCAAAACCATCAGCGAAAAACCTTGCCTATACAAATTACATGATGTCTGTAGCGCAAAATGGTACATTGGCAGAGTTAATTGCAGCGCTTCTCCCTTGTATGTGGAGTTATTGGGAAATTGGAAAACGTTTAAATGATATTCCAGGAGCTGCTGAGCATGAATTTTTCGGAGAGTGGATTCAAGGGTATAGCTCAGTAGAATATGGAGAGTTATGCGTTTGGTTAATGGATTTATTAAATGAGCTTGCAATTGGAAAAACAGAAGAAGAATTAAAACGTTTAGAGGAAATCTTCTTATATTCTAGCCGTTTTGAATATTTATTCTGGGATATGGCTTATCACAAGGAGATGTGGGGATTTGAGGAGTCAGAACATACTACAATTTCATAATGTTTCGTTTTATTATGATGAAAAGTCAGTCATCAATCACTTAAATATGTTCATACAAGAAAATGAGTTTGTTAGTATTATTGGACCAAGTGGCTGCGGAAAAAGTACGCTATTCCGTTTAATTGCAGGATTAGAACAACCAACAGCTGGAACGATAGAACAAGCAAGTACAAAAGCGACTGCAGTTGGTTATATGCCGCAAAAAGATATGCTCCTGCCATGGCGAACGATTATCGAAAATGCAGCACTTCCGCTAGAGTGCCAAGGAGTTAAAAAAAAAGAGGCGCAGTTACAAGCGAGCGAACTGTTAATCAAGTTTGGATTACAAGATTATGAGAAAAAGTATCCGAAAGATTTATCAGGAGGTATGCGTCAACGTGTCTCATTTATTCGCACGTTATTAACAGGTGGGGATATTTTCTTATTAGATGAACCGTTTAGTGCGTTAGATGCATTAACGAAAGCGACGCTCCAAGAATGGTTATTTGAGCAGTGGAAGCTATTAAAGAAAACGATTGTCTTTATTACACATGATGTTGAAGAAGCGATTTATCTTTCGAATCGGATTTTCGTTGTGGAAGACCAACCAATTACAACGTTAACAGAGCGCACTGTACCTCTTAGTCTGAACCGAACACGAAAAGATTTAAACAGACCGGAAGTGCTAGCTTTAAAAGAGGATTTGCTTAGTATGTTGCAAAAACAGGTGCTCGTATGAAGCGTATAAAAAACTTATTACCCGCACTTATTTTGAGCAGTGTACTACTTATTGGCTGGGAGATTGGTGCACGCATTGTGGATGAGATGTATATTTTACCGTCACCAAGTGCCATTGTTCAAAAAATGTGGGATTTGCGCGATATATTACTAACTGTTCATTTACCCGCAACGTTATATGTTGTACTTATTGGACTTGTAATTTCCATTGTATTAGGTGTTGGACTGGCGATGTTAATGAATGCACATAGCTGGATAGAGAGAGCCTTTTATCCGTTATTAGTCGCTTCACAAACAATTCCAACAACAGCGATTGCACCTTTGTTTGTTTTATGGTTTGGCTATTCTATTTGGAGTAAAGTAACGGTTACTGTATTAATTACGTTCTTTCCAATCGCTGTGAACACATATGATGGGCTGCGTAGTACAAAAAAGGAATGGGAAGAGTTGTTAGCTACCTATGGCGCAACGAAAAAAGATACATTTTTAAAGTTAAAGTTGCCATCTGCACTTCCCTATTTCTTTTCTGCTCTAAAGATTGCTGTCCCGCTTAGTGTAATTGGAGCGGCAATTGGGGAATGGCTTGGGGCACAAGCAGGGCTTGGCTATTTTAGTAAACGAATGATGACGCAATTAGATGGAGCCGGTGTATTTGCACCAATTGTACTGCTATCCATCGTTGCAATTTTCTTCGTATTACTCGTATCAATGTTAGAGAAAAAGTTTATTAGTTGGGGGAAACATTCATGAAGTTTTTGAAACGCGTTTTAGTGTTTACTTTATTACTTGCGATGATAGCTGGGTGTTCTAGCAATACAGCTACTGAAAAAAAGGAAATGAAAGAAGTAACAGTGATGCTTGATTGGTATCCAAACGCTGTACACAGCTTTATTTATGCAGCGATTGAAAAAGGATACTTTGAAGAAGAGGGTGTGAAAGTCAATATTAAATTCCCTTCTAACCCGACAGATCCATTAACGTTAGCTGCAGCAGGGAAAGTAACAGTAGGTCTTTATTATCAACCTGACGTTGTAATCGCAAAAGCGAAAGAACAAATTCCAGTAAAATCAATTGGAGCTGTTGTTCGTTCACCGCTGAACCATATTATTTCATTAAAGTCAGCTGGTATTCAGTCGCCGAAAGATTTAGAAGGAAAAACAGTTGGATACTCTGGAACATTATTAAGTGAAGAGTATTTAAAAACGATGGTGAAAGAAGATGGTGGAAATCCAGATAAAGTAAAAGTAATGGATGTTGGATTTGATTTAGTACCAGCGTTAATTACAGAAAAAGTAGATGCTGTAACAGGTGCTTACATTAATCATGAAGTTCCTGTTATGCGTCATGAAGGTCATGATCCAGCATACTTTAACCCAGCAGACTATGGGGTACCAAATTATCATGAGCTTGTCTTCGTAACAGGTGAGAAAACATTAAAGAAAGATAAAGAAACATTGCAAGCATTTTTACGAGGTGCAAAAAAAGGATTTAATTTCATGAAGGAAAATCCGGATGAAGCACTTGATATTTTATTAGAAAACCAAGAGAAAGAAAACTTCCCGTTAATTCCAGAAGTTGAAAAAGAGAGTATGGATATTTTATTAGAAAAGATGGAAACAGAAGATGAGCCGTTCTTATCAGATTCGAAGGAGTCATGGGAAACACAAACGAAGTGGCTGAAAGAAAAAGGGATGATAGAAGAGACTGTTCCGGCCGATACGTTATTCGAAAATATTATAAAGTAGGCGAGGAATTATGAGGAAAGAACTTCACGTCATTTCGAATGGAAAGATGACATTTCAGCAATTAACAACTGCCGCGCTGCAAATAGAGAGTGAGATTGATTATTTGCATATTCGTGAACGGGAAAAAAACACGAAAGAATTATACGAAGGTGTAGAATTTCTTTTAACAAGTGGCTTTCCTGTTTCTAAACTTGTCATGAATGATCGGGTTGATATTGCAAGCTTATTTCATATTCCACGTGTCCAGCTTGGATATAGAAGTGCATCAATTCAGGCTGTGAAAGAAAAGTTTTCTTACTTGCATGTTGGCTATTCTGTTCACTCTTTAGAAGAAGCAATTACTGCATTTCAAAGCGGCGCGGATTCTCTCGTATATGGTCACATCTTTCAAACAAACTCGAAAAAAGGTGTTCCTCCAAGGGGGCTAAAGGAATTTTCAAGCATAGTAGAACATACAACGATTCCAGTTACGGCGATAGGAGGAATCACACCATATAATGCGGAAGCGGTCATGCAAGCAGGTGCAACTGGTATTGCAGTTATGTCTGGAATTTTAGGGAAAGAAATGCCATATGAAGAAGCACACTTATATAAGGAAATGATGGGAAAGTGGGCGAGAAGTCATGGGAAAAGTATATGATGTTGTCATTATTGGCGGCGGCGTAATTGGAAGTGCAATCGCACATTTTTTAGCAGAACGAAACTATAAAGTTGCAGTTATAGAAAAAAAGAAAATTGCATCAGAAGCTTCTAAGGCGGCAGCTGGATTACTTGGCGTGCAAGCAGAGTGGGATGAATATGATCCACTTTTTGAGCTGGCGAAAAAGAGCCGTATGATGTTTCCAAAACTGGCCGAGCAGCTACGGGAAAAGACAGGTATTGATATTGGTTATGAGGAAAAAGGAATCTATCGTGTTGCTCATACAGAAGAAGAGAAACAGAGATTGCTGGATATTATGAAATGGCAAACGAAAACGGGAGAAGAATCTCATTTCTTATGTAGAGAAGAGTTACAGCGAAGAGAACCTTATTTATCTCATTCTATTATTGGCGCTGTTTATCATCCGAAAGACGGTCATGTAATTGCTCCTGATTTGACGGAAGCATTTGCAAGTTCAGCTTCTATAAGTGGTGCGGATATATACGAAGAAACGGAAGTGCTACATATTCGCATTGAAAATAGTCATGTACGAGGTATTGTAACGACTGAAGGAGAAATGATTACGGAAAAGGTTGTCATTGCAAATGGATCGTGGAGTACGAAACTATTACAATATTTTGATGAAAGTTTTGGTACGTATCCAGTAAAGGGTGAAGTTGTTGCGGTACGAAGTAGGAAGCTATTATTAACAGCGCCAATCTTTCAAGAGCGGTTTTATATTGCGCCAAAGCGTGGGAACCGCTATGTCATTGGAGCATCTATGATACCGCATACGTATAACAAAGCGGTGCGTCCTGAAAGTATTACAACGATTTTGGAGCGTGCATATCACATATTGCCGGCGTTAAAAGAGGCTGAATGGGAAACGGCGTGGGCAGGTTTAAGACCACAATCTAATCATCATATGCCATATATCGGAATGAGCAAAGAGATTGCAGGGTTATATGCATGTACAGGTCATTATCGAAATGGGATTTTATTAAGCCCCGTTTCAGGAGAGTATATGGCTAATTTGATTGAAGGTAAGCAAGAAAATAGTTTGTTAGATACACTACTTTTGAATCCAATTTCATAAGGAGATGGGAATTTGAATATAAAAATTAACGGCAAAAATGTAGCAGTTCCTCATGAAGTAAAGACAGTTGAAGCATTGCTTATTCATTTAAAGCTAGATAAAAAGATTGTAATTATTGAGCGCAATCAAGAGATTTTACAAAAAGAAGACCATGAAGATACATCTGTATTTGATGGTGATCAAATTGAAATTGTGACATTTGTAGGAGGCGGTTGATGATGTTGAAAATTGGACCATTTACATTTAACTCAAGACTTTTATTAGGAACAGGGAAGTTTTCTGATTTTGATGTGCAAAAAGAAGCAATTGAAGTATCAGAAGCAGAAATTTTAACGTTTGCTGTGCGTCGTATGGATATTTTCCAAGAAGATCAGCCTAATTTATTAGAGAAAATTGATGTAACAAATTATACGCTATTACCGAATACAGCGGGGGCAAAAAATGCAGAAGAAGCAGTTCGTATTGCTAAGCTTGCAAAAGCGTCGGGGCTTTGTGACATGGTAAAAGTAGAAGTAATCGGTGATGATAAAACGCTATTACCAGATCCAGTCGAAACGTTAAAAGCATCCGAAATGTTATTAGAAGAAGGATTTATCGTATTGCCATATACGTCTGATGATGTTGTATTAGCCCGTAAATTACAAGAGTTAGGTGTTCATGCGATTATGCCGGGTGCATCACCAATTGGATCAGGACTTGGTATTGTAAATCCAGTAAACTTACGTTTTATTATTGAGCAATCTACTATTCCTGTTATTGTTGATGCTGGAATTGGTAGCCCAGCAGATGCTGCACTTGCGATGGAACTTGGAGCTGACGGTGTGTTATTAAATACAGCTGTTTCAGGTGCTAAAGACCCTGTAAAGATGGCAAAAGCGATGAAGCTAGGTATTGAAGCAGGGCGTTTAGGATTTGAAGCAGGGCGCATTGCAAGAAAACGCTATGCAACTGCAAGTAGTCCATTAGAAGGAATGAGTGTTCTTGAATAGTCGTTATTCTCGCCAAGTATTATTTCAAAACATTGGTGAAGAAGGACAGCAGAAAATGGGAAAGAAGCACGTTCTCATTATTGGTGCAGGCGCATTAGGAAGCGCAAGTGCTGAAATGCTTGTGCGTGCCGGTGTTGGAAAAGTAACCATTGTTGATAGAGATTACGTTGACTTTAGCAACTTACAACGTCAGCAGTTGTATACAGAAGATGATGTGAACAACAAGCTTCCAAAAGCAGTCGCGGCAAAACGGCGTTTGCAAGCTATTAATAGCGAAGTGGTTGTAGAATCATATATACAAGATGTAACAGCAGAAGAACTAGAAGAAATAGCAGATAATGTTCACGTGATGGTTGATGCAACGGATAATTTTGAAACGCGATTTATTATTAATGATATTTCGCAAAAGTATTCAATTCCTTGGGTGTATGGAGCGTGCGTTGGTAGTTACGGTTTATCTTACACAATTTTACCAGGTAAGACGCCTTGTTTATCTTGTTTACTGCAGTTTGTACCGCTTGGAGGAGCGACTTGTGATACAGCAGGAATTATTTCGCCTGCTGTATCGTTTGTTGCGACGCATCAAGTAACGGAAACATTGAAGTTATTGGTAGAAGATACGGATGCTCTTAGAGAGGGATTAGTTTCATTTGATGTATGGAAAAATGAATATTCATGCATAGACGTTCAAAAGATGAAGCAAAAACCTTGTCCTTCGTGCGGAGAAGGGGCAGTTTATCCATATTTACGTAAAGAGAATACGTCTAAAGCAGCAGTGTTGTGCGGAAGGGATACGGTGCAAATCCGTCCGCCGCATCCTCAAGATCTTGATTTTTCTTTATATGAAGAGTTATTAAAGGGGCGTGTGAAGGATTTTGTCATGAATCCTTATTTATTATCGTTTTCTGCCGATGAGAGACGGTTAGTTGCTTTTCAAGACGGACGTGTCCTAGTTCATGGTACAAAAGATATAGTAGAAGCAAAAACAATATACCATCGTTATTTTGGTTAAAGAGAAGGTGAATGGGATGAAAGTAAATAAAGCGTTAACAATTGCAGGATCTGATAGTGGCGGCGGAGCTGGTATTCAGGCTGATATTAAAACATTTCAGGAGCTGGGCGTGTATGGTATGACAGCAATTACAGCGATTACAGCGCAAAATACGCTTGGTGTACACGGAGTATATCCTGTAGCAACAGAAGGAATTAAAGAACAGTTACGTGCGATTGGTGAAGATTTAACACCAGATGCAGTGAAATTAGGAATGTTATTTAGTGCAGAAATTATTGAAGTGGTGGCAGAATATATTAAAAAATTTGATTGGAATAATATTGTGCTAGATCCTGTTATGATTGCGAAAGGTGGTGCATCATTATTGCAGCAAGAAGCAGTTACGGCATTAAAAGAGCATTTATTACCGCTTGCAACAGTAATTACACCAAATGTTCCAGAAGCAGAAGTATTAACAGGAATTGAGATTCATAATTTAGAAGATAGTAAGAGAGCTGCACAAGCATTATACGATTTAGGTGTGACATATGTTGTTATGAAAGGTGGTCACGCGGCATACCAAGGAAACGAAGTTGTCGATTTATTATTTGATGGTAAGATATTTACCGAGTATCGAAGTGAACGAATTGATTCAAAGCAAACGCATGGAAGTGGATGTACGTTTGCAGCGGCATTAACGGCGGCGTTAGCGAAAGGGTATACAGCTCATGATGCCGTACAAGAGGCAAAAGATTTTATTAGTATAGCAATTCAAGATGAGTTACACATTGGAAGTGGACATGGCCCAACGAATCACTTTGCATACGGTCGTCAATCACAGCGTGTATAAATATGTATTTTCAAAAAAAGATCAGCAGAAATGTTGATCTTTTTTTGTTTACTTTTTCTAAAATCAGGAGTAATATGCCATTTAAAATGTATATTCAAGAACGCTGAGCCCAAAAATGGGGCGGGGGAACCAATCAATTTGGGGTGAATCTTTCGTATGAAAGTAGGGCTACTTTCAAGGTCCGAATCCGTCAGCTAACCTCGTAAGCGTGTTGGGAGAGGATGAGTAAAGTGAATATAGCAATTAACAGATCCGACTAATATAAAAGAATTGTACTGCTATACTTGGAAAATTCTTTTATATTAAGGAGGATGGGATATATGGATGAAGAGAAAGAGTATACGCTCATTTGTATAGGAGAAGCTGCAAAAGTAAAGAGTTTACAAGATTTAGTTCCTTTTCAAAGTAAACTCATTATTTTTGCAGCAAATGAATATATCACAAGCGAAGTGAAAGCGTGTGGTTTTCAGCAAGCATATTGCTGCCCCCATGATCCAAAGATAATTGTGAAAATATGCAAAGGTATTAAAAAAGCAATTTTGTTAGGAGACGAGTTATCTGTCATTAGCTTCTTTACAGAACGCATTCGTAGTTCTTTTTATGCGCCAATTACACTTGTCACACGAAATAAAAATTATCCGAAACACCTTTATGAAACAATTGGGGTGAAGCTAGTTGTGTTTACAACTTGTGATAATATTTCGTTTTTGACTTTAGAGTAAGGACGGAGAAAGCACGTATGAAAGAAGCAATGAAAGTATTATTTTTTCATGATTTAACAAAAAGATGGGCGCTATCATTAAATCGATTATATGAATTGATAGAATGTGATCCGTCTTTTCCAAAGCCATATGTAGTTGTACAGCATACAGATATGCGTTTATATTTAGAGTGTGACATTATTGAATATGAGAAGCAGCATACAGAATTAGTGCAAGTATGTGTGAGAGGTCGTAATTTACGTTCTTTTTTATAATTGAGAGTAGGAGTTGAAAAGGAAATCCCACGTATTGGGATTTCCTTTTTTTATGCATAAGAAAAAATACGAACATGTATAAAAGGGATCATGTGGAGAGTAAAGTTTTTCGTCAGAGCGGTCACAAATATGTTAAAAAAGATTTAGATAGGATGAAAAACAGAGAAAATAAAAGAAAAAAGATGATAAAGAATCATTTGTCCTTATTGTAAGCGCTTTACAGGTCTTAAAATTTCATATTTTAGTCATTTTACCTCTTTACAAGTTAATTTTAGAGGAGTATATTTACATTCATAAATCATTTATAAAATTTTCCAAAAACAACCTAAAATCGCTGAGTCCAGAAATGGAGCGGGGGAACCAATTTGTGCATCGTCACTTGGGGTGAATCTTTCTTATGAAAGTAGGGCTACTCTTTAGGCCCGAATCCGACAGCTAACCTCGTAAGTGTTTAGAGAGGAGGTTCACTTTTGTGTTGTTCATTTTTGAACACTGAGTAACCCTCAGTGTTCTTTTTTAGTTATTTAATGGTAAAATTTAACAGTTAGTGAGGGATGGATATGCTAGATATAGTTCTAATTGGGGTCTGTATTTTACTCGTATCATCGATGATCGGGCTAGCTAAATGGTCGGATAAAGTTACGAAAGAAGGAAAATCAAAATGACGATGATACTTTCGGTTGTTGTGTTATTAATTACAGGGTATTTAGTTTACGCATTATTAAATCCAGAGAAGTTTTAAGTAGGAGGAGAAGAAGGATATGATATGGGCTTCAGCTATTATAACAATAGTATTGTTTGTGCTACTAGCAAAACCGATGGGTGTCTATTTAGAGAAAGCATTTCAAGGTAGTACGAAGTTAGATAAAGTATTTGGACCAGTTGAGAGATTGATTTTTAAAATAGGTGGTATAAAGCCACATAGTCAGTCATGGAAATTATACGCACTGTCGATGCTTGTAACAAATGGTTTTATGATTCTTTTTGTATATGGGGTGTTTCGTTTACAAGGAGTGCTTCCGTTAAATCCAAGTAAGATTGCAGGGATGGAGCCAACACTTGCATTTAATACGGCAATTAGTTTTATGACAAATACAAACTTACAGCATTATAGCGGTGAAAGTGGTTTATCGTATTTATCACAAATGATCGGAATTACATTTATGATGTTCGTCGCACCAGCAACGACATTAGCATTAGCAATTGCCTTTATTCGCGGTCTAGCAGGGAAAGAGCTTGGAAATTTCTTCGTTGATTTCGTTAGGGCAATTATTCGTGTATTAATGCCAATTTCGTTTGTTATGGCACTTATCTTTGTCGCACAAGGTGTTCCGCAAACATTTTCTGAAAGTGCAGTAGCAACAACGTTAGAAGGAGTGAAACAAACAATCCCGCTTGGACCTGTTGCGGCATTAGAATCAATTAAAATGCTTGGAAATAACGGCGGTGGATTTTTCGGGGTAAACTCAGCACACCCATTTGAAAATCCAACAGCAATTACTAATGTATTACAAATGATGTTAATGATGCTTATTACAACTGCACTTCCGTTCACATATGGAAGAATAATTGGGAATAAAAAGCAAGGGCGAATCTTATTTGTTTCTATGATGATGTTATTTGTAATCGGATTTGGAACTGTTACAACAGCTGAATTACAAGGAAATCCAGTGTTAAACAATTTAGGTATTGATGCAGAGCAAGGTAATATGGAGGGAAAAGAAGTTCGCCTTGGCTCAGTGATGACAGCATTATTTGCGACAGTGACAACTGCCTCTGAGACAGGTGGAGTTAACTCAATGCATGACGCATTTACTCCAATTGGAGGTATGGTTCCGCTCGTAAATATGTTACTGAATACAGTATTTGGTGGTGTTGGAGCAGGATTTATTAACGTCATGATGTACGCAATGATTGCGGTCTTTATTTCAGGTTTAATGGTCGGTCGTACACCTGAATTTTTAGGGAAGAAACTAGAAGGAAAAGAAATGAAGTTAATTGCAGTTACATTGTTATTCCAGCCGTTATTAATTCTTGGTGGAACAGCTGTGGCATTATCGACAAGTTTAGGAACAGATGCGATTTCAAATAGCGGGTTCCACGGGATTACACAAGTCATTTATGAATTTACTTCATCAGCAGCAAATAACGGTTCTGGTTTTGAAGGATTAGGAGATAATACACCATTTTGGAATATTTCAACTGGGCTTGTGATGTATTTAGGAAGGTTCTTTGGATTAGTGACAATGCTTGCAGTTGTAGCTTCTTTAAAAGAGAAAACATTAGTACCTGAAACAGTCGGAACATTCAGAACTGATAACGGTTTATTTGGCGGGATTTTTGTCGGCACAATTTGTATCGTTGGCGCACTAACATTCTTCCCGGTATTAGTATTAGGACCAGTTGCAGAGTTTCTAACCTTATAAAGAGCGGAGGACGGATCATGAGACCTGTCATGTTAAAAGATAAACAATTAAAAGCAGTACCCTCACCAGCTACACAAGAGGGTGAGGTAAGAAATGCAAATACGATGGATCGTGACATCATCGTGAATGCATTAAAACAATCTGTACTGAAATTGAATCCGAAACAAATGGTGAAAAACCCAATTATGTTTGTTGTTGAAATTGGATTTTTTATCACTTTAATTTTATCACTTGTACCAAGCTTATCATCGAATGTTCCGATGTGGTTTAACGTTGTTGTTACATTTGTTCTCTTGTTTACTGTGTTGTTTGCTAACTTTGCGGAAGCATTAGCAGAAGGGCGTGGAAAGGCACAAGCGGATTCGTTAAAGCAGTCCAAGCAAGATGTAATGGCTAACGTTGTAAAAGAAAAAGGCGAGATTGTAACAGTTTCTGCATCACAATTACAAAAAGGAGATATTGTCTTTGTGAAACAAGGCGAGATGATTCCAAGTGATGGTGAGGTTATTCGTGGTTTAGCATCTGTAGATGAGTCGGCAATTACAGGTGAATCTGCTCCTGTTATGAAAGAAGCAGGCGGTGACTTTAGCTCAGTAACGGGCGGAACGATGGTTGTAAGTGATGAAATTACAATCCGTATTACAAGCAATCCAGGTGAGTCGTTCTTAGATAAAATGATTTCATTAGTAGAAGGGGCAACGCGTCAAAAAACACCAAATGAAATTGCCTTAAACACAGTATTAACGAGCTTAACATTAATTTTTTTAATCGTTGTTGTGACGTTACCGATTTTTACAAACTATTTAGGTTTTCAAATTGATACATCGATTCTTGTTGCGCTTTTAGTTTGTTTAATTCCAACGACAATTGGTGGATTGTTATCGGCAATTGGGATTGCGGGGATGGATCGTGTTACGAAATTTAATGTGCTTGCAATGAGCGGAAAAGCAGTAGAAGCAGCGGGTGATATTAATACAATCATTTTAGATAAAACAGGTACGATTACATTTGGTAATCGTATGGCTCATACATTACTTCCTGTTGGAAATGAAACGATTGAAAAAGTAGCGAAATGGGCAGCAGTGAGCTCTGTATTAGATGAAACACCAGAAGGACGTTCTGTCATTGATTATGTACAGTCAAAAGCATTTCTGTACAATGCCTCGTTAGCGGAAGCAGGTGAGTTTGTCCCATTTAAAGCAGAAACAAGAATGAGTGGTGTTGATTTAGCGGATGGTGTGAAAGTAAGAAAAGGTGCTGTTGGCGCAGTGATTGAATGGGTACAAGCGCAAGGCGGAATAGTTCCAGATGACGTGAATAAAAAAGCTGATCTCATTGCAAGAGAAGGTGGTACACCACTTGCTGTTGCAGCAAATGATCGAATTTACGGATTGATTTATTTAAAAGATACTGTAAAACCAGGTATGCGAGAACGTTTTGAACAATTGCGTCAAATGGGTATTAAAACAGTGATGTGTACAGGAGATAACCCATTAACAGCAGCAACAATTGCAAAAGAAGCTGGTGTTGATGAGTTTGTGGCAGAATGTAAGCCGGAAGATAAAATTGCAGTCATTAAAGCAGAGCAAGCAAAAGGAAAGTTAGTTGCGATGACAGGTGATGGAACGAACGATGCACCAGCTCTTGCACAAGCTGATGTTGGTCTTGCGATGAATAGCGGTACAGCAGCGGCAAAAGAAGCAGCCAACATGATTGATTTAGATTCCAACCCAACAAAGATTATTGAAGTGGTTGCAATAGGAAAACAGTTATTAATGACGCGCGGTGCGTTAACGACATTTAGTATCGCAAACGACGTGGCGAAATATTTTGCAATTATTCCAGCGATGTTTACAGTTGCAATTCCAGAAATGGAAGCACTGAACGTCATGGCACTGAATTCACCGTTTTCTGCGATCTTATCAGCGCTTATCTTTAACGCAATTATCATTCCAGCGTTAATTCCACTAGCGATGAAAGGGATTGCTTATAAGCCGATGAGCTCAAATGCATTGCTCTCTCGTAACTTATTTGTTTACGGGTTTGGCGGGGTGCTTGTACCGTTTATTGGGATTAAGTTGATTGATCTGATTGTAGGACTATTTATTTAATAGAAAAGAGGAGAACATTCATGGCTGAGAAACAAAGCTTACTAGCACCTGTCATTAGGTTAACTGGCGTTCTTGTTGTTCTTTGCGGTCTTGTATATCCAGCAGCCGTAACGGGAATTGCACAAGGTGTAATGGAGGAAAAAGCAAACGGAAGTTTAATCTATAATGAGAAGAAACAAGTAATTGGTTCGGAGCTAATTGGTCAACAGTTTAAAGGAAAAGAATATTTTCATGGACGTGTTTCTAGTATTGAATATAAAGCAGAAGGATCAGGGTCTAACAACTATGCACCTTCTAATCCGGAATTGTTAGAGAGAACAGAGGAAAGTATTGAAACGTGGAAAGAGAAAAATCAATCTGTTCCTGTAACTGAAATACCAATCGATCTTGTTACAAACTCAGGATCTGGTTTAGATCCGCACATTACACCAAAAGCAGCTTACGCACAAATTGACCGTGTTTCAAAGTTTGCCAATATATCAAAAGAGAAGTTAGAAAGATTAGTTGATACACATACAGAAGGTGCGACGCTTGGCGTATATGGAGAAGAGCGAGTAAACGTACTGAAGTTAAATATGGAAGTGCAAAAGTTAATGAAATCATAAGACGAGTTACCTCAATCTATTACGATTGAGGTAACTCTATTTGGTGAGGAGTGGGTTAATATGTATGCAGATGAATATACTCCATCATTTCAACGACGTACACCAGAGGAGTATTTACAATACATTGAACAATTAAATCGCGGGAAGTTAAAATTGTATGTTGGCGCAGCGCCTGGTGTTGGAAAGAGTTATAAAATGCTGTTTGATGCAAGGGAAATGCGAAAAGAAGGTATTGATGTTGTTATTGGGTTAATTGAAACACATGGGAGGAAGGAAACGAAAGAAGCGATCGCTGATTTAGAAGTTGTACCGCTGAAAGACATTACGTATAAAGGAAAAGTATTTCAAGAACTTAACGTGGAAGCGATTATAAAGCGGGCACCACAAGTTGTCATTGTTGATGAATTAGCTCATACGAATGTTCCAGGATCAAAACATAACAAGAGATATATGGATGTAGAAGAGTTATTGAAGGCGGGAATTTCTGTCTTGTCAGCTTTTAATATTCAGCATTTAGAAAGTGTTCATGATATTGTTGAGCAAATTACGGGAGTTAAAGTAAGGGAACGTATACCGGATTTTATTTTACAAAAGGCAAATGAGATTCAGCTTGTTGATGTGACGCCCGAAGTACTGCGGAAACGATTAATGGACGGAAAAATATATAGAGAAGAAAAAATTCAGCGCAGTTTACAACACTTTTTTACACTTAACAATTTAGGAGCACTTCGGGAGTTATCCCTTCGAGAAGTAGCGGACGATATGGACGAGAAAATTAGTCAGTTTAGCAATGATCCAATAGGTGTAAAAGAGAAGATTCTCGTCTGCGTCCAGTACAGCTCGACAGCGGAAAAGCTAATTCGCCGCGGCTGGCGAATGGCGAACCGTTTAAATGCAGAACTGTATGTGCTAAATGTAGAAAGAGAAAATATTGAAACATTATCGGAAGCGAAAAAGAGAGTAATTGAGGAGTGGCGAGCGTTAACAGAGCAGTTTGATGCAATGTTTTTACTAAAAGAAGCAAAAGGAAATAAGCCTGCTAATATTATCATTCAAGTTGCTAATGATTTGCAAGTAACTCAAATTTTGCTTGGGCAATCAGCAAGAACACGCTGGGAAGAAATTCGAAAAGGTTCCATAGTAAATGAGATTATGAGGCAGACGAAGTATATTGATATTCATATTGTGGCAGATCAGCGGGGATGAGAGAAGTATTATTATAGGAGGAAAGTCCCTCCTATAATAATAAGTTAGCGAAAAGCTTTCTTTTTCATAAACGAAAACGCAAGAGCAGCAACAAGTATACTTCCTTTTATAATATCTTGTGCATAGTAAGGGACGTTCATCATTGTTAAGCCATTTAAGATGATGCCAATAAGAATAGAACCAAGGAATGTTCCGATGACGTTTGGCTTTTTCCCGCCACACATCGCATATCCAATATAAGCAGCGGCAACCGCATCCATAAGTAGGGGAGCTCCTGCTGATACTTGACCAGTTCCAATACGGCTACTTAAAATGATGCCACCAATTGAAGCGAAGAAGCCACTTATCATATAGGCATATAAACGATAACGATCAGTAGGAATACCTGCTAATCTAGCAGCTTCTCGGTTCCCACCTGTCATATAAAAGAAACGTCCATACGTTGTCTTCTCCAAAAAGATATAGGAGATCATAACAGCTATTAACATAATAATGACAGGGACAGGTATACTTGCGATTGAGCCTTGACCAATGAATAAAAAGGAAGGAATAAAATGGCCAGGAGCAGGACCACTCGCTGTGGACATTCCTTCATAAATAGACGAACCCTTTGAAAATGTTAAATGAAGGCCGTTTACAATGTACATGACGCTTAATGTTGCAAGTAAATCAGGTAACTTAATTCGAATAATGAGCAGTGCATTTAATGCTCCAACTAATAGTCCGCAGAGAATTGGAATAAGTAAGACAACAAGTAATTCTTGTCGGTATAAAACAAGACACGCGGCAGAAGCAATCGTGGCTAAACTTGTTGTAGAACCAACAGATAAATCAAATCCATCCACAATGAGAGTAAATGTAACACCGATTGCAAGCAGTGTAACGATAGAAATAGATCGTAAAATGTCACTAATATTGCTATATGTTAAGAACGAGTCGTTAACAATGGAGAAGAAAATGGTAACACCAATAATAATAGCAATCGTACTAAACTGATAGAGTGAATGGGATGATAATTTTTGTTTTCTCTTCTTTGTTTCATGAGCGATATTCAATGGAATGGCTCCTTTCAGATAAATGTAACAGCTTCTCTGGAGATAATTCATGTGGTCTGTATTCTCCAATGAATGCTCCGTTTGCTAATATAAGAATGCGATCAGCAATATGTAAAGCTTCATCTTGCTCACCCGTAAAATACACAACTGCACTTCCAGTACCTATGATTTTTTCGATGAATTGAAAGATATCTTGTTTTGCAGCGACGTCTACTCCTTTTGTCGGCTCATCTAATAGGAAGATACGTGGCTGGAATCCAATCCATTTTGCAATGGACACTTTTTGTTGATTTCCACCGCTCAGTGATTGTAATGTTGCATTTGGATCACGCGGTAAAATATGAAAAGAGTCGATTGCTTCTTTTGTATGGTTGCGTTCATGTTTCATACGTTTCCAGCCAGATTGATGTAAATTTACATGATTCGTAATGTTTTCTGATAGAAATAATCCTTGTTTTCTCCGTTCTTCAGGAACAAGAGCAATTTTTGCTGCAATTGCAGAACGTGGGCTTTTAATATATACTTCCTCTTCATTTACTTTAGCGACATAAGGTTTCCGAATGCCAAATAGTGTTTCGGCAAGTGTAGTTTTTCCACTCCCAATTAATCCATATATGACAACTTTTTCTCCAGCACGAATACGAAGAGAAAGAGGTGCTTGATTTGAATGTAAAGATAGATTTGTAGCTTCAAAGATGTATGGTGTTTGTAACACTTCTGTTTCCCTTTGTTGTACGATGATTTTTTCCCCTGTCATTGCCTCTACAATTTGTTCATCAGTTATACAATCTTTCTTTTCGGAAAGAGCAATGTGGCCATTCCGTAACACAGTTACCGAATCAGCGTATGCCCTGATTTCTGACATACGGTGAGAAATGAAGGCAATGCCAATGCCTTGTTCTTTTAGTTTTTGTAATAGCTCCCAAAAATGATTTGCTTCTTTTGGTCCAAGAGATGAAGTTGGTTCATCTAATAAAAGGTAAGATGCATCATTTGATAAAGCTCTTGCAATCAATAACAATTGTTTTTCATGTAAAGAGCATTGTGAAATATCTTTCCATATATTGGTATGAAGTCCAACCATCTGCAAATATTGCTCAGCAAGCTGTGAGAACTTTGTTTTTGAGAACAATACTGTCTTTTGCATTGCAAAATGATCAAGAAGAACATTTTCAAGTATTGATAAATGGGGGACGAGTCCGTGATCGACTTCTTGTGTTACGAAAGCAATGCCATGTTTTTTTGCGTCACGTGGTGAAGTGAATGAGACGCTTTTTCCATGTATCGCTATATTGCCAGCAACAGGAGAAATTTCCCCTGTTGCAATCTTTAATAATGTGCTTTTTCCAGCCCCATTCATTCCTAATAACGCATGGATTTCGCCTTTTTTCAGCGTAACCGAGATGTTTTGTAATACAGGAACATCTGTGTAATGGTGCGTAATATGTGAGAGCGAAAGTGTCATTATTTATTCTCCTTCGCAAGTTTTTCCATCCAAGGAGAATGAGCAGCTTCTGAGTTGCCCCAGCCATTTATGTGTTTGGATAACTGATCCATAGATACACTTTCTGCTGGTAATTGTTCTTTCGTTACAAGGTGCGGCGCGAGTGAGTAAATATCAGGCGTTTGTTCGCCAGCAACCTTTTTGTATAAAAAGCGCACTTGTACGGTTCCAATTTCAGCAGGGTCTGTAGCTGCTGTCGCAACCCATGGAGAGTTTTGTTTTTGCATAAGCTGTAAATCTTCATTGCTTAAATCGATACCATACACTTTTATATCTGTACGTCCCGCTTGTTCAAGTGCTTTTACAGCTCCTTTTGCAAACTCATCCCAAGTTGCAAAGATGGCATCTAGTTCGCCTTCTTTCGGATATTTTTTTAACAGTGCTTCTACTTGCGTTTGTGTATCAAGTGCAGTATTGTTGCTTGCCGTGCCGAAGCGAGCAACTTCTTTTATATTCGGATAGCGTTTATAAAATGCATCGATCATTACATTACGGCGCTCCATTGGGGAAAATCCTCCAACCCAAATGACAGCGATATTGCCTTGTCCATTTAAATCTTCAGCTAATGCTTTTAATGATTTCCAGGCAAGGCTATAATCATCTTGATCAATTACGGTAACGCCGGGTAAACGTAAGTCGTTATCAAATGCAACGACAGGAATGCCTGCTTGCAGTGCTTTTTCAACGCCTTGTTGCAATGTTTCAGCTCGTCCGTGATCAATTAAGATACCGTCTACATTTGCATTAATAGCAGCATCTAAATTTGCAGCCATTTTCGCTAAATCGTTATCAGAGTTATATACCTGAACAGTGCCACCAAATTGTTCTACTTGCTTTTTTACTCCTTCAATATATTGTGAAGAAAATGTACCAATCGACATTTGCATAATTAATGCGATTTTTAACGGTTTTTGCACTTCTTGTGGAATGTCAGTTTGCGAAGTTGCTTGTTTTGTCGCAGTTTCTTTTGGAACTTGCTGCTTTTGAGAGGAAACAGCGTCTTGTTCGTTTGTACAAGCTGTTAATGTAAATAGGAGAATCATGAATACAATAGAGCATAACTTTTTCATAAAAAAATCCCTCCAATATGTAGTAAGAGAGGAGAGGGAGAACAATAAAAAACGCCTTTTCAATCGAAAAGACGCCTTATCACATTACTCTTATCTTTCAACACAAATATGTGTTGTAAGAATTAGCACCGTGCCAATTATGGTCGGTTGCCGGGCTTCGTAGGGCTCATCCCTCCACCTGCTCTTGATAAGACATCATTTATTAAACTAGTTTGAATTATTTCACATTTAAAAAATGTTGTCAAATACTTTTTTACAAAAAAACTCCTCATAAAGAGGAGTCTTAATGCGGTAAGAAAATTAGCTGATAAGCAAACAAAATACCAAAGATATATATAAGTGGATTCACTTCACGGAACTTTCCTTTTGCAATCTTCATAAGTGGGTAAGAAATAAATCCAAGTGCAATACCAGTTGCAATACTTGATGTAAGCGGCATGCTTAAAATCACTAAGAAAGCAGGGAACGCTTCATCAATTTCATCCCAGTTAATGTTACGAACAGCACCCATCATTAAGCTACCAACGATAATTAATGATGGAGATGTAATGGCAGCAACGCCAGATACAGCTCCGACAAGCGGGCCGAAGAATGCTGCAAGAGCAAATAATACAGCAACTGTTACTGTTGTTAAGCCAGTACGACCACCAGCAGCAACACCAGCTGAAGATTCAATATAAGCAGTTGTTGGTGTTGTACCGAACATAGAACCAACTGTTGCAGAAACAGAATCAGAAAGAAGGGCACGTCCTGATGTTTGTAATTTTCCTTCTTTTATAAAGCCACCTTGCTGTGCAACGCCAAGTAATGTACCAGTCGTATCAAATAATGTAACAAGGAAGAAAGAGAATACAACACCGTATAATCCGTAGTTAATTACATCAGAAATTGCGGTAACTGGATTCGCCACAATGATTCCTTCTGGTAAAGTTGGAACAGATGTAACACCGTTTGTGAATGTTAATTGACCAGTGAAATAAGCGATAACACCAGTTGCTAACATTCCGATGAATAATGCACCATTTATGTTTAAAGCCATAAGTACTAATGTAATTCCTAGTCCTACAAGTGCAAGTAATACTGGTGGAGAACTAAGATCGCCAAGTCCAACTAAATTTGCTTCATTTGCTACAATGATGTTTGTTAGACGCAGACCGATAAAGGCGATGAATAAGCCGATACCAGCAGTAATTGCGTGTTTTAAATTGTCAGGAATAGCTGCCATTAATTTCATACGGAAAGATGTTAATGATAGCAAAATCAAAATCATACCTGCTACGAATACAGCAGAGAAAGCAACCGCAAATGTTAATCCGTCATGGGCTTGTACAACAGAATAAGAGAAGTACGCATTTAATCCCATTCCAGGTGCGATTGCGATTGGTAAGTTTGTAAAGAATGCCATAAGCAGTGTTCCGATTACAGCAGCGATAATTGTTGCTGTAAATGCTTGTTCAAATGGAACACCTGCGTCCCCTAGGATGACAGGGTTTACGACGATAATATATGCCATTGTTAAGAAGGTAATAATACCTGCCATAATTTCGGTTTTAACAGAAGTTTGATGTTTTGAAAGGTTAAACATAAAAACATCCTCTCTTTTTACGAATGATTATTACAACAATTATATATAATATTCGTTTTTGAGCTTTTTTGCAACTGTTTTTCATAAAAAAGTCGAAAGTTGTTATATTTTATGCCTAGATTTCGAATATTAGTCATGAGAATCAACATATACTTCGGGTTTTCTCGATAAGTATATTTTTCAATTTCGCACATGATAAAAGAGATAAATTCATGAAGGAGGTATTGATTTCATGACCAATGAACAGAAGAAACAAACGTTACCCCCGCAGCATCAACAAAAGCAGCCAGGAATTGAATCATTAATGAATCCACTTCCAAAATTTATAGATGATAGGTATAAAGGGAGTGAAAAGTTAACTGGAAAGTATGCACTCGTTACGGGCGGCGATAGTGGAATTGGACGAGCGGTCGCAATCCTATTTGCAAAAGAAGGAGCGAATGTGGCAATTGCTTATTTAGATGAACATGAAGATGCAAAAGAAACGAAGCGTCTTGTAGAAAAAGAAGGGAGGAAATGCATCTTATTTGCAGGTGATTTAAGTGATGAGCAGCATTGTAAGCAAGTCGTAAGTGAAACAGTTAAACAATTAGGAGGCTTACATATTGTCATAAATAATGTAGCGCAACAATATCCGCAACAAGGGCTGGAGAATATTACAGCAGAGCAACTTGAAAAAACATTTCGAACGAATATTTTCTCATACTTTTATGTGACGAAAGCAGCGCTTCCACATTTAAAACAAGGAGATGCAATTGTAAATACAGCTTCCATCGTAGCGTATGAAGGGAATGAACAGCTCATTGATTATGCAGCAACGAAGGGAGCAATTGTTGCGTTCACTCGTTCGCTGGCGAAATCTTTAGTTCAAAAGGGTATTCGCGTAAATGGAGTAGCACCAGGACCCATTTGGACGCCGCTTATTCCATCTAGCTTTGATGAGAAGAAAGTGTCTGAGTTCGGCAGTAATGTACCGATGAAGCGCCCGGGGGAACCGTATGAGCTCGCACCAGCTTATGTTTACTTAGCTTCAAATGATTCTACGTATGTCACAGGACAGATGATTCATGTAAATGGTGGGGTCATTGTAAATGGATAAATCGTGCATTCAGATAGGGAGATTGAGGTGAAATGCATGAAAAAAGCATGCTTGTTTTTTATGTTGTTGTTTATCAGCTTGTCTTATTTTCCTATGAAGACTATGGCAAAAACAGACGATCTTTTGCTCATTAATTTAAAGACAAATCAGCTATCGTTTTTTGAAGATGGAAACTATGTAAGGACGTTTCCTATTGCAGTGGGGAAAGCAGCAACACCAACGCCTGAAGGAACGTTTTGTGTTATTAATAAATATAAAAATAAAGAGTATCACCGGAAAAAAATTAAAGGCGGGGCACCAAATAATCCTCTTGGTACAAGGTGGCTCGGTTTAAATGAGAAAGAATATGCGATTCATGGCACAAACAATGATTCCTCTATTGGAAGAAAAGCATCTACTGGTTGCATTCGAATGCATAATCGTCATGTGGAATGGTTGTATGACCATGTACCGATTGGAGCGAAAGTAATTATTGCTCAGTTTTATTCTTCACCGGAATATACGGCTCATCAGTATGGATACCGTGTTGTAAGTTGGAACGGGAAAGCCATAAGAAAAGAACAAATTGGAAGAATCACTCTCCTAGATCAAATGAAGCTATATTGGCAAGAGCCAAATGGACAATTTACGGAAGTAAAAAAAGTGTTGCCAAATGAAGTATATCCCGTCTATTCAACGAGAAAAGAAGGGGTGTATTATATCGGTAATAATTTATATGTTTTTGATGAAACTGGAGAAAAAATAAGATATGAGCAAGTACCTAGGTTTGTGTTAACGAACTTATATAAGAGAAAATATAGCGTGGAGTAAAAGATACCAAATTTGGTATCTTTTTATGTTTCATATTGGGCCGTCCTGAATATAATGCAGTAAAGTGAAACTTTACTTGGTGGGGGATCCGTCTACCACTGATTGATCCGAATTTTACGGGCTGCCCAATTCCCACTTAAACTTTTTGGTTTCTCTCAAGTTTTGAAGTGGGGGGCTCAAAGTTCGAAAATAGCGGAGTACAGAAAGAGAGGGCGGTATGTGATGCGTAAAGTAAATGATGGGAAATTTGCGTTTAAAATATTTCTACTAACAGTGTGTGCTTTTTTTATTTATTTGTTTATATCACTCATTTTTAACATGTATGTTCCCTATGTCGATCTGTTATTATTTGTAGGATTTATGTGGGCGTTTGTAGAAGCGAGAGAAGCAGATGATAGTAAGTACCGTTGGATTACGCTTGGCGGGACAGTACTCATATTAGTTATATACGTGGTTGTTATGCATGATGCTTGGAAATATGGATTTGCATTTTTACCATAAAAAAAGCCATTTCTCGCCCTACATAAGGTAAGACGAGGAATGGCTTTAATATTTTGGCTGAAACGTTTGGCAACAAGTCTCGACACTTGTTGTGACGGAGCTTTCCATCATTTGTCCGTTTAACACTGCATTTGTATAGGAAGCATCTTCTGTTTGCATAGAATCTTGTGCATCAGGTTGTACGGTGATGCTGTTAGCTTGACAAAAGTTACCTTGTCCCCAAAATGCACAGTTGGAAACGGAGCAACGTACTTCTGGCATAAGAATCCCCTCCTTATTCATTAGTGTGGGATTTTGCTACCCACTTCATGTATAAGAAAGGTTTCCTTTTCTAGTTACTTATGGTTTTCTGTAAACCACTTTTCAAATGTATCTTTTGGTTTTTCACCAGAGATGCGGCTTACTTCTTTTCCGTCTTTGTAACGAATAATTGTAGGTGTACCTTCAATTTTAAACTCATCCCAACCATTAGGTTCTTTTTCAAGGTTTAGCACCTTCATATCAATCCCCATATCTTTTGCCATTGGAACGATAATTGGTGAAACCTTTTGGCAGTGGGTACAGCTTGTTTGATAGAAATAAATCGTTTGGTCTTTTCCTTCTTTTAAGTTTGTTTTTAGTTCATCGACGGAAGTTTTATTTGTGTAATAGTCTTTCGTATCGTTTGAAACTTGTTTTTCTTCCATGTTTGTAACCATAAATAAAGCAGCTAGTAGCAATACTACAATACCGCCGAAAAGAAACATTTTTTTCATCATTTCATCTCCTTATTTGTTTTGATTAAAAGAAAACTGCAAACTGTGATAATAAGAAACGCAGTAAGCGCTAGAAATGGAATGGTAATAAAACCAAACCAGTTTATGTATTCTCCTGTACAAGGAACGCGTCCACATACAGACCCTGCTTCTGAAAGGGCAGGTATCTTTTGAATGCTGTAATGATATAACGAGATACAAGCACCGATTGCTGCGATTGGTAAAGTGTAAACTGCAATGCGATAATCTTTCCGAGCAACTGCAATCCCAAGTAACAATACGAATGGGTACATAAAGATGCGTTGATACCAGCAAAGTGTACACGGTTCAAATTTCATGATTTCAGAAAAGTATAAGCTTCCAAGTGTGGCAATAAAAGAAGTGCCCCAAGCAGTAAATAATAGGTATTCTTGCTTTTTTTCACGCTCCATATTTTCTACCTCTCTTATAATAGTTACATACAAAATTATAGTATGGATAGTATGCAAAAAGAAAGGGAAACATTTTTTCTCAAGGTGTATTTTGAACAAAAAGCGCTATTCTCCCGGAGAGAATAGCGCTATGGTTACATGTGTGTATGTTCAACTGCTTCGACATGTGCTTTTTGTGTAGCGTGGTCAATGTATTGAAATAAAAGTTGAAGTTGCTTGTCAACTTCAGCTAATTCTTTTCCATATTTGTAGGCATGTAAAAAATGCTCAATGCGTTTTGAAAATAACTGATCCTCTGTTTGTACCATTAAAACGAGTAACTTGTCCCAATTACAGCAATATGTGTAATAGAGAGCTTTATCGTAGTCGTTGTATGTGTTGTACATGTTGTCCCTCCTTAATGAGGAGTTACATATAGTGTGCGACAGAGGAGCAGAAATACACTTGAAAGAATTTGGCTTTCACTTTATCCCGCATTAACGGGCTGTAATCTCCTACCTCAAAACTTAGAGGATCCAGAGAAGTCTAGGTGGGAGGTAAACAGCCCGTAAAAGCCCGATTGGTCGGGCTGACAATCAGTGGGGGATGAAGAAAACCCCCACTAATTGAAGTTTCACTTTACTCCTTTGGTTTCGGTGTAGGTGTCGGCTTTGCATAACCTTCTCGGTATTTCTCATCAATGTTGTTTCGAATGTCAATATCAGTTATTCCATCTTGCTTCATTTTTGCAGATTCTAACGCAATTTCTAAACAGTTTACACAAGTGACTGCATGAGAATCCCATACAACTTCACCGGTTTCTTTTATTTCTCTAATGAAGCAGTTTTTATTACTTTTATGGCCGACACTTTCACCGCAGCCGCAATAACATGGCATGGATTCAAGCAGTTCGGTATGTTGTCCCGCAATCGTATAAATATCTTGAATTTGCGGATCAACTTCTGTTAAAAAGGACGGAAGAACATCGATGCCACTTGTTGTTTCGGAGATGTCGCCTTGTTGCACATGATTGTGGCCTGTATGGTCTTTTTGCTTTTGTTTTGTTACTTTTGGTTCAGTTTCTGAACTACAGGCAGTTAATGCCAAACTACTTGATAACAGTAATACAAGTACACTTTTCTTCATACAATCCCCCCTCATAAAATTGTATCATCTTTTTTATAGGAGGTTTTTGTTTTTTCTGTGAAACAGAAGCGTATGCCATAAGAAGAGAAAAGGGATATAAGCGTATACGATATAAAAGCCAATGTTAGACATGTAAGAATTTAACGTATTCACCATCTCTCGATTTGTAAAAGATAAACAAGAAATGTAAAGGACTGTAAGGAAAAGCGGTAATATAATTTTAAATGGGATATGGAATGACCGTTTTATCGTTTGACAAGCAGCCCAAACTGTCACGCAAAGATTCGGTAAAATAATGAGTAACCAAAAAAAGATGATTACATATTCAAACCTTTGGACGAAAGGAATTTTAATAATTTTAAGCATGGCAAGTGTTGGCCAAATTGTATGTTTTAAAAGGCCCTCACTAAAGTAAAAGAAAGAAATTAGCGCAACAATTACATACAGAAAAGTAGTAAACAAAACCCCAAGATGAGCCCATTTATTTATGCTTTTTTCTTTTCGAATGAATGGATAAAATAAGAGCACTGCTTCAAATCCAAGATATTCTAGGGATACTTCTTTAGCCGATTGTAAAATATCAGTAGTTGAATGTGTAAAAATAGGTAACACGTTACGAAAATTCGCATATTGCAGTGGAAATCCTAAAAAAAGGACAACAAAAAGAGGTAAAACAACACCAAAGAAGCAAATGCCAGTTACAGAACGAAACCCGCCAGCTAAAATGTAATACATTACGAAAATAAAAATGAGTGTAATGTGCCATAGTTTAATGGTAGGAAATACCCAAACTTGGATAACTTCAATATATGTTCGTAAAACGGTTAGTGAAGCTAATAAAAAATAAGCGGTGAAACATAAAGTGAAAAATGTCCCAAGCCATTTTCCAAAACATGTTGTATGAATGTGAATTAAATCATTCTCTTTTTCAAGCATTTTCAGCATAAAAAAGAGAACGACGTGTGTGACAAGTCCAATTACAATAATCGAAATCCAAGCATCGTAACCAGCTGGTTTAATAATGATGCGCTGAAACCCTAGTACCCCTACTCCAATTTGAAGAGAGTGGATTAGAAAAAACATAAAATAAGGGGAGACAGTCATTGTTTTACTTTCCATCGTATCACCTCGTTACTCTCCAATGCCGGACTGTACAACGTTTACTTTCGCCTTCACAGTGATGGATATAGAAGGATACATGTTCCGGATTTGTTTGCTATCCCATTTTCTTGAACGACTTCTAATTTCTTCACGTATACCAAGTGGATCAATTTCTTTTTCTTGAAAGCGACGAGCGAGCGTTAATAACTTTTTTTCTAACGTTTTTTCTAATTGACGTTTAATATATAAAATATCTTTTTTCTTCGTTAAATTTATCCAGGCAGGAGCCTTTTCGATTAAACCGTCTAATTGTAATGTGATTTTAACGTTTGGAGATGCTCCATCTTGTGTAACATAGAACGTACTGCCTCCAAGTAAATTTTGAATAACAATTGTTCCTTTTTTACCTTCTTTTTTCAATGTCATTTCATAACGCCCATTTTGTGTTGGGGTGACAAGAAGTTTCACTAAAAATGCATCTTGTTGGTTCACGTACATAACAACTTTATCTTCTTTAAAAAAGGCTAGTCCTGTAACGGCCACGGAACCCTGTTCTTTTTTTTGAATATGCGGGACAAATGGATCACTTAAAAATGAAAAATAATCATAAAGAAAGACGTGTAAATTTGTACGTGGAATGCTTTCATTTTTTATATTTTGTTCAATTAATTGAGTTAAGTATAATGAATCATTTTTTACTACGTTGTTTAGTAATTTTTCGGCAGAACCATCTACAACAGCTAATTGCACATCCCTTCCGATATCTGGATTTCTGAGCAAGTTTTCAACAATATCAGATATTCCGTTTTGGGCAACAGATTTCCCAAATAACAACGTACTCATTTGTCCAAGTACAATTTTATAAGGCGATTCGGAGCTTAAATGAGACGTTATTGTTTCAAATGTTTGCGCAGTGGTTGACTGCATTTGTGGTTTTGTTTCCACACCATGTGTATATTCAGGGTATAAAATCGTTCCGTTAATACTTTTTCCTTCCGTATCAAACCCAGCGACATGAACAATTCTATTTTCATCAACAATTTGAGGTTGTGCGCATCCAACAAGTAAGAAACATGTAATCCATAATAATAAAATTCGCTTCATTCTTATTCACCATCACGTTTCGTTTTTGCTTTTTGAGGATTGTATCTCCAAAGGGACTTTGGTCTTAAATGACGGGTACGCCCACTAGTCATGGAAAACGGAAAGCGAATGAAGGTGCTGCTAGTTGGAATATTTCGAAATGGATAAATTGGAACTAAGTAAGGAGAACCAAGTGATTTTAAGCGAATTAAGTGTGTTAAAATCACAACAAACCCAATAATTAAGCCCAATCCACCAAACATACCTGCCAGCAAAATAAGTGGAAAGCGAATTATACGAATGGTATATGTCATTTTTATCGTTGGCGTCGTAAAAGCAGCAAGTGCTGATAACGAAACGGCAATTAGTAAAATGGTACTTGTTAATGCTGCTTCTACAGATGCTTGACCGATGACAATTCCACCTACAATGCCAAGTGTTTGTCCTACTTTTGTTGGAAGACGGGCTCCAGCCTCTCTAAGTAATTCAATTGTAATTTCGAGAAATAACACTTCTAATATGGGCGGAAAGGGTACATTCGCCCGTGAGAAAATAATTGGTCCCATTAAGTCTTTAGGGATCATTTGATAGTGATACGTTAAGATTGCTATATAGATTGGGGAAGAAAAGATTGAAAAGAACGCCCCGAACATACGGATGATTCGAAAGAATGTCCCAATAATCCAAGGTAAATAAAAATCTTCTGGTGATACGAAAAAATCGAACAAGGTAGCTGGACCAGCTAAAGCATATGGTGAGCCATCTATTAAAATTAGTACTTCACCAGACGATAATGAATATGTTGCACGGTCAAGTCGCTCTGTTGATAAGAGGAAAGGAAATGGTGAGTTACTATTATCGCTGATGAGTTGTTCTAGCATTGTTGCATCAAATGGTATATCAATATCAAGACTTTCAAGCCTCTCTGTAACGGTATTGATGTGTTGCTCGTTCGTAACGTTTTCTAAATAGGCGATGACTACTTTTGATTTTGATAAAGAACCAACTACAATTTCTTTAAAGACAAGTTGTTCCGTTACAATACTTTTCCGTAGTAAATGCAAATTCACATCAAGACTTTCAACGAATCCAGTTTTCGGTCCAATTACGCTATATTCATTCTCGGTATCGTTATAAACTCGTATACCGGGAATTGTGCTTTCAGCTCGAATAAGGGCATAACTCGCCTTGTTTTCGCATTTTTTCAGTCTTAATAGGATGAAACCGCTAAGCAGTTTCTCGCGAATATCACTGAGTGAAGGGGAAATTATAATATTTTCGATTGGTACAATGTTCCGCAAATCTTCTATTGTGTCAATATGCGATAACTGCTCTTTAATTGAAGAAAGAAGAAATTGCTTCAGTGTTATTTCTTCTATCATAGATTTAAAGTAAAACAAGCATAATGTTTCATCAGCTGTAATAGGGAAGTTCATGAAGTCTGATGACTCTTTCATCGTTTGAATAAACTGAGGTACAGAACTGTTAGTATGTTGTTTTTCCTCTTTGTTTCCAAACATGAAGTATCCCTCTCTTCTCTGTGTAAAATTCATTTGTTAGTATTTGGGTAATGGTGAAGATTATACAAAATACATTGCGTTGTAAGAGGAATCTCGTTTATAATTGTTAATGATAATCTTTGTCAATTAAAAACCATTTCTTTTTGTTTGGAGAGAGGGACTGGCCAAACATAGTAACGGTCAGTGCCTTTGACTGCCACGTACCATGTTTGAAAACAAAAGGAGAGAAGTAATTTTTTCTACATACAGTAAAGTAATTTCCTAAGAAATAATATAGATATATATAGATGAAAAAATGATGAAGGAGAAAAGAGATGACAACTTATACTTCCATTGCAAATGTAATTAAAGAGAGAAGATCGGTTCGTACTTTTACAAATAAAGAGGTAGAGAAAGAGTTACTTATTCAATTATTAAATGATGCAACATGGGCACCGAACCATCAGCATCGCGAGCCGTGGCAGTGTAAATTATTTATCGGCGAAGGACAAAAGACGTTAGTAGATGCGGTGTTAAGTTCTTTCTCAGAAGAAGATCGAAAAAAACGTGGCCAAACGTTATCAGACCGCTTTATGAATGCAGGAGCGCAAATTGTCGTTTACATGGACGAAGATCCACGCCAAGTGCAGCGAGATGAAGACTTTGCAGCTGTATGTGCTTTCATTCAAAACTTCCAGTTACTCGCTTGGGAGCAAAAATTAGGTACAGTATGGAAATCAGGTGGACTTATTTACAACCCAGTATTTATGAAAAATATCGGATTAACGAAAGGTCAGCGCATCGCTGGTATTCTTCATGTTGGTTACTTTGATAAAACACCAGAAGGAAAAGAGCGTACACCAATTACAGAAAAGTTAGAGATAATTGAAGGATAAATAGAAGGTAAAACCCCACTTAAGAAAAAGTGGGGTTATTTGCTTATATATTCATTTCTCGCTAAATGAGGGCATTTTGACAGCAACGTTTCAATAAATGCTTTTTCATCTTTTGGTGATATTTTTACACTGCCTAGCATTCCTTTTGGATAGTGAATTTCTATGCCGCGAAGAGAAGCTGCAAGGCGAAATCCAAACAGCATATCATCTGTTTTATTTACTTTTGTGATATTTTTATATGGAATATTGCTTCGGAATGGCCCACACTTTGCATAAAAGCTTTCTTCACGAAATTCGTAACGAATATCTACAACCATCCAGAGTATAAATAAATCAAAGGCTACAATTATACTAATGAGGATGATTTGATCTGTAAACGATAGTGTGTCGTCTAGCCACAGTGGAAGCGATAACGGCACCGTACACACAATGATAACCCAAAAAATCATATACCAATATCCACGATCACGTTTCACGTCCCATTTCATTTGTAATCCCCCCAATATACACTTTATATGAATATTTTACCATATTATAAGTCAGGTCTGTAGTGAGGAGAGGTTTATCCCGCTATTTGCGGGCTGTAAAACTCCCACCTCAAAGCTTGAGAAAAAGCGAAGAAGTTTAGGTGGGAGATAAACAGCCCGTAAAAGCCCGATTGGTCGGGCTAACACTCAGTGGGGGATGAAGAAGACCCCACTGAGTGAAGTTTCACTTTATCTACGCTAACACAATAAAAGAGACTTCGTTAAGAAGCCTCTTTTGTGTATGAATTAAAAATGGTCTCCATGTGAGGATTGTTTTACTTCTTGATGTTTTAAAGTATGTTGTGAATCAGCACCATAATTTAAACCGATTGCTAAAGCCATTACGAATCCTAATGTTGTTAATGAAATTTTTTTCATTATTCTGGAGCCCCTTTACTTAATATTTTTTGTTTCGCTTTGTAGCATACATCGAAGTAATCGCTAACTTTTTTATGGTTCTTTAATTTACGAAATTCGAAAGCTAACAATTCTCCATAGTCTTCTATGAAATTCCATAATCCTTGTTTTTCGAAATAAGAAATTCCTCGTTTTATTTCATTTTCTACAGATTCAATAGGTTTTCCTTCATTTAATGAACGTAAAATATTGAAATGGTATATATATTCTTCATTTTCTAGATTATGACAAACTTTTACACCTTTTTCAATAAGTTCTTGTGCTATATTGGTTTCTGCTAATTTATAATGCTCACGTGCTTGTAAGAATATTGCTTTGAAATGATGTGGAACTTTTTCTGTAACTTCTGATAAGTGACGAATTGCTAGCTGAGATAAATTTTGTGTTGCATATAACCAACCTAAATTATGTCGGACAACTAAAATTAATTTTTCTTCCTTTTGTTTTTGTAAAATATCGATTGCGCGATGTAAATGTTCTTCTGCTTCTTTGAATTGTTTTAAGAGGATGCAAACAGTTCCTAACGTGTTTTCACAAGAGGCAACTTTCACTTCATATCCAGGATGTTTCGCAAAAATTCCTTTTGCCTTTGTAGCGTAGTCAATGGATGTCAGCATGTTAGAGGTATGATACAGTACTGCTAATTTTTGATTGAATTCGGCATGTTCTAACTCATCAGAAATATATTGTAATAATTTCTCCGCTTCTTCGTATTGTTTTCTAGCTTCATTGTAATTGCTAAACAGTAAAGCATGTTCAGCTTTGAAGAAGTGATAATAATACGCTGTAAATTTATCTGTTGCGTCATTAATAGAATTAATTGAATCGAAACTATCTTTTCGAATACTTAATCGGTTAGTGAGCAATCTATATTTAAAATCTAGTAAAGAATAATATAATAATAGATTTTGATGCTGTTTTTCTTCTTCTTTTTCATATTTTAGTTGTTCGATTTTTTCATCGATTTCTTTTTTTAACTGTGCTGCTTGGGCTAATTGCTGTGATAACATCAATTGATAAAAGTCATTTAGTTGCTGCATGATTTCTTCATGTGTGAAAACACTTATGCTCATTTACTATGTCCTCCTTGATATTGTTAATATCACTAAATGTTAACATAATTCTATTAATTGTGTGTGAAATCTCTTAAGAACATATTGATCCGTCATTAGTTAGACCAAAATTATCATGGGGTATAGAAGATGAAGAGGAAGAATCAGTGAAGAAGGCTAGGCTTCGTATTGCTAAGGTGCTTTTTGTACTGTAAGTAATTCGATTCATATACTTACTTATCAAAAGATGTATTTGTTTTATTTATCTTATTAAACGTTTTATGTGAATGTAGAAATAAAAGGCTATGAAGCTTTCTTAGATTGGAGAAGGTTAGTCAAATTCACAGTAATTATTTCTTGTTTGAAAAGTGAAACTGACATCATAATGAAAAGGTAAATATGTTGTAATTTTCCTGTTAGAAGAGGTCGCAATAGGACATCTAGAATAAGTAGCGAGAAGTGTGCAAGTTACAAGGTACTTCTTAGAAATACATAAAAGATCTTCACTAGAGTATCCATTAAGAAAATTTGAAATAAAAAATACTGGGGGAAGGATGTAAGCGAATGGCGGTAGGGTTTTCTGTAGATATATTTTTTTATGAAGCTGGACACCCTGATTTCTTACATAGTTTTTTCTCAACAATTTCATACCATACAGAACCTGAGGGATGGGGAACGAAATATCCATTATTGATGCAAGACCTATATTTTAAAAAATTAAATTGGAAGGATGCTCCCGAAGCTTTGCGGAATGTAGAAGAAATTAGAGGAGTATTGAATAAATTATCTCCATCAGAAGTAGTTTGGGATATTGAAAATGTATCTAAACAGCCACCTTGGAAAGATAAAATTCCTAATAAAATAACTAGTCTAGCAAATTATCATATGATTCAAGGCACAATATTCTTAGATTTATTAAAACATGCACTGGAAAAATCAGCGGAATATAAAGTGGATGTGATAATTGAAAAGCTTGGACGGTAATTATCCAATAAGATTTATGGGTGATTTTTTATTATTAAAGCTTAGATGTTTTAAAAAGTAAGCTTTACCATTTTAATCAGGAGATGAGATCATGAGTTTGAATATGTATTTAGGAGAAGTACAAGCTCAAACTGAGAGCATGAATGCTTCATGTAATGCGATCATTGAAAGTATGGAACAGGTTATTCAATCAATTGATAGTTTTGTAGGCGATGCAGTTTTGCAAGGGAAAACGTATGACAGTGCGAAAATGTACTTCTTGCAAACCTTCCGTCCTTTAGCTCAAGGGATTATATATTTGTGTGAAGAGTTAATTCATCAAAATAATGCGTTTCCAACTGACTTTCAAGCAGAGGTTGCTACTGTAGATGTGATTGAACAAGAAATACTCGAACAAATTCGAGAACTTGAACGCATGATAGCGGAAGTTCAATCGATGAGTGCGCATATGTCAGGAATGGATGCGTTACTTCAAGTCTATTATGCAATGAAACGGAAATTAGAAGATAAGTTAGAACGTTTGTATCAATTTAATGTGTCGTCTAGCGATAATTACGCGACTGCAATGGCGTTAGCAGCTAACATTGCAAAAGGACTGGCAGAAGTCCAAAGTGGAAAAGGATTTAGTCCAGTAAGTGGTACATTTAGTACGAAAGAATTGAATATGGAATGGATAAAACCGATTCAAGCGATTACAGAAGAAAAAATAAAGGAAGCCAACAACAAAATAAAAAAATACTCACCTAAAGAATCTATTATTGAAGAAATATGGGGAAATATTGTAGAAAGCACAAAAGAAAAAATAGATGCTGCTGAAGATATTTGGGACAAAACTGTAGATTTTACTGAACAAGCATTCGAAACTACAAAAAAAATTAGTAATAGTATCCAAATGGGTTCAGGACAAGCGGTTGGGGATGAAATTGAAGGATGGAAAACTTTAAGTAATCCAGATTTAGGAACAGTAATAAACACAGCATACAATATTTTGCATTTGAATGAGACTGTACAGGGAATGTGGCATACATTTTCAGATTCTTTTAAGCGAGATGTGATAAATGGTGATGTGGAAAGTGCAACACGGTGGATTACTTATGCATTAACACATGTGGGGATCGGTATCATTGGTGATAAAGGGTTAGGGCAAGTGGGACTAATTACAAAAGGTGTAAAAGGATCTGGTGGATCAAATACTGTTACCAAAGGTTTAACGTTAATAAAAGAAATGAATAAAGCAGACACAGCCCTTCAAAAAATCCTTCCACATTTACAGCCTAATTTTTCAGGTATTGGAAGTACACAGCATTATTATCAGAAAGCAGCAACGTACACTTATGAAGGTGCAGATGGTCCAAAAACAATTCGATTAAGAATGGGTGATTTAGCGGGAGGTAAGCATCCAGTTACAGGTATACCGTATGATGCTGATGGCTTCCCGATTTTTGAAGCTAAAGGTGAAGTAACACTAAAAGAAAAAGATTTCAAAAAATCGAGATCAACACATGATAGAATATGCAGTAAAGCATTATATGAACAAATAATAAAAGATCCTAAATTAGCTTCGAATTTTACAGAAGAAGAAATAGAGCTCTTTAAACATGGGGAAGTGCCTGATAGGTTTACATGGCATCACCATCAAGACACAGGTCGTATGCAACTCGTAGATTCTTATTTACATGAGAAAACTGGACATACAGGTGGATATAGAATTTGGGGGAAAGATAGTGATAAATAAGGAGGATTATGTATGAGTAAGGTTACTTGGATTGGCGTAGGTAAAACGGAAATTACAGATGAACACATTCAGCGAGTGGAGCAATACTTTGATATTAAATTTCCTAGTGATTTTATTGAGTGTGTGAAGAAATATGATGGTGGTTATCCACGTCCAAAAATATTTGATATACCTGAACAAGATGAAAATGTTTTCAATAACTTGTTAACTTTTGATTTAGAAAGTCAATACTCAATTGTTCAGAGATATGAGAATATAAAAGATAGATTGGTAAATAAAGTATATCCTTTTGGAAGAGACTCGTTTGGAAATTTCTTATGTTTTGATTATCGGAATAATCCTGAATCACCAACTGTTGTATTTTGGGAGCACGAGGAAGAAGATATGGAAAAAGCCATTTATCCTGTTTGTTCATCATTTCAGGAATTGCTTGATAGCTTGCGTGATTTTGAGGATGAAGACGAAGAATAATCAAGAACAATAAGCTTATGTAATTTTACATAGGCTTATTATTATGTCTAAAAGGATTGGGTGAGGGGGATGCATCAAATTATCACATATAGCAAATATGAACTTCCAAAAGTATTTATAAGAAACGGACAAGAATGTTTTTTTGATCCAATTAGAAAGAAGCTAATTCTAATTACTCCAGAAGAAATGGTAAGACAACAAGTTATTCAGTTTTTAATTAAAGATATGCAAGTACCAACTGAGTATATTGAGGTTGAAGTACCGATGTCTTATTTTAAGAAAGATTTAAAAGGAAGAGCGGATATTATTGTTTATGGTGAACAGGACAATGAACTTATACCTGTTTTAATTCTAGAATGTAAAGCAAATCATGTTCCACTAACAGAAAATATTTTTAATCAGGTGATTCGTTACGATGAAATGATTTTTGCAGATATGATTATGGTTACTAATGGGATCGAAACTATTTTTCAAGCGTATTGTGAAAGTACCAAATTATATCAAACTTTAGCCATCACCCCATCTTATAAAGGGTTAGTTGAGAGACAGAATCTTCAAATTGTCCAGGGAAGAATGAATGAATTATGGGAGAGACCTTCCTTTTATGGTAATTACTCCGCACAAGTAGTAGAGGAATTTAAAGATTGGGGATGGATTGGAGAAGATACACCTAGTCAATCACATGATTTTATTGTTAATTTTATGGGTTTACTACAAGATCAAAGATATTTGTTGCGTTCTCAATCTTTTAATGATGTGAATTTAATTGAAGATGGTGGATTACGTTATATGTCCTATGGAAATGCTGCAGGTGGGGGTTTTACAGGGTATTATCGATATTTTATTGTTGAGGATTCGGAAGGGAATCATCAAATGGTTAGTATGTCTGTCTTTGCTACAGTAAAGACAAATGATGATCCTGTTTTTAAAACACGAAAAGGGATAATTTATTTGGTTGTTGCAATAGACGACTTTGATAAGAGTCATAACTCCTTGCAATTAAGTATTGATAAATATGTTTCTATAGAAGAAACAAAATGTACAATATGGCATGATGGTGCTTTGACGGCTGGGAAAAAAGGAGCAGTTAAAAAAGATAAAGTAATTCAATTTATAAAGCAGCGAGCGCCTGAGTTAGTGAGTGAAGAGAATCAAATTATGTTAGGAGTGCTAGATCATTCTAGAGAATTTAAATGGAAGCATAGAGATGTAAAGTTGTTTGTTGCCAATTTAATTAAATATGCGATATTAAGAGATGAATTTCGAAAGGAATACATTTATGCTACAAGCTGAAATTAAAGGAAAGTTTTATAGTAACAGTGAAGATGTATTGACATCATCAGTTATTGGGAGCATGCGTTATTTATCTTCTCCATTATTTTTTGTTGGGTTATTAAACAGCAGTGTAAATGTGAATGGGGAGTTCTTGCGCATAAATGAAGTGGTAAAGAAAGTAACATTTTTATTTTGGGAAAGGCTAGAAAACAGCGAACCTGATGTTTTAGCAATCTTAGAGAATGAGGATTCTACATATCATATTGTATGTATAGAGGCGAAGTTTTTATCAGGTAAGTCTAGTAAGGAAGATGAAACAGTTGATTTGGTGGAGAGACAGAATTATCAACGAGACCAATTGGCAAGAGAATTAGAGGATTTATATAAAGAATCATTTTATAAACGGATTTCTGTTCATCCATCAAAAATAAAAGCTACGTCACTTATTTATCTTACAAATGATACGAGTATACCATACAAGGATTTGTCGGAAAGTGCTAAACATGCACTTTTACCTAGAGAGAAAAAGCAATTGTTTTGGCTTTCTTGGTCAATGATTTATAGCGAGGTTTGTAAGTGGAGTAAAAGTGGAACGGTACAGGATCAATGTATTTTATTTGACTTGAAACTTTTATTAGAAAGGAAGGAGTTAAATAGTTTTATAGGATTATCAGGAATAAAACAAGTTCCACAGAATAATTGGATATATTGTAGTGATAGCTTAAAAAATATGTGGGATGGTTTATCTACAATAATACACAGCAATTGGAAATATGGTGGAGGACGAAAGGAATAGATGGATATTAGGGAAGTTTTAAAAGTATCAATTCAAAATGTAAGGGAAGTTGTTAATAACAGTATTTTGTTGCTTCGTGATGTTGATAATATGCTATCTAAAGAAGGATTGACGCCTCTTTTGGGAAATACATTAGGGACAGAATCGAGTAAAAATATTGGACAATCGATGGATCACTATAGTACATTCTTTCCACAGTTTATGTGCAGAGTATATGTAGATAATAATGAATTACAACAAAATAGAGTTGAAAGAGTAGTAATTGTAAATGTGCAATTTTATCACTCAAATTGTCCAAATTTATATCCTACAGTTATAGCTGGAATATTTAAATTACCTCATACTTTTACTGAGCAGGCAATTAAGAAAGAGGTAAATTATTGGTGGTTAAAATATGTTGCATTTGAATATTGTTCTTATGAGGAATTACAATTTGATGGAACGTATATCACTAAAAAGCCTTGGGTAGAAGATGATGATGAAACTGAGGTTGTGTTTTGGTGTCATGAGTTGCATACTTTTGAAAAACAAGAGGATGTGAGCGAGAAAATCATTAATCAGTTGATGTGTATATATCCACAAATAAACTATTAATGGTTTTATTGCTTTGTTTTCATGAAAGCTTGTTCTGCATCATACACTTCTATAAAGGAACGTGTAAGGAGGGAACAAGATGAGAAGTAGTGAAGATAAAGCACTTGAATATGCCATTTCAGAAATAACGGAGATTGCGACAGGTTTTGGTCTTGATTTTTATCCGATGCGTTATGAAGTGTGTCCTGCGGAAATTATTTATACGTTTGGTGCGTATGGAATGCCGACGCGTTTTTCACATTGGAGCTTCGGAAAACAGTTTTTCAAAATGAAACTGCATTACGACTTAGGGCTAAGTAAAATTTATGAGCTTGTAATTAACTCCAATCCTTGTTATGCGTTTTTATTAGATACGAACTCACTCATTCAAAATAAATTGATTGTTGCACACGTACTTGCGCACTGTGATTTCTTTAAAAATAATGTCCGTTTTTCTAATACGAAGCGCGATATGGTTGAAAGCATGGCGGCAACGGCAGACCGAATTAAAGCGTATGAACATAAATATGGAAAACAAGAAGTGGAGATGTTTTTAGATGCGGTGCTGGCTATTCAAGAACATATTGATCCATCATTAGTTAGACCAAAATTATCATGGGGTATAGAAGATGAAGAGGAAGAATCAGTGAAGAGAGCTGGCCCATATGACGATTTATGGGGCCTAGATGAGCGCAACAAAAAACGTGAGCTCCCGAATTTAAGAAAGAAAAAGAAAATCCCGCCGAAACCCGAGAAAGATTTGCTTCTCTTTATTGAGGAATATAGCCGTGAGTTAGAAGACTGGCAGCGCGACATTTTAACGATGATGCGTGAAGAGATGCTATATTTTTGGCCGCAGCTTGAAACGAAAATCATGAACGAAGGCTGGGCTTCGTATTGGCACCAACGCATTCTACGCGAAATGGATTTAAGCTCAGATGAAGCGATTGAATTCGCGAAGTTAAATGCAGGTGTTGTGCAGCCATCAAAAACGAGTATAAATCCATACTACCTTGGTATTAAAATGTTTGAAGACATTGAGGAACGCTACAATAATCCGACGGAAGAAATGATACGCCAAGGGGTAAAACCGAACTCGGGAAGAGAGAAAATCTTTGAAGTGCGCGAAATTGAATGGGACGTATCGTTCCTGCGAAATTACTTAAACAAAGAGCTTGTTATGCGTGAAGATATGTACTTATTCCAGCGCCAAGGGAAAGAATATAAAGTCATTGATAAAGAGTGGGAAAATGTACGCGATCAGCTTGTAAATATGAGAACAAATGGTGGGTTCCCATACCTCATGGTTGAAGATGGAGATCATTTAAAAAATGGAGAACTATATATTAAACATTATTATGAAGATATTGAACTTGATTTAAAATATTTAGAGAAAGTTCTTCCGTACATTCATCAATTGTGGGGAAGAACGGTGCACATGGAGTCTATTGTGGAGAAGAAGAAAGTTGTGTTTTCTTACGATGGGAAGATGGTGCATCGTAAGTATGTGTGAAAGCCGCTGGGAGCAGCGGTTTTTTTGTTTGTGCAGGAGGGATTTTATAATATATAAATGGTTTTTTAAAAGTGAAAATGCAGGATTTACGGTATTGCAATGGGAAATAAGATTGGGTGTAGTTTCCAAAAAAATGATGTAAGTTAAAAATTGTTAAAGGGAGGAATTCATCAAATACTATGACCACTATTACAATGAAAAAAATGACAACCGCTATTATCCAGCTTTTACTCGCAATCGCTGGCATCCTTTGCTTAAGTTCACTACCAAGCTTATTCAAAGGAATGAAAGTTGATATAGAAGGATATTTTACTTCGCTTCTTGAGTTAGTTGGAAATGTGTTGAATATCGCAAACATTACATATGGACAAAATCGACCGCTGTTTCCAGAGGTGTTTCGCTTTTATTGGGAGTCGCTGTCGTTATTTATGCTTGCGTTACTCTTATCTACAGTTTGTGCACTCGTTTTAACTTATATCATTGTGTATTTCTTCCGTAATCATTTAAAAAGAATGAAGTTTTTTCTCGTTCTTTTTGAATCCATCCCAGATTTATTCATCATCATGTGTTTTCAAATTTTTGTTGTTGCACTATTTCAAGCAACGGGTATTGTCGTCTTTAACATTGCGACAACGATGCATCAAAAATCAATGCTTATGCCGATTCTTTGTTTAAGTATTCCACCAACTATTATGTTAACTCGTATTTTTTTAGTACAAGTAGAAGCGGAATTAAGCAAAGATTATGTCGCATATGCGCGTGCAAAAGGATTGAGTTTCTATCACATTTTTACGCGCCACATATTAGGTAACGTGTTATTTACGATGTTTCATTATTCGAAAACAATCGTTTGGTTTATGTTCTCAAATTTACTAATGATTGAGTACTTGTTTAACGTCCCTGGTATTGTTTATTTCATTTTTAAATACCCATTCCCAGAAGTGTTTGTTGTTGTGCTGTTACTCCTTTATGTTCCATTTTTCATTCTTTACAAGGCATATGATATTTTTGTTCCTTCTGTTATGAAAGGGGAGGGGGTATAAAGATGATAAAATATGTAATAAAGGAGAAGACATTTCTAATTGGCTTTTCGTTTATTTTCGTATTACTTGCAGCGAGTATTGGCAATACGTTGTTTAACGACGGAAAGATTCGGCAAGTTCCAATTATGTATCAAGACGGGGAAGTAGTAGGAGCGCCGCCTTTTCCGCCATCTTTTCAGTTTTTACTTGGTACAGACGAGGCAGGATACGATTTACTTCACGTTATTGTGCAAGGGGCAAAGTTTACAATTGGTTTATCAGCGTGCATTGCAATCAAGCAAGTTGTATGTGCTGTTGTAGTTGGTGTGGGCATTGGTACATTTTTGAAACGATGGAGCAGTAAGCTTGAATCGTTTTTTGATAGCTTTACAATTGTTCCACTTACGATTATTGCTTATTTCTTATTAATAAATGTATTAACGATGCCGATGAAAGGGTTTCAGCAACCATTTTACCAGCGTGCTTTATTTGAAATGTTCATTCTTACAATTTTGGCGGTTCCGACGACAGCATTTTATGTAGTCAATGAGGTGAAGAAATTATTTACGAAAGAATTTGTGGAAGCAGCTTCTGTTCTAGGCGGATCGAAGTTACATCTTGTACGGAAACATATTTTTCCGTATCTTCTTCCGTCACTGCTTATTTTACTTGTGCAGCAATTTAATAAAGTGCTTCTTGTGCTGGCACATCTTGGCGTACTAAAGATGTTCTTTGGCGGGACGGTTATCGATTATAGTCCGCAGCAAGAACCGCCAAAGACGTTATCATTTGAATGGTCTGGATTGATTGGTGATAAGTTCAGTATGATTTTCATTCATCCGTGGATTGCGCTCGTTCCGATTGTTTTCTTTTCGCTTACTGTTATTGCGGCTAATTTAGTGTTAATGGGATTACAAAATGCGATGGAGAAGGTGGAAAGCAAAGTCGCAGATGGGAAAGAAGAGTCACATGATATTGATGCGAAACAAAATACTACGATTGCCCAATAGGGTATTGCTTCAAATTTAAGAACGCCGTAAAAGAGGGGAGTAAAATAATTCTCTTCTCTTTTTTACGTTCCGTATATACATGTATGGGTATAGGTAATCTGTTTTTACGGGTAATAAGATTGCTGTAGATGATAGATTTAAGCTGTACGTAACGGCGAATGTCCGAAGCCAAATTGAAAAACAGAGGGTTTACAGAATACCACAAGGGGTATAATATAAAGGTGTAAGTGAAAGAAAACATTCAATTATAATTAAATAAATATTGTTTTAAAAAAGAAGTATACGGAGGTGAACGTATATTGGAATATAATCAAGATATGAAAAACCGTTTAAAACGTATAGAAGGTCAAGTTCGTGGTGTGCTTCGTATGATGGAAGAGGGAAAAGACTGTAAAGAAGTAATTACGCAGTTAACTGCATCACGCTCAGCGCTTGATCGTACAATTGGTTTAATTGTTGGGACGAATTTAGAGCACTGTCTTCGCGAACAGTTCGAAAAGGGCGATATGTCCAATGAAGATGTGATTAAAGAAGCGGTACAGTTACTTGTGAAGAGTAGATAATCTGTCAATCATATGTATTGACAGATTTTAAAAACAAAGTTAATATACCCATACAGGTATAAGTATGTTAAGTGAGGGGGAAGAAAGATGACAATAAAAGTAGATTTGACTTTAGATTGTAAAGGGTTAGCATGTCCAATGCCAATTGTTCGCACGAAAAAGGCAATCGACGCATTACAAGCTGGGCAAGTAGTGGAAGTGGAAGCAACAGATAAAGGATCATTAGCTGATATTCAAAGCTGGGCTAAAAATGTTGGTCATCAATATTTAGGTTCAAAAGAAGAAGACAATGTATTTAAGCATTACGTCCGAAAAGCGAGTGAGGTTGAAGTAAAAGAAGCAATTTCATATCCATATATAGTGACAAATGAAGAGTTAAAAGTAGCATTAGCGTCAGGTGAAAATTATATATTGTTAGATGTACGTGAGCCAGCAGAATTTATTTTTGGTCATATACCATCAGCAGTTTCGATTCCGTTAGGTGAATTAGAAGAACGATATGGTGAGCTAGATCAAATGAAATCCATTTATGTTATTTGTCGCACTGGTAGCCGTAGTGATTTAGCATGTCAATCACTAGAAAAACATGGTTTTTCTCATGTGAAAAATGTATTACCGGGCATGTCTGAATGGAAAGGTGCTATTGAAAAGAATTAAAAAATTTTACGATGAGATATACCGTAGGGGGTAAGGTAAATGAACGTTGTAGGATTACAAGCGAAAGAAATCGCAGAGAAAGCTTTATTTGGAGAATTGTTTATTTTAGATGTTCGTAACGAAGCAGATTATAACGATTGGAAAATTGAAGGAAAGGATGTTTCATCCTTTAATAAGCCGTACTTTGATTTATTAGAAGGTGTGGAAGATATTATTGATGAGCTTCCTAAAGATAAAGAAATTGTTGTTGTTTGTGCAAAAGAAGGTTCATCTATCTTTGTTGCTGAGCAGTTGAAAGAAGCGGGCACCAAACATGTTACTTATTTAGTAGGTGGGATGAAAGCGTGGAGTGAATATGTGAAGCCAATTTTTGTAGGACAGTTACAAGATGGCGGCAGCATGTATCAGTTTAACCGCGTTGGAAAAGGTTGTTTATCTTACATGGTTGTATCAAATGGGGAAGCAGCTGTTATTGATGCAGTGCGTACAACAGAAGTATATGAACAATTTGCGAAAGAACAAGGCGTTACGATTACAAATGTGTTAGATACGCATTTACATGCTGATCATATTTCAGGTGGTCGTAAGCTAGCAGAAAAAACAAACGGAACGTATTGGTTACCACCAAAAGATGCAGAGGAAGTGGTGTTTACGTATGAACCACTTGTCGATGGAACAGTCATTACAGTTGGAACAACAAAAATTGAAATGCAAGCCATTTATTCACCAGGGCACACAATTGGAAGTACGTCATTTGTTGTTGATGATACGTATCTTCTATCAGGAGACATTTTATTTGTTGATTCCATCGGTCGCCCAGACCTTGCTGGGAAAGCGGAAGATTGGGTAAGTGATTTACGAGGTACGTTATATAGCCGTTATAAAGATTTATCAAAAACGTTAACAGTTTTGCCAGCTCATTATTCAAAAGTGAGTGAGTTAGATGAACACGGTGCAGTTCGTGCAACATTAAAGCAATTATTTAAAGAAAACGCAGGGTTAAATATTGAGGATGAAGCACAGTTCCGCAAAGTCGTAACGGAAAACTTACCACCTCAGCCAAATGCATATGAAGAAATTCGTCAAGTGAACATGGGGAAGATCGTTCCGAACGAAGAGGAACAACGCGAAATGGAAATTGGTCCAAACCGCTGTGCAGTTCATGATTAATAAAGTGAAACTTCACTTAGTGAGAGTCTTATAGAAAAAATACAAACAACCTGGAGGGTACAAAAATGAACGTGAAACAAGTATTAGATGTAAAAGGATTAGCATGTCCAATGCCGATTGTAAAAACGAAAAAAGCGATGGATGCTTTACAGTCAGGAGAAGTGTTAGAAGTGCATTTAACAGATAAAGGTGCGCTAAAAGATATTCCGGCATGGGCAAAAACAGGTGGTCATGAAGTATTGCAGAACAGAGAGGAAAATGGTGTATTACAGTTTTGGATTCAAAAGGCATAAAACATATATAGGCCTGGTCTATGAATGATAGAACAGGCCTTTTTTCAAAGATGCGGATGGAGGTATAAGAAGTGAGTGAAATCTTCAATATTGTAATCATTGCACTAATCGTTTTATTTTTCGCTTCGCGCTTTTTACCAGTGAAAGGCGTAAGAAATATAAGTACAAAACAATTGAAAACGATGATGGAACAAAAGAGTGCACAGTTTGTTGATGTGCGAACGCCCGGTGAGTTTCGTGACAATCACATTCGAGGATTTCAGAACATCCCGTTACATGAACTTGGGCAAAAAGCAAATACGTTAGATAAAAATAAAGAAGTCATTGTTATTTGCCAAAGTGGAATGAGAAGTAAACAAGCAGCAAAAGTACTTAAGAAATTAAGGTTTACAAAGATTACAAATGTATCTGGCGGCATGAATATGTGGAATTAAGGAGGGGATAGGAAGATGAGAGAGATGGAAGTAAAACAATTAGAACAAAAATTGTTACATGGTGAACCGGTAAATATGATTGATGTTCGTGAAGTGAAAGAAGTAGCGGAAGGGAAAATCCCTGGGGTAATGAATATTCCGCTTGGATTATTACAATTTCGTATACATGAGTTAGATAAAGAAAAAGAGTACATTATCATTTGTCGTTCGGGCGGGAGAAGTGCAAAAGCGACTCAGTTTTTAGAAGAGCACGGTTATAAAGCCATCAATATGAATGGTGGTATGTTAGCTTGGAAAGGTGAAACAGAGTAGCGTTTTTCACACGAGTTTATATACCCATACACGTATGAGTAAACAGGAGGATTCAACATGGAACAAAAGAAGAAAACAACAATTGTCTTATTTAGCGGAGATTATGATAAAGCGATGGCGGCTTATATTATAGCGAACGGTGCGGCTGCGTATGATCACGAAGTAACGATTTTTCACACATTTTGGGGATTAAATGCACTTCGTAAAGATGAGCATGTACCAGTGAAGAAAAACTTTTTAGAAAAAATGTTTGGAAAGATGATGCCGCGCGGTGCGGATAAAATGGGTCTCTCAAACATGAACTTTGCGGGAATGGGACCGAAAATGATTAAACACATTATGAAAGAGCATAATGCGATGCCACTGCCAGATTTAATCGAGATGGCAAAAGAACAAGATGTAAAGCTTGTTGCATGCCAAATGACAGTGGATTTACTTGGATTAAAAGAAGAAGAGATTATGGAGGGCGTAGATTTTGCTGGTGTCGCAGCGTATTTAGCTGATGCTTCTGAAGGAAATGTAAATTTATTTATTTAATAGGTATCCCCCCATGTTTTAAGTTGGGGGATTACTCTTTTTTGGAGAGGTGCAGCATATATGAGTTTTAGCTTTATCATCCTTTTATTTATCATTGGTTTTATCGGATCGTTCATTTCAGGGATGGTTGGAATTGGCGGAGCGATTATTAACTATCCAATGATTCTTTATATACCAGCACTTTTTGGGTTTGCGAGCTATACAGCTCATGAAGTAAGCGGGATTACAGCTGTGCAAGTGTTTTTTGCAACGCTTGCTGGAGTGTGGGCATATAGGAAGAGTGGATACATTGAGAAAATACTTGTGTTATATATGGGCGTTAGCATTTTAAGTGGAAGCTTTGCAGGGAGTTTAAGTTCTACATTGTTAAATGAAAATGAAGTAAATGCTGTGTACGGAGTAATTGCTACAATTGCAGCAATTATGATGTTTGTGCCAAAGAAAGAGACGCTAACGAAAGAGCTCACCTATAACAAATGGGTAGCAAGTGTACTCGCGTTTATCGTTGGATTCGCTTCTGGAATTGTAGGAGCAGGCGGTGCATTCTTACTTGTTCCAATTATGCTTGTTGTTTTAAAGCTCCCAGTTCGAGTGACCATTGCAACGTCATTAACAGTTACATTTATTTCATCGATTGGAATTACCATTGGGAAGGTGACAGCAGGGCAAGTGCTATTTGGTCCTTCTATCATCGTTGCACTTGCAAGTATACTTGCTTCACCTCTTGGAGCACGGGTAGGGAAAAAGATGAGTCAAAGTTTACTGAGATGGATATTAGCACTACTAATTGTAGCCACGTCGATAAAAATATGGATAGATATGTTACATTGATATAAAAAACAAAGCCGTTTAACGTTCAACGGCTTTGTTTTTTTGTTCTTCCTCATTCTCGTTTTCATCTTCCTCTATTGTAGATTTGTTAACCGGAAGATCGAGGTGACTACGTAATTCTTCAGTTATGTCCTCTACGCTATCTTCGTGTGGCATATAATAATATGTGCGATGGATTTCAGGAGGCATGCACTTTTTATCTCCTGTTCCCATATAGCAGTCCTCACCAGTAATTTGTAATTTCTCCATTGAAGCACCCATGCCATATTTATAAAATGAAAGCATGTCATCAAATGATAAGTTTGTTTTGAAGTCACCGTTAATGTCATCAATGATCGTTCCTAATTTTGTGACAGAATTCATGCTTGTTAGTTCTTTAATCATAGCTTCGATAACAAGTTGTTGACGTTGACCACGCATGAAATCGCTATCAATTTTTCTAGTTCTAGCAAGTGCTAATGCCTCTTCACCGTTTAGTTCTTGTAGTCCTTTTTTAATACGAATTGCATCTGGCTTATCGTTGCTGTCTTGCTCTGTGAAGCTAACAGGTACATCTACTTCGATCCCACCTAAATTATCAACAATCGTCATGAAAGATTTGAAGTTAAATGTAACAAAGTAATCAACAGGGACATTAAATAAACGTTCAACTGCATCAATTGTAGCAGCTGGGCCACCATCATCTCCATTTTTTACAGCACCGTATGCATAGGAGTGTGTAATTTTGTCATTTCTCTTTTTTATCGGTAAATATGTATATGTATCTCGTGGAATACTAACTAATTTCACTGTTTTATCATCGTTATTAAATGTTGCAAGTAATAGGGCATCAGGATGAAAGGCTCCGTTATATTCCTCTTGGCGTCCTTCATTTTCATCAATTCCCATAATTAAAATGGAAACGTTATGAGTAAGCGGTTTTACTGCTGTTTCCCTTAATTTTGATTTCTCACCGCGAGATAGATTGTGAGAGGCGTTTTTAACTGCTGAGGAAGCTTTATTTACTAAAAATAGAGCGTAGCTACCTCCGAAAAGTAAGAAAAATGTAAGAATGATAGCGAGAATTTTCAGTTTTTTATATTTCTTTTTTTTGTTATTCTCATTTTTAAATGTTATTCGATCCATTCTATATACCCCTTTTATTTATAGTAACAATACAGACATATCACTTAATTATAATTCTTTGTTACAGAAAAGGATATTACAAATCATTTACATTTTTACATAAAAAAAGAGATGGCATTTGCCATCTCTCTTCCATTATGAAAGTGAACGTGTTGCTTGTCCGCTTGCTTTCTCACCTAATACAGCTTCTGCGATGTTTACCGCATGGTCTCCGATACGCTCTAAGTTACTTACCATATCGATGAAGACGATACTTGCATCACCAGTACAGCTGCGCTCGTTTAGACGCATTACGTGACGTTTACGTAATACACGTTCCATTTGGTCGATTTCACGCTCTTTAGATATAACCGTTTTTGCAAGGTCACTATCAAATTCTGATAAGGCACCAATTGCATCGTTTAATGTTGAAATTGTTAATGCAAGCATTTCATTTAATTCTTCCATTGCAACATCAGACATTGTAACACGATTTGAAATTTGGAAGTCCACTAATTCTACTAAGTTTTCTACATGATCACCAATACGCTCAATATCACCAACAACATCTGCTAGTGCAGAGTGCTTTTCTGAATCATGAGGTGATAGTGGTTTTGCAGAAATTGTTACTAAATACTCTGTGATTTTTCTATCTAAATTGTTGATTGCTGCTTCTAATTGAACAGCCATATCAGCATGTTTCTTTTGCTTTGTATTTAAGAATTCATTTGCTTCTTTTAATCCTTGTAATGAGAACTCAGCCATACGCACAACTTCTTTTTGTGCTTCTGTTAATGCGATTACTGGAGATTGTTCAACAAAGATTGGGTTTAAATGTTGTGGTTTGAAGTCAATAACTGAATCTTCACCACGAATAATTTTCGTTACAATCCATGCTAATACAGCGATGAATGGGAACTGAATAATTGTATTTGTTATGTTGAATGTTCCATGTGCAAATGCGATTGTCATTTCAGGTGTTAAATTCAACGTTTCTTGGAAGTAACTAATTAAACTTGTAAATGGAACAATTAAAATCGTAAAGATAACCGTTCCGATAATGTTAAACATAACATGTACTAAAGCAGCACGTCTTGCTGCAATAGAAGTACCAATTGCTGCTAATACAGCTGTAATTGTTGTTCCGATGTTGTCACCGAATAATACTGGCAGGGCAGCTTGTAAATCCATTGCTCCTTGGCCAAACAGTTCTTGTAAAATTCCGATAGTAGCACTAGAACTTTGTACGATTAATGTAAATACTGTACCAACGATAACACCTAAAATAGGGTTATCACTCATACTTAATGTTAGTTCTTGGAATGATTCTAACGTACGTAATGGCTTCATTCCAGCACTCATTAATTCTAAACCGAAGAATAAAGCACCAAACCCAAAGACAACTTGCCCAAGAGATTGCACCTTTTTATTTTTAAAGAAGAATAACAATACTGCACCTAATGCAATAATTGGTAACGCATATTCTCCAAGATCAATTCCGATGATAAATGCTGTAACAGTTGTCCCGATGTTAGCACCCATAATAACACCAATTGCTTGTCGTAGTGTCATAAATCCAGCACTTACAAGACCTACTGTTAAAGCAGTTGTTCCTGAACTTGATTGAATTAATGCAGTAACTAAAACACCCGCTAATACACCCATAAAAGGATTTGTTGTAAAGCGATCAAGAATATCACGTAGACGATCACCAGCTGCTTGTTGTAAGCCGTCGCCCATGTACTTAATACCGAATAAGAAAATCCCTAGTCCACCTAAGAACTGAAAGACCATTTCTTGAACATTGAATTCCACGCAGTCCACTCCTTAAAAAATTTCATGTACGGTTGTAATTATTAAATAAAAGTTGAGTTCTTGTAAATAATTTTCGATAAAAATTTACACTAAATTTACAAAGCGTTAAAAAAATTTACTTTTTTGGAGAAAATCCTTTGTTTTTTAGTCAAAATGGATTTTTTTGTAAAGGAATATAATTAACAGAGCACGTTATAAATTCTTTTGTATCGTTTACGTATACATAAGAAAATATGTACATACATTTGTAGTGAAATGAAGAAGGTTTATTTGAAAATAAAATTCAAAAGGAATTATTTACACGTGAAGAAGGAAAGCGCATTCATTTCCGCGAAACTTAATGTTATCCACAATAATAAATAATCGAAATGACATGTCAGTAAAGAACAATTTTTGTACTCATAAACATTATAATGTTATATCCTTATTATCTTTTTGTAGTTATAAAAAGGGAGGGTTATAAATGAATCGCTTTATGGGGTTTATGGAACAAAAAGTAATGCCAGTGGCACAAAAAATTGCAGGACAAAGGCATTTGTTGGCAATTCGAAATGGAGTGATTTCAACATTACCTTTAACAATTGTTGGTTCATTCTTTGTGCTGTTTTTAAACTTACCAATTGAGGCTTATATGGAATGGATTGAACCGCATCGACACATTTTAGAGATTCCATTTCGGTTTACCGTAGGGTTAATGGCTTTATATGCGGCTTTTGGCGTTGGGGCATCACTTGCTAGTTTTTATCAATTAAATCAATTGAGTGCGGGTTTACTTTCTGTTTTGGCTTTCTTATTAGCTTCCGTTCAGCCCATTCAAGTGATGGAGTCCGTTGATGGCGTCATTGATGCTGGTAGATATATTTCAATCGGACAATTAAGTGCAACGTCGTTGTTTGGAGCAATTGTGACATCCTTAATTGCGGTTGAAATTTATCATTTTATGATTAAGCGCAATATTTCAATTAAACTTCCAGACAGCGTTCCACCGGCTGTATCGAATTCATTTGCGGCATTAGTTCCAACACTAGTTATTATTTTATTATTTTGGGGCATTCGCTATGGACTGAATTTTGATATTAATACAACGATTACGTATTTGATTACTCCGCTGAAATCTTTGTTAGTTGGAAATAGTCTTCTTGGAGGACTAGTAACAGTATTTTTAATTGTCTTTTTCTGGTCATTTGGTATTCATGGTCCAGCTATTTTAGGACCGATTATCCGTCCGATGTGGGATGCAGCTATTCTTGAAAATATGGAAGTATTTACAGAAACAAGGAACGCGTATGAGCTACCAAATTTATTTACTGAGCAATTTATCCAATGGTTTGTTTGGATTGGTGGTTCTGGTTCAACGTTGGCATTAGTTGTGATGTTTATGTTCTCGAAATCAAAGTTTTTAAAAGAGCTTGGCAAGTTATCTTTTATACCGGGGCTGTTTAACATTAATGAACCAATTATTTTTGGAGCACCGATTGTGATGAATCCCATTTTAGTAATCCCATTTGTTATTGCACCGTTAGTAACGACAACGTTATCTTATTTTGCAGTTGTTTCAGGGTTAATCCCGATGATGATGGTAAAGTTGCCATTTACGATGATTTCACCAATTGCAGCAGTAGTGAGTACAGATTGGACAATTATGGCAGGTGTGTTAGTGCTCATTAATTTTACCATCTCATTTATCATTTATTATCCATTCTTTAAAGTGTATGAAAAACAACAACTAGTAGGAGAGGAGAAAAAAGGATGCTCGGAGTCATTATCGTCTTAATTACATTTGTTTTAGGGCAGTGGATGGCACACCGATTTGAGTGGATAAAGCAGAGATCATTATTAACGTTGCTGCTTTTATCTATCGTATGTATTGCTTGTTCAATTTGTATAGTCATTGTAACTGGAATACAGTCACCATTTGTCATTATCGTGCCAACAATCTTAAGTGCGACATGTTTGTCTGCTAAATATAGATTTACGAGTATGGCATTGTTACAACGGCTAAAGGAGATGCAAAAACATGAAGCATAAGCTAGCAATCACAAGGGATAGACATTTGTTGAAAAAAAAGGCTGGGGATTTGGAATGAGCCTTCTTTTACAAAATGCAAAGCTTGTAAATGGAGAAGTGAAGCATATTTTTGTAACGAATGATGAAATTGAACTGATTAGCGATACTGTGAAGAAGCAGGCTACTATGTCACTTGATTTAAAGGGAAAGATATATGTATCGAGTGGATGGATTGATATGCATACACATGCGTTTCCGAAGTTTTCGCCGTACTGCGCTTATCCAGATGAAATCGGCTATAAAACGGGGGTTACAACAGTTGTTGATGCTGGTAGCAGTGGGAGCGATACAATTGGTGAGTTTTATGAGTTAGCGAAGCAGTATAAAACTCGCATCTTTTCATTTATGAATATTTCTAAAGTTGGCTTAGCGCGAATTGATGAGCTTAGTAGAATAGAAGATTTACAATTTTCTTCTATTCAAAGAGCATACTGTGCGTATCCTGACTTTATTGCTGGCTTGAAAGTAAGAATGAGTGCCAGTGTTGTTGGAGAAAACGGTATTCAGCCATTACGTATTGCGAAGAAATATGGAAAGGAGCTAGATCTCCCAATCATGGTTCATATTGGGAGTGCTCCTCCTACAATTGAGGAAGTTTTGCCTTATTTAGAACAGGGAGATATTGTTACGCATTGCTTTCATGGAAAATCAAATAATCATATATTTTCTTGTTCCTATGAACCAATTCAAGAGTGTTTACAGGCAGGGGTTTCCTTTGATATTGGTCATGGTACAGCAAGCTTTTCCTTTGCAATTGCAAAACAAGCAAAAGAAAGAGGCATTCCATTTCACACAATTAGCACAGATATATATAACAGAAATAAAGAGAACGGTCCTGTTTATAACATGGCGACAACATTAACGAAATTTCTGTATTTAGGATACGACTTAGAAACCATTATTCAGGCTGTAACGGAGACACCTGCAAAGTTGCTACGGAAAGAGAAACTAGGGCGTTTAGAAAGAGGGGCAACAGCAGATTTAACGTTATTTACAGTAGAGCAGGATGAAGTATTACTGACTGATTCGCATGGAGAAACAGTCACATATCATCAAAAGATTTCTCCAAAAGCGGTCGTATTAGGAGGGGAATATATTGAACTTTGAAGAACTTGGGTTACGTAAAGTCATTAATGCGAGTGGGCGGATGAGTATATTAGGGGTATCAACATTGCATGAATCTGTTATAGAAGCTATGAAATTAGGCGGGGAGCATTACGTTGAAATGAAAGAATTAACGGAGAAAGCAGGAGCACGTATTGCAGAAAGGTTAGGAACAGAGGCAGCAATGGCTGTCAACTCTGCTTCAAGTGGTATTGCGTTATCAGTTGCTGGTGTGATTAGTAAAGGAAATTCGTATATCGCGGAGAAACTGTATGACTATCGTGAGGAACTTCCAAATGAAATTTTGATTCAGAAAGGTCATAATGTTGATTACGGTGCACCTGTGGAAACGATGGTGAAGCTTGGTGGTGGTTCTTTAAAAGAAGCTGGTTACAGTAATGGCTGTAGTTTAGAACAATTCAAGGGAGCAATTACGCCAAAAACGGCAGCGGTATTATATGTGAAATCTCACCATTGTGTACAAAAGAATATGTTGTCAGCCCAGCAAGTAAAGGAAATATGTGAGGCGCATCATATTCCCCTTATTATTGATGCTGCTGCAGAAGAGAATGTAACGAAATATGCGAAAGTAGCTGATTTAGTCATTTATAGTGGTTCCAAAGCGTTAGAAGGGCCAACATCAGGTATAGTAGCCGGAAAAGAACAGTATGTTTCCTATCTGTATCCGCATATGAAGGGAATCGGAAGGGCGATGAAGATTGGAAAAGAAGCAATCTTTGGGCTGTTACAAGCTCTTGAAAATTATAAAGAGGATGAGGATACGGCAGAAGACCAACAAAAGTGTGTCGCAGCGCTACGTGTATTAAATGAAATAGATGGAGTAAGAGTGTCAATTGTACAAGATGAAGGGGGGAGGCCAATCTATAGAGGGCGTGTACAAATTGATTCGTTACAAACAAAGCAAACGGCCCTGCAAGTGGTCGAGAAGTTGAAAGCGGGAGAGATCGCGATTTATACACGAGATTATTATGCAAACGTTGGTTATTTTGAGATTGATCCGCGCCCGTTGCGTAGCGGAGACATGGAAATCATAGTTTCGAAACTACAACAAATAGTAGGGGGATGACGCATTGATGTTACAAGCTAAATTTTATAAAAATCGTGTATGTATCAATGTTCTTGCAAACAGTGTAGAAAATGCAAAAGCAATCTATGAAGCAGCTGAGGGGTATGTGTTAGTTGGTGTATTGTCTAAAAACTATGAAACGGTAGCAGAAGCTGTTGCTGATTTACGGAATTATGAACTAGCAATTGAGAATGCAGTATCTGTCGGTTTAGGTGCGGGAGACCCGAATCAATGGAAAATGGTCGCAAATATTTGTCGTCATTATAAACCAAAGCATGTGAATCAAGTATTTACAGGAGTTGGACATACGAGAGCTCTGCTTGAGAACGATGAAACATTAGTGAATTGTCTTGTATCACCATCTGGGAAAGTAGGCTATGTAAAAATATCAACTGGGCCGTTAAGTAGTCAAAGGAAGGCGGGTATCATTCCTATAGAAACGGCAATTACAATGATTAAAGATATGGGTGGGAGCTCAATTAAGTATTTTCCAATGAAGGGCCTTGCACATATCGAGGAATTTAAAATCGTTGCAGAAGCGTGTGCAAAAGAGGAACTGTATTTAGAGCCTACCGGTGGAATTGATTTAATGAATTACGGAGAAATTTTAAAAGTTGCCTTGCAAGCAGGGGTACAGAAAATAATTCCACATGTATACTCTTCGATTGTAAATAAAGAAACTGGTGAAACGAATGTGGAGGATGTGAGAACTTTATTAGCAATTACAAAAGATATGGTAGAAAGCTATGGATAAAACAATCGCAGCATTTGGAGAAGTGATGATGCGATTAGAAGTTCCAGAATATAAAAAGCTACATCAAGAAAATACATTGAAATATTTATTTTCAGGAACAGGTGTGAATGTGTTAAGCGGTCTCTCACAATTTGGATACAAGACAAAACTAGTATCTAAATTACCAGCAAATAGTATTGGTGATGCAGCGCTAGCACAGCTACGCTCCCTTGGAATAAATACAGACTTTGTCATACGAGGCGGAGAGTACATAGGAATGTATTTTTTAGAAAAAGGTTTTGGGATTCGTCCGTCTCAAGTAACGTATACAAACCGGAAAGAAAGTGTATTTGCGTTATCTTCTACCCTGGAATATGAGTATGATACTTTTTTAGAAGATACAGATGTTATTCATTTCTGTGGTATTAGCTTAGCGCTCACGGAAAATTTACGAGAAACGGTTGTGAGACTAGCGACGGAGGCGAAAAATAGAGGGATTCAAGTCTGTTTTGATTGTAACTACCGTCCAAAATTATGGGAGAGCTACGAGCAAGCGAAGCCGTGGTATGAAATGATGTTACAGTTAGCTGATATTTGTTTTATGTCGGAAAAAGATGCGATGTATATATTAGGAATGAAAACAACTGAAACAACTCGAGAAAGACAAATTGAAGACTTACTTCCAAAAGTTGCAAAAGTATATAATATACATGTAATGGCAGGAACAATTCGTAAGGAAGAACATATAGGGGAGCGCAAACTGAAAGGGTACATCGTTGCAAATGGCGAAGTTACATATTCGGGAGAACACGGCTTTCTTGTCTATGAACGAATTGGTAGCGGTGACGCGTTTGCAACAGGGGTATTGCACGGTGTTCTATCATGTATGAAGCGGCAAGAAATCGTTAACTTTGCTACTGCTGCAAGTGTGTATGCACATACGACATACGGTGACTCTCCAATTGCACAAATAGCTGAAATACAAAAAATAGTAAAGGGCGTATCCTCAGTGATAGAAAGGTAGAGTTCATGAAACTATCGAGACGAAAAGGACCAATTTATCTACAAATAGTGGAGATTTTACGTACACGTATTTTAGACAAAACGTATTCGTTAGGAGAAAATTTGCCACCAGAGCCACAACTTGAAAAGGAATTCGAAGTAAGTAAGATCACAATTCGTAATGCAGTTAGTCAGTTAGTGAAAGAAGGATATGTGGAAAAGCATAGTGGAAAAGGAACAAAGGTGATTAACAATAAGCAATTTACGAAGTTGTCAAAAGGACAAAGCTTTACGCAAGTATTAATGAAAGAAGGGCATACAGTTCGTAAAGGTGATGTGAAAGTAGAGAAAATACACGTTACAGGGGACTGTCATGTTCCTCGTATTATCGGGAAAAGTTGTTATAAAATTTCTAGAATGTACTATTTAAATGAGGAGCCTTACATTTATTTTTCACATTATATTTCGGATCAATATACGCTTCCTCTCATTTCCGAAACGTATGAAGCGTCACTATACGAACTGTTAGCAAAGCAAGGCGTTCAATTTTCTCATTTCCAAGATGAGTTTGCAGTAGAAGTACCACCATCTTATATTTGTGAAAAACTACAGGTAAAAGAAGAACATCTTTTGAAAAGGTTACGCTATTCGTACGATGATCATGGAAATCTTATTGAGTATTCAGAGGCCTTTTATAATACAAATTTACAAAACTATGTTGTGAAGTTTGATGTGTAAGAGATAAAAAAGCACTCGTTCAAAACGAAACGAGTGCTTTTTGCTATTTCGTAGAAGTTTCTCCTTCTACGCGTGTTTGTGGAATAAAGTAACCGACAAATCCGCCGATGATGGCAGGAACAATCCAACCAATTCCTAAATCGTAAAATGGGATAGTACTTGCAATTGAAGTAATTGCAGATGGCATCATGTTTAAGTTATCAAAAGCATGAATCGTACTTACGATAAAGGCAGCAACCATTGCGCCAACGTATACAGATGGCTTTTGTTTTTGAACTGTGTCGATAAACGAGACGAAAATTAAAATAATCACAATTGGATATAGAATGATTAATACAGGTAATGTGATTGTAATTAATAAGCTCAGTCCTAAGTTTGAAACGATAAAGCTAAACGCACAAACGGCGAACACAAGCGTTTTGTATGAAACGTTTGTTAATATGCTTGAGAAGTAGTTCGCGAAGGCACTTACAACACCAATCGCTGTTGTTAAACAAGCAGCAATAATCGCGATACTTAATAAAATGTTTCCGTTTGTTCCGAAGAATTGATACATAACTGTTGCAAGAAGTTGTCCACCATTTTCAAATTGACCGAGGTGGCCATTTGATGCACCAATATAACCAAGTAAGAAATAAACGATTGTTAAAAATAACGCGGCAATACTTCCACATATAATTGTATATTTTGCCATCGCTTTCTTTTCTGTAACTCCATTTTGACGAATTGCATCTACAACAAGTACAGATAAAACGAGTGCACCAATCGCATCTAACGTTAAAAAGCCTTCTAGGAATCCTTTGAAAAATGGAATGCTCTCGTAATCACCTACTGGAGCCATGTACGTCGCTGGCGACATAATCGCTTTCGTTGCCATAATTGCAATAATTCCAAGTAAAATTGGTGTTAAAATTTTCCCAATGTGATCAACTAATTTGGATGGGTTTAACGATAAGAAATATACGAGTGTAAAGAAGAGAAATGTAAATAATGGCATTAAATACCACTGCTCTTGGAAGAGTGGTGCAATTCCGATTTCATACGAAACCGATCCTGTTCGTGGAATAACGAAAAGTGGTCCGATTGAAAGATAAATAATCATTGTTAGTATTGCTGCGAACTTTGGATGAACGCGGTTTGCAAGGTTTGTAAAGTTTCCTCCAGCTAGTGCAACCGCTACGATTGCTAGTAATGATAAGCCAACGTCTGTTACGACGAAACCGGAAATTGAAACCCACATGTTCTCTCCAGAAGAGAGTCCAAGAAGAGGCGGGAAAATCATGTTGCCGGCGCCAAAGAAAATGGCAAATAACAGTAAGCTAATCGATAAAATTTGCGATGGCTTTAAAGTTGTGCGCATATATGAAAAAATCCTCTCTAGTTAACTTTTTGTCGAAAATTCAGATAATATGTCGAGTAACTGTTTTTATTTTAAAGGTCTGATGATTAGAAATCAACTAGAAATTTTTAAAAAAATATAGAATAATACGCTAACTTTAATAATTATGCTATCTGCATGTATTTGAAAGAGGTTGGGATACTAATGGTAATGTGAGGAAATAAAGAAAGGTGATTTCAGCTTATGGATTATGTTGAAATTTTTATTGAATTGTTTTTTGGCTATATCATGTTATTTGTTCTTGTGAAAATTTTAGGTAAAACGCAAATTAGTCAAATTACACCGTTTGATTTTATTTCTGCACTTGTGTTAGGAAATTTATTAGGGGATGCGGTGTATGATGAGGAGACACATTTAGGAAGAGTTGCATTTGCATTGGTTGCATGGGGAACTTTTATTTTCGTAACGGAAATATGTACACAAAAGTGGCGGAAAGCAAGGATTGTTTTAGAAGGAAAGCCATCTATTTTAGTAGCAAACGGGAAGTTAAATTGGAAAGAGATGAAGAAAAATCATTTAGATGTAGATCAATTTCAGCAACTTCTTCGCGCTAAAAATGTGTTTTCACTGCAAGAGGTAAAGTTTGCTGTATTAGAAAATGATGGTTCAGTGAGTGTGATGAAGCAAGAAAATGTAGAAACGCCAACGAGGGAAGATTTGAATATAAAAGGGAAGCCAACATTCCTGCCGAGGCTTCTTATTAGTGATGGGCAGATTATCGTACATAATTTACAGGAAAGTGGTTTAAATGAAGTATGGTTACAGAAGGAACTAAAAAGACAAAAGGTGAAATTAAGTGAAGTATGTTATGGAGAGTGGGGAGGAGAAGGCCCATTATTTATACAAACGTATCAATAATACGTATGCACATATGGGTAACTCCATATGTGCATACGTATGTTAAAAATAAATTTTGCGGTCACGTTCGTCCTTTAAAATTTCAACAGCTTCGCGGAACCGTTGCGAATGAATAATTTCTCGCTCTCGCAAGAAGCGTAAGCCATCGTTTAAATCGGGGTCATCAGAGAGATCAATAATCCACTGATAGGTTGCGCGTGCTTTTTCTTCAGCAGCAATATCTTCATATAAATCTGCAATTGGATCTCCTTTTGCTTGTATGTATGTAGCGGTGAATGGTGCGCCAGAAGAGTTGTGATAGAAAAGAGCACTATCATGAGCAGCGTAGTGCGCATCAAGTCCAGCTTCTTTCATTTGTTCGGGCGAGGCGTCTTTCGTTAATTTGTAAATCATCGTCGCAATCATTTCAAGATGGGCAAATTCTTCCGTTCCGATGTCAGTTAGAAGGCCAACGACTTTATCAGGAATGGTATAGCGCTGATTTAAATAGCGGAGTGCTGCAGCTAATTCACCATCGGCCCCGCCGTATTGTTCCACTAAATATTTTGCCAGCGTTGGATTACACGTGCTGACTTTTACAGGGTATTGCAATTTCTTCTCATAAATCCACATATGTCGTCTCCTTTAAATTTGCCATGGCCAAGGACCTTTACTCCATTCCCACGGAGCGTTTGAATAACTGTTTCCATATTGCTGCAGAGGGCCGTACTTTTCTTCAATTTTTTGCTTTAGTAAGCGGCGTTTATACGAGAAATCATTGAATTGTTTAATAGAAGCAACATCATCAGGGTGAGTATCTAAATAGAGGGTGAGTTCTACTAAAACGAAATCAAGCTGTTGCAATTCTTCGATTAAGTCATAAAATTCTTTCGGTAACTGCGCGGTCACGGGATACTTCACCGCCCTTTCTTATACGGATTTTCGTAATAATCATAAAAAGCCGGCCATAGTGTCCCCTTTTGAAGCGCTTCTTTCGGTGAAAATTGTGGTAAGTTTGGTGGTTGAAATCCGATATATAAATGAGGCGGAGTGAAATAATATTTCTTTCCGATTGGCGAGCAAGGATCATTTGGGCCGTGAAATGGCGTATAAGATTTCACATATTTATCCACTATTCATAACCTCCCTTAAGCGGGATAAAATAACGGCACAATGTATTGTATTCGAACATAATCGTTCTTTATGACTCATATAGAAAAACTAATAAGAAAGAAAGGGAGATGAGCGGCGTGGAGGAAATTAATTTGCATATAAGCAATTTAAAGGAAACATTGTATTTTTACGAAGGAATTTTAGGATTTCAGCCAAGTAAACAGCGCCCGCAGCTACATGTACCAGGCGTTTGGTATGATGTTGGACAAGTGCGCCTTTGCTGTGTTGTGAATAAAATGAGAAAAAAAAGAGACATAAAAGTAAAGCTTTCCAGCGCTGAAATTGAAAAAGTTAAGAAGAAACTTGATTATTATAAAGTGGGGTATGTAGAAAGAGAAACAGCATTATTCCTTTATGATCCTGATGAGCATTCTCTCCAGTTACAACTCCTCTCTTAATCTGAAAAAGAAACTATTAATTCTATTAATTTGGTAATATAAAGGAATTGACATTTCATGACAAACATTTTAAGATGACTTTATAAATTGTGCACATAAAGGGGAGTAACTTTAACAATAAAGTCGTCATTACAGGGACAACCCCTCGGCTTTATTGGCAACAGTTTGTTGTTAGTGAGACCTTTACCAGATGCGGTAAAGGCCCCTTTCTACCTTTTTAAGGATCTTTACCATCTCTAGTAAAGGTCCTTTTTGTATGCATAAAGATAGAGAGGAGAATGAGCATGCGAAAATTATGGGGCAGAATGCGCTTAATTTTTAAAGTTCGAAAGTTTATCCCATTTCTATATGACTTCTTTACATCAAGCGATGTGGAGTTAAAGAAAAAGGGATTATCTATTTTATTCTTATGTGGATATGTCATGTTCCCGTTTGATTTAATTCCTGACTTTTTCTTACTGCTTGGCTTAGTAGATGATGTTGCGGTTATTTTGTTTATTTTACAGCGCATTATTAAAATGGCACCGGTTCATTTGCAAAGTAAGCATGGATTGTTAGTAGAATAGAAGAGTTTACAAGTAAAAAACAAGTTACAATGAAGGTAGTATATTCTTACTGCCTTCATTTACATAAAGAGGTGCAAGAAGTGAAAAACTGGATTGAGCTATCTGAACAAGAATATGAAACGATATGGAATACAATATATACTGTGTTCCAGTTCACTCCAAGTACATCTGCGTTTCCTTCATTTGAAGTCCCAAGTCCTTTTGTTATATATGACGTATCTCCTTATTTAGATTGGTCTGGGGAGTTAGAGGAATTGAAGGAACTTTACTGTGATTTAGAGAATAATTCTTTAATTGTTTTTAAAGAGCTTGCGGGAAAAGATGAGTATTTTTATGCATTAAATTGGCAACATGATTGTTACTGGGTGAATCCATTTCTTGATTTTCCGAAAGATGAATTTGATGAGTGGTTAGTCCCTCCTTTTCCGAATGGAGATTACTATTTCTTCCTTCATAAAGACTTTAAATGGGGATATTTAGGGCACCCTTGGGAAGAAACGATTAAAATCTTTGGAGAAGAGTTAATACAAGCTTTTGATAAGTATAAACCAATGATGTTTCAAAATGTATTAAGGAAAAGTAAAAAAAATCCTGTATCGATAGGTGTTCAATCATCTTTGATACAGGATTTTTTTTGTCACCCTTTCAAAATAGGACAACGGTACAAACAAAATAGTCGTTATATCATACACATATACAGAACAAGCTTTGCAAAAAAGGGGGAAGAACTATGTCATGTGAATGTACTTCGACAGTACTTAGTTGTTGTCCGGATAAGACGTTTGTACAAGATAAAGTATGTAGTCCTTGGTCTGGTACAGTTGTGGCGGCAGATGTAACGGTTATCCTTTATACAAATAACATTAATCAAACTGTAGTTGGCACAGGATTTATTAAATACGACGTTGGTCCAACTGATATAACAGTACAAGTGTTAGACTCTACTGCTACTATCATCGATACACAAACATTAAGCCCAGGATCAAGCTTAGGATTTACGTATCGTCAGTTTAATACGATTCAAGTAATTTTGCCTTTAGCAACTCCAGGCGTATATCAAGGAGAATTTTGTATCACATCGCGCTATCCGGTTTCATAAAGAGAGGAGAGAGGGGAAATGGGTTCGAATTATTCAGGGCTTTCTTGTTGTTCAAATAAAACGATTGTACAAGATAAAGTATGTTTAGATTGGTCAATTGATGGTACAGGTGCGGTTGTTGTATACACGAATAACGTTACGCAGGAGATTGTTGCTTCAGGGTATGTAAAGTATGATGTCGGTGTAGGTGATATTACAGTTGAGTTCTTAGTTGGTACAACACCTGTTGAAACGCTTACGATTTCACCGGGAAGTAGCGCGGCATTTACAGTACGCCGGTTTACAGACATTGAAATTACAACAGCTGGAGTGGGTGAGCATCAAGGAGAATTTTGTATTACGTTGCGTTACCCGATTTCATAAAAAAGATAGTATACCCTGTGGGTATACTATCTTTTTTATGAATTTATGAACATGTTGTTACATACAATTCATTTTTTTACGGCAATATGTGAATTGGCAGCAATATTTTCCTTCAATATAAAGAGGAGAATCATTGGGAATATCGATAATAGATATGGATTGTAGTGCATTTCCTGTAAATGAAGTTGTATTACCAGGAAATACGATGAACTGATGCGCGATTTTGTCAATAATTTGAATGGAGACAGGATGTGTACTATTGGAACTATTATAGATCGAGACTGTTCCTGTAATAAGACTTGTTTCATCACGCTGCCATAATTCTAGCGTTTCTCGCGAAGGAAGTGGTTGATCTGTCACAAGAAAGTTCCCACAAAATTCATTTGTAATGAGTTCTGTTTCAATAGGTTTTGGTGGAGGAAAGAGAGGGGGGGATGGTGGATAACAGTTCATCCCAAGAGGGGCAAAACAACCTATTCGTTTTCTATTTGACAAATTCATTCCCCCTCCTTAGTAAATAATGTTTTTCATTTTTTATGAAATCTACCTTATCTTATGCGAAACGTCATAAAGAGGTTATCCTGTTTTGTACAAAAGCCTATTTATTTTTGCCGAATAGGCGATATGTTATAATACGGATAGGAGAAACGATAAGGGAGCGAATAAATTGAAACAAAAAACGATTAAAAATATTCTTGAATACGTATGGATCGGTATCGTCCTTTTATTTGGGTATTATTATTTAAAAGATCAAAGCTTTTGGATTCTTTTCTTAGTAACATTTGTACTGGCAGGTGCAGGAGCGCTTTCCATTAACTTCTTATTTGAAGGACTGGCAATACGTAAGAAGAAAAAGGAAGAAAATAAGTAAATATGTAGCAATAGAAAAGCTTACTGTATCGGTGAGCTTTTTTATTTTGCTGAATTTCCTACTTTTATATGCGATTTTTCTAAGATGATGGATAAAAATGTAAACGTTAAAACGAAGCATTTGAGCAAAAGCTATTGGTAGAAATCGATGTATTTTGAAGTAGGAGAAGATGCGATGTTATTTTATTTTCAATTTGTGATGATATTACTTTGTACGAAGTTAGCTGGAGATATTAGTGTACGGCTCGGTCAACCATCCGTATTAGGTAAATTAATTATCGGTATTATTATGGGGCCTGCCGTCTTTGGAATTATTGAGAGCTCAGAGTTGATTGATGAGCTGAGCCAAATTGGGGTATTACTTCTTATGTTTATGGCAGGGCTTGAAACGGATTTAGAGGAGTTAAATCGAAATCTTACTTCGTCGTTTGCAGTAGCGATTGGCGGTATTATTTTTCCGTTTCTCGGTGGATATATCTCAGGCCTTGCATTTGGAATGAATCAGGCGCATGCCATCTTTTTAGGATTACTTCTTTGTGCAACATCTGTTAGTATTTCCGTTCAAACACTTCGCGATCTTGGAAAGATGAATACGAGAGAAAGTACAACGATTTTAGGTGCAGCTGTATTTGATGATATTATCGTCGTCATTTTACTTGCTTTTGTAACAAGCTTTCTTGGTGGACAAGATATTAATGTAACGCTTGTCATTGCGAAAAAAATCATTTTCTTTGTAGCCATTATATTAGTTGGTTGGAAAGGTGTCCCGCTTATCATGAAGTTACTTGTCCCGCTTCGTGTATCTGAGTCACTTATTAGCGCAGCGCTCATTATTTGCTTCACCTTTGCTTATTTTGGAGAGCTAATGGGAATAGCGGGCATTATCGGTGCTTTTGCAGCTGGAATTGCGATTTCACAAACGGAGTATAAACATTCTGTCGAACATAAAATTGAGCCGATTGCATATGCAATTTTTGTACCGATTTTCTTTGTAAGTATCGGAATGGAAATTACGTTTAACGGAATTGGGGATCAAATTTGGTTCATCGTAATTTTAACAATCATTGCGATATTGACGAAGCTTATTGGATCGGGGCTTGGAGCGAGGTTGACAGGATTTGACTTCCGCTCTTCCGTTAGTATTGGAGCTGGTATGGTTTCAAGGGGAGAAGTGGCCTTAATTATCGCAGCGGATGGTCTCGCGACAAATATGCTTGCGCCTGACAACTTTACAGCAATTGTCATTGTTGTTATTTTAACGACAATTGTAACGCCGCCGCTGTTGAAGAAGTATTTTGTGTAAAAGGAGTTCAATTTGAACTCCTTTTACACTTATATAGCGTATAGAATAACTAAAATATCATTTTCTCATTGTCACATAAGAAGAAAATTGACTACAATAAAATGAAAGAGGGTTCATATTAGAGAGGAAGAAAGCAGATTGAAGAGGCTTACCATATTGTCCAAAATACAAAATAATATAGAGGAATTTTCGCAAACAGAAAAAAAAGTGGCGTTATATATTCTGGAAAACGCTGAAATGGTACCGAACTTAACAACAAAGGAAGTATCAAAGAACGCAGGAGTGAGTGAAGCAAGTGTTGTACGGTTTTGTAAAACAATCGGTATCGGGAGTTTTAAAGCATTTAAGTTGGCACTTGTACGAGATTTAACAATTGCTGATTATAATATTAACGATTTCTCTGTTACAAATGCAGCAGATACACCTTTTGATTTATTCAATAAAGTTACATATGTGAATAAAGCAGCTATTGAAGCAAGTGTTACAACAATCGATAAGAAGGAATTAGAGAGAGCGGTTAGTTTTATTTTGAAGGCGAAAAAAATATTGTTCTACGGTGTAGGAGGATCGGCAGCACCAGCTATGGATGGGGCATATAAATTTACGCGCCTTGGTTATACAGCGATGATGCTTTCGGACTTTCACATGATGCTTCCACTCGTTGCAAATTTAGAAGAGGGGGATGTATTTATTGCAATCTCTACTTCTGGACGAACAAAAGATATATTGGAAATAGTTCGATATGCAAAGAAGAAAGGGATTACTGTCATTGCAATTACAAAATTAGACCAGTCATCTCCGCTATATAAAGAATCAGATATTACATTATGCATGCCAGATGTGGAGCAAGATCATCGCATTGCAAGTATTGCTTCAAGAATGACACAATTAAATATCATTGATGCGCTTTATGTTATAACTTTTAATAAAATTGGTCATCAAGTACTTGAGAATTTTACTGAAACACGTGAAGAGGCAAGCAGATTACGAAAATTAAAGTAAATCTAAATGCTAATGAAAAGATGAGTAAATTCTCATTTTTTTGTCATAAATTGAAATTTAATTTCATAAAATAAATATAAATAATTGATTTTAAATTTCATAGAGTTATAATGAGGGTGTAACATCATAGTAAAGAAGGTGATACTGTGCTAGAACATTTATCGACAGAGAAGAGAAACAACAAAACGATGCATTTAGACGAGATGAGTATACGAGAGATTTTACAGACGATGAACGAAGAGGATTTTACGGTTGCAGCAGCAGTTGCAAAGGAAATTGTACAAATCGAAAAGCTTGTACAGTCTGTAGTTACTTCTTTTCAAAAAGGTGGAAGGCTTATATATATTGGAGCTGGGACAAGTGGCCGTTTAGGGATTTTAGATGCTGTTGAATGTCCACCTACTTTTGGTACAAATCCAGAAATGGTTCAAGGTTTAATAGCAGGTGAAATGAAAGCGTTTACCAAGGCTGTGGAAGGTGCCGAAGATAGCGAAGAACTTGGAGTAGAGGATTTAAAGAAAATAGGGGTAAATGAAAATGATACAGTCATTGGAATTGCTGCAAGTGGCAGAACTCCGTATGTAATTGGTGGATTAAAGTATGCAAGTAGCGTTGGAGCAAGTACTGGGAGTATTTCGTGTAACAAGAATGCGAAAGTGAGTCAGTTTGCCCATGTAAGTGTGGAAGTTGAAACAGGTGCAGAAGTTTTAACAGGCTCAACACGATTAAAAGCAGGAACAGCTCAAAAGTTAGTGTTAAATATGATTTCAACAGCGTCTATGATTGGAATTGGAAAGGTGTATAAGAACTTAATGGTTGATGTTCAATCAACAAATAAAAAGTTAGTCGAGCGCTCGAAACGCATTATTATGGAGGCAACAGGTGTACAGCATGACGTAGCTGAATCGTATTATGACAGAGCGCATCGTAACGTGAAAGTAGCGATTATTATGATATTGTTGCAATGCGAATATGAAGAAGCATTAGAGCAATTGAATGGTGCAAACGGTTTTGTAAAACAAGCATTGCAGAGCAAATAAGGGGAACAGAGTGAATAAAAGCTAAAAAATGGGGAGGGGGAACTGCTATGAAGAAAGAGATACAAATGGCAAAAGAGATCACTGAGAAACTCGGGGGCATAAATAACATTCGTAGTATTGCACATTGTATGACGCGTCTTCGTCTGACTATGCATGATGAAAACGAAGTAAAGATAGAAGAGTTAAAGCAAGTTGATGGTGTGATGGGTGTTATTGAAGATGAAACGTTACAAGTTGTAGTTGGACCAGGAATTGTGAATAAAGTTGCGAAAGAAATGGAGAAACTGACAGGGTTACAAATTGGAGAAGTAGCTGAGAGTCATTTAGAGGACCTTGGACAGGATAAAAAGCGAGAAATAAAGAAGAAAAATAGTACACCTTTTAAAAACTTTTTGCGAAAAATAGGAAGCATCTTTATTCCACTTATTCCGGGACTTGTTGCATCAGGGATTATAAATGGGATTGCAAACTTTGCAAAGAATGCAGGAGCAAACCCAGAGGCAGTATGGTTGCAAATTTTATTGTTGATTGGTGGCGGCATATTTACCTTTTTAGGTATTTTAGTAGGCTGGAATACAGCAAAAGAATTTGGAGGTACGCCTGTACTTGGAGCAATTGCCGGGATGTTGATCTTTAACCCAGCGCTAGCAAATATAAAGTTATTTGGAGAAGCACTTGTCCCTGGGCGTGGTGGGTTATTTGCAGTTATCTTTGCTGCATGGCTCATGGTAGTTGTGGAAAGACAAGTTCGAAAAGCAGTACCAAATGCAGTTGATATTATTGTAACGCCATTAATTACAGTATTAGTTGTGAGTTTAGTAACAATTTTAGCGATTCAACCTGGTGCTGGTTTCCTTTCAGATGCAATTACAAATGGAATTCATGCAGTGCTAGATGTTGGTGGTGCCGTAGCAGGTGCAGTATTAGCTGGAACGTTCTTGCCACTTGTTATGGCTGGTCTACATCATGGATTAACACCAATTCATATGGAAATGATTAATCAAACGCAAGTAACACCACTATTAACAATTTTAGCAATGGCAGGTGCGGGGCAAGTTGGAGCAGCGATTGCGATTTATACAAAGACAAAGAATAAGCGCCTTCGTAATATTATTAAAGGAGCACTTCCAGTTGGATTTTTAGGGATTGGTGAACCGCTCTTATACGGGGTAACATTACCACTTGGAAGACCATTTCTTACTGCATGTTTAGGAGCAGCTTTTGGCGGTGCATTTCAGGCGGTTATGCAAACGGCTTCATTAGGGATTGGTGTATCAGGATTATCATTAATACCGTTAATTGCAGATAATAAATATTTGCTTTATTTTATGGGGCTTGTTGTTGCTTATACATTTGGTTTTATTTTCACATATTTCTTCGGCTTTAAAGAAGAAATATGTGAAAATATATAGGAGGGAGGGTTACCTTTCTCCTTTTTATATATAAGGAGATGATAGAATGATAGGCATTTCAATATATTTGGCAAAAGATAAAGTGAAACAACAAGAAATGTGGATTAAAACAGCAAAAGCTCATGGTTTTTCGTCTATTTTTACATCGTTACATATCCCGGAAGATGATCCGTCGACATATAAAGAGTTACTACAAATACTTGGTCAGCAAGCACGTAAGTATGAGATGGAGCTTATGGTCGATATCTCCCCAAAGTCGTTACACCATTTAGATGTAACATATGAAAATGTGGAAGTATTGTTACAGTGGGGAATAACAGGTCTTCGCGTAGATTATGGCATTTCTCCAAAGAAAATTGCAAATCTATCTCATAAAATGAAGATTGCTCTAAATGCAAGTACAATCACAGAAGCGTTTTGGCAAGCGTTATTACATGAAAAAATTGAGGTTAATCATATTGAAGCATGGCATAATTTTTACCCACGGCCGGAAACAGGGCTTGCCAAGTCATTTTTACAACAACAAAATGAATATTTGCAAAAATGTGGTATAAAAACGATGGCATTTATTTCAGGCGACGGTGAAAAGAGAGGGCCTCTTTATGAGGGGCTTCCAACATTAGAGAAACATCGTAACAATCGCCCGCTTCAATCATATTTAGAACTTGTACAAGATTGCTTTGTTGATAAAGTATTGATTGGTGATGTAAGTGTTATAGAGAACACAATACAAGAACTAGGAAAAGTGGAAGAAGGAATGATTCCGCTTCGCTATAAACCGATTATACAAGATCAAGTTATTTTATCGAAGATTGAAAGAGTCCATACAAATCGGCTTGATCCTGCTCGTGATGTCGTTCGTTCAGTTGAATCGAGAGAATATCAATTCATAGAGAAATCTCATCTTCAGCCGATGAATACGATGAATCGGAGAGCAGGTGCAGTTACAATTGATAATCAGTTATATGGAAGATATGCAGGTGAAGTACAAATTACGAAAGTAGATTTACCGAAACATGATAAAGTGAATGTTATTGGCTATATTATTGAGGAAGATATCCCATTATTGAATTATATTGGAGCAGGTAAAAGGTTTTCTTTACGTTCTGTATGAAAAGAAGGAGTTGTTTCAAAGGTATAGTTACTTTGGGAACAACTCCTTTTTTAAGAATCGCTGAATTCGACATGAAAATCATTGAGTCTTTTATGTAGTCATCATAAAACTTGTTACATATTCGAAACTTCGAATTGTGAGGCAGTTGCTTACTAAGGCCGAATCCAAAGCTTCGCAAAATCAGTCCAACCAAACGAATCAATCGTCACATTTTGCAAAGAGACTGGATAGCTTTTCTTCTTTTGTAGATGATGAAGGAAGTGAATGACGTGCTCTTTTTGTAAATATTCCTCTATTTCATACATGATATCGTAGCGTGTTTCTTTGTTTGGCTCTGTTAAGAACGTTTGTAGCATATCATACACTTTCGCTTTATAATCATCACTCATAAATCGTTCAATGAAGCACGTTTTATTTTGAAATACATTTAAAAAAGCCATTTCGATATTACTATCAAAAATTTCCCCCATTAAGATCATATCAGCTTGCTTTTCAATAGAATCATCGAGGTAATCAGTAACCGGAAAAGGGTGTAACTCTATTTTTATTCCTAATTGTTCACACTTGTTTTGCATCCATAATGCATCTTCGTGACCTGTTTTAAATTCAAAGAAGTAAATGTGAATTGTTTCACCATTATAACAACTTTTTTGTAAATGTTCTTTTGCTTTATATAAAGAGCGCTCTTCGTATTTCGTGCGGCTTCTATTTGGAAAGAAGCTATATGAAGGAATGGTTCGCATGCCACCAAGTTCGTCAATATATGCTTTTGCATCTAAAATCTCTCTCCATGCTTTTCGGAAAAATATATCATGATGTGGTCCATCCTTGTTGAAGTTAAAGGCCGCATATATACAGCCGACTTCTTCAATTTGTACTTCTCTTTCTTCTTCGTCAGTGATATTTGGGACTTCATAATGTGCTCCTGCTTTTACCGCATCTGGTACAAACCAAAATTGAATTTCATCTAATAAGGCTCTTTCTTTAAAATAGTCTGGAAAAGCTTCTAATGTTAAATTGTCTTCATTAAAAGTTTTGATTTTAAATGGACCCGTTCCAATATAACGGTAATCTTCCACAGTGACATCGTGCGGTAAAACCGAAAGTTGCACAGAGCTTACGAAATGAAGGAAAAATAAATTTGGTTTTCGTAAGTGAAACGTCACTTGTAATGGTGATGGCATTTCAATATGAGTAATATGATCTGTTAACCAACGATAAGGTGAATTTACTTGTTGCAATCGCTCAAAAGAGAAAACAACATCCTTTGAAGATAACATAGTTCCGTGATGAAAACGGACACCTTTTCGTAAATAAAATGTCCATCTCGTTTGATCTTCGCTTACTTCCCAGCTATGTGCTAAATGCGGTTCGATTGTATCTGTTTCTTCATTATAAATCACTAACGTATCGACAATTTGGCTGATGAGGTGACTCTCTGTTGCAATGCCAACAAACGCTGGATCTAAGGGAAGTAATTTTCTTCCTCTTGGTATTTTTAGTACGTCATACATCTCATTTGTCGTGCCATAGCCAAAATGCTGATGTAGCATGTCTTCTATTTTATGGTGGAGCGCAGCTGGAAGGGGTTCTTTTAATAAGACAAATACATCTTGTAGTTTATCGTTTTCTAGTAGCTTTTTTGCATAGTCTTCTATGCAACTTGAAAAGTTGTGAAGAAAAGTAATTTCTGTTTTATTTCCACGGCCCCTTCCTGGTATCCATGCAATTAATTGTTCATTGCTCATTTTTCGGAGTAAGAGCTTAACGTTTTTTGTACTGCAAAATAAAACGTCAGCAAGTTCTTGTAAGCTTTTTTGAATGTGTTGCTCGTCTTGGAAAGAAAGTCTTAGCCGAATATAGTGCTCCATAATTTTCATCGTGTTCTCACTCCTTATATTGTAAAAGGGGAAACTATTCAAAATATTTTAACCTTTTTCTTCCTTTTTTTCAAAGTAAAATGGATAGACATAAGGGGGAGAGAACAATGGGATTTTGGGAAATGCATCGAAATATAAAGATTAGGATTATCACTTCATTTTTAACACGTACAGTTGGAACGATGATTTTTCCGTTTATGGCCATTTATTTTTCAGTGAAATTAGGAAGTATGCTTGCGGGTATTCTTCTACTCATAAACGTAATGGCGTCGCTTATTATCGGATTATACGGCGGTTATATTGCCGACAGATTAGGACGTAAAAAAGTAATGGTGGCAGGACAAGTTGTTCAAGTTGTTGCGATTGCTTGTATGGGAGTTGCAAACTCAGAGTATATTGATTCACCGTGGCTTACGTTTTTCTTTATGCTTATCCATAGCCTTGGCGCGGGAATCATGAACCCAGCGACAGAAGCAATGTTAATCGATGTGAGCACACCGGAAAATAGAAAGATGATGTACAGCATTAACTACTGGGCTATTAACTTATCGATTGCGATTGGAGCGATCTTTGGTGGATTATTATTTGAAGAATATCGCTTTCAGCTATTTATGTTATTAACAGTGATATCGATTTTAACGCTCTATTTAATTACTGCATATATGGAAGAAGTGTATGTTGCGAAGAAGCAACTAGAAAAGAAAAATGTACTAAGGGAAATGGCGGACAATTATAAAGTTGTTATGAAAGATAAAGCGTTTATTATTTTTTGTATCGCTAGTGTATGTACACTATCACTTGAGTTTCAGCTTAGCAATTATATTGGTGTTCGTTTGCAAAAAGAATTTGAAACGATTCAATTTGCATTTTCAAACGGATGGACATTTGATCTAACAGGCATTCGAATGATGAGCTGGATTTCCACGGAGAACACAGTATTAATTGTGTTATGTTCCGCTCTTATGGTAAAGCTGCTGAGCCGCTTTGATGATCAAAAAGTGTTTTATAAAGGGTTATTCATCTACACAATCGGTTATACGATACTTGGTTTTAGCAATACGTTATGGATTTTACTATTAGCAGGACTATTTCAAACAATTGGAGAAATGATGTACGTTCCAGTTCGTCAATCAATTATGGCAGACATGGTGCGAGATGATGCAAGAAGTTCTTATATGGCAATTAACAGTATGGTGTTTCAATTGGCTAAAATGCTTGGCGCACTAGGTATTATGGTTGGATCATTTATTCCTTCACTAGGAATGGGTGCATTGTACTTTTTCATTGGAGTGAGTAGTATTTTCTTATTTAAAAAGGCAATCAGTATGTCTGCTCGTTTGAAGGAGAAGGTAGAGCAGGCGGGATAAAGGAGAAATGATATGATATCAAAAGAACAGAGTGTCTTTTCACCACCAAAACACATTCTTTCCGCATCAACAATCACGCTGAATGAAAAGGGAGAAATCTTATTGCTAAAAGGTCCAAAACGAGGCTGGGAAATGCCAGGTGGACAAGTGGAAGAAGGAGAATCATTAAGAGAAGCTGCGATAAGAGAAACGAAAGAAGAAACGGGCATTGATATTGAAATCATTAAGTTTTGCGGTGTATTTCAAAATGTAAAAAGCTCGATTTGTAATACGCTGTTTCTAGGAAAAGTAACGGGTGGGAAATTAACAACGTCTCCGGAAAGTTTGGAAGTTGGGTTCTTTCCAGTTGAGGTAGCATTGCAAATGGTAACGTGGAAAAATTTCAAAGAGAGAATCTTGTATTGTCTAGATGAAGAAAAGCAGCCGTTTTATGTGGAGTTTTAACGGATGTAAATAGCAGTTTGATGGGATTCAGCGATATTGAATTTAATTCAGCGGTTTACATGTTGGATTCAGCGATTCATCTTAAATGAAACGAGAAAAGCCCCCGAAGCAATTCGCTCCGGGGGCTTTCATAACTAAGAACACATTTACGCAATTTTCTCGGCTTTATTTTTTTCTTCTGTGCGCTTTTTATCAAGACGCATAAGTGGGTAGAAGGCAAAGCCTACTACAAACAATCCGATTCCAAGGAAGAATGTTTTTAAATCAGCAGCACCTGTTTTAATTACCCATAATGCATACACAAGGGCAACGACAGCGATGATACCGTCCATGATGCGAGCGCCTTTTTCGTTTTCGTATGTTTCACCAGTTGTCACGAGTTTTAACTGGAATATTGGGGAAACGAGGTACGGAATTAAGTACGCAAGCGTTGATACTGTAATAACAAACGTGTATGCTTCAGCAATTGTTCCTGATAATGTTGAGAATAGGAATACTTGTGACATAATGTTTGTTAAGCGCAGTGAGTAAATTGGACTGCCTTTTTTATTTGTTTTTGTGAAGAAGGAAGGGAAGAATCCTTCTTTTGCAGCTTGGTACGGTACTTCAGAGCTTAATAAAATCCAGCCAAGAATCGAACCGAATAAAGATGTTAACGCAAGCAGTGCCATCAGTTTACCACCGCTGCTTCCCATTACTGCTTCTAATGCATCCGCTAGTGGACGATCAGATGCTTGTAATACATCTAGGTGAAGAACACCCATCGTTAAAATAGTAATACCTAAATAAATAGCTACTGTTAGTAAAAGTCCTGTAATTGTTGCGCGTTTTACGATTTTTGGAGAAACAGCACGGTTTGATAATAACACCGCTGATTCAATTCCTATAAACGCCCATAATGTTGTTAGGGCAGCTAAGTTTATTTGTGATAATAGCCCATGTGATGTACCGTTTGCATCAATAATTGGTGTATACCATTGTCCAAGTTTTGAAGCTTGGAATGCAAATAGTGCAACAACGATAAAGAGAAGAAATCCTGTTACTTTTGCGATTGTTGCGAAGAAGTTTAATCTTCCAGCACCACTCACACCGTTCGCTAAAATAAGATGTGTACTCCATAGTAAGAAAGTACAAATAGAGAATGTAACAAGCTTTCCAAGTTCAACGTCAAATCCTCCAATGGAGAAGAGAAGACGTGTATCTTTCATAATTGGGAAAAAGATTGATAAATATCCAGCAAATGATGTAATAATTGCGACGTTACTTGCCCAGTTTGCAACCCAGTAACCCCAAACCATGCTAAAACCAGCCATTGTTTTCTTTTTCTCAGATGAAAACAATGCGTATGCATGACTTTGTGGCCCAGTTGTTAAATCAGGGCGACGAATTGCTAAATTACCGAAAACTAAAGCTAACATTAATACACCAAAGCCTGTTGTTAACCAAGCTAGTGTTACACCAAGTGGACTTGCTGTTTGAGCGAGTGTACTTGGTACCATGAAAATACCAGCGCCGACCATGTTGCCGACGACAAACGCTGTTAGGACCCAAAAGCCCCATTTTTTCTGTTGCATAGAAAATACCTCCAAAGTTAGTATAACCAAGCGAAGCAAGGAGATATGTATGTCTTAAGTTCCGTATAAAACAAAAAAAGCACGTAACGATGTTCACGCGCTTCTCAATCTCATAAGAAACCCACGGACATATCTCTTGATAGCTCTCCACAAGTATTGCTACTTGTGACAGTTCTGCACTTATTCAGTACAGACCCAGCAAGACAATGCAGTGGGCATGTCTCACTTCGGCAACCATTCCTTTCTCGTTCATTCATCAATGCCACAACATCTCCTGAACGATACTATTAATGGATGCAACCTCTACCTCATCGAGATACGAATGAGGATTTGAAATATAAAGTTAATATAGGTAAGGGTAACAAATGAATTTTTATTCGTCAATGGAAATATATGAATTTCGATAATTTCGAAAGTGATTATTCTCTTACGTACTTATTACTGCCCGGTTGTGCTTTCGTTTCATTCCAACACGAAATGGCGTCTTCACGGCTCTTTCCTTTGTTGTGTGGATCGCTGAAAAAATCACGAATGAACTGGTTATATTCAAACTGCGGGGCAAGTTCTTTTTTATACTTTGGATCTTTCTTTCGTTTTTCTTCTTCATGCCAAGCCTCTATAACATCACGATATGTTTTTCCGACATTGTCTTTGAAGTAGTTTTGAATATAAGTAGAAAAATGAAATTTTGGAATGACTGTTTTGAAAAAGGCGCGTACTTCTTGAGTGCAGCGGTGATTTTCGGTAATGACAGTATCGAGAGTAAGTTTTTCTGTCTTCTTTACAGCTATTTTTCGCGTGCGAGTTGGCTTTTGAATTTCTCCAGTTGTGAGAAAGACTTCAATGCGCGCCGTAATTTCTAATTTTGAACCTGAGGCACTTAATCCATTTTCGCGGCAAAAGGTTTGTAGTTCTTCTTTTAGCCAGTAGTATTCTTTAAAGTCATTCAAGTTAATTTTTTTTGTTAAAGTAGGTCTCATTTTGTGCACCTCCATATATTGTTAATTTTTATTATAGAACAAATGTTCTTTTGTATCAATTAAACTTTATAATAGAATATAAATAATTTGGTAACGGATTCGTACTCTGGTATATAATTATCATACTGAAAATTCTGTTATTTTAAATGCGGGGGGAAATGATGCAACTTTCTACTGTGAATAAAGTCCATATTATTGGAGCTGTTGGAAGTGGAAAAACGACTTTAGCAAAAAAGTTATGTGAAAGAAAAAATATCCCTCATATTGAGTTAGATAATGTCGTGTGGATCAGGTCAGAAGCAGGAGATATAAGGCGAATAGAGGCTGAGAGGGATGATTATTTACAAAGCCTTATGATGAAAGAAAGTTGGGTTATTGAAGGTGCCCATTATCAATCGTGGGTTACTCCCGCATTAGAGAAAGCAGACGTTATTATTTTTTTAGACCCTTCGTATTCCGTTCGGTTATATAGAGTGATCAAAAGATGGATTTTCCAATGTTTCAAAATAGAAAAGTCGCATTATAAACCATCCTTTTCTATGCTAGTAAGCATGATACGGTGGACACATTTACATGAAAAGAAAAATCGGAAAGTCATTACAGAGCTCGTGCAAAAATATGAAAGGAAAGCAATCATTATTACAAATGAAGAGGAGCTAGAGGAACATAAAAAAAGCAGACTCTAAAAGACAAAGTCCTTTAGAATCTGCTTCTTCAAATTACATTAAGTTTAATACTGTTACTTTTTCACGCGTCATGGACTCAAGGCTACGACGAATACCTTGTGCACCCATACCAGAACCTTTCACACCGATGAACGGGAAGTGGTCTGGGCCGCGTTCTGTACGTCCGTTAATTTGGACAGAACCTGTGTCAATTTTGTTTGCGATTGCAAATGCTTTATTGATATCTTTTGTGAACACACTTGCTTGTAAACCAAACTCTGATTTATTCGCAATTTCAATTGCTTCTTCGTCAGAAGAGACGCGGATGACTGGAAGAATTGGACCAAATGGTTCTTCCCAAGCAACTTTCATTTCTTCTGTTACATGGTCAATCAGCGTTGGGTAAATTAAGTTGCGTTCGCGTTTGTTACCGATAACAGCTGTTGCGCCTTTTTCTACTGCATCGTCTACTAATCCTTGAACGAAGTCAGCAGAGCTATCGTCAATTAACGGTACGATTGTGCTGTTGTCTTCAGGAGAGCCAACAGATAATTTTGCGATTTCATCTTTTAGTAAACCAACAAGCTCGTCCGCTACATTTTCATGGACAAGAACGCGTTTAATTGCTGTGCAGCGCTGACCAGAGTATGAGAACGCACCGCTAATAATGTGCTTCGCAGCTTCTTGTAAGTCTGCATCTTCGCGAACGATACCAGGGTCTTTACCGCCAAGCTCTAGTACAAGTGGGATCATTGTCGCTTTTTTCGCTAAATGTGTACCTGTATTTGTACCACCTGTGAACGATACCATATTGATGCCAGCATGCTCAACTAAGTAGTCACCGATAACAGAACCGCGTCCTGTTGCTACGTTAACAAGTCCTTTTGGAAGACCTGCTTTATGAAGTGCTTCTACCATTTTAATACCGCTAATTGCTCCTTGTGTTGCTGGTTTAAAGATAACGGCATTTCCCATAATAAGTGCTGGTGCAAGTTTTGCTGCCGCTAAGTTTACAGGATAGTTAAATGGTGCAATTGCTAGTACAACGCCAAGCGGAGCGCGTTGAATAATTGCAAGCTTTGATTTCGAACCGCCAGGGAAGCTGTCGCCCATCATGCTTTCGCCATGCATATGAAGCGCTTCGTCAACTGTGTAACGAATTAAGTCTGCAGTACGCACAACTTCTTTTTGCGCATCTTTGTAGCCTTTTCCAACTTCTTTCATGATGATGTCAGCAATTTCATCTTGCATATTTACAAGCTCATCAGCCCATTTATATAAATATTTCGCACGATCTTGAAGAGAAGCTTCAGCCCAATCTTTTTGTGCTAATTGTGCAGATTGAATTGCTTCATCTACTTCACCTTGTGTAATTGCTTGTATTTCTCCAATTGTTTCATGTAAATAAGGAGAAGAAATTTCAATTGTTTGTCCAGATGAACTTTCTTTCCATTCTCCGTTTATATAAAATTTATACGTAGTACTTGTTGTCATAATAAATCCTCCTAGTTACAACGATGTAAGAGTGAGTATATGGTGATTGTAGGGGGTTTCAAATTTTTTTTCAAATGAAATGTTTATGAAAACGATTTCTTAAATATTTTTCACATAAAATTTATCTCATATGGCTAAAAATGTATGGGATTTGTGTTAGAAACTTTTCAATATCATATTCATTTTTTGTGTTACTTGCCCGTTTTATACAAGTAAGAAAAAAACAATTGACAGAAAAGTAAGTAAAGTTATAAAATTAAAAATGGAAAAAATAACAAAGGAGGTTAGTGTGATGATTGTAATGGTTAACATGGTTGAATTTGTCCTAGTTCGTAACGAAAACAAACATATATCATCACGCAACCTATACGAGAACTGAGTTTTCTTTTTGTTGAAAGAAAAAGCAGACGTTGCGTGTGTCGTGGCGTCTGCTTTTATGCGTTTTTCGCATATCGTCAAAGCGACGGTATGCGTTTTTTTGTCTTTTTGGTTGTTTCCATGTGTTACATGGTAGCGATATAGAAAGAAAAGCAGAGGAGGAAAGAATATGAAAAAGTATAAAAGAATCGAATTACAAGCAGAGGGCTTTGATAGTGGATAATAAGCGAATGTCCCCATTTATGTAACGAAGGGAGAGATGAAATTGTTTTCTGTATTACAGAAATTAGTATGGTTTTTTAAAGAACATTGGAAAAGGTACAGTATAGCAATTGGTTGTTTATTAATTGTGAATATCATTGAAATTATTCCGCCAAAAGTTATCGGACTCGCAATTGATGATATAAAGGCGGGAGAGTTAACGAATGGAGGAATTATTGATTATATATGGATCTTACTTGGCGTAACGGTGGTTGGTTATGTACTCACATATATATGGCAATATCAGTTATTTGGTGGTGCGTTCGTACTAGAAAAAACGATGCGTACGAAATTTATGGGACATTTATTAAAAATGACGCCAACCTTTTATCACCGGAACAGAACAGGCGATTTAATGGCAAGGGCGACAAATGACTTAAAAGCGATTTCGATGACAGCTGGTTTTGGTATTTTAACACTCGTTGATTCTAGCTTATATATGCTTACCATCGTCTTGATGATGGGATTTTCAATTAGCTGGAAGTTAACGTTTGCAGCATTGCTGCCACTGCCAATTATGGCGTATGCGATGAGTATTTACGGTAAGAGGTTACATGAACGCTTTACGACAGCACAAGATGCATTTGGTGATATGAATGATAAAGTACTTGAATCGGTAAGTGGTGTGCGAGTGATTCGAGCTTATGTGCAGGAAAAGGCGGATGAGCAGCGCTTTAATACGCTTGCAACAGATGTGTATATGAAAAACATGAAAGTTGCCACGATTGATGCGCTGTTTCAACCAACAGTGAAAATGCTTGTTGGTCTTAGTTATTTAATTGGCCTTGTATACGGGGCATTTCTTGTTTTTAAAAATACGGTCACGCTTGGGGAACTTGTTTCGTTTAACGTTTACCTCGGTATGATGATTTGGCCGATGTTTGCGATTGGAGAACTCATTAACGTGATGCAGCGCGGAAACGCGTCGCTTGATCGTGTGAATGAAACGTTAGCATATGAACCAGATGTAAAAGATGCAAGAAAACCAAGACGGGTAGATGATCTTGATTATATTGATTTCGACGATGTGTCGTTCTCGTATCCATCTTCTTCGGAGCCAAATTTAAAGGACGTATCGTTTTCATTACAGCGCGGCGAAACACTTGGAATCGTTGGGAAGACAGGAAGCGGGAAGACGACGCTTGTTCGTCAGCTGCTTCGTCAATACCCAGTTGGATCGGGAGAAATTACAATCTCCAATGTACCGATTCAAAATCTTCCTGTTGATAAAATATTAAGCTGGATTGGTTATGTACCACAGGAGCATATTTTATTTTCAAAAACAGCGAAGGAAAATATTTTGTTCGGTAACCGAGAGGCAACGGAAGAAGAATTGGAAAAGGCAATTGAAATTGCTGCATTCAAACATGATTTAGAGTTTTTATCAGATGGATTAGAAACACTTGTTGGAGAAAAAGGTGTGTCGTTATCTGGTGGACAAAAGCAAAGGATTTCGATTGCTCGTGCAGTTATTCAAAATCCAGAAGTGCTCATACTAGATGATTCGTTATCAGCTGTTGATGCTCGTACAGAAGCTGCAATTATTGAAAGTATTAAAGAGGAACGAAGCGATAAGACGACAATTATTACCGCGCATCGTTTGTCAGCGGTTGAACATGCAGATTGGATTCTTGTGATGGATGAAGGAGAGGTTATCGAAGCAGGTACACATGAAATGCTTCTTGAAAAAGAAGGCTGGTATAAAGAACAATTTGAAAGACAACAAGGAGGAAAAACAGAAGGTGAGGTGAAAATATGAGCGTTGGAAAACGATTGTTTCAATATGCGATGAAGGTGAAGAAGACCATCATCGCAGCGCTTATTATGTTATTAATTTTCGTTGCGGCTGAGCTTGCTGGTCCGTTTGTTGCAAAACAGATGATTGATGAGCACATCGTTGGTATTGAAAAGCCGTGGCATGAAACGGTAAAAGGTGAGGACGCTGTTTTATATAATGGAAAATGGTATAAACGTACAGATCGTTTTCAAGAAGGAGAAATGAAAGGAAAAGAAGTGCGCGTCCTGCAAATTGGATTTCAATATTACTTTATCCCAAGTAAAGTAATTGCGGGAGGAGAGCAATCCGTTAAAGGAAATGTGATAACGGTGAGAAATGGGGAAGCAACGCAAGTATATAAAGCGACAAAATTAACGAAAGAAGAGGTTTTTTCGTTTTATGAACCGGAAGTAAAACGGCTCTTGTGGCTTGGTGGTGGTTATTTTGCACTACTCATTATCGTTTCCATTTTCTCATATGGAAAGCAGTTTTATTTGCAGAAGTCGGCGAATAAAATTATTCAAATTATGCGTGAAGAAGTGTTTGCCCATATTCAAACATTACCCGTGCACTACTTTGATCATTTACCAGCAGGTAAGGTCGTTTCGCGTGTAACAAATGATACGGAGGCAATTCGAGAGTTTTATGTAACGGTGCTTTCGACGTTTGTTGCGAGTTTTATCTATATTATTGGTATTTTCGTCGCATTATTTTTACTAGATATAAAGCTCGCTCTTATTTGTTTAGTTATTGTTCCAATTTTGTATGTATGGGCGCTCTTTTACCGAAAGTATGCATCGGCTTACAATCATAAAATGCGTTCCCGTTTATCGGATATTAACGGAATGGTGAATGAATCGATAAACGGGATGACAATCATTCAAGCGTTTCGTCAAGAGCGTGCGACGAAAGACGAGTTTGAAGAGTTAAACGCAGATTACTATAAATATCAAACGAAAATTTTAACGTTAAATGCGGCGACGTCACACAATTTAGTTGGCGTACTTCGCAATATTGCGTTCACGGCTGTTATTTGGTATTTTGGCGGTGCATCATTAAGCGCTACAGGAATTGTGTCGCTCGGTGTGCTATATGCGTTTATTGATTATTTGAACCGCTTATTTTCACCAATCACGCAAATGGTGAATCAACTTGCGAACTTAGAACAAGCAAGGGTTGCGAGTGAACGTGTATTTGAGTTGTTAGATGAAAAGGGAGAAGCGGTAGAGGAGGAGCATATTCCTCGTCTTCGCGGAAATATAAAGTTCGACGATGTTTCATTTTCTTATAACGGTAAAGATGAAGTGTTAAAGAATATTTCATTTGAGGCGAAACAAGGAGAAACAGTTGCACTTGTTGGTCATACTGGTTCAGGAAAGAGCTCTGTTTTAAATGTGCTATTCCAGTTTTACGAGTTTCAAAAAGGGAAAATCACCATTGACGGTTATGACATAAAAGATATTTCAAAGCAAGCGCTTCGTGAACATATGGGAATTGTATTGCAAGATCCATTCTTATTTACAGGAACGATTGCTTCTAATGTAAGTTTAGAAAAAGAAGAGATTTCAATTGAGCGCATTAAGAAGGCACTTTACGATGTTGGGGCGGAACGCTTTGCGGATAATATAGAAGAAATGGTAACAGAAAAAGGGAGTACTTTTTCATCTGGGGAAAGACAGCTCATTTCTTTTGCGCGTGCCCTTGCATTTGATCCAGCAATTTTAATTTTAGACGAAGCAACATCAAACATTGATACAGAAACAGAAGCGATGATTCAAAAGGCATTAGAAATCGTAAAAAAAGGAAGAACGACATTTATCATTGCTCATCGCCTTTCTACGATTAAAAGTGCAGATCAAATTATCGTACTAGACCGTGGTCGAATTTTTGAAAAGGGTTCACATGAAGAGTTAATGGCAAAGAAGGGCCGTTATTACAATATGTATAAAACGCAAATTGCGGGAAGTGAAAGTGCGTAGTAGTATGAAAAGCTGTTCCAAGTAGTCTCTTACTTGGAACAGCTTTTTTCTTTCCCTTTTTTTAGATAAGTGCTATATTTTAAAACGTTACTTATTTTTTGTTTATATTATGAAAATCTATTCGGTTTATTTTCATAAAATAGGAAACAATAATGTCGAACATTTTCATTGAAAAATGAGAGAACATTATCTATAATCAATATTAATCATTTAATTCCTATCAGAATACTTGGAGGGTCATTATGAAGAAGTTATTTTCTATTTTTGCAGTAGCTACACTTGCGATCGGAATTACAGCAGGTTGTGGTGGGAATAAAGAAGAAAAAGACGGAGCAAGCAAAGATGCTCTGCAAAGTATAAAAGATCGTGGTGAGATTGTAGTTGGAACAGAAGGTACATACCCACCATTTACATTCCACGACGAAAGCAACAAATTAACTGGTTTTGATGTTGAAATAGCAGAAGAAGTTGCAAAACGTATGGGTGTGAAGGTTACATTTAAAGAAACACAGTGGGATAGCTTATTTGCTGGTCTTGACGCGAAGCGTTTTGATATGATTGCGAACCAAGTTGGTATTCGTGAAGATCGTCAAAAGAAATATGATTTCTCAGATCCATATATTACGTCTTCAGCAGCACTTGTTATTCCAAAAGATAAAGAGAAGCCAGCTTCTTTTGAAGATGTAAAAGGATTAAAAGCAGCGCAATCATTAACGAGTAACTATAGCGATATGGCAAAAGAAAATGGAGCAGAAATTGTTGGTGTAGAAGGCTTTAGCCAAGCAGTAGAACTGCTGGGATCCGGCCGCGTTGATTTCACAATTAATGACCATTTATCAGTACTGAACTACTTACAAACAAAGAAAGATGCAAATATTAAAGTGGCAGCAACAGCAGAAGAGGCATCTAAAAGTGGACTTATGTTCCGTAAAGGTAGCGATTCATTAGTGAAAGAAGTAAATAAAGCGTTAGATGAAATGAAAAAAGATGGCACGTACGACAAAATTGTAGAAAAATGGTTCGGTGACAATGTATCTAAGTAGTACAATCGTTACACCAGATAGATTATCTGTTTGGATGGACATTATGCAGACTTCCTTCATGCCACTATTGAAGGAAGCTCTGCTTTCTACAATTCCATTAACGCTTATTTCATTTACGATTGGGATGATATTAGCGACACTTACAGCGTTAGCTCGTATTTCAAATAATCGTATTTTACAATGGATTGCTCGCGTCTATGTATCTATTATTCGCGGTACACCGCTACTTGTACAACTATTTATCATCTTTTATGGGTTGCCCACGCTTGAGATTAACATTGACCCGTATCCAGCAGCTGTAATTGGGTTTTCATTAAATGTAGGTGCATACGCATCGGAAATTATTCGCGCATCCATTTTATCGATTCCGAAAGGACAGTGGGAAGCAGCGTATACGATTGGGATGACATATCCTCAAGCGTTAAAACGCGTCATTTTACCACAAGCGACCCGTGTTTCGATTCCACCGCTTTCGAATACATTTATTAGTTTAGTGAAAGATACGTCACTCGCTTCATTAATTTTAGTAACGGAAATGTTCCGAAAAGCACAGGAGATTGCGGCATCGAACTATGAATTTTTAATCGTGTATTTTGAAGCCGGGCTTATTTATTGGGCGATTTGCTTCGTCTTATCTATCGGTCAAGATATGCTAGAAAAACGTACGTCACGTTATACGTTAAAATAATCCTTTTCAAAAAGGAGTTTTTATAATTATGATTTCAGTTCAAAATTTACAAAAGAGCTTCGGTGAGAATACCGTTCTGAAGCAAATTGATGCAACGGTACAAAAAGGTGAAGTTGTTGTTGTAATCGGTCCTTCTGGATCTGGTAAAACGACTTTTTTACGTTGTTTAAATGTACTTGAAACACCAAATGGTGGCACGATTCGTATTGGAGAGAAAGAGCTCGACTTTGCGAAAAAAGTAACGAAGCAAGATATTATTAATCTTCGTAAACAAACAGGAATGGTGTTTCAACATCATAACTTATTCCCGCATTTTACAGCTGTTCAAAATGTGATGGAAGGGCTTGTCACGGTAAAAAGGATGAATAAAGACGAAGCGAAGAAAAAAGCGGAGTACTTTTTAACAAAAGTTGGTTTGAGCGATAAAAAAGACCTATATCCGTTTCAGCTTTCAGGTGGACAGCAACAGCGCGTTGGAATTGCCCGTGCGCTTGCGATGGAGCCGGAAGTGATTTTATTTGATGAACCAACTTCAGCGCTAGATCCGGAACTTGTGCAAGAAGTATTAGGTGTTATGAAAGAACTTGCAAAAGAGGGCATGACGATGGTTATCGTTACACACGAAATGCGCTTTGCACATCAAATTGCGGATCGCGTCATCTTTATGGATGGAGGCGTAATTGTCGAACAAGGTACGCCAGATGAAGTTCTTACAAATCCAACAGAAGAGCGAACGAAGCGATTTTTACAAATGTTTCATTAAGAAAGGTCTCAAGCGATGCTTGAGACCTTTTTGCCATATATTATTTATTTTTGGAATCCGCCAAGGCTTTGCTCAGCCATTGCTACTAAACGTTTTGTAATTTCTCCACCTACAGAGCCGTTAGCACGAGATGTAGAATCAGCACCTAATTGTACGCCGAATTCTTGAGCGATTTCATACTTCATTTGATCGATTGCAGCTGTTGCGCCAGGTACTACTAATTGATTGTAAGAACTTTGGTTTGCCATAGGAATATATCCTCCTTATAGGTTAGAAAATTTTTTGGTTGGATTAGCTGGATTTGAACCAGATTATCGCCCCGTTTGGCGCTAATCCATCGGTTAAGGTGAATGTACTTATAGTATGGTTGATGGTGAAAAAGATATACGAAAATAGGATTTTGTAATTTATGTAAAAAAATCTTGAATTTGTATTTTGCTGTTTACATAGTAATGTTTTCGTTTCACATACTATATGTGAAAACGACTGAAATCGATTTGGGGGGAGTATATATGGCTATATGTCCATTTTGTAATGGATTGCAACAGGAACAACATACATGTGCAAACTGCATGAATACACTGCAAGACTACGGAAAAGTTGTTGATTATATTGATGATTATAGTGCTTATATGGATCAAGAGTTGTTAACAGCTGTTGATGGACTTACCGTGAATAACTCACAGCGGTATTGTATGCATGTCATGTACTGCGGGGCGTGCGGGCAGCAAACAGAAGTAGCGATTGCTCTTATATAAAAAATCCGTCTCGATTATGTGAGACGGATTTTTCTAGTTTCATTTTATCCTGCTATTTGCGGGCTGTAAGACTCTACCTCAAAACTTGAGAGAAGCGAAGAAGGTTAGGTGGGAGACAAACAGCCCGTAAATGCCCGATTGGTCGGGCTAACAATCAGTGGGGATGGAGAAAACCCCACTGATTGAAGTTTCACTTTATCGGGCTTGAAAAGCGTTCTGTTAAATAAATCGCATACTCACAAAATAGTTGTTTCGTTAGCGCGTTACTGCTTTGTAATTTCTCATTTTGGAATACAGTTCTTCCTGGCTTTGAATTTGCTTCAAATAGCCAAATGTGTCCGTTTTTATCAAGGCCGAGATCAAAGCCAATTTCCCCAATGTGGCCCTGTACATGTTTATCGATGAGCCCACTAATATATAATGCTGCATTTGCTAACATATTTGTTACCCGTCTACATATTTGTTCGTCTTCAAAGATTTCATGAAGTAATTTAATTTCGCCACCACTTCTTACATGCGTTGTAACGCTTCCTTTTCCACCTAGTTTCGCGACCATCGTACTTACTGTCCAAACTCCTGCCCGGTTTTTATTTGTATGAATTCGAAAATCGACAGCTTGATCGTTAATACGAAGTAAAGGAATACCTTGCTGAACGAGGAATGTATTTAAATCATAACCTTGTAATAAGTGATTTATTAATACTTCTAGCGAACGATATTTTCGTAATTTATTTGTGTTTTCATCGCGATAGCGGCAATAATACATATTATCTTTACGTGAATAATGAATTTGATGAATACCGTTTCCAAAGCTTCCGTGAATAGGTTTCATATATACGTTATCATGACGGGAGAGAAATCCTTCTATTTGGTCAAAGTTTTGGAAGCGCTCTGTTTCTGGTAATAATGTTGCAGCGATTTTATCTAATATAAGTACGCGGTATATGTTCCATTTGTTAAAAAAACCTGGGTTAAATAGTGGAATTGAAAATTCTGTTTGTAGCCGTTTCTTAATTTGCATAATAGGACGATAAAGTTCAGCTTTTCGGTTTGGAAGTCGATCATAAATGACATTTGGAAAAGGAACGTCAAACTGTTTCCATTCATTCTCATGATAAAAATAGCCATGTATCGTTTTTTCTTCCCAGTTAATGTGTTGCCCACCAAATAGAAAAATAAAAGGGTGAGCGTCTCCAGATGGTGCAATAAAGTCTGCGAATATAGTCGAGCGGCCTCCTATCGGATTTTCCGTTGAATCTGTAAAGCCAGCGGTGAAAATGCCGATAAGTGGACCAAGTATAATATTGTTTTCTTTTATAAAAACATGCATCTGTGCGGCGAAAGGTAAATGAAGTTCTTTAGCAAGTGATGTGCCAATACGAATGTGTGATGTTGTTGTGTAGTTGATGTTGATGTCCTTGCAGCTTACAGACTTTGTGCCAAAATAAATAGAGTGTAGTGGAACGATGTTAGAAAATATGTAAGGTAAAGAGAGAGCTGTTTCGTTTTGTTCATCAATTTCGAGTGTGAAAATGAGGTCTTTCAATGTTCGAGATCCTCCTTTTGTAACCATGTATGTGTATACTGGTATACAGTGTATTTTCAACCTGTTCATGTGGGATAAACCACTACATCTCATTATACTTTCGAAGAAGTAGTCATATGACTATGTGATTTGCTGGCTGGCCATGTAGGATATATAATAAAACATACATATACTTGGAGAAATGAAAGGTTGATACTTATGAATATATGGCTCAGTTTATTAGCAACGACAGGGCTTGGGGCGTTAATTGGAGGGGGAACGAACCATTTAGCGATTAAAATGCTCTTCCGTCCGCACCAAGCAAAATATATTGGAAAATACCGTGTTCCGTTCACACCTGGATTGATTCCGAAGCGCCGCGATGAATTAGCAGTGCAACTTGGAAAAATGGTTGTTGATCATTTATTAACACCACAAGGAATCGAAAAGAAGTTAACGGATGAAAAATTTCAGCGTGAGATTACAGAATGGGTGCAGACAGAAGTGCATAAGCTCCTAACAAAAGAAGAAAGTTTAAGAGAAGTGTTAGAGCAATTGAAGTTAGAGCACTTAGAAGAACAAACGGTAAAAAGAATTGAACATGTACTTTCAGAAAAGATAGCGTCCTTATTTGAAACGTATAGCACACAAACGTGGGAAGATGTTCTTCCGGTATCTGTACATGAAAAAATAGAAGAGCATATCCCAAATGTTTCTTCATTCTTTGTTGAAAGAGCAGTACAGTTTTTTGAAAGTGTAGAAGGAAAACAAAGACTTGCGAAAATGATTGATGAATTTTTTGCTTCCCGAGGCGCGTTATTAAATATGGTGGGGATGTTTTTAGGGAATGTAAGCTTAGTTGATCGCTTGCAACCAGAGGTTATTAAGTTTTTAAAACAAGACGGAACAAACCAGTTGCTTACAGATGTGATGCGAAAAGAGTGGGAAAAACTAAAGGTACGTAAAGTAGAGGAAATTGAAACGTTTCTTTCGAAAGAAAAAGTAGTTACTTCAATTACATCCGCTGTAAAAGTAGAAGAAACGGTAGCATCTTTCTTTAATAAATCAGTAGAAGAACTGTGTGAGCCAATCCGTGAAAACATAGTAAATCAACTCATTCCAAATGCGGTGAAAAAAGGTCTAAGCTGGATATCTAACAATGTGGAACAACTATTTAAACGCATTCAATTAGCAGATATGGTAGAAAAAGAAGTTGAGACATTTTCAACAGAACGATTAGAAGATCTCGTATTATCAATTACGAAAAGTGAATTAAAGATGATTACGTATTTAGGTGCGTTATTGGGTGGGTTAATTGGAATTGTCCAAGGGTTATTACTACTTGTTATTTCGTAAATAATGGAAAAGAAAGTGAAATTTCTTCACATCTTATGCATAGTTTGATATTGTAGGAAGAGTGTAAGAAGTATGTGTATAAGTTCACGAGAAAATCTCTTCTTTTAGGTTTGAAGAGAGGTCCCAGCCGTGTGTAGTAGCGGTTATTACCTTTTTTCGTCTTATTCCTTGTATGCGAGGTCAAGTGGATTTATATGATTAACATACTTTGTTGTAATGCAGAGAGGTACATATACTCTGTTATATTGAAGGAGGAATTTACAATGACAAAGAACATGCATGATGTAGCATATGAATTACAAAAAGCAATCGCAGAAAACCCTGAGTTCCAAGCGTTAAAAGAGAACTACGCAGCGGTACAAAGCGAGCCAGAAACGAAGCAATTATTTGAAGAGTTCCGCGCAATGCAAATGGAATTCCAACAAAAAATGATGCAAGGTGAAGCGTTAGCGGAGGAAGACAACGTAAGAGCACAAAGCATGCTAGAGAAAATTCAACAAAACGAAAAGATCACAGCGTTAATGCAAGGTGAGCAACGTTTAAATCTACTAATTGGCGATTTAAACAAAATCATCATGAAGCCGCTTGAAGAGCTATACAGCACATATATGCAGTCTTAATATGGAAGACGTTCCTTTATAGAAAAAGGAGCGTCTTTTTTCGTTCTTACTCTAACTTGTTCTAAGTAGCGATGTTGTTTCATAAATTAGTGATAGAAAGACAGCAGTTAAGAGGAGGTTGTACAACATGATTACACGTTTGCTAGCTCTTAACATAGACGGTACGTTGCTTGTAGAAAATGGGAAGCTGTTAAAAGGTACACGCGAAGCCGTTGGATTTGTGAAAAGAAAAGGCGTCTATGTTACCTTGTTTACAAATAGAAATTTCCAGTCTGCTCATAAAATTGCTAAGACGCTAAAGTTAGATGCAATATTAGTGACGCATGGTGGTGCTTTCGTTTCATCTTCATTAGATAAACCGTTAATTCAAAAGAAGCTGTCAGAGGAAAATACGTATAATATTGTGCAAATATTAGAGCATTTTGAATGTAATATTCGTATTGCGCATGAACGTTTTTCGATTGGAAACCGTCAGCAAAATACACCAAATTTAATTGCCCGAACAGTGTTATCAAATGCAGATCCACTTTTTTATCCTGTTCAATTTGTTGATTCATTAGGAGATGCGCTTCGGGACCGACCTATTGCTGCACCGAAAATTGACGTAATGTTTGCAAGTAAAAGTGAAAAGGAACGAGCAGTTACAACATTACGAAAAGCATTCGAAGATATAAATATTGTAGAATGTAGCCGTGAAAAAATTGATATACTACCAGCTAACGTTTCGAAATTACGAGGATTGCAGCTATTAGGAGAGCATCTTGGAATTGATTTAAAAGAAATGGTCGCAATTGGCGATAGCTTAGAGGATGCACAAATAATTGAATATGCCGGGCTGGGCGTTGCAATGGGGAATGCTCCAGACGAGGTGAAACAAGCGGCAGACTGGGTGACACGCTCGAATATAGAGCGCGGGGTAGAATATGTGATTAAGGAACATTTCCGTAAGCAATTTCCAATTAAATATTTGAAAAATCATTTTTAAGTGAAAACCTCAAGTGTATATCTTGAGGTTTTTTTGTGTAATTGCGGGAAGTGTTTCCGTATTGACCAACGAACACCCTTCAAGTAAACTAAAAGGAGTTTGAAAATGAAAAGGTGATAATTGTTGTTAATTTCAATTAAGACATTACAAGATGATCGATTTTTACGTCCGCTTCAAAATATTAGCGGCTTATTTTTTGAGGAAAGTACGGTAGAGTTTGAGCAAAAAGATGCCAATCTAATTGTTGAGATACAAATAGAAGGAAACGTAACAGCGTCTGCTCGTTTAACAGATGTATCGACAGGAAAGACGTATGAAGAAACGTTTTCGAAAGATTTATCAGCATTTACAGTTGAGAAAGAGCGCATGAAGCAAGTGAAACACGTTGTTTCTTATGTATATCTTTCTGTACTTCAGCAGCTTACGGGTATTGAACAAAAGTGGGGCATTTTAACAGGAGTGCGTCCAACAAAACTTCTTCATAAAATGCTGCAAAACGGTATGTCAAAAGAAGACGCACATAAAGAACTGCGCGAAAGCTATTTAATTCATGAAGAGAAAATTGAATTATTGCAGCGTATCGTTGACTGCCAATTAGCGGTTGTACCGGACTTATACCGCTTAAAAGAGGAAGTAAGTATTTATATTGGAATTCCATTCTGCCCAACGAAATGTGCATATTGTACGTTCCCAGCTTATGCAATTAACGGCCGCCAAGGTTCTGTTGATTCATTCTTAGGTGGGTTACATTATGAAATTCGTGAAATTGGTAAATTCCTAAAAGAAAAAGGTATTAAAGTAACAACAATCTACTACGGCGGTGGTACACCAACAAGTATTACAGCTGAAGAGATGGATATGTTATATGAACAAATGTATGAAACGTTCCCTGATGTAACGAAAGTGCGCGAAGTAACGGTTGAAGCAGGGCGCCCAGATACAATTACACCAGCGAAGCTTGATGTGTTAAACAAATGGAACATTGACCGCATTAGTATTAACCCGCAGTCATACCATCAAGAAACATTAAAAGCAATCGGACGCCACCATACAGTAGAAGAAACAATTGAAAAGTACCACTTAGCACGTGAAATGGGTATGAATAACATTAACATGGACTTAATTATCGGTCTTCCTGGTGAAGGGTTAGATATCTTTAAGCACACGTTAGCAGAAACAGAAAAGTTAATGCCAGAATCATTAACAGTTCACACATTATCATTTAAACGCGCTTCTGAAATGACGCAAAATAAGCGTAAATATAAAGTAGCAGGCCGCGAAGAAATTACGGCGATGATGCATGAAGCAGAAGAGTGGACGAAGAAGCATGATTATCTTCCATATTATCTGTACCGCCAAAAGAACATTTTAGGTAACCTAGAAAACGTTGGTTACGCAATGCAAGGACAAGAAAGTATTTACAACATTGTCATTATGGAAGAAGTACAATCTATCATCGGTTTAGGATGCGGTGCGTCAAGTAAGTTCGTTCACCCACAGACAGGTGCGATCACTCACTTTGCGAATCCAAAAGATCCAAAATCGTACAACGACGGTTTCGTGAAATATACAGAAGACAAGCTAAAGATTTTAGAAGAATTATTTGTATAAGAAGTTACCCTTTATGGGTAGCTTCTTTTTTAGTTTGAGAGGTGATGATTTGGCCAAAATGATTGGTAATTCAGCCAAAACTGGAGAGAATTCGGTCAGAATGAAAGGGAATTCAGCCAAAACTAAATAGAATTCAGTCAAAATTGAAATAATCCGGCCAAAATGACATCCCGCTGTAAAACAATGTCGAGAATCATCAAAAAAAGAAGGTAAAAATGTAGAGGATATGTCTATTTATAGACGAAATGATACATTTATGAAAGTTAAAAGGGGGATGAAATCTGTATGTATATGACGATTGGTAGGATTTTTGATTTGGCTGTTCAAAAGTATCCCAAGAAAGAGGCATTAGTTGAACCGTTAAAAAACATTCGCTGGACATATGAAGAATGGGATAAAGAAATAAATAAAACAGCGAATATGCTTCGAGAAGAGGGGGTTCGTAAAGGCGATTGTGTATCAGTTTACTTATACAATTCACATGAATTTGTAAACGTTTACTTCGCTTGTATGAAAATCGGAGCAATTTTTAATCCGATTAACTTCCGTTTAAAAGCAAAGGAAGTTTCCTACATAGTACAAGATGCTTCTTCGAAAGTTGTTGTATTTGAAAAAGCTGTTGTGTCAGCAATTTCTACAATTGAGCGAGATTTCCCGCACGTATCCTTTCTATATATTGAAGATGATGTACCTTCCTATGCGACTTCTTACCATGAAAAAGTAAATGCTGCTTCCGATGAAAAAATTGAAATCGAAATCGATGAAATGGACTATTGCTCCATGCTGTATACGAGTGGTACGACTGGGCATCCAAAGGGCGTATTACACCGTCACCGTGACATGGCTGAGCACAGTATGATTTGTACATATTATTTAAAATATGACCGCGATAGCGTTGGGCTTGCGGTAGCTCCTTTATATCACTGCGGAGAGTTAAATGCTGGTATTCTTCCGCGCGTACAAGCTGGGGCGAAAAATGTCATTCTGCATCATTTTGATACGAAAGAAGTACTGCAAACAATTCAAGAAGAAAAAATTACGACATTTTTTGCAGCACCAACGATGTGGAATATGATGTTGCAAGAAGACTTATCAAAGTATGATCTAAAGTCGATGAGTATCGGTATTTACGGGGGCGCAGCGATGGCACCAGCACTTGTGAAAGAGTGTAAAGAGCGCCTTTATATCGACCTTGTCCAAATTTATGGGATGACAGAAATGGGGCCAGTTGTTGCCTTTTTAGTCGAGAAAGATCAGCTAACAAAAGCGGGTTCAGCTGGAACATTATGCTTTAGCCATGAAATTCGGATCGTAAAGCCAAGTGAAGATGGGCCAGCAGAACCGGATGATGTATTACCAGCTTATGAAGTTGGTGAAATTATTTTACGTGGTCCATGTATGATGGCTGGTTATCATAACCGAGAAGATGCAAATGCGAAGTCGATGTATAAAGGATGGTATCACTCTGGTGACCTTGGTTATTTAGACCGAGATGGCTATTTATATGTAGCGGACCGCGTTGATGATATGGTAATTAGCGGGGGCGTGAACATTTATCCGCGTGAAGTTGAAGATTTTCTCCATAGTCACGATGGTATTTTAGACGTTGCGGTACTTGGAGAACCAGATGAGCTTTGGGGTGAGCGCGTTGTTGCTGTTGTTGTAAAAAAAGATAAAGAGTTAACAGCGGAAGAGTTAGAAAGATATTGTAAAGAAAGTGATGAATTAGCTGACTACAAACGTCCACGTCATTACATTTTCGCTGATGAGTTGCCTCGTAATGCAAGCGGAAAGCTGCAAAAGTTTGTGTTACGTAAATCGTTGAAATCTGTAAAGAAATAAGAAAGAAAGCATAGCCGAGGCTATGCTTTTATTTTTTCGAAAATCCTTCTTCATCAAGGTAAGATGCAGCTTCACCGTAAGAGTTAAACGTACCATCTAAAAGAGAACCAGCGTACACATTCCACATATCTTCATCTTCTTCGATAAGTGTTAAAATGTGACCATCTGCGTTCTGCCATTCTTCCTCTAAGCCAGGTTCAGCAGTTTTTTCTTCTTCAGATAGAAAGGCAATTGATTTTTCGATAACAGTGCGTAGTTCGTCTGCTGAGAACTCACGAACGTTTACCATACCTTTATTGTCTGCGTTATAGCCATCCGTGTTGCCAACGTATACGAAGCCGTTTCCATTTGGATGTAAATGATATACAACGTTCTTCTTATCTAAGCGACTCTCTTCAAAGTGGAAGTTGACGCGCTTTAATGAAACGTCTTTTCGTTCTAATTGCGGGAAAGATTCAATAATCGTTAATTTTTCTTCAAAAGTTAGCATAATGCCTCCAAGTTCTGTTTGTTAAAAGTTCATTTGTTCATTATAACATAGTCATATGTATTGCCAAAGTTGTTGTGATAAAAGCCCGATTGGTCGGGCTAACAATTAGTGGGGATGGAGAAAACCCCACTGAGTGAAGTTTCGCTTTATTTGATTTCAATTATAAAATTGTTATATATTAGTATTATGTTTCAAAATATGTAAATCGTTTCTTTTTTAATTGTTTAATTACTATATTAATATTAAAGGTGAAAAGTTGACAATCATTATGTTAAACTTTATAGTAAATTTTTAGACTAGTAGTAAGCTACTATGTATAGATATACGAATTCATTGTTTCTTTCTGTATGAAGGAAGCAGCTGTAAGCTGGAGGGAGAAGTTGATGTACAAACAATTACCACATGGTGTAAAAGTTGGAATTACGCGTTCGATCGTTGTTTCCTTTGCGGAGTATATGGCAGAGATTGAATGGAATGAAGAGAAGTTTGACATGCAGCAGTTTGTTGAACAGTGGAAGCAATACATATACACAAAGTCGACATGGATTCAGAAAGTAGATGATGAGCTAAAACAACATCCAGATTTCCATCAAGCATTAGCGGTAAAAGTAAATGAAAAAATCCATGAAATTATCGCAGAGAAACCAACAGCAGAACAATTGCAACAATTACAAGGGCAAAATGTACATCATGCAGATTCATTTTGTAAGTTAGAAGCACAGTATCATATTGATCGTATTCAGGTGAAATAAATATTTACATATGACGAGAGATAGTATATTAACTGTCTCTTTTTTCGTATTTTTATAGAAAGGAGTTGTTTCAAAAGTGCCTAAGTACTTTTGAAACAACTCTTTTGTTATATAAAAAAGAAGAATCGCTGAATCTGAAATAAGAAAGGCTATAAAAAAGAGCTTTTGCACTGTCTTCAGACGGTACAAAAGCTCTTTCTTTTAGTTTTGTGGAATTACAACTTTCCAAGTAGATAAATCAATTGCTTCTTTCGTAACGAACGAAGCTGGGAACATGAATGACCACGGTTTTGTTGTATTTGCTTTTACTTCAAAGTCAGCTAATGTGAAGGCACCTTGGGCGATTGTGTCTCCAGAAGCATCAATGACGTGAAGCGGAAGTTGTTCTAGTTTCACATTTTGTGTACTACCGTTACGAATTAAAATGGTAACGTGTAAGTTTCCGTCTGCTTGCTTCATAGCTTGTAGGCCCGTGAAGTTAATTTCCTCTTCTTTTAAAGGAGGTAAGTCATTAATAATCTTTTCTAAAGCCGCTTTTTTCTCTTCTGATAGCTGAGCTTCCCAAGTAGGATGTAAATCTAGCTTATGCTCTGTTTTTAACTCAAAAGCAAGCTGCCAGTCTGTTTCTGAAAGCGTTGCACCTGTTGTTGTATTCTCTTCAAATACAAACGTCCACGGCATGTTTACGTTTGCTGGAATATTACCAAGTTCAGAAAGGTCAAATGTTTTACGAGCACATACTTCACCATCTTTATTTAATAGAAGTAACGTCGTTTTTTCAAACGCGATTTCTTTTTGAATGCTATTTCTTAAAAACGCTGTTACGTAATATGTACCATCTTCTATTTTCGTTTCAATACCAGATAAAGAGATTTGGTTTTCTTGTAAACTTGGTAACTCTTTATGTAAAAACTGATAAATATATTTTTGTTCAATATCTACTTGTCCCCATCTAGGATGAAAATGAAGGGACAACTTTACTTCTTTTGTTTGTTCTGCTGCACTGTCTTGACCAAATAATTCAGCGCCAGAAACAGCTGTATCTTTTCCTTTTTTTGTTGCTTTTTTTAAAAATGATAGCATGATAGGTCACCTCATTATACGTTTTGTGGTACAGTTACGTATCTCGTAATGAAGAGACACATATCTTTTTCGAATTTCCCATATGTATAGCGGAAAATATCAAGCCCTTCTTTTTGGTAAATACGAGTAGGGTCTTCTTGTTGGTATTGACGTAAGCCGATACCTTCTTTTAAATGGTTCATCGCTTCTAAATGTTGTAACCAGTTTTGATCGATATAATGCAGACCCATTTGGCGTAGCACGAGCTGAAGTTCTGCATTCTCTTCTAGTAGGCGAATTTTTTCAATATAAGATGCAATTGCTTCTTTTAATACAGGTTGCACATCCTCTAGAGAGTGGATGTTATTTGCAGATAGAACTGGCAATGTTTCAACTTGAAGAACAGCTTGTAATTCCTTTTGCATTGCGGCAAAATCCCATTCTTCAGGAAGCATACCTTCTTGAACATATTTCTTTGCGATATGTTCAATTGTATGTTCAACCATTGGGATAATGATCTCAATCATATTTGTGTCTTCTTGTAACAGTTTATCTCGCAATGTATAAATGACGTTACGCTGATCGTTAATGACATCGTCTAGTTTTAAATGGAATTCGCGCATAGAGAAATGACCGCCTTCGCAAATTAATTGCGTACGGTTTACGAAATCATGAATTTTTGCCGTTGTAATAAGGCCTGTTTCATCTGCTTGAATAGATTTCATTAATTTCTCTACTTCTTCTTCTGCAAAGCGCTGGAACATTTCATCTTCTAATGAAATGAAGAATTGGGAGCTTCCTGGATCACCTTGGCGACCAGCGCGTCCTTTTAACTGATTATCAACGCGTCGTGATTCATGACGCTCTGTTCCAATTACGTGTAATCCACCAATTTCATGAACACCTTCGCCAAGCAAAATGTCTGTACCGCGTCCAGCCATATTTGTTGCGATTGTAATTTGTCCTTTTTGACCAGCTAACGAAATAAGTTCAACTTCTTGTTCTACGCTTTTTGCGTTAAGTAGTTGATAGGACAGCCCGGCTTCATCTAAATACTTTGCAGCTTTTTCTGATTGTAAAATAGATGTTGTTCCAATTAATACAGGCTGACCTGTTTTGTGACGTTTTTGTACTTCAGCGCGCACTGCTTTATATTTTGCATCAGCTGTCATGAAGACAAGGTCTTTCATATCATCACGAATAACAGGGCGGTTTGTTGGAATTGGTACAACCTGCATTCCGTATACTTGATTAAATTCCTTTTCTTCTGTTTTTGCTGTACCTGTCATACCGGATAGGGCAGGGTACATACGGAAGAAGTTTTGAATTGTAATCGACGCTTGCGTCTGGTTCTCTTCTGTAACTTCAATACCTTCTTTTGCTTCAAGTGCTTGATGTAAGCCATCGCTTAACGAACGGCCTTCCATAACGCGACCTGTGAAAATATCAACGAGCATAATTTTATTATCTTTTACGATATAATCTACATCTAACTGGAACGCTACATGAGCTCGCAGTGCTTGAATCATATAATGATATAATGTTTGATGTTCTAAATCATATAAGTTATCAATATCAAACATCGTTTCAATCTTCGTAATCCCATCATCGGTAAAGTTTGAAGATTTTGTCTCTGCATCGTATATGTAATGAGCTTCTTCTTTAAATGAAGTAATGAATTTTGCACATAAACTATGAAGCTGAGAACTGCTCGATTTCTTACCAGCAATAATAAGCGGTGTTTTCGCTTCATCAATGAGTACGCTATCAATTTCATCAATGATTGCAAAGTGGTATGGGCGTTGAACTTTAGCAGATTGCGAAGCTTCCATATTATCACGTAAATAATCAAAGCCAAATTCTGTTCCAATACCGTATGTAATATGAGCTTCATATGCATTTTTCTTTTCTTCTGGGCTAATCATTGGAACGTTTAATCCAACTGTTAATCCAAGAAACTCATGAACTTGTCCAATTAATTCTTTATCACGCTTTGCTAAATAGTCGTTCACTGTAATAACGTGAACGCCTTTTCCTTCAAGGGCACGTACATATGTTGGTAATGAAGAAACGAGTGTTTTCCCTTCACCAGTTGGCATTTCTGCAATATTACCTTCTAGTAAAACAAGTCCACCAATAAGCTGCACGTCATAGTGACGTAAGCCTAACACGCGTTTTGCTGCTTCACGAACGACAGCGAAAGCTTCGATCTTTATATCGTGAACCGTTTTTCCGTTTTGTAACATATCTTGGAACGTTGTAGTCTTTTGACGCAATTGTTCATCTGATAATGCTTCCATTGTTGGTTCTAATTCATTTATTTGAATGACAAGCTGCTCATATTTTTTTAGCTTACGTTTTTGGGGATCTCCTAATATTTTGCGAAACGATTTCAGCATACTATCTTACACTCCTCTTACTGACAATAGCTTCATTATAGCATATGTTTATTCGGAAAAAAGAGGAAGTAAGAAATAAAAAGTGTATATACAAATATATGTATTTTAAGATTTAGGAGTGTTGATTTTTATATAAAATCGTGACCCTCTTTAGGGCGGATGTTTTTATAAAATAATGAAGAGAATGTAAGCCGAATGATAGAAAAGAGTGTTTTAGTTTATAAAGAAACGACGGAAAGAGTACCAAACGTATAAGAAATTTGATATGATATTTGAATGGGACGAAATATGTTCCTGTTTAAATAATATATAAAAATTGCATGGTATAAATGAGAAAATCTTTTCTTTTTCAAAAAAGAAAAGAAAGACTGGTAACATTCAGTGCTTTTGACATGCGATGTTAGGCTCACGAAAGAGTGTAGTGATAAGTGATATAAGAAAGAGAAGAAGAGAATGAATAACAAGTTAGTAAAAGGTGCAGCAATTTTAACGATTACGACCTTTTTATCAAAGCTGTTAGGTAGTTTCTTTCAAATTCCACTGCAAAATATTGCAGGTGATGAAGTGCTTGGTATTTTTCGCCTTGTGTTTCCGGTGTATATGTTAGCGTTAACGTTGTCTGTGGCAGGTATTCCGCTTGCGATGTCAAAGTTAACGGCTGAGTTACATACGAAAAATGACCGAGATGGAATTGCAAAATTATTTACATCCGCTTCCATACTTGGCATTTTGTTTGGAGTATGCGGATTTTTCGTTATTGCGCTAGGTTCTAACTTCATTGCGATAATGCTTGGCGGAGAGGATACGAGACTTGCACTTCTTGTTACGTCGTTTGCTTTACTATTTGTACCATACATGGCAGTATATCGCGGGTATTTCCAAGGATTTGGCGATATGATACCAACGGGAATTTCGCAAGTGATTGAGCAGTTCGTTCGCGTATGTATTATGCTTACAGCTGCGTATGTACTCGTACAATCTCAGCAAAGTAATGATGTGATAGCTGGTGGAGCGATGATTGGTTCGTTTGTTGGAGTCATAAGCTCTCTTATTTATTTACAATGGATATATCGAAAGAGTCCATACCGCTATAAGACAGCTTCTTATACATTTGCTGACTTTCAGAAAAATGCGAAGCGTATATTGAAGATATCCATTCCAATTGCAATTGGTGCATTAGCGATGCCGCTATTGAATTTAATTGACTCTGTAACGGTTCCGCACGCACTAGATGAAGCAGCGAATGTGATGCAAGAACAATTCGGAATTTATAGCCGTGGATTTGCATTTACACAATTAGTTGTTGTATTTGCGAGCGCAATTATTTTTCCGCTTATTCCAGCATTAGCAGCTGCTTTAGCGAAGAAAGAAATAACAATTGCTTCACAAATGGTCGAGCGTACAAATAAGCTTGCAAATGTTATTACGATTCCAATTACAATATGGCTCGTTGCATTAACAGTGCCCCTTAATGTTGCACTATTTACAGATACAAAAGGGAGCGGGATGTTAGCGATCATTATTGGAAGTTCGTATTTTACATCCTATATGCTATTATCGGTAGGGATTTTACAGGGCATTAATCGTTCGGCAGTAGCAGCGTGGATTGTTGTATTTGCGAGTGCTTTAAAAGTATGTTTAAATATCGTACTTGTGAAGAAATTTGGTATAGAAGGTGCAGCATACAGCACATTGCTTATTTATTTACTAATTAGTATGGTGAATCAGCAATATATTCGAAAATGTGTCCCGTATGCTGTGAAAATAAAAGAATTTATATGTATTGTTGTTGTCTCAACTGTTATTGGATGTATGATATATGGAGGGACGATGTTACTAGACGTCACGAGTTCTCGTATCATCGCGCTACTATATAGCGGCTTTGCTTGTATAATAGCTTCTATATTATATATCCCATTTGTTTTGAAATTACAGTGGATTGCAAAAGAAGATATGAAACAAATTCCGTTTCTTCGTAAATGGGCGAAATAAAGAAATAACTCTGGATTCGTAATGTATCCGAAATCTGTGAGAGAGGCATGAGCGAGGATGCCCTTGCGCAGTGAATTAAGCTCTTGTAAGCAAAATAGAATGTGATGTCAAAGGGTAAAGGTTTTCTTTTTAGTAGGAAACCTGTAAAATGTAGAATTGGTAGTAGTTTGCTTGCGTATAAAAGAGTTGATTGCGAAATGTTGGAGGAGATCAAGAGTGCGGTTAGTTTTATCAGGATATTATGGTTTTTATAACGTTGGGGACGAAGCGATTTTGCAATCAATCATTAAAGCATTGCATGAAGAGGATCCAACTCTTGAGCTTGTTGTACTTTCAAATGACCCTGATTATACAAGGAAAATGTACGGTGTAGAAGCAGTAAACCGTTGGAATATAAAAGAAATTTATAAAGCGATTAAAGAAAGCGATGGGCTTATTAGCGGAGGCGGTAGCTTGCTGCAAGATAAAACGAGTATAAAAAGTATTTTATACTACACTGCAGTGATGCGCATCGCCCGCTTATTAAAGAAGCCATATTATATTTACGCTCAAGGAATTGGGCCAATTACGAGAACGTTTAACCGAATGCTTGTGAAATGGCATTTATCAAAAGCAGCATACGTATCTGTTCGTGATGAAGATTCGTTTTTATATTTAAAAAATATGGGAATGAAAAAGGACATTGTCCTCGTGCCAGATCCAGTGTTAGCTTGTAAGCAGGAAGTAACGTCCAATTGGTTAAAAAAGCAGGCGATTAACGGGAGAGTTGTTGCTGTTAGTGTGCGTTACTGGGATGCAAAAGAAGACTATATGAAAAAGTTAGCGGAAACGTTAAAAAAGCTAAAGCGAGAAGGGTACCATATTTTATTTGTCCCAATGCACGGTCCATTTGACCAAAGTGCATCGCGTGATGTCATTAATTTAATGGGAGAAGAAGCGCATATGCTTCCATATCAAATGGACCTTGATGAAAAAATAGCGATTTTATCACAGTGCTCGCTTTTAGTTGGTATGCGTTTGCACGCGCTTATATTAACGGCTGTTGCAAATACGCCAATGATCGGCATTTCGTACGATCCAAAAATCGATTCCTTCTTGCAACAAGTGAATCAGCCGATGATTGGAAGTGTTGATGGCGATTGGACTTCAGAGACGCTATACAATATGGCGAAGAAACAATTGCAGCAAAAAGAACAAGTTGAGCGTGCACTTGAGCACCGCGTTGATGAACTACGTTTGCAAATATCAAAAGCGTCGGAAGAGATTATTGAGGATTTGAAAAAGAACAACCTACAGAAGAAGTAGGTTGTTCTTTTTTTATCCCGCATTAACGGGCTGAGTGAAGTTTTACTTTATGATTTTGCTTTCTTTTTACCTAATTGTGCAATGAGATAAATTCCGTAACCTTGCAGAATAATGAAGGTCGGCATAATAAAGTAGCGATACCTTGTTTGTATTTCGATTAATAGATGAACAGCGACATACCCAAGAATTAATAATAGGAAAAAGAGCAGGTATTCATTTTTCCGTTCTTTTATGAGTGCGAGTAGCGCGATGACTGCGAACAATATAATAGAAAGATACATGATCTTTTCAACAATCCAAAATGCATCTTTTACTTTTGGTACATCATACCCTTCAAATCCCCAGTAAATAGAAGCATCATAATCGCCCCACATTAATTTCAGCTTGTCTTTCAATAAAATAAGTAGTTGTTTCTTATCTTCAGTTCGCTCAGCGATGAGTTCTTTTTCCACAGCGAAACGTTCTTCACCAACTTCATATTGGTTGACAAGTTCATAATCAGGAACAGAGAAGCCACCAGTCGTTTCATGGTTAAAACCAAGAACAAATTTCCAATACGGATCGCGGTTAGAAAGTGGGTATTGTGTAATGCCCGCTGCAATAAGTGAATAGCTAAAGACATAATTTACAATATAAAAGACGCCGATAATCCCAACTAATTTTGCAAATATCGTCTTTTTCTTTACTTGCTTCTTGCCAAGCATATAAGCAATGATTGCAAAAATGATAAGAGCGAGTAAGATGACGCTGCCGAGTGGTCTCATAATATTTCCGAGTGATAGTAGTATACCGACGAAAATCCATGCGTACGAATGGGAAAGACCTTTTGCTACAAACAATGCGAAAGCAGCGTAAAATAAAAATGTCGCTAAGTGCTGGTTTGTAAGCACAGATGTCATTACGATGTTTGGTACATAAATCGCAAACATAAGAGCCGCGATTCTCCCGCTCCATTCATTAAATAACTTTGAACCAATACTATAGATGAAGAAGGTAATCCCTGTACAATAGAGAACGTTCAAAAACTTAATCATGAACGTACCTTCTCCAAATAAGGAAATGACACCCGCTTGATACGTTGTAAAGCCTAGTTGATATACCCAAGTTGTAAAGTATGGGATTGTAATAAATTCATAGGTTCCACGAGCGATATCGAGTGCCCCAAGATACATTCTTTCAAAATCTTGAATCGGAGTTGTTTGTATCGTTAAAATCCAAGCGAGCCGTACTCCAAATGCAAGTAAAATGATGATTATCATATTTTGCTTATTTGTGAAACGACGATTCATCCATCGGCTCACGAATATAGTCGCAAGTATAGCTGGGATGAAACCAAGTAGAATAAAGGTTGAATATCCTTCGGTGTTAAGTGCAGATTGCCATGCGTAAAATAACGTGATCGCAAAAAATAAGAGTGTTAATATGTAAAGTGCTTGCGATGCAAACGTATATAATTTATTCACTGCTTTTCCTCCGTCTTATAAATATCGTATTATCCATTTTGTCGTTTAAAGATAATGTATTTGCTTGCAACATAGTTGAAAAGAATGACAAATATGTTCGTCACTACTTTTGCAAACAAGTCATCCGCTCGTAATAATTCAACAAGAGCAACCATGATTAAAATATCAAGTACGTAAGACAAAGAGCGGAAGAATAAGAAGGAGAAAAACTCTTTCAATATACTTTTCGTTTCTCTTTGGTTAAATACGTACAATTTGTTTGTAACAAATGCAAACACAATGGATAACACCCACGCAATTGTATTTGCAATTAAGTAATCCATATGGACGATTTTTGTAAGAAAAGCATAACTTACAATGTTAATAGCGGTTGTTAAAACTCCAAAAACAAGATAGGAGATTAGCTCTTTCGTATTTTTCATCTGTTATCCCCTTGTGTGACTATATTCTCGTTCATGGGACTGCGTGTGATTTTGTGCTTTTTCATTGTTGTATTCATCAACAAAATAAAGGGGACGGCGTTTTGTTTCATTAAACACTTTTCCTAAGTACTCACCGATAATTCCAAGTGAAAGTAATTGAATGCCTCCAAGGAATAAAATAACAGTCATTAAAGAAGGATAGCCTCCAACTTCTTCACCAAATAATAGCGTCTTTATAATGATAATCATCATATAAATGAAGGCGAATAAAGAAATCATAGAGCCAAATAAAGCCGATAAGCGTAGCGGCGCTGTTGTGAACGATGTAATCCCTTCAATGGCTAAATCAAATAATTTGAGATAATTCCATTTCGTTTCACCGGCTGCCCTTGCATCGCGGTCAAATAAAATTTCCTTCTTATTGTAGCCAATCCAACTGAACATGCCTTTCGTATAGCGCTGCGTTTCTCGTAATTGCTTTAACGCTTCAACACAACGTCTATCAAGTAGACGAAAATCACCTGTATTTTCTTGAATTGGAATGCGAGTAATTTTTTGTAACATACGATAAAATGTGCGAGCTGTCCATTTCTTCAGCCACGTTTCACCAGCGCGATTTTTACGCTTTGCATAAACGTCATCATAACCTTGCTCCCAGTGCATAATCATTTCTGGAATGAGTTCTGGAGGGTCTTGTAAATCAGCATCAAGAATAATGACGGCATCTCCCGTTACGTAGTCAAATCCAGCAATCATTGCGATTTCTTTCCCAAAGTTACGAGACAAATTCACATACGAAATACGGTCATCTTTCTTTCGTAGCTCTTTAATGTGATAAAGCGTTGCATCTGTACTACCATCATTTATAAATAAAATTTCAAATTCATAAGAAGGGATACGGTCAATAACGCTTTGTAGTCGATCATATAGTGTGTGAAGTACCTCTTGTTCGTTATATGCAGGCACCATAATGGTTATTTTCCCCAATGTAGTGACTCCTTTCTTCCTATTAGAAGCACGATATAGCATAAAAATGTGCTAAAAATTCCTCTTATATACAACCTTCTAATTATAGCAGAAGATTTTTGTTTTGCACAAAGTGGCAAAAGATATCATCATTCTACGAAAATGTTAATTATTTTTTACACTTTTGTCTTAAATTAGAAATATGTGTAAGATATAATGAGTATAAAGCTATGAATCTATGGGGGGAGTATGAGAATGAAGAAGTTTTCCAAAGGAGTTACCGCGTTAGCGTTAACGGGATCTTTATTATTAACACCAATGTCAGCGTTTGCAGCAAATGATGATATAACAGGTCATATGTTTGAACCGCAAATGCGTGTATTAATTGATAGAGGGATTATGTCTGGGGAAGGAAATGGTATATACTCACCAGACCGCGAAGTAACACGAGCAGAGTTTGCGACATTAGTAGCGAAATCTTTACAGTTGCCACAAGCAGATTCCCAGTTTACGGATGTGCCAAAAACACATATGTTATATGACGGAGTAAGCCGTGCAGCGGGTGCGAAGATTTTATCCGGACGTGGAAACGGCGTATTTGCACCAGAAGATAAGATTACGAGAGAAGAAATGGCAATTATGATTAGCAATGCGCTTACTTATAAAAATATTAATATACCATTACAGCCGTTAACATTTGTGGATAAAGATGCGATTACGTATAAAGAACACGTTCAAGTTGTGGCAAGTGCTGGTATTGTTAAAGGTGACGATAAAAACAACTTCTTGCCAAAAGTAACTGCAACGCGCGGAACAGCAGCGGCCTTTTTAAGCGGAATGTTACAAGTCATTGAAAATAATGGTGACACGAAAGACGCTTATATTGTCATGCATGTAACAGAAGATGGGAAAGAAGAAAAGAAAAGCTGGTACAGTACATATGAAGAGGCTGTTGTAGCCGCTCAGGCAAACGGCATCAAAGCTGTGAAGCATAAAGATGAATATGTGTGGGTGCAAGATGGTTATGCAATTGCAAAGAAAACACCAGCAAAAGAAATTAGATTATATGGTAGTGACCTGAAGCAGACAATCACGTATGTTACTTACAGTACAGAATTGAAAGTATTAGGCATAGAAGGAAACTATGTAAAAGTACAGCTTGCAAATACGGAAGGTTATGTAAAGAAAGAAGAAGTTATGTTACTTCCAGCTGAATTAACGAAGAAATCTTATTACTATGTAAATGCATCGGATGGTTATTTATATCATAGATACTATGATTATTATGCGAAAGAACCAGGATATGCAGTACCTTATCGATATGGTAAGGCACCTTCATTTTTAACAGCTGGTCAAAATGTATATAGCATCGATGGAAAAACGTTTGGTGAACAAAGTTTCTATCAATATTATAATTACATGTCTTTACGTACAAAAACAGAGTACACGGCGGAAGAATTAGACCGCTATGTGCAGTGGCGTACGCCAGATTCACCGTTAATTGGTTTAGGTAAGACATTTAAAGAAATGGAAAGCAAATATAATGTAAATGCTCTTTTCTTATATGCAGCTGCCATTCACGAAAGTGATTCTGGAAGAAGTGAGTTAGCGCGTGAAAAAAATAATTTATTTGGTTTAAATGCGACAGATGCAAATCCAAATGAAGATGCGAAGAAATATGATAGTAAAAAAGCTTGTATTGAAGATATGGCAAAAGTATATATGAATGAAATGTATTTAAATCCAGCTTATCACTTATATAACGGGGCATACCTTGGTAATAAAACATTTGGTTTAAATGTAAAATATGCATCAGACCCGTACTGGGGACAAAAAGTAGCAGGTCACATGTATCGCTTTGAGACATTTTTAAAGGGAAATGACCATAATACGTATAAATTAGCGAAAGTATTACAAGATGCAGAAGTAAAGAAAAATCCAAATCAAACAGATGAGAAGTTATATACTGTTCAGCCAGAAATGATTGTAACAGTAGTAGGAGAAGAAATGATTGGTGGACAAGCTTGGCTGCAAGTGATGTCCGATAATCCATCTGTCACAGTTGGATATATTGCAAAAGAAAAAGTTGAATACGTAGCGCATTAATAGGAAACAGGTAGATTTTATAGAAATCTACCTGTTTTTTGTAAAATGATGAATTGATTCGAGTTTGTTTTTGTATATAATTAGTATATATAAATATAATTATTATATGTTTTACAATAGAGAGATAGATAAATAGAAAAATGTGTAAGGGAGAACGATGAGAATGAAAAAGTTTTCTAAAGGAGTTACCGCGTTAGCGTTAACGGGGTCTTTATTATTAACACCAATGTCAGCATATGCAGCAAACGATGATATAACAGGTCATATGTTTGAACCGCAAATGCGTATACTAATTGAAAGAGGGATTATGTCTGGGGAAGGAAATGGTATATATTCACCAGACCGCGCAGTAACGCGAGCTGAATTTGCGACATTAGTAGCGAAATCTTTACAGTTACCGCAAGCAGATTCTCAGTTTACAGATGTACCAAAGACACATATGTTATATGACGGAGTAAGCCGTGCAGCAGGAGCAAAGATTTTATCTGGTCGTGGAAATGACATTTTTGCACCAGAAGATAAGATTACGAGAGAAGAAATGGCAATTATGATTAGCAATGCGCTTGCTTATAAAAATATTAATATACCATTACAGCCATTAACATTTGTAGATAAAGATGCAATCACGTATAAAGAACATGTTCAAGTTGTTACAAGTGCCGGTATTGTGAAAGGTGACGACAAAAACAACTTCTTGCCAAAAGTAACTGCAACGCGCGGAACAGCTTCAGCTTTTTTAAGTGGTATGTTGCAAGTGATTGATAATAACGGTGCAAAACCGAAACCGCCGGAAGTAGAAAAATTATATGTGGTGACACATGTAGATGCAAACGGGAAAGAACAAGAGAAAGGTCGCTACAGTACATATGAAGAAGCGGTTGCGGCAGCACAGGCAGGTGGTGTAAAAGCTGTGAAGCATAAAGATGAGTACGTATGGATTCAAGACGGTTATGCAGTAGCGAAGAAAACAGCTGGTAACGCAATTAATTTATATCGAAATGATTTAAAAACAGTAACAAATTATATAAGCTACGGTACGGAATTAAAAGTAGTCAGTATAGAAGGGAACGCTGTAAAAGTACAGCTTTCTAACACAGAAGGATACGTAAAGAAAGACGAGATTACATTATTCCCAGCGGAAGTGATGAAACTTTCTTCTTATTATGTAAATGCACAAGATGGTTACTTATATCATAGATACTATAACCATTATGCAAGTAAGCCTGATTACACAGGTTACCGCTACGGAAAAGCACCGTCCTTCTTAAAACCAGGTCAATTTGTGTACAGCGTTGATGGAAAAACATTTGGTGAGCAAAGCTTCTATCAATACTTCAACTATATCTCACTACGTACGAAAACAGAGTATACAGGAGAAGACTTAGACAACTATCTGAAACAGGTAAGACCAAATTCACCATTAATTGGACTTGGAAAAACATTCAAAGAAGTAGAAAGTAAATATAACGTAAATGCTTTATTCTTATTCTCATTAGCGATGCATGAGAGCCAATATGGTGAAAGTACACTTGCAAGAGAAAAGAACAATCTATTTGGTTTAAATGCAACGGACGCAAATCCACATGAAGATGCAAAAAAATATGATAGTAAAGAAGCATGTATAGAAGATGCAGCGAAAGTATATATGAATGAAGGATATTTAAATCCGAAACATTGGCGCTATAATGCAGCTTACACAGGAAATAAAGCATTTGGTCTAAACGTAAAATATGCATCTGATCCATACTGGGGACAAAAGATAGCAGGACATATGCTACGCGTAGATACAGCGTTAGGTGGTAAAGAATATAATTCTTACAAACTAGCAAAAGTATTAACGCAAACAGATGTAAAGAAAAATCCAAATGGAACAAAACTATATACAGTTCGCCCTGACGCTGTTGTAACAGTAGTAGGAGAAGAAACAATTGGTGGGCAAACGTGGTTACAAGTCATTTCTGACGATCCAGCAGCAACAATTGGATATATTTTGAAAGGAAATGTCGAATATGTAGCACATTAAGAGAGAAACGAGTAGATTTTTACAAAAATCTACTCGTTTTTTAGTTTTCTTTCGACAAAAATAAAACTTTTTCAAGAGGATAAGCGACATATTGTGTCGAATTATGTCGAAATATAAATATATTAGAATATAAAAAAGTGGTTTATTTATTTAAATCATGTGCTATAATGATATTTGTATATTTGGTATCAAGTATATTCAGAACCATTGTTGTTATACGTTTTCATGGACTTTTTCATGGATTTTGATAGCAACAGGCGTTACATAATATGTGATGATGGATACGTTTTGGCGTAACCTTTCTTTTTTGTCGAATTTTGCGAAAAAAACTTCTTTAAAAAAAGGAAAAAATGGCGTATTATGTACATGATTCATTGAATTGGTAATACAGTTATTTCTTACATATTAAGTATTTAAATTCTATTATAACTATTTATTACCAAATTTAATTTATTTTTACGTATTTACCTAGTTTCTCAAATACATATTTTCGAAACTAGTATTATATTTCTCAAGGAGGAAATAAATAACATGGCAAAAAACAAGTCTTACAACAAGTTAATCGCGGGCACAATGACTGCTGCAATGGTAGCAGGCGTAGTAGCTCCAGTAGCAGCTTCTGCTGAAGAAAAAAAATTCTCTGATGTACCTGCAGGTCAGTGGTATACAGAAGCAATCAATGCAATGGCTGCAAAAGGTATCATCTCTGGTAAAGGTGACGGTACATTTGGTTTAGGTGAAAATGTAACTCGTGCACAAGTTGCTACTTTCATGGTAAAAGCGAAAGAAATCAAAGTTGATGACAACGCAAAACCATCTTTCACAGATGTAGCTGAAAACAACATGTACAAAAAATTCATCGCTGCTGCTGAAGCTAACAAGATCATGAGCGGTATCGGTGGCGGAAACTTCGGTCCAGATAAAGAGTTAACTCGCGTAGAGATGGCTCAAATTCTTGTGAACGCATACGGTTTCAAAGCTGACGAAAACAACAAAAAATCTTTTGATGATATCAAAGATTTAACTTGGGGTACTGCAGCTATCGAAACTCTTGCTAGCCTAGAAATCGTTAAAGGTGACGGCAAAAACTTCAACCCACATGGCGTTGTAACTCGTGAGCAAGCTGCTCAGTTCATTTACAATGCAATGAACTACAAAGCTCCAACACCAGAGGTTAAGCAACCTAAAGTTGAGTCTGTGAAAGCAATTAATGCTACTCAAGTTGAAGTTAAATTTACTGTAGAAGTAGATACTACTGAAGCTGAAAAAGTAGCTAACTATGCTGTTAACAGCACAAACCCAACAAAAGTTAAATTAGGTACAGATAAAAAGACTGCAGTTTTAACTTTTGCTAATGCTAACCAAGTACAAGTTACAAACGGTGTTCTTACTGTAGATCCTATCGCTACTGCAGCTGATAAATCTAAAAAGACTGAGAAATTTGTACAAGTATTCTCATACAAAGATGAAGTTGCTCCAACAGTAGCTAGTGTTGAAGCGAAAACTAATGGATCTGTAGCAAAGAGCTTAACAGTTAAAGCTACTGAGCCAATTCAAAGTGGTTTAGTAAAAGTTAATGGTTCTTATGTAACTGCAAACTTTAATAATACAGATACTGCAGAAATTACAGGTTTATCTTTAGAAACAGGTAAAACTCACACAATCGAGTTAGTTAACCTAACTGATATGGCTGGAAATAAAACTGTTTCTACGTCTGCAACTTTCACTGTAAGTGTTGATACGGCTTTACCAACAGCGACTCTTACAGCAAAAGGTGACAAAGAAATTCTTGTTACATTTAACAAATCAATGGATACTGCTTCTGTAATTTCAGCATTAGGAAATGGTGCTGTAAAAAATGAAGCATTAGCTAATGTAGAAACTGGAACTCCAACAGTAGTAGCAGATACAAACGATACTCAATTCGTAATTCCAGTTACAGAAGCAAACATTTATAAAGATAAAGCCAACAGAACATTCACTGTTGTATTACCAAATACAGTGAAAGATAAATTAGGAAACAAATTAACAGCTACAACTCAAGCAGTTGCTCTTGTAAAAGATACTGCAAAACCAGTAGCAACTGGATATAATGTAGTTAAAGATAACGATGGCAAGGTAAAAGAAATTGAAGTTAACTTCAGTGAGGGATTAGCAGCTGGAACACCTGCTGTACCATCAATTGTTAACGAAAACGGTGTTGCTGTTGCTTCATTCCTTGGTGGATTAACTGTTCAACCAGTAAAAGCTGGTGATAAAAAGGTAGTTTATAAAGCGACTACACCTGCTAAATTATCTGGTAAGTTTGCATTCTCATTTGCAAAAGATCTTGTAACAGACCAAGCAGAAACTCCAAATAAATCAGATGCATTTAACTATACAATTGATTTCGGTGCAGGAGCTTCTACTTTCGAATTAAAAACAGCTACAGCTACAGGAAATGTAATTACAGTTGATTTTGATAAAGCTGTTAAAGGTGGAGCAGTTGCAAACTCTGCAACAGATTTAAACAACTATTCTCTTGCAGGAAAACCACTTCCAGCTGGAACAACTATTGTACTTAACCCAGCTCAAACAGTTGCAACAATTACTCTACCAGCTGAAGAATCAGTTGAAAAAACAGATGCAGCTGCAGTGTTTACAGTTACTAACGTTCAAGCAGTTTCTGGTGAGGTAGTGAAATCTTACACAGGTACAGTTTCAGTTGTAGATAACTTCAAGCCAGTACTACAAAGTGCTAAAGTTTTAGATAACAAAACAATTGAGTTAACTTACAGTGAAAACATTAAACTTTCTGCTATCGATGCTCTTGTTGGTGACGAGTTCAAAGTTTTAGAAGGTTCAAATGAATTAACACTTGCTGATAATGAATTAAAAGCAAATGCAGTTTCTGGTTTTGCTAACAAAGTAAGAATCACAGTTGCTAAAGGAACTGATGTTGCTGGAACTCCGGCTAAGGATGCTACAGCAACTAAAGGTGGAGCAGAAGCAGCTAAAGTTACTGTAGAGGATGCTAAAAAAGCTTCTAAAGATGCTACTTACAACTATACTGTAGAAGATAATGCTGGTAAGCTAGAAGTTAAAGATGCTTCTGGTAAAGTTACTGACTTAGATGCTTCTGGAAATGGAACATTCGTTGTTGATGGAGTTAAATTAACACTTGCTGATGCAAAAGCTGGTGATGTATTCACATTAACAACAACAGCTCCAGTAGCAGAAGTTAAACCACAATCTGCAACTACACTTGACTTAACTAAAGAAATCGCTGTTGAAACAAAATCTGCAACTACAGTTGATCTTAGAGACGTTCAAGGAAATGCTCATAAAGCAAAAGTAAAAGTATCTGTTGCAAAATAATTTAACTTTTTAGTTGACTATTCTCATTCAGATATTTATAGATAGTAAAAAGCCTTACTGATATCTTTTCAGTAAGGCTTTTTACTTATTATGAAATTTAGTTTAAGAGCCTTGTTTAGTTTGAAAACTGAAATTTCTTATTTCTCATCCATTTATTATTTGAATTTTATAATTAAATGAAATCAACATTACTTTTACTAAAAACCATCTGGGAAAGGCATCCGAATTGGAGTTTTCATCAACTGATTACAAATTTACAGTATAGATATTCAAAGGAACATAACGGCTATGGAAGGCGAAAAGTAATGAGTCAAAATGTTAAAACGAGTTATCTTGATTTCTTTTATTTAGAAGATCGAGAGTGGAATTGCTTCTTACATGAAGTGCTAGAAGATAGAAGAAAAAGCTAGTTTACAATCATAGTAAAACTAGCTTTTTCATGTTATTTATTCAAACCGATAAGCCTCACCGCTCAAATTCGAATCATTATACATTACAATTACCATATTAATATCATGATCTTTAATGTATTGATACACTGATTTCTCATAGTAATGGCGCATGTCGAGAAGTGATGTTTGTTTAAATGGTAATGCAAGGTGCGGTGTGATCGCATTTGTGAATGAGTCTTTTAAGATTAAGGCATGTATGTCATTGTCAGCATTGTCGTTTTCAAAGACGATTTCAGGATAGTCTCCTGTGTAGTAGCCTGCGTATGTGACTTCGCTTTTTTGTTTGTCGAATCCGTATATGTCATCAAGCTTGTGATACGTTGTGCCTGATACGTTAGTTGCGGTTACTTTTGTGAAGGGGAAACCGCCTTTTGGTGTGTAGTAACAGAGCTTTTCATCGCTTGGATCAACGAGTTGGTACAATTGGTTGTTGAAACTTCCAATTAACTTTTTGTCGCTTGCGCATGTGCGAGTGAAGTCTTCTTCTTCAATTTCTTTTCCATTATATATAGAAGAGTGTTTATTGATTGTATTCATGAAATATTGGTAGCTTTTAAAGGCACCGTCCATATTCCAATGATGATCTGTTCGAAACATAAGCTCTTCTCGTTCTTGCTTCGTATATGTTTTTTCAAATTCTTTCGTTACAAACATTTGCGTTACGTTTTCAGGTAGTCTTTCTGAAAAGTATTGTGCATTTTCTTTCCCGTATGACGTAATGAAAGGTGGGAGTTTAAATGATAATATATTTGACTTTGATGGCGGTGATGCAAAGTATAGTTCAATATCCTTTTCTTCTGCAAACTTCGCAAGTTTTTCCATCTCAAGCAGTGATTGATCGATTTCGTCATATTTTGTTTCCCACGCTGGGTTTTTTAAGAGCCACTGATCTTCTGTTAAAATGATGTCGTTAACGATTGATTTATTCATATTCATTTGCGCTAACGTATAGTTTTTAATGAACATATCTCGTCCAAACAATTGATCGTTTGTATATGTTTCAAATTCTTTAAAAAAGGTCCCGTCTGCGATCGTTTCTTTTGTTATTTCTGGTTTTTGAGCCAGCGAACGATTTTCAAACGGAGAGAACGTTCGGTCTGTTTGGAGCCATGATACAATCCCGACGGAAAAAATAATGGCGAAAAATCCAAGGGCTAGGACTGCATTTCCAAGTTTCTTCATCTGTTGCATTCCTTTCTACGCAAATTAAAACCTGAAATAAATAAACGGATTATACGTTGCATTTACAAGATACATAATTGAAATCGTAAATAGTGTTAGTAACACAATAGGGCGTGCGATTTGTATAGCCGCTGTATGTTTCATTTTCTTTGTAACGTTTGCCATAATTGGTGTTGCTGCAAAGATAGCAATCACAAATATCATCCAATGTTCGTGTACGTAAAGCATTGTGTTTGTATCTGTTAATCCATTTGCTTGTATCCCAAACATCGCCTGTAAGTAATGGAAGGAATACGTAAAGTTATCAGCTCGGAAAAATACCCAGCCGACCATGACGATAAGGAGCACATATACGTGCTGAAGTGGCGACCATAGTTTATGAATAAAGCGTTCCAGTCCTGCTTTTTCAATGGCGATAATGAATCCGTAATATAGTCCCCATGTAATAAATGTCCAGCTGGCGCCGTGCCAAAGTCCTGTTAATCCCCAAACGATAAATAAGTTACGATAGTTAGCTAGTTTTGAAACGCGATTTCCTCCAAGCGGAATGTACACGTAATCGCGGAACCAAGAGCCAAGTGTAATGTGCCATCTTCTCCAAAATTCTGAAATAGATTTTGAGATGTATGGATAGTTAAAGTTTTTCGGGAAGTCAAAACCAAATATTTTCCCAAGTCCAATTGCCATATCTGAATACCCTGAGAAATCAAAGTAGATTTGCAGTGTGTATGCGAGAATACCAATCCAAGCGGTCGTAACGCTAATTTCAGATGGTGGTAAGGCAAAGATTTTATCTGCTACCATTCCTGCTTGGTTTGCGATTAATATTTTTTTCGCAAGTCCAATAATAAAAATTTGAATTCCTTCTGCGACGCGTTCAAATGAATGAATGCGCTTTTTCATTTGCTCGGCTACGATGTTATAGCGCACAATCGGCCCGGCAATGAGCTGCGGGAAGATTGAGATATATAACGCGAGGTTAAGTGGATTCTTTTGAACTTCTCCATCTTTTCGGTATATATCAATAACATAAGACATAGCTTGGAATGTATAAAAGGAAATTCCAATTGGTAACGGAACTGGTTCTATATGAATAGAAAGCTGCAGTAAGTCGTTTATAATGTCGGTGAAAAACGTAATGTATTTAAAGTAGGCGAGCAGTAAAATGTTTCCGACAATCGCCATAATTAAAAACGTGCGTTTCATATTTTTCTGTGTTTCGTAATGGTGCACAAGCAAACCGAATATATAGTTTAAAACGATAGAAAAGAGCATTAAAACAACAAATCGTGGTTCGCCCCATGCGTAAAATACTAAACTAAATACGAGCAAAACGAAGTTACGAAGCTTTGCTGGTACAATGAAATAGAAAAATAATACGAGTGGTAAAAAGATAAATAAAAAAACTGAACTACTAAATACCAAAGAGCTCTCCTCACTTCTCCATGAAGTATATGAATAAAAATGAATTTCCAGCAAAGACCGAAAATGTCCCTGCTGGAAATGGTTAGTTTATAATATTATTCCGCCTTTAAATCAACAATTAAATAAGCAAGTACAACAACAAAGAATATACTTACAGCCGGTGCTGTTAAGACGTGACCTGCTGTTAGGCCGATGCCAAATGCAAGGGCAAGTGAGCTAGCGAGTAGCATGTACTTTGCATTTAAGATTGCTGTGAAGTTTGTAAATACGCGAATCAACAGGCGGATGGCAAAGTATAGGAATGGTAGTAAGTAGACGAAAAATCCGATTGCGCCGTATGAGAAGAATAGATCATGAAAGTCCATTTCAACCATTTTTGGCGTTTTCGTATAGTTACTTGCATAGCCCATGCCAAGGAGCTTTTGTGATACTGGTGCTTCTTCGTAATATTGTTTATGTACTTGTAAGAAGCGATCACGGTCGCTATAGATTAAGCTTTTCACTTCACCTTTTGTTAACTCACCGTTTTCAATTTTTTCCTCTTCTTCAGGGTCTTCTTCAATTGGCTTTCCATCTTTTTTCGCTTGTTCTTCTCGTACACTCTTTTTGTATTCATAAATTTGTAAGTGAATACCCATATTTTTCGCAATTGGTGTAAGAGGTGTAAGGGCGATGAGTCCGCCGAACATTACGAGTGAAACGATAGTATTTACAAGTTGTACGTAACCTTTTCCTTCCTTTTTTCGATTCATGATATATTCGATAAATGAGAAGAATAGGGCAACGCCTAATGTTAAAATAACAGCGCCATAGCCAACTTTTGTACCAATCATCAAGCTCGCATACATCGCAAGTATCGTTGGAATCCAGTAGTATACTTTCTTGAAAGATGTTGTTTTATGAATGCCGTATAAGACGACAACCGGGAAAGAGATTGCTAAAATAGCACCTAGTTCGTTCCCAGAGAAGAACCATCCTCTTGAGCCAAGTTTTGAATGCGGATAACTTTTATAATCTGTCCCCGTCACGATAGAAATAAGCATAACAAAACTTATGAATAAAGATGCGTATAAGAAGTATTTCAGCATTTTATGATATGCTTCATCTTTGTTCGGTATCGTTTTAAAAACAAAGATATAAGCAAATAACATCATGATTGTATAAACACTTTTCGCAATGAACTTTACTTCTTCTGTGAAAGAAAAGGGATCTTTAATTATCATGTTATTGATAAGCCCAGCAGCAATCGTAGCGCCAAGTATCAAAGTATATACAATCCATTTCTTCAGACTACGATCTTGCCACTGCAAGAAGAAATATATCGTTGCAAGCAACATGACAGCTAAGCGTACGACAATCCCCGCTGTTGCGCTTACATTTAGCATTTGAATGGACAAAGATGTCAGTAAATCTAAAACAGGCTGCAATGCAATGAATAGTAAAAGGAAATACGCAAATTGTGTTTCCGTTCGTTTTAACTTGTTAAACATCATATCCTCCATCGTATGTATTTGTAGAGTTGCATATAAGGTATTATTCTGCTTACATGTCCAAAATAAGGATACACTATTTTTAACTATTGGTAAATGCGGGAAGAAGGTACTTATCTTGCTTTTTACACATACATTGCCCGGTTGATTGGAAGAACATACATGAACCGAGTTTCTTCTATTATAAATAGTCTCGGTACATTAAGGTATTCTAATATTTAATGCTGATTGAATGAAGGGGACATGAAAAAGGGTGAGTTCAATGTAATATAGAACTCACTCTTTACCAATTTTTATAAACGATTATTTTTGATCTAAAATATGTTCAACTTCATCAATGCTTAGTTTACTTGCTTTGGCAATTGTTTCAATCGGAACTCCAAGTTCATGCATTCCTTTAATCATTTGTATCTTTCCTTGTTGGACACCTTCTCGAAGTCCTTCTTCTCTTCCTTTTTTCATTCCTTGTTGTTCTGCATGAGCGAACTTTGCAGCCTCATCCAATAAAGCTCTTTCCCTTGCTTCATAGGCTTGGCGGAAAGTTGAATCTTGACTCATACGTTCCCACTTATTCATCGCTTTTTGTAAAATTGGATCTTGGTTCATCGCAATATCCTCCAATGTTTGAGTAAGTCGTTCGTCTTCATTTGCTGGTAGTAATAATAGCCAGCGTACAAAAGAATCTTCCCATGGGTTTACTTTTTCATTACGCCATTGGTGCATAAGTTTAGGAATTTCTACAACGTGAATTTCTATGTCATCGCTAAAAACTTTTTTGTTGTTGCTTGTTCCATAAGATTCCTGTCGTATGAAACGCTTCGTATTCTGGGAACATTGCAAAATTTAATAAATTAATCGTAATCGTTTTATGAAGCGCACCATATGGCATCCCTTTTTGTAATTGAGATGTGTATAATCTTCCCCAATAATATAAGCTTCGTTTAATCATATCGTGGTTATTATTTAATTGTATTTCTACGTTGACTTTTGTTCCTGTGTCTAATGTAGCTGAAATATCTAAAATTGATAATTTATCTTCTTCATGCTCTCGATGTAGATGTGGATCTTCTAATTGGAGAGAAGCAATTGGTGATGCTAGAGAATCTTGTAACATCGCATTTAAAAATGCAGTTAGAATATCTTCGTTTCCACTTGTACCAAATAATTGTTTAAATGCAAAGTCGATACGTAAATTTACTAATTGTTGGTTGGACATGAGTTTTCCACCCCTACCTAATAATCTCTCTTTCTTTCATTGTACCTAATAACAATCAATACATGCAAACAGGCTGTTAAAGAGGTATAGAAAGGAGAATATTTTGGTTTCCATCCATTGGGATAAGTTAGAAAGTATTTTTGATAACTTTCACGATTTCGATAAAATTTGACAGAAAAATCCGAAAAAAGAAGGGTTTTTCTGATTTTTCTGTAATTATATAAGTATAACGGATGAGAGAAGGAGAGAGAGTTATGACAGTATCAAGTAAAGCAGAATCTGTAATTGTACAATATGAAGGGAAAGTTGCGACGGTTATGTTGAATCGTCCGGAAGTGTTAAATGCGTTAGATGAGGATACGTTAAAGCAGTTATCCCTGAAGTTAAAAGAGGTAGCTGAAAGCTCTGCGCACATTGTTGTGCTATGTGGAAATGGCCGTGGTTTCTCAGCGGGCGGCGATATTAAATCGATGCTTTCAAAAGGTGATGAATCAGCGTTTGAAGGGATTATGGATGCCATTTCAGATATTATCGTAACGCTGTATACGATGCCAAAAATTGTGGTTAGTGCGATTCACGGTCCAACAGCTGGTCTAGGCCTGAGCATTGCATTAACGGCAGATTATGTAATAGCGGATCAATCTTCTGTCGTGGCGATGAACTTTATTGGCATTGGCCTTATTCCAGATGGCGGTGGCCATTTCTTCTTACAAAAGCGTTTAGGAGAGCATGTAGCGAAGAAGATTATTTGGGAAGGGAAGAAACTGTCTGCATCAGAAGCGCTTGCAATTGGCATGATTGATGAAGTTGTTGAGGAGAACTTCCAAGATGCGGTGAAGCATAAGGTGAACAACCTTCTGAAAAAACCGATTCTTTCTATGGTAAAGACGAAGGAAGTGTTATGCGAAACGAATCGCTCAGCGCTTGAGCAAACGCTTCAGCTTGAAAAGCGCGGGCAATATGAGATGCGTCAAACAGCTGACCATAAAGAGGGCATCGCTGCGTTTTTAGAAAAGCGTCTTCCAATTTTTAAAGGTGAGTAAAATCTTTCGGTGAATATGAGAGTGCTAGCACATTTTTTTAGTATAATAGTGTTAGCACTTTTTTATATTAGCATGTATAGAACGGAGTGATAGTATGTCAGTTTATAATAAAGTTGTACGTGATCGCGTACCAGAAATGATTTTAATGTCTGGTAAAACGTATACGTCGAAAAAGTTAGGTAGAGCAGAGTACATACAAGAGTTAGCGAAAATCGGAATGGAAGAGATGCGTGAGTTTGCATCAATGCAAGATAGGGAGCATGCGCTAGATTCATTAGCTGATGCGTTAGAGGTCATTAAAGCACTAGCGGCAGCAGAAGGTATTTCAATAGAGGAAATTGAGCGTATTCGAAAAGAGAAAGAAATCGAGCGAGGCGGGTTTGAAAAAGGCATTTATTTAGTAGAAGTAAATGAAGAATAAGAAATGTCGTAAAAAAGACGATATTTCTTATTTTATTTCGACAAAATTAGAGTATACTGAATATTGTTAACATATATAAAGGAAGTGTAAGTTATGGAATATCATGTACAAGACACAATTAGAATTATAAAAGAACTCGTTTCGATTCCAAGTCCATCTGGTAACACGGGGGAGATTATTAAGCGTATTGAAGAGTGTGCGAACGATTGGGGCGTTGAGACGAAGCGTAACAATAAAGGTGGCTTAATTATTACATTAAAAGGTGCAAATGATGAGAAGCATCGTTTATTAACAGCGCACGTTGATACGCTTGGCGCAATGGTAAAAGAAATTAAAGGTGACGGACGCCTTCGTTTATCGATGATTGGTGGATTTCGCTGGAATGCGGTAGAGGGCGAATACTGTGACATTGAAACAGCGAGCGGGAAAATTTATACGGGTACCATTTTAATGCATCAAACGTCTGTCCATGTTTATAAAGATGCCGGGGAAGCAAAGCGTGATGAGAACAATATTGAAGTGCGTATTGATGAGCGTGTATCTTCAGCGGAAGAAGTGCGAAAGCTTGGTATTGAAGTAGGTGACTTCGTATCATTTGATCCACGCGTGCAAACGACGGAAAGTGGCTACATTAAATCGCGCCATTTAGATGATAAGGCGAGCGTTGCGATTTTATTACAATTGATTAAGAGATTACATGTAGAAAAGACTGTGCTTCCGTATACGACACATTTCTTAATCTCAAATAATGAGGAAATTGGCTATGGCGGAAACTCAAATATCCCAGAAGAAACGGTAGAATATATCGCAGTAGATATGGGTGCGTTAGGTGATGGACAAGCATCAGATGAATATACAGTATCCATTTGTGCAAAAGATTCGAGCGGTCCATATCACTACGGATTACGTAAACATTTAGTAGAATTAGCGAAGGCTAACGATATTGAATATAAAGTAGATATTTACCCGTACTATGGTTCTGATGCATCGGCTGCTATTCGAGCAGGTGCTGACGTAAAACACGGATTAGTTGGCCCGGGTATTGATGCTTCTCATGCGTATGAACGTACACATGAAAGTTCAATTCAGCATACAGAAGCACTTCTTTATGCTTACGTATTATCAGAGCTAAGTGCATAGATTGACAAAGCGCATTCCTCTTAGAAAGGAATGCGCTTTTTTATTTTGAAAAAGAGTTGTGTTACATATCTCTTCATTTTTCTTTATATATATGTATGATTTCGGTCAGTAATTACTATACCGCATATGTACTATGTTGATAGAAAGGTATAGAATATTAATGGGTCAAGTTGACTTTACATCGTGGACAATTTTGGAAGGGGAACAGTTTTATGAAGTATCGAGTACTCGCAGCAGGAGTTTTAGCAGCTAGTTTAGTAGCGTATACGCCTAGTAGTTTTGCTGAAACAAAGAAATTTACAGACGTGCCAAACTGGGCAGTAGATGCAGTAGATTATTTAGTAGGAAAAAATGTTATTAGCGGAATGCCAGACGGTACATTTGGGGCAAATGATCCGTTAGACCGAGCACAAGCTGCAACGATGATGACGAAAATAATGGGGATAGAAGTGAATCAATCTGCAAAGCCATCTTTTACAGATGCGCAAGCACATTGGGGAACGCCATATATTGCGGCAGTTGAGAAAGCTGGTATTATGCAAGGAAAAGGCAATGGGGTTTTTGATCCAAGCGGAAAAGTAACGCGTGCAGAATTAGCTGCAATCCTTGTAAATGCATATCATTTAGAGAGTTTTGTGAACGGGACACCAACAACAAAGTTTGAAGATTTAAAAGGTACTTGGGGAGAGAAATATGCCAATATTTTAGTAGCGCTTAACATTTCGATTGGTACTGATAATGGTTGGCAGCCGGACCGAGTGATTACGCGTGCAGAAGCAGCGCAGCTTATCGCAAAGACGGATCAATCATACAACAAGCCAGAAGAAAATAATAAAACGATTACGATAGATCGTTCATTCCTTGTTTATAATGATGCTTCATTATCTTCAGGTATCGCAGCGGAATTTGGACCGCAAAATGTCGTTGTGAAAGAAGAAAGAGATGGCTGGGTTAAAATTGGGACATATTTAGGCGATAAGTGGCTTTTATTAGAAGAGAAGAAAATGTATATGGGAACAAATTTCATTACATATAAAGATGCATCACATTCCTCTGCAAGACTAGGGAAATATTCACCTCAATATGTAACGATCGTTGAGGAAAAAGGGGATTGGATTCGCATTCGTACAGGTAGTGGATTCCAATGGTTAGATTTAACACATCCAAACGGTGTGAACTTCTTAGAAGGAAAATCAATCGTTATTGATCCTGGCCACGGCGGTCCAGATCCTGGGAAGGTGCATAATGATTTAGTAGAGAAAGAGATTGTACTTGACGTATCATTACAAGTTCGTCAATTATTTGAACAACGTACACCATTTAACGTACTATTAACACGTGAAACAGATATGAGACCAGGTGTTGATGCAAGTGATTCATTAGTAAAACGTGTTGAATTTGCTGAGAAAAACAAAGCGGACATTTACGTAAGTGTTCACGCAAATGCTTCAGGTGTAGGTGGACATGGAACAGAAACGTTCTACTATGAACCATCAGCAAAAGCGGCGACAGTAAGAAGTGCGGCTCCATCAAGTGGAACAACTACACAATCAGTAGAACCAAGAATGGCAGCACCAAGCCCTCAAGATAGTAAAGTACTTGCTGAAAAAATTCAAGCACGCCTTGTTACAGCACTTGGTACGCGTGACCGTGGTGAAAAAGTAGGAAACCACCTATACGTAATTCGCAAAACAACAATGCCAGCTGTCCTAACAGAACTTGCATTTGTTGACCAAGAAGATGATGCAAAAATCTTAGATTCTCCATACTACCGCAAACGCGCGGCAGAAGCGATTTACATGGGAATACTAGATTACTATGAGTGGAAAGGGAATAACGTTTCTTCTTATAGATTATAAGGTGAATAGAGGAAAGGCTGTGAAGGAATTTCACAGCCTTTTTTTATTGTACTTTAAAGTATTTTAATAATATAAATAGATTTAATGATATAATTCCTTTTGGAAATATATTCATAATATTTAGGGGGATATGATGAAAAAATTATTCGTAACAGGGCTTATTGGCTGTACATTACTAGCCGGATGTGAAAAAGCAGCAAATACAATGCCGAAAGAACAAGAGAGTGTAAGTACGGTAGAGCAGGAAAAAGAAGTAGTAAATCAAGCACCAAAGAATGAGGAAGTGGCTACTGAAGTACAAGAAAGTGAAGAGGTAGTTAATGAGGAACAAGAGAAAACAGAAGAGGTTGCAAAAGTAGAGACGAAAGAAGAGCAACCTACTAAAAAAATACAAGGTTCACCAATTCAGCAGCAAGTGGATAGTCGTTATATATTTCCAATGAAAACGGTAGAAGGTGACACGTACACATTACATGTATTTGCAAAGCATGAAGAATATATGGTGCAAGAAGAAGCGTGGGCTGGTGCATCAGAAGGGGATCAACTTTATAGCGGTACATATCAGCTCGCACTACAAGCGGATAGCCCTACCCTTTATTTGCAAGAAGCGCAAATTGGAGAGTTTCAGTTTAACGTATCTCAAAAAAGTGGGTTTGTAAGTAAAGGGTCTCCAGATTTTTTCGTAGCTTTGCAACGTGAGAGCTCTAACTTCTCCAGTGGAAAAGTATTCTACATCTATAAAGGAAAAGTTATGGAAGTACATATTAAGGATAGTGAAGAAGGAATGGGTGTATTTGGAACAGCATTCCAAGCATTAGATAACGGTAAATTTATGATGGCAGCTTACAATAATGCAGAAGGAATATGGCATTTTACAACGTATCAAGTAGATTTTGAAACAGGATATGCAGCGGAAGTGGATACAAGAAGTCTTTCATTTGAAGAGGGAGAGATGTATTTGCAGGAGAATTTTCAGTAAGTGATTTGTTTGGCTAGTATATTGAAAGGGATGAAGGTAGGAATTGATAGTGGATGGAAAGTTGATTTTGTGAGGTTAAGAAAGAAGTAAAGCAAATACATGATGTAATGATAAAATAAAACCCTCCGATTGAATACGGGAGGGTTTTTGCATATAAATAAAGTGATCATACGTTATGAATGAGTATCATTTATAAAGGTTTTAACTCAAAGCCATAGTGACGATTTATTTTTCTAGCAATAATTGTTAAGAACTTTTGGACATTCATATTTTCTACTTCCTCTGTGTACCAAAGTAGTTTAGTACCTTTATCACGACCATTATAACTTACTGCTAAAGGCATGAATGTTCCGCTATAATGTGTATAATCGAACTTAATGTACAATTCCTTTCCTTTTGGGCATTCCAATTTTACTTGGTAGGTAGGATTTGTATTTTCTTTCTCTAGCTTTACTTTTTTCATTTTTGCTAGCATGTATAATCACTCCACTTCTTTTGGCTTGCTACTTAATTATAGATGGTTGTTGACTGTTTTACTATGTATTTCGCGGATGGTTTATTTTGAATAGCGAGGAAAAGGTTTGTGTATCAAGCTTTAGGCGTCATAATAATGTAAAAAGTTTGTATGAAAAAGGACAGATGACCAGACTTTTTCTTATATATATATGATTTGGAATCGTAATTACTATATTGTATGTGCACTATATGGCTAAAAAGGTATAAAATATTAATGGTTTTATATAACCAACACAATTGAGCACAAAAAGTCGGGTTTCATGTAATTGTACCTGTTAAGTTAGTGAAGAGGGAGTTTATTTTATGGATATGTTAAAAGGAATGAATGAGGCATTAAACTATATCGAAGAAAACTTAGATAACCATATTAGTTTGAAAGAAGTGGCCAAGAGGGCGTTTTCCTCTGAATATCATTTTAAGCGGCTTTTTTCTCTTCTTTCAGGTATTACGATATCTGAGTATATTCGTAGACGCCGGTTAACGATGGCAGCGTTAGAGCTAAAGGATCCAAATGTCAAAGTAATTGACGTCGCAATGAAATATGGTTATCATTCTCCAGATTCTTTTTCGCGAGCTTTTCAAAATTTTCATGGTGTTACGCCGTCAGTAGCAAGGAAGCTAGAACAAAGTTTGAAAGCATATCCAAGAATGGCCTTTCAACTAACGATTCAGGGAGGCGTTGAAATGAAGTATCGGATTGTCGAGAAGGGAGCATTTCAAGTTGTTGGAGTGAAATATAATGTTGAGATAGTGAATGAAATCCTTTCACCTACTTATGAAGATATGTTTACGGCTATTAGTGAGACTACGATGAAGGAATTAGAGTCCATTTCCACTAAGGAACCATGTGGTGTTGTACATGTATCAGCGAATTACTCAGAAAACGAAAATGGGAAGGCAACTTTTGAGCAGTATATAGGAGCTGTCACTACGAAAGAAAAGGTAAAGGAATATGCAAAATTAGAAGTTCCACCTCTATTGTGGGTCATTTTTGAAGTAGAAGGGGACTGGGAGCACGTTGAAGAACATTGGCAACGAATCTATTCGGAGTGGTTGCCTTCATCCTCCTATGAGCTTGCAGAAGGGCCTGAAATGTTGGCTAGTAAAGATGAGAAAAGTGAAATCTGGATTCCTATTACTAAGAAGCAGTAGGAAGCGGCTCTTAAAATTAACTGCCCCAAACTTATTAAAAAGTTTGGGGCTTTCTAATTGAATCTTCATCGTCGTATCCGCTTCCGACACGATAATGTAAAAAGTTTGTCTCAAAACAACCGATTGAAATTGTCTTTTCTTGTTACAATAAAAGATGGACATCATGTAAAGGTGGTTTTTTTATGCTTCAAAAAATAGCAAAAGAATGTTTAGCCGGTTTCACAGTGGCTATCGTTGCGTTGCCGCTCGCGATTGCCTTTGGTATTGCGGCGACTGGGACGGCAGAAGGTGCACTAGTTGGGTTATATGGTGCAATCTTTGGCGGGTTTTTCGCAGCGCTTTTTGGCGGAACTTCTGGACAAGTGACGGGTCCAACTGGGCCAATTACAGTCATTGCGACAGGGATTATTGCTGAATATGGATTAGAAGCAAGTTTTCTTGCTTTTATGATGGCAGGTGTATTTCAAATTGTATTTGGGATATGTAAACTTGGCTCATATGTGCGCTATATCCCGTACTCTGTTGTATCCGGCTTTATGAACGGAATCGCACTCATCATCATTTTAGGTGAAATGAAACAAGTGAAAAATAGTTTCTTACTTGTGTTACTCACAATTATTGTCATGCTTCTTTCAGGAAGATGGATGAAAGCAATTCCAGCAAGCCTCGTTGCACTTGTAACGGTAACGGCTGCGCTGCCACTTATTGCCCCGCTTATTCAAGGGCTTACTATTCAGCTTCCGTTTATCGGAACACTTTCGCTTAATTCGGTGATTGAGAAAATCGGAAAAATCCCAGAGGCAATTCCTTCTATACAAATTCCTGCTTTCAGCGACATATCAGTAGTCGAACTTCTTCTTCCAGCACTTAGCATTGCTCTGCTTGGATCTATTGACTCTCTATTAACATCCGTTGTGATGGATAACGTAACGGGAACACGTCATAAAAGTAATAAAGAACTAATCGGACAAGGGTTAGGAAATATGGTGAGTGGTTTATTTGGCGGACTGGCTGGCGCGGGCGCAACAGTACGATCAATCGTTAATGTAAGAAGTGGTGGGAAAACAGCGTTATCTGCTTGTATACACAGCGTTATTTTACTAATTTTTGTCGTCGGTCTTGGTGCGGTTGTACAATACATTCCGCTTGCCGTACTATCAGGTATTTTAATCTTAACAGGTATTGGTATGTTCGACTGGGACGCAATGAAAAAAGTACATGTCACGCCAAAGGGTGATGTACTTGTGATGATTCTTACAATGGTTATTACCGTTTATTTTGATTTGATGATTGCAGTTGCGGTTGGTATTCTTCTTTCCTTCATTTTATATATCGCAACATGTAAAAAACGAGAAGTATCTATAAAAGAAGACGATAATCACACATACATCATTAGCGGACCACTTTCGTTTCTATCAGTAGATCGCATTTTTTCTTCGATTCAACAAACAGAATCGCCAATTACACTTCAATTAGAAGGTGTCAACTACATGGACACTTCCGGCGCAATGGCATTATTAAATTTTGCCGAACAAGCAGAACGGAAAGGTACGTCTGTAAAGGTGGTTTGTATGCAGCCACATGTGGAGAAAGTGCTTATTAAGTTGGCGAATGAAGAGCAACAAGAGAAGTTAGCTGTAGGTGCATAAAAATCAAATTGATTAAAGAACTAGAAAGTAGATGATACTATTTTCTAGTTTTTTTTATCCCGCATATAGCTACGACTTCTAAGTACTCGAGCCACAAGCTAATCCTTTCTATGACAAACTCCGCCACGCCAAGGCTTAGCTTGTGCTTGTCGTGCTTGAACAGTCGTCTTCGCTTTTGAATGTAAAAGCTCGATTGGTAGGGCTAACACTCAGCAGGGGGATGGAGAAACCCCCTACTGAGTGAAGTTTCACTTTATCAATGTTGTTAATAAGGGAGAACGATTTCTAAAATAAAGTGAAACCAAAGAAAAATTCTTTGTTTTTTTCTTTTTATGTCATAAAAGGTTGTAAAAGTTTTTTACAAGATTTCTTTATGTAATAAGAACAAAGTTTTAGGGGGAATGAAAATGAATAGTGAAATTACACTTTTACCTGTAAATAATATTCGTTCTTTTAAAGAACCAGATAGTGTACCTTCAAATATTGCACTTGTTGGGGCACAAAAAAAGTGGCGACAAGGTTTTTATGGAAAAGGTGTAGTCGTAGCAGTATTAGATACAGGGTGTGAAATGAATCATCCAGATTTAAAAGAAAGAATAATAGGTGGATATAACTTTACCGAAGATCATGATGGAGATGTGTCAATTTATGAAGATTTAAATGGGCATGGCACCCATGTAGCTGGTGTTATTGCAAGTTCTATGAATAACTCAGGTATAGTTGGAGTAGCTCCAAAAGCAAACTTGTTAATATTAAAGGTTTTGAATAAGAGAGGAACAGGTTCTGTTGAATCTTTAATAGAAAGTATTAACTATGCGGTGAATTGGCGAGGGATGAACGGGGAGAGAGTGCGAGTTATATCGTTATCACTTGGTTTAAAGAATCCTAGTCAGAAATTATATGATGCTATTCAACGAGTGGTGAAAAATAATATATGTGTTGTTGCTGCATCTGGTAATGATGGAGATGGCAATATTGCTACAAATGAGTATCGTTATCCGGGAGCTTATGAAGAAGTCATTACGGTAGGGGCTTTAAATAAAGAGAATGAGTTAGCGGATTTTTCAAATACACATGAATTTGTAGATGTGTATGCTCCTGGTGCTCATATTTATTCGACTTCAATAGAAAATGGCTACACGGAATTATCCGGTACTTCAATGGCTACACCTCATGTCACAGGTGCTATTGCGTTATTGATTGAGGAATATGAATATTTGTTTTCCAGAAAAATTGAAGAAGAAGAAATCTATAATGTTTTGATGAAACATACTTCAAAGGTTGATTTAGAAGGTGGTATAGCTATTAATATGTTAAATTTGAATAGTTCGGTTCATTCCATCTACAAGCATTCGGATCTTCTAGAACGGAAAAATAGGGATATGTTGTTAAAATGTTTTTGTGAAGCCAGAAGGACACAAGCTTTTTTTACGAAATGTCTTGATGAACATGCATCAGAAGAAGAAAGAACTTTTATGATAGAGCTGATTAAGAATTCGGCGGAAACATCGAAAAAGATTAAAGATTTTTGTGAGTGAAAGTAAAAAACTGTCGAAAAAAGTGGTATAATATGGGATGTGAAGTCCTTCTACTATAAGGAACTCGGAGCTATTGAAAACATTATATAAAGCAGTCGTTTTTTTTTACACATAAAACAGAACTGATGTTCTTATTCGAAGGTAGAGAAGGTGATTACGATTTTGAACTGTCGAAATACACAAGAAGATTGTTGCTTAGAAGACTTTATGAAAGAAAATGAAGAATTTCTTAATAATACAATCGTGAAATCATTTTTGGAGAACGAAGAAAACCAACTTCTATTATTGGATGCAATATGTAACCAAAATAAACATACTCGTGAACAACTGGACTTAGAATTTAAGAAGTTTTATTTTCAAATACGATTTACCGCCTTTATTTCAAATACGATTTATTTTAATGCGATTAATTACGATAAGAAATATAGGAAGATGTCTATCAGGCATCCACTTACTGTTGATCAGCCATTAGCAGATGAAAGGGACTCTTCTTTTAAAGATCTTATTGTAGATAAAAATGCAGAAGTTAAAGTAGAAGAATTACTCGGTAGTGTACATTTAGAAGATTATATTGTGAATCCTCTCTTGCATGCAGCAATTTCAGAATTATCAGCTAAACAAAAGCAAGTATTAAATTTAGCGTATGTGAATGGATTAACAGATACCGAGATTAGTAAATATGTAGGGAAATCACAACAGGCTATTTCAAAACTGCATAAAAAGGGGCTCGAAAATATTTATAAATATATTGAGAGCAAAGGAGGGGGAAAGCGTGACTGTTATTGAGTTGCCACAATGGATTATGATTATGGGTAATTTTGGATTTCCGATCGCGATTACAGTGTATTTATTTGTGAGGTTTGAGAAGAAATTAGATAAATTAGAAGCAGTTATCATACAACTATCCGATGTAATTAAAGAGACAAGAAAGGATTGAAAATCTATGAGATCCGCTCTATATGAATTAGTAAAAGAATCTAAGCAAAGTAATCAAGCACTCCAAACAGTCATTGAGTTGTTTGAACCTAAAATAAAAAAATCTCTACATTTAACAGAACACAAGGAAAAGGAAGACTTAGCTCAAGAGTTAAAATGCAAACTTGTTAGTTGCATTCAAACATATGATATAGATGCAACACCAGGATTTTGGGAAATGAGGGAACGAATTTATAAAAGAAATAAAAAAAGGGTGGTATAAGGTTGTAGTTCTTGTGAGTTCTTTTTCTTTATAACATATAAGTTAACAAATAGGAGGTAGTACAATGGAAGTAATCGTGTATTCAGCAAAATCGTGTAGTTATTGTGAAAGGCAAAAAGAATTCTTACTTGCGAAGGGGATTTATTTCAAAGAGGTAGACATAAGAGAAAGTGAGCAGAACTTTAATGAATTTAAATCTTTAGGCGGGACGGGTACACCATTTACAGTAAAAAGAGTAGATGGGCAAGTAGTATCGAAAATACTAGGTTTTGACAAGGAGAAACTTTTAGAAGAGCTTTTGCTTTAATTCGCAGGTGGTGAAGTTTTCACTCATCTGTTTGAGTATACGGTGATATAGCCAAGGGGTTAAGGCAAAGGTCTGCAAAACCTTTATCCTCGGTTCAAATCCGAGTATCACCTTAAGTGAAAAGAGTGTTGATTTCAAAGTCAACACTCTTTTTTTCGTGTGAGAAGTAAAAGTCAAGTCGTTCGGTTATTTACGTTCATTTTAGGTGTCATAAAGCCTTTAATTAAAAAGGCAATACCGTTTAAAAAAACTAGCGCCCCGTATACAAAGCCAACTATACCACCGCTTATACCATCGCCTGTTGTTAAACCCACTGTGTATATCGTAATTCCCATTGCTATAGGTGCAAATAGGAACATCACAATAAGGCCAGAAATAATCCAGCGCTTTCGATTACGTGCTGAAATCATATTTACTGCTACGTTTAAAACGATTATCGTTAAAAAAAGAATAAAAAGTTCCATTTTATATTTCTCCTTCGTTATTTTTATCCCGCATTAACGGGCTGACACTCAGTGGGGGATGAAGAAAACCTCCACTGAGTGAAGTTTCACTTTATTAATATTTATCAGCAGTAGCCCCTAGAAAAGTAGCTCTTACCATTGGTAATTCTAAATATTGTTGTAGTTCAGCTGGTGTTCCTGTTATGACGACACCAATAATTTCAAGGTTTTCAGCTGAAAGTTCTTTTTTATTTCCTTTTGTTATATTCGTAACAATGTTTTCTGTTAAATCTTGATAATATTTTTCCTCTTGAAGGTTGCGAAGTGTTTCTGTGAAAGAATCCGCCCCCCAGTTTCCATCTTGTTGATTGTTATGATGAAAGCCTATTACGTCATCTCCTGAGATTGTATAGTCTTTACCAGTTTCTTTTGCTTCGTCATTAAAGTCTTTTATATTAGATTGACTATAGGAATTAACCCAGTACCAAGAGAGGTGTTCATGAAAAGTAGATTGTACTTCTTTTACGTTATAACCTTTATCAAATGAAAGGGCTAATTCAATTACTTTGTCATCACCTATTTCAGCAACTAAGTTTTTATCATCAACTGTTACAGATGTAACACCAGGGTGGATAAACTCAGTAGCTCGTTTTCCGTTGTAATACATCGGTATACGTTTCGCCGTGACATCACCAGTTCCAGATGCACCAACAGCTGTTATAAGTTCGGAAGTTCCCCAAATTGAATATTTCTTTTCTTTCGGAACCCATGGAACAGGGATGCCACTTACCGTTTTATGAAATTCAGTTTTTGTAGTTGCAGAGAGTAGTGATTGATTGACAACTGTAGCTTGAACCTCAACATTTGCACCGTGAATACTGTACCACATAGCATCCGAACGCATTTCTTTATCGATCATCTTTTGCATAATGGAATTACCTACGAAATAAAAGGAAATGATTACGAGTAAGCTGACAATTAAAGAAATAAAAGTGACCCGAATGTTGGAATTTCTTTTTGCTTTTTTTACTAAACCTTCAAATTCAAGGTCCTTTTTGAAAAAATCATCATCTTTTCCCATTTTGAAACCTCCTATATTCTCTCATAAATTGCTTTCTTGCTCTTTGAATGATTGTCTTAACAGAATCGGCGTTTGTTTCATACAGAATAGCGATTTCAGACAGTTTTAAACCAACGCTATACTTCAAAATAAGTAATTGTGCATATTTAGGGTTAAGCCGATCGAGTATTTCATGTATATCGGCTTCTTCTTCTTTTTGAATGACGGCTTTCTCTGGGGTGAACTCCTCAAATAATTCCTTATAATTAAATTTTAATAAAATGTTTTGTTGCCGCGTCTGCTTTCGACATAAATCATAGTATCTGTTAACGGATACTCGAAATAGCCAATTCTCTACATTCTCGATGTTTGCAGAGTCGATATAAACTAAAAATTTGTAAGCTGTATCTTGGATGACATCCTCTGCATCTTGTACACTGGCTCCCATTCGTAGAAGATAAATCTTAACTTGCTCTAATTTTTGGTGCAATTTCTCGCCAAAGTTATATTCATCCAATTTAAGACCTCCTACTGTAAAGACGTATGTATATAGAAAAGGTAAACAAAATTTTTAAAAATTTCTTCTTTCATTATATAAAAATGGTGAGATGAGCGTTATGTATTTAAAAATATGTCAATAAGTTGTTATTTTTCGTGCTAGTTCTTCTATATATAATGTCAGCTGACAACAATACAAAACTAGGAGGTTACTTATATGTTAGTAGGAAATTATTTAGATCAATTAGAAATTAGTGAACTCGTTGAACACTTTGAAGGAAAGGTGAAGTTTCAAAATTTAATTCGTGAAATGCAGCATCATGATGACTTTACCTTTGATAAAAGTAAGCTTGAAATCATTCAAGCAATTCAGTTTGATATGGTGAAAAATGAAGATGTAATTTCGGCAAAAGTTTTATATTTTAAAGTAAGTGAAAATGTAAACATTCGCTATATTGTTCGTTATGTAAATGGAGATAAGGATACAACAAATGATTTCTTTATTGGTGAACTTTCTCATATAAGAGAAGAAGGCGAAGGACTTACAGTGATGAATTTTAACTCCAGACATGATACGTTTGTTTCATCATTTGAGAGTCAATTATCAGAAGAGGCAATCGCTTTAGGTGCTGAAGGAGATAAAAAATCAGAGGAAGAATTTCCGTTTGATGAAAATTATTACCCTGGTATGCTTTTAAATAATGAAGTAAGAGCTGAGAAGAAGTGGTATCAAGGCTGTTTACCTGGTGGATACATTTGGTGCGGAGATGATTGCGGTGGATCAGCTGCATGTTCATCAAGCGTTAGCGGTGTAAACGGTGTAGATGATTGTTGTAAAAAACATGACTGCTGCTATACGCAAAGAAAAGTATCGTACCCGAACTGCTATTGTGATCAAAGATTATGTGATTGCTCTCAAGCTGCACCGTTTGCCTGGAATAAAGCGATTGTACAAAGCGCTATGTGTTTTGTTTGCTAAATTATGATGAAACCACTTGGTATGACCAAGTGGTTTTTATTTTGAATTTTTTTACAAATAAGTTGTGAATTTTAAAACTCACATTTCTTTATAAAGTAAGAAAGGAATTAAAAGAACCTTTCATCATTCGTTATAGGCCTATGCGAAAAAAACTTTTAGGAGGAAGGAATATGACTAATATTGTGAATCTGAAAAAAACAAATACATTTAAAGCTGTAATGGTAGGGGCATTAAGTTTAGGGATTTTAGCATCCGGGGCTTCAGCCGCAACTTCAACTGCTTATATTTCTACAGGGAAAAATTCTGCTGAGGGCGATACAATCAATATTCATGATGGCTCATCACGAATGACTGTTACAAATAGTGGAGGAGGACCATACCAATTGATTGGACAAGCGAAAAAATATGTAGCGATTCTGCCTGATCCAACAGTTCATACAAGTTATGCTCGACCTGTAACTGAAGTGAAAACAAACTTCTCTCCAGCAAAATCTACTTATTATGCTGCTGCTTACACAGAATATAATACAACGTCGCTTTCTGGAGCTGTACGAATCACAGATTAATAGTAAACCTTTAAGAGACCTCCCTTTGTAGAAAAGGGAGGATCTTTCTAAAAAGGAGTTAAACGTATGAACAAATATATAAATTCTATCGTATTCTTTTTTAAGCTAAATATGAGAAACCCTTTTTATCTCGTCTCTCTAATCATAATACTCTCTTACTTAGGAGTAATTGTTTATAGTTATTTAAGTTCGGAAATTACAAATCCGGGTAATATGCTACAGTTATCTTCCTTTTTCATTCAAGGTTATATGTTAATCTTTATGTTTTTCGGATTTCACACCATTCATATAGAAACTAGCGATGTTTCTAAAGATTTGTTTTTAACAATCCGAAAAGGCTTCTACATTAAAATAGGAAGCAATATTTCCTTGATCGTAATCATGAACATTATGTTTTGTATGTTTGCAACACTTGTCATATATACAGTTTATCAATTCACTGGGTATCATTTCTCAGACCTTTATAAGAAATCAATGCTGTTTATCTTTATGTACTGGTTTCTTCCAGCTTTCATTAGCTCACTAATTGGGTTTGTAATTGGACTAACTGTTCATAAAAAATTTAGTCCAGCCTTTATCGTTGGGATATGGTTACTCATTTCACCGCTGAATATATACTTTAGTAACCAGCTATATAAATTATTAGGTATGGAACATGTACCAGGCTTTATACATTTAGGTATTTCTGATCCCAAAATGTCCTACCATGCGTTTAGTGGTTTTACATTTACAGTAGAGGACGTAATGAATAAGGTTATTTGGGTGATTACAATACTTGTAATCATTATTGTTATTTTACTTTTGAAAAGAAACAATGTGAAAAGCTTACTCATCATACTAAGTGTAACGGCTTTGCTTTTTAGTGCAATCCCGTTCTTTTTCCTCGATTCAAAGCCTAATCCAACTGATTTTCATAAGCGGAACATAGATGAACTTAACTATTATGCGTTAAACCGATATGAGAAACCAAGAGCCGAGATGGATTATACAATTAAAAAATATGAAATTGATCTTGCTATTGAAAAACAACTGAAAGCATCCGTGCACATTCAATTTACTGAACATGAAAAAGGGAAAAAGAGCTTCTCACTTTATCATGGTTTTCGCGTAACAAGTATAGAAGATGAAGAAGGAAATGCTATAAATTATAAGCAATATGGTGATTTTTTAGATGTAGATTTACATATGCCAACAAAGGAAGTTTATCTTCAATATAGTGGTACGTCATCACCATATATGGATGCCAATCAATCTTTTGCATATCTTCCTTATTATTTCGCATGGATCCCGTTAAAAACTGAGCATCCATCTATGAGATATATGTATAATTCCAATCATCGATTACCTGCTCAGCCGAATGATTTGATCCAATATACTTTAAAGTTTAATGGATCTAAAAATATCGTGACCAACTTGAAAAAAGTAGAAGAAGGTACATATATCGGTGTAACGAACGCTGGTGTTTCCTTCATGTATGGAGAATTAAAAACAAAGAAAATCGGGGGATATAACATTACATATCCGGTTACATGGGAAAACAGCATGATAACTGTTGACTCGTATTTAGCGCAAATTGAAGCGTCGTTTTCTTCCATAAAAGACGTATTTCAATTGGAAGATTCTCAGTTACTTCCGCAAAATATTTTATTTATACCTGCAGTAGGAGCAAACGATACATTAGCATCAGAAACGATGTGGCTTCAAGAGAAAGAACAACTCATTATTTTAATTAACCCTTATGAACTTCAAAATGAAGAGACTTTTAAATATAAAGAACCTTTCATTTCTTATCAAATGATTGGGGCTCTTTTATGGAAAAATAACCGAATTGTTCATGAAAACGAAGATGTACCTGTTTTGTTTAATTCTTTAGCAGGTGCGTATATCAATAAAAAGCTAGGAATTTCAAGTTCAACAGTTTCAGAGGCAGAATATTGGACTAAGGAAATTTCACAAAAGACAAAGAATGAAAAGCATAAACAAATTATTGAAGATGCTCATGTATTTGTATCCAATGCTCCAGCTGAAGTAGTTGAAGAGTTTTTACTGAAATGGAGTCATATATTAAACGATCCAAATGTAGATTGGGGTGCTGTAGAGAATTTATTAAATGTTTATACGAAGGAGGGATAATCATGATAGCTGTGAAACATATAAGCAAATTTTATAAAAATAAAAAAGTACTACAGGATGTATCTCTTCATATTGAAGGAGTTTATGGTCTTGTTGGACCAAATGGAGCTGGAAAGACAACCTTGATGAGAGCGTTAGCTGGCTTAATTCCGGTGAACGAAGGGTCGGTTACGATTGACGATATAAATAATATTTCAACAAATGATGTTAAAGATAGTATTGCATATTTACCGCAAGATTTTACAATTTATCCGAGATCCACTGTAGATGAATGTTTACATCATATTGCAGTTTTGAAAGGGATAAAAGATAAACAAATACGAAGAGACAGAGTTGATACTGTCTTACAGCAAGTCAATTTACAACATGTTAGAAATGTAAAAGTGAAGAACTTATCGGGCGGAATGAGAAAACGCGTAGGAATTGCTCAAATGTTTCTAACAGAACCTAGCATTCTTATTATAGACGAACCAACAGCGGGATTAGATATTTCTGAACGCATTCGGTTTCGAAATTTACTTCGAGAGCTGTCTAAAAACAAGACAATTATTATCTCCTCGCATATTGTGGAAGATGTCGAATTTCTATGTACAAAGATTGGTGTTTTACAAAATGGAATTGTGTTGCAAGAAGGAGCGCCATCTCATATTGCACAACTTGCTAAAGGATTCGTGTGGGAATTTACAATACATAGAGATAAGCTTGCTGAAGTACTTAAAATATACACAGTAATTCATATGAAAGAAGAAGATCACGATTATGTAAGGGTAAAAGTGTTAGCGAAAACAAAACCTTTTAACGCAAAACCGTCAGAACCAACTTTACTAGATGGTTATTTATCACTAATCCATAGCGAAGGAAAGAGTGAGGAAATTCATGGAGCAATTTAAGTTTGAAGTTAGAAATATGGGGATACACTTTTACATTCCAATCGTGATATGTTTTGCTGTACTAATTGTCTTAATCACCTTGCCACAGGAAACGTATATTTTGCAGCAGTTTGTAGTCATTCAAACGTTTATCATTCCACTGTCAGCATGGTGTACAGCTTTTCTTGTTTACGAGTTATATCATCACCATGCAGAGGAGGTTTTAATAAAGCTGTATTCGAAGAAACTCATACAAAATTATATAAAGGTAATAACGATCTTTCTACTCATCATTACGATTTTATCTACCGTGCTAGGAGTGAAATCTGAGGCGTTACATCCTATGAATCTAGGCTTACTGCTTGTGAGTCAAACACTTATATTCTCTTCAATTAGCTTATTTTTAGCAGTGTATTTTAAAAATGTTGAAACGTCTTTAATGCTTGTTATTATGTATGTAGCAACAGAACTCATCACAATGGGAGAACTTATGCCATGGCCTCACCTGTTTTACTTTAATCCAAATGTACAATTGGAAGATGTATTAGCATATGGCATTGTTAGTATTGTTAGCTCAGTTATATTTATAATGGCATCTCATTCGGTTGTGAAAACGGTTGAGAGGAGTGTCATATAAATGTAGGTTCCAATTTAGGAGTAAGCAGAGTAATACTACTAACTTCACTCAGTGGAGGGGCTCCATCCCCCACTGAGTGTCAGCTCGTTAATGCGGGATAAACTATAGAATAAAAAAAGATCTCTACTAATATTAGTAGAGATCTTTTTTTATGTTCTATACTTCTATTCTAAAAGAAAACGTACATATTGAAGTCTAGTAGAATCACAACAAAATGAAAAAAATCATAAAAATATGTTTAATCTTCTGGTATCCCGTGTATTACATATACTATAACAAATAAATTTATAGAGGAGGAAATTAGAAATGAAGACAAACTATATGAAACCTGCTGTATATGAATTTATGTTAGAAAAGGAAGTGCTGGCTGCTGTGAATAATTTAGAAGTAAGAGGAGTCGCGCAAGAAGATATATATGTATTAACACATGAAAAAGGTAGAACAGATGAAATCGCAGATCAAGCGGATATTAATACAATTGGAGTAAGAGAGGAAGGAATGGGAACAACCATTATGAATCTCTTCAAAAGTACAGGCGATCAATTAAGAAGTAAGATGGAGGAGATAGGACTTTCAGAAGACGAAGCAAGTATATATGAGGAAAAGTTAGATCAAGGAAAAATATTATTATTCATTACAGATAGAGAAAGAGTACATGGTTGGTTACAAGATAGAAGAGTGTAACACTTAGTTTTTGAATATTTAATTCATTTTAAAGGAGTGATAAAGTGAACAGCGGTGAAAAAGGTTTTAAAGAAAGAATGGTAGGATTAAAAGAACAGAAAAGGGGAGAAGTGAAAGAAAAAGTAGGAGAATTGACGAATAATAAAACATTGCAAAAGGAAGGGAAATTGGAGAAAGCGAAAGGATTGATAAAAGAAGGCGTTGGAAAAATGAAAGAAAAATTGGAAGAAGAAAAGGAAAAGCGGAAATAAAGATGAGGATTGAGCCTTAGATTGCATATCTAAGGCTCAATCCTATATAGGATAAATTGGAGGGAATACATATGGAGCTTATTGTAATGTGTATAATTGGCGGAATTGTTGGTGCTTTAGCTGGAATGATTACCGGAAAAGACTTTCCGGCTGGAATCATTGGAAATGTTATTGCAGGGTTAATTGGTTCTTGGATAGGCGGAATGTTGTTTGGAAGCTGGGGTCCTGCGTGGGGAGGTATTTATATTTTCCCAGCATTGTTAGGTGCAATTGTGTTTATCATTGTAACGACCTTTGTAATTAGAAGTGTAAGAAGAGCGTGAGTTTAGTAGAGTTGTATGAGCCAAAAGAAAGGCAGCGATGTTCTTTTTTAGAAATTCGCTGCCTTTTCTTTGTACATCATAAAATACATAAAGTAAAATGAGTTTACTCTTTATTGATTTGTATTGCGATTGGTTCATAGTTAACTTCGATCACCGCTCGTATTGGAAGGACTGCCGTAACCATGTTGTCTATAGTTATATGTCATTGAATGAAACTGTGGATGAATATAGTCCGTCTACGAAACTTCCCATAATTTTTTAACTTCCAACAATTCCTGCCCGCTGAATTCCATTCTGTATATATCTGGTTTTGATGTATGTAGTAAAAAATTCAAATCATATTTACTATCATAATATCCCATCATCAAGGTCATAACAGCTCCATGAGTGCCTAATACTATTTTTTTTCCTTGGTAGGTGTTTAATAATTCTTTTAAGATTGTTATAGCACGTTGTTGACAAGTGATATTAGACTCTCCTCCCGTTAGAGAAAAATCAGGTTGTAAGAATGACTTTTGTAACAAAGGGAGTAATTCTTTATCCGACATTCGTTCTTCTTCAGGGATAAATATTCTCTCTTTTAAGTTTTCAAATACTAAAACTTCTTGTCCTATTTGTTTTGCTAACTGCTGAACAGTTAGAATGGAGCGATTGTATGGACTTGAGATAACAACGTCAATTCCCTCACCTTGTAATTCACCTGTTATTCGTTGAACGTCTAATTTTCCTTTTTCCGTTAATCCTCTTGTTCTTTCGTTTCCATCTTTTGGTGAATCTCCGTGTCTTACCATATATACGAAAGTTTTCATAGTTTCCTCCATTTTTTATTCCATATTTATATGAACGAAAAAGGGGCTAAAACAGACGCATTCTGTTTTCATTCTCTTTTTGCAAACCTAAATATAATTAGACGCAAAAAATGAAATTCCTTCTTTAGAAGATAAAATATTTCTGTTTTTTGGAAAAATATAAGAAGTAAACAAAAAATAGCCGCTTCCTACACATGCAGGCAATCGGCTACATTGTATATTTATTCTATTGCCATCAAGCTATGAAAAGTAAATACCTCAAAATGTATTGTGAAATTTCTATCTTTTACAAAAAAACAGCGAAAACCTCATATGAAATGATATTTGCATAATCTTAGCTTGATAGCGATATCTCTCAAAGCTAAGATGTATGTAACCTTTTACATTGATTTATCTTGACGAGTTGACGCGCTTCTATATGAGATTGGTCAAGGGTATCGGATGTATCAACAACGATAGTATTTGTTAAAATACTCACTACAGAACCGACAAGTTTCATAGAAGGGTTGTGACGATAAGGGAATTGTACAGAATCTCCAATTTGGAATAAATGACTGTTCATACATAGATCCTCCTCAATATGTAAAATTTGTTTCTAGATTTTTATTACACAATCTTTCATATATTTAAACATTTGTTTTAAAATTTTAGTAATAGTTATTATGTGAAAAAGTTTAACCTTTTGATATTTAAATCCTTGCTACACACAATAAAGAGTAATCTTTACTCATTTGCTCTCTTCCATCTAAAAAGAGGGGATGTTATTTTTTAATAAAAATGTAAAGTTTTATGTTTAACACACTGTTTTTGGGGTAATAAAATAGTAGTTATTGATTAGGGAGGCGGAAATCATGGATTTAGTTATAGAAATTCATCAAGATGAATTGAAATATAATGTGAAGATTGCTGGTGAGATTGATGCACATACAGCAGCGGATTTAAAGAAAAGGCTTATGGTTACAGCGAGTGAAAAGAATGCTCATATAATAGTAGATTTTACAGAAGTAACATATATGGATAGTACAGGGTTAGGTGTTTTTATTGCATTATTAAAAGCTGTTAAGAAGAACCATGGTCATTTGGAATTTGTCGGTGTTTCTAGAAGGTTAAAGCGATTATTTGATATTACAGGATTAACAGAAATTTTAAAGTTAAATGCACAGTATCAACATGCAGAAAGAGAGTGATGAATGATGAAGGAAAATTTTGACTGCATAGAAATGAAAGTCCCTGCAAAATCAGATTATGTTGCGATTGTTCGCTTAACGGTAGCGGGTGTAGCGAACCGTATGGGGTTTTCTTATGATGATATAGAAGATATGAAAATTGCGGTAAGTGAAGCTTGTACAAATGTTGTGCAGCATGCGTATAAAGAAAGTACTGGAGAGATTACAATTGCGTTTGGACTTTATGCAAATCGCCTAGAGATCATGATTGTTGATAATGGAGTAAGTTTTGATTTTGAAAGTTTGAAAGATAAGATGGGTCCATATGATATGAATGAAGAGGTAGAGAGATTGCCAGAGGGCGGATTAGGTATATATTTAATTAATACTTTAATGGATGAAGTGAAAATGAATCATAATCACGGAATGGTCGTTTTTATGACAAAACATATCCAACGAGAGCAGGGTGAGAATGATGGAAATACAATCTCAACCTATGAAGCTTACTAAAGAAGAAATATTCTCTCACATTAATGACTTTCAGTTGCATCAATGTGAGACAGCGCAAGAAGCGTTAGTTAACCATTATAAAAACCTCGTTCATTCCATTGCATATCGTTATTCGAAAGGTGGACCTTTACACGAAGATATTGTACAAGTTGGGATGCTTGGGCTGTTAGGAGCGATTAGACGTTATAATTCTTCGTTAGGACATGCTTTTGAATCCTTTGCTATTCCGACTATTGTGGGAGAGATTAAGAAGTTTTTACGTGATAAAACGTGGGGCGTTCATGTCCCAAGACGTATAAAAGACTTAGGGGCGAAAATAAGGATGGCAATAGAACAATTAACAGACGAGTTGCAACGTTCGCCGAAAATCATTGAAATCGCACAGCATTTAAATATATCAGAAGAAGAAGTGTTAGAAATTATGGAAGCGAAAAGTAATTATCAATTAGCTTCTTTAGATGATGTAGTAAATGAATCTTCTGATGGAAGTTCTATAACGAGGATTGATGTTGTTGGTGAACATGAACAAGGGTATGAAAAGACAGAACAGCGTTTAGTATTAGAAAAGGTGTTTCATTTACTAACAGACGTGGAAAAACAAGTAATTCATTACATATTCATAGAGAATTTAAGCCAAAAGGAAACAGGAGAGAAATTAGGTATTTCACAAATGCACGTGTCTCGCATGCAACGAAGGGCTTTAAGTAAATTAAAAAACTATTTTTTAAAATAAGTAGTATATAGAAGAATTAGATCTTAGTAAATATAGAAAAAATACAAAGCTTTTTACATGGTAGAACAAATTCTCACCATAGAGGGTTTGTTCTTTTGTTTTATAAAAAACTATGTAATACTTAGACGATAAAGATGGAAATTGCATCATATCCTAACGATAAAAGGGGAAAGAATTTGTGGCGATTCTAATTGTGGATGATAATCCAGTTAATTTATTTGTGATTCAAAAAATCTTAAATCAATCAGGGTATCATGACACTGTATTACTTCATTCGGCAGCTGAACTCTTTGAACGCTTACATGTAGAAACAGGAGCTTCAAAATATAATGAAATCGATTTAATCTTACTAGACGTTATGATGCCTGAAATGGACGGTCTTGAGGTTTGTAGACGTTTACAAAAGGACGAACTGATGAAAGATATTCCGATTATATTTGTTACAGCACTAGAAGATGCAAATAAATTGGCGGAAGCCCTTGATTTAGGAGCGATGGATTATATTACAAAGCCAATTAATAAGACTGAATTGTTAGCGCGTATACGTGTCGCGTTACGGTTGAAATCAGAATTAAATTGGCATAAAGAGCAAGAAGAAAAACTACGTCATGAACTAGATTTAGCCACGCAAGTGCAGCGAAATTTATTAAGCAGTCCGATAAAAGAAAAAGAGATTCAAATAGAAGCAACATATTTACCGTCTTTTAAACTAGCAGGAGATATGTATTATTGGCATAAAATTGATGAGGATCGCTATGGGATTATATTGCTAGATATGATGGGACATGGTATATCGGCTTCTCTCGTATGTATGTTCATCTCATCGGTGTTACGTGAAACGATTAAGTCGCTTGTTGACCCGGAGTTAGTCATAAAAGAGTTAAACCGCTACATGGGACTTTTACATAATGAGAATGATAATATTCCTTACTATTTCACAGCTATATACTTAGTTGTAAATACGAAAGAGAAAACAGTACAATATGCGAATGCAGGTCATCCACCAGCGTATATGTTACTCGATGGAACAGAAATGGTGGAGCTAAGTAATGGCAGCTGTGCAATTGGCTTTTTTGATGAAATCAATGTAAAAAAATCTGTTATTACGTTTGAACGAGATGCTCAAATTTTATTATTTACAGATGGTGTACTTGAAGCGATCGCTCCTAATGAATTTGAGGCAGAAGAGAAGCTATATGCTTTTACGAAAAACGTTTGGACAGATGTAGAACGAGAAATGAAATACTTTTATTCAGAAGAACAAAAGAACAATCAATCTGATGATATGAGTGTGATTATGATTCAATTGAAAATAACATAAAAGCGTCTAGAATCCAACAAATTCGGGTTCTAGACGCTTTTTTTACTTGATTTTTTGATATATTTGTTCAGAAGAGACAAATCGCTCATAATAAGGCATGACATCCGCAAATTGTAATGTTTCTTTATTTCCTAAACCTAAAAATCCTGTTTCGCATAGACTTTCATAAAAGAGTTTATGCACTTGGTTTTGAAGAGGCGTTGTGAAATAAATTAATACATTACGGCAAAGAATGAGGTGGAATTCGTTAAAGGATTGATCGGTTACTAAGTTATGCTGCGCAAATATAATGTTCTTTAAAAGAGATTGATTGAAATACGCATAACGATAATCTGTTGTATAGTATTCAGAAAAAGCCCTTGTACCACCAGCCTGTATATAATTTTTAGTGTATGTTTGCATTTTGTTTAAAGGCAATTTTCCTTGTTTTGCTTGTTGTAATACGTCTAGATTCATATCTGTTGCGTATATAATCGCCTTATCCCTTAACCCTGCTTCTTCTAGCAAAATGGCCATCGATAACACTTCTTCCCCAGTAGAACATCCCGCATGCCATATTCTAATTTCAGAGTGCTTTTTTAACTCTGGTAGTATATGTTGGCGTAAAGAATGAAAAAAGCTAGGGTTACGAAACATTTCAGTTACATTGATTGAAAAGTCATTTAGTAATTGTTCTAAAAACCCTTCTTCATGTATGACTTTTTCAAGCAATCGTGAAATGGTAGGGGTTTTTGATAGTTTCATTCTATTATAGATTCGCCGAGAAATAGATGTGCGAGCGTACTGACGAAAATCAAAACCTGACAACTTAAAGATTGCTTCAAGTAGTAACTCAATTTCTAAATTGGTGTTTTTATTTTCTTCTAATGATAGTTCTAAACTATAACACTTATCGTCCACTATGTTTAAACCTCACTTATTTTAATAACCATACACGCATTACAGAATAGAGCTGGTGTAAGTTTAACGGCTTACTTATATAATCAGAAGCTCCTGAAGCGAGACACTTTTCTTTATCATGTTGCATCGCTTTCGCTGTTAAGGCGATAATCGGAAGTTCCTTTAGCCCAAGATCAGTACGAATGATTTCCATCGTTTCATAGCCGTCCATATTTGGCATCATAATGTCCATCAGAATGAGATCAATGCTTTGGTTATCTTTTAGTATCTCCAAACATTCAACACCGTTTTGAGCGGTAATCACTTTTGTCTGTTGGTTTTGCAGTGCATTTTGCAGTGCGAATATATTTCTATGGTCGTCATCTACAATTAAGATTGTTTTTCCTTGAAATATATGATTGTCTTCTGAAACAAATGGCGTCTCTTCTACTACATTATTAGGAGTTGCATTGATATCAATAGTAGGTGCGTTCACAAGGTCAATCGTTGCTGCTGATTCTAACTGTGGTAACGATTGATGCTGAGGACCATCTGGCAAGTTAGGAATATACACTGTGAACGTACTTCCTTTTCCTAGTTGACTGTCTAAAGTGATCCATCCACCTAATAACTTCGCGAATTCTTTACAAATAGATAATCCAAGTCCAGTTCCGCCATATTTACGAATGGTTGCACCATCTGCTTGTTGGAATGCTTCAAAAATAAGCTTATGTTGCTCTTTCGCAATTCCAATACCAGTATCAGTTACTGAAATAATAAGCCAATCTGTGCTAATGGCACGCATGTCACCATGTACTTCATCATTTTCTATCCGCTTTATATATAGCGATACAGCTCCACCTTCTGTGAATTTAAATGCATTAGATAGTAAGTTTTTCATAATTTGCTCGATGCGTTTCTCATCTGTATAGAAAATATCGGATGTACCACAATCTTCCGTAATGTGGAATTGTAAATTTTTTTGTTCCGCTACAGGTGAAAAAGTACGTCTCATTTTTATAGGAAGTTCACTTATGCTCATTTCGTTAAAAATGACATCAAGCTTACCAGCTTCTACTTTTGATAAATCTAATATGTCATTAATTAATGATAGTAAATCTTTGCCCGATGAATGAATAACGTTTGCTAACTCAACCTCTTCATTAGAAAGGTTACGGTCATTATTGTCCATTAACATTTCAGATAAAATTAAAATGCTATTTAATGGTGTACGTAATTCATGAGACATATTCGCTAAAAATTCGGATTTATATTTTGAGCTGCGAAGAAGTGCCCTTGCTTGGTCTTCTAACTCATTTTTCGCAAGTTGTAAGTCCATTGATTTTTGTTCAGCTTCCTCTGTTCTTGATTCTAATTGTTCATTAATCGTTTTTAACTCTTCCGATTGCATTTGCAATTCTTCGGATTGTGTTTGTAATTCTTCCGATTGCGCCTGTAGCTCTTCCGTCATTGTTTGTGACTCATGTAAAAGCGTCTGAATTCGCATACGCCCTACGATGCTATGAATGGTTAAGCCAAGGTTATCAAGAATTTGTTGAATTAAATCTTGATGTAAGTCAGAGATTTCGGTAATACTTGCTAATTCAATGACCGCAATCACTTCATCTTCGAATAAAATTGGGATAATGAATAGATTTTTTGGACGTACCTCTACTAAACCAGAACTAATAAGACGGAAATCATCAGGTATTTCATTTAGGATAAAGTTTTTCTTCTCTAAAGCGCACTGGCCAATGAGCCCTTCACCAATCTTAAATGATTGTTTTCCAACTTCGGCATTTTGATCCGCAAAGGAAGCCTTCTTAATATAGTAGATTCCATTTTCTGTTTCTTCGCGTAAATAAAAGGCACCAAATGAAGCTTTCGTTTTCTCGATGAGACCACCTAGTACTTTTTGACCAAATGTATCAATAGAAGAAATACCTTGATACATTAATATCAATTCCGCTATTTGCGTTTGGAACCATTCACGATTTTGGAACTCCTCTAATAAATCATTTGTAGCTTCCGCTAAGTGATTAATCTCGTCATTTGTTTTCACCTGTATCTTTTGAGTAACCTTCCCTTTAGAGGACATACCTTTAATTGCTTGAATTACATCTTTAATCGTTTTAATAATCGAATTCGAAATAAAAGTAGAAGTTAAGATTGATATACAAGCTAGTAAAAGGAGTAAGCTATACAAAATCGTTGTGATTCTCTCATTTTTCTTATCTAATTGAGCAGCCCTCTCTTTTGTTAACTGTTCTTCAGTAGTACGGAACTCTGTAAGCTTAGTCTGTAACGATTTCATTTCTGAATCATTGGGACTTTGCACATCGTTTACTTTTTTACTTTCAATCATTGGATAAATCGTTTCTTTTATCCAATTTGTTGAAGTTGTATTAATATGTTTTAACTTTTGTTGTTGAGACGGGTTGTTGCTTATTAATAACAACAGACTATTATAATACTTCGCATAATCTTTTTCTGCAGTTTCAATCGCGTTTAAATAATGTTGATTATCCGAAACAATAAAAGCTTGCGCATTACTCTCAATCGTAAGTAGTTGAACTTCAAGCCGATTTGTAAGGCTATGAACTTTAAAATCATGATCCACAATATAATTTCTTGATTTTTGCAAAGAAGAAATTTGACTATTTAATAGGATAAAGGAGATTAGTAAGAAAAAAATAATCATTAAATAACCAGCCATGATTTTATAACGAATACTTGTTGTCTGTTTCATGAAAACCCCCATTTCGATATGTATCAATAAAAATACAAGTTGTATTATAGCATTTTTCAAAACATTCAACTAGGCGATGGTTAAGAAGTACAACTACGAATGTTACATGAGTGCGGTAAAGAAAGGGGAAGGGGGAAATGAAAAAATAGTCACTGTTCTTTTAGAAAAGTGACTATTCTATCCCGCACTAACGGGCTGTAAAACTCCCACATTAAAACTTAAGGGAAGCGAAGAAGTATAGGTGGGAGATAAATAGCCCGTAAATGCCCGATTCGTTCAACTAACACTCAGTGGGGGATGGGAAAAGCCCCCACTGAGTGAAGTTTCACTTTATATAAAGTTGTCAATCTCTCATTTTATAAATATCGTTTTCAACGCCTGTTTTGCATCAGGTCCTTCAAAAACAAATAATACACACTCACGTTCTTTCAGCATTAAGAAAAAAGAAACGAAAGTTGCGAAACTTTGAATAGAAGTCATAAGCCCGCTTTTACTTATAAAGACACTCGACTGAAATGTTGTTATAAGTGCATACATATGATGAATTTCCTTTAATGTAGGTAATCTGCTATAAGTAATTGTAGTAGAGTGAATTGTATTCATAAAAACCTTCCTAATATATATCCCGCTATTAACGTGCTGTAAGACTCCCGCCTCATAACAGAGGGTGTGAGTCTTACAGTTTGTAAAAGGCTACCAAACAGTGGGGGGAACTGATTGGAGTAGTACCACTATAAACAATACCCACATTATATACATTTAAACCTATAAAAAAGAAAAAATTAATATTAACTTTTTGTTTAGCACACGAGGAAGCGGGTATATATGTACTAACGAGAAAAATTATCACTTACCAAAAAGGAGAGGGATACTATATGGATCAAGCACTAACAGATATGATATTAAATTTAATTTATATGCTAAGTATTTCTTTAGTATCGCTTATACTGCTAGCGTTTGTAACTAATTATTATGTGAATAAGAAGGTTGCTTCGTTAAGAAACAAATAGGAATATTTCGAATAAAAAAGAAGGTTTATGCTTCATTGTACGGGGTATTTATAATGAGGAAAAGAAAAAGGTAGCTTATAGGATGTCGAGTCGATTTCGAAACAATGGCGCGACCGCGGAGTCGTATTGATATAAGAGAGGTAGGGCTTATATTATGAGATCGAATAAAAAGACTGAATATTTAAACAATAAGGAGCGATTTACGATGATTATAAAAATATTGAAAGATAAACAGGATAGCTCACTTTGCATTATTCAAGATAAAGAAGGAGAAAGGTATGAGAAAAGTTGGAGAAATGAATACGATCAATTTGGCACTTTAATAAGTCCAACATTTAAACAAGTAGAAGAATGGAAAGAGAATGAAAGACTATGAGCAGAGTTAGTGTCATCGTATTTTTAATCATATATGCTTTATTTTATGTATCAAGTATTTTATTTCCGGTAGATTATATGTGGTACAATTCGTTAGAAAAGCCGGACTGGACCCCTTCCGGTATGACAATTGGAGTTGTTTGGTTTGTATTATTTGGATTAATTGCGCTAGCTGCTACAATTATTTATAGTAAATACAAGTTTCAGCCCGTATTATTTTGGAGTTTACTTGTTTTAAACTACATATTTAACCAAGCATTTAGTTACTTTCAATTTGGACAAAAAGATTTACTGTTAGCTACAATAGATTGCTTCTTAGTAGCTGTTACAACACTACTTCTTCTCGTGTCATCTTCTAAATTATCTAAGATAGCACCGTATCTTCTTGTTCCTTATTTTCTATGGTCTTCCTTTGCTACATATTTATCTTGGGTGATTTATAGGATGAATTGAAATAGAAACATATTATTTTATAAAAAAGGAGGCTGTTTATCAGCCTCTTTTTATCATCCAGTATGCCCATGTGTTAACGGCTTAATATTAGAATTTCCTTGAATATCTTGCGCGCTGAAAGCACCAAAAGTTAATGTGAAAGCAGTTAATAGACTTAGTGAACCGATGATTAATTTTTTCATTTTAAAGCCCCTCTTTCAAAAAGTTTTTTTCTAGCTTGGCTACTTACGAAGAAATGTTTGCTTGCTTTTGAATGGTTATCTTCTTGGTAAAACTTCAAAGCTAAAATTTCATTGTATTCGTGAGTATATTCATGAAGTTCTTCTCTTTCAAAATAGAAAAATCCTGCATTCACAACTTCTTCAAGCTCACTTGTTGGAGAGTTATTATTTATATGTTTCAAAATAATGAAGTGGTGTATATAACCTTCATTATTTAACTCCCTGCAAATTTGTATTCCTTTTTCAATTAGTTCATTAGCTCTCTGTATCTCTCCTAATTTAGAGTATTCCCTAGCTTGAATGAACATAGCTTTATAGTTATTTGGCATCTTCTGAGTTACTTCAGATAGATGACGCAGAGCTAAACTGGATAAATTCTGACTTGCATACATATATCCAAGGTTATGACGAACGATTAAAGAAAAATACTCCTCGTCTTCTTTTTTAAATAGTTCTAGCGCAGTTAAATAGTGCTCTTCAGCTAGTTCGAATTCTTTTAAGTGAGTATAAGCTAATCCATAAAGGTTGTGACAAAAAGCAATTTTGACTTCATATTCGGTTTCATGACTTGAGAATATTTCTTTTGATTTTTGTAGGTAGTGTATTGTGTCGATAGGTTTCTGTGTATGACAGTAGAAGATAGCAAACTCATAATAGAATTCTGCTTTCTCAATTTCATCTTGCATGTTCTCTAACAATAATTCAGCTTTCTCGTAATGTTTTCTTGCTAAAGTGTGACTACCTGTTATATTAGAATGAATGGCTTTGAAAAAGTGATAGTAGTACGATAAGAGTTCATCTGTTGGTTCGTCGATAGCATCAATTTTGCTAAAACTTTCTTGTGAAATACTTAGACTATCTAATAAGTATTCATACCTAAAATTAATAAGTAAATAATATAAAAATAAAGATTGATCTTGTTCAATGTTAGGAAGTGTTTTCTCAATCTCAATTTTTAAATTCTTAGCCTTAGTAACATGCCGCGCACGAATTTTGATATACCATTCATCCAATAGTTTTGTGATTTGTTGACTCTCATTCACTGAAACGTCCATAGTATCCTCCCTATCTTATATACATGCTATCTTTAATCATTATAAAGCAGGATTGAAGATGTGAATGTATCAGAAGGGAGTATTTAACATTTCTCAATTTTAATCTGAAAATTCAATCTATTGTTAAGGGATATATTCCTAGCTTTTTGTTTATAAGATTAAAAAAGGTAGACGAAACATTAAAAGACATTGAAGCGAAAAAAAGAGAGTTCGATTCTGACCGAAGTATTTATTTTGAATATGAGAGTAAAGAAATTACATGAACTACTTGACGACTATGCAGAACTCGGTAAAGTGAAAGGTCTTAATAATAAAATATGGATATTTCTGTTTGGAAATGTAAAAATAAATATAAATGTTTGATGGAGTATAAGGAGGAATAAAAATTTATGCAAATGCAAGCGAAGAAAAAGGGGTATACGACACACATTATCTCTCTCTATTCAATAATAGGAGTTTTATATTTTATAGAAATAACTTGTTTCCTTTTCTACGCATTAGTTGGATTGGTATTCTCGGGAGGTTCTACGGATTCTTTTAAAGAAGGCTTTATGTTGTATGGTGGGGGCTTATTGAAAGGTGGATTTTTCACACTGCTAGGAATTGCAGCTGGCACAAGTATGAGAAATAAAAATAGAGAGAAAATGGATGAAAATGTACATCTAGAGATTGTTTTTATTGTACTAATCGGGCTGGTTATACCATATTTTCTAGGAGCATTTCAGATTGTAGAAGCTTTGTTTAAGGGAATCGTATTTAATTAAAGTAATAGTTTTAACTTGATACAACATGTAAGCTTATGTAAGAAGGTATGCAAATTACATGAAGGTCCATTACAACTCAGAAGAATCGCGAGGCCTGTGTTATTTAAATAGGGGAATAATTATGGAGAATATTATATTTTACGGAGTTCTATTTCTTATATTTGGTGCGGCGATATTCGCATTCATTAAGGCCGAATCACCAAAAGTCAAGGCGAAAAACTTGTCATTCATAATGCTTAGCGTAGGGGTAAACATACTCGCAATTCCAATGGCTTTATTTATAGGCGGGATGGCGACAGACTCTCCATACAGTACGGTACTTGATTTTTGGAAAGGTTTTTTCTTCATTCAGGGAATACCGCTTCTTATGCTGTTTATAGCTTTTGTATGGTGGTTAATCCGCAAGCGAAAATAAAAAGTTCAAACATAGAATTTTAAAATAAGGAAATCTTTAAGGTAGGAATAATCTTTACATACAATAACTTGAGAGCACCACATGACAGTTCGGTAGTTAGACTTGTCATGTGGTGTTGTTTAATTTTGCATGCAAATGTGCCCCGATTTATTGTTGGAGTGTATAAAATCTTGAGTAACTAGTAAAACAAATCAAAGAAAAGCTTGTTATATTCTCGTTGGTTTGTTTCACAATATGAATTTTCTTCTTCCTTATATTGCTTCTCTTTACTATTTAAAAGGAAATGAGATTGAGGACGGTAATCGAGGGGCATTGTTTATTTATCCCGCATTAACGGGCTGTAAGACTCCCACCTCAAAAATTAGAGGATTCAGAGAGGTTTAGGTGGGAGATAAACAGCCCGTAAAAGCCCGATTGGTTCAACTAACACTCAGTTGGGGATGCCCCCCCCACTGAGTGAAGTTTCGCTTTACTTTCCCCTGCCTACAATAGCTTTCTTCAAGATAAAATATGTCGCAAAAAATATAAGGCAAGCACTTATCGTAACCGTAATTGTAATAGAAATCTTGCCTGCAATTGTTTCGTTAGAATCGAATAAAACAGGTAAAGTGATGAGTAAGATACTCATAAAATTCATTGTATTCGCAACAGATTTTAATGTTTTTATTCTCTTATCCACACCAAAATTCTCCTTTTTTAGTTATACTTTCAATATATCAAAAATGATTTAAGGCTTCTATGAAGGAATGATAAATATAGGGGTGATATTGTATGAGAAGTGTAGATATGGAATTGTTGGAAAGCTTACTTTACAACGAGGAACGGGACGAAATCATTCGGACATTAAGTATTATTACGAATCCATTAACCCTTCATATTTTCGCCGCAAACTATAACTGGGATGACGGTCTTTCTATTCCAACAGTAATTATGGAAAACAAAGTATGTGACTTCGGGACAGGGTTGCTTCTGTTTCATGATGGAGATGGATATAGCATGCTGCAAAACGAAGAGGATGTTTTAAACTCTACATGCCATGAATGGAGAGACTTTTTACTACAATTGTACAATAAAATTACGAATCTACAATTTCAGTCACAGTGTATATCATTTGATCCACCATTAACAAAAACACAGCGATATAAATTACAGAAGTATAATAATGTTCCGCCAATCTTAATAAATAAATCACCAGGAACTGTATTTGATATTCCGAGCATATAAAACGTAGGAGGGGCAACATGGAGAAACAAGGTTATGTTTCACTATGGATTGGTCATATACGAGATGAGATGAAGATGCAGCGGTACACCGAACTTATTTACACAGATGAAGATTGTCTGCCTGCTCCTTTTTTAGCTGACTTCCATATTGCTATGTATGATTACGACGAAGATTTTTTAGAAGCAATTGCTCATGATAGGGAGCAGAGTTGTTTGCGAAACTTAATAGAAGGTTGCTCATACGATGAGGATATCATTCCACAATTTGAGAAGCTGTTTGAAACTACTTTAGATGAAAAAACAAATGCTGTGATATTGGTATATAACCTCCGATATGATGGACGGGTAGAAGAGATTGTTCACCGTGATTGTGCCTTTCGGTTTGTGGGTAGTGTGGCGTATGAATTTTAATTATTTAGAGAACGAAAGTACTTCATTACCTTAGCTGGTAACGAAGTACTTTTTATTTAGCTTTTAAACGATAACCCACTTTCATGTAAAGAAGCTCTAAGCACAGGAAGGGAAGCTGGTCCAATTCCATGAAGCTTCAAAATCTCTTTTTCACTAAATGTTGATAGTTGCTGCAAGGTAGTAATTCCTTCGTGTTCTAAAGCTCTTCTAGCGGGTGCTGAAAGTTTTGAAGGAAATCCGCTCTCCGGTTTACGTTCTTTCTCACATATAGGGCAGGTTGGACAATCGCTGCTTTTATAATAGTCGTGGCCTTTGCTGCATGTTCGTAGGGTTTTGTTTTGGGTTGGCATGGTTTTGTTTCTCCTTTTTGGATTGGGATATTGGGGTTTATTAATTATATCATTTTTGAATTGGTAACATTGTAAGGGTTTAACTCAGTTGTATCTATATGACTATACTAACTCCAAACAGTCATTTTGTGTGATAGTAAACTTTGTATTTTACATATAGGAGGAGAACACCATGGGTTTGTTTGATATGTTTAAAGGTGATAAAGGAAAAGATATGACACCTCACTTTGCATTTGCTACATCTTTACTATCCCGCATTAACAGCCCGTAAAAGCCCGATTCGTTCAACTAACACTCAGTGGGGGATGAAGAAAACTCCCACTGAGTGAAGTTTCACTTTATACATGATGGGTGCGGACGGTGAGATGGATCAAGAGGAGATCGGCCACTTATTATCTGTAATTGGTGGTGAAAGCAAAAATGGTACGATCTTAATTTTTTTGTCTAGTTCAGTGTAGTCTATCTCAAATGTGTAGATTTGGAAGGGAGAAGTAAGGAGCATAAGGTAGAAGAACTAGCAGACTTATTAGAAAACATAAACCTACTAGTCACAGTGTGAAGGGATAATGCTTGAAGATGTGGAAAAAAGTACGTAAACAAAAAGCAAAAAAAGCCCTGACCGCTTCTATGCATCGCCAGTCCCTCTCGCTCACTTTAAAGAATACTTTTTTGTGTTGTTTTATAGAGTGGCTGGGTAGTTACAATCCCCTTTATAAATTGGATATTTTCATTCACTACCTTTTTAATGTTCTAGTTAAACTTTAAAATTCTATATTCGCTTTTAACAGTTTAGAAGTTTCAAGTACTTCACAAGGTATATATATGACATGCGAGAAAGAGCAAGATTTGATAGGAGGCTTCCAAATGCATATGGATGAAGGAGGAACTTTGCAGTTAACGAGTCATGCTCTTCAGGTAATGAATAATGGAATCGCGGTTACAAGTCATGATGGAATCATTACATTCAGTAATCCATCATTTTATAGCATGCTAAACAAAAACGAAAATGAAATAAAGGGTAAACACATATCGGCGATTATCCCTAATCGTAAACAGCTAGTAGTCAATCAAAATGATAATTTGTACAAGTATGAGTGTAAATTTGGTAACCAAGTATTCGTTGTGAATGAATCTCCTATATATCAAGGTGGGAAAGAATACGGATCGATTGTCATTCTAGAAAATAAGGGGAAGAGCATATCGTCTTTGGAAAGTGCTATTAGCCGATATGAAAATGCTTTGAATTTACTGTCTGAATGTATTATAGGGGTGAATGAGCAAGGAATCATCAATTTTTTTAGTGGTGCTTATGCACAATTTTTGGGGATTAATGATCCGAAAGAAGCGATTGGGAAGCATTGTACGGAGGTTGTTGAGAATACGCGGATGCATATTGTTGTGAAGACGGGACAGGTGGAAATTGGGCATATTCAGCGCGTGAATAGTCAGAATGTTATTGCAAATCGTATCCCTATTATGAAGAAAGGGAAGGTTATTGGTGCGATTGGTAAAATCATGTTTCATGATATCCAGCAGTTTAAAGTTTTAGCAGATCAGATTAGCACAATGGAATCGAAGTTATCATACTATCAAACTGAGTTAAAGCGACTGCAAGAAGGGAGATTTTCGTTTCAAAGTATTGTAGGTGAGAGTGCGAAAATGGAAGAAGTGAAAATGATGGCTTTGAAGGTTTCAAAAAGTCGGTCTACGGTTTTGATAAGAGGAGAAAGTGGAACGGGGAAGGAGCTTTTTGCCAATGCGGTTCATCATGCGAGTCCGCGTGCTGATGGTGCGTTTATTCGGTTGAATTGTGCTGCGATTCCGAGGGATCTTTTAGAAGCTGAATTGTTCGGGTATGAAGAGGGTGCTTTTACCGGAGCGAAAAAAGGTGGTAAGCCTGGAAAGATTGAGCTAGCTCATAATGGGACGTTGTTTTTAGATGAGATCGGCGATATGTCTTTGGACATGCAGGTGAAGTTGCTTCGGGTGCTGCAAGAGAAAGAAATTGAAAGAATCGGCGGCACAAAAACTCATAAGATTGATGTCCGTTTTATTGCGGCAACGCATCGAAACCTTCGTGAAATGGTGCAAAGAGGGGAATTTAGAGAGGATTTATATTATAGGCTACATGTGTTTGGGATTGATATTCCTCCACTGCGAGAACGTAAGGAAGATATCGTACATTTAACGGAATTTTTAATTCGGAAATTGAATAAGGAGCTTGATAGTAGCGTTCTTTCATTGGATAAGCGAGTGAGGGACATATTTATGGAGCATGATTGGCCAGGGAATATTCGGGAGCTAGAGAATGTGCTGGAGAGAGCGATGAATGTTGTGGAAGGAACGGTTATTCACGTGCAACACCTTCCTGTTTATTTACGGCAAAAAGATTTGGAAGAAGAGTTATATCATGAGAGATATCAAGGGGAGAACGAGATAAGTTATTCACTGCAGGTGGAAGTGGAATCCGCTGAGAAACGGGTGATTACGAGAGCTTTGGAGAAAACAGCTAGAAATATAAAAGAGGCAGCTGAACTTTTGGGGATTCATCGGGCTAGCTTATATCGAAAAATAGAAAAGTACGGAATTGGATAAAGGGCGAATAGGCCCTTTTTTATTTGTCGCGTTTTTGCGACGTTTTCTTATATATGCGACATGGTTGTTATCGTTTGTAGCATATATGCGACATGTGAAGGTGGCTATGTAAGGGAGAGTGGTGCTTGCCCCTGAAGGAATAAGGGAATGGAGAGTGAGTCGATTTTTGGCACGGTTCTTGCTATATAAATAAAAAGAATTGTAATAGGAAGGGGATGGAATCTAGTGCTTGAGAATCAGAGTTTGCCACATTTTCTTATGCAGAGTATTGAAAAGTCGCCTAATAAGGTGTATTTACAATTTGAAGAACAAAGAGTTACGTATGAGGAGCTTTATCATCGGATTACAAGGGCCGCAGCGGGACTTTGTGAACTCGGTATTCAAAAAGGTGACAAGGTTTGTATTATGCTTCATAACAACCCTGAATATCTGGATGTATGGTTTGCTTTATCTTTTATGGGAGTAATCGCAGTGCCTCTTAATGTGCATTTAAAAGGAGAAGGTCTGCAGTATATTTTATCCCACTCCGATTGTAAGTTGATGATTGTTGATAAGGAATTTGTTCCTCAAGTTGCTTCTTGTTTACCGTTTATAAAAAGGGAAATCAAAATTGTTGTCCACAGTAATAATGAAAGCGTAATCATTATGGATGATGGCAAAGAACGACCGGTAATTGGATTGAAAGACGTATTGAATACAAATCATCACTATCTTCCAAATGAATCTGTTTCCTCCTCTTCTATCAACAGTATCCTTTACACCTCTGGAACGACTGGATTACCGAAAGGGGTCATGTTAAGTCATTCTGCTTATGTCAATTCTGCAAAGTCATTCGCCATTTATATAGTTGGCGCGAATTCGCAAGATATTTTATTTACAGCGTTGCCGTTATTTCATATTAACGCTCAAGCTCATACAGTGCTCGGTGCTATTTCTTCCAATGCGACGATTGCTCTTGGAAAGCGGTTTAGTGCTTCGCGTTTTTGGGATGAGATTCGAGGTCATGGCGCAACCATTTTCAATTCTTTAGGGTCTATGATTCCGATTCTCTGTAAGCAACCGGAAAAGGAAAATGATTATGAAAATCCAGCAAGGGTGACAGCTTGTGCCGCTACGCCTAAGGAATTTTGGAAGCCGTTTGAGGAGAGATTTGGCGTCCGAATTGTAGAAGGCTACGGATTAACGGAAACGACAGGGTTTTGTGTAACGAATCCATTGAACGCTAATAAGCCACCTTCTATCGGAAAACCTTATTCCTACGTAGAAACGAAGATTGTGAATGAGGAAGGAACTGAAGTACGGGCTGGTGAAATCGGAGAGATTTTCATCCGTGCTTTACAAGGACAAACATTCATGGAAGGTTACTATAAAATGCCAGATAAAACAGAGGAAGCGATGGAAGGAGGATGGTTCCATACAGGAGATCGCGGTTATCAGGACGAGGAAGGCTACTTATATTTTTGCGATCGAATCAAACAGTGTATTAGAAGACGGGGGGAAAACATCTCTTCTTGGGAAATTGAAAAGGTCGTGAACAATCATCCGAAGGTGCTTGAATCAGCAGCTATCGGTGTCCCGTCAGAAGTGGGGGAAGAGGATGTTAAATTATATGTGATTTTGAAGCAAGGGGAAACGCTGTCTCATGAAGAGATTATAGATTGGTGTCAAGAACGCATGGCTTACTTTATGGTGCCGCGATACGTTCAGTTTCGTGAATCTTTCCCAAAAACAGCGACGGAACGGATTCAGAAGTTCAAGCTACAGGAAGAAGGGATCGGTACTGCTTGGGATCGCGAGCAGGCCGGATACGTCATTAAAAGAACGAGTTAAAGCACCTCATTACATATTGGGAAGAAGGGATTGTATTGGAAAATAAGCGAGTTGTTTCATGGTCCAAAGAAAAAGGAATCGCGACGATTATCATTGATAATCCTCCTGTGAATGTATTGAGCTATGCAGTGATTGAACAATTGACGACGGCGGTTGATGAAATTGAACGGGATAATGAAGTCATTGTTGTACTTCTAACTGGCGCTGGGGAAAAAGCTTTCGTTGCCGGAGGGGACATCAAGTCATTTCCGGAATGGATTGGGAAAGGGAGTGAATATGCAGAAGAAAAATCACTGTGGCTTCAGAACCCATTAAATAAAATAGAAAGACTATCAAAGCCTGTAATCGCTGTAATTAACGGATTAGCACTTGGGGGCGGGTGTGAGTTAGCTTTATCATGTGATTTGCGGATTATAGAAGACCATGCCAAAATCGGGCTTCCGGAAGTGACGCTAGGTTTGTTTCCAGGTGCGGGAGGAACGCAGCGTTTGCCTCGCTTAATCGGAACTGCGAGGGCAAAAGAAATGATGTTTACTGGTGAACCGCTCACTGCTGAAGAAGCCCTAGGAGTTGGTTTGGTAAATCATGTTGTTCCGCGTGGTGAAGCGCTGAACAAAGCGAAGGAGCTAGCTGGGAAGATGGCTCGATTCTCCCTTCCTGCTTTATCGTTGATGAAGCAATCTATCAATAAAGGATTATCTTATTCTCTTGAGGAAGGGCTAAAAATAGAGGCTGAAAATTTTGGGCATGTCTTTCAAACAAGTGATGTAAAAGAGGGAGTGGAAGCTTTTATAGAAAAGAGAGTACCGCTTTTTCAGCATAAATAAAAAGAATACGATGTCTGCCTTTGGTAGGCATCGTAACAACATATATAAGCTTAAAACAAATTTGAGAGAATTGAGGGGGGATTACAGTTATGGATTTATTGATTGTGTTGTTGTCGCTTGGCTTGCTTATATTTGTAGCTTACCGGGGATTCTCAGTCATTTTATTCGCTCCATTATGTGCTTTACTGGCTGTGTTTTTGACTGATCCAGTGCACGTTTTACCTTTCTTTTCTAATGTTTTCATGGCGAAGATGGTCGGATTTATAAAATTATATTTTCCTGTGTTTTTGCTTGGAGCGATATTTGGTAAGGTGGTTGAAATCACTGGAATCGCAGAAAAAATTGCGAAAATCATTATCCATTTCATAGGTGTGAAAAGAGCCATTCTTTCTATCGTGTTAATGGGTGCGATTCTTACATACAGTGGCGTCAGTTTATTTGTTGCGGTATTTGCGATTTATCCATTTGCAGCGCAATTATTTCGCGAAGCGAATATTCCGAAGCGTCTCATTCCAGCGACAATCGCATTCAGTGCATTTACGTTTTCAATGGATGCGCTTCCTGGATCGCCTCAAATTCAAAATGTTATTCCAACTACATTTTTTAAAACAGATATTTACGCAGCTCCCACATTAGGGGTTATTGGAGCGTTATTTATTTTTACATTCGGTATGCTGTATTTGGAAAGGTGTAGGAAGAAAGCGGCAGCTAAAGGGGAGGGGTATTTCGGAAAAGGTGATGCGGCGTCTGAACTGGCTGCTACAACTAGTGCACAAGCAGCACCAACGCCGATTATTTCAGGTGATGCTATTCCAGCTAGTTACTGGATAGCTTTCCTACCGCTCGTACTAGTTGGGGTGATGAATAAAGTCTTTACAGAATTTATCCCCGTTTGGTATACAAAGGGATTTGATTTTGCGTCCATCGGTTTGAAGGAGTACGGAACAATTGATATGGCACAAGTTGTGGGTATTTGGTCAGTGGAAATCGCACTTCTTATCGGTATACTGTCCGCTATATTATTAAACTTCCAAGCGGTAAAAGACCATTTTCAATCTATTACAAGCGTGGGTGTAAGTGGTTCAATCTTAGCTGCGATGAACACTGCAGCTGAGTATGGATTCGGTGCCGTTATCGCTGCTTTACCTGGCTTTGTTATGATCCAAAATTATTTGACTGGGACATTTTCAAACCCTTTAATCAACGGAGCGGTCATGACGAATATATTATGCGGGCTAACGGGATCAGGATCGGGCGGAATGAGTATTACATTAGGTTTAATGGCAGACAAATATATTGAAGCAGCAGCGAACTTTGATATTCCATTAGATGTGCTGCATCGCGTAATTGCAATGGCAGCAGGAGGTATGGATACTCTTCCACATAACGGGGCAGTTATCACTTTGCTTGCAGTGACAGGATTAACGCATCGGGAAGCGTATAAAGAGATTTTTGGTATTACTTTAATTAAGACCGCTGCTGTTTTCTTTGTTGTTGGTGTGTATTTGATGTTTTCTATTGTATAAGAGTGTATAAGCCATCATTTTATGGAGTGATGGCTTATTTGTATGTCTAGTTTATCCCGCTATTTACAGTCCGTATCTAGCTATGACTCCTAAAGCACTCGAGCTACAGAAAGGATTAGCTTGTGGCTCGAGTGCTTGAACAGCCGTCTTCGTTTTTGAATGTAAAAGCCCGATTGGCCGGGCTAACACTCAGTGGGGATGAAGCCCCCCTGCTGAGTGAAGTTTCACTTTGTCTTTTTTAAGGGTGTGGTTGTGTTTTGTATGGAAGGTAAACAATGTTTTCCTATTAATAATTTGTTAAAATAACAGTAATTGTAATTGGTTTTGCTTGCAAAAGTAGATACTTAAGAATTTGTTCATCGAGTTGTGCAAGATAATGAAATGAATAATTGATATAGATACAAATTAGTCTGTTTGGATTATATAGATGTATTTGTTATAAAGAAATAATGGTAAGCAAGAAATGTAAGAACAGGTGGGAGAAAAGGAGAACTTATGCATAGTAATTTACGTGAGAATTTTTTAGTAGTGATGAAGGAATATTTAAACGCAAGAAAAGAAATGTTTGCTAAACATAAGATTAGTACATTTGTTAGAAATGATATGAAAGAAGAGATTTTTCGTTTACCTTTCATACAAGAAGAACAATATGCTGTAATAGGATCAGCTGGAAAAGGGAATTGGGCAGCGATACCGTGGCTCGCTATTATGAATAGGAATATTACGATATCAACGCAAAGGGGATATTATATCGTTTATTTATTTAGTGAGGATATGAAACGGTTATATTTAACGTTTGCACAAGGTGTAACCGAAACTTCTAAAGAAGAGATGGACAAGATAAAAGAGGAAATTCGTGAGCGTATTCCTATGTCTAGCAAAGTGAAAACAGATGATGATATTTATTTAGGAACAAATAAATATGCTAAGGATTATGCAACCTCTACGGCTGCTTACATTTTATACGAAGCTGATAACATGCCAAGTGAGGACGAGTTAGTAGCCGATTTAAAAGAAATGCTAGGTTACTATGAAGAGTACATTGCCTTTAGAGAGAAAGGGACTGATGTTGACGTGGTTCGTGAGGAAGAGAACGTATACATAACGCAGCAAGAAATTGTAAAGCATGTGTCTTCTTATATTCGAAGTAAAGGGTTTTACTATGATAAAAAAGATTTAATTAACTTCTTCCTATCTTTAAAAACAAAGCCGTTTGTCATTCTATCAGGTATTTCTGGTACAGGGAAAACGAAGATTGTGCAGTGGTTTGCAGAAAGTTTAGGAGCAACAGAAGAGAATGGTCAATTTACACTAATTCCGGTGCGTCCTGATTGGAGTGATAGCTCTGATTTACTTGGTTATGTGAATATTCAAGGTGAGTTTCAAAAACGATCATTATTAAATGTGCTAAAGGCCGCGGAAGTAGAACCGAATAAGCCTTATTTTGTTGTGCTCGATGAAATGAATTTAGCACGCGTTGAGTATTATTTCAGTGATTTTTTAAGTGTGATTGAAAGTCGTAGATGGCAGGACGGAAAGATTATAACGTTAGCGGTTCTTCCAAAAGATATCGTTGGAGAACACATTACCATTCCGGATAATGTATATATCGTAGGAACAATCAATATGGATGAAACAACGCACCCGTTAAGTAAAAAAGTATTAGATCGTGCTAATACGATTGAATTTAATCAAGTGGAGTTAAATTCTTTCGATTTCTTAATGGAATCAGAAGAGAAGCTGGCGAAACATGCTTCTAATTCTTCTTTAACGACAAAGTTTCTTCATTTAAAAGAATGTTTTAAAGAGCATGAAGAACTTGTAAAAGAAGTCTCTAACATTTTAACGAAAGTTAATAACATCCTTGAACAAATTGGAGCGCAAGTTGGATATCGTGTGCGTGATGAAATTTGTTTCTATATGGCTTATAGCACAGAAGGCAGTTTACTAGAATCAGAAGAGGCGCTAGATTATCAAATTTACCAAAAGGTTTTACCTCGAATCGCAGGAAGTGACGGACGAACGGAAGCGGTATTGAAAGGGTTGTATGAGTTATGCTCTGGACGAGAGTATGATGGTGAAGAAGTGTTTGACGCAAAGTATGCACGTTCTACGAAGAAGTTGTCTCACATGTTAAGGAGGTTAGAATACGATGGTTTCACCTCTTTCTGGATCTAACGGTGAGATAGAGCTCGTTAAAATTGAGACAGCGGATTTGTCACTTATTATAAAAGGAAATCCGTATCATGCAAAATATGAAAGTATGAAAGCAAAACGACCCATTCCTACGGATGAAATGATGTACTTTCACGTTGCAGGAGGAACAGATTCAATTCATATATATGATGTCCGGTCAGGAGAGCTAAATGAGCTGGCTGAACACCCTCCTATTTTCTTTGAGAATAGAAACTATCAGCTCGTTGTTATTCCGAAAGCAAATAAAGAACTAGATTTCTATCATGAACATCCGTTGCTTCGAAAGGCAGTTGGCTCTGTAAGCATGGGGCACCTCAATATTGTAATGGGGAATCTTTCTTTTCCAAATGAGGTTGGGTATACAACATTTGAGATTCGTGACGGGGAAGAAACATTAGTAACAGTTACACTAGAAATTTTTCCATCAAAGCTCGATTATAAAGATGATTATCGTGCGTTATTAGAAGAAGTGAACGATGAAATCTATAATCTAGCATTCCATATGTTAAAACGAACGTATTTAGGAGCATCAACAATGTATGCTTCTAATCCATCAAAAAGTGAATTGTATCGTATACTAAGTGATTCTTTTAATAAGTTTATGAAGGCTATTTCTCATATTAAAAGACAGCCTCATCATGCGCTTATAACACAACATCGGATTGTACAAGGCGAAAAAATTCGCCGCCTTGATTCTGTTGGGATGAACTACTTACGGAAAAGACCTCATTTATTCCAGCAATCAGGAAAAGGCATGGTTCCATCTAAAGGAATGACAGCGTATAAAGAAGTCTCTTATAATACGCTAGAAAATCGTTTCGTAAAATGGATGTTGCAGCGGGTATTACACAAAGTTGATGATTTACATTGCTCCATGCAAAAAGGTTCAGCTGAAGAAGAGCTTGTTCACAATGTGAAAAATATGAAAGACAGTATAAAAAATGAACTGAGGGATCCATTTTGGAGTGAGATTGGAAAATTAGATCGCGCTGTCTTTTCTCTTGTTATTCAAATGGCGACAGGTTATCGGGATGCCTATCAAATCTTTTTAATGTTATCGAGGGGACTTACGCTCAGAGGACAAGTTTTCAAAATGTCTGTCAAAGACGTCGCAAGATTATATGAATATTGGACGTATTTAAAGCTTGGTCAAATTTTATCGAAAAAGTATGTAACGGTGAAGCAAGATATTATAAAAGTGCGCCAAGATGGACTATATGTCACACTTGATGAAAGTAAAACAGCAAAACGAACATTTAAACATCCGGAAACAGATGAAATCATTGAACTATACTTTCAAAAGCGAAGCGGTAGTTTACCGACAGTTACACAAAAACCAGATACGATGCTTGCGATTGAAAAGAAGGGTACGGATTATAAGTACCAATACATTTTCGATGCAAAATATCGGATCGATTTCGCGAAAGATGGCTCCTCTTATAATAGAAGGTACAAAACACCTGGACCGATGGAAGAAGATATTAACACAATGCATCGTTATCGAGATGCATTAGTTGTGAATCAAGATGGACCATACGAACGAACTGCTTACGGTGCATACATATTATTCCCATGGAATCAAGAGGAAGAATACGAACATCACCCGTTCTATAAAAGTATCGAAAAAGTAAATATTGGTGGTTTTCCGTTTTTGCCAAATGCAACTAGATTAGTCGAACAATTTCTTGAAAATCTCATTGAGAAAAGTCCAGAAGAAATTATAAAAGAAGGAATCCTTCCACGGGGTGTAAAGGAAGAGTGGGAATCGTCCTTAGATGAAAAAGTACTCATTGGTGTAGCAAAAACGGAAGAAGAATATAAAACATATATAAATGAAAGAACGTATTCTCTTCCTGTCGCAGCATTAAAGCAAGGCTGGCAAGAAGCAAAATACATTGCATTATATGAACCAAAAAAATGGCGCGGTGAAAATGGTGGGATTCAGTACGTTGCAAAAATTAACAACGTTGAGATCAAAAAACATAGTGAAACCGATGACCAGGTTTACTTCAAACTATCATCGTGGAAAAAACGAAACAACATCATTCGTCCAATAGGATATGGCATTCAAACATACACAATGACAAGCATGTCTTTACTAAAAGAAGTACAAGAGCTCCCAGAACTATTTATGAAGTCAAAAGAAGAACGAACACTATGGAAAACGCTGCGCAGATTCGCGAAACAAGTGAAAATCGAGCTCGATCACGAACACTTAGACGAAGCTTCAACTATTAGTAGCTATTACATTCAAGATGTTCCGGTTCGAATTGATTATGAAGAGCGGAATGTAGTGATTGGAGCGGAGAAAAAGTTGCCGTTGGACTTAGTGATGCGGAATTCCTCGGTGTTGTTTAAGGGGGTTTTGGGGGAGTTGGGTAGCAGGTAATAGTTGTCTATTATGTAACCATGTTAAAATGACATTAGTTCATACTTGATTTTCATGTAAATGTTGTGAATTAGCTTTTATATGAAGTGAGATGGGCTTTTTGTTTGTTATTTAGGTACCGTATTTAAAAAAATTAGAAGGCGATTTTGACTAGTTGAGTATTGTTACAAATATTTATAACTTCTATTTATATTAATACTATTTTATTTAGGTATATTTAATGAACATAGAAAGGAATAAAAAATATGCAAGATATGAAATTGTTTTTTATTTATATTTTTATATTGATATTAGGATCTATTTTATCTGTTCTTTTTATAAGTAAAATTATTGATCCTTTTTTTGAAAAAATAGGAAAATGGATTTCGGGAAAATTAATTAAGAAAACCAAAAGAAATGCGCAAAAAATACTAACTATAAGTGAAATTTTATTTAGCATTATTACAATAGTATTCATCAGTTCTAACTTTATAGTATTTTTTTTATTAGATTTTGCTCAAAAGCAAGGTTTGATTTTTAGTATATTTGTTATTTATTCTATATTTATTTTGATAATTTCAAGAGTTATATTGGATTTAAAAGATAGCATAGAGGATTATGAAAGTGTTCTAGAAAAGTTGGCAGTAAAAATTAATAAGGATAGCTATGTTATAAATAGATTAGGAATTATATTTGGTAGAACTGCAATTAGTTTGCTTACTCATATATTGATAATTTATGCTCTTTTAGTGGGGGTAGTTACCTTTCAAAGTATGCCATATCAGGTTTACTACATGATTCTTATCATTTTACCAGTTTCTTTAGTTACCTTTGTATATTTAACAGATTTTGACGAGCAATCACAGAGTATGAGAAGAATACTTGTTTATTTTTTACTACTAATGGTAGCTTTATGGAAAAGTTTTAATGATTTTAAAGTTTTAATGGAACTTGGTGTACAAAATTTGTTTAGTGATTATGTAGTATTCATTTTCTTAACAATATTTATTGCTATGGATAGGTTAGTGAAAAGTGTTATAGATGATTATAAATCTTATCATGAATAATAAAGCTATAGTAGAAGAATATATTAAATTTCTTCAGCATTTTCCTTGAGTCATAGGATGGAAATTTTCAAGTTGGTAGGTGCTGTTTTTCGCAGTTATAGCCATTCATAATGGATGTAAAAACTTACAGCAAGTATGTACAATATGGGATAGAATTTGGTAAAGAGTATGAGGAAAAGTTAAAAAAGTTATTGGATAAAGAGGACTATGCTTCATGGCACGAACTAATCCAAGAAATGCTTACACATAAAAAACGGATTGAGCAGGAAGTGATTGTGTGGTGAATAACTCTTATACAATTAAGTAGAATAAGAGTTATTTTTTAGGTAATTTACAATATGGTGTAAAAGGAAGGGGCGTATATTAAAAACACGATCACAGGTACCAACTACCTGTGATTTTTTGTTTTTAATTTTAAAAAACAACCAAATTCCCAAAACTTACACAAATATTACCTATTTACCTGCTATCATAAAAAGTAAGAAGAAACGAATAGAATCTCTCTTCTCTACTACTTTCTCTTTCTTCATATTTTATAATTAACTTATAAAAATAAATAAGGGGGATTTAATCAATGAAACTCCAAACATTACTTCAAAAAGCTTCTCAATATAGAATGGATGATCAATTAATTGAGGAGAAAGAATTAGGAAGGCAAGCATTTCTCGATCGCTTTCCATTTGATTCTTTACAAGATTTAACGATAGAAGAGTATGCAAATACGAGGTCAAAAGATTGTTTTAATTACTGGCTGGAAAGGAAAAAGATTTTAGGAGGGATTGGCGGAGGAAATGCTGCTAAGTTTGGAATTTATCTTGCGAAGACAGGTGAGTATTGTAAAGGTTATGGGAAACAAAAGGTTGTATTAAAGGGTGAACAGTTGCAGGAGGAGTTTGAGAGTTTAAAGAACGGGATTATTCAAGCGATTCGGTTTGCAAAAGAGGGACGTATTTCTGAAATAGATGGGTTAAATTTACCTATGTTTAAAACGGTGTTGTTAAAAATTTTAAATATTTATGTGCCGGAGCAGTTTTTTAATATTTATTCACCGCAAATTTTGATTGAGCTTGGAAAGGAATTACATGTAAAAGATGAGCTACTTGTTCCGCAACGTGCAATCGAATTGAGTCACCAAGTGCTGCAAAGGCTGAAGAAGCAAGATGGTTTTCCGAATTGGTCTAATCTAGAAATTGGAAGGTTTATTTGGGATGTGTTTTCTGAGAGAGAACAAGCGGTTGATAAGAATATTAGTTATTGGCTAGTTGGTCATACATATGGAGATCAAGGGACCATTCAAGATTATTTGTTGCAAAAAAATTGTATTGCCGTTGGTTTTTTATGTAAGGATTTATCGTCTTACTTAGGTGAAGACAATATTGACGATATCATCGAAGAAAAAGAAGACTCAACAGCGGGACAAAAGGCATTGAAACAATTCTTTTCGATGAAGGAAGGAGATCTTGTCGCGTTAAAGACAACGTTTACTCGTAAAATTGAGGGAAAGACAAGGTCTGTATTACGAGTGAGTGCAGTTGGGAGAGTTACCGCTGATGCATCGGACGGTTATCAATTTTCTGAAGAGTACGGACACCTTCTTCCAGTTGAGTGGACTCATATTAGAGAGAGAGAATTTGTTGGATACGGTGGTTATCGCAGTACACTGAACGAAGTGAAAAATAAGAGTACGATTAACTTAGTGTTTATGCAGGAGGCAGAGATGAAGAACATTTCCGCCAAAGATGAGGAAGTGCTGGATACAATGGCGAAAAACTATGTGTTTTATGGTCCACCAGGTACAGGGAAAACGTATCATGTTGTGGAACGTGCTCTTGAGATTATCGATAAGAAAGTATATGAAGAATTAAAAGCAGATGGAAGAGAAGCACTACAACAGGAGTTTTCACGTTTAACGAGGGAAGGGAACATTCATTTTGTAACGTTTCATCAATCGTATGCTTATGAAGATTTTATCGAAGGGTTAAAATCTGATGGGAAAGGAAACTTTGTTCCAACGGATGGTATTTTAAAAAAGGTAGCGCTTGAAGCGATGTATGAAGGAATTCAAAATGTTTCTCATAATTATTCTGGTGAAGTACGCTTCGAGCAGCTGTATGATTACTTAGTTGAAAATGGTTTGAAGTCCAATATTGAATTTGAGTCCAAAACAGGAACGAAAAGTTTTATTTCGTACGTTTCACCGCAAGGAAATATCGTTGTAACAAGTGAAGATGTAAAAACAAGTTCTATTGTTTCGAAGGAGCGTTTACTCAATTTGTATCGTTATGTTCAAGAGAATGATATTGATTGGAAGCATAACGTAGCGTTTGTTCGTGAAGCAATTGGTGGGTGCAATCAAACGAGATATTGGTCAGTATTAAGTTGGATTTTAGAGAAAATGGAAGAGGAAGCAGAAGAAGATAATATTGAAATGACGGGAGACGAGAGAAGAGCGGTTGTGCAAAAAGTATTGATGGAAAACGATTCGTTTGATTTTACAACTGCAAAGAAACACGTTGTTATTATTGATGAAATGAACCGTGGTAATACATCTAAGGTTTTCGGTGAACTTTTAACGCTATTAGAAGAAGATAAGCGTTTAACAAATGACAATGAATTAATTGTTGAGCTGCCATATTCAAAAGAGAAGTTTGCATTGCCTCCGAATGTATATGTAATTGGAACGATGAATACGGCAGACCGTTCGATTGCATTGTTAGATACAGCGTTACGCCGCCGTTTTGTGTTTGAAGAGATGATGCCGAATGAAGATCTTCTTGAGTCAGTCGGTGAAGAAATTGATCTTAGTGAAATGCTAACGGTTATGAATAAACGGATTGAAGTGCTATATGACAGAGATCATACGATTGGACATGCATATTTTATAAATGCAAAAACGGATGAGGAAATTGTTTCTATATTCCAAACGAAAGTAGTTCCGCTTCTGCAAGAGTACTTTTATGATGATTGGGAGAAAATCGGACTTGTTTTAGGTGGTATTGGGAAGTCAAAGGATGATTCGTATATCGTCTATAAAGAAGAAGTGAATGTGAGTGAGCTGTTTAAGCAAAAGCCATCTCTTCATATTCCGCCGTTGTACCGCGTGAAGCGTAAACTATCGTCACAGGAGTTAATGGCGATTTATGAGTAAAGTTATCACAATTCGTGAATCGTATGATTGGATTACAGAAGATGCTGTAACAGCGGCACAATTTGAAGAACTTATGCGGTATGTTGAAGAGAAATATCCTAACCAACAAGTATTAGATTTACGGTATAAGCGGCTTCGATTTATTAATTACGTTGGTGTGATTCAATGTTCGGGCGTGCGTTATGAAATTGTTCCGAAGATTACACTTTCCCCTGTTGATGATCGAAAGTCTTTATTAGAGATGCTTGCTATTACAGGGTTTCTTCCAGTTTCATTTTATAATCAAGTACAAAATGGAAAAGAAAAAGGCGATCTACTTACGGCATTTGTTGCTGCGTTTCTTGAGCGTTTATTGTATGAACTTCAAAGAGGACTTTATAAGACATATGAACGCAACGAGGGAAATTTATATGTGATGAGAGGGAAGCTTGAGTTTAGTAAGCATATTCGTGAAAATGCATTTCATCAAACGAGAGCGTATTGTGCATTTGATGAGCACACAGAAAATAATTCTTTAAATCAATTATTAAAATGTGCACTATGTATCGTAAAGGCTTATACGAAAACACATGCATTAAAGCTTTATCTTGAGCGTTGCTTAGGATATTTAGATAGGGTGGATTCTGTTCACTGCTCTAGGTTGAACTTGCAAAACGTTACACTGAATCGTCAAAATGAACGGTTCCGTGATGTTGTCCTATTTGCCAAGTTAATTGTTGAACGAGCAGCAATCTATAGTAAGGGAAGTGATGCATCTTCATTTTCTTTCTTATTTAAGATGAACATGTTGTTTGAACAATACATTGAAGTAGCGCTAAGAGAAGCTGTTGGTCATAAGGAAGTAATGAGTCAGCATGCAGAGAAGAGGTTGTTACGAAATAAAAAAAGTAATCAGCAGAACATTTTGTTGAAGCCTGATTTTGTGATTGATAATAAGGTGATTGTTGATACGAAATGGAAAAGTGCGACAGTTAACGAGAAAAGTCGTTATCAGCAAAGTGATATTTATCAAATGTACGCATATGTGACGGCATATAAAGAAGCTGAGCGCTGTCTTTTACTGTATCCGAAGCAAGAAGGTGAAGCAAAGCATCCTGTATGGGAAGTTGTAGATACAGAGAAAACGATTGAGATGCATGCGGTAAGGATTGATGAGTTTGCTGAGACTGTGAGTGAGCTGAGAGAGATGTTAAAAGATTAGAAATCAACTTTGATAAAGGAGATTAACATGTACAAATTGAACATAGCAAACAACGAACTTGAAGAAGTGCAAGAAACAACATTCTTTGAAAATGATTTAAAAGAACGCCAACATATTGAAGAGTGGATACGTAAAAATCCAGAAGTGTTACAGGAAGACTTGCTGATCATCGGTCATGAGTATGATAAGTTCGAAGTAAATGAACGACTAGATTTACTTGCTCTAGATAAAGAAGGGAATCTAGTTATTATTGAAGTGAAGCGAGATGTGACAGGAAGTAATGTTGATTTTCAAGCTTTAAAGTATGCATCGTATTGTGCGAGGTTAAGCCCACAAGATGTGCTTGATATATATGAGGAGTATATAAAAATGAATGCTTTGCAAGTGGATGCAAAAGATGGATTGATGGAGTTTTTAGAAGTTGATGATGAGCAAGAGCTTAACTCTCTACTTAATACGACTCAACGAATTATCATTGTTGGCAAGGAAATTGATAAACGTATTTTATCTGTTTGTACATGGCTGTATGAAAATAATATTGATATTAAGTGTGTAACAATTAAGCCATATAAACTAGGAGAACAAATCCTCATTGATACAAATCAAATTATTCCGCCATATAAGTTAGAAGATTACTATATTAGTAAAAAGGTTGTAGCGAAAGAACGAAAAATTAATGTAGATCCAAATGTATCGGATTTTTTACAAGAGATCTCAGACTTTATTAATACGAAAACAGATTATACGGCTCGCTATGGAGGGAAACGAGACTATTTTGGTGGTCATCAATTTTTGAATATTCCTTGGAAGTTTATTTTCACTTATAAGAAAAAAGATAATAGTGCATCTATGTTTATTGAATCTTATAAGCAGCAAGGAACAGAATTGATTAGAAACATAGCTGACAATAAGCTTGAGGTTTTACAGAACTTGTTAGGGTATGAGGTGGAATTAATTCGCGGAACTAAAAATATAGACCTTTATAAGTTAGTTGTTAAAATAACATTTGAAGAAAATCAATTGTTTGAAGAGCGTGTTAATCAATATACTAATACATTTGTAAAATACAAAGAGTTCTTAGAAGGTGTAGTTGGTGAATACACTTCTAAATGATAGGGATTCTATAAAAGCTATTGTTAAGATTTTGTAGTTAGGAAAGAAGTGTTTATTTGATACGAATCCCTTCTATTCCAGTCGACGAAGGAAATTTATGAGTACTGCCTTCATATGTATTTCGAGAGAAAAACAGCGAGTCGTATAAAAGCATCTACTGTAAGGTGTTTTAAACTAAGTATTGTTTATTACAAAAACTTAGTATATAAAGTGGAGGGTTTAATTAACAGGGGAGGTACCCCCTGTTTTTGTTTACAAAATATTATAATATAAAAATAAAAATCTAATTTTAAATTTCTAATATATTGTAAATCCACCTATATTTTAAGATGTCTTAACGCATTTTATCTTGTAGTAGCGAAATCAAATTAAATAAGTTTAAAATAACATTTACAAAAGTGTAATACATTTGATAATCTAATTGCAGATAAGGAAAATAAAAGAATACTAACTCAAAGTGAGGCAATTATAGAATGAATAAGATTTACGGTTATGCGAGGGCTTCAATTAAACAACAGGATTTAACTTTTCAAATTGCAGCACTTTTAAATGATGGTATCAAAGCTGAGGCTATTTACAGTGATACTTTAACTGATAAAAATATGGATCGTCAACAACTCAATGAACTTCTTTCAAAAGTTGAGAGAGGTGACTTAATCGTCGTTAAAAAATTAGATCGTCTAGGTCGTTCGGTTTCACAGGTTACAAGCCTTATTGAAAGTCTTACTGAAAAGGGTATTTTCGTTAAATCGATTGATGATAATGTGGATACTTCTAATAATTCGCCAATGAGTAAAGCGTTGATTCATCTTTTGGCGATGTTTTCTGAAATGGAACGTAACTTGATTATAGAACGTACAAAACCAGCAATTGAAAACGCTAAGGAAAAGGGCGTTAAATTCGGTCGCCCAACAGCGAATAAAGAGATTTATGAAATGGCTGTTAAAGAGTATATGGAGGGTGGCGTGACTTCAAAGGAACTTATTAAGAAGTACGGTAAAGGCGAAAACGGAAAAGATTTGATTACTGAGGCGACACTATTTAGACGTGTGAGAGAATATAAAAAGGCGAATGGACTGATTTAATTTTAATCAGTTCATTTTTATATTATTTCTAGTGTTAGTGTGTTTGTTGTTGGATCCCTCGTTATGTTTTCAGGGATTTTTTGAGTGAACTGATAGTGTCTCAGTTGCTGGAGATGAAAATTTAAATATAGTAGGTGCAATTTTTTATATACTTACTCTTGCTAGTATATTGATTGTTACTTTACAGAGGAAGAAACAGTTATTTAGAAGAATATATTTTTATTTATACACAACAATATTGAAAACATTAAGGTTAATGCGAAAAAGCAACACGTTCGGTGTTGCTTTTTTTATATGGGGATAGAATGATTACTAACCGTATTTTATGCTATATACCAATTGTTATTAGTGTTTGAAAAAAGGTGTACATTATATTGTATGCGAATTTAAGAGTAACAATATATGGGGTCTATTTAAAATATTTTTGGAAGGGTGGATAAGAATGTATAGAAGTACAATTAATATTATTTATGAAGAATTTGATAAAGATCATGTAATTCTTTACGTTGAAAAGAACGGAAGAAATATGTTTCTTACTTTTGGGTTATACGAGTTTGAAAATGAGATGGAATATTGGGATATACCAACTAAACTAGCAAATTATAATGGGAAAATGGGGTTTGTTTTTGATAAGAGTATTGATAGAACTATTTTAGAAATGGAAATAGAGCGGTTTATAAAACATAATGAGCTAGATTTTTAGAAGACGGTATTGTGCAGTGTTTGAGTTAGTTATTCGTGAAATCGAAGTGCGGTAAAAGGATGAGAGCTTTTTCTATTTTGAAAGGAGTATTTGTACAATGGTAATAACATTGCGTAATTATTCAAAATTAGGATCATATATCGTAATTAATAATAGTACTTATTTCATTACGGAAACGAAGGAGGGAGATACCATAGTACAAGGTGTAGGAGGATTTAGCGAAAATGGACAACTAGTTGGGGTGTATGTTGAAGATAACACACTGTTTTTTCTCTACAACGGGCAATCGTTTAAAGAACCTATAGATGATTTAATTTGTACAAATAATTATGTTTCTAAATTGGAAAGGTGTTTTCGTATAAACATAAGAGAGCAGGACATTTGTAATATAGTTTATGAGCCGTTTATTGACCCAGGAATGATTCATTATGATGCGGATCCTGAAGAGTTTGACGTGCTGTTATACATAAGCGGATTATTGAAGGGTAGGGATTCGATGAGGAACTTTATAAAAGGGATGGAATTCACTAAAAAACAGAATGAGAATTAACAAAGAGAGCCAGGATCAATGATGGGGCTCCCAGGTAGTATGCATAAGGAATATTATAGAATATTGCATGGTTTAGTAGAAAATGATGGAAGTTTTAGAAGAGACCCAATGTTAAAAAAGCAATATGAAAATTTTAGGTCGAAGTATTGGAGATGGAGAGCTAAACAAATAAACAAAGCTGAATTGTAAAAGGAGGAATTTTGAATGAATAAAGAGGAATTAACCAATTTTATCAAGGTAAATATGGAATCAGATGACTTTACTGGTGGAGTAGATAAAAAACAGGTTAATTATGTTCAAGATACCCTACAGTTAGAATTGCCAGAAAGTTATAAGTGGTTTTTAATTAATTATGGATCTGGTGGGTTATTTGGTGTTGATATTTTAGGAGTGGCTAAGTCTAATATAGCTTCTGTTGTTATTGAAACGGAGAGTTATAGGGATTTAGGAATGAGGGAGAATTTAGTAGTTATTGAGGATATTGGAGAATATGCTTATTGTTTAGATACTAGTAATATGGAAAATAATGAGTGTCCAGTAATAGCGTGGGATAGACAAGGTGGACTTGATGACTACAATACAGCAAAGAATTTTTATGAGTTTTTATCACAAAGGTTATTGGATGCAAAAGAAGCATGGGAAGAAGAGTTTTAATATAGATAAATGACTTTGTTTAGCTTAAAGCTAAATAAGGTCATTTTTATTATAAGAAGATTAATTGTTTATGATGAATAGAAGTTTTAAGTATTATTTGTAGGTTTCTTACTTTATACATGAGAATGGCCACGGAATTAACGAACTCGTACAAGCTCGTAAGTTTTATTGAAACACTTGTCATGACATATAAAAGGTGTCATACTGTTACTGCAAAATTTACAAATTTATGTTACTTAAAAATATATGAACTTAAAGCACTTGGTTGTCTACTAAAGGCAACGAGTGCTTTTTTTGTGTTTTAACGTACATGTAAATTTCGCCATAATGTTAGTTGTTTATTTCTTGTTTTTTGGATAGTTTTTTCAAGAGATGTGATTAGCGGTCGAATTAAAAAAGTTAAAGTAAGAGAAGCATATGAATGATTAGAAAGTGTACCTGTAAAGAAAGTAATTTGTTGAGAAATTTTTAAAATATTGATTGGTCCGAAATTTTTAGTTATCTAGTGATATAATAGAGGTACACTTTTTTCTAATCAATTAATACACATAACCCTTCCGGTTAATGAACTTTTACTCATCGATAGCTATTTAGATATCTTATTTTTGATGCGTAAACCATTAATTCTGAAGGTTTTTTTGTGTACCTAAAAGGAAGTTGTTTATAGTATAAAATTCACTTAGTAATGTGCTTTTGTTGTTGTAGCCAAAATAAATTTCCGGAAAAGGGGTGTTTATGTTGAACGTTATTTTAACGTCCGTTATCGTAGGTATGATTTCTGGTTTTGTTAGTCATTACATGACTAACAAAAAAATCGTAATGCCACGTAAAACAAAGCTTTATTTTCACCCTGGATTCTTAGGAGAAATGTTTGTCGGTAGCCTTGCTGCTATAGTTGGAGTAGCAATATTGGGTCCTCAAGAAACTTTAGATGTAATTAAAGTGTCAATATTAGCTGGAATTTCTGGTCAAACATTTTTATTGCAAGAACGGATAAATGCTGAAGAGCAAAAAGTCGTGCAACAACAAAGAATCGACGAGATTGTGAAATATATAGAAGATAAAGACAAGAAATAGTTACAAATAAATGTTGTAATGCATTGTATAATATATAATACAAGAGGGGAGAACTGACTATGTAGTCAAATCAGTTGAGTCGAGGTGAGCCGAGTGAATAAATGGGAAAAAGTATGTGGTTATCTCAGTGAAGAAGAACAGAAAGAATTAGTGGAGTGTTATCGTGAGTTAGAGAATGCAAAATCTACAAAAGCTGTACGAATATACTCTGAAAGGATAATAGAGTTACTCACTAAGGTAAAGAACGGTATTAGTCATAAAGGCGAAGAGGCTGCAACGGTTAGCTTATAACATAGTTTAGAAAAATAAAAAAAGCTGATAAAAACTGCACCCCGATTGTTAGACACAGTCTAACAATCGGGGTGCAGTTTTTTAATGAAGTTAACTGTATATAATGTAAAATTTGGTAAAAATGTTACTATTTTCTATGTAATATTGTGAACTGGATAAGGGATAACAAATAAATGGAAGGAGAGAAATGAAAGTGATTCGAGAGTTGAAAAAGATGGCCTTATCTTAATTGAAAGGTAGATGGGGATTAGGTGTAGGGGCATCATTTTTATATTATATTATTTCTAGTGTTAGTATGTTTGTTGTTGGATTACTCGTTATGTTTTCAGGAATCTTTTTGAGTGAATCTGTGAACGCTAGTTCTTCAGTTGCTGGAGATGAAAGTTTAAAGACGATAGGGGTAATTTTTTATATACTTACTTTTGTTAGTATGTCGATTGTTATACTAGTCGTAAAAAGCATTATGGACTATGGGTATTGCAACCTTACATTGCGTTTAGCGAAAAAGGAATCTACTACAATCGGTAATTTATTTGAAGGATTCTACAGAAAGAATGTATTTCGATTGATAAAGTTAGCCCTTTTAATGTTTGTCTACACATTTTTATGGGGGCTATTATTCATTATACCAGGGATTATAAAGCTTTTCTCTTATTCTATGTCTTATTATATTTTGTTAGATAATCCAGAATGTACGGCAAGTGAAGCAATTAAAAAGAGTAAGGAAATGATGAAGGGGCATAAATGGGATTTATTCGTACTATCTTTAAGTTTTATTGGATGGTTGATTTTATGTGTTATTATTTGGTTCTTTATAATCGGTATTCCATTTCTTTGGTTCTATCCATATTACTTTACAACAGTATCGCATTTTTACTTGAAGTTGGTGAATAAAGGTGCTGCTACGGAGGAAGAAACAGTTATTTAGAGGATATGTTTTTGAAAATGTTAAGGTTAATGCGAAAAAGCAACACGTTTGGTGTTGCTTTTTTATATAGGAATAGAATGATTATTAACCGTATTTTAATTACTATTAGTATTTGAAAAAAGGTGTGCATGATACTGTATGCGAATTTAATCGTAACAAAACATGGGATCTGTTTGAAATATTTTCTATAATGTTGTTAAGTTAATATCATCTAGTGAATAAAGGAAGTGAGTTGCAATTTTTATTAAATATGATGAATATGAATTGTTGGAACTTTTTTTGAGTGAACCAATCAGTATCGTAGATGATATAGAGGCAGGGGAATTTATTTATTCCTACAGAGATAATAAAAATTTTAGAGTGATTTTAACTATGGATGTTTATAAACAAGCATGTAGTCTCAGCGTAACATATAATGATTTCACCGTGTTTTCTGGTGATTTTAAGGAGGTTACAAGTATTAAAAAGGTTGAAAATGATATGATAATTAGCATTAACGATGATGAAAGAATAAAAGTTAAATTTTTAAAACAAGTAGGAGTGGAACTACTTTAGAATTTTTAACGTTTTTAATTATAGATTTGTAAAATATATGGTAAATATGTACTGGAAAGTAACTAGTATTTCAACATAAAACAAAGGAGAGGGAACGGTGCTAACTAATACAACTGCAGACAAGGTATTCGATGAATTAATGATAGAAGGTGAGACTTATACTCATTACTTTTATGTAATGAAAATGGCAGCTCGCTCTGAATATTTAACTTATCTTTTTGGTGCAATTGCTTCAAATAAACATTGTCTTGTAGGCTTCACCGATAAGAGAGTTTTATTCATAGAATTAAGCCCTACGACAGGTAACGCTACTGAAAATATCGCCTATTTAGACTTAGATGAAGTAGAGCAAGTAAGTGTAAAAAGAGGTCTTATTAAGTCTAATGTAACGATAAAATTAAAAGAGGACAAAGGGATACTTGAAATGAAACCGAACAGTTTCACAGTTGGTTTATCAAATCATAAAAAGAACTTAGTTAAATTGGAAGAATTGTATGGTTAAGTTCAGTGACAACTACGCAAAAAAATAACTGAATTTTTAGTTTTGTAGTGGTTTATATGAGTAGTGGATTTGAGTCAATATTTTGGACACAAAAAAGTGAAACTTAAGTAACAATTAATACCATAAAAAAACCTCCAATATTGGAGGTTTTTTTATGGTATTAAAATTTGATTTAAAAGGCTAGTATCATACTTATTTAAGTCTACAATATCTAACCCTACAAAACTCTCAAATTTTTCATCTGAGAAACAAAAATCAATCCCTTTATAATGAAACTTTTGATTCACCTCTTGCTCATTTAAGCGGAAAGAATAGACATCACCATCTTTAGTATATATCTGTGTAGAGCCTGCTAGTTTAGATAACTCTAAAGCGATTGGGCCAAATACCTCGATGCCAACAATTCTATCCTGTTCATCGATATCTAACTCTAAGTATTCGTTTACTTCTAATTCATCAGTAAGCTGAATTTTATATTGAGCTGTTGAAGATAAAGTGT
>NZ_JOTN01000010.1 GCF_000712595.1 Bacillus manliponensis
AAAAGCCAATCAAAAGATTGGCTTTTCTCATTAACGAGAGTAGAACTCCTTAGTATTAAAAACCCTTTTATTATAAAGGTTCTCAAGCATGATTTTAAAAATCTCCCCCAAAAGTTCCCCCAGCTGCAAGTAAACTTGTACTAAATGCAGCTACGGATTCCTCCTCTAATTCTTTAAATGAATGACCGTATATATCAAAAATCATTTGTGGGGTATTGCCTAAACGATCAGCAATAACTTTTACAGGTATCCGCTGGCTAATTAATAATGTTGCATGTGTATGTCTTAAACCATGCGGGGTGATTTTTTTCAAAGTTGTATGTTTTAAGATGCGTTGAAAACTATACATCAAAGGGTTATCTGTTATAGGTGTCCCGGATTGGTAAGATATGAAAATAAAATCATCATCTTGTAAATGAAGACCGAAAGAGAGCTTTGTTTTTTTACACCATGTTTTATATGCCCTCAATTGATTAATAAGAGTATCATCAATTAAAATCGTACGGAAGCTATTTTTAGTTTTTGGTGTGCGTGTTCCCTTATTATCACGAGTACGCTCTACAGTTAGAGTTTTTTCTTCAAAATTAATATTTTCCCACTGTAAACCTAGTGCCTCACCTTTTCTTAATCCTGTGAACGCAAGTAACAAAATTATGCTGTAGTTTGTGATGTTTTCATACTTTTTAGCAGCTACTATGAATTCATTTAACTCTTCAGCTGTGAAGAAGTTTTCTACTGTTTTTTCTTCATTTGGTATTGTGATTTTATTAAATCTATTACGAGGGATAAGTTCATCATCCACAGCTGCATTGATTGCAATTTTAAATAACCTGTGGAAAAGTTGGACGGTACTGGGTTTATATTTCTTTAGTAGTTCATTAATATAAACACGTTTATAAGTTGATTTATCTAATTCACCTAATTTATATTTACCAAGCAATGGTTTCATTTGATACTTAATAGCATTTTCCCGTTGGGAACGTGAAGAAATTTTCCATTCATTTTTATGGGTTTCATACCATATATCTAACCACTCTGAAATAGTTAAATTAGAATTCTTCACTTGTTTAACTTCACCGTTTAAGATACTGGTTTTAACTTCAAGTAACCCTCGATAAGCTTCACTTTCAGATTTGTATCCTTGTTTATATTTTTCTCGCCTTTTCCCTAACGAATCATAGTATCTATGCCTAAAACACCACAGTTTTACACCTTTGGTATTGAAATAATAGTATAGTTCAGGATCCTTTTTTGTTTTATATAGTTTCATCATGTATCTTCCCTTTCATGCGTGGGCAAACGCTATTGGGGATAGATCCTCTATGTTTGGCAACACCTTCTTAAACATGTAGTTAACTATGTTATTTCATCTCAGCATCAAATCTATCTGATCCCCACTCAAAAAAGAAGTCACTCAAATTAGATCTAAAATATTCCTCAACGTAGTGAGGTAATTTTAATTTATCAAAATGTGATTGAAGCGAATCCGGAATAATAGTTGCATCAGAAAATTTTCGTACGCGTTTGTTTGCACTTAATAAAACATTCAGCGACACAAAGAAGTCGAAACTCCCATGTTGTCCGTCATAGGTTACGTCGCACAATATATGCATATTTATATTTACCTTTTGTTTATAAATATCTTTTTCATCTATTTGTGTAAACTCCAATTTAGTATCAATTTCTGGATTCAATTCGGTAAATTTTAATGAAATATTAACATATGTAAAGATATCTCCAGGTTGACAATTTAGTAACGTACATAGTTGAACCATTGTATCAAATTGAACTCCAGCACTGTTATTGTTATATAAATTTGAGATTGTGGTTCTTGATAATGTAGTCTGTTCTTTTACTTTTTGTATATTTAATCCCTTTTCGGCCATTAAAACTCTCAAATTACTATGGATAAACCCCATTTTCTACACCTTCCAATTCTTAATTATTAATTTTATGATAGCACAACTAATCAAAATAACCAATAATCTAATCAAAATGACTTGACAATCAATTAAAATCGAATTATGATTGGTTCGTAAGTTGATTTAACCAATAAGCTGGTTATTTTGATTTATTTATTGTTCATCAAGGGGGTGTTGGTAATGATTATTCTGAAGTCAAAAGAAGGGTTGAAAATGAAAATAATTAAAAAAGGATTTTCAAAACGTTCTTTTGCAAGAAAAAATAATATTGCAGAATCTACTTTTATTCAAATCTCAAATGGAAAACAATCTCCGAGACCATTAACAGCAAAAAAAATATGTGAAGGATTAGAAGTTGATTTTGATGATATTTTTACCGTTCAGTAAGAAAGTATTTCTAAGTATAAAAGATGAGGTGAAAGAAATATGTCTTTAGCCACAGTTGATATTTCACTCAATCAAAATGAAATTCGTAAGTATATTTATGAACAAATTAATCAAGAGTTACGTCAGTCTTTAGTTTTCTGGGACATTAATCGAATGAGCGAAATGACATGTCTTTCAAAATCTTTTTTGGAGAATGAATTTCTAAATGATCCAAGGATGAAGTTATTGGAAAGACGTAAAGAAAAAGGCAAGCGGATCTGGCCATTTAACGAAAGTGTAAAAGTCTTACAAGAAATAATGGATGAATGGTGATAATCTAGCAATCTAAAAAAATAGGCGTGGGCAAACGTAGATTAGTATTTTGTATTAGTCAGATGGTCTAGTTGCAGACCGAAAATAAATGCAATGTTGGAAATGATAGCTTGTAAGACGGTGGCAACGTCAATAAGAGAAAAAGTGAGGTGGATGTATATGAGTAAAGTTTTATCTGCAAGCAGGCTAATGACAGCGGCTCAAGTTAAAGAAGAATGTAAAAGGATGCGTAACAATCCAACATTATTACTAGTTGTTGAAGCAAGAGCAAAGTCAAAGTTAAAGGAACTGAATGTAATAGTAAATTAAATAAGGAGCGTGTAGATATGAAAACATTAAGAGAACTTGCTTATGAACTTGATGATGAGGTAAGTAAAATCGGTGCAAAAGTATCCACTTTAGAGGATGTAGAAACTCTTTTATGTTATTTGGTCGAAAGTATGGATGAAGCAGTTCGTAAAGAAGAAGAAATGCTCTATTATCGGGAGCATCACACACAACTGAGAGTTTACTGGAATCTTATCAACTACATGATTAGTGATCTTAGCAAAGAATATGAGAAAGCTAGTGACATTAAAGATGAATTGTTTAAACAAGTAGTGAAAAATGGCGTGCATGAAAAATCGGCATAAAAAAAGATATATGAATTAGCGGTTCATATATCTCACACAGTATCTATTAACTATTTATATTTTAACATTAAGTTGTGTTGACATCAAGGAGGTGACGCATATGTCAAACCAATTTACAAATATACCAACAGAGTTGAAAAACTGTTCTCAATGGGTGCTTTGGCGTAAAGAGAAACGAGATGGTAAACCAACAAAGGTTCCATACCAAGTCAACAACGAAATGGCGAAGGCAAATAATCGTAACACTTGGTCTAATTTTAAAACGGTTGTGGAAAAGTATAAGCAAGGTGGATACGACGGCATTGGATTTGTTTTTAGTAAACAAGATGATTACATTGGAATTGACTTGGATAAATGCGTTGTAGACGGAGATTTATCTGAATTAGCCCAGGAAATTATGAATATTGTTCCAAGTTACACAGAATACTCTCCAAGTGGTGAAGGCATTCACATCATTGCAAAAGGAAAATTACCATTAAGGGGTCCAGGTACAGGGAAGAAAAATCCTAATCTTGGTCTTGAGATATATCGGCATGGTCGTTATTTTACCTTTACTGGAAACAGCGTTAATAATCATCCCGTGGAAGAATCAACTGAAAAATTAAAAGTTATATTTCAAAAATATATAGAAAAGAAGGAAGCGCCTGTAGCATCAAAAACACCTTATGTTTCAAACGAAAGTAACATAAGCAATCTCTCTAATTCAGAACTATGGGAGAGAATGTTTAATAGTAAGAATGGTGGAGCTATTAAGGATTTATTTTGTGGAATGCTTATAAATGGTGATCATTCTTCCACAGATATGGCCCTAGCCAATCACTTAGCATTCTGGACGGATAAGGATGCTGCAAAGATGGATTCTATGTTTAGAGAATCTGCATTAGTGCGTGATAAGTGGGATAAGCAGCACTCAAGTGATGGATTCACGTATGGAGAAATGACCATTGAGAGAGCTATTTCTAGTACCCACAATTCCATTTCTAATTACGATGCTGATAAGAATAAAGAAGGTGGGAAAGAGATTCTCCCATCACCGTATAAAAGCATAAACGGAGCTTTATATAAGGTGGAAATCAAAGTTAAAAAGGATGAAATAGAGGAACAAAATATCTCTGTTGCTCGTCATGTTCCTTATTTAAAACGAGAGCTTTGTAATATTGAAAAGCCTCAAGTTTATTATGAATTAACTTGGAATAACAGAGGAAAAAACGTTACTGAATTAGTAACAGCTGGATCATTAGCAACTAAGAGGGAAATGATGCCATTAGCTGAAAAATCTTTCCCAGTTAATGATAACAACGTTAAGCAATTAATCGATTACTTTGACAAAGTCCTTGCATCAAATGAGATAGAAACTGGTTGGATGGTAGAACGTCTAGGGCATATAAAAAATGACTGTATTCATCCATTGATTGAAAAAGGGTACGATATTCTCCCAGCAGATCTAGGAGATCGTCAATTACTCGAAGCTTTCCAATCAAAAGGGACAGTTCAAGGGTGGATAGATGGAGTATTTAATAGAATAAAAAGTCATCCAAGAGCGTTATTCTTTGTTTTATCCTCATTTGCTAGTATTTTTCTTCATGATTTGAAGATAGATCCATTCATTGTGGAACTAGCGGGTTCGACCTCGACTGGTAAAACAACAGCAATGAAGGTAGCGGCCAGTGTTTGGGGAACGAATCAACTTATTAATGAGTTCAATTCTACAAAAACAAGCGTTGAACGTAAATCTGCCTTCCTAAATAGTTTTCCGTTATATCTAGACGATAGTAGGAAAGCAGATGAGAGATTACTTCAATCTTTTGTTTATCATTTCAGTGGAGGAAGATCTAAAGGACGAGGGACTTTAAATGGTTCACAGCTTGAGTATACATGGAAGAATATCTGTCTGGCAACGGGGGAGATAAGTTTAAATGACTACTCTGCTAAAGCTGGTGGTGTGGCTGCAAGGATTATTAGCTTAACTGATTCCCCTTTCATTGAAGTAGGTCATTCGTTTTTCGAGGATTTATATAAATCTATGGAAAATAACTATGGATTAGTGGGAGTAGAGTTTTTTAAGCAATATCAAGAGAATAAGGAAAGATGGTTACCGCAATTCTATAAATTTAAAGATTTGTACATGAAAAAATCTCAGGGTAATGAGGTATTAACTAGATTGGCCTTGTATTATTCAGTAGTTCATTTTACTGGGAGTATAGTTAAAGAAATATTTAATTTAGATCTTGACCTTAATAAGATTTATTCATTATTTGACGAAATGGCAGATAATAACAAGGCTATTGATAAACCAAAACAGTTTTTAGAAGAAATATTAAATGATTTGGACAGTAATAGACAAACAATTTTTTATGATAATCATTTTACGCCTAATTCAATACATGCAGTATATAAAAATAAAGCAAACTGCTTATATTTGACTCCGTCGTATTTATCAAAGTTTTTGGGATCAGAAGAAAAAACAATTCGCAAAGAATGGTTAAAGAGAGGGATAACAATAGCAAGTGGTAATAAAGGAGCACATGTAGATTATAAAGCAATAAAGCATGAAGGAAAAACATATCGAGTTATACCATTGAATATGGATTTCGTAGATTCACTTGGATTTGATTTCAAGTATATCAGTGAGAATAGGTATAAAGGTATTTAAAGTGAGTCACATGGGGATACAAGTTGTTTTTGTTCTATGTAACCTTATAAAACCAATAACTATAAGGGTTTAATTATTAATAGTTACATAATTACATAGTTACAAAGAATTATAGTGTATATATATGTTTTATCTATTAGAGAAATTAATTAATAAATAAAAACACATATATATACTATATTTTCAAATGAACTTGTGAAACTTTGCAACTGAAAGATGTGCAAACCCTTGGGACAGTAAGTGTTGGTGGGGTTACAGAATATTTATATTGATCGTAACTCTTACGTAACCTTGAGAGAAATGGAGTTAAGAAAATGACAACTAAAAATAGAAAAGTTCCAATCGTATTAGCAATTGAACGTGATGTAGCAAGAAATCTTAGTACATGGTGTCAATACTGTGGGAAGTTTCATCATCACGGAACAGGTGAAGGACACAGGGATGCACATTGTTTTGAGGAAGATAGTCCGTATACTCGTACAGGATATGTTCTAAAGAAGATGAAGCTGGGTGGTAAAGAGATTATTAGAAAAGGGAAGTAAATCTAAGTAGGTGATATGTAATTGAATTGGTTGAAAGACTATCAGAAATTAGAACAGGATATTGCTTATTTGGAATACAACCTAGACAAAACAAAAGCTGAATTAAAACGCTGGATCAGTGGCGACTTACAGAATGTTCGTCTAACTGCTGAGTCAGATGGCGCAAAAGTAGAAGTGTATATTGAAGCAATTGAATATGAACTGGCTCATAAGCTGAATGATATGTACAAACTGAAAAAGTTAGTGAGTACATTCAAAGGATTAGAAAATAGAATACTTAAGCTGAAATATATTGATGGTATGACGTTAGAACGGGTAGCAGAGGAGTTGAATTATAGTACAGGCTATATTAACAAGAAACATGCTGAGATTATGAGGAGGTTTAAGTTTACTGAAGAGGAGGGATAGAGAACTGTGGAGGCTATTGAGAGAAAGAGAAACATAGATTTGTTTGGTCGTGTAGAAAAGATTTTATTTAAGGATCACAATGTAATTCTGTTCTCATTCATTGATGATATACATGGAGAATTAATTTGTACAGCAAGAAAGAACGAATGTATTCTTTATTATCAAATTGAAACGGATAAACGATACCATTTAGAAGTTAAATTGAAGGGATTTATTAAGGAAACAGAATGTGGTGAGAGGTTCTTAAACAACGGTTTATACGTTAAAAAGGTTTACGTTGAAATAAGTCATTCAGCATAGCCCCCCTATCAAAAATAAAAATTTTTTGGTTTTCGTAAGACCGTATCCCCCCACGATTCCTTTCGCTGGACGACATTTTTAAAAAATAAAGGGGGGTGTTTGATGAAAAATGCCAATAGAGATATTAAAAACCTTAATATATCAACAATTTAGAGCGTGAAATCTTCAGTTTTTAAGGTGAAAAATAGGGTGTTTGTATGGGATTAATACGTGGGAAAGTGGGGATGTTTTATCTTTTATTTGTCGATAATTGTCGAAATTAAAGGGGGTGAGGCAAATGACTAGACGTTATGAAACTGCATCTATGATTGGTAGAGAAGAAAGGGCCAAAGCAGAACTTGGAAAAGAAGTACAACTAAGAATGAAGCTTCTTAAGCAGATAAAGGATACTTTGAAAAAAATTAAGTAATTTGCAATGAAACTATAAAAAAGAAAAGGAGATATATAAATGAAATATGAAGAAATGATTAAAAAAGCGAATTTGTACAATGAAATGTTAGAGGTATTAGCTAGACCGTCACAATTAATTGCGGAAAGTCAGAAAAAAATTGATTCTTTAAAAAAAGAAATTGAAGAACTTGAATCAGGTGATGCACAACAAGTGTTAAACAAGTTGAATCCTAAGAAATTCTTCTTTAAAAAATCAGAGTCAGTTGATGTCGGTGAACTCATTTTAAAAAAGGAAATTGAAATACGTAAAGAGGAAAAAACAATTGAGAAATTACAAGATACAAAATTAACCGAAATTGTGGATCTTGACGGTGTCGTAGATGAAGCACAAAAGATTTTGGATAAAAAGTATAAGAGTGTGGAGGAGTTAAAATCTCAAGCGTTAAAAGCTAGGGAAGAATATCATAAGTTAGTAGATGAATATGAAAAAGAACATGATGAATATAGAAAGTTTGGTGAGACTGTTCAGTCTAAGGTCTATTCAGTTAGGAAAGCAGATTATGTTCCTCAATATAGAGGGGATAATGGTTATGTAGTACATGGAAAACGATTGGATGTTCATTTAGTTGATAGTGAACTTATGCGTGAGCGTAGACAAAGCGCTAATAATAGAATAACGTATTAATAATTTGTATGGTATCGGATGTGATGTAAATGGAAATACGTTGTTCAGTTGGAGAACTCAAATTAACGACACGTAGTGAGAACAAAGAAAAAATAATTAGTGGTTATGCAGTTAAATGGGATAAATGGTCCATTAAGATATATTCAAACAGAAAGCAATTTTATGAGCGAGTGAAAAAAGGAGCTTTTCAAGAGTCCTTGAAAGAAAAAGACCAAATTGCATTATTTAATCACAATAAAAATAAATTTTTAGGGAAAATTCAAGATGGTAGTTTAACTTTGGAGGAAGATAGCGTGGGCTTAAGTTTCAAGCTAATACTACCTGATAATGATCTAGGACAAAAAGTATACCAGGAAGTGACTAGCGGTAAATTATCGCAAGTATCTTTTACCTTTGTAGATGAAGATTCAATTTGGGAAGCCAAATACGAAGAAGAGTATAGAACTATTTTAAAGGCTCGTTTACGTGAGATTAGTCCGGTCTACAATCCAGCATATCCAGATACTACAGTTGTGGAAGGAGATAAACGACAGCATTTGTTCTTGAAAGGACAAATCGATCAGACGCTGTTAGATATAAAAAGACAAGAGTTACTTATGCAAATCGATAGTGCTTTGAAGAAAGGGAATTAATCTATTCAGAGGTAGAACCAACTGTGTATCGTTTGGAGATTAAATAGTTTGACTATATTTGCAAGTATGATGTGATTTTTAGGGATATTGATGTGAAATTGATATCTCTTTTAATTGGAAAAAGAATGTTATTGACTATTTTCAAAAATATAAGTTTATAGGTTGACGTTTTTTGAATAAAATGTAAAGATAAGAGGACGAAATATTAAAGAATGGGAGTGTCGTCTTTGCCTTTTAAACTGAATGTTGATGAAGATAGTATCAGACAAATCATTCGAAGGGTTCAAGCGTCGTTGTATAAGGCTGATGATAGATTAGCAACTGATTATGGATTTAATAATGGTCACGGGATGGCAAAATGGAGTTTTATATATTCCGATCAACTTGGGAATGACGCAGAAGAGCTTGTTTCGTTCAAAACAAAGAGGAATGGCTGGAAAGTTACAGGGCTTGTTGATACAACAAGTAAGACTTTATTTTTTCTGTTGTCTCAAGACAATCTTGATGCTAGGCAGACAGGAAAAATAAAGTCTAAAGTAATGCATTATATTTCTGCCATTTCAGGGGTATGTAATGCCGATTTTGAGGGAAAATTAGATTTGAGTCAGAGAAGAGCGATACAGATATCATTTGGCTTGGATTTTGATGAAGAGGAAGCTCATCAAATATATAAGGAGATGCTTCAAGCGTGTCCTTGTGAGATTGAACAGTTCTGTGTGATAAGTCTTGATATGAAAGGCTATGAATTAAAATCCGTTAAAGCTAATATATTAAATGAAAATTTAGATACGCTTTATGAAGAGGATTGGAGTGACTTTATTCCTGTTGCTTCTAATGATGATAGTGATACGGATAATAAAGAACAAGAACAAGAACAAGAACAACATGACATGGACGTTCCACTGAAAACAAAGCGCAAGAAAACATCTGAATAAAATCGCGCTCTTCTCATAGAAAGGGATTTTTTAAGATGATTACATCTAAATTTAATGGTGAAAGATTGAAATTAGCTAGACGCTTTAATGCAATGAGTTTATTGGATTTAGCGGAAAAGCTTTCAATATCTAAACAAATGATTTCTAAGTATGAAAAAAATATTAGTCCACCTGGTGGAGAAATCATGCTTCAGTTGGAGGGGATTCTAGGCTTCCCAAGAAAGTTCTATTTTGAAGATGATACTGTTACAGATAAAGTAGGTAATGCTTATTTTAGAGCACTTGCTAAAACTTTGAAGAAAGATCTTGAGGCTCAGAAATTAAGATTAGACTTTCTTTCAATTATTTATCAGCTTATTAATGAGTATATTGATTTGCCTAAAGAAAACTTACCTACTTTAGATGTAGATAATGTGAGCATAGAAGAAATGGCTGTACAAGCTAGGAAGTTTTGGGGACTAGGAGATAAGCCAATTAAAAATATGGTGGAGCTATTAGAGATAAATGGAATAATTGTTTCTACCTCAAGAATAAATGTTTCTGAAATTGATGCATATACACAGACAAGGAAAATAAATGGTTCAGATGTTTATTTTGTAGTATTAGGTAATGATAAAGGGAGTAGATATAGAAGGCAGTTTGATGCAGCTCATGAGCTTGCTCATATATTGATTCATGAACCATACCTTGACTTATCTACATTGTCCAAGGATGAGGAAAGAGAAATGGAACAGCAGGCCAATGATTTTGCTAGTGCATTTCTACTCCCAAAAGAACCTTTTATTAGAGATGTTAGTATGTTTCCAATTGATCTAGACCATTATGTCTTTATGAAAAAGAAGTGGCATGTTTCTGTGGGAGTAATGGTTAGAAGAGCATACAACTTAGGGGTAATCACTTTCAATCAATATTCGTATTTGCAAAGACAAATGAGTAAAAATGGTTGGAGAAAAAAAGAACCATTAGATGGACAATCTAAGCCCACAAGCCCAGTTTTGATTAAAAAGTCAATTCTTGCATTGCTTGAAAATAATGTTTTTGATGGCAATAGCATTTTAGAAGAACTTTCAAGTGAGTATCAATTAAGTCTACGTGAAGATATGTTCGAAGCATTAACTGGTTTAGAAGAAGGGACACTTTCTAAATTCAGAAATGATAGTTCTAATGTTGTACTAGCATTGAAGAGAAATACTAGCATTAAATCGGATAGAACGGTATAGATAATTGAGACATAATTAACGCTCTAAAGAACACTGAAGATGTGCTTATGATCTTCGGTGTTCTTTGTTTTTGTATTGTGTTTAAAACAATTAGGTGAGATAACAAAAGATGTATAAAATATATATGGTAAATAATCGTTGACTAATTGATATTGAGTTGTATAGGGGAAAGTTACGTGAAAAAGAGTTCGAGTATCTATTTATAATTATAGGAAATAGCAGAAGTCAGAACAGGAGTATGCTAGGGTTTGTTTTGAGATAATAATTATCTAGGTGGTTGTAGCAAAAGAGTTAAAAGATAATGATACATAGTTGCTATTTTATTGTCGGAAAATGACGAAATGTTGCTGTAGGTAAATGCGCTCCCTTTATTAGATAATAGAATTAAGTATATTAAAAAGGAGCAGAATGATGACTATAAATAGTAAACAACATATGATTAGTAAGATACTTAATTTGAAAGAAGAGGAATATTCTAATATAGAGATTAATGTATGTTTGGTAAAAAAAGATAAACAAAAAGATGAATATTATTTTTCTAAATCTGTTGAAGTGGATAGTAAAATAAAAGAGTTTTTAAGAAAACATATAATTGAGCAATTAAAGTCTCTTAAAACGGAAGAGGAGCAAGTTTTTCCGGTACAAAAATATAATCAAGAATTTCAGTTGAATGATTATTTAGGAAAGTTTAACCTTGCTGAGTTAGGAAATGAGAACAAAACGGTTAGCAAAATTCATCTTTTAAAAAAGGCTATTGTAACAGATAGTCTTGAAAATATAAAAAAAGCAAAATTTCAAATGATAAAATTAAGTTATGAAAATGAGAAAGTTTATTTTTGTTTCTATACAGGAATAAAGAAAAGTGCAAAAACTAAAAAGTTAGCGTTTTTTTCATCTAATGAGTTTAGATTCATTAGTGAAGAGATTATAGAGTTTGGTGGGAAATTATCATTTTTTATGGATGAAAAGGATATTTATATAATAGATCCAAGGTATTTTGAATATGCATTTGATTATACAGACCACATTGCTGAAATTAGTCAAAATAATATTGAAGAAATCGCTTCTATGAGCTTTTTCCCAGATGATAATACGCGTGAAAGCTTCAAAAAAGCGTCAAGTCATCAGCTGTTCGCAAGAAGTTTAGCAAGAATTGAACCTGAGACTTTAAGGAATGTGGAGAAATATTATCATGATAGAATAGATGAATTAAAAGAAATTAAAAATAAAAGAGATGAAATCAAAGATGCTTCTGAAAAAGAAAAATTTGATGGGGCAATTGGTGAATTAAAGGATTTAATTAAGTTTATTGATTTTAGTAATGATACAATTAAGTTCAATGAAGGAGAAAATCCTAAGCCTTTATTACATTTCTTTCAAGATAAAATCGTAACTTCCTTCTTAACTAAGGAAATTAAAGTTATGATGGCAGTTTAAAATAGCCAGAAGAGGAGGAAATATGTGGGGGAAACTTGAACAAGCTGTACTTTGGATAATCTCATATATCCCGGTTTTGCTGATAGCTCTTTATAGACATGTATTTGAAAAAAAAGTATCTGAAGCGGGATACATACGCTTTTGTGGATACCAAATATCTGATTATTTCATTCATATAATCGTAGTAATTTCACTTATGTGCCTATCAGTTTGTTTATATTTATGGGCTCCAAAAATAATGTTCAAAAAGTTAGAAAGAAAATTAATGTTAAAAGAAAAAGGTCAAAATGTTACTGTCAAAAAGTTTGAAAGGCCTAGTTTGAATGACTATACGTTTTTTTTACTAACTTTGATTTTACCTCTTATAACTGTAGACTTTTCATCTATTGTTAGCTTTTTAGTTTGTTTTTCAGTAATTACATTTATTATTGTTTTGCTAATTCAAATTGATTATCTCATCGCTTGTCCGTTATTTTTTGTATCGAGTTACAAGGTTTGGAAAGTTGCTCTTTTAGAAAAAAGTGAAAGAGATGAAGAGTATATAATTGAGGGTTATGTAATAACAAAAGAAAATGATTTTTTTGATAAAGAGCATAGGATAGTAAAGCTAATTAGAAATGTATATTTTTTAATATGATTTTTTATTTTAAAAGGATCATATTAAAATTTTAGAATTACAAATTAACAGTAATGGAAGCATTCCCTGTGGGAGTGCTTTTTATTATGCAATAAAGGGGGAGAGTATAAACAACATTTTTTATACTAAGCTGCAGGTTTTAAAGGTATTAACATGCCTCAAAGCGAATTTATCCATATTCAAAATGAAAGGGTGATTCAATGATAATTAGAGAAGGTATTGAAGTAACTAGAATAACCTTAGATGGTTATGAATTACCGATTCCAGAAGGATATTCTGAATTTTTACTTCGTTCCGGATATTGGAGGTATGGCGAAGAAGTAGAGAAAATCAATCGTGATGAAATTTTGTCGAATTATGAAAGAGAAGTAGTAATGGAAGATGGTAAGTTATGTACCAACTTGATTTATAAGGGGAAAGTTAAATAAACGCTATATTTCTATATCAAAAGTGAAAGGGAGTAAAGGGAATGGGGAAGGGCCGGATTATTAGGGATGAAAACGGATATGTCGTAGAGTTAGTCCCAACAAAGAAACAGTTGGAAAACTTTCTAAAACCACTAATACCAGCTGTTAGGGAGTTAATTTTAAAAAGAAGGTTGGAACAGAAAAAGCTTCAAAAAGAAGGTGAATAATATGCTCAATATTCAGCTAGATGAACAAATGATTGAACAGCGTTTCTTAGAAGAATTAAGGAAGCGTCTGGATCAAATTGAACATAAAAAAGTCTTTTGGGATATGAAAGAATTATGTAGGCAAACAAGCATGAGCAGAAATACCATAAGCGAGAATTTCTTTTATGATGAACGTTTTCCGAAATATAAAATAGGTGGGAAATGGTACTTTCCAGCACAAGAGACAGAAAAATTTCTACTTATGTGGATACAAGAACAATAAAATGAATGGTACTGTCAAATATGCATGACTGAAAGTAGTTTTTACATTTAAAAGTCTATCCCCAATAGCGTTTGCCCACGCTTATTTTATCCAAAAAGTCCCCCAAAAACCTCCCCAGATTATTAATTTTATTTAAGTTATTCTACAAACCATGAGAATACAAAAAACCCTAGAAAAAGCGTTATAATAACGTTTCTAGGGTTTTTAATACCGTTATCTACTAAGCGATTGAATTAACGAGAGTAGAACTCTACGATTAATGCTTCGTTGATTTCAGCAGCTAACTCAGCGCGCTCTGGTAAGCGGTTGAAAGTAGCTTCTAACTTGTCAGCATCGAAAGCTAAGTACTCAGGTACGAAGTTGTTAACTTCGATAGCTTCTTTAACTGCAGTTAAGTTGCGAGATTTTTCGCGAAGACCGATAGTTTGGCCTGGCTTAACGCGGAATGATGGGATATCAACGCGAGCGCCATCAACAGTGATGTGGCCATGGTTTACTAATTGACGAGCAGCGCGACGAGTGCGAGCTAAGCCCATGCGGTAAACTAAGTTGTCAAGACGAGTTTCAAGAAGAATCATGAAGTTCTCACCGTGTTTACCAGCAATTTTACCAGCTTGGTCAAATGTGCGACGGAATTGACGCTCATTTACACCGTACATGTGACGAAGCTTTTGCTTCTCTTGTAATTGTAAACCGTATTCTGAAAGTTTCTTACGTTGGTTAGGACCGTGTGGACCTGGAGCGTAAGGGCGTTTTTCTAATTCTTTACCTGTGCCGCTTAGAGAGATACCAAGACGACGAGAAAGTTTCCAAGATGGACCTGTATAACGAGCCATAATTGACTCCTCCTTTAAATGTTTTTATTTTTGTAAAATAAAAACAGACGTAAGTGACATTTATGCGTATTTTGTTTTCATGTACCATCGCTCCAGCAGCAGGGAGTTACACGATACACCTCGATGAGGAACAAAATACAAACGATAAATTCGTCTTACAAGGCTGCCTTTTTATTTTACACAAACGCTATTATATATCTTTTACATAATGTAGTCAACAACATGAAATTTCATTTTATACATATAAATTTTGGAAATGCATGAAAATCCCTTCTTTGACTGTGCGTAGCTAGGAGCATTCTCCATCAAAAAGGAGAAATTGTGTTTATATCGATTTTCGATTTCTTTACACTCAAATGAATGCTATCTTTTGTTTTAAAACTGAGCATAGCAGTCGAAGGACCTGACCGTTACTATGCGCAGTCAGGAGCACTCCCCACTCAAAAAAAGAAGGTTTTTTAAATTCTTTTAAACATGTTTCAAAAGTACTTCCACAAACTTTGTTAAGTATAATTCATCGATTTCATCAAAACGATTTTTAATCGGGCTATCAATATCTAATACGCCAATTACTCCATCATTTTTAATCATTGGGATAACGATTTCAGAGTTGGATGCAGCATCGCAGGCGATATGGCCTGGGAACTGATGAACGTCAGCGATGCGCTGCGTTGTTTTCGTTTCAGCAGCAACGCCACACACGCCGCGTCCAAATGGAATGCGGACGCATGCAGGTAGCCCTTGGAAAGGTCCTAGTACTAGCTCGTTTCCATCGGTTACATAAAAACCAACCCAGTTAATATCGTGCAAGAATACGTTTAAAAGGGCAGAAGCATTTGCGAAGTTTGCGGTTACATTCGTTTCTCCAACTAACAACGCATCAAGTTGTTTAATCGCTGTTTCATATTGTTCTTCACGTGATCCATTGTATTGCTTTGCAGTAAACATAAAAACGCCACCTTTTTTTTCGATAAATGTAAAAGTATCGCGAAATACATGAAATTTCAAACGACTTTGTCGATAGAAAATTAAAGGAAATTGTCTTAAAAGTCAAGAAATTTATATTATGAGTTGTTCGCTGAAAGGGAGTGAGTACATGAAACAAACGAGAGAAAAAATTATCGAGGCGGCGGTTTCGTTGTTTTATACAAAAGGGTATGATGGTACTTCGGTGCGTGATATCGCTAAGAAAGCCAATGTCAACGTTGCGAATATCTCGTATTACTTTGATGGAAAACAAGGATTATTAGAACAGCTTGTAACGAGCTTTTTAGAAGGATATATAAAAGTGATTGAAGATAAATTTCAAAAGTATGAATTTTTATCAGCGAAAGAGGTTTTATTTGAAATGGTAAGCGATCTATTACAATATCAGTTTCAACATCGACAATTAACACGTTTCTTTTATCGTGAATTGTCTCTTGATAGTACGCTTATTCGTGAAGTAATGACAATTTATTTTTCAAAGGAAAAGTACTATGTTGAACAAGTGTTAAAGCGTGGAGAACAGACAGGGGAGTTCAATAAAGTATCCTTTACAATGTTTATGACAAAATTAAAAGGTATGATGAACATGCCATTTTTATATCCACAGTATATATCAGAAGTGCTACATGCATTTCCATCAGAAGAATTCTTTATGAAGATGTATATAAAAGATGTGGAGGAATGGCTTCAACATACACTTTGTGGAATGAATATGAACTCTACGTTACCGCGAGCGATATATGTATAATGTTATAATATAGTTAAGGACGCTGAGCATATTGCTGAGCGTTTTTATATTTTTGGAGTTACATCATTCTTTTTAGAGTGACAAGAAACCTAATTTTTTTCGAAAAATTTAGGTCAAAAACCTGTCATTACATGGTATGATGAATACATTGAATGTTGTTACATATAGGGTATTCCCTTTTCTACATAATGGCCTTCCATTTCAAAACGGAACGGACAAAAAATGAGATATAGGAGGCTTTTTTTGATGAATTCTATCTTGACGATTGCGATTGCTATCGTGAGTGTACTGTTAGTGTTTCTTATGGTACAGCTTGTGAGAAGGAATCGTTTGTATAAAGATATTGAAGCTTTGCAGCAATGGAAAAGAGAGCTTGTCGATAAACCTGTAGCAGATGAATTAAAGCGAGTGAAAGACTTAAATATGACAGGGCAAACGGAAGAGCTCTTTGGTAAGTGGCGAAATGAGTGGGATGAAATTGTGGATACTATTATTCCGAAAGCTGATAAACAGCTAGTTAGTGCGAATAAGCATACTTCACAATTTTCTTTCCGTAAAGCAAAAAATGAGATGAATGAAGCATTAAGTGGCTTAGATGAAGCTGAGCACCGCATTACGGATGTTTTAAATGAATTACAAAATCTGTTAGAGAGCTATGAGAAAAATAGCTCGGAAATTGACGGTTTACGTGATACATATCGTAATTTAAAGAAAAATGTATTAGCACATCGACATATGTTTGGAGATTCTGAAGAGAAGATAGAAAAGCTGTTAGATGAGGAGTCATTGAAGTTTGTAACGTTTGAAGAAGCGACGCAAAATGGAGACTATTTAAAGGCACGTGACATTTTGATAAGTTTAGAAGAAGGTCTAGCAAATTTGGAATTTATTGTACATGAGATTCCTGATTTGTTAGTAGAGTGCCAAACAACTTTGACTGTTCAACTAGATGATTTATCTCAAGGTCACGACGAGATGAAAAAACAAGGCTATATATTAAACCATTTAGAAATTCCAAAAGAAGTGCGTGAGATGTATAAACAACTCGAAATCTGTTTAGCGGACTTGCATCACTTGCAAATTACAGAAGCAAAAGAAAAATTAGAAGTGTTGAAATCTCGATTAGATGAACTATATGATCAATTAGAAGATGAAGTAAGAGCGAAGCATTATGTAGAACAAACAACAATGACAGTGTACGAAGATTTAGAAGTGATGCGTGAGCAAACGCTTGAGACGAAATCGGAAACGCAACTTGTAAAGCAAAGTTATCAACTGCAAGATAAAGATGTTGAATCACAGAAGGTAATTGAAAAGCAAATGCATATTTTAATGAAGCGCTTTGATGTATTGCAGCTTCGTATTGCAGAGCAAGATATTGCTTTCTCAGTTATTCGTGAAGAACTAGAAGAAATTTATGAACAGTGTGAAACGTTAAAAGTGTTGCACGCAGAATATAAAGATATGTTGCAGTCAATGCGTAAAGATGAATTTGAAGCGCGTGAAACGTTAAAAGAAATGCGTGACATGATTATGGAATCAAAGCGTCTTATGCAAAAATCAAACTTACCAGGTCTTCCTACGAGTGTAATAGAAGATTTACAAAAGGGACAACATGCAATGCAAAGTGTATATGCACAGCTTGAAGTGAAACCATTAAATATGAACATGGTGAATGATATGTTAGAAGAAACACGTTTAACCGTCACTCATGTTTATGAGTTAACGCAAGAATTAATTGAACAAGCATATTTAGTGGAAAAACTAATTCAGTATGGTAATCGTTATCGTAGTGATGATCAAGAACTAGCACATAGTTTAGACAAAGCAGAAAAATTGTTCCGTGAATATGAATATGATACAGCATTAGAACAAGCAGCTTCGGTATTAGAGCAAATTGAGCCAGGTGTTGTTCAAAAGATTGCTGAGTTTGTTGATGTGGAAAACCCTTCATAATATGAAGGGTTTTTCTTGTTACTTTTGTATAAATTGAGAGACAATATTGCTATAATGGATAGCGGACTATAGCATATGTAACGAAAATAAAGAAATGTATGATATGATAGTGTGATGCAATTGCCGCTGAAAGGGGAAGAACGATGATCTATTTTGACAATAGTGCGACGACGAAACCATATCCGGATGTCCTTCAGTCCTATGTAACGGTTGCAGGAAAATATTTTGGGAACCCTTCTTCTATTCATTCGCTTGGTGGAGAAGCAGAGCGTTTATTAACGCAATCTCGCACGATTGCTGCGCAGCTTCTTCGTGTTAAACCATCAGAAATTATTTTTACATCTGGAGGAACAGAGGGAAATAATCTTGCTATTAAAGGGATTGCGATGAAAAATCGTTCCCGTGGTAAGCATATTATTACAACGAATATTGAACACGCATCCGTGTTTGAAGCATATAAACAGTTAGAGGAACTTGGTTTTTCCGTTACATATTTGCCCGTAAATGAGCATGGAGTTGTACGTATAGAGGATGTGAAGCGTGCGCTGCGTGATGATACGATTCTCGTTTCGATGATTCATGTAAACAATGAAACGGGAGCGATTCAACCTGTAAAAGAAGTAGGAGAATTGTTAAAGAACTATCCGAAAATTCGCTTCCATGTCGATTATGTGCAAGGGATTGGGAAAGTACCACTTGATTTACATGCGTCGCATATTGACCTTTGTACATTATCTGGACATAAATTCCATAGCGTAAAAGGGACAGGATTACTTTATGTACGTGACGGTGTAAGACTAGATCCAATTTTTTCAGGTGGGCAACAAGAAAATCATTACCGCTCTGGAACAGAAAATTTACCGGGCATTGTAGCGATGATAAAAGCACTTCGCATGACGCTTGAAAATGAGCAAAGTAATATTGCGCATTTAAGAAGCTTGCAAGGAGAGCTTGTTCAGTTCTTTACAGAAAAAGATCAAGCAGTTGTAAATACATCCGTAGAATATGCAGCACCGCACATTTTAAATGTATCGTTCGTTGGATTAAAGCCAGAAGTTGTTGTGCACGCGCTTGAAGAACAAGGTGTGTATGTATCAACAAAATCTGCTTGTTCTTCAAAAGCAAATGAAGTAAGCCGTGTATTATTAGCGATGGGATTATCTCATGAAGTCGCAGCAAGTGCGATTCGCATTAGCTTTACGCAAGATAATACGATGGAAGAAGTGAAGCAATTCGAGGGAATTGTGACTGAAACATTGCCAAAATTATATGAAGTGATGAGGTAACGAAAGATGATGAATTATGAATATATTTTAGTTCGCTATGGCGAAATGACAACTAAAGGAAAAAACCGTTCGAAGTTTGTAAGTACGTTAAAAGATAACGTAAAACATAAATTAAAGAAATTTAAAAATATAAAAGTAGAAGCAACACATGATCGTATGTACATTCAGTTAAATGGTGAAGATCATGAGGCAATAGCGGAACATTTGCAAGATGTGTTTGGTATTCACAAGTTTAACTTAGCGATGAAAGTGCCAACAGATCTTGAAGAAATTAAAAAAGGTGCATTAGCAGCTTTTCTACAATTAAAGCATGAAGTGAAAACTTTCAAAATTACAGTTCATCGTTCTTATAAGCATTTCCCAATGCAGACGATGGAGATCTTACCAGAAATTGGTGGTTATGTCTTGCAAAATACAGAGGATATTACAGTAGATGTGCATAATCCAGATGTAAATATTCGCGTTGAAATTCGTAGTGGTTATAGTTACATTATGTGTGATGAGCGTATGGGTGCAGGTGGACTGCCAGTTGGTGTTGGTGGAAAAGTTATGCTACTATTATCTGGTGGCATCGATAGCCCAGTTGCTGCTTACTTAACGATGAAGCGCGGCGTATCAGTGGAAGCAGTTCATTTCCATAGTCCACCATTTACAAGTGAACGTGCAAAACAAAAGGTAATCGATCTAGCACAGGAGTTAACGAAGTATTGTAAACGTGTAACGTTACACCTTGTGCCATTTACAGAAGTACAAAAAACAATTCATAAAGAAGTACCGTCTAGTTATTCAATGACAGTAATGCGCCGCATGATGATGCGCATTGCAGAGCGTATTGCGGAAGAGCGTAATGCTCTTGCATTAACGACTGGTGAAAGTCTTGGGCAAGTAGCAAGTCAAACGTTAGATAGTATGCATACAATTAACGAAGTAACAAATTATCCAGTAATCCGTCCGCTTATTGCGATGGATAAGTTGGAAATCATTAAAATTGCCCACGAAATTGGTACGTATGAAACATCAATTCGTCCATACGAAGATTGCTGTACAGTGTTTACACCAGCAAGTCCAGCAACGAAGCCAAAACGTGAGAAAGCAAATAAATTTGAGTCTTATTATGATTTCACACCGCTTATTGAAGAAGCGGTAGCGAATACAGAGAAAATGGTTCTTCAAACAGTGGAAGTTGCAGAGGAAGAACAGTTTGAAGATTTATTTTAAAAACCATAAATTACCATCATAAGATATGCATGAAGCCATGTTGTTTATCACATTCTATACTCACAAGGAGGTGAAACAACATGGCGAGCACAAACAAATTAGCAGTTCAAGGAGCACAAGCTGCTCTAGATCAAATGAAATATGAAATTGCACAAGAGTTTGGTGTACAACTTGGTGCAGATTCAACATCTCGTGCTAACGGATCAGTTGGTGGTGAGATTACAAAACGTCTTGTAGCAATGGCTGAACAACAATTAGGCGGTTACCAAAAATAACGCCCCTATATAATGGCTAAAAAGAGCGGGTCTTCCCGCTCTTTTTTTGTTTGTTGTCGTATTTTAGGAGAAAAACTCTATTCTTGTACAGCTCCGTCAAAATATAAACCAATTTGTCAAAAAAGCATGGTTTAAAATTGACGGAAAATTCTTTATTATGAAAAGGAGGGATATATCCAATAAAGGAGGAGAAGTCTGTGAATCAAAACGAATTGATTGCCCCGCAAACATATAATTTGGTTGAGGAAATGGAGCGTTATGCGAAACAGACGGACAAGCTTGCGTTAATTTGGTGTGATGATAAAGGGAACGAGCGCCGTGTTACATATGCTGAGCTTATGAAAGGTGCAAATAAAATCGGAAACGATTTCATAAAGAGCGGTCTTGAAAAGGGTGACAAAATTTTAATTATGATGCCCCGCCTTGTTGAAGCGTATATGACGTATATTGCGGCGATGAAAGCAGGGTTTGCTGTTATTCCTAGCTCTGAAATGCTTAGGAAAAAAGATATTGAGTACCGCATTGAGCACGGTGATGTAAAAGCAATCGTAAGCTATGAACCTTATATTGGACAGTTTGATGGAATTGAAGCAATGAAATCTCTTCGGAAATTTGTATTAAGTGACAAGCCTGTTGATGGATGGGTGAATTTAAAAGACTCACTTTTACATGAAAGTGACGAACTTGAAATGGCAAAAACAAACCGTGATGACATGGTCTTCTTGCCGTATACATCAGGGACGACTGGTAATCCAAAGGGAGTTGTACATACGCATGCATGGGCGTACGCGCATTTACGCACGAGTGCAAAAAATTGGCTTGCGATTGAAGAAAATGATGTCGTATGGGCGACAGCAAGCCCTGGTTGGCAAAAATGGATTTGGAGTCCATTTCTTGCAACGCTTGGCTCAGGTGCGACAGGATTTGTGTATCATGGAAAATTTGAACCGAAAACATATTTGCAATTATTAAGTGATTATAAAGTGAATGTACTTTGTTGTACGCCAACAGAATATCGATTAATGGCGAAAGTAGAGACGTTGCATGAGTATAATTTAGCAGCTCTTCATAGCGCTGTATCAGCAGGAGAGCCGTTAAACCGGAAAGTAATTGATACATTCCGCAGACATTTTGATATTACAGTGCGGGATGGTTATGGACAAACGGAAAATACATTACTTGTTGGTGTAATGAAAGGAATGGAAGTAAAGTCTGGGTCCATGGGAAAACCAACGCCGGGTAATAAAGTTGAGATTGTCGATGAAAATGGAATTCCAGTGCCTGTTGGTGTTGTTGGTGATATCGCAGTTCATGTTACAACACCTGCTTTATTTAAGAGCTATTATAAAGATTCAGAGCGAACTGCGATGCAATTTCGCGGTGATTACTATATTACAGGCGATAAAGCGAAGAAAGATGAAGATGGCTACTTCTGGTTTGAAGGACGCGGTGATGACATTATTATTAGCTCTGGTTATACAATTGGACCATTTGAAGTAGAAGATGCACTTGTGAAACATCCGTACGTAAGAGAGTGCGCTGTTGTCGCAAGTCCAGATGAAATGCGAGGCAATGTCGTAAAAGCATTTGTTGTTTTAAATGAAGGTGTTGAACAAAATGAGGAGTTAATTAAGTTATTACAAGAACACGTTAAAGAATTAACAGCACCATATAAATACCCACGTAAAATTGAGTTTGTAGCAGAATTACCAAAAACAATTTCAGGGAAAATTCGCCGCGTGGAGCTAAGGAAAAAAGAAATGGAAATGACTTCGAAATAATAATGGAAATGTATAAAAAGCCCAGTTCTTTTAGGAAGAGCTGGGCTTTTTATGTTAGAATTATTTTAATATTAAAAACAAAAAGGGGTGAGCAGATGTATGGTGTAATCGCTTTATTTGAAGAAGGAGCAGAGAGAGCAATAGAGTCAATATGGAACGAGCTTTATGAGCGAAATATTTCTTGTTATGCAAAAGAGATACCAAGTAGAAAACCTCATATGACAATTGCAAGTTATGAAAGTATAGAAATAGAATCATTTATAGAAGATATGAATCGATTTTTACATAGTCAAAACGGTATCCCATTAATGTTAAATACAATTGGAACCTTTTTAGGGTCAAGTACGTTATTTTTGTCACCTGTACCGACGAAGAAATTACTAGCTTTTCATCGAAGTTATCACGAGTATTTTAAACGATATAGTGATAACCCAGATTCGTTATATCTTCCTGGAAAGTGGGTTCCGCATTGTACAATTGCTAATCACCTTAAAGAAGAAAAATTTTATGAAGCATTTCAGTGTTGCACAAGCATGGTGAAGCCAATGGAAACTTCTATTGAGAAATTAGCGCTCATTAAGCTTGAATATGAAAATAACAAGTGCATCGATGCACCAATTCTTTTTTCTAAAACAATGACAAAAAGGATGATGAACTAATGGGACAACTTTGGCATAATGGAAACATTTATACAATGGCAAAAGAAAATGAAATGGTAGAAGCGGCTTACGTGGAACATGGAAAGATTGTCGATATTGGAAGTAAAGAAGAGCTACGCACGCGTTATAAAATTCAAGAGGAATTTAATCTAGAAGGGAAGACGATGCTTCCAGGGCTTGTCGATAGCCATATGCATCTTATTGGTCATGGTGAACGGTTGTTGCGCTTAGATTTATCGTCGTGTACTTCATATGAAGAGGTACTTCATCTCGTTAACGAGCGTGTCAAAAGTACAGCTTTAGGAGAGTGGATTATCGGTGAAGGTTGGAATGAAAACCAGTTCACTGATTCAAAAGCTGTACATGTACAAGATTTAGATGCAATCTCAGACAAGCATCCTATTTTATTAAAACGTGTTTGTCGTCATGTACAGTGGGTGAATAGTTATGTGCTAGGGCAAGCAGGAATCACAGCGGAAAAGAAAGATCCAAAGGGCGGTAAAATTGGCCGTGATGAGCATGGCCAATTAACAGGGTTATTGTACGAACAGGCGCAAGGTTTAATTGCGCATATGCAACCTGTAATTGATGAAGTATATTTACAAACGGCCCTGCAAACGGCAATTCAAGACTGCTGGAAATATGGATTAGTTGGAGGTCATACAGAAGACTTAAACTATTATGGTGGATTTAAGAAGACGCATAACGCTTTTAAACATACAATTGAGAAAATGCCTTTTAAAGCACACCTTCTTGTTCATCACGAAGTTGCGAAGGAAAGGTCACAATATGAAAATACACATTACATTGAATTCGGAGCGATGAAAATTTTCTCTGACGGTTCGTTTGGTGGGCGTACAGCACTTCTTAGTGAACCGTATGAGGACGCAAAAGAAACGAACGGTGTTGCCATTTTTACACGCGAAGAACTCGCAGAACTTGTGAAACAAGCAAGGAGACTTGGGATGCCAGTTGCGATTCATACAATAGGTGATTTGTCACTTGAATATGTCATTAATGCATTAGAACTTCATCCACCAGCAGAAGGGTTGCGGGACCGGATTATTCATTGCCAGCTTGCTCGTGAGGAGTTAATTGAACGCATGAAGAAGTTACCTATCATTTTAGACCTTCAGCCCGTCTTTTTATCTTCTGACTTCCCGTCCGTTATTGAAAAGCTAGGAGAGCACCGCCTCCGTTACGCGTATGCGTGGAGAACGCTCCTTAAGGAAGGGTTGCACTGCGCAGGTGGATCGGATGCACCAATTGAAGAGGTGAACCCGTTTTTAGGTATATATAGCGCTGTAACAAGAAGAAGCTTTATTGATGGTAAGTGCTATATGCCAGAGGAGAAATTAACAGTATTTGAAGCAGTCTCGTTATTTACGACAGGAAGTGCGTATACGATTGGAAGAGAAAACGAACGTGGGAAAATTGTAAAAGGATATGATGCTGATTTTACAGTGATTGACCGCGATATATTTGAGGTAGAGGAAGAGGAGATTCGGGATGTAGAGGTAGCGATGACGGTAGTTGATGGTGAGGTTATGTACGAGAAATTCAGTTAATGTGCATAACTTAAAGTTTTCAACAGATAAAGAAATCGAGAAGTGAGATTTTTTATTTTGAGTTTGTTCTTCTGAAGGGAGTTGTATTTTTTCACTTGTAAAGGAATGGATAATCCTTCTTTGTTATTAATAATTGGTAATTCATCTTGTCTATTCAGTTCGTTCATATTTTTAATAGTTTAGGCGGCATAAAGCCGCCTTTTCTTATTCCTATAAAAACGTTCTTTGTACTTTTTCCCAGAACGAATTGTTTTTTAGTTTAACTGTTTTAATCTGTTTATCGCTAAGGCGAACAACTGCTTTTTCCACTTGTTTAATGCTCAGTGCTTCGTTATCCATCCCCATAACTGGATAGTCATTTCCGCCTGGTGCAAGGCGTAGTGTTAATGTACGATTTGCGTTTAAAAGAAATGGAGAGCCAAGTGTACGATATGTGTTGTTATTTAAAGATGCAAGCTCACTAATTTGGAAACATGGAATTAACGGATCCACAACGGCGCCTCGTAAAGATTTATTATACGCAGTGCTGCCAGTTGGTGTGGACACGACTAAGCCGTCTCCACGGAACGTTTCAAAATGTAAGTCATCAACAAAGACATCAATTACAAAGGTTTTGATTAAGCTAGAACGAAATGCAAATTCGTTTAAGCAATAAAATGAAGTGTCGTTATCGACAGTCACATGGATTGTTGGATATTTGCGCACTTCAATTTCATTTTTTGTAATTTCTTGAAGGGCACTGTCTACGTGGTCGATGTGGAAATCACAGTAAAAAGAAATTTCATCTGTTGTTGCAATGCCTGCATATAGACAATCATCACGGAAGCCTGTCTTGCGAACGGCTTGTAAAAATGTACTATCGTCACCAACGCTTACAATAGCGTTTGCATGCTTTGGATGATTGAGTATTGTAAATCCATTATCACGTAAAATATCGTAAATTGGTTTCATTTTTTCAGTAAGTGCTGTTTTATCATCACCATAGAAGAAAAATAAATTGCGACGATTTGACATTTTCTATCCCTCCGGTTGAAGTAAAATTTTATGCTCGAATATTATATTTCAATATAAACTTTCAAAAACCCTTTTATTTTTTTGAAAACTTTTTATTTTCCGTTTTGTTTAACCTTTTCATAACGTGTCCATAATGGAGATGGTATGAAAGGATGATTCGGATGAAGTGGCTCTTAATCGGAGTTGTAATTGTTGTTATATTTCTTTTTGTAATTTTACTTTCGAAGTTGTCAATAAAAGTAAGTTTGTTATATACGGAAAGTGAACAGCAATGTTTATTTGAAGTGAAAATATGGATGGTTCATTTTACATTTGACGTACTTGAACGGATGGAGAAACAGCAAAGAAAGACAGAGCAAAAGATTGAAAAAGCAGAAGAGAAGGGTGGTGCGCACGAGAAATTCGTCGCGCAGCTGGATAGTATCGAGGAGATTATAAAAAAACTGCAACATATCCATACTATGAGTAAGGATTTTCTGCAAAAAGTGAAAATCAATCAATTTAGATGGCATTCACAAATTGGGACAGGGGATGCAGCGAGTACGGGTATTGTGACAGGATATGTATGGTCAGTAAAAGGGATTATTATCGGGTTGCTTGGTCAATATACAGAACTTGTTCATGAACCGAAGCTGGAGATTACTCCTATCTTTCAAGGGAAAACAGTTGCATCTAAATGTGAATTTACTGCTTCATTTCGTATTTACCGAGCAGTGAAAACTGCTGTAGGGTTATTAATGTTTATGCGGAGACAAAGCTCTTCTGCAAAAGATAAAACAGTTCAAATTTAGGGGGATATAAGGAAATGGAACATCCAATTCAAGGGTTAATGACGACTGCCATGCAGCATTTGAAGCAAATGACAGATGTAAACATCGTTGTTGGTGACCCTATTCATTCGGCTGATGGTAGTGTTATTTTAACGGTGTCAAAAGTAAGTTTCGGATTTGCAGCAGGTGGTAGCGAATTTGGTAGAAAGCATGACGGACAACACCCATTTGGCGGCGGAAGTGGGGGCGGGGTTTCAATTAATCCAGTCGCATTTCTTGTTGTTAACAGTGCAGGTGTGAAAGTGCTTCATTTAGACAAACAAACACATATTGTCGATAAAGTTATAGAACTTGCACCGCAAGCTGTTGAGAAGATAAAAGAAGTAATGGATAAGAAGAAAGGCGATGAGCCTGAGTTTCAAATATAGTTGATGGAGAAGCTAATCAGTTGGTTAGCTTCTTTATTTGAAAAAATGAAGTGATTTTATTTGCATTATAGAGGTGGAAAAACTATTATTTACAGTATACATATCTTGTTTAAAAAAGGGAGGATTTTCAAATGGCAAACGTAACATTTAAAGGAAATGCAGTTACTTTACTTGGAACAGAAGTAAAAGTTGGTGAGCAAGCACCTAATTTCCAACTATTAGCGAACGATCTATCTCCAGTAACGTTAGAAACATACAAAGGCGCAGTAAAATTAATTAGTGTGGTACCTTCTATCGATACAGGTGTATGTGATGCACAAACACGTCGTTTTAATGAAGAAGCATCAGGTCTTGAGAATACGAAAGTATTAACAGTGAGCGTAGATTTACCATTCGCACAGAAACGCTGGTGTGCTACAAACGGTTTAGAAAATGCGGTAACACTTTCTGATCACCGCGATCTTTCTTTCGGTGAAGCATACGGCGTTGCCATTAAAGAACTTCGCTTATTAACTCGTGCTGTATTTGTAGTAGACAGCAATGACAAACTTATTCACGTAGAGTATGTAAGTGAAGCGACAAACCACCCGAACTATGAAGCGGCATTAGAAGCAGCAAAAGCTGCGAAGTAATGTATAACAGCGGAGCGATCTCTTCTATGAGGAGATCGCTTTTTCTTTTAGAAAGAATTTAGAGTATGGTATGATATAAGTTATGTGTATTTTAGTTAACAGGAGGAATGTTCGTGAGCTCGACAGTAGAAAATTTATTCTCAATTTTTGATTCTTCTGCCGTAATTTTACGCAAAGAATTAGATATAACGTACTTAGAAGCACTTGTGGAGACAGGTGATAATTTATTTGAAGGAACAATTTTACAAGAAGGTTTATATGATTCAGCAAAAGAAAGATTAGAGCGTGAATATAGCAAGTTTAATGAAGAAGAATATAAAGGCGAAGATATTCGCAAAGCATTTCAGCTTGCTTTATTAAAAGGGATGAAAGATGGTGTACAAGCAAACCATGAGATGACGCCAGATGCGGTTGGTATGTTTGTGAGCTATTTATTCCATAAATTCATGAAAGATAGCTCTGAAATTACTGTACTAGACCCAGCAGTTGGAACAGGGAACCTACTGACAACAATCTTCAACGCTTGCCCAGACGGAAAGAAAATGAGCGGTTATGGCGTTGAAGTGGACGAACTACTTGTAAAGTTAGCATTTGTAAATGCAAACTTACAAAAACAACCAATTGAATTATTTAACCAAGATGGGCTTGGGCCACTATACATTGATCCAGTTGATGCAGTCGTTTGTGACTTACCAATTGGATATTATCCAAACGAAGTGCGTGCAAAAGAATATAAGTTAGAAGCAGATGAAGGGCTTTCTTATGCACATCATTTATTTATTGAACAAGGTGTAAAACACGTGAAAGAAGGCGGTTATGTATTCTTCTTAGTACCAAACTTCATTTTTGAAAGTGACCAAGCACCAAAGCTTCACGCGTTTATTAAAGAAACGTGTCACATACAAGGATTATTACAGTTACCAGTTTCCATGTTTAAAAACGAGAAAAATGCAAAAAGTATATTTGTTCTCCAAAAGAAAGGCGAGCATACAGAAATGCCAAAACAAGCGCTATTAGCTGAATTACCAAAATTCTCTAATATGCAAGCGATGGAGAATATTATGTCGCAAATTAACGGTTGGTTTGAAAAAGAGAAGTAAACATCAGTCCTGTGTAACAGATTAGCGTGATTATATAGTACAGTTTTTGTATTATCTACAAAATTCAGTAATATTAAAAGGATAGAATTTTAAAAATATGGAATCTGTAATATAAAAAAAACTTTCGTGTTACAATTTTTTCACTTGAAATATATGTCGTACGGTGTTTAAATTAAAATCGTGAGTATTCAATAAAAAAATGAAAATGTAACGTTTTCATTTTTTATTGAACGATATAAAAATGAGCGGTTCGTGGACTTAATCCACACAGCTAACAAGAGAAAAAGGGGCGAAAGACTAGATGTCAAAAATCATCGCGATTAATGCAGGAAGCTCTTCCTTAAAGTTCCAATTGTTTGAAATGCCAAGTGAAACAGTATTAACAAAAGGTTTAGTAGAGCGTATCGGTTTAAACGATAGCGTATTTACAATCTCTGTTAACGGCGAGAAACAAAAAGAAGTAACAGATATTCCAGACCATGCAGTAGCGGTAAACATGCTTCTAAAAAAAATAACGGAAACAGGTATCATTAAATCTCTTGATGAGATCAGTGGTATCGGTCACCGCGTAGTACACGGTGGTGAAAAGTTCCCAGATTCTGTTTTAATTACTGATGAAGTATTAGCAGATATCGAAGAATTAAGCGAATTAGCACCGCTTCATAACCCAGCGAACATCGTTGGTATTAAAGCATTCCAAGAAGTTCTTCCAAACGTACCTGCAGTAGCAGTATTCGATACAGCATTCCATCAAACAATGCCGGAAGAATCTTTCTTATACAGCTTACCTTATGAGTACTATGAGAAATTCGGTATCCGTAAATACGGTTTCCACGGTACGTCTCATAAATACGTAACGCAGCGTGCAGCTGAGTTATTAGATCGTCCAATCGAAAGCTTACGTTTACTTTCTTGTCACTTAGGTAACGGTGCAAGTATCGCAGCTGTTGAAGGCGGAAAATCAATTGATACATCTATGGGCTTCACGCCACTTGCGGGTGTAACAATGGGTACTCGTTCTGGTAACCTTGATCCTGCTTTAATTCCATACATCATGGAAAAAACAGGTCAAACAGTAGACGAAGTATTAAATGTATTAAACAAAAAGAGTGGTATGTTAGGTCTTTCTGGATTCTCTAGCGACTTACGTGACATCGAAGACGCAGAAGAAAAAGGAGACCACCGTGCAGAAGTCGCGCTAGACGTATTCGTAAGCCGCATTCACAAATACATCGGTTCTTACGCAGCTCGTATGAAGGGCTTAGATGCAATCATCTTCACAGCTGGTATCGGTGAGAACAGTTCAGTTATTCGTGAGCGTGTATTAGAAGGCCTTGAGTTCATGGGCGTATACTTCGATTCAAAACGAAATAACATTCGTGGTGAAGAAGCATTTATCAGCTTCCCTCACTCTCCAGTAAAAATTATCGTAATTCCAACAGACGAAGAAGTTATGATTGCTCGTGACGTTCTACGTTTCGGAAACATCGGTGAGTAATTGAATTGATATGAAAAGACGGGAATATTCCCGTCTTTTTTTGTTGTGGTAATGAGGATTCAGTCAAAATGGAGAAGAAATCAGTCACTTTCTATCTCCTTGCACAAATGTGGTACAATATAGAAAAATCGTGTGAGGAGTTGTTTATATGCTGTCAAAGCGCGAAGAACGAGTATTGCAAGATATAAAAAATTGGGAACAGCAATTCGTACAGCATGAATCAACGGATTTTCAGCGAATGTTTGATAAGTGGTTAAATACTGCATTTTCTAAGCTACCGGCCAAAAAGCGAGAAGAGTTTTTTGCTAAAGGAGATAAATCACTATTTTATTTACATGCACTTATTCAAAGCTCTCAATCACAGCTTGAAGCACGAAATCGTATTTTAGGGACGGCACGTTTGTTTCATGACTCGATAGAACAGCTTGAAGATATGAAACAATTATCAATTGATCAATTAACATACATAGCAGAGCAACAAACAGCGCGCCATAGGTTATATTCGTTTATGCAAGGCGGTGTAACAGGAATTGGTGGTTTCCTACTGCTTACGGCAGATTTACCAGCGATGGCAGCGTTAAATGTGAAAGCCGTCCAGCTTATTGCGATGTCATTTGGACATGATGTAAACAAGCCTTATGAGATGATGTTAGCATTAAAAGTGTTTCATGCAGCAATATTGCCAGTACATCTTCAGCAATATGCATGGCAAAATTTACTTGAAGAGTTAAATCATGAAGAGCAGTCTCCATTCTTTTACGAAGGAGAAGAAGAAGTGCTTAACCCAGCATCGATTCAAGTATTACTTGTACAAATTATGAAGACATTTCTCATTTATTCGCTGCGCCGTAAAGTATTTCAAGGAGTACCGATTCTCGGAATTGCAATTGGTTCCACGATGAATTACAGATTTACAAGAAGTGTAACAGAATTTGCAAACCGTTTTTATCAAACGAGGTACTTAATTGAGAAAGAAAAGTAAAAAAGCGAAAGGCAAATGCCTTTCGCTTAATTTGTTGCATGTTGTTTTGGTAATGGAATTGCCACTGTTTTCTTTTCCGCAGCAGGGTAGTAAATCATATCTAATACTTTTGCCTGCACTGCTATGGAAAGAATCGTAAAGGCAATTTCAGTCCAAGTTAAATAATATAGTGAAAGTGCAATGACAACCGCGTCAAACACGAAGAACATTTGTCCAACCGTAAAGCGTGTTTTTTTACTTAATACGATTGTTAAAATGTCATCTCCGCCTGTTGCACCACCAAATCGTAAAATAAATCCAAGTCCAATACCAGCTAACGCTCCGCCAAGTACTGCAGCTACAAATAAATAATTCGATAAATCAATTACAAATGGAGAGTAGTTCTCCATAACTGAATAAAAGATTCCGAATGAAATCGAACCGATAAATGAATAAATAACCATTTTTCTACCAAGTAATGTTGCACATAGTAAAATGACTGGAATATCCATTAAAACAGTTGAAATAGACGGTGAAATATCAAAAAAGTTTTGTAAAAACAGTGCGATTCCAACAAATCCACCTTCTGTTAAGTGGTTTTGAAAATGAATGTGGTAAAGCGTTGTTGCTAAAATAAATGAACCTAGTAAAACCATAAAAATTTCTTTAATAATTTGTCGACTTTGGATGTTCTCCATCGTTATTCCTTCTCTCCGTAGTTAGTAGTTTTTGTTTTCCATAAACTAACTACGCCGATATAGCAGCAGTTAGTTTATTTGTCCCTAACTACGCTATATATCACTGAAGAAATAACGAATAATCCTCTCGTCCATCAATTCTCCCTACTTTCGTTTTCGTTTAGGCTTAAAACAGGCTAAACAAAACTTAGAGCAGGACTTTATTTAGCATCCTATACTCTCATTCGTTTCGTTTAGACAGTAACAAACAACCTAAACAAAACGCTACGTGTAAGAAGAGTCTTTTCGTTGCCAAATTATCCTTCGGGCAATCATAGTTTCCCCACTTTCGTATGTTTTTTGCTAGAAAAAGTGTCTATGCAAAAACATACGCTACGTGTAAGATTCGTCTTCTCGATGCCACATGCTCCTTCGAGCGATCATGATATCAAAATCCTTTCTTTAAAAGATTCTATACCATTATACCATATTTTTTGGAGTATATGTCTGGGGGGAACTGGGAATGGGGAAAAGAAAAAGCTACATCATTCGCGCTGATGTAGCTTTTTGACTAATGGTCTTTCTGTTCTTTTTCTTTAAAAACAGCTTCCCAACTAATGACACTAAGAAAAGTGAGTACGATAATGAATAGTGCTTTCATATCACACAGCTCCTTTTATTGATGTGCCTTTCCTTCAGATACATTTTGTGTCAGCCTGTACCAAAGCCAAAGGTCGTTAATGATAGAAGCAAGATCTGCGATTTCGGTGTTCAGCCTGCAAGATGTCTCGAAATTTTCTTCATGATTGAGTTTATGCTGTTTACTATTAATTGTATGCTCGAGTTCCTTTATTCGATCTGGTATGTGGCCGCGAATACTTTCCCATTTTAATAAAATTGCTTGCTGCATCTCTGGTGGAATCGTTTCCCATTCATCTTGTAAGTGTGGAAGTTCAATACCGAGACGTTCGTTATATATGAAGTATTGACGCATAAACACATCACCATCCTCTCTTTTTTATTGTACCGAAAAAAAGAATGAAATTGTTAGAAAAAAATGATTATATGTATTGATTTTGAATATGAAAGGTGTTAAATTATGAATTAATATAAAAACTAATGAATATTTATTCTTTCAAGGGGGATGTAAAATGAATAAGAAAAAGGTTGTTCTAGCATATTCCGGAGGTTTAGACACTTCCGTTGCAATTAAATGGTTACAAGAACAAAACTATGATGTTATTGCACTTTGTTTAAATGTAGGTGAAGGAAAAGACTTGGAGTTTGTAAAACAAAAAGCATTGGCTGTTGGTGCAATTAAGTCATATATGCTGGATGTTCAAGAAGAGTTTGCGAATGAATATGCATTGATTGCAATGCAAGCTCACACATTATATGAAGGGAAATATCCACTTGTATCGGCCTTATCTCGCCCGCTTATTGCGAAAAAGCTAGTAGAAATTGCCCAGCAAGAAGGGGCACATGCAGTTGCACATGGTTGTACAGGAAAAGGGAATGATCAAGTTCGCTTTGAAGTTTCAATTCAAGCGTTGAATCCATATTTAGAAGTAATTGCACCAGTACGTGAGTGGAAATGGTCGCGTGAAGAAGAAATTGAGTATGCAAAGCAGCATGATGTACCTATTCCGATTGGGCTAGATAGTCCGTTTTCTATCGATCAAAATTTATGGGGAAGAAGTAATGAATGCGGTATATTAGAAGACCCATGGGCGGCGCCACCAGAAGAAGCGTATGAAATGACGCTGGCACTAGAAGATACACCAAACAAGCCGGAGTATATTGAAATTGGCTTTGAAGCGGGAGTACCAAAAACGTTAAATGGAATGTCATATTCTGTAGCGGAACTCATTCATACGTTGAATACAATCGCTGGAAAGCATGGCGTTGGACGTATTGATCACGTTGAAAATCGTCTTGTTGGGATTAAGTCACGTGAAGTGTATGAGTGTCCAGCAGCGATGACATTAATTACAGCGCATAAAGAATTGGAAGATTTAACACTCGTGAAAGAGGTTGCTCATTTTAAACCGATGATTGAACAAAAGTTAACAGAATTAATTTATAACGGTTTATGGTTCTCACCATTAAAAAATGCACTTGTTGCGTTTTTACAAGAAACACAAAAACATGTAACCGGAACAGTGCGTGTGAAACTATTTAAAGGACATGCGATTGTTGAAGGGCGTAAATCTGAATACTCACTATACAATGAAAAGCTTGCAACATATACGAAAGATGATGAGTTTAATCACGATGCAGCTGTTGGATTTATTTCATTATTTGGTTTACCAACAAAAGTGTATAGTCAAGTGAACGACAAGAAGGTGAAAGCGTGAGTAAGCTTTGGGGCGGTCGTTTTACAGAAGAAGTAGAGCAGTGGGTTGAAGAATTTGGTGCATCGATTTCTTTTGATAAGCAGCTGGCCTTAGAAGATATTGAAGGAAGTATCGCTCATGTGACAATGCTTATAAAATGTGGAATTGTCACAAAAGAAGAAGGAGCAAAAATTCAAAGTGGTTTGTATGATTTGCTGGAGAAGGCAAAGAAAGATGAACTTATGTATAAAGTAGAAGCGGAAGATATCCATTTAAATATTGAAAACATGTTGATCCAGCAAATTGGAGAAGTTGGGGGTAAGCTTCATACTGGAAGAAGTCGTAATGATCAAGTGGCAACGGATATGCATTTGTATTTGCGAAATAAAGTACAAAGTATAATAAGTGCGACTAAGGAGCTGCAAGTCGTTTTAATTAAACAAGCAGAAAAACATGTTGAAACTATTATGCCAGGATATACACATTTGCAGCGAGCGCAGCCAATTTCTTTTGCACACCATTTACTTGCTTACTTTTGGATGCTTGAGCGTGATGTGAATCGTTATGAAGACTCACTGAAACGAATTAACATTTCTCCTCTTGGTGCTGGTGCGCTTGCTGGTACGACTTTTCCGATAGACCGTATGTATAGTGCAGAGCTTCTTGGATTTGACGATATATATGAAAATAGTTTAGATGCAGTGAGTGATCGAGATTTTATTATTGAGTTTTTAAGTAATAGCTCACTTGTTATGATGCATTTGTCACGCTTTTGCGAGGAGCTTATTTTATGGAGCAGCCAAGAGTTTCAGTTTATTGAAATGAGCGATTGTTATGCGACAGGAAGCAGTATTATGCCGCAAAAGAAAAATCCAGATATGGCGGAGCTCATTCGCGGAAAAACAGGAAGAGTATATGGTAACTTATTTGGCTTATTAACAGTAATGAAAGGATTACCGCTCGCTTATAATAAAGATTTGCAAGAAGATAAAGAGGGAATGTTTGATACAGCAAAAACAGTAGAAGGCTGTCTTCGTATTATGGCTGGCATGATTGAAACGATGACAGTTCATACAGAAAAAATGGGGCAAGCTGTAAAACAAGACTTCTCGAATGCAACAGAAGTAGCGGATTATTTAGCAAACAAAGGATTACCGTTTAGACAGGCGCATGAAATTGTTGGAAAGCTTGTACTGTATTGTATTGAACAAGGAATATATTTAGCGGATGTACCGTTAGAAACATACCAACAAATGAGTGATCTCTTTGAAGAAGATGTGTATGAAGTTCTGTCTCCGTATGCAGCAGTAGAGCGCCGAAACAGCGCAGGTGGAACAGGATTTGTACAAATTCAAATGGCATTGCAAAAAGCGAAATTAAAATTAGAAAACCCCGTAAAGAGCTGATGCTTTACGGGGTTTCTTCGTCATATTTGTCTTTTCCTTCTGTAATACGAATGTATTGAATATCCATTAAATCACGCAGTAAAGCACCGTTGCTTAGTTCAACTCCATGTTTCTCTTTAAAGTGTGAGCGGATTGTATTTAACATCTCGATTTCTTGTTCGCTCATATCTACAACAACTCGTTCATGTTTGTCCATATACCACACCTCGCTTTTTCTTAGTGTAACCAGGTGAAGGAAATTCATGTTATGATTTTGTAGAGAATGGAAGAGGTGTATTCTATTGTTTTATAGAGCATTAGTTATTGTATATACAGCAATTATATTGAAATATGCATTTCCAGAAACGTTTTCGGCAGAGAAGATACAACTTAGTTATATTGCGGCTTGTTTGTTCATTATATTTGTAGTCGATGTTGCTATTTCATTATGGCTACAGCGAAGATGGGAAAAGGTAACAGGGAAAGAGAAGAAACGAAAAAAACGAAAGATATCATTTTGGATGATGACATATGTATTTGTGTTCCCACTTCTTTTACGATTTGTGAGTGAACCGATTGCAGAAAGAGGGATTAGTATTAAGTACGTTGCCCTTATGGTCTTTTATTATTTCTTTGTTCATTTTATTCCATATATGAATGAAAAGATAGGTGAAGATGATGAAGAGAGTAACGAAGAAGATAAGATGATAGAAAAAGACATACAAGAGCTAAGTAAGAAGAAATGGTATGTCAGTGAAAAGTTTATTTTAATTCTTTGTTTTGTGACACCTCCAATTGGATATGTATATGTACTGCTCATGAGAAAAGAGATGACAGAGAAAGCAAAGTTGGTGTATGTAACATTAGCGACTATCGTGATGGGGATATGGACGTTGAAATTTCTACCTCCTTATTTATATGTGTTAACGGTATTTGCGATGATTTGTTTTGTGTTTTTAGGAAGGTACGTGCGGTAAAAACCTCCTGTGTTTCATGAAAGGTATTCAAAGAAACTTTTAAAATGGTAATATAATAGAAGCAAAGAAGGATTTGGCAGTTTGAGGTGATATAAGTGGCAATTATAATCAATATTGATGTGATGTTAGCCAAAAGAAAAATGAGTGTGACGGAGCTTTCAGAGAGGGTGGGGATTACGATGGCTAACCTTTCTATATTGAAAAATGGAAAAGCAAAAGCGATTCGGTTCTCCACATTAGAAGCGATATGTAAAGCGTTGGACTGTCAGCCAGGTGATATTTTAGAGTATAAAGATGAAGTGTAAATAATTATGTATTGTGAGAATAAAAAAGACTATAGTGTGGTACTATAGTCTTTTTTATTCTATTTATAGTTCGCCTTGTTCTTCATTACCACGTACAACAAGGACATCGCATTTCGCGTAGCGAATAATATGTTCAGAGACACTACCAATTAAGAAACGTTCTACGGCGTTTAGCCCTGTTGCCCCGCATATAATTAAATCTACTTTATGATTTGGGGCAATGTCTTTTGAGATTTTTGATTTCGGATTACCAAATTCTAATACTGTTTCAACATTTGTAAGGCCCGCTTCTTCAGCTGTCTTTTTATATTCATCTAGTAAATCTTCGGCAAAAAAGTTTGCACGTTCTGCAATGGCACGGCTATATGCTTCAACAGCAGAATATGCTTTAACATCAACAATATGAGCAATTGTTAATTTTGCATTGTTACGCTCTGCGACATGGATTGCTTTTTTAAATGCTTTTTCAGCTTCTTTGGAACCATCAACTGCAACTAAGATATTTGTATATGTAGTATTCATACTTGATTCCTCCTAAATGTGTTTGTTATAACTATTTACACTTTCAGTATAAAGTAAATAATGGAAAAATGTTTGACAAAACAGTTACGAAATTTTGAAAATTTTGTTTCAATCCGTTTTAGTTGTAATTAAGGAGAGAACTTGTTACATATGAAATATAGCAAGGAAAAGGGGGCATGTTTGTGAGACACGCACTCATTACAGCCGGTACGAAAGGTTTAGGAAAACAAGTAACTGAAAAAATGTTGAGTAAAGGATATTCAGTAACAGTAACATATCGTAGTGACAGAGAAGCGATGGAAGATTTGCAGGAAAAATATAAACACATAGAAGAACGCATCCACTTCGTAAGAGCGGATGTAACGAAACGAGAAGATTTACATAGAGTGGTAGAAGAAGCGATGGAGCGCTTTGGAAGAATTGATTTTCTTATTAATAATGCTGGTCCATATGTATTTGAAAGAAAAAAACTTGTCGATTATGAAGAGTATGAATGGAACGAGATGATACAAGGGAACTTAACAGCTGTGTTTCATTTATTAAAGCTTGTTGTTCCAATTATGCGAAAACAACAATTTGGGCGTATTATTAACTATGGATTTCAAAATGCCGAAAGTGCCCCAGGGTGGATGTATCGATCGGCATTTGCGGCAGCGAAAGTTGGACTTGTTTCATTAACAAAGACTGTTGCTTATGAAGAAGCGGAATATGGCATTACATCTAACATGGTATGTCCTGGAGATATTATTGGTGAGATGAAAGAGGCGACAATTGAAGTAGCGCGTCGCATGCCAGATTCACGTACACCAATTGGTAGGTCTGGAACAGGAGAAGATATCGCCCGTACCGTTGTGTTTTTATGTGAAGAAGACTCAGATATGATCACCGGGACAGTTATTGAAATCTCAGGTGCGGTTGATGTGATTCATCGTTATCGCCAAAAATAAAATTGTGTACCGAAGGGTATGGTAAGGGAGTACTGAATGTTAGCCCGACCAATCGGGCATTTACAGGCTGTTAATCACCCGCTAAAACTTTTTTGTTTCTCTCAAATTTGGAGGTGTGATTTTACAGCTTGTTAATGCGGGATAAATACAATTTAGGAGGACCTCGTATGCGTATCGGTGTACCGACAGAAGTGAAAAATAATGAGAATCGTGTAGCGATGACACCGGCTAGTGTCGTTCATTTTGTTCATAACAGTCATGAAGTGTTTGTGCAAAAAGGTGCTGGTCTAGGATCAGGATTTTCTGATGAAGAATATGTACAAGCGGGCGCAAAGCTTGTTGAAACAGCGGAAGAGGCATGGAATCAAGAAATGGTTATGAAGGTGAAGGAGCCGATTGAGAGTGAATACGGATATTTTCGTGAAGGTCTCATCTTATTCACATATTTACATTTGGCACCGGAACCAGAATTGACGAAAGCGTTGATTGATAAAAAAGTTGTTGGAATTGCGTATGAAACAGTACAACTAGAAAATCGTTCTCTTCCGTTATTGGCACCAATGAGTGAAGTGGCTGGAAGAATGGCTTCGCAAGTTGGGGCTCAATTTCTTGAGAAGACAAAAGGTGGAAAAGGGATTTTGCTAGCTGGTGTTCCGGGAGTCAAGCGCGGTAAAGTAACAATTATTGGCGGTGGTCAAGCTGGTACAAATGCTGCGAAAATTGCGATTGGTTTAGGAGCGGATGTAACAATTATTGATTTAAGTGCAGACCGTCTTCGCCAGTTAGATGACATATTTGGAAATCAAATTAAAACATTGATGTCTAATCCGTTTAACATCGCGGAAGCTGTAAAAGAATCTGATCTTGTCATTGGTGCGGTACTTATTACAGGTGCAAAAGCACCAAAACTCGTAACAGAAGAAATGGTAAAATCGATGGAACAAGGATCGGTTATTGTTGATATTGCAATTGACCAAGGTGGTATTTTTGAAACAACTGACCGTATTACAACACATGATAATCCAACGTATGAAAAACACGGTGTGTTGCATTATGCAGTTGCCAATATGCCAGGAGCTGTTCCACGTACTGCGACATTTGCGTTAACAAATGTAACGGTTCCATACGGCGTGCAAATCGCAAACAAAGGTTATAAAAAAGCTTGTTTAGATAATAGTGCGTTGTTAAAAGGAATTAATACGTTAGATGGATATGTGACATTCGAGGCTGTTGCTGAGGCACATGGATTACAGTATGCTGATGCGAAGGAATTGCTGCAAAAATGAAAGAGAGCGACTATGTAGGTAGTCGCTCTCTTTCATTTTTATATCCCGTAAAAGCCCGATTGTTAGTTGAACCTTATTCGTTCCCGGGCGGTCACGTTTCCTTTTCCAATCGGCACTAGATTACCAGCTTTTGCTAAACCGAATAAGGGCATGTTGGCATATATAGTTTCGTATTGCCCCTTTTGGATGACGTATGTTTCGTGGAAAATGCCGACCGCTTCTGTTTGAAACGCTTTTTTGTTAAATTTTCGCCATGCTTCTACATGTAAAGGAGCATGGCGGGCGTACTGTTCAAGTGCTTTGAATGACTGCCAGTACTGAATTTGAACAATCGTACGACCGTTGAAGAATGATTCCGTACTAAGAAAGCCAAGTTCTTTGTTTTGATACAACTCCTTCATCATGCCACCCATGGCACGGGCGACAGGTAACCACTTTGAAATTGCAAATAGTTTGTTAATACGCATTCCAATAACAAAAACAGCAAAAGAATCGTCCATATGAGCGGTATAACGTCCTTGCTTTATTTCATTCATACGTGTCACCTTCCTACTACGGATTTAAAAAGTGTAAGTGAAGTTCATACATTTTCATTACATCAGAATGATATAAGTGCGCTGTTAAATAAGCGCCGTAAAAGATTGTATGCAATAACTTGACGATGTCAGGGGTAGCTAGATTACTCGTAATGTCTCCAGTCTGCTTGCCTTCTTCCACACATGTTGTAAATAGTTGGGCTAAGTCGGGAATGAGAATTTGGACACGTTCTTCGTTATTTGGATATAGAAGATGAATTTCTGCGTCTGTTAAATGAGGCATACAAGGGTGCATTTTTTCCTCAGAAAGAAAAGCAACTAAACTAAGCATAAGACCAGGGTGCTTTTTCGCTTGGTTGGAAACTTTTTCAAATATATGACGGAGCGCTATGGTACCTTTTTTGTTTGTTTCTTCAATTTCAAGCATGCATTCTGTTAACCAAGTTCTCATGAAGTAAATCAGAATGTCCTCTTTATGAGGAAACATTTTAAAAAAGGTCACTTTTGAAATCTCAACGCGTTCACATAATTCTTCGACACGTACAAACCGGAATGATTTTTCCTCAATGATGTCTAATGTCGTATGAAGTAGCTTGATTTTTGTTCGTGCTTTTTTTAATTCTCTTAATGATAGTCTCTCTTTCATTTATATGCACCTCGCGCTAAAGAAAGTTAACCGTTGTTAATAAAATAACATGAGTTAACTTTAAAGTCTATATTTTCAGAAAAATAAGAGTTAGTACCATTTGTTGAAGAAACGGATGAATTAACAGAAGACATTGCGATTCAAAATATATTAGAAGTTAGAAGAGAAGAGGTTGTTGATATTCAATTAGGAGACTCATCACCTCATTTGTTTATTTACTTTTAATCTTGGAAAGTACTAGCTGTAAACGGATATGATGAACATTATACGGGTGAGGAGTGGTTAATTGTTGCTATGCCTAGAAATGAAATTGCAGTATGAACGCCAGAAGATTGAGAGTAAAGAGGGCGCTATGCAGAACTCTATATAGGCCTTATGAAGTTTTTTGTAAGTAGACATTTCTATGTTATTATTTACATTATATTGAAAAAATGGTTTTTAGGGCTTATCACTGTAACCTGGGGTTGATTTTTTTGAGAAAGGATCATTTTTCATACACGGAACGGAGAGTGGCGACTCCTGCGGGAATAGCGAGGATAGTGAGACCCCGCAGGCTTGCCGAGGAGGCTCGCTCTCGCCCGCGGAAAGCGCCCACTCGGAGTGGAGTATGCTCCTCTATATTTGTCACCCCCGACTTATGGTGATGAACTTTTTTAGTTGTAGAACATATAACAAAGGATGAAAGACGTGCGAGAAACAAAGATATTAAAATTGTTCGTTACTGCATTATGCATTTTATTGTTAAGTGCTTGTGAAAAAGAAGGCATTGAAGGAGCTTGGGAATTATCTCAAAGTGAGCAAAATGAATGTCCAACATATTATAAATTTGAAATTGTTGTAAAAGAGGAAGACGAGAACCAAGTTGTCTATCAAGTAGTTAATATGTATACAAATGAAAAGAAAAAAGAAAACAAGTATGTTGGGACTTATACACAGGTAAATAAGGAAGGTTTGTATCTCTTTAATTACGGTAATGATTTTACCTCTGAACAATGGTTAGAGAGGGAGGGGGAATCACTTCGAGTGTTCTTTCCTGATGTGAATAAGCAATGTACATATAAGTTATCTTCTTAGAGGAAAAGTGAATGGAACAGGAATATCTGTTCCATTCACTTTTTTGTTTTTAAAATAACTTGATAAATAAATATTTTACATCCAACCACTCTATCTTAATATATAATGATAATGTAATTTTATTTTAACTTGTATAGGTGTTCATGCCCGCGCGAAGAAAACAATATAAAAGAAAGGGTAGAAGAAGATGCAACAATTAGTTGGCTTTTATAATTATTGGTTTGTTGCTTTGTCTGTTGTGGTTGCTGTATTTGCATCGTATACAGCATTAGATCTTGCTGGACGTGTTGCATATGTAAATAGAAAACGAAAAAAGTTATGGTGGTTCTGTGGATCCATTACGATGGGAATTGGTATTTGGTCTATGCATTTTATCGGTATGTTAGCTTTTCATCTACCTGTAACAGTTGAATATGATCATAATTTAGTATTTCTGTCTGTTGTTGCTGCGTGGATTGGTGCATTTATTGCTCTATATACAGTGAGTTTTAAAGCGCTGAAAAATATTCATTTCTTAATAGGTGGTTGTTCAATGGGACTAGCTATTGGGGCGATGCACTATATTGGTATGGCTGCGATGAAGTTTGTAGATATTACGTATGATCCGTTTCTTTTTGCACTTTCTATCTTTATCGCTATTATTGCGTCTATCGCAGCTTTGAAGATTTCATTTGAATTAGCAAAGTATGAAAGTTCTATTAGGTTGTTTATATATAAGATACTAAGTGCGATAGCGATGGGAATTGCGATATCCGGTATGCATTATACAGGAATGGCTGCAGCTGAATTTTGTTTGCCAGTTGAAATGATGAATAAATCTGGAATTAGTAATGATACGATTGTTATTATGACGGGAGTTACAACGATTATTATTCAATCGTTTTTAATTTTTGGTACAGTGACCGATCGTCGTTTTCATTTTAAGGCTTTAGAATCTCTTGAGAATGAAAAGCGATATCGTTCGCTTGTGCATCATAATTTAGATGCGATTTTCTCTGTATCTGGAGATGGTCAGTTGCTTAGCATGAATCCTGTAGGAGAAAAGATGTTTCGTTGTTCTACAAGTAAATTAAAAGAGAAAAAAATATCTCATTTTTTAACAAAGCAAGAAAAACAAAAAGTAAAATTATATTTTTATCAAACGATTGAAATGAAGAGAGGACATAACTTTAATACGAGAATTCGATTAGATGATAATGCGGTGTTAGATGTAAATGTGACGTTTGTACCGATATATATTGAAGACAGATTAGATTGTGTATATGGTATTATGCGAGATATTACAGAGCAACTTGAAAACGAAAATCATATTTATCGTCTAGCATATTATGACTCGTTAACTAGTTTACCAAATCGTCGTAATGTAGTAGAGCGTATAGAAGGCGCATTAAAAGAAAGCGGCACGATGTGTGCTGTATATACTTTGAATTTGAATCGTTTTAAAGTTATTAACGACGCGCTAGGACAAAAGATAGGTGATTTGTTATTACAACATATTGCTGGGAAATTAACGATGCAAATTGGCGGAAGAGGCGTGGTTGGCCGAATGAGTGGTGATACATTCATCATACTTCTTCCAAATATAAAATGTAACGAAGAAGTAAGTGGTGTTGCAGAACATGTTATGCAGCTCTTTGAAAAGCCATTTGTAATAAGAGGAAATGAGTTATATTGTTCTGTACGCATTGGAATCGCTATTGCGCCGCAAGATGGAGTCGATGCAGAAACGTTAGTCGGTCATGCAGATATCGCGATGTACGCAGCACAAGAGAGCCGAAAAAGCGGCTATCGCTTCTATTCTCCTAGGATTGGAGAATGGTCTCAAAATCAATTAATTGAAGAACAGCAACTACGTCAAGCTCTTGAGAAAGATGAATTTGTGTTGCATTATCAGCCACAAGTTCACTCGAAAACGGGTAAGGTGGTTGGAGTAGAGGCGCTTGTACGTTGGCAACTACCTGATGGAACGATGCGCTCACCACTGAAATTTATTACTCTTGCAGAAGAAACAGGTTTAATTATTCCACTTGGAAAGCTTGTCTTGCAAAAAGCATGTCAATATGCGAAGGAATGGCATGATAAAGGAATCCCAATTCGTGTGTCTGTCAACTTATCTCCAAGGCAGTTCCAAACCGAAGATATTGTTGAAACAGTAGCAGCATTACTTGAAACATACAAATTACCTCCGCATTTGCTCGAATTGGAGGTAACGGAAAGTATGACGATGACAAATGTTGAGCGTTCAAAACGATTATTACAAGCATTTCGAAAATTAGGTGTAACAATTAGTATTGATGATTTCGGAACGGGACATAGTTCACTTAGTTATTTGAAAGATTATCCAATTCATAAGTTGAAAATTGATCGCTCCTTTATTAAAGATATTCATGAAGATGTTCGGACGAAGCAAATTACGGCTGCTATTATTGCGTTAGGTCAACATATTGGATTGGAAATTGTAGCAGAAGGAGTAGAAAAAGAAGAGCAGCTTGCATTTTTACGAGAACATAACTGCTCATACATACAAGGATATTATTTTAGTAAGCCGTTACCACCTTCTGAATTTGAACGATGGCTTGAAAATAAAATAGTTGTTTGATAGGGGAAATGAGGGTGAAAGTAGAATTAACGAGATTTAAAGTGAAAAAAGGGAAAGGTCAACGTGTTGATGAATGGATGAAGTTGCTAAATAATCATATGAAGGACGTACTCCTTACATTAAACGACGAAAAAATGTACGTAGAGACAATTTTCCGGGAAATACGGGATGGAGATGAATATTTATCCCGCATTAACGGGCTGTAAGACTCCCACCTCAAAACTTAGAGGGTTCAGAGAGGTTTAGGTGGGAGATTAACAGTCCGTAAAAGCCCGATTGGTTCAACTAACACGCAGTGGGGGATGAAGACCCCCCACTGCGTGAAGTTTCACTTTATATTGGTACTCTGTTCAAGGAGAGGGGGGCGGGATTCAAGTTGAACAGTCGCAGCACGATATTGATAAACAGCATGTCGCATTTTGGTATGAATGTATTGATGAAGAAGTACCCCCTATCGATATGAAAACAGAAGTTGTCATGATTCAAGATGTGGTGAAGGAAGCGATGAAGTAGTAGATTAGTAGTTTGAAAAATAAAGTTATACAAAAAAGAAGACAGCGTAGTTACTGTCTTCTTTTTTTACAGTACAATTTATTTCACAAACTGCAATTCTTTCGGGAATTTTGTTAAAATTTCCACGCCGTTTTCAGTTACGTAAATGTCATCTTCAATACGAACGCCACCTATGTTTGGTACATAAATACCTGGTTCGATTGTGAACACCATGCCTTCACGTAATGGTGTATTGTTACCTTCTTTTACATCTGGATATTCATGGACACTAATGCCAAGGCCATGACCAAGACGATGTGGGAAGAAGTCACCGTAACCAGCATCTTCAATAACAGAGCGAGCTGCACGGTCAATTTCGCCAAGTGTCACACCTGGTTTACATGCTTCAATTGCTTGTAATTGTCCAGCTAGTACTGTGTTATAGATGTGTTTTTGTTTCTCTGAAATGTCACCAAACGCAACAGTACGTGTAATATCAGAGCAATAACCGTCAATGATTACACCTAAATCAAATAGAACGAAGTCACCGCGCTGCATTTTATTTGCGCCTGGAATGCCGTGTGGCAGGGCAGAGTTTGCGCCTGTTAATACCATCGTATCAAACGACATTTTATGTATGCCTTTTTTCTTTAATTCATGCTCAATTGTTGCCAGTACTTCAAGCTCGCTACGGTTTTCTTGAATTGCACTTACACCAACTTCAATTGCGTAGTCAGCCATTGCAGCAGCTTCACGTAAAATAGAAAGTTCTTTTGCGTCTTTAATAAGGCGAAGCTCACGTACTTTTTCTTCAGCTGCTCTAAATGTAGCGTTTGCAAATAGCTTTGTTAATTCTTCATAGCGCTCGACATTTAAATGTTCTTTTTCGATAGCAACTGTTTTAGCATCGATACCGCGTTTTTCAATCGCTTTTGCAATCATGTCCCATGGGCGGTCTGTATCTGTAAACCCGATAATTTCATGAGTCCAACCAGCTGTTCTTGCTTGTCCTTCTTCCATTTTTGGACAAATTAACATTGGCTCTTTTTCTGGAAAGACGAATAGACCAAGAAGTCGTTCGTGTGGTTCACAATGGAAGTTTGTCATGTAAAAAACATTTTCTGTGGAAGTGATGAATGCCGCTTCCATATTTTGTTCGCGTAACCATTGCATTAATTTTTCTAATCTACTGTTCATTTTTATGCACCTCCGAATTTCCGTTACTCTATCACTTTACATTGTATGGAAGCGTTATGACAAGTAAATCGATATGTGAAAAGACAGGAAATTGTGAACTTATGTAGAATAGAACTGAGGAACAAAAGGAGGATGATCCAAATGAAAATATCTTATCACGGGCATTCAGTAGTAAAAATCGAAACGAATGGCAAAATCGTTTTAATTGATCCGTTTATTACGGGAAATCCTAGCACAGACTTAAAGGCTGACGACATAAAAGTAGATGCAATTGTATTATCACATGGTCATGGAGATCACGTTGGAGATACAGTTGCGCTTGCAAAGAAAAATAATGCGCTTGTTATCGCTCCATTTGAATTAGCAACATTTTTAAGTTGGAAAGGTGTAAAGGTACATCCGATGCATATTGGTGGATCACATGCATTTCCATTTGGAACGGTGAAGTTTACACAAGCATTTCATGGCTCAAGTTATATTGACGAAGAAAATCAAACCATTACATATACAGGTATGCCAGCTGGTATTTTATTTATGGCTGAGGATAAAACGGTATACCATGCAGGAGATACAGCGTTATTTTCTGATATGAAATTAATTGGTGAGCGTCATAATATTGATGTTGCTTTCTTGCCAATTGGTGATAACTTTACAATGGGACCAGAAGATGCGTTACTTGCAGCGGAATGGATTGGTGCAAAAGTTGTTGTACCGATGCATTACAATACGTTCCCTGTTATTGAACAAAATCCGCATGAGTTCATAGAGAAGTTAGAAGGATCTGTAGGAAAGGTCATGGTAGCTGGAGATGTAATAGAACTATAAAAAGAAACCCTTCAGTTTGAAAAAATCAAATTGAAGGGTTCTTTATGTGTGTGAAGGCTGTAATAGTGGTAAAAGTATATCTGTTTCTTTTTGTGGCGTATTTGTTTGTTCCTCTGCTGCGTTTAATTCCGCTGCTACTCGTTTTCCATCAACAAAAGCTAAAAATACCGCACCAACTACTTCTAAAAATTTCTTCATATTGTATCTCTCCTTCTTGTTATTTGATGTCTTTATTGTATATGTTGTAGGGGCAAGTAACCATTGAATGAAGTGACAGTAGTCTTACATTGTTGTAAGTATTTTGTTTTGTTATAAAAAAATTAGTACAGATGTTGAAATATGGAGTGTAACAGTTTTGGAATTATAGTATACTGTAGATAAAGAAGATGAAGAACTACGGAAAAAGAAAGTATGGTGAAACCATTTGGCTACCAAACATAATCAAATTTTAGAATATATAAACACTTTACCAATTGGACATAAAATTTCTGTCCGCCAAATTGCGAAAGAACTAGGCGTGAGTGAAGGGACGGCATATCGAGCGATTAAAGATGCGGAAAATAAAGGGTATGTAAGTACAATTGAGCGCGTTGGAACAATTCGTATTGAACAGAAGAAAAAAGAGAATATTGAGAAGCTAACATTTGCAGAAGTCGTTAATATTGTTGATGGGCAAGTACTTGGCGGAAGAGAAGGACTACATAAAACATTAAATAAGTTTGTAATTGGTGCGATGAAGCTAGAAGCAATGATGCGTTATACAGAAGCTGGGAATTTGCTTATCATCGGTAACAGAATACAAGCTCATCAACTAGCGCTAGAAGAAGGAGCAGCTGTACTTATTACAGGTGGATTCGATACGGAAGAGCACGTGAAAAAGTTAGCAGATGAATTAAAGCTTCCTATTATCTCAAGTAGTTACGATACGTTTACGGTTGCCACGCTTATCAACCGTGCTATTTATGATCAGCTTATTAAAAAGGAAATTGTGCTCGTTGAAGATATATTGACGCCAATTGAGGAGACAATTTGTTTACACCAAAATGATACGGTTGCAAAGTGGCATGAAAGTAATGAAACATCTATGCATGGCCGTTATCCAATTGTAGATGAAAAAAATAAAGTGCTTGGTATTGTAACATCAAAAGATATTATTGGGATTCCAAAAGAGACGTTAATTGAAAAAGTTATGACAAAAGGGCCGATTACTGTAAATGGTAAGATGTCAGTTGCAGCCGCAGCTCGTATGATGGTATGGGAAGGGATTGAAATGCTTCCTGTTGTAGATAATAACGGTTCTCTTCAAGGGATTATCAGTCGTCAAGATGTACTGCAGGCATTGCAAATGATTCAGCGTCAACCACAAGTGGGTGAGACAATTGATGATCTTATTTCTAATCAATTTGTAAATCAAAAAGAGGCGAAGCAAGATCATGTATATCATTTCTCTGTCACACCACAAATGACCAATGCAATTGGGACATTATCTTATGGTGTTTTTACAACAATCGTAACAGAGGCGGCAAACCGTGTGCTACGTACGCAGAAAAAAGGAGATTCAATTGTTGAAAACTTAACGATTTATTTCGTAAAGCCAGTTCAAATTGATCATGTTATTTCTGTGCATCCAAAAGTGTTAGAGATTGGACGGAAATTTGGTAAGGTGGATGTAGAAGTACATCACGATGGAAATGTCGTTGGAAAAGCGCTTCTTATGGTGCAATTAATTGATAGATAAGATGGAAAAGCTACTATGAAAAAAGTAGCTTTTTTATTTTGGAATAATTGTTTGGTTTTTACAAAAATGTTACAATAAAAGAAAAAGGTGGTAATTTAGAGTGGGCGAACGGATGTTTTTGGTTGGTGTAGCACTGTTTTACTTTTTAGTAATGATTCCAATTCAGTATATGTATATATCAGAAATGAATAAGAAAAAGAATAAAATTGGTCTTTCACAAAATGAAATGTATGAAAAGATGTCATTTGAAGAAGAACAGCTACATTTTCATGTGCAAGGAAATCCTTTTAACATTCCGTCAGCGCTAGTTGCATATACTATTTTAAGAATAAGAACGGCGAGTGCAAAATAACGTTGTTCATATAGGGGGAACACCATGATAATGTATACGTACTTAACAGCATTTTTGAGTGTTTTTCTTCCCTTTTTTGAAAATGGTGTATGGGTTCTTGCTTTCTTTTATTTGTTAACTAGGATATTTAGAAATGAAAAATTAATAAAGATAGCAAGAGCAATCACGATTGTAATGTTAATATTGTTACTTATCGACTTAATAGTAAGACTCTTTACAATGTAAAAGCTTGAGGGCTGAGCCTCAAGCTTTTTTGTATGTTTCTGCTTCTTCAATTGCAAGCGGCAAAAAATGTTTATATTGGCGTACGCCGTTATATATGCTTGCCCCGCCAATTAGGACAAACAAACCACCAACGATAATGCGAACGGTCGATATGTCCATAAAAAATTGATTCAATCCAAATAGTGCGACAAATAGTCCGAGTGCAATTGCTGATTTACTAGCAAGCCACCCTTTCTCCATCGGACGGTGTGTACGAAAAAATTTCGTTTTGTAAAAGAGATAAAACATAAATGTGACGATAATACAAAAGACTAAAACTGGCATGACCCCTATCTCCCATCTATTTGTATTGTATCTTTATCCCGCATTAACGTGCTGTACGCCTCCCGCTTCAAAACTTGAGAGAAGCTAAGAAGGTTAGGTGGGAGACAAACAGTACATAAATGCCCGATTGGTTCAACTAACAATCAGTGGGGGATGGAGCCCCCATTGATTGAAGTTTCACTTTATATTGTAAAGCAATTATTCCCATCGATGAAGTGTTTTGAGCTATAATGAATATAAAATAAAATCTGATTGGAATAGAAGGGACGCTCTTTCCAAAAACGGAGAAAAGGAGATATACATATGCATGAACAAATTTTAACGGCAATTCAGCAATTTGATACGGTTATTATTCACCGTCACGTTCGTCCGGACCCAGATGCGTTAGGTTCTCAGTGTGGTCTTGGCACGATGCTTCTAGAATCGTTTCCAGAGAAGAATATTTATATGGTAGGTTACAATGAACCATCTCTATCTTATTTACGTGTCATGGATGAAATTTCTGATGAAACGTATGAGAATGCGCTTGTTATCGTTTGCGATACAGCAAACCAAGAGCGTGTTTGTGATCAGCGTTACACAAAAGGAAAGATGATAATTAAAATTGATCATCATCCAAATGAAGATCCGTACGGGGATATTGTTTGGGTAGATACAACATCAAGTTCGACAAGTGAGCTCATTTATGAATTTTACTTATACGGAAAAGATAAAGGGTTGAAGCTTCCACAAGAAGGAGCTCGTCTTATTTTAGCTGGGATTGTTGGTGATACAGGCCGATTCTTATTCCCAAGTACTTCTGGAAAAACACTTCGTTATGCTTCTGAGCTTGTAGAAATGGGTGTTGAGTTCCCGGAATTATATAATGAAATGTATAAAACAAATGAGCGCATTGCTCGTTTAAATGGTTACATTTTACAAAATTTCTCGATGACAGAAGAGGGAGCTGCTTACATTAAGTTAACAAAAAAAGTGTTAGAGCAATTTCATGTGAAGCCATCTGAAGCATCTGGTGTAGTTGGAGCACTGGGGAATATCGATGGATTAAAATCTTGGGTTTTATTTTTAGAGGAAGAGGATGTTATTCGCGTACGTCTTCGTTCAAAAGGACCTGTTATTAACAAGTTAGCAATGAAGTATGAAGGCGGAGGTCATCCAATGGCATCTGGTGCAAAGGTAAACTCTTGGGAAGAAGCGGATCGTTTATTTGCAGATTTACGTGAATTGTGCCGATAATAAAAAGGGAATTCTTTCGAAGAATTCCCTTTTTATCCTATATTAACGTACTGTTACCCTCTACCTCAAAACTCGAGGGGCATAAAGAAGTTTAAGCGGGAGAGTGATAGCACGTAAAGGCTCGATTGGTTCAACCCCCCACTGATTGAAGTTTCACTTTATTTATCTTTCTTTTGTTTAATTTTCACACTAATTTCGACCGTTGTATCAAAGTAAATGGTTTCGATGTCAAATTGATAGGCGCGGTCATATAGGTTGTACACTTTATGTTCAATTGTTTTTTTTAACAGTTCTTTATTTTGAGCGACGCTGTTTACATGTTTTGTAAGTAAATGCCTAAGGTCGTCTTCGATTGAAGTTGTAATACTTTCAACTGTGAAGCTATCGAGATCATATTTTTCTGGGTTTATAATTTCGACTTTAATTTCTTGAATAGTGAGAAGCCGTTTGTTATCTTCGTTTAATTTATTTCTGTCTTCTGTTAAGATGTGTAAATCTTCTTCTAGTTGTTCAATCTTGATTCGTTGTTTTTCAATTGTAACGGTTTGATTTTCTTGAAATACACCGTATATGTATAAGAAAATAACCCAGCCTAAAATGCTACCAACAGCAGTTCCTGCTAAAAATAAATACCAGCGTCGTGCAATGGAAGCTGTTGGAACTCTCATACGTGTTCCTGTGTAATCCATTTAATAATGACAAGCCCTGTTTGCATACCCCCTGTTGCAAATAAAATGAGTAAAATTTGTTTTACAATGTCTTTCATATCCCCACCAAAAAAGCTTCTTTCAAAACTATAAAAGGCATCGAAAGTACCACCAATTGCTGCAACAAGTGCCCAGATACGTAAGTTTTGAGCGAAATGGTGAATCATTGTAAGTGGTGGTTTACCAACTAAAAATGCGCCAAGTCCGCCAATTAATGACCCACCAAGTAATACGCCAAAAGCAATAAAATAACTCGTAATTAAAAGTGAAAAAAATGTTTCGCGCATTTCCATGACTATTTTCCTTTCTATACGAATTTATCCCGCCATTTGCGAGTTGTAAAACGCCCATCTCAAAACTTGAATGAAAATCATGTGAACAGTAAAAAATTGTACTCATTACTTGTTTGTGTTCTTTTGTATGAAGCAGTTAAAGGTCCTGACCGCTACTATGATAGAGTAATGCTCCCTTTAGAACTAAAAAAGAAAAGGTGTATGTTGTTTTTTAACAACAAAACCAAGGTTAAGCAGACGAAACTCATCATCTTTTTTGTTTTAAAATCGCGTAAGGTAGTCAAAGGTCCTGACTGTTACTATGCATAGAGCAACACACTCTCCAATCCTAAAAAAAGAAAGTCTTTTTCTCACTTTGTCCATATCCAATATATATGGACAAATCTCAAGAAGTATGTTTTGATTTCATCTTTCTTCATCACCTATAATGGAAGTAGTCACATAGTTAAAGAGAGGGTATAAAAGTGAAGTTTGTGCATTTACAATGTCAAACCGTTTATAGTTTGTTAAAAAGTGCTTGTAAAGTTGATGAGCTCGTGTCGCGTGCAAAAGAGCTTGGATTTACATCATTAGCCATTACCGATGAAAACGTGATGTATGGTGTTATTCCATTTTATAAAGCATGTAAAAAAGTAGGAGTTAAGCCGATTATCGGATTAACAGCATTTGTACAAGGGGAGGAAGAAGATTCATCTTATCCGCTCGTATTGCTTGCAGAAAATGAAGAAGGTTATCGCAACTTACTCAAAATTTCAAGTGCCATCATGACAAAATCAAAGGTTGGTATTCCAAAAAAGTGGCTTGCGCATTATGCAGCGGGACTCATTGCAATTTCACCGGGGAAAGATGGTGAAATTGAACAGTTGTTACTTGCAGGACAAGAAGAAACAGCTGCGATTGTAGCTTCTACATATCGCAATATGTTTACAAGCTTTTATGTGAGTGTGCAGCATCATGCTGTACAAGAGGAATTGGTGTTACAAGAGAAATTAGTATCGTTTGCGAGTGAGCTAAACGTACCCATTGTGGCGACAAATGATGTTCGTTATGTGAAACAGGACGATGCGCTTGTGCAGGAATGTTTGCTATCAGTTCATAGTGGTACGAAAATGACAGAAGCTAATCGTCCGAGATTACAAACCGATCAATATTACTTGAAATCAGCTTCAGAAATGGAAGCATTGTTTTCAGCTATGCCAGAGGCTGTGCGTAATACGCTACTCATTGCCGAGCGCTGCCAGGTGGAAATTCCGTTTCATGTAAACCAACTTCCAAAGTTTCCAGTTCCAACGAATGAGTCGTCTAATGCCTTTTTGAAGCGTCTTTGTGAAGAAAAGCTTCATGAGCGATATGAAACGGTAACAGATGTGCATAAGGCAAGGCTTCGACATGAATTAGAAATAATTTCTCGTATGGGGTTTAGTGATTACTTTTTAATTGTATGGGATTTCATGAAGTATGCACATGACCGTAACATTTTAACGGGACCAGGTCGTGGTTCAGCAGCGGGTTCTATCGTCTCGTACGTACTAGCAATTACAGATGTTGATCCGATTCAGTACGATTTACTATTTGAGCGTTTTTTAAATCCAGAGCGCGTAACGCTTCCAGATATTGATATCGATTTTCCAGATATTCGCCGTGATGAGATGATTCAATATGTAAAAGAGAAGTACGGTCAGCTTAGAGTAGCTCAAATTGTAACGTTTGGAACGCTTGCTGCAAAAGCGGCCATTCGTGATATTGCAAGGGTAATGGGGCTTTCTCCAGCAGAAGTGGATATTTTCTCTAAGCAAATTCCATCGCGTCTTGGTATTACGCTAGAAGAAGCGTATAACGAATCGGAGCGATTGCGTGATTATATAGGAAGCAACCCGTTGTTTCAGCGTATTTTTGAAGTTGCCAAACGGGTTGAAGGATTGCCGCGGCACACATCGATTCACGCAGCAGGTGTCATTATGAGTGAAGAGCCTCTTACAAATAGTATTGCCATCCAAGAAGGACATAACGATGTATATGTAACCCAGTACCCAGCAGAAGCGCTGGAAGAACTCGGCTTGCTGAAAATGGATTTCCTCGGTCTTCGTAATTTAACATTACTTGAAAATATTAGATATTCGATATTCGAAACGACAGGTCAAAAAATTGATATAAGACGTTTACCGCTTCGGGATGAAAAAACATTCCACTTACTCGGAAAAGGTGATACGACAGGTGTGTTCCAACTTGAATCGGCAGGGATGAGGAATGTACTTCGTACGCTGAAGCCAAATGAATTTGAAGATATTGTCGCGGTTAACGCATTGTATCGTCCGGGACCGATGGAGCAAATTCCTGCTTTTATTGAATCGAAACATGGGAAGCGTGATATCCATTATGTGCACCCAGATTTAAAACCAATTTTAGAAAGAACATATGGTGTAATTGTATATCAAGAACAGATTATGCAAATTGCTTCAAATTTAGCTAGTTTTTCTCTAGGGGAAGCAGATTTATTACGCCGTGCAGTGAGTAAGAAAAATCGTGATATTTTAGATGAGCAACGCGCCCACTTTGTAAATGGGTGTTTACGTAATGGGTATAATGAGAAAACAGCACAGCAAATTTATGATTTAATTGTTAGATTTGCAAATTATGGATTTAACAGAAGTCATGCAGTTGCTTACAGTATGATTGGCTATCAGCTTGCTTATTTAAAAGCGAATTATCCACTTCAGTTTATGGCAGCTTTATTATCGAGTGTGATTGGTAACGAAGAGAAAGTTATGCAGTATGTGCGGGAAGCGAAGCGCCGTGGTATTAAGATTTTATTACCATCTCTTCAAAAGAGTGGCTATCATTTCCGTGTAGAGGGAGATGGAATTCGTTATAGCTTACTAGCGATGCGAAACATTGGCGCGGCTACAGTAAAATCGATTATGGAAGAGCGCAAGGTAGCGCCGTTTACCGACTTGTTTCAGTTTTGTGTACGCATGCCAGCAAAATTCGTGACAGATCGTAATTTAGAAACATTTATCAATGCAGGATGCTTTGATTGTTTTGGTGTGAATCGAGCATCCCTACATGAAAGTGTAGAACGTGCTTTAAAATATGCTCGCCTTGTGCGCCCATCTAATGCAGCAGAAGCCGACATGTTCTTAGATGAAGATCTTGTACCAAAGCCGCAGTATGCGAGCGTAGAAGAATTTGAACTCACTGATTTATTGAACAAAGAAAAAGAAGCGTTAGGTTTTTATTTATCAAGTTATCCAACTGCGCAGTATAAAGAGTTGATTGAAACGCTTGAAATACCGACGTTATTACAGGCGATGAAAACGCAGAAGAAGGGGCAACGTACTATTGCTTATATAACAAGTGTGAAAGTAATTCGGACGAAAAAGTTGCAAAAGATGGCGTTTTTAACGGTATGTGACCAAGATGAAGAACTAGAAGCAGTTGTATTTCCGGAAACATATTTACACTTCTCCGAGCGTTTAGAAGAAGGAGCTGTCGTCCTTTTAGATGGAGTAATTGAAAAACGAAATGGGAGAGTGCAGTGGATTGTAAATGGTGTGTACCCACTTGAGTCAATGAGTGTGTATGAAGAAATGAAAGACACAACAATCTATGTGAAATTAGCATCTCAGTATGAAAAATCTCTATTTTATCAAGTTACAAAAAAATTATTTCATTATCCAGGGTATACAAAAGTATTAATTTATTATGAAAAAGAACATAAAATGGTACAATTGTCTAGTGGTTTGTCAATCTATCCGAGCCAAGCATGTCTACAGGCGCTTTATGAAATAGTCGGAGAGGAAAATGTCGTATTGAAAAAGTAAAAGAAAAAAGAAAACCCTTTCTTTTTAGCCAGAAGAGAAGTTTATGCTATGCAAAGTAATGCTCTTTTAGATTCCACCTGATGTTAAAAACACAAATAGAGAAAGTACAAGAATCTAATGGGGTGTATGACTTTCAAATTACTATTGTAAGCTGAAATATCTTCGTTCTTTTCATTTTTATTGATTCGGATTTTTTTCGGTAGTGATGTAGTAGTCTAAAAGGTGAAAATGGATTTATATAGACAATATCCTATCATTTCGATTATAGTAATAGTAGTGTTCGTGGTCAGACCACTTGGAGAGATGATATACAGCTAGAATAATTTGAGGAGAGTGGATCGTTTGTCAACACTTCGTGAACAAGCACTTCATATGCATAAAGTGCATCAGGGGAAATTAGAAACTGTATCAAAAGTAAAGGTAGAAAATGCGCAAGATTTAAGTTTAGCGTATTCTCCAGGGGTCGCAGAGCCTTGTAAAGAAATTTATGACGACAAAAGTAAGGTATATGAATATACGATGAAGGGAAACATGGTAGCAGTTGTAACAGACGGAACAGCTGTACTTGGTCTTGGAAATATTGGACCAGAAGCATCGTTACCAGTTATGGAAGGAAAAGCAGTATTATTTAAAAGCTTTGCTGGTGTAGATGCATTCCCAATCGCCTTAAATACAAATGACGTTGATAAGATTGTTGAAACTGTAAAATTAATGGAGCCGACATTTGGCGGCGTAAACTTAGAAGATATCGCAGCACCAAACTGCTTTATTATTGAAGAACGTTTGAAAAAAGAAACCAATATCCCAGTATTTCATGATGATCAGCACGGTACAGCGATTGTGACGGTAGCAGGTCTTGTAAATGCATTAAAATTAGTTGGCAAGAAAATGTCTGATATTAAAGTTGTTGCAAATGGCGCAGGAGCAGCTGGTATTGCAATTATTAAATTATTATATCGTTACGGTGTACGCGACATTATTATGTGTGATACGCGCGGCGCAATTTACGAGGGACGCCCTTCAGGTATGAACCCTGTAAAAGATGAAGTTGCGAAATATACAAATAAAAATCGTGTAGAAGGTTCGTTAGCTGAAGTGATTGAGGGAGCGGACGTATTTATCGGTGTATCGGCAGCAGGTGCATTAACAGAAGAGATGGTACGTACGATGAACAACGACGCAATCATCTTTGCGATGGCGAACCCAGTGCCGGAAATCATGCCAGAAGCAGCGAAAGCGGCAGGAGCGGCAGTGGTTGGAACAGGTCGTTCTGACTTCCCGAACCAAGTAAACAACGTATTAGCATTCCCAGGTATTTTCCGTGGTGCACTTGATGTTCATGCAACGCAAATTAATGAAGAGATGAAAGTTGCGGCTGTACAAGCTATTGCAGAGCTTGTGTCAGGTGAAGAATTAAGCGCGGATTATATTATCCCAGCTCCGTTTGATGCACGCGTAGCACCGCAAGTAGCAGCATACGTAGCGAAAGCTGCGATGGAAACAGGGGTAGCTCGCCGCCAAGTGAATCCGAGTGAAGTTGCTGAAAAAACAAAGCAACTGGCGATTATTGGTAAAGAATAAGCGAGGAATGTCCATTGACATCATCACAACCGAAAGTATATTTAGAAATTGTTAAAAAAATTCGTTCTATCATAGAAGAAGACGGATTAGGAGCAGGTGATCGTCTGCCGTCTGAGCGAGAGTTAAGTGCTCGCCTAAATGTAGGACGTTCATCTGTTCGCGAAGCATTGCGCGCGTTAGAACTTGTAGGTTTGATTGAAACGCGGCGCGGTGAAGGTACATTTATTCGGAATTTTTATGAGAATGGTCTTGTGCAGTTAATTGCACCGTTCCTACTGCAAGATGAGAAAACAGTTCGTGATTTACTGCAAACAAAGCGCCTTCTTGAAAAAGATATGTTGCGAGTTGTTTGTAATATGGATGAGCAAACATTTTCTCAAGTGCTTGGAGCGTTAGAGCATGTATTAAAAGAACAAGAACAATCGATTATTGCATTTCATCAAACGTTTTTCAAAGTGCTTGTTGAACAAGCGGATAACTATTTATTATATCGCATCTGGATGATTGTAAATGATTACGTCGCAACGCTTTCTTCTGAGTGTTCAATTGAAACAACAGAAATGTATGAACAACTGTTTGTGGCATTAAAAAATAAGAAAGAAGACGAAGCATTACAGATTTATGATGCGTTAATACAAAAATTACAGTTTCACTCGTAGTGTTATAAAATTTGTCGAAATGACCATGACACGTTATGACAAACATTCTACCGCATAGCGGTTAAAGTTAAACGTAAAGAGAGAGGTTATTAGACAGATTAAGAAAACAGGCTAACATTCAACTTGAATGTTAGCCACGTTTTCTTCTAACCCTAACCTTAGCTCTCACCTAAAGGGGGTCAAATTGTGCTAAGAGATTTATTCTTAAAAAAGAAAAAGTATGCTGCAATTCCTTCAGAACAAGTACGAAAAGATGTGCCGGATGGCGTTATGACAAAATGTCCGAAATGTAAAAAGATTATGTATACGAAAGAGCTATTGAAAAATTTAAAAGTATGTGTAAACTGTGGATATCATCATCCGATGAACGCATGGGAGCGTCTTGATAGTCTGTTAGATGAAGGTTCGTTCCGTGAGTATGATCAGGAGATGGTTTCTTCTAATCCACTTCAGTTTCCGGGTTATGAGGACAAGTTAGAGAGTGATCGCGAGAAAACGGAATTAAACGAAGCTGTTGTGACAGGTGAAGGAACGATTGACGAAATGCTCGTAGTCGTTGCGGTTATGGATTCTCGATTTCGAATGGGAAGCATGGGCTCAGTTGTAGGTGAAAAAATTGCACGTGCGATTGCAAAAGCAACGGAACTGCAAGTGCCATTTCTTATTTTCACTGCATCGGGCGGTGCTCGTATGCAAGAAGGTATTTTAAGTTTAATGCAGATGGCAAAAACGAGCGTTGCTTTAAAGAGGCACAGCAATGCAGGTGGCTTAATTATTTCTATTATGACGCACCCAACAACAGGTGGTGTATCAGCGAGTTTCGCTTCGCTTGGTGACTACAACTTAGCAGAGCCAGGAGCATTAATCGGCTTTGCAGGTAGACGTGTTATCGAACAAACAGTGCGCGAAAAACTGCCAGAAGACTTCCAAACGGCAGAGTTTTTATTAGCGCATGGTCAGCTTGATGCGGTTGTGCACCGAGATGACATGAAAGAGACACTTCGTAAGATTTTAGAAGTTCATCAAGGAGGGGAAGCGGCTGTATGGCAGGATTAGAATTTGAAAAACCAGTTGTAGAGCTAAGAGATAAAATTCGTGAACTGAAAGAATATACGAAAAACAGCCAGATGGATTTCAGCGAGGAGATTCGTATTTTGGAAGGAAAGTTAGAGAGTTTAGAGAAAGAAATTTACGGCAACCTGAAAGTATGGGACCGCGTTCAAATTGCTCGTCACGCAGAGAGACCAACAACGCTTGATTATATTGAGCACTTATTTACTGATTTTTTTGAATGTCATGGAGATCGCCTATTTGGCGACGATGCAGCGATTGTTGGTGGGATTGCGAAATATAATGGTATGCCAGTGACGGTAATAGGACATCAGCGCGGGAAAGATACGAAAGAGAATATTCGCCGTAATTTCGGAATGCCTCATCCAGAAGGATATCGAAAAGCACTTCGTCTTATGAAGCAAGCGGAGAAATTCAATCGCCCAATCATTTGTTTCATCGATACGAAAGGTGCATATCCCGGGAAAGCTGCAGAAGAGCGTGGTCAAAGTGAGGCAATTGCTCGTAATTTATTTGAGATGGCTGGCCTTACTGTACCGGTGATTTGTATTGTGATTGGTGAAGGAGGTAGCGGAGGGGCGTTAGGTCTTGGTGTTGGTGATTATGTTCACATGCTTGAGAATTCTACGTACTCTGTCATTTCTCCAGAAGGTGCCGCAACGATTCTTTGGAAAGATGCAAGTAAAGCAAAGGATGCTGCAGAAGCGTTAAAGATTACTGCAACGGATTTAAAAGCTTTAGGAGTCATTGATGAAATTATTCCGGAAACAAGAGGCGGAGCACACCGTGATATCCCAAAACAAGCTGAGATTATGGGTTTTGTTTTACAAAAAACATTTGATCAATTAAAAGGGATTTCAAAAGAGGAATTGCTGGAAAAGCGTTATGAAAAATATATGAAAATTGGGCAAGTTTCGTTTTTAAACGCTTCCATTTGGATAAAATAGTAAAAGCGTGCGTTCCACTTCGCGAATGCACGTTTTTCCTGTTAAAAGACACATCTTCTCCATTGTGTTTTGTTGTTTTTTCATGTTATTTTATTATAAGGTAAATAATCTTATGAGGTGAGTACTAAATGAAACGTATTGGTGTTTTGACAAGTGGTGGAGATTCACCTGGTATGAACGCTGCAATTCGTGCAGTAGTTCGTAAAGCGATCTACCATGATCTAGAAGTGTATGGTATCTATCATGGATATGCAGGATTAATTTCAGGTCATATTGAAAAATTAGAGCTTGGATCTGTAGGAGATATTATCCACCGCGGTGGAACAAAATTATATACAGCTCGTTGCCCAGAATTCAAAACAGTAGAAGGACAATTAAAGGGTATTGAGCAATTAAAGAAATTCGATATCGAAGGACTTGTTGTAATTGGTGGAGATGGCTCTTACCAAGGTGCAAAAAAATTAACAGAACATGGCTTCCCATGTGTTGGTGTTCCAGGTACAATTGACAATGATATTCCTGGTACAGATTTCACAATTGGGTTTGATACAGCGTTAAATACTGTTATTGATGCAATTGATAAAATTCGTGATACAGCTACGTCTCATGAGCGTACATATGTAATTGAAGTAATGGGTCGTCACGCTGGTGATATCGCATTATGGGCTGGTTTAGCTGATGGTGCTGAAACAATCTTAATTCCAGAAGCAGATTACGATATGAATGATGTAATTAACCGTTTGAAGCGCGGTAGCGATCGTGGTAAAAAGCATAGTATTATCGTTGTAGCTGAAGGTGTAGGAAGTGCGATTGACATCGGTAAGCAAATTGAAGAGGCAACAGATTTTGATACACGTGTTACAGTGTTAGGTCACGTACAACGCGGTGGATCACCGAGTGCACAAGACCGTGTATTAGCAAGTCGCCTTGGTGCAAAAGCAGTTGAACTGTTACTTGAAGGAAAAGGCGGACGTTGCGTAGGTATTCAAAATAATCAACTTGTTGATCATGATATTATCGAAGCGTTAGCGCAAAAACACACAATTGATTTAGATATGTATCAATTGTCAAAAGAATTATCCATCTAATTGACAGAATGTCAGATATTTGGGAACGGTTTCATAATTTTCGGAGGTGCAATATGCGTAAAACTAAAATTGTATGTACTATCGGTCCTGCAAGTGAAAGTATCGATAAATTAGAGCAGCTGATGGAAGCGGGTATGAACGTTACTCGTTTAAACTTCTCTCATGGTAGCCATGAAGAGCATGCAGCTCGTATTAAAACAATCCGTGAAGCGGCGAAAAAAACTGGTAAAACAGTAGCAATCCTTTTAGATACAAAAGGTCCAGAAATTCGCACGCACGACTTTGTAGACGGACAAGCTGAACTGAAAATGGGTGCAGAAGTTGTCATTTCTACAGAGCAAGTGATGGGAACAGCTGAGAAGTTTTCTGTGAGTTACGCAGGTCTTTATGATGATGTTAATCCAGGCTCTCGTATTCTAATCGATGACGGCTTAATTGAGTTAGAAGTAATCGAAAAAGCGAACGGCGATATTCGCACAAAAGTATTAAACAGCGGTATGGTAAAAAATAAAAAAGGTGTAAACGTACCAAACGTAAGCATCAAACTTCCAGGAATTACAGAAAAAGACGTTCAAGATATCATCTTCGGTATCGAACAAGATGTTGATTTCATCGCGGCATCTTTCGTTCGTAAAGCAGCGGACGTATTAGAAATCCGTGAATTATTAGAAGCGCACGGTGCACAGCACATTCAAATCATTCCGAAAATCGAAAACCAAGAAGGTATCGACAACATCGATTCTATCTTAGAAGTTTCTGACGGTTTAATGGTAGCTCGTGGTGACATGGGTGTAGAAATTCCACCAGAAGAAGTACCATTAGTGCAAAAGCGTCTAATTAAAAAATGTAACGTATTAGGTAAGCCGGTTATTACGGCTACACAAATGCTAGATTCTATGCAACGTAATCCTCGTCCGACACGTGCAGAAGCAAGTGACGTAGCGAACGCTATTTTTGATGGTACAGATGCAATTATGCTTTCTGGTGAAACAGCAGCGGGTCTATATCCGTTAGAATCAGTGTCTATGATGGCGAGCATCGCAATGCGTGTTGAAAAATCTTTACAATACGAAGATATGTTCAAAAAGCGTATTAAAGAGCAAACGGTAACAATCACTGATGCAATCAGTCAATCTGTTGCGCATACAGCACTTGCTCTTGGTGTAGCAGCAATCGTTGCTCCGACAGAAAGTGGCTATACTGCGAAAATGATTTCGAAATATCGCCCAAAATCTCCGATCGTAGCTGTAACATCTAACGAGCGTGTAAGTCGTCGTCTTGCTCTTGTTTGGGGTGTACAAGCGTTCACGACAGGAGAAAAAGCGAAGTCTACTGACGAAATGCTTGAAACAGCAATTCAAACAGCTACAGATGCTGAAGTAATTGGTCTTGGTGATACAGTTGTTATTACTGCTGGTGTACCTCTTGCTGAAGCTGGCACAACAAACTTAATGAAAATCCATGTTGTTGGTGAACAAATCACAAAAGGACAAGGAATTGGCCGTAAAGCAGCAAAAGGTAAAGTAGTTGTTGCGAAAACAGCTGAAGAAGCATTAGAGAATGTAACAGAAGGTTCTATCTTTGTTACAACAAGTACGGATAAAGATATGGTTCCTGCGATTGAAAAAGCAGCAGCTTTAGTTGTTGAAGAAGGTGGCTTAACAAGTCATGCAGCAGTTGTAGGTGTATCAATTGGTATTCCGGTTATCGTTGGTGTTGCTGGTGCAACAAACACTTTAAAAAATGGCCAAGAAGTAACAGTTGATGCGGCGCGTGGAATTGTTTATAATGGACATGCGGAAGTGCTATAAGAAGTAATATGAAGAGAAGGGTGGGAATCCTTCTCTTTTTTTCTATTTGAAAATAAAAGTATTATAAAAAGAAGGTGGCTGTATGAAGTGGTTTTTACTTTTGTTAATTGTTGTCCCGGCTTTAGAGATTACGTTGCTTGTTGGATCTAGTCAGTTGATTGGTTTATGGCCGACATTTATAGTCATTATATGTACAGGTGTTCTAGGGGCGTATTTGGCGAAGCGACAAGGATTAATCGTTTTGCAGGAAATTCGTGAACGTATGAGCTATGGGGAGCTTCCTGGTGATGCTTTATTGGATGGGATATGTATTTTGATTGGTGGAGTACTATTGTTAACTCCTGGATATGTAACGGATTTTATTGGATTTATGTTGCTAGTTTCTATAACGAGAAAGCCGTTAAAATATATGATATATAAGTGGATGGAGAAGAAAATTAGTAAAAAATCGACCATTATTGTACAAAAATAACACTTTGAGGTGAAAAACTCAAAGTGTTATTTTTTTGTCGAAAGGAAGGTGTATAATTATTCATTTGTAGAAAAAGGAAGAAAGTTAATGAATTATTATTCGTTTTTGGGAATAAAAAAACAAGAAGTTGGAACTTCTTGTTTTTCTACCCTTTTATAAATTTCCAAAGATCGTGGAAGACGCGTGCTTTATGTAATGTGTTTAATAAAACGAGTGTAACAGGTCCGATAATTAATCCTAAAAAACCGTATAATTTAAAGCCCACAAATAGAGCGATTAATGTGGCAAGTGGATCTAGACCGATATTAGATGATAATACTTTCGGCTCCATTAATTGTCTTTGGATAATAACGACAACGTACAAAATAAGGAGGCCAAGTGCAAACGCCGTATCACCTGTAATAAATACATAAATAATCCATGGGACAAAAACAGCACCGGTTCCTAGATAAGGTAGCAAATCGACGAAACCAGTAATAATTGCAATGGTGATTGCGTAAGGTACTCGTAAAATTAATAGGCCAATTAAAACGATGAGCGTCGTCATTGATACGAGTGTTAATTGTGCTTTTGCAAATCCAAGCAAAGCTCTTCGTAAGTCGATAAAAATCGTTTTTCCATAACCATGAACTCGTTTTGGGAGCATATTAGTTAACTTTTGAGCGAGGCGATGCCAATCAAAGCTAATAAAGAATGTCGCTAATAGTATAAAAACGAGAACAGTTAATGTTTTTGGTAGAGCACTAATGAAGTTAGTGAGTCCGCTTATAATTGCAGTTAGCAATTCTTTCATTTGCTCTGTTGCATCTGATCCTAAGTTTTGAATATTTGACGTAATGGTTGTTTGTTGAGATTCTCCAAGGTGATTAAACTTAGAGATTAAATCTTCGTACAGTGGAACGATATGATTGAGTGCGAATTGCTCTGCGTATTCAATCATAGCTGGGAATTTCTCCGTCACGATTTGAAGCAAATATGCTGTTGCAGAAATTACTTCTTTTACTAAATATGTTGCAAAACCAACGATTGCTCCAAATACAAGAACTAAGCTAATAAAGACAGCTAATGCACGGGGGAATCGAAGTTTTTGATCGAGAAAGTTCACAACAGGATTAATACAATAAGCTAATGCAAACGCAATAATAAACGGATATAGAAGACCTGCGGCATAAAAAAGAATATAAATACTCGCTATCCCGACTAAGAAGACAAAAATAAAACGTAATACAATATGAAGAAAACTCCAATTCAAAGTTGCATCCCTCCCATTCCGAATGGTGTTATGTTATAGTGGAATGATGGTCTTTTCCTTTTTATTCCGCATTAACGGGCTGTAAGACTCCCACTTCGAAACTTAAGAAAGACAAAGAAGTTTAGATGGAGATAGACAGTCTATAAAGCCTGATTTGTTCAACTAATACTCAGTGGGATGAAGAAAACCCAATTGAGTGAAGTTTCACTTTATCCCGCATTAACGGGCTGTAAGACTCCCACCTCAAAACTTGAGAGAAAACGAAGAAGTTTAGGTGGGAGATTAACAGCCCGTAAAAGCCCGATTCGTTCAACTAACACTCAGTGGGGGATGAAGAACCCCCCACTGAGTGAAGTTTCACTTTATTTTACCTGTTTCTTGTAAGAAAAGGAAGCAAGGCAACGGTATCTCACTAAAACTGACCTGTATTGCTTTTAGAAAGGGTGTACAATGATGATTAGTCAATCAACACTATTTTTGCTCATATTACTTATTATAGGGATCGTTGCGAAAAACCAATCGTTAACGGTAGCGGTCGGGATCCTTTTTCTATTGAAAATAACATTTCTGGGGGACAAAGTATTTCCGTATTTACAAACGAAAGGCATCAATCTTGGAGTTACTATTATTACAATTGCTGTTCTTGTTCCAATCGCAACTGGTGAAATTGGATTTAAACAGTTAGGAGAAGCAGCGAAATCTGCTTATGCTTGGGTTGCGCTTGCATCTGGAATTGCCGTTGCCTTACTTGCAAAAGGTGGTATACATTTATTGACAGATGATCCGCATATTACAACGGCGCTTGTTTTCGGTACGATTATCGCTGTAGCTCTATTTAATGGAATTGCAGTTGGACCGTTAGTTGGAGCGGGGATTGCTTATGTTGTGATGAGTTTGATTCAATTCTTTAAATAGTTTACAGGCTGTAGAGATGTTGTTCTCTACAGTTTTTTATTTTTCTTGTAGATTTCATTATTTTCTCATGAAATTTTCATCATCTTCTTCCTAGTTTCTCACCTTGTGATTTTATTATAAAAAAGTAATCGTTGTTGTAGGACCTGTCTGATGAATGGTGTGGATGTTTGCATAATATATTCGTTATAAAAAAGATAAAATATCGACAGGGTATGTCAGATTCACCTAGGAAAAGTAGATTTTAAAAATTTATTTGTCTTCTAAATTAAGGTGAGAGAGTACGTGCTAAGTGCATATGAATGCACAAATTGTGGGAAATCATGTGAAGCTGATGACCTGTATTTTGAATATAAAAATTCATAAAATTTATAGCGATATAAATTTTATGAATTCTTTTGATTCACAAAAGTCAGATAATTGTTTATAATAGATTTAGATAATATATAGCAACGTAGACTGACATCCAATAAAAACAACATAAAATAATTTTCATTTAATGTTGTTTTATGTTGTTTTTATAAAAAGCTCTCCGAGTAAATGTATCCTCACTTCCCGTCGATTTAACGTGGGGATTCGGAGAGAAACTCACGTTTTAACTTTTTCGAATCTTTAGAATGGCATTAGGGATATGGCAAAGTTGTCATAGATGTTTTTGCTCGCCCAAAAGATGAGCGGCCGTTCATAATTGAATCAAAAAAGTGAGAACAGTATACTGTTAGATGGGGCACAAGGTTGGGAGAAATTTAGAGGAAAAGGGGAGAATGGAATGACTATTATTCGAGGATTAGAAGGTGTAGTTGCAACAACATCATCTGTGAGCTCTATTATTGATGATACGTTAACGTATGTTGGATATGATATCGATGATTTAGCAGAACATGCAACGTTTGAAGAAGTTGTATACTTACTATGGCATCGTAAACTTCCTAATGAAGCGGAACTATTGGAGTTAACAAAACAGTTATCGGAAAACTCTAAAGTGCCAGAAGAAATTATTCAATATTTACAAGGAACAAACTTGGAAGTCGCACATCCGATGTCTGTATTACGTACAGCGATTTCTATGTTAGCATTATATGATAAAGAAGCAGAAGTTATGGATGAGAAAGCAAATTATTTGAAAGCGGTTAAATTGCAGGCTCGTGTAGCGACAATTACTGCAGCATACGCACGAATTCGCAAAGGTTTGAATGTTGTAGAGCCTCATAAAGATTTATCATTTGCTGCTAATTTCTTATATATGTTAAACGATCGTGAACCAAATGAAGTAGAGGTAGAAGCTTTTGATAAAGCGCTTGTACTTCATGCGGACCATGAATTAAATGCTTCTACATTTACGGCACGTGTATGTGTTGCAACACTTTCTGATGTGTACTCCGGTATTACGGCGGCAATTGGTGCTTTAAAAGGACCACTTCATGGCGGGGCGAATGAAAATGTTATGAAGATGTTAACGGAAATCGGAGAAGAAGAAAATGTAGAGTCATATGTTCATAATGCATTACAAAATAAAGTGAAAATTATGGGATTCGGACACCGTGTTTATAAAGATGGAGACCCACGTGCGAAACATTTACGTGAAATGTCTAAAAGATTATGCGTGCTATTAGGGGAAGAAAAATGGTACAATATGTCTGAGAAGATTGAAAATATTGTGACAAAAGAAAAAGGTCTTCCTCCAAATGTAGATTTCTATTCTGCATCTGTATACCATTGTTTAGGTGTTGACCATGATCTATTCACACCAATTTTTGCAATTAGCCGTATGTCAGGTTGGCTAGCTCATATTTTAGAGCAATATGAAAACAATCGTTTAATCCGCCCTCGTGCAGATTATAATGGTCCAACTCACCAAAAGTATGTACCGTTATTACAAAGAGGTTAATCCGATTGTAAAAATCTGACTTTTCAGCGAAAAGGAATGATCTGAAAATTTTATAGGATTTTCATTTACGTGTGACGAAGTGTTGCCTGTAAGTGAAATTATTTAACCAGTAGAGACTTCGGTCTCTGCTGGTTAATAATCATTATTGGTTTGAACTGAAGTTTTTCTATTCAGTATCATACATATGAAATTTCAAACATGGGGGTAATCACAATGACTGCAGGACAAAAAATTACTGTAACAAATGGTGTTATGAATGTACCTAATAATCCAATCGTTCCTTTTATTGAAGGAGATGGAACAGGACCAGATATTTGGGCAGCGGCATCTCGCGTATTAGATGCGGCTGTTGAAAAAGCATATAACGGTGAAAAGCAAATTGTTTGGAAAGAAGTACTTGCTGGGGAAAAAGCATTTAATCAAAATGGAAGTTGGTTACCAGAAGAAACATTAACAGATATTCGTGAATATTTAATTGCAATTAAAGGACCTCTTACAACTCCAGTTGGCGGCGGGATTCGTTCTTTAAACGTAGCACTTCGTCAAGAGTTAGATTTATACACATGCTTACGTCCAGTTCGTTACTTTGAAGGAGTTCCTTCTCCTGTAAAACGTCCGGAAGATACAGATATGGTTATTTTCCGTGAAAACACAGAGGACATTTATGCGGGTATTGAGTATGCAAAAGGTTCTGAAGAAGTTGAGAAATTACTAACATTTTTACAAAATGAAATGGGTGTGAAGAAAGTTCGCTTCCCTGAAACGTCTGGTATTGGTATTAAACCGATTTCAGAAGAAGGTACAAAGCGCCTTGTTCGCGCTGCGATTCAATATGCAATCAATGAAAAGCGTACATCTGTTACATTGGTTCATAAAGGTAACATTATGAAGTACACAGAAGGTGCTTTCAAAAATTGGGGTTATGAAGTAGCGGAGCAAGAATTTGGTGCACAAGTATTTACTTGGGCTGAATATGACCGCATCGTTGAAAAAGAAGGAAAAGATGCTGCAAATAAAGCGATGGCAGATGCAGAAGTAGCTGGCAAAATCATCGTAAAAGATTCAATCGCAGACATTTTCTTACAACAAATTTTAACACGTCCTCGTGAGTTTGATGTTGTTGCAACAATGAACTTAAACGGAGACTATATTTCCGATGCACTAGCAGCACAAGTTGGCGGCATTGGTATCGCACCTGGTGCAAACATTAACTATGTAACTGGACATGCTATTTTTGAAGCGACGCATGGAACAGCTCCAAAATATGCAGGACTAGATAAAGTAAATCCGTCTTCAGTTCTTCTTTCAGGTGTGTTAATGTTAGAGCATATGGGATGGAATGAAGCGGCGAAATTAATTATGGATTCTATAGAGAAAACGATTGCTTCTAAAGTAGTAACATATGATTTCGCACGTCTCATGGAAGGTGCAACGGAAGTGAAGTGTTCTGAATTTGCGAATGCACTTATTAACAATATGGATGAAGCGATCATTAAAAACGCATAATTGAAAGTGGGGAGAAATGATGACAATCAAACGCAAAAAAGTTTCAGTCATCGGAGCAGGATTTACAGGAGCGACAACAGCGTTCTTATTAGCTCAAAAAGAGTTAGCTGATGTTGTGTTAGTGGACATTCCACAGCTGGAAAATCCAACAAAGGGGAAAGCGTTAGATATGTTGGAAGCAAGCCCAGTACAAGGTTTTGATGCAAATATTATCGGTACATCTAATTACGAAGATACAGCTGATTCTGATGTTGTTGTCATTACAGCGGGTATCGCGCGTAAGCCTGGGATGAGTCGTGATGATTTAGTTGCAACAAACTCTAAAATTATGAAAAGCGTTACGAAAGAGATTGCAAAGTACTCTCCAAACAGCATTATTGTTGTATTAACAAATCCAGTTGACGCAATGACGTATTCTGTATTTAAAGAAGCAGGATTTCCGAAAGAACGCGTAATTGGTCAATCTGGCGTATTAGATACAGCTCGTTTCCGTACATTTATCGCCCAGGAATTGAATCTATCTGTAAAAGATATTACAGGGTTTGTTCTTGGTGGGCATGGTGATGAGATGGTTCCACTTGTTCGTTACTCGTATGCAGGTGGTATTCCACTTGAAACATTGATTCCTGCAGAACGCTTAGAAGCAATTGTTGAGCGTACACGTAAAGGTGGCGGCGAAATTGTAAACCTATTAGGGAATGGTAGTGCATACTATGCACCAGCGGCTTCTTTAGTAGAAATGACAGAAGCGATTTTAAAAGATCAACGCCGCGTGTTACCGGCAATTGCATATCTTGAGGGTGAGTATGGATACAGTGATTTATACTTAGGTGTTCCAGTTATTCTTGGTGGTAACGGTATTGAAAAGATTATTGAATTAGAATTGCTGCCGGAAGAAAAAGAAGCGTTAAATCGCTCTGTAGAATCTGTGCGCAGTGTTATGAAAGTTCTTGCATAATGAGAGATAGAAAAAGATTCGGGATACCCCGAGTCTTTTTCCTCTATATATCGCATTATTTTTTTGAAATAATTTGAAAGCGTTATCAAAGAAACTATACAACTCTTCATTCTAGCAATTTATGTCGTATGTGATTGGAAGGAAGCGAGAAGAATAAAAGTGAAAATGATGATCGGAGGGATTGTATCATGTTAAAGAAAAAGGCGAAGTTAGGTCGTAAAATGGATGAGATTACTGTAGGAGAAAAATTATCTGTTACAGAGAAGATTGAAGATAAAGATTTATTGTTATATTTAGGGTTAACAAATGACTCGAATCCGTTATATATTCAACATGATTACGCATCCCAAACTCCGTATGAAAAACCGGTTGTCCCAACAATTATGGTAACGGGCATTGTCACAACTGCAGTGACAAAATATTTACCGGGTCCTGGCAGTCATGTCGTGAGGCAAGAACTTGAGTTTGTGAAGCCAGTCCATCATTATGCTACGCTCCAGATTCACTTTGAGGTAGTTGCTGTGTATCAAGAAGAACATAGTATTGATATGCGTGTACTTGCTTACAATGAAAATGAAGAAGAAGTCGTAAAAGGTTTGTTAACTGTAGCTCCACCGCATCATTTATCAACAGTGTTTGAGAGAGCACTTGATAATTTTTAATAAAACAGGTGAGAAAATCACCTGTTTTTTATATTGAGGGGATATTTGTTTTCTAGTATGATGGAAATGAAAGGGAAGATACTAGGATGAAGAAGGTTTATAGTCTATAACCTGGAGGAAAAGAATGAACAATCGAATTTTAGTTGTCGACGATGAAGAGTCGATTTTAACGCTAATTGAATTTAATTTACAGCAAGCAGGATTTGAAGTAATCACAGCGATGGATGGTGAAACAGGACTTCATAAAGCACGTGTAGAAAATCCGGATTTGATTATATTAGATTTAATGCTGCCACAAATGGATGGTATGGAAGTTTGTAAAGAACTTCGCTTGCAACGTATGATGACACCGATTTTAATGTTAACTGCAAAAGATGATGAGTTTGATAAAGTGTTAGGACTTGAACTTGGTGCGGATGATTATATGACGAAGCCGTTTAGTCCAAGAGAAGTTGTGGCACGTGTGAAGGCGATTTTACGCCGTTCAAAAATGCAAGAGGAACATGTGAAAGAAGTAGAAGATGAGGGTAGTATTTCTATTTCTGGATTGAAAATTTTACCTGATTCTTATGAAGCATATTTTGAAGGAAAGAAACTTGAACTCACACCAAAAGAATTTGAATTGCTTGTATATTTAGTGAAGAATAAAGGTCGTGTATTAACGCGTGATCAATTATTAAGTGCGGTTTGGAATTATGATTTTGCAGGAGATACACGTATCGTTGACGTTCATATTAGTCATTTAAGAGATAAGATTGAAAAGAATACGAAAAAGCCAGAGTATATTAAAACAATTCGTGGACTAGGTTACAAATTGGAGGAGCCAAAGGGAGATGAATAAATTTCGCTCGAGGCTTCTTTTTACATTTGTATCTCTTATTGTTGTAATTTTAGTTGGACTAGGGTTATTACTTGAGAGAGTATTTGAAAGCTATTATGTTGATCATTTTCAGGAGAGAATGGCGAAAGAGACACAATATGTTGCTTCTGTTGTAGAAGCGGATGGTATTGAGTATGTCGTTGGAAAGCCTGATGTATTTGAAAGGTTAGAAGAACATTTTTTAGTACGTGTTACTTTTTTAAATGAGGAAAAACAAGTTCTTTATGAAACGAAAGGTATGCATGAGAAACTTACGAATGAAATGTTAGAAGACATAACTTCTGAGACGAAGCGGCAACCTAATCGTGTTAACATAAAAGAGACGACTGGTGATTATCCGTATTATTATGCTACGTTTGTTGAAGATAAGACGGGGGTTAAAGGGTATTTAATTATAAATAGCTCGATGGATTCTTTAGGAAACGTTCACCAAAAGACGTGGGGACTCTTAATTATTGGCTTTGTTATTTCGTGTCTCATTTTTGTGTTTCTTGGGCTTAAAATTACAGGACAGTATATTAAGCCAATTGAATCTGTTACAAAAGTAGCGATTGAGCTTGCAAAAGGAAATTATAAGGCGAGAGCCTATGAAAATCATGCTGATGAAACAGGAATGCTTAGTAAAGCTGTGAATATTTTAGCGCGTAATTTACAAGATATGACGCTTGAGCAAGAAATGCAGCAAGATAGGCTTCATACCCTTATTGAAAATATGGGGAGTGGCATGATTTTAATTGATAGTCGTGGTTATATAAGTCTTGTGAACCGCTCGTATAAAGAGATTTTTCATGTGACAGATGAGCAATATATGCATCAGCTGTATTATGAAGCATTTACGCATCAAGAAATCATTGAACAAGTCGAAGAAATTTTCATGACAGAAGTAAAAGTACGAAAGCAACTGCATTTGCCGCTTGAAATTGAACGAAAACACTTTGAAGTCTACGGCGCACCGATTATTGGTACAAATCATGAGTGGAAAGGCATTGTACTTGTATTCCATGATATTACAGAGCTGAAAAAACTAGAGCAAATGCGTAAAGATTTCTTAGCAAATGTTTCGCATGAATTAAAAACACCAATTACATCGATTAAAGGTTTCTCAGAAACGTTATTAGATGGTGCCATGGAAAATCAGCAGTTTCGTGAAAAGTTTTTAAATATCATTTTAAAAGAAAGTGATCGTATGCAGGGATTAATTGAAGACTTGCTTGATTTATCAAAGATTGAACAGCAAGGATTTCAGTTAAATATGGCGCCTGTTGATATGAAAGAAATGTTAGAAGAAATTCGTGTGATGCTTGAAAAGAAAGTAGCGGCGAAAGAGATGACATTAAATGTACTGACAGGGGAACGAGTTTCTGTTATTGGTGATGTAGCAAGATTAAAGCAAGTGTTTATTAATTTAATTAACAATGCAATTTTATATACACCAGCTGGAGGAGCGGTCTCTGTAGAGCTTTTTGATGACGCTGATCATGTGTATGTGAAAGTATCTGATACTGGAATTGGTATCAGAAAAGAAGAAATTCCACGTATTTTTGAAAGATTTTATCGTGTTGATAAAGCAAGGAGTCGTAATACAGGCGGAACGGGCCTTGGACTTTCAATCGTAAAACACTTAGTTGAAGCGCACGAAGGAACGATTACGGTGGAGAGTGAGATCGGGAAGGGAACGACATTTACAGTTACACTGCGAAAACAATAAAGTGAAACTTCACTCAGTGGGGGTTTTCTTCATCCCCCACTGAGTGTCAGCCCGCAAATAGCGGGATAAATGTACTAGTAGATTAAGTGGTAAGACGTTTTAGCAGCGAAGGGGTTTTGGGTTTTATATTTAACTTTACATTATATTAACAATTGCTTTATGTTAGCTTAATAAACTGTTGTTAATATAATAATTGAAAAACCCCTTCATCCAAGGAGTAGTTTTGGACGAGGATAGGTAATCTATCCTCGTCACTTCCCTTTATGAACATAAAAACCTTTGTTTGTGAAAATATAGGTAACAAAAAATTCCCTTATGTGCGCTTAAATATACCGAAGAAAGAGCCGTTATTTTTCTTCTCTCTGACAGTCATGTTAATATAGAGAGAGGAAGAAGAACGGCTTTTTCTGTATGAGAAAAAGTCAGTTCGAATTTTTACGGGGAGGTTATGATTTTGGAAAAAAAGGTCGTTTTAGTCGATGGAAATAATATCGCATATCGTGCGTTTTTTGCTTTGCCGCTTTTAAATAACGACAAAGGGATACATACAAATGCAATTTACGGTTTTACGATGATGCTTATGCGAATTTTAGAAGAGGAAAAGCCAACGCATATGCTTGTAGCATTTGATGCAGGTAAAACAACGTTTCGTCATCAAACATTTAGTGAATATAAAGGTGGTCGTCAAAAGACACCACCGGAACTTTCTGAACAATTCCCGTTTATTCGTGAACTACTTGATGTGTTTCATGTGCCACGCTACGAGTTAGAGAATTATGAAGCGGATGATATTATGGGAACGTTAGCGAAAGAAGCGAGTGAGCAAGGTTTTCAAGTGAAGGTCATTTCAGGAGATAAAGATTTACTTCAGCTTGTATCAGAGAATACGCTTGTTTCTATTCCGCGTAAAGGCATTACAGAGATGGATGATTATACACCAGAAGCATTATTTGAAAAGTATAGTTTATCACCAAAGCAAATTATTGATATGAAAGGCCTCATGGGCGATCAATCTGATAATATTCCAGGTGTCCCAGGAGTTGGAGAAAAAACAGCGATTAAATTGTTAACACAGTTTGGGACTGTAGAGAACGTATATGAAAATTTAGAAGAAGTAAGTGGGAAGAAATTAAAAGAAAAACTAGAAGCCAATAAAGAGCAGGCGCTTATGAGCAAGGAATTAGCGACCATTATTACAGAGGCGCCAATTGCTGTTCACGTTGATGATATCGAATATAAAGGATATGAAAATGAAGATATTATCCCGTTCTTTGAAAACTTCGGATTCCATTCGTTATTAAGTAAATTAGGGCATACAACTGAAGAACCAGCAGCAGAGTTAAATGATATTTCATTTGATATTGTTGAAAGTGTAACGGATGAAATGCTTCAGCAGCATAGTGCTCTTATTATCGAAGTACAAGAGGACAACTATCACGGGGCAGATATTCAAGGTTTCGGCATTCATAATGAAAATGGTTCCTATTTTATACCAACTGACGTTGCGCTTGCGTCAGAAGCATTTGTAAATTGGCTTTCCGATGAGGAAATGAAGAAGTACACGTTTGATGCAAAGGGGGCAATTGTCGCCTTAAAATGGAAAGGATATGAAGTAAATGGAATCGAATTCGATTTGCTAATTGCTGCATACTTACTTGATCCAGCTGAAACGGATAAGGATTTCCGTGCTGTGGCGAAGATGAAAGATTCGCACGTTGTGAAATCGGATGAAGAAGTATATGGAAAAGGAGCAAAACGTGCTGTTCCAGAGCAAAGTATTGTTGCAGAGCATGTTGCGAGAAAGGCACATGTTTTATATGACGTACAAGCAACGTTTACAGAAGAGTTAAAGAAAAATGAGCAGTATGAACTGTTTACTGAGCTCGAAATGCCGCTTTGCCGTGTGTTAGCTGAGATGGAGTATAAAGGCGTTATGATTGATACGGACCGTCTTCGTAGTATGGGGGATGAACTTGTAGGTCAGCTAAAGGAAATGGAAAAAGAAATTTATGAATTAGCTGGAACAGAGTTTAATATTAACTCTCCGAAGCAGCTTGGTGTTGTATTATTTGAAACGCTGAATTTACCAGTAATGAAAAAGACGAAAACGGGTTATTCAACATCTGCTGATGTACTGGACAAGTTAATGGATCAGCATGAAATTATTCCGAAAATCCTCCATTATCGTCAAATCGGAAAGTTAAATTCGACATATATTGAAGGGTTGTTAAAAGTTGTTCATGCTGATTCTTCCAAGATTCATACACGTTTCAATCAAGTGTTGACACAAACAGGTCGTTTAAGCTCTGTGGAGCCTAACTTACAAAACATTCCAATTCGTTTAGAGGAAGGAAGAAAAATTCGTCAAGCATTTGTACCTTATGAAAAAGATTGGGTTATGTTTGCAGCCGATTATTCTCAAATTGAACTTCGTGTACTTGCACATATTGCAAATGACGATGGTTTAATTGAGGCGTTCCGCAATGATATGGATATTCATACGAAAACAGCGATGGATGTATTTGGGATTGCAGAGGAAGATGTGACGTCAAATATGAGGCGCCAAGCAAAAGCGGTTAACTTTGGAATTGTATACGGTATTAGTGATTACGGATTATCGCAAAATCTAGGGATTACAAGAAAAGCAGCGGCGGAATTTATTGAAAAGTATTTAGAAAGTTTCCCAGGTGTAAAGGAATATATGGATGATATTGTGAGGGAAGGGAAACAACAAGGGTATGTTGCAACGTTGTTAAAACGTCGCCGCTACATTCCGGAAATTACGAGCCGAAACTTTAATTTACGGGGCTTTGCGGAGCGGACTGCAATGAACACGCCGATTCAAGGAAGTGCCGCAGACATTATTAAGCAAGCGATGATTATTATGGCTGATCGTTTACAGGAAGAAGGTTTACGAGCACGCCTTTTACTACAGGTGCATGATGAATTGATTTTTGAAGCGCCAAAAGATGAAATTGAAAAGTTAGAAAAACTTGTACCAGAAGTGATGGAGCATGCGATTGAGCTTTCTGTTCCGTTAAAGGTCGACTATTCTTACGGCCCAACTTGGTATGATGCAAAATAAGGAAGTGAAAGTATGCCGGAGCTACCAGAAGTTGAAAATGTTAGAAGGACGCTTGAAGATCTCATAACAGGGAAAATGATTGAAGATGTCATTGTGACTTATCCGAAAATCGTAAAGCAACCAGACGATGTAGAGCAGTTTAAAGAAATGTTACAAGGAGAAACGGTTGAAGGCATCGGGCGTCGTGGTAAGTTTCTTCTTATATATATAACAAACTATACAATAGTTTCACATTTGCGTATGGAAGGGAAATATATGTTAGAGTCAGCGGACAATCCGGTAGACAAACATACGCATGTTCGTTTTCGATTTACTGATGAAACAGAACTTCGTTACAAGGATGTGCGAAAGTTTGGAACGATGCATTTGTTTCGTAAAGGTGAAGAACTTGAAAAAATGCCGCTTGCTGATCTAGGGCCAGAGCCGTTTTCAGAGTTGTTAACACCAACGTACTTGCAAGAAAAACTACAAAAAACAAGTCGGAAAATTAAAGTTGTTCTTCTTGATCAGCGGGTGTTAGTTGGACTTGGGAATATATATGTTGATGAAGTGTTATTTCGCTCGGGAATACACCCGGAACGAGAAGCGTCCTCATTAACGAAAGAAGAGTTCCAAAAGCTCCATACAGAAATTGTTGCAACGCTTGAAGATGCAGTGGAGCAAGGAGGAAGTACAATTCGTACGTATATGAACTCACAAGGACAGCTTGGCACATATCAAGAGAGCCTTTATGTGTATGGTAAAAAAGGTGAACCGTGTCCCGCATGTAAAACAACAATTGAAAAAACAGTTGTTGGTGGGCGTGGTACGCATTATTGTCACGTATGTCAACCGCGTAAATAGGTAAATAGAAATGATAACATCGGATAGGCTTTTGTCATATATATACAGCAAAGCTATGTATAGGGAAGGAGCTTACCGATGTATCATTATTTCTCAATTATTTTATTAGCTTTTACGTTAAGTTTAGATAGTTGTAGTGTAGGTCTCACATATGGACTTCGTAATGTTCGTATCCCGCTAAAATCCATTGTTGTTATCGGAATATGCTCAGCTATGATTATGCTAATATCGATGGGAATTGGTCATATGATCTCGCAAGTCTTCTCACCTGTTTTTGCTACGCGTATTGGTGGCGTTGTACTTGTTGGGATTGGTGTATGGGTATTGTATCAATTTTTTCAAGGTGATAAAAAAGAAGTGCCGAAACATAAGGAGAAGGTATGGAATTTTGAAATTGCATCTCTTGGATTAGTCATTCAAATTTTACGAAAACCAACAGTCGCCGACTTTGATAAATCAGGAACGATTTCTGGGATGGAAGCATTTATGCTTGGGATGGCCCTTTCACTCGACTCATTTGGAGCTGGAATTGGTGCGTCTTTACTCGGCTTTTCACCGATTGTAATGGCTGGATTAGTTGCGGTGATGAGTACGTTATTTTTGTTTGTGGGCATGAAGCTTGGTGCGATTTTATCAAATATGCGATGGTTGCAAAAATTTACATTCGTCCCAGGTATATTACTTATTATTATTGGGATTTGGAAAATGTAACAAGATGACGTGAAACGATTGTTTCACGTCTCTATTTTTAGGGAGGAAGAGAAATGACAGTTGTAATTGGATTAACAGGGGGCATTGCGAGCGGGAAAAGTACAGTTTCAAACATGTTTGGTGAATTGCACATTCCGGTAATTGATGCAGATGTGATTGCTCGTGAAGTGGTTGAGCCTGGAAAAGAAGCATATAACAAGATTGTTGAAGTATTTGGGAATGAAATATTGGAGAAGAATGGAGAGCTAGACCGTGCGAAGCTTGGTGGTATCATTTTTCATGATGAAGAAAAAAGAATGCAATTAAATCATATTGTACATCCTGCTGTAAGAAAAGAAATGCAAAAGCAGAAAGAAGCTTACATACGCGAAGGTAGAGAAGTTGTGGTTCTAGATATTCCGCTTTTGTTTGAAAGTAAATTAACGGAGCTTGTTGATTATACCGTCGTTGTATATGTAGATGGAAACACGCAACTTGCTCGTTTAATGAATCGTAATGGATTTACAGAAGAAGAAGCAAAAGCGAGGATTGCATCTCAAATGCAACTAGAAGAAAAAGTGGCATTGGCAGATTACGTTATAAATAATAATGGCACAATTGAAGAAACGAGAGCACAATTGCGTGAAACGCTAGTGAAATGGTGCATTATTAAGTAAAAAATTTCGAAAATAATAAAAAAGCTTAGTGACATATCTCTTTTTTGTGTTATACTATTAATGGGATTGGAGATAAATAGTATAACGCAATCAAGGGGGATAACATATTATGATTCGTGTGGCAATTAATGGTTTTGGACGTATTGGAAGAATGGTATTTCGTCAAGCAGTAAAAGAAAGCGCATTCGAAATTGTAGCAATTAATGCAAGCTATCCATCAGAAACATTAGCACACTTAATTAAGTATGACACAATTCATGGGAAATTTGACGGAACGGTAGAAGCATTTGAAGATCATTTATTAGTAGATGGTAAAATGATTCGTCTTCTAAATAATCGCGATCCAAAGGAATTGCCTTGGAAAGACTTACAAGTAGACGTTGTAATTGAAGCAACAGGTAAGTTTAATGAAAAAGAAAAAGCGATGCTTCATGTAGAAGCTGGTGCGAAGAAAGTGATTTTAACGGCACCTGGTAAAAATGAAGATGTAACAATCGTTGTAGGGGTAAACGATGAAACGCTTGATATTACAAATCATACTGTCATTTCAAACGCGTCTTGTACAACAAACTGCTTAGCGCCTGTTGTAAAGGTGTTAGATGAAGAGTTTGGAATTGAAAACGGTTTAATGACAACAGTTCATGCATATACAAATGATCAAAAGAATATTGATAATCCACATAAAGATTTACGTCGCGCACGCGCTTGCGGACAATCAATCATTCCAACAACAACTGGTGCAGCAAAAGCACTTGCAAAAGTTCTTCCGCACTTAAACGGAAAGCTTCATGGTATGGCGCTTCGCGTTCCAACACCAAACGTATCATTAGTTGACTTAGTTGTTGATGTGAAACGTGATGTAACAGTGGAAGAAATTAATGAAGCGTTTATGAAGGCTGCAAACGGTAGCTTAAAAGGCATTGTTGCATTTAGCGATGAGCCATTAGTTTCTATCGACTTTAACACAAATACACATTCTGCAATTGTTGACGGCTTATCTACAATGGTAATGGGTGAGCGCAAAGTAAAGGTACTTGCTTGGTATGACAACGAGTGGGGTTATTCTCGCCGCGTTGTAGATCTTGTGAAGATGGTTGGTCACAAATTAGTAGAACAAGAAAATGTACAACACATTTAAGTTATATAGAGAAAAAGGCAAGCTACGGCTTGCTTTTTTTCGTGGTTAAAACTTTTTTGATCTTGTAACACTAAACCGCAAGTCACGGAGAACAAAAGGCTGCGAACTCACTTCCTACTTCTGTTTGAAACGCGAATGGTGGAAGGAAAGGGACCTGATCGTTACAAAACATGGCCAGCGCCTCCGTTCACCCAAAAAAGAGCGCTTTTAAATCTTTTTCTTTTTTTGAAAAAGAAAAATATTACATATACTTTTCTGTTTAACACACCTGAAAGCGTTGTAATTTCAACGTTTTTACATCTTTTCTCTAAATTAGGGGAAAGTAAAGTAGAAAAACATCACGAAAAAATGATAAAACTGTTGTTGCAAAATGGAAATAAACAAAGTATACTAACATTCGTAAACTTAAGAGCTGAGGTGGTAGTCACTACTTAAAGGGTTAGGACCTCTCTGGACTAACTTTCCCCCGTGGTAGTGGAGCAAGCCAAATTGCAAATTAGTTTTCAATTCGAACAGTTAAATTAAATTTCTTGTAAGGGGGAACTGTAGAATGGATACTATGGATACTATGGGTCGTCACGTAATCGCTGAACTTTGGGATTGCGATTTCGACAAGCTTAATGATATGCCATTTATTGAACAGTTATTCGTTGATGCAGCACTAAAATCTGGTGCAGAAGTACGTGAGGTTGCGTTCCATAAATTTGCACCTCAAGGTGTAAGTGGAGTTGTAATTATTTCAGAATCTCACTTAACAATTCACAGCTTTCCAGAGCATGGTTATGCAAGTATTGATGTTTATACTTGTGGTGACCGCATTGATCCAAATGTAGCTGCTGAATATATTGCTGAAGGTTTAGGTGCGAAAACTCGCGAGAGTATCGAACTACCACGTGGTACAGGTAGCTTCGAAATTAAGCATAGAGAAACAAAAGCTCTTTAAAAAAGAAGATAATTGATTTAAAATGTAAAGAGGTGTAGATGATGCACCTCTTTTTAATTTGGCTAAAAATTGAAAAGCTTTCTCTTTTAACTGGAAGAGAGTTTTGTGTTGTTAAAATAAAAAGAACAAGCGAGTAGAAGTCTTTTCTTACGCTGCATAGTAGCTCGAGAAACGAGCATTACATACTGTATGAAGGAAAGCGTTGCACATATAATAGGAAATAGATACTTATATAAAAATGTGATACGAAGAAACTAAAATGTAGGGGAGTGTGGCTAGAATGCGTTGTCCATCTTGTTTTCATAATGGCACAAGAGTGCTGGATTCACGTCCAGCTGATGAAAGTCGCTCAATTCGTAGAAGAAGAGAGTGCGAAAGTTGTTTAAGTCGTTTTACGACATTTGAGCGTGTGGAAGAGTCGCCTCTCATTGTTGTAAAAAAAGAAGGAATGCGAGAAGAGTTTAATAAAGAGAAGATCTTACGTGGCTTAATTAAAGCGTGTGAGAAAAGACCAGTAGCTTTAAAACAGCTAGAAGAAGTTACACAAAATGTTGAACGTGAATTGCGAAATTTAGGGATGTCTGAAGTGAATAGTGATATGATCGGTGAGATGGTAATGGAAGCATTACGCAATATCGATGATGTGGCTTATGTTCGTTTTGCATCTGTATACCGTCAATTTAAAGACTTGAATGTATTTATTGAAGAGCTGAAAGATATACTGCAGAGGGAAAGAAAATAAAAGAGCTATAAGCGTAAGCTATTAGCTCTTTTTTTCACTCATTCTATATTATATTACTTTATGTGGGCTACACTACACCCCGAGCTTAAAACTTGAGGGAAGCGAAGAAGTTTAGATGGGAGATGAAGCCCCCACTAAATGAAGGTTCACTTTATAAAGGAAGAAAGGAATTGCTACGATGGAAAGACAGTCATGGATGGAGTTATTACCGATTGACCGGTACAAAGTAAGTACAAATGGTTTGCTGCATAACTATGACCGTAAAGTGTTAACGATGTTATATCAACCGTTAATCGGCAGCAAAGCCTTTAGTTTATATATGACTCTTTGGGGAGAGTTAGAGCAAGAGCGTTTATTTGGGAAAGAGAATACGCATCATTCATTAATGGTAACGATGCATATGCAGCTTCCTGAAATTTATGAAGAGCGTGTGAAGTTAGAAGCAATTGGGTTGTTGCAAGTATATATAAAGAAAGAAAAAGACATTCGTATGTTTGTGTATGAATTGCAACCGCCACTTTCGCCAAAGCAGTTTTTTGATGATATTGTACTCAGTATCTTTTTATATAACCGCCTAAGTCGTACAAAATATAATCAAGTAAAGCAGTATTTTTTAGAAGAAGGATTTGATATGTCTTCATATGAAAAGATTACGCGTTCTTTCAATGATGTATTTGGCTCGTTTAATCATGGGCAAGTCGAACAGGCGAAAGATGATTTACGTTTGCCAGAAGATATGGTGATGCCAAGTAAGGAAGCAGGAAGTGCTCCAAAGCTATGGAATGAATTCTTTAATTTCTCTTTATTTGTCGAAGGGTTATCGGCACTTGTACCACGAAAAGCAATTACAGAGCCAGTGCGCGAGTGTATTGTAACGCTTGCTTATGTATATGGAATAGATGAAATAGCGATGCAAAATATTGTTCTTGGTACAATTACAGATCAACATACGATTGATATTGAAAGGTTAAGAAAAGGAGCGCGAGATTGGTATCAGTTTGAAAATGGACAAGCGCTACCAGTTTTTCATGAACGGAAACAGCCGCTTCAAGCAAGAACAATGAATGAAAAAGAACCAACAACGCAAGAAGAAGTGCTTATTAAGCAGCTTGAAGAAATTTCACCAAAGCAGCTTTTAAAAGAAATTTCAGGCGGGGCAGAACCGACGAAAGCAGACTTACAAATTGTTGAAGATGTAATGATAAAGCAAAAATTAGCACCAGGAGTTGTGAACGTACTAATTTATTATGTTATGCTGCGTTCTGATATGAAACTTTCCAAGTCGTATGTTGAGAAAATTGCGGGGCATTGGGCACGAAAAAAAGTGAATACTGTTCCAGAGGCGATGGCACTTGCGAAAGCAGAAAATCGTCAATATCAAGAGTGGGCAGAGACGAAGAAAAAAGGAAGAACGGCGAAAAAGACTGTGCGAAAAGAGATGGTACCAGATTGGTTGAAAGAGCAGGAAAAGAAAGAAGAGAAACAGGAAGAAGTAATAACCGAAAATGAGAGTGCGTTAGAAGATGAAAGAAAACGATTAGAAGAAGAGTTGAAAAAGTATAAACGGAATTAATGATGGAGAAAGAAATCCTCCGAGGTGAGAGAATGGAACCTATTCAAAATGCATTTGCAAATTTAATGAACAAGGAAAGTTTTAAGAAACGATATGAAGGCTTACGACAAGAAGTAATGGCGCATCCGCGTGTTCAAGCTTTTTTAGAAGAGCATAAAGGTGAAGTGACAACTTCGATGATTGATCGTAGTCTTATTAAATTGTATGAATATATTGGACAAAGTGTAGGTTGTAAAGATTGTCCAAGTTTAGAAAACTGTAAAAATATGCTTCAAGGGTACGAGCCAAAACTAATCATTCAAGGAAAAATGATTGATATTCAATATGATCGCTGTGTTCGTAAAGTAGCATATGATGAGAGAAAGAAGCATGAGAAGCTTATTCAAAGTGTGTATATGCCAAGTGATATTTTACAAGCATCGATGGACAGTTTGGATTTGTCGGATTTAGATCGGATTGAGGCAATTCGTGCAGCAAACGAATTTTTAAAAACGTATGAACAAGGAAAGAAAATGCAGGCGTTATATTTTTATGGGTCATTTGGTGTTGGAAAAACGTACTTGCTCGGTGCGATTGCAAACGAGCTTGCACAGCGAAAAATTAGTTCAATGATTGTCTACTTACCAGAGTTTTTACGAGAAATTAAAAGTTCCATTCAAAATAATACGATCAACGAAAAGATTGACGCAGTGAAACGTGTGCCGGTATTAATGCTAGATGATATTGGAGCAGAGGCCATGTCGAGTTTCGTCCGTGATGATGTCCTTGGTGCAATTTTGCAATTCCGCATGTTAGAAAATTTACCAACATTCTTTACGTCGAACTTCGATTTCAAACAGTTAGAGTATCATTTAACATATACGCAGCGTGGTGAAGAGGAAGAAATGAAAGCTGCTCGTATTATGGAACGTATTAAATATTTAGCAAAACCAATTCAAATTGGTGGGAAAAATCGTCGTCATATGTAAAAGGTAAGCGTTATGCTTACCTTTTTTATTTGAATGACTAAGAAATGAGAAATTTCATGTATGCTTGTATCATTTTTTATGCTTCCCCTTAATATATATGAAACTAGCAGGATGGATGACGTGAAGCTGTACTCAGTGAGTAATAGTGAAACGAATCAGACTTTTTCTAGGGATAAAAGGGGGGGCAAAAGTGATTGAAATCTGTTTCGAAGAAGAAAATGAAGCTGTACACGTATATAAAGCGCTGAAAAAGCGCGCTGCATATAAATATGAAGAAATTAGTGTGTATTTACATGAAAAAATGGTTGTTGTGCACATGCCGGTGTATGGGGCAAGGTATATGGAGAAAGTATTTATTCCTGTACTTGTCCAATTTATCATAAATAAAAAACAACATGAATGGTGTACATCTGTTTTGCAAGATGCGTTTTTTTATAAGGAGCGGGAAGAACAGAATCAAATTTTACATATGGCTCATTCTATTTTAAGTGAAAAGCGAAAAGGATTGAAAGGGAATCTTTCTTTTCGAGCAGCTGAGGAGCTTGTCACAGCGTCTTTTAAAGGATGGCTTTCTGACCCTTTGTCATTTTCTTTTTTGTCTTATACAAAGTTTCGTCTTCGGAAGTATCGTCAATTTTTATATCGCTTAATGGAACTTGCGATTGATGAATATAAGATGGAGCAGGAATATCAAATGTTTATTGAAGCGTTGCGCCAAAAAGTGAGTGACAGAAAACCACGCCTATCTTCTCTTCATCTTGTGTTTCATGATAGTTTCATTTTTTACAATGAAAAAGGAATTCGTTTAAAACAAGAACAACTTGTCTATTATATAGATAAAGAAGCGTTTCCGGATAAAGATATATATATTGATACGAATGTCATTGCGCCACTTTTATCTATTGCACCAGAAGTAATCCATATCTATACGAAAGAGCAAGATCATAACATGATTATTACGATTCAAAATGTATTTGAGGAACGAGTAAAGGTGCATAGGTTAGATGAGTTTGAAGCGAGTATGAAAAGTTTAAAAAATAAAAGGAACGCCCTTGATTTTCTAGGATTTTGAGCATATAATTACGTACATACATGAAAATACATTTAAATGTTACGATGAGGACATGAGTAATTTTCTACGATTCTCAGAGAGGGGAGCCTTAGGCTGTGAGCTTCCTAATACGGGTTCATTACTTACCACCTCTGAACTTCAGCAGTGAACGGAATATCTAGTAATTGCTGACGGCAACAGCCGTTATGATGAACTTGAGCAGCTAACCTGATAGTTAGCTGAAACAAGGGTGGAACCACGAATTCAACACTCGTCCCTTTTTATCGGGGATGGGTGTTTTTTATTTTGTACAAAGGAAAAGGAGTGACCAGTGATGGCAGAAGTAGTTAAAATTACGTTTCCAGACGGAGCTGTAAAAGAGTTTCCAAAAGGAACAACAACTGAAGATATTGCAGCTTCTATTAGCCCAGGCTTAAAGAAAAAAGCTGTTGCAGGAAAATTAAACGATGAGATGATTGATCTTCGTACACCAATCGAAGAAGATGGTGCAATTGCAATCGTAACATTAGATTCTGAAGATGGTTTATATATTTTACGCCATTCAACAGCTCACCTTTTAGCACAAGCGCTAAAACGTTTATATAAAGATGTAAAACTTGGAATTGGTCCTGTAATCGAAAATGGTTTCTACTATGATATCGATATGGAAGAAGCTATTACAGTAGAGGACTTCCCAAAAATTGAAAAAGAAATGCAAAAAATTGTGAATGAGAACTTAGAAATTGTTCGCCAAGAGGTTCCACGTGAGGATGCTCTTCGTCGTTATGAAGAAATCGGTGATGAGTTAAAATTAGAGCTTATTAACGATCTTCCAGAGGACTCTGTTATTTCAATTTATGAGCAAGGTGAATTCTTCGACCTTTGCCGCGGTGTTCACCTTCCATCTACAGGGAAGATTAAAGTGTTCAAATTACTAAGTGTTGCAGGTGCTTACTGGCGCGGCGACAGCAACAACAAAATGTTGCAACGTATTTATGGTACTGGATTCGTAAAGAAAGCAGAATTAGATGAGCACTTACGTCTTCTTGAAGAAGCGAAAGAGCGTGATCACCGTAAATTAGGAAAAGAATTAAAATTATTTACTAATAGTCAAAAAGTAGGACAAGGTTTACCACTTTGGTTACCAAAAGGTGCAACGATTCGTCGTATTATCGAGCGTTACATTGTTGATAAAGAAGCAAGCTTAGGATATAACCATGTATATACGCCGGTATTAGGAAGTCGAGAGCTTTATGAAACATCTGGTCACTGGGATCACTATCAAGATGGCATGTTCCCAGTGATGGAAATGGATAATGAACAATTAGTTCTTCGTCCAATGAACTGCCCGCACCACATGATGGTGTACAAGCACGATATTCATAGTTACCGTCAATTACCAATTCGTATTGCGGAACTTGGAACGATGCACCGCTACGAAATGTCTGGTGCGCTATCAGGTCTTCAGCGTGTACGCGGTATGACTTTAAATGATGCACATATTTTCGTTCGTCCAGACCAAATTAAAGAAGAGTTAAAGCGTGTTGTAAACTTAACGCTAGAAGTATATAAAGACTTCGGCTTAGAAGATTACTCATTCCGCTTATCTTACCGTGACCCAGCTGATACTGAAAAGTATTACAACGACGATAATATGTGGGAAAAAGCACAAAGCATGTTAAAGGAAGCAATGGATGAATTAGGTCTTGATTACTACGAAGCAGAAGGTGAAGCGGCATTCTACGGTCCGAAGCTTGATGTTCAAGTTCGTACTGCACTTGGAAAAGACGAAACACTTTCAACTGTACAATTAGACTTCTTACTTCCAGAGCGCTTTGAATTAACATACATCGGTGAAGATGGTAAGCATCATCGTCCTGTTGTTATTCACCGCGGTGTTGTATCAACAATGGAACGTTTCGTTGCTTTCTTAATTGAAGAGTATAAAGGTGCATTCCCAACTTGGTTAGCACCAGTTCAAGTACAAGTAATTCCAGTTTCTCCGAACGTACACTTAGACTATGCGAAGAAAGTACAAGAAGAATTACAACGTGTTGGCATCCGTGTTGAAGTGGATACACGCGAAGAGAAAATTGGTTATAAAATTCGTGAAGCACAAATGGAGAAAATTCCATACATGCTTGTTGTTGGTGACAACGAAGTTGCTGAAAACGGCGTAAACGTGCGTAAATACGGTGAACAAAAATCAGAAACAGTTGCACTAGATGCATTTGTTGACATGATTAAAGTAGAAGGAAAACGCTAATTAAAAAGCCGCGGGAAGTCCGCGGCTTTTTTTGGTGATAATAACCAACATACACTTCTTGTAAAAAACTATTGCAAGTATGCACGTTGTTTGTTACAATATTTCTTGTTGTTAGGAAAACAGAGCGTCTTCTTGACAGACACTATGTCCTATGATAAACTCATCAAGGATAACAGAATATTGATTGTAGAACAAGTAGAAGCACCCGCTTCTCACCTGATTGACGCCTTTGCAGTTGACAGGTAAATGTATTTCTTTCTTAAAGATATTACAAGTGTGGGTGTCGTACGCCCGCACTTTTTTTGTTCGGGTTCTGCGGGCTACAAACAATTTCTGATAAAACCTTGGAGGTGGCTTACTATTAGCAAGGATATGATGATCAACGAGCAAATTCGTGCTCGTGAGGTACGTTTAGTTGGTGCAAATGGCGATCAGCTTGGTATTAAGTCTCGTAACGACGCGTTAGATATGGCTGCAAATCTTAATCTTGATTTAGTATTGGTTGCTCCAAATGCGAAACCACCAGTATGCCGCATTATGGACTACGGTAAATTCCGCTTTGAGCAACAAAAGAAAGAAAAAGAGCAGCGTAAAAATCAAAAAATTATCAGCATGAAAGAAGTTCGTTTAAGTCCAACAATTGATGAACATGACTTTAACACAAAACTTCGTAATGCTATCAAGTTTTTGGAGAAAGGCGACAAGGTTAAAGCGTCAATTCGCTTTAAAGGACGTGCCATTACTCATAAAGAAATCGGTCAACGTGTCTTAGATCGTTTCGCTGAAGCTTGTGCAGAAGTTGGAACAATTGAATCTAAGCCTAAAATGGAAGGACGTAGTATGTTCTTAGTTTTAGCACCGAAAAACGATAAGTAATAGATAGAGGAGGAAATACCTATGCCTAAACAAAAAACTCATCGCGGCGCTGCAAAGCGTTTCAAAAAGACTGGATCTGGTAAACTTAAGCGTTCTCACGCTTACACAAGCCACTTATTCGCTAACAAATCTACAAAAGCTAAACGTAAATTACGTAAAGCTGGTGTAGTAAGCGCTGGTGACTTCAAACGTATCCGTCAAATGCTTGACAACTTAAAATAAGTTCGGTTCAGATATAGAACACACTAGGAGGTAATATTATGCCAAGAGTAAAAGGTGGTACAGTTACTCGTAAACGTCGTAAAAAAATGATTAAATTAGCGAAAGGTTACTACGGTTCTAAAAACACGCTATTTAAAGTTGCTAACCAACAGGTTATGAAATCTTTAATGTATGCATTCCGTGACCGTCGTCAAAAGAAACGTGACTTCCGTAAATTATGGATCACACGTATCAACGCTGCTGCTCGTATGAACGGTCTTTCTTACAGCCGTTTAATGCACGGTTTAAAAGAAGCTGGTATCGAAGTAAACCGCAAAATGCTAGCTGACTTAGCTGTTCACGATGCAAAAGCTTTCGCTGAATTAGCAACAGTTGCAAAAAACAACTTAAAATAATTGATTAAAAACCTCGGGAGATTTTCTTCTGAGGTTTTTTTGTTTTAAGTATGTGAAATTTCAGTTACTGAGTGGAATCGCCGATAAACTTGGAAAAATCGCCGAAAGAGTGCGCAAAATAGCTGATAAATCCGGAAAACAGCCGATAAAGTGTATAAAACAGCCGATAACCATAGAAGAATAGCCGATAAAGTATTTACACAAAAAAGCATGACGTTATTCGTCATGCTTTCACTGTGCGATCAATAATTGTAACAAGTTCATTGCTATATGTTTCAAGGTCTACTTCTTGTACAATTGCTGTATTTAGCATATATTCGCCAATTGCTCCTTGAATCATGTTTGCCATAACACTTACATGGAATGTGCCAAATTCTCCGTTTTCTTGACCGGTGCGTAGTATATTCTTCAGTTCACTTATTAGCGGCTCTTCTTCCTCATCACCTAATTTATAGTACGGTACGTTTTCTGGTGTGCGCGCGTTAAATACAATTTCGACAAGCGCTGTGTTTCGCATTGGGTGAGTACTTTGATATGCTAGGCTTGCTGTAATAAACGCATGTAATTGTTCACGAGCAGTTGTTTGCTGAGCAGTTTTTTCTAAAATATAAGAAGTTGAATTCTCAACAAGGTGCATTAATAAGTGGTTCATTAAATCGTTCTTATCTGCAAAATGATAAGAGATTAGTGCTGTACTAATGCCTGCTCGTTTTGCGATTTGGGCAAGGCTTGCTTTTACATATCCAATTTCATCAAGTGTTTGAATCGCGGCCTCAATAATTTGTTGACGTCTTGCTTCGGCGATAAACGATTGTTTACCGTCTGTCTTTTTTTCATTCATCAATATATCCCCTTAACTCTGTTTTTGTTTTCTTATAAACTTATCTACAAGATTAAGTGAAATGAAAATGATTACAATTGTAAGAATCGCTTTATCTAATGGGCTTTCATATAGGCGCTCAAAGAATAGAGTTGCCTTCTCTGTATCAAAATTTAGTATAACTTTTACGATTAGTAAAAGTAAATTTGCAAACAAGGTAAATTGGGCCATAATGAAGCTGCCTTTAAACATCGCCCATCCACCAGATTTATTAAAGAAAAGAACAATCGCTGCGATCAAAAATGAAATACCAACTCCACCCATTAAAATGAGCGTTGTCCAATTGTACCAAGGAATTTCAATTCCGTTTTGAACTCTCTCACTATATCTAAACCAAGTATACCAGATTGCGGCGCCTCCAAGCACGATGCTCATAAGAGAAAGTAGCCAAGTTGGTGTTGCTTTATTGTTCATATATGTTCCCCCTGAAAATTGATTGAACAAACAATTATTTATTTGATTGATTAATCAAAATATAACATAGAACGATTTAACCGTCAATATAAAAAGCGAACCAATTCGGTTCGCTTTTTATAATTTGTAAAAGTCTTCTTCTCTTAAAATTTCTTTTTTAATTGCTTCTTTTTTGTTTTCAATAGCAGGCAGCTTTTTGAAAGTTAGCAGCGAAACTCCGCGTAGCAATGCATAATACAATTCAAGTGTATTTTGATTAGAAGAAATAATATGTTCCATATGTAAACTCCTTTTACATGTATGTTTCCAATTTAGTTTACAATGTTTCACTAATTTGTGAAAGAAATAACAACCTTTCGACACAACTAACCCTATTATTGTAGTGTTTCTTCCCTTAATATGAAGTTGAAAAGAGAAGGTTTCGTAGATTAAAAATTGAAAAAAATTATAATATGGTAGATTTAGTATTTTTTCTGTACTAATATAATTATGAAAACCTTTTCAAAAAGCGAGTGAAGGAGGAGTTCATTTGAAAGCAGCTGTTGTAAGCCAATTTAAAGAGCGTTTAGAGGTAAAGGATGTTCCAAAACCAAAGGCAGGGCCAAATGAAGTGCTTGTACATATTCAGGCGTGCGGTGTTTGCCATACAGATTTGCATGCGGCGCATGGTGACTGGCCGGTAAAGCCAAAGCTTCCGCTCATTCCAGGGCATGAAGGAGTTGGGATAGTTGAATCTGTTGGAGAAGGTGTGAAGCATTTAAAAATTGGTGATCGCGTGGGGATTCCGTGGTTATACTCAGCGTGCGGCCATTGTGAATACTGTTTATCAGGACGTGAAACACTTTGCTTAGACCAACAAAATGCTGGATATTCTGTTGATGGTGGTTATGCGGAATATTGCATTGCGGCAGCAGATTATGTTGTAAAGGTTCCAGAAAACTTAAATTTCGTAGAGGCAGCTCCGCTATTTTGCGCTGGTGTAACAACTTACAAAGCGTTAAAAGTATCAGAAGCAAAACCTGGGGAATGGGTAGCAATCTTTGGTATTGGTGGACTTGGACATTTAGCTTTGCAATATGCAAAGACAATGGGATTAAACGTTGTAGCAGTTGATACAGTTGATGAAAAGCTTGAACTCGCAAAAGAACTTGGTGCAGATTATGTTGTGAACCCTCTAAAAGAAGATGCTGCACTTTGGATTCATGAAAAGGTAGGCGGCGTACATGCTTCTATCTGTACGGCCGTATCAAAACCGGCATTTGATGCAGCGTATCGTGCAGTGCGCCGCGGTGGGTCTTGTGTAGCGGTTGGTTTACCGCCAGAAATGATGGAAGTACCAATTTTTGATACAGTATTAAATGCAGTTAAAATTGTTGGTTCCATTGTTGGTACACGTAAAGATTTGACAGAGGCGTTGCAATTTGCGGCAAAAGGAAAAGTAAAAGCAATGATTGAAACACGTCACCTCCATGAAATTAATGATGTGTTTACAGAAATGGAAGAAGGAAAAATTAACGGACGTGTCGTACTAGATATGACAAAATAAGCATAAAACATAAAATAAAATGAAATAATAAACATACAAAGTCGGAGGGAAAGACCTCTGACTTTTTTCTTTCACATATGATGCTCATGGTTATGCATGTAAAGGTGTCTTTTCTAGCGGAAGGGACACTGCTATAATGTAAGAATAAAACTTTTCATATTGTTATGATTTAACATTTACCATGAGGTGGAAGCAACGTTGTATATAATATGCAATGTTGAAGGAGGAATAGATACATGGATTTATTACAACTGTTTAAATTACAAAAAGAATTAGATGACCGTATCATACAAGAACATGGGGTACAGCCAAAAAAATTATTAAAAGAAAAAATGTTAGCTCTTCTTGTAGAAATCGGTGAACTTGCAAATGAAACACGCTGTTTTAAATATTGGAGCAATAAGCCAGCTTCAGAGCGTAGAGTTGTACTTGAAGAATATGTAGATGGCTTACACTTTATCTTATCGATTGGAATTGATCTAGGGATTGATAAAAACTTCTTATTTTATAAATGCGCACAAACAAGCAAAACAGAAGTGGAAATTTTCTTAGACACATATGCAAAAGCAATTCGCTTCAGTGAACAACCATCCATTACAAACTACATTGAACTATTTACAAGTTATCTTCGTTTAGGACAAACTCTCGAATTCGATCAAGAGGAAATTGAAAAGGCATATTTAAGCAAAAATGAAGTAAATCACGCACGCCAAACACAAGGATATTAATATTTTTTGAACATTTCAATTTGTTTATGTATAATGAATTGAATGAAGAAAAAGGAGGCACTGCAATGAAACAATTAGATGCTACATTGACAATGCTAAAAGAACTAACAGATGCACGTGGTATCCCTGGGAACGAACGTGAACCGCGTGAAGTAATGAAGAAATATATTGAACCATTTGCGAGTGAAATTTCAACAGATAACTTAGGAAGTCTAGTTGCGAAAAAAATCGGCGATGAAAACGGTCCGAAAATTATGGTAGCTGGTCATCTAGATGAAGTTGGCTTCATGATTACGCAAATTGATGATAAAGGATTCCTTCGTTTTCAAACGGTTGGTGGCTGGTGGTCACAAGTTATGCTTGCGCAGCGCGTTACGATCGTAACAAATAAAGGTGATGTAACTGGTGTTATCGGCTCGAAACCACCGCACATCTTACCTCCAGAAGCACGTAAAAAACCAGTTGATATTAAAGACATGTTTATTGATATCGGCGCTTCTAGTAGAGAAGAAGCGATGGAGTGGGGCGTACGTCCAGGAGATCAAGTTGTACCTTACTTTGAATTCCAAGTAATGAACAATGAAAAAATGTTACTTGCGAAAGCTTGGGATAACCGTATTGGTTGTGCAATCGCAATTGATGTATTAAAAGGATTAAAAGATGAAAAGCATCCAAACATCGTATATGGTGTTGGAACGGTACAAGAAGAAGTAGGTCTTCGCGGTGCGAAAACATCTGCGAACTACATTCAGCCGGACATCGCATTTGCGGTAGATGTTGGTATCGCTGGTGACACGCCGGGTATATCAGAAAAAGAAGCGCAAGGTAAAATGGGTGATGGTCCGCAAATCATTCTATATGATGCTTCTGTCGTTGGACATAAAGGTCTTCGTGACTTCGTTGTTGGCGTAGCAGATGAGCTAAACATTCCGTATCAATACGATTCTTTAGCTGGCGGTGGTACAGACGCAGGTGCAATTCACGTTTCGTTAAACGGTGTTCCGTCTATGTCGATTACAATTGCAACGCGTTACATTCACTCTCACGCAGCAATGTTACATCGCGATGATTACGAGAATGCAGTGAAATTAATTACAGAAGTAATTAAGCGTCTTGATGCAAACACTGTACATAATATTACATTTGATTGATAAGAAAAGCGAAAGGATAATTCCTTTCGCTTTTTTCATTATGTATCAAACAACTAAAATGCTGAGTGAAGTTTCACTTTATATCATGACCGTCAAGTAAGCTTCTCGTTGATCTATTGCCATATACATAATGTCATCAATAATAACTAAATCAAAGTTTAAAATTCGTTTAACTATTGTTTGTGATTTTGTGTGCAAAATATTGACTCAAATCCAGTGAGCAAGTGGGTGGTTTGATCACACAAAAATCATAAAAATAGTTTTAGAAAGTTTTATCATTGACAACGATAATGAAAATCATTATCATCTAATTGATAAACGAATTATATTATAAAGGGGATATAGCTTTGAAAAAAAATAACATTAGAGCATTATTAGTGGCTACAACATTAGTTGTTCCTTTCGCTGTTTATCCTAGCGCAGCGCAAGCAGCAGTAACAATTGAAGCAAATAAAACGGAAGCACTAGCACCAGATCGTATATATGATGCTGAGATAAAAGTATATAAAGATCAAAAAAATGAACCATCTATGGTTTCTCAATACTTAAAAGATCCTAAGTTGAAAATTGAGAATGGAAAGAAGTTTGTTATTGTAACTGTACAAGATAGCGATTATTTTCAATATCTTAGAGTAGAAGATATGGATCAACCAGGTGTATTTCATGATGTAGAAGTATTGTCAGAGGATAAGAGAAAAAATGGAACGAAAGTAGTTCAATTTGAAATAGGAGAGTTATCGAAGAAGTATAATATGCAAATGCATATTCTTATTCCAGCAATTGGATACAATAATAAATATCAAGTTCAATTTGAAATTATAAATCCTAATGCAAATGATAACGGAACTGAAAATCCAGGTGATGGTTCTAATCCAGGTGATAACGGAACTGAAAATCCAGTTGATAGTAAAAATGTGATAACAGATAAGAAATTAAGACAACTTGTTAATCAAAAAGTATTTAATAGAGAAGACTTAGATACACCAATTACGCAAGAAGAGTTACTACAAGTAAAAGAGTTATTTTTAAATACGAATGAGATTCTTGACTATAGCGCACTACAATATATGCCAAACTTAGAGTTTTTAACAATAACTCGTGCGAATATAAAAGATTTGACGTTCTTTTCGAATTTAAAACAAGTGAAAAAGTTAGCTATACGTAGCAGTGGAATTGAAGATGTAACGCCGCTTACTAAAATGGACAATTTAGAGTACCTTGATTTAAGCAGTAATAAAATTTCTAACGTTGCCCCGCTAAGTGAAATGAAAAATGTGAAAAGCTTGTTTTTATCGGGTAACCAAATTGAAGATATTACTGCGTTAAGTAAAATGGAACAGTTAGAAACTTTAAATATAGCTAATAATAAAGTTTCCAATGTTGCTCCGTTAAGTGGATTGAAAAACCTAACATATCTATCTTTATCGGGTAATCAAATTGAAGATATAACGCCATTATACACATTACCATTAACAGACTTAATAGCAACGCGTAATAAAATTAAAGACATTTCGGGAATTCATCAGTTGAATCAATTAGAAGATTTATCGTTAGGGAAAAATCAAATTGAAGATGTAACGCCGATTAGTCAAATGAGTCATCTTAAAGTATTAGAGTTAGATAATAACGAAATAAAAGATATTGCTTCGTTATCAAAACTAGCAAACTTAGAAAAAATTAATTTAGAAGCGAATTACATTTCGGATCTATCACCAATTAGTAAGTTGGAAAAATTAATATATGTAAACTTTGTAGCAAATGAAATTCGTGATGTTAGACCGGTTGTGGAATTAAGTAAGCAAGCTTATATTAATGTTCAAAATCAAAAAGTCTTTTTAGAAGAAACAGAAGTAAATAAAGAAGTGAAAATACCAATATATGAAAAGGATGGTAAAATCTCTACGAAAATTCGTTTGAAGAGTGAAGGCGGTGAATATAATAATGATGCGGTAAAATGGAGTACGCCAGGTGAGAAAGTATATGAATTTGGAGTAAAAGATCCATTTGCAGATACAGGGATTTTTTACACTGGTACAGTAATACAAAATGTTGTAGCTGAAGGAACAGAAACACCAGGCGGGGGAGACATAACGGCTCCAAGCAAACCAGAGGTACATGCTGTTACAGACAAAACAACAGAAGTAACCGGGAAAACAGAACCAAATGCAGTGGTAAGTGTTTTTGTGGATACAACAAAAATTGGATCAGCAGTTGCGGACAAAGACGGAAACTTTACCGTACAAATTCCAGCGCAAAAAGGCGAAACAGAGCTTACTGTTATCGCAGCGGACAAAGCGGGGAACAAAAGCGAGCCTGCTAAAGTAACTGTAAAGCAAAGTTATTCCGGATGGACAAAAATCGACAACAAGTGGTATTACTACAACACAGAAACACCGCAAACAAATTGGAGTTTCATCGATAACCAATGGTACTTCTTTAATAAAGAAGGCATCATGCAAACGAACTGGCAACAAATCAATGGAACATGGTACTACTTAAATGAAAATGGTGCTATGCAAACAGGATGGCAGCAAATCAATGGAATATGGTACTACTTAAATGAAAATGGTACAATGCAAACAGGATGGCAGCAAATCAATGGAACATGGTACTACTTAAACGAAAATGGTACAATGCAAACAGGATGGAAACAAATTGGTGGAATATGGTACTGCTTAAACGAAAACGGTGCTATGCAAACAGGATGGAAACAAATTGGTGGAACATGGTACTTCTTTAATGCAAGCGGTACAATGCAAACGGGATGGAAACAAATTGGTGGAACATGGTACTTCTTAAACGAAAACGGTGCTATGCAAACAGGATGGAAACAAATTGGTGGAACATGGTACTTCTTTAATACAAGCGGTACAATGCAAACGGGATGGAAACAAATTGGTGGAACATGGTACTACTTAAACAAAAACGGTGCTATGCAAACAGGGTGGCAGCAAATCAATAGTACATGGTACTATTTCTACAATGACGGACATATGGCTGCAAACACAACAATTGAAGGCTAAAAACTTGGTGCAAATGGTGCATTAATCTAATAAACTACGAGAAACCCGCCCTTTTGGGCGGGTTTTGCTTTTTACCCCGATTGTTCGGGCTAACACTCAGTGGGGGATGAAGAAAACCCCTACTGAGTGTTAGTTTCACTTTATATCCCGCTCATTGCAGCTAGTGCTGTACCAATGCCCCCAACTATGCATATGATAGCGCCTGTAATAGAAATAGGTAAAAGACGATTATATATGCCAAGGATACAAGCAACAAGACCAGTAGTAGCGAAAATGCCCCAATAAACAGGAGTTGGAATGTTTGGCAATATCTCTCCGAACCCCCAGGCAGCAAACGGTAATATGATTTGTGTACAAGAGATAATTCCAAGCATACCAATTACTAGTTTCTTATATTTTACACCTTGTATGATTAGGAAAATGCCCCCGGCGATTCCTGTTAGTGCTAGTATTGGTACAAATGATACCCATAGCATAATGGGAAGTGCTTCCATGTTTGTCAATATAACTCCTCCTTGTTGTATTCTTTAGTTTACAATAAGAGGAGTATTTTGGATATTTGAAAATGAAAATCTAAATTTTTTGATAGAAATACATAAATGGAAAACGAATTAAAAGATGAGAAGAGTTAGAGAGGAGGGGAGTATGTGAAAATCACAGATGAAAACGTTGTGAAAGAGTTGCGAAGCCGTAATGAAAAAGCGTTACACTTTATTATTGATATTTACGGTGGACTTATTACAAGTATTGTGCGAAAGCATTTGTTTTCACTAGAAGATATGCAGGAAGAATGCATCGATGATATATTGCTAGCGGTTTGGAATCATATCAAAAAGTTTGATGAAGAGAAAAATAGTTTGAAAAATTGGATTGCAGCTGTTTCAAAATATAAAGCCATTGATACGTGTAGGAAATATATGAAGCAAGCGGAGAGAGATAGCCTAAATGAAGGGGTATACGTAACAATGACGGACCATGATGTAGTAAGTCTTGAAATGGAAAGAATGCTAGATCATTTAAAGAAAGAAGATAAAGAAATTTTTATGAAGCGGTACGTAGAAGAAGAGAGTGTAGAAGAAATTGCAGAGAGTATGGGGATGAAAAGTGGAGTTATTTATAATCGGTTATCGCGAGGGCGTCAAAAACTTCGTTCATTATTTTTACATAGCCGCGCGAAATAAATGAAAAGTGAGGTGGCAAGAATGAAAGACCCATTTGAAATGTTAAATGATGTTGAGGTAGATGTGAGCGATTATGAAGAAGTGTGTTTGAGTGATGTGGAGAAGAAGAGGATGAAAAGAAGGGTTAATAAAAAGTTAACAAAAAGACGTCATACAAAACGAAATATAACGGTGCTAGCAACAGCAGCGGTAGCATTTTTCTGTATAATGACAGTGGATATGCGTAGCATGATTGCAGATATTCCGTTGATTGGTAGTAAAACGGAGGAATATGTGAATAGTAAAGAAGATTTAAAAGAGTATACAACAACAGTAGGTCAAACTGTTTATGATAATAATGTAGAAGTACGTCTGGATGAAGTGCTGCTAGATGAGGGGAAAATTATTGTAAATAGTACATTTAAATCAAGTAGTACAGACTTGAAAGAAGCATTTGCGTGGCCAGATATTTATATTAATGGACAAAGAATTAATGGAGGCGGAAGTGGTGATACGAAAAAAGTAAATGATTACACGTATACTTTCTTTTCTGCTATTGATTTGAGAGATGAAGAATTAAAGTGGATGGATGTGACGGGGGAGTTAAACATACAAGTTGTATATCGAGATATTGAGTTTTCAAATACAGAGGATTCTATAAAAGGAGACTGGGGTTTTTCGTTTACTGCATCTGGTGATAAGTTAAAAGCTGATACAAAGATTATACCAATTGGTAAAAAATTCACACTAGAGAATGGACAAAAAATTGAAGTAGAGGATTTGCGAATTTCTCCTGTATTAGTAAAATTGAATTATAAAATGTTAAATGGAAAAGAATTAGATGTAAAGTTTTTAGCGGAAGATCAAGATGGGAATGCGTTACAAGCTGTATCAGGGCTAACATTAGCGAAGGAGAGCTACTGGCGTTTTGGAAAGTTAGATGAAAGTGTGACTTCGATTACGTTTACTCCAGAGTTAACATCTGGTGAAGAAGGAAATCAGAAAACAGATTATTATAAAGTGTTAAGTGAGGAGTCATTTGAAGTTCAAGTTAATTAAAGGGGAGAAATCTTTGAATACAAATGAAAAAGCAATTGCATTATTAGAACAAAATGAATATCAAGAAGCATTTACACTGTTTAAGCAAGCAGTAGAAGAATCAAGAGATGTGCAGTCATTAACAAATCTTGCTCATATATACATGTATGAAGAAGAAGATGTGGACGAAGTGATCCATCTGTTAAAAGAAGTACTTCGTTTTCAGCCACACTCTCACTTTCCTTATAGTCTTTTAGGTGAGGGATATGTGAGAACTGGGCAATGGAGCAAGGCGAGAGAAGTTTTACGAAAGGCACTTGCGATTCAACCAACTTTGGAGGCAACTTTTAATCTTGCGACTGCGGAGTATTGTCTTGGTAATTTAGAAGAGGCAGTGAATTATTTTCTAGAGGTCTCTAATGGTCATAAGTATGCGATATATGACTATATACAATGTTTGATTGAGTTAGGGAGAAGAGAAGAAGCAAAGCGTCGGTTAGAAGATTTTTTACAAACTGCTGAAGAAATAGAAACTGTACAAGTGGCGGAATTATATACTGAACTCGGTTGTTTTCAAGAAGCGATTCTCTTTTTTGAAAAAGGGTGGAACGAGTACGGGAAAATGGAAGATTGGGTAAGTAAATATATGTATGTATTACTTCGAAACGGTCAACATACTCGTGCACATGAATTACTGCAGGAAGTGATACAAGAAGTAGAAGAAATAATGGATAGTGTGCATGAAGAGGAGTGCTGTGAAGTGTGGACAGAGAAAGATAAAGCAGAGCGTATACAAGAGTTAATAATAGAAAAAGAAGAATGGAAAAGTTTAATGGAAAGAATTTCAGCTAATTATACGCCAAAGTTAACTTTTGAAACAGACTTTTTGACAGCGTGCTATTTGTTTGGATGTAAACGACATAATAATCCGGAATATAAAATGGAAAAGGGACTCAGCTGAGTCCCTTTTTACACTTATTGTAACGTTGCAAGCATATTGTTCATCATATGAAGCAATATAGCTGGAACGATGGAATTTGTTTTTTTACATAAGATTGCCATAAGCATTCCGAGAATAAAGGTAACGACCATCACACCTACTGCGTACGTATGAGCAATTCCAAAAATGAAGCTCGATCCAAGTGCGGCAATCCAAAATGAGAAACGTGTTTGGAAGAAACGTAGAACCATACCGCGGAAAATAAGTTCTTCAAAAATCGGAACAAGTATAGCAATGTTAATAATTAATAGAAATTTATATTGTCCTAACACTTCTAAATTTAAAGCATTATCTTGCTCTGTTGTTGCTTCTGGGAATATATAAGTTAAGATAATTGAGCTTAGTATAATGTTTAAGACAAAGAAAAGAAGTAAGTATCCATATGTGCTTCCTTTCTTTAAAGCTTGAAAGTTGAAAATTGGTTGTAACAATTGTTTCAGTACTTTATGCTTATAGATAAAAACTAACAAAAGAATGATTTGTAACGTTACAGCCCCTATGCCCGCAAGTGATTCATAAAAAGCAAGTTTCTTTGCATCTGTCATACCTTCACTATAAATGGCTAGTGGAAGATAAGTAAATAAGCCCGAGATAATGCTTGTTCCGAAAAAAGCAAACAAAACAGAGCCGACAAAATTCGACCATGACATTAGGCGGTGCTGTTCTTGTATTATATTTGTTTCTGGTTGCATGTTTTATGTCCACCTATCGTTTTTAATATTTCAATTATAGAGTTGATGAAAAGGTTTAAGCAAATGTATTAATTAATATATGTAGCAAAATAGCTGGAATAATAGAGTTCGTTTTTTTACATAAGATTGCCATAAACATGCCACTGATAAAGGCACTTATCATAACTCCGACTGAATAGATATGAGCAATACCAAAAATGAAGCTTGATCCGACAGCTGCAAGCCAAAATGGGAAACGTTCTTGTAAAAAGCGTAAAATCATGCCGCGGAATATAAGTTCTTCATGAATTGGAACAAAGATGGCAGTACCTAGGAACAAAAGAATAGGGTGTTTCTCTAGTATTTCAAAATCTAAAGCGATATATTGTTCTTCTCCTGCATGAGGAAATAGTGGTGCAAGAACATATGAACATATTATCCAATCCAATGCAAAGAAAAGAAGTACATATACATACACATTTATTTGTTTCAATACTTTGAAATTCAAACTTGGCACGATTAATTTTTTTATAGGTTCACATGTATAAATGAATAAAAGTAATATAGTACATTGGGCAAAATTAAAAGCTACATCCTCGAATGAGACGTGAAGTGAAGTAGGTTCTTGCATCAGAATAAATTCTGTATAGATGTTGGATGGAATGAAAGTGAATAGTCCAGCAATAATTCCAACTCCAAAAGTCGCAAATAGTAAAGAAAAAACAAACCCCCACCAGGATATAGAATACACGTTACTATTTGTAAGTTCTTGTTGCATAAAAAGTCCCCTATCGAATTTATTAAAATTTAATATATAGATTATATGATCAAATGTGAAGGAAGTCACCTTAATTTTCACTTAACCAAAAATCACCTCAGCAATTGCCAAGGTGATTTCACTTCATTTCTTCAATCCTTGCTCTAACGTTTGTAACATCTCTTGCTTTTCGCCTTCATCAGCGTTTTTCCAAATGACTTCAAATAGTACGCCAAGGCCAGGAAGCATTTTTTCTTCGCCGCTTTGAATAGCATCGACAATTGTTTCTTGTAATTGTCCTTGTGTATTACCAGATACGTTTGCTAATACAGCACCTCGTAAGTTAAAACTCACCATACTCACCTCTTTTTGCAAATTAATGACGTTAGTTTTTGTTGTTTTTTATGTAAATATGTATGAAAAATAGGCTATAATGGGAAGACAAGAAGAGAGGGAATTACATATTATGAAAAACATTGATTCAGTAAAAAATCCACGCGTGAAACAGTGGAAGAAACTGCAAACGAAGAAAGAGCGCGATAAAGCAGGTTTATTTTTTGTAGAAGGATTTCATTTAGTTGAAGAAGCCCTAAAGGCGAAAATTGCGACAGAAATTATCGTTTCGGATCAAACAGATCTTCCAAAAGATTGGGAAGTCAATGATGTTGAACTGTATATTGTTCCAGAAGCAATTGTAAAAGTATTAGCAGAAACAGAGACAACACAAGGTGTGTTTGCTGTCTGTGAGAAACAAGAAAAAGATGTAGAGCTTACGAACGGAAAATTTCTACTGTTAGATGGCATTCAAGACCCAGGTAATTTAGGGACAATTATTCGTACAGCAGATGCTGCTGGTATTGATGCGGTTGTACTTGGTGAAGGCTCTGTTGATGCATATAATAGTAAAGTGCTTCGTTCTACACAAGGATCTATTTTCCATTTACCAGTTGTAAAAGGAAACTTAGAAGAGTGGATTGATCGTTTGCAAGAGAACAATGTTTCTGTTTACGGAACAGCACTTGAAAATGGTGTGCCTTATGGTGAGATAACGCCATCTGGAAGTTTCGCGCTAATTGTAGGAAACGAAGGGAATGGTGTGCGTAAAGAATTGCTTGCAAAATGTAATCAAAACTTATACATTCCGATTTATGGCGGAGCAGAGTCGTTAAATGTTGCCGTTGCAGCAGGGATTTTAACGTATTATTTACAAACGCCAGTTGCGAATCGTTAAAAAACTTCTTATAATGTGGAGTATATAATAATAAAAAACGTTGATAGAGAAGAGTAGCTTACATAATCGCTATGTAGGGAGAGAGTGCCATAGACTGCAAGCATTCTTATAGTAGACGTAAGTGAATTCACCTCTTGAGTTGACGCCAGGACCATATCATATGTAAAGGCGTTCCGGTTAAAAACCGTTATTCATGAATGAAGTGGACAGACTTGTTCTGTCAATTTAGGGTGGTACCGCGAATTTACCTCGTCCCTTTTTAGGGGGCGAGGTTTTTTATTTTTTAACATTAGGAGGGTTCCAAATGGAAGCACGTTTAAAAGAGCTACAGCAAGAAGCGTTAAAGCTTGTTGAAGAAGCGAAAGAGCTAAAGAGCTTAAATGATGTACGCGTTGCGTATTTAGGGAAAAAAGGCCCGATTACAGAAGTACTTCGTGGCATGGGGAAATTATCTCCAGAAGAGCGCCCACGCATGGGTGCACTTGTGAATGAGGTGCGTGAAGCAATTCAAACGCGTTTAGAAGAGAAAATTAACATGTTAGAAAAAGCAGCGATTGAAGAGCAACTAGCGGCTGAAACAATCGATGTAACATTACCAGGTCGCCCTGTAACGACAGGTTGTCACCATCCGTTAACAGCGGTTGTTGAGCAAATTGAAGATGTATTCATCGGTATGGGTTATGAAGTAGCAGAAGGTACGGAAGTAGAGAAAGACTACTACAACTTTGAAGCATTAAACTTACCGAAAGATCACCCAGCTCGTGATATGCAAGATTCTTTCTACATTACAGAAGAAACATTGCTTCGTACGCATACATCATCTGTGCAAGCGCGCATGATGGAAAAGAATACAGCGAAAGGTCCAATTAAAATCATTTGCCCAGGTAAAGTATACCGCCGCGATGATGACGATGCGACGCACTCTCACCAATTCATGCAAATTGAAGGTTTAGTAATCGATAAAAACATTCGTATGAGTGACTTAAAAGGTACATTACAAGTATTTGTGAAGAAGATGTTCGGTGAAGATCGTGAAATTCGCCTTCGTCCAAGTTTCTTCCCATTCACAGAGCCATCTGTTGAAATGGACATTTCTTGTATGATGTGTCACGGAAAAGGTTGCGGCACTTGTAAGAAAACAGGTTGGATTGAAATTTTAGGTGCGGGTATGGTTCATCCAAACGTACTTGAAATGGCTGGTTATGACTCAAAAGAATATCAAGGCTTCGCATTCGGTATGGGTGCAGAGCGTATTGCAATGTTAAAGTACGGCATTGATGACATTCGTCATTTCTATACAAACGATGTACGTTTCTTACAACAATTTAAACGAGCGTAAGGAAAGGAGAGGAAAAAAATGTTCGTATCATATCGTTGGTTACAAGAGTATGTAGATTTAAACGGTGTAACAGCACAAGAATTAGCAGATAAAATTACGAAAAGCGGTATTGAAGTTGAAGGTGTAGAAGTATTAAACAAAGGTGTAAAGGGTGTCGTTGTTGGTCACGTATTAGAGTGTGAAAAACATCCGGAAGCTGATAAATTAAGCAAATGCTTAATCGATATCGGTGAAGAAGAGCCAGTTCAAATTATTTGTGGTGCTTCTAATATCGCAAAAGGCTTAAAAGTACCAGTTGCAAAAGTTGGTGCTGTTCTTCCTGGTAACTTCAAAATTAAAAAGGCGAAGCTGCGCGGCGAAGCTTCTCACGGTATGGTTTGTGCCCTTGATGAGCTTGGTATTGACAGCAGGTTAGTGGCAAAAGATTATGCAGAAGGAATTTTCATTTTCCCAAGTGATGCAGAAGTTGGTGCAGATGCGCTTGAGCTTTTAAATTTACATGATGAAGTTCTTGAGCTTGGCTTAACACCAAACCGTGCGGACTGCTTAAATATGTTAGGTGTGGCATACGAAGTAGCAGCTATTTATGGCCGTGAAGTAAAACTGCCAGCTATTAATTTACAAGAAAGCACAGAGAAAACATCAAACTATATTTCTGTAAATGTAGAAGCAAAAGAAGAAAACCCATTATATATCGCAAAAATGGTGAAAAACGTAAAGGTTGGTCCATCACCAATTTGGATGCAAACACGCCTTATGGCAGCTGGAATTCGTCCAATTAGTAACGTAGTTGATATTACAAACTACATTTTAATTGAGTATGGTCAGCCGTTACATGCGTTTGATTACGATAAATTAGGCTCAAAAGAAATCGTTGTACGTCTTGCGAAAGAAGGCGAAAAGATTACAACGTTAGATGATCAAGAACGTACGCTTAAAGCGCACCACCTTGTTATTACAAACGGCACGAAAGCATTAGCGGTTGCTGGTGTAATGGGTGGAGCAGATTCTGAAGTAGATAACGATACAGTGAACGTATTAATTGAGTCTGCATATTTTGCAGGTCAAACAGTACGCCGCACATCGAAAGATTTAGGTCTTCGCAGTGAATCTAGTGCTCGTTTTGAAAAAGGAATCGACCCAACGCGTACATTTGAAGCGATTCAACATGCTGCCGCATTAATGGCGAAATATGCTGGTGGCGAAGCATTAGAAGGTGTTGTAGAAGCAGATAACTTAAAGCGTGAAGAGCGTACAGTATCTGTAACAGTTGAGAAAATCAACCGTGTATTAGGTACAAATATTTCAGCAAATGAAGTAGGAAAAATCTTCACAAACTTAAAGTTCCCATTCTCAGAAGTAGAAGGAACATTCCATGTAAACGTACCAGCACGTCGCCCTGATATTACAATTTCAGAAGACTTAGTGGAAGAAGTAGGCCGTCTATACGGATATGACCACATCCCAGTAACACTTCCAGAAGGCACAATGACACGCGGTATGTTAAATACGGTACAAACAAAACGTCGTAAAGTACGTCGTTACTTAGAAGGTGCTGGTTTATATGAAGCGATTACGTATTCATTAACAAGTGCTGAAAAAGCAAAGCAATATATGGTAACGCCAAACGAAAAGGCTCCTGTAAACCTTGCGCTTCCAATGAGTGAGGAACGCAGTCAATTACGTTTAAGCTTAGTGCCACAATTACTAGAAGCGGTTTCTTACAATAACGCTCGTAAAAATGACAACGTTGCGTTATACGAAGTAGGTTCCATCTTCGCGCCAACTGTAGAAGGAGAACTTCCGAAAGAGCGTCAACATCTTGCTGGTGTTATGACAGGCCTTGCTTTAAATCATCAATGGCAAGGAGAAAAGAAGGTTGTTGATTTCTTTGTAGTAAAAGGCATTTTAGAAGGTCTATTTGACGTATTAGGTGTTGCAAGTAACGTAACGTATGCACAAACGAAACGCGATGGCATGCATCCAGGACGTACAGCTGATATTTTACTTGATGGTGAAGTAATTGGTTACATCGGTCAATTACACCCAGAAGCACAAAAACAATTAGACTTGAAAGAGACGTACGTATTTGAATTATCTCTTGCGAAGCTATTTGCAGCAGATGCAGAAGAAACGTACTATACAACAATCCCACGTTTCCCATCAATGACACGTGACATCGCTGTTGTTGTAAATAAAGATGTAAAAGCTGGTGAAATGAAGCGCACAATTGCTGAGGCAGGTGGAGAGCTTCTAAAAGACGTAACGTTATTCGACTTATACGAAGGTGAAAAAATGGAAGAAGACAAAAAATCACTTGCATTCTCTATGAACTACTTCGATCCAGAGCGTACATTAACAGATGAAGAGGTAACAGAAGCACATAGCCGTGTATTAGCAGCGGTAGAAGAAACATTTGGTGCAGAGTTACGTAAATAATATAACGAAAAAGCTGGTTGCTGGAAGCAACCAGCTTTTTTTATTGAACCAAAAAGCGTTCTAACAGTTTGTTATATGAAGAGATCTCTTCCTTATACACAAGGTGAAAGGACGGTTACTTCTCCAAAGAAAGGAGCCCCGCTTACTGTACCGAAAGCTGTAAGGGTTATATTGCCAGGTCCAATAGCGGTAACAGTAGTATTGAAGAAGCCACCTTCTTCTGTAAACACTGTAGTTGGAGAAACGGTTGCGGCACCTTGTACTGTGAAAGAAACTGGTATTCCTGCAAATCCAATGCCGTTCACTAACAAACGCCCTGGTGCAACAACAGGAACGTTGCAATCTTCGCTTGTAAAGCCTAGTCCAATATCTACTTCAGTACTAGTTACCACTAATCTTCTAACGCAGACTTTGATGACCTCTTTTTCTTTAAATTTAAAAGCCACTCGTAAGTCATCTATAAATCCAAAGTTTTGTTCTTGGGCAGTAACTTGTCCAAGAATTGCTACGCCTGTAACCTCGAAAAGATCTCCTTCATTAGCATCTTCGCGATCAATCGCACATTGAAAAGGGATATCGTCGAAAACTTGAAAATCTGGTATTATAGCACCGTTTTCTAAAACAGCAGTATAAGTGAGTGTTTTACGAACTACACCACAGACGATGACTTTTTCCGGAATTACATTTTCAATATCAGCTTCAACCGTTTGTGTAAAGGTAACAGTACCTGCAAGTGCTGGTGGGACAAGCTGTGTTAGGTGTTCGACCACAACTTGGCAACAAGTTGTAGGGTTAGTTAAGGGACAAACCATTGATTATTCCTCCTTAGTTTTAATTAGATGTACTCTCTTCGCATATTTCGAAGGTTTTTCTTCTACAAGTAGTTATCTAGATAGAGTGCTATTTGCAGTTAGTATAGATTATGAAAAGTATACGAAGCTTGTATAGGAGGTTGCCTTGGACAAGGTTCCTATTTTCAATGGTCTTTAATTAACTACTAAATAAGTTCTTCGTTTTAGAAAGCTTGTCATTGAAAATTCAGTAGATCTAAGGTTTTAAAATTCTATTTGTGATAATCAAATATGGATATATTCCTCTTTTATTTGATAGAGATTTTTATAATGTCTTTTCCTATAAAATTGAAAGCAAGGGTATGCTTATACAATAGAGGATCATTTGATCTTCCAAAGTTAATTTCATGGGCGAAAACTTCACTTAGTATTTTTTGCTCGATGATGCTAAATGGGTAGTTTTCTTTAATCTCTGTGGATTCTATAAGACATTGGAAAGGAACGTCATCTTGTATGGTGTAATTTGGGATTTCTTTATTATCAATTACAGCTGTATAGGTAATGGTTTTACGGATGAATCCAAGAATAATAACTACTTCTGGACATACCTTTTCAATTGTAGAGAATATTTGCTTATCAACTTTGGTAGTTCCTTTCTTTGCTGGGGGAACTAACTCGATTTTATGCTCTATAATTTGTCTGCAGCACATAGTCTTTTCGTTGGGAGTGTTTAATGTTTTTGTTGTTTTTTTGTGTTCGGGATGTTTTGGTGATTCTGCGGGATTTCGAACTTCAGGAAGTTCTGATAAACCGATATAAGGAAAAAAAGGCGTGCTTGTAACGGGAATTTTCTTATAGTATGGATAATCCATTTGCTTGCCTCCCTTTTTCAATAATGTATAGTTTAGAGTATGTTTTCTAAATTATAGGTGTTTGTTTTTGAAAGTGAATTTTAAAAAATAAGCGGTTGGCATATGTAGAATAAAAACCCTCTTTCATAAATATGTACGATTTGTCTTGAGATGAAGGTTGTTATAGAAGGAAGATTTAAATCTGTTGTTGAAACTATAAGAATATAAAGTTATGGAGGTCATATTCTTATGGTATTACAAAGAGTGAGTCTTATTACAATTGGTGCATATCATTTGCCAACTCTTAGAGCGTTTTATAAAGGGTTAGGATGGGAAGAAACAGAGTTTAGTTCTGATAATTACACTGCTTTTAAAACAGCGGGTGTATTCTTGACTATCTTTCCGATTGAGGAGTTAGCAAAAGATGCCGGAGTTCCAATTAAGAAAGATGTAGAAAATTTCCGCGGTGTAACATTTGCGATTAATGTAGACAAGCAAGAACAAGTGGATACAACAATCGAGGCAATCCGAAATGCAGGCGGGAAAATTTTGAGAGAGCCAAGCGATGCGTTTTGGGGAGGTCGAACAGCTTACTTTGCTGACCCTGAAAACAATCTATGGGAAGTCGCATGGAACCCAGATTCTGTATTCGATGAACGAGGAGCTATGATCGCTTTTTAATATATAATTGGAAAAGGACTCTTTGTAGTCCTTTTTTTATTTGGTTCATCATCGTAATATGGGGTTGATTTCTTGAAAATGACCCATTTTTCATACACGGAACGGAAAGAAGCGCCCACTCGGAGTGGAGTGTACTCCTCTCTATGTATTTTCTAAAAATGAATGCAACTAAATCACAAGTCTGGTTATCTAATAGAATGTAAAGAACATAAGGATACGTATATATTAAAATTTCTTAGTAAGGAGGCTTTTACATGAACAATCGGATAGCCTTAGTAAAAAAGGCGAAACAGGGAGACGGTGATGCTTTTGTGTCCCTTGTACAGCAATATGAAGATGTGTTGTATAAAGTAGCAAAAAGATTGCTAGAAAATGATGAAGATGTAGCAGATGCGATGCAAGAAGCAATTATGACAGCGTATGAAAAAGTACATACGCTTAAAAGTGAGGAGTACTTCAATACGTGGATTTGTAAAATTTTAATCAATATATGCAATCGCATATTAAATAAAAAGGGAAAGGTTACAATCATTGCTTCGGATGATGAGCGAGCAGGGAGTGGAAATGAATTTTTAAAAGTAGAATTAGAGGATGCTTTAAATAGTCTAAATAAAGATTATAAAGTTGCTCTGGTTTTATATTATATCGTTGGGCTTAGCGTTAAAGAAATTAGCTTATTCGTAAAAGAACCAGAAGGAACAATTAAATCGAGATTGTCGAGGGCAAAGTCCATATTACGTAATCATTATTACTGTGGTGAAGGAGTGAGTGTCAATGAACGATAAATTCGAAAGAGAACTAGAACAGTTATTCAACGAAAAGCAAGAGATGCCCGATGTTGTAAGGGAGTCTGTAAATCGTTCATATGATATGATACGGGCGAATACAAAGAAAAATAAGCGAAACAAAGTATGGAAACAAGTAGCGGTAGCAGCGTGCTCGGTTATTGTGGCGGGTGGACTGTTTACGAACGAACAAGTGAGAGCAAGTATTATCGAACTCTTTCGTTTTAACGATAAAGGTATTGAACGAGCAGTTGAGGAGGGATTTACGGAAAGGAGCAATAGTATGACGGTGGATCAAGGGGTTACTGTTGCCCTGAATCAATACTTTGCTGATGAACATAAAATGGGATTTCGCTTCAGCATTGCATTTAACGATACGAGTATACTACAAAAGCCAGTAAGACAAATATCATTTGATTATCGTTTAAAGAATGGTGATGGTGAGTACATTTTAGAAAATATTCCTGATACAAAACCTCTAAAGGGAACGCCCGGTAAATATTACATATCAAGAGGGGATGATCAGCTTGTATCTTTAGATGAGAAATCAGGCAATGTACAATACGAAGAGATATATGAATCTGAGGCGGGGAACATACCGATACTGCAAGGTGCTATGTTAGAAATAGAAAGTGTAAATATTTTTTATGAAGATGGTGAAATGAAAACAATTGATGGAACCTGGAATTTGCCGGTTGAGAATAGTGTGAAACAAGAAAAGGGTGAACAAATCGAGTATGAAGCGATAAAAACCTCTCCACATTTGAAACTCAGTTCAGCAAAAGCGAGTCCAACATCTTTTAATATTGTTTTCTCAGTAGATGAAATTGTAGAAGATGAAAATGAGTTTATTGATATGAAAGTGATTGATAATAAAGGGAATGAATACAAATCTTCAGATGGGTATAGCACAGATGTAAAAGGTGGAAAGACTATTATTTATGCCAATTTCCCAATCACTTCCTATGAAAAACTAGGAAGTATCACATTAAAGACAAAGAATTTTGGAGAAATAAAATTAAAAAGGAAATAAAAAGAAAACCTTTCATTCTCCCATAGATGAAAGGTTTTCTTTTATTTATAATAAGAGTTATAAGAGAAGGGTGTGTGAGGATTTCTAATGAAGGATATACTTGAACAAGTAAAATTATTTTTAAAGATTAATGAGGACATACAATTGTATGCTGTTACTTCAGAAGAGAGTGAGCAGGAGTTTAATGTGTTTGAGAAGCGAACAGGGGAACTTGTAGCTTGTTATGAAATGGATGGAAAAGGTGGATTAAAGCATTTTGAAACGTGCCGAGATTTAGAGAAAGTACGTTGTATAGGATTATCACATGAGGCAGTTCATGAGATTGCCCAATCATTTTTACAAGTATTTGCTTCTAATATCGTTAAATTTATTTATTCATCGGAAATGATTGAAGAGGATTACGTATTTCAATTTTCCTATGAATTGCGAGATGAACGTTACGGTCTGACTTTTCCGCAACCTCCTGTCGTACTTGAGATTGCAAAGGATGGACGGATTCAGTATTTCTTTTCTGAAGGAGCAGATCGTGAAGTGCATTATCCGGCGAAGCTGATTACAAAGGAAGAAGCGAGAGAAAAATATATTGAAGCGCTTCAATTTGAATTGTTGTTTGCACAGGCGGATAAGGAGATATATGAAAATGGTGATGATTCCTATCACCTCGTTTATGCGCCAAAAGAACATGTTATGGACATAGGAGCAAACGGAGAACTACATACATTGGAGGATTATAACGGTTTCGTTCATCAATTTTATAATATAGAAAAACGTACTGTACAAGAAGAAGAGGTTATAAAGTTAATTGGACTAGATGATACATATATAAAGATTCATACAAACGAAATAGACGAGGAAGTAACGGAACTTTGGACAAAGAGAGATTATGTTGATGATGTGGAAGTGGAAGAAGGAACGCCGTTTCACACTATTCAAGTACGTTTTCATAAAGAAACATTTCAGTGTATCAGCGTAATCAATAATGAACGAAAAGATGAAATGAAAGAAGTGATAACAGAAGAGGAAGCAAGAGAAAGTGCGCTCCAATTTTTATTTGCATGTTATCCGAAGGCTGATGAACAATTTTTGATAGAGAGAAGCCATCCGTTGCATCATTGCATATGGGAAGATGAAAACTGCGAATCACAATATGGCTTTTGGTTCCATCCTCTTTACAAAGGTAAAAGGGTAGGTACATACAGCTTAGTCATTCAAATTGGTCAGCAGTCTGGGAAGATTTTAGAGTTTCAGGCAGTTACTGATGTTGCCGAGGAGTTACATACATTAAATGCTGAACCAACACTTTCTGAAGAAGCAGCAAAGTCAATTTATGTTCGGGACTTAGAGATGGAACTTGTGTGGGTAAAGGAGCAGAATCCAGTGCGTTATGAGCTTTGTTACGCACCATCATTCCCAAAAACAGATGGACATATTCGTATGATTGAGGCACATACAGGCATGGCATTTCATGTGAAAGTGGATTAGAAATTGTATCCTCTGGGAAAATGGTATAAAATAAGAACAAACGTTTGTTTTCTTGGAGGTACATATGAAATTAGAACAGTTATTGAAACCAACACTTACTTAGAAAAGTCGGATGAGTGATGGAGATGATATATTTACAGAAGAGAATATTGAAGCTACGGAAAAAGTGTTGCATACGTATGTAACACTTTTACAACGCCTGGATGAGCGTGAGAAAGAGCAGACAATTATGGACTGTGTGGAACAAGTCGTTGTTGCTTTGAATGAGTTAAACGAAAGATATGATTGTTTCATTGAAACGGAAGAACGAGAAGAGTTATATGAATTTATTACAGAATCAGCAGCAATAGCTGGCTTGAAAGTAGAAGAGGATATAACAGAAGAGTGGCGAGAGTGGTAAGTCCTCTAAACACAACTTGCATCTTTCTCATGAATGTAGTACATTATTTTTAGTTTAACATTTAGAAAAGACGATGATAAGGAAAAGTAGTATATACTATAATCCAAAGCGAGTCAGGGACGGTGCGAGCCTGATGAGGCGGTATATATGAAGAACACCTTGGAGTTGCTAACCGAAATTGAAAAGTATTTCAAGAGTAGACTTAGACGGGAATCCGGCCTGTTACAAACCGGGAAAGTATGTAATACATACGAGTAGAGTTGGTCTTTATGACAAATTGGGTGGTACCGCGAAGTTTAACCTTTCGTCCCTTTATGGATGAAAGGTTTTTTTATATTTCAATATAAGTAAAGGAGCAATACACAATGGAAAACACATTAGTAAAAAGCTTGTATAGAGAAACTGACAAGTATGTAGATCAAAAAGTACAAGTATCTGGTTGGATTCGTAACTTACGCGATTCAAAAGTATTTGGTTTTATTGAATTAAACGATGGAAGCTTTTTTAAAGGCGTACAAATCGTTTTCGATACAGAGCTTGAAAACTTTAAAGAAATCGCAAAGCTTCCGCTAAGCTCTTCTGTTAAAGTAGAAGGTACGTTAATTGCAACACCAAGTGCAAAGCAGCCGTTTGAAATTAAAGCGGAGAAAATTGAGATTGAGGGCTTATCACATTCTGATTACCCACTGCAAAAGAAGCGTCATACGTTTGAGTACTTACGTACAATTGCGCACTTACGTCCAAGAACGAATGCATTTTCTGCAACGTTCCGTGTGCGTTCTATCGCAGCGTTTGCAATTCATCAGTTCTTCCAAGAACGTGGATTTGTACACGTTCATACGCCAATCATCACAGGTAGCGATACAGAAGGTGCAGGCGAAATGTTCCGTGTTACAACGCAAGATTTAAACAACGTACCAAAAGGTGAAGATGGAAAAGTTGATGAGTCCCAAGACTTCTTTGGTAAAGAAACAAACTTAACGGTAAGTGGTCAGCTAAATGCAGAAGCATACGCGTTAGCATTCCGTGATGTGTATACATTTGGTCCAACGTTCCGTGCTGAAAACTCAAACACAACTCGTCATGCTGCTGAGTTTTGGATGGTTGAGCCGGAGATTGCATTCGCTGAGCTTGAAGATGTAATGAACTTAACAGAAGATATGCTGAAATATGCAATGAAATACGTATTAGAACATGCACCAGAAGAAATGGAATTCTTCAACAGCTTCGTTGACAAAACAGTTCTTGAGCGTATGAACAACGTAATCAATTCTGATTTTGGACGCATCACATATACAGAGGCAATTGAAGTACTGAAAAAATCAGGTGAAGACTTCAAATACCCAGTAGAGTGGGGCATTGACCTACAAACAGAGCATGAAAGATACTTATCTGAACAAGTATTTAAACGTCCTGTATTCGTAACAGACTATCCAAAAGATATTAAAGCATTCTACATGCGCTTAAACGATGACGGCAAAACAGTAGCGGCAACAGACCTACTTGTTCCTGGCATCGGTGAGTTAATCGGCGGAAGTCAACGTGAAGAACGAGAAGACGTATTAGTAGATAGAATTAAAGAACTAGGTATGAATGAAGAAGATTACTGGTGGTACTTAGAGCTAAGAAAATATGGCGGTACAAAACATGCTGGATTTGGTCTTGGTTTCGAGCGCTTCTTAATGTACATTACTGGCATGGCAAACATTCGTGATGTAATTCCGTTCCCAAGAACACCAGGCTCTTCAGATTTTTAAGATGAAAAAAGCGAGAGATCTTATCTCTCGCTTTTTCTATTACATAGTTTTACTCTCGTAAGGAGAAAGTAACGATGGAGGTGAAACTATGGGCCGTAAAACGAAAAAAGATCCATCAAGAGTAGGTCTTGGTTCTTCACAAGTAGAAGGACAAGGTACAACGACAGAGGAGACAGGCTCTTTTGCAGTGTCTTCTTCACATAAGAAACAAAAGCGTAGTTAATAAAAAAACAGTCCGAAGTTTTCCGGTAGGTACCTTTTCGGACTGTTTTTTTATTCGTCTCTAACTTCTTGTACGATAGCCTCTACATTTTTTTGCAAACGATTAAAGTAAAAGAACCAAGCGATGCTCGCGAGTACATAATAAATTGCCATAATGCAGAGGTTGTCTACTATGTTTGTGCTAATCGATTTTGCTGAGAAGAAAACACCCCAAATCGTGGAGAGAGCAAAAAGTGTAACTGGGAAGATGAAATGTACAAATAAGTAGATTGTTTTGTTTACTTTTGAATGACTCATTCATGTTCCTCCCATTCTGTTATGTTTTCTAATATAATCATAACATAGAAAATACTGGATAGTTATGTTTCCAATTAAAAAAGAGACTTCATGAAGTCTCTTTACGTTTAAGCGCATTATATCCTGCCCATACTGAAACAAAGCTATCGTTTTAACAAACGCATTGCTTTTTCTGTATTTGCAAAATGTATCTTTACAAACTCATGTAATCGTTCTTTTCCTAGTTTTTGTATTAATTTTGCCGCTGCGATGTCCACTTGACTGCCCGCTCCTTTTGGTAGTGGCATACCTGCTTTTTTGCTGAGGTCGTCAAACTTTTTAACGAAGGAATAACGAGCTAAAATAGAGGCGGCTGCAACAGCGATATGTACGCTTTCTCCTTTCGTTGCAAAATAAACATTTTCACGCTGTACGTTCTTTTGTTTCGCTAAATATTTGTAATATGTCGTTGGTTGTGTGAATTGATCAATTAAAATTCCTTCTGGCTTTGTGGGGCCAAGTTTTTCAAGTAAATTCATAATCGCTTTATTATGAAGCATCGCTTTTAATTGCCCTTGATTGTAGCCTTTTTCAAATAGCTCATTATATTTCTCGTTATGTAACACAAGTGAGCTGTAAGGAATAACGGTAAGAATTTGCTTTGCGATTTCTGTAATTTGCGCGTCGTTTAAGTTTTTGGAGTCTTTCACGCCAAGTTCTTTTAATAATGGAATTTGCTCGGCAGATACGTACGCAGCAACAACTGTCATCGGTCCGAAGTAATCGCCTGTTCCAACCTCATCTGAGCCGACAATCGACATCGCTGCAATAGAAGCTGGCGGTGCAAAGCCGTGTGCGTTCACTGTTTTTTTACGAGGCGCAGCAGTTACTTCAGCGCTATTTTGCCAGCGTGCTGCTTCTTCTGAGGCACGTCCCCCTTGAAACATTACTTTTCCTGATTTATAAGCGGTAACTGTGCATGAAGGTACTTTCGCCATAAAAATACCACCTTGTGGAACTTTAGGTGCAATGGAATGTTTATAAGCTTCTTTCATTTTTTCAATTGCAGAAGGATTTGTTTGAATTACGATAGAATTTGACAAAACAGTCGCTCCTTTTTTATATAATCCTGCTCTAACAGAGGCTGTAAACCTCTCATATTACATTTCGGAGATTTGGGTGGGAGGTTTACAGTCCGTAAGAGTCAGGTTCGTTCGACTAACAATCATAGGGAGATAGAAGAACTCTCCCTGTAACTGAAGTTTCCCTATATATTTTATCATATCGAATTGTCGTTTCTGTTTCCATATTATGATGGTTCATGGTATGATAAACTTTAGGATTCTGTACGTGATTGGAGGCCAGTAAGTTGTCACAACAAAATGGAAATCGAAGTCGAATTAATGTAGAAATATACGGCCAACAATATTCGGTTGTTGGCGATGAAAGTACAAGTCATATCCGCATGGTCGCAGCGATTGTGGATGATAAAATGCGTGAACTCAATGCTAAGAATCCTTCGCTTGATACAAGTAGACTAGCGGTATTGACAGCAGTGAATGTCATACACGATTACATAAAATTAAAAGATGAACATGAAAAGTTGAAAGAAAGTATGAAACAAGAAGGAATGGAATAGTATGATTGATATTCTTATCATTTTGTTGCTTATTATGGGCTTTTTTCTCGGATTGAGAAGAGGCTTTATATTGCAACTCGTAAAGTTAACGGGCTTTATTATTGCATACCTTGTCGCATACTGGTACTGTAAAGATTTTGCGCCAGTACTTCAAAAAATTGTCCCATATCCGTTTGAACAAAATGCGTCTGTTCCAGAGTGGATTGATGCAAGTGATATGGAAACGGTTTTCTATCAAGCGATTGCGTTTATTGCACTATTCATCATAGCAAAAATTGCACTCACATTACTTGGACATTTGCTAAATATGTTTACAGAAATTCCAGTATTAAAGCAAGTAAATGCACTTGCAGGTGCGCTATTAGGATTCGTAGAAGTATATGTTATTTTGTTTGTACTAATTATTGTCGGATCATTACTTCCGGTAGAACCGGTACAAACATCGCTTGAACAATCAGCAATTAGTAAAATAATAGTAGACGATACACCGATTCTTTCTGAAAAGGTTAAGGAATTATGGCAGACAGGTAGCAAAGTATAACTTCTCTTTTTTAGAAAGAGAAGTTTTTTTTCTAGAGCGGAAAGGCGGGAGAAGAATGAAAGTAAATAAAAAACAAGTAATTAAACTACTTGAAACAATTGGTTTGTTTATGGAGCTAAAAGGAGAAAATCCTTTTAAAATATCAGCATTTCGTAAAGCGGCGGCTGCGCTTGAAAGTGATGATCGCAGTCTTTCAGAAATTGAAGATTTCACAAAAATTCCAGGTATCGGGAAAGGAACTGCAGCTGTTATTACAGAATATATCGAGCTTGGCACTTCGGAAGTGTTAGCAGAGCTCGAAAAAGAAGTGCCGAGCAGTTTGTTACCATTATTAAAGCTTCCAGGGCTTGGAGGTAAAAAGGTCGCAAAATTATATAAAGAGCTTGGCGTTACAGATATGGAAACGTTAAAAACAGCTTGTGAAGAAAATAAGGTACAGGCACTTGCTGGATTTGGGAAGAAAACAGAAGAAAAAATATTAGAGGCAATTGCACAAGTTGGTTCTCGCCCAGAGCGTTTACCAATCGCGATGGTCCTTCCTATTGCCAGGGAAATAGAAGAGAAATTGTCACAAGTACAAGAAATTAGTCGTTTCTCTAGAGCGGGTAGTTTACGACGCGTTCGTGAAACAGTAAAAGATTTAGATTTCATTATTGCGACGACAGAGTCAGAAAAAGTACGCGAACATTTATTACAGTTTGATAATATGATTGAAGTTATTGCAAGTGGCGATACAAAAGTATCTATTCGTCTTCAGTATGAATATGATATTTCGATTGATTTCCGCCTTGTGCAGCCAGAAGAGTTTGTCACAACACTTCACCACTTTACTGGCTCAAAGGATCATAATGTAAGAATGCGTCAAATTGCGAAAGATAAAGGGGAAAAAATTAGTGAGTATGGCGTGGGAAACTTAGAAACGGGTGAAGTGAAAACGTTTGAAACAGAAGAAGAGTTTTTCGCTCATTTCGGTTTACCATTTATCCCGCCAGAAGTACGTGAAGATGGAAAAGAAATTGAGATGATTACAGAATATCCAAGCTTCATTCAGTTTTCCGATATTCAAGGTGATTTGCATATGCATACAACGTGGAGTGACGGTGCCTTTTCGATTGAAGAGATGGTACAAGCTTGTCGTGCGCGTGGGTATAAATATATGGCAATTACGGACCACTCACAATATTTAAAAGTCGCGAACGGGTTAACGAAAGAACGTCTTCATGAACAGGGAAAAGAAATTGTTCGTATGAATGAAAAGTATCCAGACATTACAATTTTACGTGGAATTGAAATGGACATTTTACCAGATGCAACGCTTGATTTTGATGATGAAGTGTTAGCAGAACTAGATTATGTAATTGGAGCGATTCACTCTAGTTTCTCACAAGATCGTGAAACAATTATGAAACGTCTTCGCGCGGCGATTGAAAATAAACATGTAACAATGATTGCGCATCCGACAGGGCGTTTATTAGGACGTCGCGAAGGATACGATGTGGATCCAGAATTGCTGATTGAACTTGCGAAAGAAACAAATACTGTACTTGAATTAAACGCAAATCCAAATCGTTTAGATTTAAGTGCCAAATTATTAAAGCAAGCGCAAGATGCTGGTGTGAAAGTAGCAATTAATACAGATGCTCATACACTTGAAATGTTAGAAGATATGGAAACAGGTGTTGCTGCAGCACGCAAAGGTTGGATTCAAAAAGATACAGTGATTAACACTTGGGATATAGAACGTTTATTAGACTTTATTAAAAAGAAATAAAAAATTTTCTTTTTTTGGTTGGAAGGAAGCATCCATCCATGTTTGGTAACGATGAGGGCTTTGTGCTCCATGTTATGGAAAAAGAAAGTAGATATATAGTGTAATGAGTTCAATTGAGATTTTATGAAATAAGTAATAAGGGGGAACTGCAACTTATGTTAGAACGAACGTTGCGAGTATTAGAATACAATAAAGTAAAAGAACAGTTATTAGAACACGTTGCCTCTTCGCTTGGACGCGATAAAGTAAAAGGGCTTATGCCAAGCACAAATTATGAAGAGATTGTAACGATGCAAGACACGACGGATGAAGGAGCGAAAGTAATCCGTTTAAAAGGACATGCGCCACTTGGTGGGATTACCGATATTCGTCCGAATGTAAAGCGTGCGAAAATTGGAAGTATGTTAAGCCCGAATGAATTGCTTGATGTAGCGAATACGATGTATGGAAGCCGCCAAATGAAACGATTTATTGAAGATATGGTTGATAATGGCGTGGAGCTTCCAATTCTTGAATCGTATGTAGCTCGTATTGTATCTTTATATGATTTAGAAAAGAAGATTACGAATGCAATTAGTGATGGCGGTGAAGTTGTCGATAGCGCGAGTGAAAAGCTACGTGGTATTCGCCAGCAAATTCGCGGTGCAGAAGGGCGTATTCGTGAGAAACTTGAACATATGACGCGCTCTTCTAACGCGCAAAAAATGTTGTCAGATGCGATTGTAACAATTCGTAACGACCGTTATGTAATTCCGGTGAAACAAGAGTACCGAGGTGTATATGGTGGTATCGTTCATGACCAATCAGCATCTGGACAAACGTTATTTATTGAACCACAAGTTATTGTTGAACTAAATAATACATTGCAAGAAGCACGTGTGAAAGAGAAACAAGAAATTGAACGCATTTTATTTATGTTAACAGAAGAAGTTGCGTTAGAAGCAGACATCGTGTTAGAAAACGTTGAAGTTGTTGCTGAGCTTGATTTCATCTTTGCTAAAGCATTATATGCGAAACGATTAAAAGCCACAAAGCCGCTTATGAACAATGAGCGCTATATGAATTTAAAGAAAGCGCGCCATCCGTTAATTGATCCAAAAGTTGTTGTTCCAAATGATATTATACTTGGGAAAGAGTTTACGACAATCGTTATTACAGGACCGAATACAGGTGGTAAAACCGTAACGTTAAAAACAGTAGGTCTTTGTGTATTAATGGCGCAGTCTGGGTTACACATTCCAGTAATGGATGAATCAGAAATGTGCGTGTTTAAAAATATTTTTGCTGATATTGGTGACGAGCAATCAATTGAACAAAGTTTAAGTACGTTCTCATCTCATATGGTTAATATCGTTGAGATTTTAGAGAAAGCAGACTTTGAAAGTTTAGTACTATTTGATGAATTAGGTGCAGGAACAGATCCGCAAGAAGGGGCTGCGTTAGCGATCTCTATCTTAGATGAAGTGTATAATCGCGGTGCACGAGTTGTAGCGACGACGCACTACCCGGAATTAAAAGCATATGGCTACAATCGTGAACAAGTTATTAATGCAAGCGTAGAATTTGATGTGAATACGTTAAGCCCAACTTATAAATTATTAATTGGTGTGCCAGGGCGAAGTAACGCCTTTGAAATCTCAAGACGACTTGGTCTATCAGAGCGTGTAATTGACCGTGCTCGTAATCATATTAGTACAGATACAAATAAAATTGAAAACATGATTGCAAAGCTAGAAGAAAGTCAAAAGAATGCAGAGCGTGATTGGAAAGAGGCTGAAGAACTTCGTAAGCAATCAGAGAAGCTTCATCGTGAATTACAAAAGCAAATCGTTGAGTTTAATGAAGATCGTGATGAGCGTCTACTACAAGCGCAAAAAGAGGGCGAAGAAAAAGTAGAAGCTGCGAAAAAAGAAGCAGAAGAAATCATTCGTGACCTTCGTCAACTACGTAAAGCTCAGCTTGCAAATGTTAAAGATCACGAGCTAATTGAAGCGAAGAGCCGTTTAGAAGGTGCAGCGCCAGAGCTTGTGAAAAAACAGAAAGTAAAAGTGAAGAATACTGCGCCAAAACAAACGCTTAAACCAGGTGATGAAGTCAAAGTATTAACATTTGGTCAAAAAGGTCAATTGCTGAAAAAAGTAAGTGATACAGAGTGGAATGTTCAAATTGGAATTTTAAAAATGAAAGTAAAAGAATCCGATATGGAATATATTAATAGCCCAGCTCCGGTTGAAAAGAAAGCAGTTGCGGCTGTAAAAGGAAGAGACTATCACGTTTCATTAGAGCTTGACTTGCGCGGCGAACGTTATGAAGATGCGATGATGCGCGTTGAGAAATATTTAGATGATGCCCAGCTTGCAAGCTATCCACGCGTCTCGATTATTCATGGAAAAGGAACAGGTGCACTTCGCCAAGGTGTACAAGATTATTTGAAAAAGCATCGCGGTGTGAAGAACTTCCGTTATGGTGATATGGGAGAAGGCGGATTAGGCGTAACCGTTGTTGAACTGAAGTAAGAGAATAAAGTGAAACTTCAATCAGTGGGGGGCTTCATCCCCCACTGAATGTTAGTTGAACGAATCGGGCTTTTACGGGCTGAACAAAGGGGTAAAAACATATGTTTATGGACAAACTTGCAAAAGTATTGTTAGCTTGCTGCGGCGCATTTTTCGTTATTGGGGTTATTTATTTAATTGTGAAGTAAAGGGAGACGTCAATTCTCGGTATTGTCATTATACTTGGGAATTGGCGCTTTTTATATGAAAGGAAATATAAAATGAGAATCAATCAATTTATAAGCGAAGCACTTTCTTGTTCAAGACGGCAAACAGATCGGCTGATCAAAGCGGGAAGTGTGACGTTAAATGGACAAGTCTGTAATCATGGCGATGAAGTTCGTGATCATGACATTGTCTGTGTTGACGGAAAGATTATGGAGAAAAGCAAAGAAGAGAAGGTGTACATTGCGTTTCATAAACCAGTTGGGATTACGTGTACAGCTGCAGAGCATATTGAAGATAATATTATCGACTATATTAACTATCCAAAGCGTATTTTTCCAGTTGGTCGTTTAGATAAAGCGTCAGAAGGACTTATTTTACTTACGAATGACGGAAATATTGCGAATCAAATCTTGCACGGTGATCATGAACATGAAAAGGAATATGTTGTAACAGTTGATAAGCCTTTTACGAATTGGTTTATTGAAAGTATGGCAAACGTTGTGAAAATTCGTGATGGTATGACGAAGCCTTGTAAAGTGACGAAAATTGATGATTGCTCATTTCGTATTATATTAACACAAGGAATGAATAGACAAATTCGCCGCATGAGTCGTGCATTTGGTTATACGGTAACAAAATTAAAACGTGTCCGTATTATGAATATCGAATTAGCTGACTTAGAGGTTGGTGCGTGGCGGTATGTAACAAAGGACGAATTAAAGATGCTACAAAACCTTCTTCATGAGTAGAAGAAGGTTTTGTTGTTAGCGTAAATGATCGGCGTTATTAATGAAATGTACAACGCGCCCGTTTTCGTTTATTTCCAGTAGGTTGATTGCTGTATCCTCCATTTTGAAATAAGGATCCATTGTTATTGGCATTTGAAAAAAGGCACGAAGAAGACAGTTAATAACACCTCCGTGTGCAACAATAGCGATACGATCATGCGGACAAGAGGAAACCATTTTTGAAAACATTGTTTCAATTCGCATGCGAAATTCGATATAAGATTCCCCTTCTTCAAAACAATCATGTAAATAGGTAGGCTGCGGTAATGTTTCTGCTTCTTCAAACGATAGACCTGCTTGCACACCGTTATTATGTTCCATTAAATCCTCTTCAAATTGCAGAGGGCAACCAATTTTATTTGCAAGTGTCTCTGCTGTTTCACGCGCTCGTTTTAGTGGACTTGCAAAAATAAAATCTGGTGGAAATTCATCAGTGACTCGCTCTACCATTTGTGCTACTTGTTTTCTGCCAAAATCTGTTAGAGGGAAGTCTGCTCTTCCTTCGTGAACATGTAATATATCTGCTTCAGATTGACCGTGACGAATTAGTAAAATTTGCATAGCACACTCTCCCGTTGTAGTAGTTTTATATCCAGAAGAAAATTTTACCATATATGAGAGGGAGTGTCCTTTTAAAAAAATATTTTTTCAGAAAAAATAAAACTATTGATTTTTTAAAAAGTAGCCCATATAATATAATTCAAGACAAGATTCGACAGAATATTTTATAAAAGTAATGATGAGGACATGAGTTATTTTTTACGATTCCCAGAGAGGGAGGCCTTGGCTGTGAGCTTCCTAATACGAGAAAGTATACTTACCACCTCTGAACTTCAAGAGTGAACAGCATGATGCACAGTAATTCTTGGCGGATAAAACCGTTATCAATTTACACGAGCTATAAAATGGGTGTATTTGTTATGCTTCATTTTATTAGAATAAGGGTGGAACCACGATTTCAACACTCGTCCCTTTGTTAGGGACGGGTGTTTTTTATTTTTTACTGGAAAAAATTAACGAAAAGAAGCCTTGTAACGGGTTTTATTTCTGAATATTTTGTCTTTTTACAATTAGGAGGGATAGCAAAATGAAATCATCTTTAAAACTATCTGAGATGTTGGCCATTAGTTTAATGTTATTTGCACTATTCTTTGGCGCAGGAAATATGATTTTTCCACCAGCTTTAGGACAAGGTGCAGGAACGGATGTATGGATTGCACTAACTGGTTTTGTCCTGACAGGAGTAGGTCTTCCGCTTCTTGGTGTAGTGGTTATCGCATTAAAAGGAGATATAAATGAATTAGCAGGACGTGTTCACCCAGTATTTTCAATTGTATTTACATCATTAATTTATTTATCGCTAGGTGTATTTGTAAGTGTTCCACGTACAGGAACTGTTGCTTATGAGATGGGAATTGCGCCATTCTTACCAAGTGCCGTAGCATCTTCGCAATACCCGCTTGTATTATTTACAGTTGTATTCTTTGCAATTACATTCTATTTAGCACTAAACCCATCAAAGTTAGTTGGCCGTATTGGAAAAGTATTAACTCCAATTTTACTAATCTTACTTGCTATCATTGTTGCAAAAGCGCTTATGACACCAATTGGTGAATTTAGTGCCCCAACAGAAGCATATGCTGCTCCATTATTTAAAGGATTTATTGATGGTTATTTAACACTGGATGGACTTGCAGCGCTTGTGTTTGGTAATGTTGTAATTCATACGTTACGAGCAAAAGGAATTACAAACAAAAATAGCATTGCAAAAGTAACGATCTTTGCTGGCTTTATCGCATCACTTGCACTACTTCTTATTTATGTAGCATTAGCATACCTTGGGGCTTCTAGTGTATCACTAGGTATGGCACCAAACGGCGGTGTAATTTTAACAAATGTTGTAAAGCACTTATTTGGAAGTTACGGAATAGTATTACTTGGAGTTGCGATTGGAGCGGCATGTTTAACAACAGCAGTTGGTATTGTAGCAGCTTGCGGAGAGTATTTCTCAAAATTAATTCCAAAGCTTTCTTATGAAAAAGTTGTTCTGATCTTCTGTGTACTTGCATTTATGGTGGCAAACTTAGGATTAACACAATTAAATGCGTTAGCATTACCAATTTTAATTGCAATCTATCCAATTGGTATTGTACTAATGGTATTATCATTAATTGAAAATTACATTCGCCTTCCATTGGCAATGTACGTAGGTGGTATCGTAGGAGCATTCATCATTAGTTTCTTTGATGGACTAAACAATGCAAATATTCAGTTTACTGTACTAGAACCACTATTACACAGCATTCCATTATACACTGTTGGAATCGGTTGGCTTGTACCAAGTGTCATTGGGATTGTTCTTGGATATATCATTTCAGTGTTTCAAAAGAAAGAAGTTGTTGTAGGAGAGTAATAAAAAACGTAGAGGAAATTACCTTTTCTCTACGTTTTTTTATTTTTAGAGTGTTTAAGCTCATATAATGGAGTTTATCCCGCTATTTGCGGGCTGTAAGACTCCCACCGCAAAACTTGAGAGAAAGCGAAGAAGTTTAGGTGAGAGATTAACAGTCCGTAAAAGCCCGATTGGTCGGGCTGACACTCAGTAGGGGATGAAGACCCCCCACTGAGTGAAGCTTCACTTTATTTGAAAATTATTCTCAATTGTATTGACAAATTTTTCATTGCTACGATAAGATTAGAGTGGTTGTACAAATGAGAAAGGAAGTGGTTGACAGGGAAGGTTTTGTACAATCAGTGTCAAGATAGAGGTATGAAGGGGGAATTAGAAGAGAGATTATTTTTTTTAGATTGAATTGAGAATGATAATCATTTATATTTTAGGGATCTTTTTTTAGCAATGGCTGGAAGAAAGGTTATTTTTTTATGTCTATATGATAATAATTATCATTTTCATAAAGAGGATTTACATAATTAAAAGGGGGATTTTATTTAAATGAAAAAATTAATTAATTTACCAGCTGTTATTATGGCATTTTTATGTCTTTTTGCTTTTCTTATTATGCCAACAGAGCAAGCATCAGCTACATTGGCTGACGGAACTTACAATATGAATTACGTTATTCAAAAGGCTGATAATGATTCTGTTTCAATGGCGAATGATTATTTTGAAAAGCCAGCGAAATTAATCGTTAAAAATGGAAAAATGAATGTGCAAGTACAAATGAATCATAGTGCATGGATTAAAGAGTTTAAAGCGCCAGTAAATGGGAACTATATTGATTCAAAAGTAGTAAGTGAAGATACAGCCGCAGATAAGAGAACAGTAGAATTTGCAGTAGATGATTTATCTAAACCATTCCCAGTGAAGATTCACGTTGTTGTACCAGATGTAGATTATGATCATCACTACACGATTCGTTTTGCGTTTGATGCAAATGTAACAGCGGTAGATGGAGGACAACCAGCAGCTGCAGCTACGAAAACAGATGATAAGAAAGTCCCAACTGCTAGTGCTAAAGAAGAGACGACAAAACAACCAAATACACAAAGTGGAGAAAAAACATCCAATCCACAAACAGGAGACGAAGCGAACATTGCTTTGTTCGGGGGGGTATTACTAGCTTCAACGTTGTTTCTTGTTCGTAAAGTGAAATTTAGTAGAAACTAATATATCGATATAAAGGATGATGAGTCTATGAAAAAACAATGGAAAGCGGTAATGGTTGTATTTACACTATTGTTTACTTTTTTTGTTACAACTGGAGTAAATAAGGCACATGCATCAACAAATTTAGCTGATGGAACGTACCAAATTTCTTATAAGGTTTGGAAAGGCGATAAGGATGAACCATCTAAAATGGGTGATTATTTTGAGAGCCCTGCCGCATTAACTGTGAAAAATGGCAAACAATATATTTCTTTTCAAGTGAAAAGTAGTTCACTAATTAAAGAGTTTCAGGTAGAGAAAGATGGACAGTTTGTTCATACAACAGTATTAAGTGAGGACAAACAAAAGAATACAAGACTTGTTCAATTTGAAGTACAGGATTTAGCAAAGCCACTAAATAGTAAAGTGAAAATTCAAATCCCAATTATTAATTACAATTCAACATATGATGTACGTATTTTATTTGATGAAAATAGTGTTGTTCCAAGTAATTAAGCAGAATGTGAAGGAGTGTTATGACATTGATAAGATACTTAAAAGTCATGATTGCAATGTTTTTAGCTGTCTTTACCTTCGTAACTTCGTTGCAACCACTTACAGTGCAAGCAGCTACACAATTAGCTGATGGTGAGTATGCAATTGATTTTCAGGTTTTAAAAGATAGCTCAGATGAAGTATCCAAGATGAATGAGTACACAGTCAGTCCTGGTATATTAAAAGTAAAAGATGGTAAACAAAGAGTTTCCTTTACTTTAAAAAATAGTTCGTGGATTACACAGTTTCAAACAGAGAAAGCTGGCAATTTTGCTGATGTAGATATCGTAAGCGAGGACACAGCAGCAGATACGAGAGTAGTAGAATTTGATGTTGAAGATGTAGCGGAAAAGTTAAATGCAAAAGTAAAAGTAGATATTCCATCTATGGGGTATCATCATCTTTACGACGTGCGTATTGCATTTGATACAAATAGTATTAAGCCAGTTGTAGCAGTAACAGCAGCTGATAAAGAAGAGACAGTAAAACAAGAAGTACAAGAAGAAGTAAAGCAAGAAACGAAACAAGAGGAAACAGCAGAAATAAAGCAAGAAGTAACTGAAAAAGAGAAGCAAGAAATAAAAACAGACCAAAACAAAAAAGAGGACCTAGCTACAAAGCCAGATCCAATTGAAAAAGAGAACCAAGGTCAAAAGCCCGACCAAAAGCAAGACCTTGGTCAACAATCTTATTCTACCACAATTCAAGATGGTGAATATACGTTAGACTATACAGTTTTAAAAGACAAAACAGACCAAGCATCAATGATGGATGGATATACAGAAGGCCCAGCAACGTTAAAAGTAAAAGATGGGCAGAAAAAAGTATCGATCACATTAAAAAACAGTTCATGGATGCCATGGTTTAAAACAGAAGTTAACGGAACGCTAACAGATGTAAAAGTAGTAAGTGAAGATACAGTAGCAGATAAGAGAGTAGTAGAGTTTGATGTAGAAGATTTAGAGAAAAAACTAAATGCACAAATTCGAGTGGATATTGATCATATCAATTATCACAATACGTATGCTGTGCAAATTAAATTTGATACAGCAACAATGAAAAAAGTTGATGTGCCAGTAACACCAGAGAAGCCAAGTGGTGAAGAGATTGCAGATGGTGAATATACATTAGACTATACGATTTTAAAAAATGGAACAGATACACCATCGATGATGGACACATACACAGAAGGTTTAGCGACATTAAAAGTAAAAGATGGTAAGAAAAAAGTATCGATTACATTAAAAAACAGTTCATGGATGCCATGGTTTAAAACAGAAGTTAATGGAACGCTAACAGATGTAGAAGTAGTAAGTGTAGATACGGTAGCTGATAAGAGAATAGTTGCATTTGACGTAGCGAATTTAGAGGAAAAGCTAAATGCACAAATTCGAGTAGATATTGATCATATCAATTATCACAATACGTATGCTGTACAAATTAAATTTGATAAATCAACAATGACGAAAGTAGAAACAGGTGGAGAGCCAGAACAACCAGAACAACCAAGCGTTGATCCAGTTGCAGATGGTGAGTATACGTTAGATTATACAATCTTAAAAAATGGAACAGATGAGCCATCAATGATGGATGGGTATACAGAAGGTCCAGCAACATTAAAAGTGAAAGATGGAAAGAAAAAGGTATCAATTACATTCACGAATAGTTCATGGATTACATGGTTTAAAACAGAGAAAAATAGCAGCTTTGTAGATGCTGTGGTAGTAAGTGAAGATGTAGCAGCAAACAAACGAGTAGTAGAGTTTGATGTAGATGACTTAACGAAAAAGTTAAATGCGAAAGTAAGAGTAGATATTGATATGATGAACTATCATAACGAATATGATGTCCAAATCGCATTTGATAAAACAACGATGAAACCAGTGGAACCAGGTGATGGAGATGGCGGAACAAAACCAGAAGAACCAGGTGGTGGAGATGGCGGAACAAAACCAGAAGAACCAGGTGGTGGAGATGGCGGAACGAATCCAGAAGAACCAAGTGGTGAAGTCATCGCAGATGGCGAATACACGCTAGATTATACGATTTTAAAAAATGGAACAGATACACCATCAATGATGGATGGATACACAGAAGGTCCGGCAACATTAAAAGTACAAAACGGTGAGAAAAAAGTATCGATTACACTTATAAATAGCTCTTGGATTACATGGTTTAAGACAGAGAGCGGAGGAAGTTTCATTGATACAACAACAGTGAGTACAGATACAGCAGCGGACAAGCGAGTAGTAGAGTTTGACGTAGAAGATTTAGAGAAGAAGTTAAATGCAAAAGTAAAAGTGGATATTCCATCTATGAACTACCACAATGAATATGATGTGCAAGTTCAGTTTGATAAGGGTACGATGACACCAGGTGGACAACCGGAGAAACCAGAAAAACCAGAGAAACCAAGTGGTGAAGTCATCGCAGATGGCGAATACACGCTAGATTATACGATTTTAAAAAATGGAACAGATACACCATCAATGATGGATGGATACACAGAAGGTCCGGCAACATTAAAAGTACAAAACGGTGAGAAAAAAGTATCGATTACACTTATAAATAGCTCTTGGATTACATGGTTTAAGACAGAGAGCGGAGGAAGTTTCATTGATACAACAACAGTGAGTACAGATACAGCAGCGGACAAGCGAGTAGTAGAGTTTGACGTAGAAGATTTAGAGAAGAAGTTAAATGCAAAAGTAAAAGTAGATATCCCATCTATGAACTACCACAATGAATATGATGTGCAAGTTCAGTTTGATAAGGGTACGATGACACCAGGTGGGCAACCAGAGAAACCAGAGAAACCAAATGATAAAGAATTTGAAGATGGAAAATATAATATAGAATTCAAAGTTTCTGGTGACGGTGCTGAATCTATAAAGGGTTATACAGAAAGTAAGGCAGAAATGGAAGTAAAAGATGGCAAGAAAAAAATGTCCATCACTTTAAAAAATAGCTCACATATTACGTGGTTTAAAGTTGAAAAAAACGGTAGTTTTGTAGATGCAACGGTAGTGAGCGAAGATAAGGTAGCAGATAAGCGTATAGTTGAATTTGAGGTAGATGATGTAACAAAGGCCTTAAATGCAAAAATAAGAGTAGACATTCCTATAATGAACGCTTATAAGGTGTACTCTCTTAGTGAATATATTTCTAGTGTAAATACTTACAAAGAGTATGATGTGAAATTTACCTTTGACAAAGATACAGTCAAACCTGTTGAAAAACCAGAGAAACCAAATAATGGAGAAATCGCAGATGGTGAATATGCGTTAGATTATACGATTTTAAAAAATGGAACGGACACACCATCAATGATGGACACATACACAGAAGGTCCAGCAACATTAAAGGTGAAAAATGGTGAGAAAAAAGTAGCAATCACGCTTACAAATAGCTCGTGGATCACTTGGTTTAAAACAGATAATGGCAGCAACTTTGTTGATGCAGTAGTAGTAAGTGAAGACAAAGCGGCAAATAAGCGAGTAGTAGAATTTGATGTAAAAGATTTAGAGAAGAAGTTAAATGCGAAAGTAAAGGTCGATATTCCGGATATTAATTATCATAACGAATATGATGTCCAAGTTGCGTTTGATAAAAATAGTATGAAGCCAATTGAAGATGGAAGCAACAACGGCGGAAACAACAACGGCGGAAGCAACAACGGCGGAAACAACAATGGTCAGCCAAATGAGCCAATTGATCCGAAGAATTTAAAAGATGGCGAATATGATATTGCATTTAGAGTGTTAAAAGATCAAACAGATTCTACTTCTATGATGAACCAGTATGTTGTAAGCCCAGCGAGATTAACTGTAAAAGATGGTAAAAAATCAATTGCGATGAAGCTGAAAAATAGTTCATGGATTACAAAGTTCCAAACTGAGCAAAACGGGACATTCCCTGATGCGCAAGTAGTGAGCGAAGATAAGGCAAAAGATACACGTGTTGTTTCATTTGACGTAGAAGATTTAGAGAAGAAGTTAAATGCAAAAGTAAAAGTCGATATTCCGCATATGAATTATCACAATTTCTATGATGTGCAAATTCAATTTGATCCAAAAAGTATCGGTGCGGTAGGTACAGTAAAACCAAATGAAACACCAAAAGGTAATGGTAATAACAAAACAGAAAACCCAAACTTTGATCGAAATGCAGACGGTAATAAAGAAACACCAAAAGGAAGTAACGATACAAAGAAAGAACCAAACGTAAAAACAGCTGATATGTCTCAGCTTAGTCTATATGTAATGTTACTACTTGGTTCACTTGTGATTTTAGTACGTAAGTATAGAACTGGTAGATTGTAAGTTTTGTAAGTCTTGATACATATGCTTGTATCAAGACTTACTTTCATATGCTGGTTAGAAAGGGGAAAGGGAAATAGTGAAAAAGATTGTAAGTACGCTTATGGCTGGTTTGCTTTTATTAACTGCAGGAGGTTGTTCATCAAATGAGAAAACGAATGCTTCTGTAAAAACTGAAAAGAAAGAGGAGCAGCGTATTATTTCAACAACAGTTGCAGTTACAGAAATTATGGATGCGCTTGAAGTAGATTTAATTGGTGTTCCAACTAGTTATAAGAAGTTACCGGAGCGCTATAAAGGACTTCCGGATTTAGGAAACCCAATGAGTCCTGATATGGAAAAAATAAAATCATTAAAGCCAACAGAAGTGTTATCTGTTACGACGCTTGAATATGATTTGAAGCCTGTGTTTGAAAAATCTGGTGTGAACACAACGTATTTAGACTTAACAAGTCTTGAAAAGATGCAAAATGCAATTACCGATCTAGGTGAGAAATATGATCGTGAGAAGCAAGCTGAAAAATTAGTAACAGAGTTTGATAAAAAGATAGCAAGTATTCAAAAAGAAGTAGAGGGAAAAGAACAACCGACTGTGCTTATTTTACTAGGTGTACCAGGAAGCTACTTAGTAGCAACAGAGCATTCATACATAGGTGATCTTGTAAAACAACTTGGTGGTAAAAATATTGTACAAGGTGAAAGTGTCGAATATTTAGCTTCTAATACGGAGTACTTAAAGAAGGCAGATCCAGACATTATTTTACGTGCCGCACACGGCATGCCTGAAGAAGTTGTTGAGATGTTTAATGAAGAGTTTCAAACGAACGATATTTGGAAACATTTTAAAGCAGTAAAAAATGATCGCGTATATGATTTAGAGGAGCGACTTTTCCCGACAACTGCAAACTTAGCAGCAATGGAAGCGTTAGATGAATTAAAGAAAATGATGTATCCAGAATAAAGAACAAAGTTAAGATAGGTGAACAAAGCTTATAAATAAAGGAAGAGTGGAATGAATAAAAAATTTTGGAGCTTTTTTATCGTTATATTTTTGCTTCTTTTTATGACTGTTTTTTCTGCAGTGAAAGGAAGCTTAGAAATAGGGGTAGTAGAATTTGTGCGCGGTTTATTTACGGGAACGAATGAAGATGTAGAAGTGATCAAAGATTTACGATTACCACGTATTGTCATCGCAATTTTTACAGGGGCAGCACTTGCTGTTTCGGGTGTGTTATTTCAGGCAGTTATGAAAAATCCACTCGCAGATGCTGGGGTAATTGGTATATCAGCGGGGGCTAGTTTTATGACGCTTGTCATTATTACATTAGTACCTCAGCTCTTTTTTTGGACGCCGTTATTTGCCTTTTTAGGCGGAGCATTTGCTTGTTATCTCGTCTATTCCCTTTCTTGGAAATCAGGTCTGAGCCCACTTCGTATTATTTTAGTCGGGATTGCAATCAATGCGATGTTCACAGGCTTAAATGAATCATTTGTAACAATTTGTGGCTATTTTATTAAAAGTTTAAAACAAACAACAACATCAAATATTTCCATGAAAACATGGGGTGATGTGGATATCATCGTTACATATGGTTCAATTGGCCTTGTTTTAGCACTATTTTTAGGTTCATGGTGTAACCTTTTAGCCCTGCAAGATAAAACAGCAAAAAATTTAGGTTTGAATGTAACGAGAGTGCGCCTTATTATTTCCGCCATTGCTGTATTGTTAGCAGCAGTTTCAACTGCAATTGCTGGGGTCATTGCCTTTGTTGGGTTATTGGTTCCACATATTGCAAGGCAACTAGTTGGTTCGGATCATAAAATACTCATTCCGTTTTCAGCATTAGCCGGAGCGTTATTAATTTTAACCGCAGATACAATTGGGCGTTTACTTGTACCACCTAATGAAATTCCAGCATCAACAATTATGGCGATTATTGGTGGGCCATTCTTAATATTCTTGCTTAGAAAGAGTGATAGAGTTCATGGAAATTAATAATGTGACGTTTTCATATGACAGTATTACAAATCGTTTAAAGTCAGTTAGTAGTCATATTGAGTATGGGAAAATTACAACAATTATTGGGCCAAATGGTTGCGGGAAATCTACCCTTTTAGGGGTAATGTCCCGCAACTATATCCCTAAAAACGGAGAAGTTATATTAGATGGAAAAACAATTAGTCAGTATAAACCGAAAGAATTTGCACGAAAATTAGCGGTTGTTCATCAACAAAATGAAGCGCCTGCTGATATTACGGTTGAGAAATTAACAAGCTTTGGACGTATGCCACATAAAAGTTTTTTATCCTCACAAACTGAAGAGGATGCAGAAGCGATTGAGAAGGCATTACGATGTACAAATTTACATGAAAAAAGAAATGTACCTATTTCAGAGTTGTCTGGTGGTGAAAGACAAAGAGTTTGGATTGCGATGACATTAGCGCAAAGTACACCGATGCTCTTTTTAGATGAACCGACAACATATCTTGATATTTATTATCAGCTTGAAATACTTGAACTTATTAAAGAACTAAATGAAGTACATGGGCTAACCATTGTGATGGTCTTGCATGATATTAATCAAGCAATCCGTTATAGTGATCATATTATTGTTATGAAAGACGGGGAAATTACAATGAAAGGTAAGCCCAATGATATTGTAACTGAAGAAATGATTAAAGCTACTTATGGTGTAGATGTTGTTGTGAAGCACGATGAAGATACTGGTTTATACATGGTGCCAATGGGGATTTAACGGAAAAAAAGTGTAGTGTTGAGGTGATGATATGGACCGAGAAAAGAAGAAAAAAAGATCTATCTTTCAGAGGATACTCACCATTTCCTTTCTAGGAGTATTTTTTTATTCGGTTTATGAATTAAGTAGTATCTTTATGGATTACTATGAAAATCAGCAAGTAATGGCTGAAGTGCAAGAAATATATGAAAGTAGTGAAGTAGAAGAAGTAGCTTCTAATGGAGAAGTACGAACTCAGTTCCAATCGTTGCAAAAAATCAATCCAGAAATTGTTGGCTGGATTACGATGGATAATACGCAAATTCATTATCCAATTGTGCAAGCTGAGGATAATGACTACTATTTATATCGCAATTATAAAGGGGAAGATATGAGAGCAGGCAGTATTTTTATGGATTACCGAAATGATGTTGCGGCTAATAATAAAAATACGATATTGTACGGTCATCGAATGAAAGATGGATCAATGTTTGGAGAGTTGAAAAATATGCTAAATGAAGAGTTTTTCAACACGCATCGGACACTCTATTACGATACGCTATATGAAGGATATGATGTAGAAATTTTCTCCGTATATAAAACAACGACAGACTTTTATTATATTGAAACAGATTTTGCGAGCGATGAAGAATATGTACAATTTTTACAAACATTACAAGAGAAATCGCTGTATAAAACGGATGATTCCCTTTCCGAAACAGATCAAATTATCACGCTTTCGACATGTGATTATGCTATGAATCCAACAGAAGGACGATTGGTTGTACATGGAAAGTTAGTAAAGAGAAATTGAGAGAAATAAAGAAGGTATAGAGGTGAAAAAAGTAATCATACTTCTTTTACCTCTATACCTTCAATAAAAATGAAAAGTTATGAAATAGTAGGGATTGGTTCACGTACAATTTTTACGTCATAGAAGGAAATCTTGTTGTCGATGATGTACTCAGGTAATCCACCACGGTGTGAATGAGCATCTTTAAATGCATCGCTTTTTGTCCATCCTTGGAAGTCTTCTTTGGAATTCCAACGAGTGCTAATTGTTACTTCATCATGATCAACTGTGTTTTCCTTTAATAATACTTCTAAACCTAAGAAGCCAGGCATCTGTTCAACTTTTCCAACTTTATTGAAACGCTCAATTAATTTATGTGCATCTCCCTTTGTAATCTTAGATGTGTTTGTTACAATTATCATTTTTGTATTCCCCCAATTTATTATTTACATCCACCATTTAATGATAATGATTTTCATTATCATTGTCAATAGGGATAAGGGAAATATATGTAATTTCATTATTGAAAAATATGTAACTACAAATATAGAAAAGAAAGAGCTTTTCTTTTTGATTTGGTATTGCTAGCCCTAATATGAACATAGTATGTGGTGTTGTCATTTTATCCCGCATTAACAGCCCGTAAAAGCCCGATTGGTTCAACTAACACTCAGTGGGGCCCCACTGAGTGAAGTTTCACTTTATTCGAAAATTGTAAGAAATGTAAAGTGATAATAAAGTTATTTAATTCTGATTTAAAAATATAAGAGCCTCGCTACAAATCATATTGTAGTAAGGCTCTTTAAAGTTGTTTAATTTACAATAAAATCCTTTGAAAAATAATAAAGTTCTTTAATTCTTATTGAACTAACCGTGCAGGTTAGCTCTATAAAAAAATTTCAATTTATTACAAATAGTAGAGTGGAAATGTTCTGATTTTGATATTTACGGACATATTTCAAGAGGGGAAATATGCTAAAATTATCCTATCAATAATTACAATGGGATTATTTGCTTATATTTGCTTGAACAAAAAGATGAAATGAGGCTTTCGATAAAAGTGAATAATCTTATGTATGTTAGGTATATAGCCTAATAAATAAATTTTATACTTTATTATTGGGAGGACGAAATAATGGATTTGGTAAATAAATTTTTAAACGGCTTGAGAGCAGCATTATCAACAGATGAGCTCGAGGCACTAAATAAAGCGTACGGTGCTACAAAAGAGGATATTGATACATTAAGGTCAGAATATCCAAATTGTCCAGAATCACTAATCTCTTTACTTGAAAATATTGATGGTACATATTGGCGGAAATATGGAGAAAACAAAATTGCGGTATGTATTTTAGGATCAGATGTTGAAGAGTATCCATATTATTTGCTTTCTACACAGCAGATACTCGAAAGTTCAAAAGAAGAAGAAGACGTCTCCTATCTTTTAGAGTACCAAGATGACGAGGATGCTGTTGATTCTAAGATAAATCCAAAAGGACTTCTCCCTGGCACGTATATTCATTTTTCAGACTGTATGAACAATGGTGGAACATCAAGACTCTATATTGATTTTAACCCTTCTGATGAAGGTGTATGTGGGCAAATAATTCGCTTTTTGCACGACCCTGATCAATATGAAGTGATTGCAAACAGCTTTGATGAGTATTTACAGGATCTTCTTGATGGTGATTTTAATTTTCTAGACGAAGAAGAATAATCTCAATAATTTGTTTAAATCTTGTTCAACTAACGGGTGCTTTAGTTGAACAAGATTTAAACAACTTTATTATTGATTTTTGTCTACAAACACATTTAAAAGGTTAGAAATTAAACAACTTTATTATCTCTTACCAAGAAAGGGACAAATGAACCACATCCAATGTCGCTTCATGAAGGGAGTATGGTGCATGAGGGGGAAAAGTGGATTGCAACGTTATGGTTTCGAGAAAAAAGACAATATTAGGGGAATGTAATAAAAAACGAGGCTGATTATTTGCCTCGTTTTTCATTTTGTACAATATACTGCACACGGCCAACTTGTCCATCTTGCAAACGAACTTTAATCCCATGCGGGTGAGAGGGTGAATTCGTTAAAATGTCTTTTACAATGCCGCGTGTTAGTTTTCCAGTACGCTGATCTTTCTTTAAGACGATATCTACTTCAAGACCAGGTGAAATGTTAATGCGCTGTTGACCATTCATTTACACACCTGTACGACGGCGCTGATTATTTGCCTTTTTCGTTTGTTGGTTTTGTAACTTTTTTGTTGCTTGGCTTTGATTTTTTAAATTTTGATCGTCTGTGCCACCTTGTTTTTTCTTCGCAAGTTGTTCACGCATTAAATCCGCTAAGCTTACTTTTTTATTTTCTGACATTGTAAGTCTCCTTTATATCAATCAATGATAAATCATTATAGTGAATTCCATCATATCACTGTTGCTGGAAGAAATGAAGTTGGATTGAATTTTCATATAATTCTTTTCACTCTTGTACCGTTCAGTTACAATTGAATTGTTAATGTTTGTAAAAAGGGGTGGAAACGTGTCACATCAAATTTTACTAGTAGAAGACGATATTGCGATTCAAGAAATGGTTGAAAAGTATTTAGTGAAAGAAGGTTTCCATATCACAATCGCATCTGATGGAGAAGAAGGGGCTAGGGCGTTTTTTAAAGACTCATTTGATTTTGTTATTTTAGATATTATGATGCCTAAAATTGATGGACTAGAAGTTGTAAAAATCATTAGGGAGAAAAGCGCTGTTCCCATTTTAATGATGTCTGCTAAAGATACAGATGTCGATAAGGCGATTAGTTTAGGGCTTGGGGCAGATGATTACATATGTAAGCCGTTTTCTATGATTGAATTAGTGGCTCGGGTAAAAGCAGGTATTCGAAGGTCTACTCAATACTCGGAGTCTAAACAGAAAGAAGAAATACTAGGAATTGATGGTTTACAAATAGATGTTGTGAACTTTACTGTGCAAAAAAGAGGAACGCATATTAAACTTACTTCAAAAGAGTTTGAGATTTTAAAACTGTTTGTGAAAAATAAAAATCGTGTGTTTACGAAAGCACAAATTTATAACCTAATTTGGCATGAGGAATACTACGGTGATGATAATGTCATAAATGTTCATATGCGTAGGTTACGAGAGAAAATTGAAGATGATCCGTCTAATCCGAGATACATTAAAACATTATGGGGAATCGGCTATAAGATGGAAGTGATATAAAATGGTATGGGTATTAATAAGCATTATTTTTCTATTGTTTTTTATTATTTATGTACAATATCGAATACAGAAAGAAAAAGTCGGGAATGTACGTTATACATATGAAAAGTTGCAAGAAATTGTGGAGAAGCAAAGTGGTGAAAAGTTGTTAGTTATAACAGATGATAAGGAATTAAGACAATTACTTGTTACCATTAACCGTTTATTAGATGCAAAACAAAAAACAAATGCAAATCATGTAAAAGTTGAGATTTCTATGAGAAAGATGCTTTCTAACATATCACACGACTTAAAAACACCACTGACTGTCATTCTTGGATATACAGAAATGTTAAATGAAGATAAAACGATTGATGAAGAAGAGCGGAATCTATTGTTAGAAAAAGTACATGGGAAAACACTTGAAGTCATGGAGCTCATCCATAAATTTTTTGACTTAGCAAAATTGGAGTCTGGAGATAAAGAAATTGAGATGACAAAGGTGAATATGAATGAGGTGTGCCGAGAAAAGATTTTATCGTTTTATGATTTATTAACGACAAAAGGGTTTGAGGTTCATATTGATATATCAGAGAAAGATGTATATGCACTTGGAAATACAGAAGTCATCGGTCGCGTATTAAATAATTTAATATCAAATGCGATTACATACGGATATGAAGGTAAGGCGCTTGGTATTACAGTAAGAAGTGATGAAATATGTGTCTATGTCGATGTGTGGGATCGAGGAAAAGGAATTGATGAATCTCATATTGATAAAGTATTTGAGAGGATGTATACGCTAGAGGATTCAAGAAATCGTTCTTATCAAGGGAGTGGCCTTGGATTAACGATTACGAAAAGGCTTGTAGAAGCGTTAGGGGGAGAAATTCATCTTTCTAGTATACCCTATGAGAAAACATTGTTTACAATCAGTTTGAAGAGACTAAATTTTTAGCTTGTAGAAAAAGAAGTTCTACAAGCTTTTTTGAACTTAAGAATTTTGTAAGAAATGAGTAAGAAAAAAGAGAATTTTATTTTTTACAATACAAATATAGCAGAGTAATGAAAGGGGGAAATGTTATGACTTACATTATAAAAACAAATCGATTAACGAAAGTGTTACAAGGAAAAGAAGTTGTTTCAGGAGTCAATATGCATGTTAAAAAGGGAGAAATATATGGCTTTTTAGGGCCAAATGGTGCAGGTAAAACTACTATTATGAAGATGCTTACAACATTAATGAAGCCGACGAGTGGAGATATTGAGGTTTTTGGTGAGAAGCTAACAAATACATCTTATGAAGTGCTAAAGCGGATGGGGACAATTATTGAATATCCAGTTTTTTATGAGAAGTTAACAGCGGAAGAAAATCTATATTTACATTGTGAATACATGGGATATTACGATAAGAAGGCGATAGATCAGGCGTTAGATCTTGTGAATTTACAGCATATTAATGATAAAAAAGTAAAAGACTTTTCATTAGGGATGAAGCAGAGGCTTGGAATTGCAAGGGCGATTATAACAAAACCAGAATTGTTAATTTTAGATGAACCGATTAACGGATTAGATCCGATGGGAATTCGGGAGTTGCGTGAGTTATTTAAAATGCTTTGTAAGGAATACGGCATTACGTTACTCATTTCTAGTCACATTTTAGGTGAAATTGAACAAATGGCAGATACCATTGGCGTTATTCAAAATGGAAAGCTCATAAAAGAAGTGTCCATGAAGAGTATTAATGGAAAACAAACAGAGTACATTGAAATTTCTGTTCCAGATGTGAAGCGAACAGCTTATATGTTAGAAAATAAATTACATATAACAAACTACAAAATTATGAGTGAAAATATGATTCGTGTGTATGAAATGAGCGTGACGCAACAAGAAATATCGAAAACGTTAATTATGAATGATGTGGAGATTGAGAGTATTAATAAGAAGCATAGCTCATTAGAAGAGTATTTTGTAAATGTAATGAATGGAGAGGGAATTCATGCTTAAACTGATGAAACTAGAATGGAAAAAGCATCATTTATCTCGTTATTTGAAAGGAGTAGCAATTTGTATTATTTCAATTTTCACCGTTGTTGGTTTGATGGCATGGGGATCTCAAGGAGAAAGTGAGCGTATGTTTCCAGATTATGATGGGTTTATGTCATTAACAAATATTTTTATTCGAATTACATTTATTATTTTCTCAGCTGTCATGTTATCACGCTTAGTTATTGATGAATACAAAAGTAAAACGATGCAATTACTATTTTCGTATCCATTATCAAGGAAAACAGTCATGCAGGCGAAATTATCTATTGTTTTTGTATTCTGTTTTCTCAGTATAGTAATCGCTACTTTTATTATCGGTCTATTAACATTTTTCCTAAATCCAATGATAGGATTTTTTGAAGCACCAGTACGTATTCATGATGTAATTGCGACCATTCCATCTACATTTATAAATGCATTTATGATTGCTGGCATAAGTTTAATTCCTCTATATTTTGGGATGAGAAAAAAATCAACGCCTACAACAATTACTTCAGCTGTTTTAATAGGTGTTTTCATTAATGCAACTGTATCTGACGGAGGGAGTACTGCTAGTTTATATGAGTTCATTGGCGTACCAATTGCATTTTGCTTATTTGGTCTTACAATTGCCTACCTTTCGTATCATAAAATCGACAAAATTGACGTGGCTTAAACTTAAAATGAAAAGAGGAATAAAATTTGAAAAAAGTCGTATTCGCTTTGATTGGATTCATTGTAGTTGGAGGCCTAGCTTTTAGTCTCAATGAAGTAGGAGCAAAGAGTTTTGAAAAAGAAAATTCCTTTAAGGCAAGTAGTATTGAAGAATTAGAAATCCATAACGGATCTTGGGATATTGAGTTTAAAAATACTGAATCCAACAAAATAAAAATTGTAGTCGAGGGAAAACAAAAAAATAAGAAAAAAGATCCTGTGATAATTGAAAATGATGGGAAGAAAGTTGTAGTGAATCAGCAAGAAGAAGGTGGCAGCTTTATTGATAGGTTCACTTTTGGAAAGAAAGGTACTATTTATATTTCTATACCAAAGAGTGGAGTGGATACTATTACATTAAATAATAGTTCTGGAGATATGAAGATGGATGATATAACAACAGAAAATATTGTAATATCAAACAATTTTGGCGCTGGAAAAATTGAAGGACTGTCAGCAAATAAAGGTAAGTTTACATCAAAAGATGGGGAACTAAGTTTGAAAGATAGTTCGTTTAAGGAATTAATTGTAGCTTCCACTATAGGTGATAACTATATTACAAATGTATCTAGCCCTAAGATGAAAATTATTTCAACTGACGGTGAAGTAGTAATTAAGGATATAAGAGAGGAAAAATCATTATTTGTAGAAACAAAGTCAGGGGATATCGCTGTATCTTATAAAAAGATTCCCACTTCACTAGCATTTACAGCTAACAGTGGTTCATCTGATATAACAGTTGATTTAGACGGTTTAAAGAACAAAACAAATACTGAAAATTCGAAAGAAGGAAAGATTGGAAACGGATCAAATGAATTGAAGATCTTAAGTGAAAAAGGGACTATAAATATAAATTAATTGTTATAGAAATGAGCTTCAAACTCCTACTTTCTCCTACGTGAATGGACCATAAAATCAAGATTGTTAATGTGGGAGAAAGTAGATGAATTCGGAGAGGGGGAAATGTTATGCTGCAACTTATAAAGTTAGAAATGAAAAAATATAACTTTGGTTGGTATGTAAAAGGAGCAATTATTGCTAATATGTTAATGCCTGCTATGATATGTTTCATGTTCTATATAGCGCAAATCGAAGGAGACTTATTCGTTACAAGTTATGAGCAGGCTTTTGAGTTAATTAGTGCAATGGTAAGAATGGTATTTATTATTTTTGCCGCAGTATTACTTGCTAAACTTGTCATTGAAGAATATAAAAATCGAACAATCTTAATTTTATTCTCGTATCCAATTAGCCGAAAAAAAATCATTGCTAGTAAGTTACTCATCATAGGGTTACTAACATTTGTTACGATTTTATTATCGAATATTTTTGTAGCAGGAGCAGTCTTTATTATTAATCATCAATTTGAGATTATTTCTATTTCTGTAACGACAAGTGAGTTTATAAAAGAAGTGATAAAAATGATTCCCCTTGCAATTGCAGCTGCAGGAGCGAGCTTAATTCCCTTATATTTTGGAATGCGAAAATATTCCATACCAGCAACAATTATTTCATCTTTTCTTGTTGTAACAATTGCTTGTAGTAATAATCCGGAATTTTCAACATCTGCTTTCCTTCCACTTCAGTTAGGGCTTGCTGTTGTGGGTGTTATGATTGCATATTATGGGATTCGAAATGTTGAGAAAGATGATGTGGCATAGATAAAGAAGAGCTGATTTGTATCAGCTCTTTTTTAGCCCGCTATTTGCGGGCTGTAACACTCCCACCTCAAAACTTTTAGGTGGGAGATGAAGAATACCCCCACTGAGTGAAGTTTCACTTTATCTATGCATTCGTTTTAGCAGCTTCCCAATCTTCCTTTGTCGGCCCATAAATACTAGGAACCTTTAGTCCAGCTTGGCGCATAAGCACTGACATTTGTCCACGATGGTGATTTTGATGATTAGCAACTGTTGCTAAGAAAACAGCGTTTGGCATTGGATGACCAAAGAAGTCATTGATTGTTTTTAAATCTTCATCTCGCCACTGCGTTTTTACAGCTTTTATAAAGGAATCATTCATCTTTCTGTAGTTATCTGCAATAAATTGTGCAGATGTTGGAGTAGAATCTGCTTTTGGCTGTTCTTCGATTTGTAAACCTGTGTTTTTCATAATAAGTGGAATTGTTATAACGATATGCCACGCAATTTCGCCTAATGTCCAGTGATCTTCTGTCACAGCTTGTGATAACGAATCATCCGTTAGTGCATCTAATACCTTTTGCGTTGTGTCCCCTTCGTATTTCCATGATTTTAGAAAGCCCTCAATTGATTGATACATTGTATCCCTCCTAATCATTCACTCACGTTGTAATTCGTGGAAGAGTACATTTTTCCTGCAACTATCTTTTTAGATTCAAAAATTAATAAGAAAATCTAGAGTTGCTTTAGGGGACAAGCTGAGACAACTCTATTTGGACATGCATATCGTGTAGTGCAAGGCAAACAAATGAAAGGGAGCTGAAAGAAATGGGAAATAAGAAAAATTATAAGTACGATAAGAAAGAAAAACACGAAAAAGATTATGGGTGTAAAAAGGATAAGGAAAAATACTACGAATATGATTACAAAGAGTACTATGTGAAAAAATGTCATTGTCGTTGTAGCTATGAGCCGTATTATCCGAAGCATAAAAAAGGTTATAAGGATAAATAGGTGAAATGATTAATAAAAAACGAAGGCTTCAAATCTGAAGCCTTCGTTTTTTATGTTATACGTTCTTCTCACTTTTTCTCATTAACCATAGGAAATACGGAGCACCAAGTACAGCTACGACTAACCCAGAAGGGATTTCTTTCGGATATGTGATAGTACGTCCGATAAAGTCAGCGATGCAAAGTAAGGTTGCTCCAAAAAGAATGGAGCAGAAAAATAGCTTACGATGATTTGAACCGACAAATAGACGTGCTAAGTGTGGTGCGACAAGTCCTAAGAAGGCGATTGTACCAACAGCTGCAATATTTACCGCTGCAAGTAGCGTTGCCAAGATGATAAGAATAAGACGTATTTTATTAACGTGTTGTCCAAGCCCGGTTGCGAGTTCATCGCCAAGGACGAGAACATCAAGTTGTTTCATATAATAGAAGATAATTGGTATTAAAATGAGTGATGGGTATAGAATGATATTTTCTAAATGCCCCCATCCTTTTGCATATGTGCTTCCTGATAACCAAGTTAATGCAGCGGCAACATTTAAATTTGCTCTGACGATAAATACTTGAATAATGGCAGAACCAAGCGCTGAAACGCCAATACCAATCAAAATGAGTGCGGTTGGATTAAAGCTTGTTCTCCATGAGAAGAAGAGGACGATTCCAACTGCAACAAGTCCGCCAATAAATGCACCAAGTGGTAAGAAGAAGCTTGGCAATGCAGGGAATACGTACATAATCGTTAATGCTCCAACACCTGCTCCTGATGAAATACCGATAACGGCTGGATCTGCGAGCGGGTTCCGTAATACCCCTTGAAAGACGAGTCCACTTACAGCTAAGCAAGCTCCGGCAATCGCGGCAACAAGCATACGGGGCATACGTAAGTTCATCATCATATTTTTATCAAATTCTGTTAGCTGACCTGATAGTACGTTTTTGATACTGTAAATATAATCATTGCTACCAATAATAACGCCTAGTACAATTGTTAGCACGCACAGTAGCGAAGAAACAATAAGTACTTTTTTATAAGAGAAATAGCGAGAACGTACACCTGAATTTGTACTACCGTTATTCATATATTTCTTCGATTTCATCATGCGAAATACTAAATAAATTAGCCACGGTGAACCAATCATTGCGGTAACAGCTCCGACAGGCAGTTCAGCTCCGGTCGGATCAATGACTCTGCCGATAACATCTGCACCTAATAATAAAACTCCGCCCCATAAGAAAGAAGAAAGAAGGAGTGGGAAATGTTTATTATAGCCAATCATACGCATTAAATGCGGTGCGACTAGGCCAACGAAGCCAATTGGTCCAACAATTGTAACAGTAACAGCTGTTAAAAAAATCGCTGCAACAAAGGCGATGAAACGTGTTAATTCTAGCTTTTCACCAAGTCCAACAGCAACTTCATCTCCAAGGAGAAGCACGTTTAATTTTCTAGACATAAGTAGTAATACAACAAATGCAACAGCAACAAATGGAAGTGTAAATTGAACACCATCCCAGTTATTTTGAATAAGAGATCCAGCCCCCCATAAGAATAAACCTGCCGTTTCATTTTCATAAAAGAGTTGCATTGTTCCTGTAAAAGCCGATAACATTAGCGTCACAACCATACCAGCTAATGCCATACGAAGCGGCGTACTTTTTCGTCCACCTGCGATGTGATAGACGAATAAAGCAGTGATTAAGCCTCCAATGAATGTAAACAGTAGTGCGTGCTCTGTTAATCCTTTCGGTAAAAAAATTGCGGCGGCGACAAGAAAGAAGTAAGAACCAGAATGAATTCCCATCGTACTTGCTTCAGCAAGTGGGTTCTTCGTTAATGTTTGTAGAATAACACCAGATACAGCAAGTGCTCCTCCTGCCAAGATAGCCATTACTGCTCGTGGTAAACGAAGCATGACTAATGTTTGATGCTCTAGAGAGCTATCTGCATGAAAGAGAGCGTCAATTACTGTACTGTATGTAATGTTAGCTGGTCCTTGCCCAATATGTATAAAGAAAAGGAGCAACATCAAGGCTGCTCCTCCTCCAAATACAAACATTGCTCGAAGTGAATGTTGTATTTTATTCATCGTGTAATCACTTCTTTGCAGTCATTACATCTGCGATTTGATTAGCTAAAGATTGTGCAGAAAGTGGACCACCGAACATCCAAGTGTCGCCTTTTAACTTGTAAACTCGATCCTCTTTCTTAAAGTTTAAGTTCTCCCAAGCTGCGTTACCTTTTAATGAGTTGTCAAAAATATTATCATCATCAGCTACAACTGGAATGAAGTTAGCATCTTGTACTGTTTGAAGTACTTCAACAGTAGATTGTTCGAAACCATCTGGTGCGTTTGTACCAGGTTTGAAAGCATTTGTTAAACCTAACTCTTTCGCAATTTGAATTGCCATAGAGTTATCTGTTAGCATACGGAACGTTGGTACATCTTTTAATGTAAACGCTTGTGACATTGCGATATTTTTATCTTTTAATTCAGCTTTTTCGATTTTTGCTTTTGCATCAGCAAATGTTTTGTCCATCTCTTTTAACACTTTTTCAGCTTCAGCTTCTTTGCCTACAGCTTTAGCGATTTGATTGAATGTTTCAGTCATTTCAGCTAAGTGGTTGTCGTTATTTGTTGATGGATCAAATAATATAGTTGGTGCAATTTGTTCTAACTCATCTTTAATTTCTTTTGCACGGAATGAAGCTGTAATAATTAAATCTGGTTTTAACTTGCTGATTTCTTCTAAGTTTGGTTGTTGACGAGTACCTACATCAACTACGTCTTTACCAGGTTTGACTTCTGTGTTTACCCATTTATTGTAGTTCTCAATGTCAGCCATACCGACAGGTTGAACACCAAGAGCTAATAAGTCTTCAGAATATACCCATTCTAAAACAACAACTTTTTTCGCAGGCTTGTCTAGTTTCGTTTCACCTTCAGCATGCTTAATTGTAATTGCTTCAGATTTGTTGTTTGCTTTCGTTTCTTCTTTCTTTTCTGTCGGCTGACTGCAACCAACAGCGAATAGAAGAACGACCATAAGAATACTAATGATCTTTTTCATTGTCTTCCCCCAAAATATAATATTTTCTTATTTTTGCGATTACTCGCACGACTGGAAACCTTTTAATTGAAAGGGATTCTCAATCTCAACAAATAGATAATATAATGCTTTGGATTATAATGTCAATACTTTTCTTTCAATTCAGAATGAAAAAATATCAATTTATGTATTTTGGTGTGAAAATATGTTGAATCTTGAAGGTTTTGTTTCTTATATATTATGAGGTTCAGAGAGCTAAAAATATGGGGGGGGTTAAAGGTATAAGTACAAGCCAGTGTAGGGAGATTTGCATGTAATATGTAGTAACATAGATAACATTTATGTATCAACATGTGGGATAAAGTGAAACTTTCAGTTAGTTGGCTTCATCTTCTACTAAATTGGGCAAAACTATAAGAGAAAGAAGGTGTTACTATGTTTCTATGGCGGAACAATGCATATAATTATGGAACGGTATGCTACAGTTGTGACCATAGTGTAAATGCGGGTAAATGTTGCTTTAGTTGCGATGGAACAACACCAAAAGTAGGTCCAACTGGAGCAACAGGTCCAACTGGAGCAACAGGTCCAACTGGAGCAACAGGTCCAACTGGAGCAACGGGTCCAACTGGAGCAACGGGTCCAACTGGAGCAACAGGTCCAACTGGGGCAACAGGTCCAACTGGGGCAACGGGTCCAACTGGAGCAACGGGTCCAACCGGTCCAACCGGAGCAACAGGTTTCAGTGTAACTGAAACATATGCGTTTGCAAACAATACATCGGGAACAGCTGTAGCTGTGCTTCTCGGCGGGACGAATGTGCCTCTTCCTAATAATCAAGATATTGGAACTGGTATAACGATAAATGGTGCAAACACAGTATTCACCATTGCAAATGCGGGACATTACTATATTTCATATACAATTAACTTAACATTGGGCTTACTAGTGAGTTCAAGAATTACAGTGAATGGCGCTCCTTTAGCTGGAACAATTAATTCACCTGCAGTTGCTGCAACTTCATTTAGTGCCATGATCATTACAAATATTCCAGCAGGAGCAACAATTAGTTTGCAGTTATTTGGATTAGTAGCAGTGGCAACATTATCGACGGCTACACCAGGTGCCGCTGTGACGATTATACGAGTGAGTTAAAAAGTGACTATAAAAATATAAGTCACTTTTTCTGTTTTATATAAATTGATAAGTATGTTCTTTTTTAATATATATTTAAATTCTTATTTCTAGTGTGAATAAGAAAATGTAATGTTTAAGAATAGTTAGAATATTATGATTGTAACGGTGCAACTACTATACTATAATGGATGTACAAACGAAATGAATAGACATTCATTTTTTGTTGGAAGGAGGAGTTGTAAAATGGAAAGACCATGGCTCAAAAGTTATCCAAAAGAAATTCCACATGAAATTTCTTATGATATAAGGCCTCTTCACGTATATTTGAAGGAAACATCTTCAAAATACCCAAATAAGAAAGCGCTTCATTTTTTAGGGAAAGATATTACTTTTTCAGAGTTAGACCGTAAAGTAAGACAGTTTGCAAATTATCTTCGTAAACTTGGTATTGGAAAAGGGGACCGAGTTGCGATTATGTTACCAAATTGCCCGCAAGCTGTTATTGGTTATTACGGTACGTTATTGGCAGGTGGTATCGTTGTTCAAACAAACCCTCTTTATACAGAAAGGGAGCTTGAATATCAGTTGCATGATTCAGGTGCAAAAGTTATTCTTTGTTTAGATCTTGTGTTTCCGAAAGTCACCAATGTTCAGTCCTCCACTCAAATCGAGCATATCATCGTTACACGCATCGCAGACTTTTTACCATTTCCAAAAAATTTAATTTATCCATTTATACAAAAAAAGCAAACGAATTTATCTGTTGCTGTAACAGAAAGTGAGCGTATTCATGTATGGAAGTCAGTTGAAAGAGCTGATGATCAAGCGATAGAAATTTCTTGTGATCCTGAAGAAGATTTGGCATTATTGCAGTACACAGGAGGAACGACAGGGTTTCCCAAAGGAGTTATGTTAACGCATAAAAATCTTGTTGCAAATACAGTAATGGGTATTCATTGGATGTATAACTGTAAAGAAGGAGAAGAAGTAATTCTTGGTATTCTTCCATTTTTCCATGTGTATGGCATGACAGCCGTTATGAATTTATCGATTATGCAAGGATATAAAATGGTACTTGTTCCGAAATTTGATATAAAAATGGTATTAGAAGCAATAAAGAAGCATCGGGTTACGCTGTTCCCAGGTGCTCCAACTATTTATATTGCGTTATTAAATTATCCTGAGCTAGATAAGTATGATATTTCATCTATTGAGGCTTGTATTAGTGGCTCTGCCCCGCTTCCAGTTGAAGTGCAGGAGAAGTTTGAAAGTATAACAGGCGGAAAGCTTGTTGAAGGATACGGCTTAACAGAATCTTCGCCTGTTATACATAGTAATTTCTTATGGGAAAGACGTGTTCCTGGTAGTATTGGTGTGCCATGGCCAGATACAGATTCGCGTGTTGTATCAATTGAAACTGGTGAACCGCTACCACCTGGCGAGCTTGGTGAAATTATAGCAAAAGGCCCACAAATTATGAAAGGGTATTGGAACAAACCAGAGGAAACGGCAGCAGTACTTCGAGATGGATGGCTTCATACTGGGGATGTTGGGTATATGGATGAAGATGGATTCTTTTATGTGAAAGATAGGAAGAAAGATATGATTGTAGCGAGTGGATTTAATGTATATCCACGTGAAGTAGAAGAAGTATTATATGAAAATGAAAAAGTACAAGAGGTTGTTGTTATCGGTGTGCCAGATCCATATCGAGGCGAAACTGTAAAAGCCTTTGTTGTTATAAAAGAAGGGGTGGAATGTACAGAAGAAGAGTTAAATACGTTTGCTCGTAAGTATTTAGCTGCTTATAAAGCACCAAAAATTTATGAATTTCGTAAAGAATTGCCAAAAACAACAGTCGGAAAGATTTTACGACGCGTTCTTGTTGATGAAGAGTTACAAAAGAAGGACGATGAGAAAATGGGCTAAAGAAGCCCTTTCTTTTTTTATGTTATTTTATTGACAACATTTTAAATAATCAGTATTATTGGAATATGAATGAATAGTCATTCATATTCTTTAAGGGGACAGTAATGTGAAAAAGAACAGACCAAAATATAACCAAATTATTGATGCAGCGGTGATTGTTATCGCTGAAAATGGCTATCATCAAGCACAAGTTTCAAAAATAGCAAAGCAAGCTGGTGTTGCCGATGGTACAATTTATTTATACTTCAAAAATAAAGAAGATATATTAATATCCTTATTCCAAGAGAAGATGGGAGAATTTATCGAAACAATTCGGCAAAAAACAGCAGGAATTGAAAGCGCTGTAGAGAAGTTATTTATGTTGGTAGAAACGCACTTCTCTTTACTTTCACAAAATGATTCCTTAGCCATTGTTACACAATTAGAACTTCGTCAGTCTAACCAAGATTTACGCCTCAAAATTAATGAAGTATTGAAAGGATACTTGCAAGTCATTGATCAAATTTTACAAGTCGGTGTGGAGCAAGGAGAGTTTCGTGCAGATTTAAATGTTCGAGTAGCAAGGCAAATGATTTTTGGAACAGTAGATGAGGTTGTGACCAACTGGGTAATGAGCGATCATAAATACAACTTGGTCGCACTTTCAAATACGGTGCATGAGCTATTAGTTTCAGCTTGTGGCTATCGTCAATAATGGGAGGGATTATGTTGGATTTCTTATCTGTAACAGTGGAAGATTATGTAGCGGTAGTTAAACTTAATCATCCGCCAGCAAATGCAATGTCTTCACAAGTAATTAGTGAAGTTGGTGAATTGTTGGATGAAGTAGAAAAAGATGAGAACGTACGCGTTGTACTTCTTCATGGAGAAGGTCGCTTTTTCTCAGCAGGAGCGGACATTAAAGAGTTTACTTCTGTAGTAGAAGCGAAAGAAGCGATGAAGCTTGCTCAACATGGACAAATAGTATTTGAACGTGTAGAAAAGTTTTCCAAACCAATTATTGCGGCAATTCATGGGGCAGCGCTAGGCGGTGGCCTAGAGCTTGCTATGTCTTGTCATATGCGTTTTGTAACTGAAAATGCAAAACTTGGCTTACCGGAGTTAATGCTAGGTTTAATTCCAGGGTTCGCAGGAACGCAACGTTTACCGCGTTACGTTGGAAAGGCAAAAGCTTGTGAGATGATGTTAACAAGTTCTCCAATTTCTGGTTTAGAAGCAGTGGAATGCGGTCTTGCAAACAAAGCGTTTGAAGAAGATAATTTAATAGAAGAGACGCTGAAAATTTCAAAGGCAATTGCACTGAAAAGTCCAGCGACAACTCGCGCTGTATTAGATTTATTACAAACGACAAAATCTCCTGATTATTATGAGGGAGTGCAGCGTGAAGCGCAGCTCTTTGGCGATGTATTTATTAGTGAGGATGGAAAAGAAGGCGTTGCAGCTTTTCTAGAAAAGCGCAAACCATCTTTTAGTGGGAAATAGTAAATATTTTTTTGTTATAAAATAACTGAAAATTTCAATTAACTAAAATTTTTTATAAAAAACAAGGGGGTAAATAGAATGAACATCTACGTACTCATGAAACGAACATTTGATACAGAAGAAAAAATCGTAATTAAAAATGGTGCAATTTACGATGGCGAAGCGGAATTCATCATCAACCCTTACGATGAATATGCGATTGAAGAAGCAATTCTAGTAAGAGATGCGCATGGCGGTGAAATTACTGTTGTTACAGTTGGCGGCGAAGATAGTGAAAAAGAACTGCGCACGGCATTGGCAATGGGCTGTGATAAAGCAGTATTAATCAATATTGAAGATGATGTTGAAAATGGAGATCAATTCACAACAGCAAAAGTGCTTGCTGAGTACTTAAAAGATAAAGATGCGGATTTAATCCTAGGTGGTAACGTAGCGATCGATGGTGCATCTGGACAAGTTGGACCTCGCGTTGCGGAAGCGTTAAACATGCCATACGTAACAACAATTACAAAGCTTGAAATTGATGGTAAAAACGTGAAAATTGAGCGCGATGTTGAAGGAGATACAGAAGTAATTGAAACGACGCTTCCTGTATTAGTGACAGCACAGCAAGGTTTAAATGAGCCACGATACCCATCACTTCCAGGTATTATGAAAGCGAAGAAAAAGCCGCTTGAAGAGTTAGAATTAGACGATTTAGATTTAGAGGAAGATGATGTAGAAGCAAAAACAAAAACAATTGAAATCTATTTACCTCCTCAGAAAGATGCAGGAAAAGTGTTGCAAGGCGAGCTGCAAGATCAAGTAAAAGAACTTGTATCATTGCTCCATACAGAAGCGAAAGTCGTTTAAAAAATACTAGTATATCCAGGAGGGAAAACATATGGCTCGTAAAGTATTAGTAATGGGAGAAATTCGTGACGGATCTTTACGTAATGTATCATTTGAAGCAGTAGCAGCAGCAAAAACAGTAGCAGAAGGCGGAGAAGTGGTTGGTCTTTTAATTGGAGATAAAGTCGCTTCTTTAGCAAATGAACTTATTTATTACGGTGCAGATCGCGTTGTTACAGTTGAAAGCGATAAATTAAATTCATATACATCTGATGGTTATGCACAAGCATTCCTTGCGGTATATGAAGAGGAAAAGCCAGAAGGTATTATTTTCGGACATACTGCGTTAGGAAAAGATTTATCTCCAAAATTAGCAGCGAAATTACAGGCTGGTCTTGTTTCTGATGTTACAGCATTAGAAGTAGCGGGTGGAAACATTGTATTCACACGTCCAATTTACTCTGGTAAAGCGTTTGAAAAGAAAATTGTAACAGATGGTGTACTATTTGCGACAATTCGTCCAAATAATATCGAATCTCTTACAAAAGATGAAGCGCGCGCAGGTGACGTATCATCAATGACAGTTGATGTAAAAGACTTACGTACAGTCATTCAAGATGTTGTTCGTAAAACTGCAGAAGGTGTAGACCTTTCTGAAGCAAAAGTAATCATTGCTGGTGGTCGTGGTGTAAAGAGTGAAGAAGGCTTTAAACCACTGAAAGAATTAGCAGATGTACTTGGTGGAGCAGTTGGTGCTTCTCGTGGTGCTTGTGACGCTGAGTACTGCGATTACTCACTGCAAATTGGGCAAACTGGTAAAGTCGTTACACCAGACTTATATATTGCGTGCGGTATCTCTGGTGCGATTCAGCATTTAGCTGGTATGTCGAACTCAAAGATTATTGTTGCAATTAACAAAGATCCAGAAGCAAATATCTTCAAAGTAGCTGACTATGGTATTGTCGGTGACTTATTTGAAGTATTACCGCTATTAACAGAAGAATTTAAAAAGTTAAAAGTACATTCGTAAAAAAATGTTTCTGTTTCGTTGGGAGAGAATCTGGTCATGCACAGTGATAGTTAGTGTTCTTGACTGGCGTATATGAGATAAGGCAAGCAGAAGTTTTGCATTGTCTCCATTAGTAGTGAAGTTAGTGTCTTGAGCGTTCAAATATGTTTGAATGATTATCATGAGTTCCTATGGTAATACCCCTATAAAATATATAAAAAGCGAGAAGTCCCCTGCTTCTCGCTTTTTTCCGTAATGAACGGTGTTTTTTGTAGTATAAAGGAGCATTTTTTTGTTACAATACATAACGATACATAATATTCGCCACGTATATAACTTAGTGATATACTTGAGGTAGAAACAGTATGAAGGAGGAAATCAGATGGCTATTGTAAACGCAACTGATCAAAATTTCGCAGCTGAAACAAGCGAAGGGCTTGTATTAGTAGATTTTTGGGCACCATGGTGTGGTCCTTGTAAAATGATCGCTCCTGTATTAGAAGAAATTGATGCAGAGTTAGGCGATAAAGTAAAGGTAGTAAAAGTAGACGTTGATGAAAACCAAGAAACAGCTCGTAACTTCGAAGTAATGAGCATTCCAGCTCTTTTCGTATTAAAAGACGGTAAAGTGGTTGAGCAAGCACTAGGCTACAAACCAAAAGAAGCGTTAGAAGAACTATTATCTAACCATATATAATATAAAAAGGTTGCCATTTGGCAGCCTTTTTTATATGTCATCTATTTTCTTTTTCTTGTCATTTGTTTTACAATAAAAGAACGTATGTTGCGGTGTAATAGTAGTGGGAAGAGGTGAATGGCAGTGCATAATCAGTTGAAAGAGAAACTAGAAATTTTACCAGATCAGCCAGGTTGTTATTTAATGAAAGATAAACAAGGCACAGTAATTTATGTTGGAAAAGCGAAAGTATTAAAAAATCGTGTGCGTTCTTATTTTACAGGTTCACATGATGGGAAAACGCTTCGTCTTGTTAATGAAATTGTAGATTTAGAGTATATTGTCACCTCTTCAAACTTAGAAGCACTTATTTTAGAGCTAAACTTAATTAAAAAATATGATCCGAAATATAATATCGCCTTAAAAGATGATAAAACATATCCATTTATTAAAATTACAGCGGAAGATCAGCCGCGTTTACTAATTACAAGAAGTGTAAAGAAAGATAAAGGAAAATACTTTGGACCTTATCCAAATGCGCAGTCTGCGTATGAAACGAAAAAGCTACTTGATAGAATGTATCCGCTTCGTAAGTGTACAAATATGCCAGATAAAGTTTGTTTGTACTATCATATCGGACAATGTTTGGCCCCTTGTGTCAAAGAAGTATTAGAAGAAGAGAATAATGAAATTGTAGATAGCATTAGTAAGTTTTTAAGTGGTGGCCATAAAGAAGTGCGAACAGAATTAGAAGAGAAAATGTATGAGGCCTCTGAAAAATTAGATTTTGAACGAGCAAAAGAGCTCCGTGATCAAATTTCGCATATGGATGCAATTATGGAAAAGCAAAAGATGATTATGAGCGACTTAGTTGATCGTGATATTTTTGGTTATGCAGTTGATAAAGGTTGGATGTGTGTGCAAGTCTTTTTTGTTCGAAAAGGGAAGCTCATTGAAAGAGATGTTTCGATGTTTCCAATTTATGATGAGCCAGAAGAAGGTTTTTTAACGTTTATCGGGCAGTTTTATGATCAAAACCAAAATTTCAAACCAAAAGAAATTGTTGTACCAAGTACGATTGATAATGAAATGGTGGAAACATTTTTAGCTGTAAAGGCTGTACAGCCAAAACGTGGTAAGAAAAAAGAATTAGTAGATTTAGCGAGTAAAAATGCAAAGATTGCGCTTGGTGAAAAATTTTATTTAATTGAGCGTGATGAAGAACGCACCATTAAAGCAGTAGAAAATTTAGGGGAACATTTAGAAATTGAAACACCGCATCGTATTGAAGCCTTTGATAACTCCAATATACAAGGAACAAATCCGGTTTCTGCGATGGTTGTATTTATCGATGGAAAAGCTGCGAAAAAAGAGTACCGGAAATATAAAATTAAAACAGTTCAAGGACCGGATGATTATGAGTCGATGCGAGAAGTCGTGCGGCGCCGATATGCACGTGTATTAAAAGAAGGTTTACCGTTGCCAGATTTAATTGTTATTGATGGTGGAAAAGGTCACTTAGCTGCTGTAACAGATGTGTTAGAGAATGAGCTTGGATTACTCATTCCAACTGCCGGCCTTGTAAAAGATGATAAACATAAAACGTCTCATTTAATTATTGGTGATCCGCCAGAGCCGGTTATATTAGAACGAAACAGTCAGGAATTTTATTTATTGCAACGTATTCAAGATGAAGTACACCGATTTGCCATTACATTCCATCGACAAATGCACGGAAAATCTTTAATTCAGTCGGCTTTAGATGGAATACCAGGTGTTGGGGAAAAACGTAAAAAGATATTGTTGAAGCATTTTGGCTCTGTGAAAAAGATGAAAGAAGCGACCACTGAACAGTTTATTGAAGCGGGAATGCCGCAAACTGTAGCGGAAACGATTCAATCTTATTTTGCCAAAGATAAGTAAAGTCATTGTTATTTCAATGGCTTTTTTTGTTATATTTTTTTGAAAGTCAAAATATATAGGTACAAAATGGAGGGTTTTCTTATTAGATAGGAGGAACTACTAGTATGTAAAAAGTCAACCAAACATGTGTGTTTAGTTGACTAATAGGAAGGTATTATACTTCTACAGGATCTTTTACATCCCATTTTACAAGGAAGTGAATTGCATCAGAACGCTTTTTTTGCTCTTCGTAAGATTCAGCGACTACACCGCGTTGCGTTTGGATTTGCTCTGCAACAAATCCTGCTTCTAGTTGATAAGAAGAGTGCCTTTTTTCGTTATAACGTTCGGTAATAAGTGGGCTTGTTAACTGAAATTGCATATCACGGCGTTTATGATCTGTAATTACTAAAGTCCCCCAGCCTGCTTTTTCAAAGAAATGAATGATTTCCTCTGTCGTTTCAAGTGGATACTTTCGTGCTAAGTTTCTACCAGCCCAGTATAAAATAGCGTCAAGCTCTTTACCAAGCAAATCAGGTAGTAGCTCTTCACGTAATAATTCGTAAGCAAATGCATTTAATGAAATATTTTGTAAAGCGTCTATGTCGAATTTTTTTTCGTTCACAATGTTCCCCTCTTTCTATACAGCCCATATTATATAACATTTCGTACATGGAAACACAGGTATTTCTCGGGAAAAATATGACGGAAGAAAAATAAAGTTATCGTTGTAAAAAATCAATATATTTGTTGTAGGTTGCAGATGAGTTAGTTGGAAAAAAATGTATTTTTTTAAAAGGATTTTAATGTATATTAGTCGTTTTTTGGAAAGGTTCCTATGAGGTCAGACCTCATTTAAAAAGTTTTATCGCATATAGGAAAATTATGTACAAATTATGTATACGTTTTCTTGACGCTCCGACAAAAATAGGAGTAAAATGGATTTGTTATCAAATTATGCTGAAATATTTAGAATAATTTTTTCAGTTTTTCTTATAGCAATAGTGAAAAAACGTTATTGCTATAAAACAATACTGGAAACAGCAGCAGGTAAACATTCAAGGGGGGTAATGGGGACATGAAAGGCCGCGAGTATACGTTTCGCAAGTGGCACTCATTGATGGGAGTCATCCCGGTTGGTGTCTTTTTGATTCAACACTTAATGATTAACAACTTTGCAACAAGAGGAGCAGAAGCTTTTAACAAAGCTGCGCACTTTATGGAAATGCTTCCATTCCGCTATGCGCTGGAGATTTTCATTATCTTTATTCCATTGTTGTACCATGCAATATATGGTCTATATATTGCGTTTACGGCGAAAAATAATGCAATATCATACAGCTACTTCCGTAACTGGATGTTCGTTCTTCAACGCATTTCAGGGGTTGTTACGCTAATCTTCTTAGCATGGCATGTATGGCAAACGCGTATTCAAGCAGCGTTAGGACAAAAAGTAGATTATGATATGATGGCAGACATTTTAAACAATCCAGCTATGTTCGCTTTCTACTTAGTTGGTGTCATTTCAACAATTTTCCACTTCGCTAATGGATTATGGACGTTCTTCATTAGCTGGGGAATTACAGTGTCGCCTCGTTCACAACGTATTTCTACTTTTGTAACAATCGGTATTTTCTTAGCATTATCTTACGTAGGTGTGAGCTCATTATTGGCGTTCATTGATCCACAGTTAGCAAATCAGTAAGGAGTGGGAGAGCATGAAGGGGAAATTAATTGTAGTCGGCGGTGGACTAGCTGGCTTAATGGCAACGATTAAAGCAGCAGAAGCAGGGGTAAACGTAGAACTGTTCTCTTTAGTACCGGTAAAACGTTCTCACTCTGTATGTGCACAAGGCGGTATTAATGGTGCTGTAAATACAAAGGGAGAAGGAGATTCTCCGTTAATTCACTTTGATGATACAATTTACGGCGGTGATTTCTTAGCAAATCAGCCACCAGTAAAAGCGATGTGTGAAGCTGCACCGGGAATTATTCATTTAATGGACCGTATGGGTGTTATGTTTAACCGTACAGAAGAAGGATTGTTAGACTTCCGTCGATTCGGTGGAACGCAACATCACCGTACAGCATTTGCAGGTGCAACAACTGGTCAGCAATTATTATATGCATTAGACGAGCAAGTGCGTCGCCATGAAGTGGCGGGCCTTGTAACGAAATATGAAGGTTGGGATTTCTTACGTGCTGTTGTAGACGACGAGGGTGTATGCCGCGGAATCGTAGCACAAGACTTACAATCTATGGAGATTAAGAGTTTCCCAGCTGATGCCGTTATTTTGGCAACAGGGGGCCCTGGTATCATCTTTGGAAAATCAACAAACTCCATTATTAATACAGGTACAGCGGCATCTGCTGTATATCAGCAGGGCGCTTATTATGCAAACGGTGAGTTTATTCAAATTCATCCAACGGCAATTCCAGGAGACGATAAATTACGTCTTATGAGTGAATCTGCTCGTGGTGAAGGTGGTCGCGTTTGGACATATAAAGATGGTAAACCATGGTACTTCTTAGAGGAGAAGTATCCAGCATACGGAAACCTTGTTCCACGTGATATTGCAACGCGTGAAATCTTTGATGTATGTGTAGAGCAAAAGCTTGGTATTAATGGGGAAAACATGGTATACCTAGATCTTTCTCATAAAGATCCAAAAGAGCTTGATATTAAACTTGGTGGAATTATTGAAATCTATGAGAAATTCATGGGTGATGATCCACGTAAATTGCCGATGAAGATTTTCCCAGCTGTTCATTATTCAATGGGTGGATTATGGGTTGATTACAATCAAATGACAAACATTCCAGGTTTATTTGCATCTGGTGAGTGTGATTACTCTATGCACGGTGCAAACCGTCTTGGTGCAAACTCATTATTATCAGCAATTTACGGTGGTATGGTAGCTGGACCTCGTGCAATTGAGTATATGAAAGGTCTGTCTAAATCTTCTGATGCAGTTTCTTCTACTGTATATGAACAAAATGAATTAATTGAAACAGAAAAGTTCAATGATATTTTATCTTTAGATGGTAATGAAAATGCTTATGTTATCCATAAAGAGCTTGGTGAGTGGATGACAGCGAACGTAACGGTAGTTCGTGAGAATAAGAAGTTACTAGAAACAGATAATAAAATTGTAGAATTAATGGAACGCTACAAAAAAATCAACATTAACGATACAGCAAAATGGAGTAATCAAGGTGCGTCATTTACGCGTCAGCTTGATAACATGCTACATTTAGCACGTGTAATGACAATCGGTGCTTATAACCGTAACGAAAGTCGTGGTGCGCATTACAAACCAGAATTCCCAGAGCGTAATGACGAAGAGTTCTTAAAGACAACAATGGCGAAGTTCGTTGGTGCAAATGAAGCGCCTGCATTCCATTATGAAGATGTTGATATTTCATTAATTAAACCACGTAAGCGTGATTACACGAAGAAGAGCAAAGTAGCTGCTACAGAAGAGAAGAAGGGGGATAAGCAACATGTCTGAGAAAACAATCCGCCTCATTATAACAAGACAAGATGGACCGAACGGACAATCATATGATCAAGAGTTTACAATTCCATATCGTCCAAATATGAACATTATTTCGGCGCTGATGGAAATTCGTCGTAACCCAGTTGATACAAAGGGAACGAAAACAACACCAATCGCATGGGACATGAACTGTTTAGAGGAAGTTTGCGGTGCATGTTCTATGGTGATAAATGGTAAACCACAGCAATCTTGTACAGCCCTAGTTGATAAATTAGAGCAGCCGATTCGCTTGCAGCCGATGAAGACATTCCCGGTTGTACGTGACTTACAAGTTGATCGAAGCCGTATGTTTAGCGCGTTAAAGCGTGTAAAAGCCTGGGTACCTATTGATGGTACGTATGACTTAGGTCCAGGACCAAGAATGCCAGAGAAAAAGCGTCAGTGGGCGTATGAACTGTCAAAATGTATGACTTGCGGTGTATGTTTAGAGTCTTGTCCAAACGTAAACAGCAAATCAGACTTTATTGGACCAGCTCCACTTTCGCAAGCACGTCTGTTTAATGCGCATCCAACAGGTGAAATGCATAAAGCAGAACGTTTACGTGCCATGATGGGAGACGGTGGTCTTGCAAACTGTGGTAACTCACAAAACTGCGTGCAATCATGTCCAAAGGGTATTCCATTAACGACATCAATTGCAGCTTTAAACCGTGATACGACGATTCAATCATTTAAAGACTTCTTTGGTAGCGACAATAACTATTAATTCAAATTGCCTCTTCGGTTCGAAGGGGCAATTTTTATCCTGCTATTTGCGGGCTGTAAAATCCCACCTTAAAACTTGAGAAAAAACGTGGGAAGCTTAAAAAAGCTTCAGGTGGAAGTGAATAACCCGTAAAAGCCTAATTGTTTCAACTAACAATTAGTAGGCAAGTCTACGCGCATTAAAGCTTCACTTTATAAGGGGGAGAGAAATTATGAAGAAGATTAGTTATATCGAAGATTTTGAGAAATGGTCAGAAGGTTTTTCGTTTTATACGCCAATTACTGTTCGATTTTCAGAAACTGATATGTTTGGTCACATGAACAACGGTGTAGCGTTTACGTATTTTGAACAAGCTCGTATCAACTTTTTTAAAGAGCTTGGATTCATGCAAGAATGGACACATGCGTCATCTGAAACAATGGTTGTTGTTGCTGATTTACAGTGTAATTTCTTAAAACAAATTTACTTTGATGAACAGCTAAAAGTATATGTGAAAGCTGGACATATCGGTACATCTTCAGTTGATCTTCATTATATGGTGAAAAATGAAAAAGGCGACATTTGTCTTGTTGGCCGCGGTGCGATGGTGCAAGCTTCGAAGAAAACAGGTAGAGGGGAAGCTTGGCCAGAAGAATGGAAAAGGAAATTAATAGGTTGATAAACAGGGGGCGTGTTGTCCTCTTTTTTGTTTTATAAAAAAATAAAAGAAAAATAAAAAATGTAAATATGATGTAAATAATATGAAAATTTTTCGTAAAAATGTGCTTTTTTTACATTATTTTTTTAATGAATTTAATTCTAATCTTCCATATAAAACGGTTTTTATGTAATATGTATATAAAAGGATGTAATGATTTTTAAAGAATTGCTTCTTGTGTGTGGAGATTAGGAGGGAACAACAATGGATTTTGCAACTATCATCGGAATTATTCTTGGAATTATTGCGATTGTACTTGGGATGTTCTTAAAAGGAGCAGCATTAGAGGCCTTAATAAATCCAGCTGCCTTTATAATTATTTTCGTTGGAACAATTGCAGCAATTTGTATCGCTTTTCCGATGAGTCAATTAAAACGGATTCCAAAACTATTTAAAGTTATTTTTGTGGCAAATAAAAAAAATCTGACATATGCGCAGTTGTTACATTTATTTGTACATTGGACATCGGAGAGTAGAAAGTATGGTATTTTGTCTCTTGAAAAACAGTTAGATGAAGTAGAAGATGAATTTTTACTTCGTGGTATGAAGTTTGTGATTGACGGTGTATCAGCAGAAGATTTGGAACAAATTTTAGAAGCGGAACTAGAAGCGATAGAAGAACGTCATGCAAAAGGAGCAGCCATTTTTTCGCAAGCGGGTACATACGCTCCTACACTTGGTGTACTAGGTGCTGTAATTGGGCTTGTTGCCGCTCTAGGAAACTTAACGGATATGGATAAGTTGGGTAGTGCAATTTCTGCAGCATTTATTGCAACGATTTTCGGTATTTTCTCCGGTTACGTATTATGGCATCCATTTGCTAATAAGTTAAAACAAAAATCAGCAGAAGAGTTAGAAAAAAAACGTCTTATGATTGATTGTTTACTTATGTTACAAGAAGGTACGTATCCATTTGTAATGAAAAATCGTATTTTAGGAGCGATGCCTGCTGCTGAGCGTAGAAAGCTAGAAGAAGGAGCAGACCAAGATGCGGAGTAAAAAACGAAAGAAGAAAAAGCGCGAAGAACATATTGATGAAACATGGCTTCTTCCGTATTCGGACATGCTCACTTTATTGTTTGCTCTTTTTATCGTTTTATTTGCGATGAGCTCAATTGATGCACAGAAATTTAAACAGATGGCAATTGCGATGAATGAGAGTTTTTCTGGTGGTACTGGGACAAAAGAGTTTTTAAGTGATGAAAAGCCAGTTGATGAGAAAGATTTATCTGGAGAAACGCCAGCACCTGAAAAGTCTAAAGAACAGCTAGAAGCAGAAGTCAAGCAGCGAGAGATGAATGAATTAAAAGAAGTGCAACAAAGCATTGATCAATATATTGTTGATAAACAGTTATCCTCTTCGTTTCAAACAGAACTAACAGAGAGAGGATTAATGGTGACAATTTTAGATAATGCACTATTTGATACAGGACAAGCAGAAGTGAAGTCAGAGTCACTTTCAATGGCAAATGAGATGGCTCAGTTATTAGTTGCCGCAGCACCACGTGAAATTACAGTTTCTGGTCACACTGATACAGTTCCGATTTCTAATTCAAGATTTACTTCGAACTGGGAGTTAAGTTCGCAGCGTGCATTGAATTTTATGCAAGTATTATTACAAAACGGAGAATTAGACCCTAATAAATTTAGTGCAATTGCTTACGGCGAGCATCGTCCGGTAGCTTCAAATGATACACCGGAAGGAAAAGCGAAAAATAGGCGAGTAGAAGTATTTATTTTGCCGCTTCCGAGCAATGTAGAGTAAAGGATGCCATGAGGCATCCTTTACATACTGTTGAAAAACAATCTAGTCAATAGA
>NZ_JOTN01000011.1 GCF_000712595.1 Bacillus manliponensis
ACTTCAAACAGTCCGTAAGGGTGTTAAGTGGTGGGTAGTTCAAGAAAAGACATCGATCAAAGAAAAAATTGTACATTTTGGAGTTACTTGACGTTTACAGTGTTAATATATGTTATATATAGTAGATATTTATTTTGGAAAAACGGGGGAATATTATGACTGAAACAAACGAATCTTCAGGAGTCTATTTAAAAAAAGATGTGAAGTTTTCTATTATAATCCCTGCACACAATGAGGAGAAGTACATTAGAAAATGTTTAGATTCAATTGCAAAGGCATCAGAGACATATAGAGATCAAACTGAAGTCATCGTTGTGTTAAATCGTTGCACAGATAAAACAGAAGAAATAGCAGAGTCGTATAACTGTATTACATTAAAAAATAACGATAAAAACTTATCCAAAATCCGAAATGCAGGGGCCAAAATAGCTAGCGGAGAAATAATCATTACTATAGACGCTGATACCCAAATGACAGAGTCTATGTTGTCTAATGTAGATGAATATTTAGCTTCAGGTAAATACATTGGTGGCGGGGTAACCGGAAAGTTTGAAAGAATATCTTTAGGAATATTCGTTTCCGCACTGTTAATAATAATCCCCTTACTTTTTAAGTATGGTGCTATATCTGTAGGGATTTTTTGGTGCTATAGAAAAGACTTTATGGCAATCAACGGCTTTAATGAAAACATGCTTATGGCAGAGGATGCAGATTTCGCTAAACGGTTAAAAGAATGGGGAAAGCAAAATAATAAGAAATTCGGTACAATTAAAAATGGAATGATAACTTCATGCAGAAGATTTGATAAATATGGAGACTGGGCTTTACTTAAAAATCCAAAATTAGTATTAGCCTATCTAAAAGGAAATGACAAAAAATACGCAGATAAAACATATTATGATAACCAAGAAAGATAACTGTGAAGACTCCTAAACAAATCACCATCAAATGAACTAGTGGAACAAGATAAAGTGAAACTTCACTCAGTGGGGGGTCTTCATCCCCCACTGAGTGTCAGCCCGACCAATTGGGCTTTTACGGACTGTTAATCTCCCACCTAAACTTCTCTGAATCCTCTAAGTTTTGAAGTGGGAGTCTTACAGCCCGTTAATGCGGGATAAAAGGAAGATCAAACTAGAAAAACAATCTAGTTCGGTCTTCTTTTTTTCTTTGTCTTTTTAACTTTTTTAGTTCGGTTATTAGGAAGGAATTTTAAGGAAACTAACATATGAATTCATAGGTTGATTCGCACAATCAATAACATATAAAAAAGCTCAGAATGTATATTTCTGAGCTTTTTCAATCTTTCTTTAATTAAATAACTTAATCTATAACTCGTTATGTAGCCAGTCCAACAATTTAGGAATTATATCCGCATATAGATTCATCTCATTTATAGTTTCTATTACTTGTATAGTCCCAAACTTTTGCTCTTCCTCGTCTGTAGATTCAATCCATAACGAACGTTTCAAATTATATTCGAGCCATCCTAATCTACCTAAAAAGCCATTTATCAATACCATTTCCCAGTTTGCATGTAGTTCACCATAGTTCTTTTTATATCCATTTATAAAAGAAAAAAACTTTTGTTTATCGACATTCCCGTTGTCATTCTTCGACCAATAGATGGCCGTTTCAATTAAATCTTGCATTGGATTTATATAACCAGCTGATTCCCAGTCAATAAGGAAGGGCTTATACTGAATCCATATTACATTTTTAGGATCCAAATCCCTATGGCTAATTACCATATTTATTGAAAGCAGCTTTAATACTACAATCGCTGCTGAATTCCAATTATTAAGATTATCGAGGTTTTTAAAAAGCAACTTCACCCATTCTGAACGTTCTTCTTTTCCTTTTTGTAAATAATAATTCCAAGTCGTTGTTTGTCCGTTATCAATCACATCATTAATTATGCCTAATTCCGAAAAATCAATTTTATGTATTTCTGCAAGAATTGCACCTATTTTTTCACAATGAACATTATTTATTTCATTGTTTTGCAGATTTTCGCCTTGTATCCAATCGAATACTAGATAAAACTGATTGTTTATCTTTTACAATACATTACCATGAATATTTTTAGCTGGGAGAGCCGATATCTTTTTCGATACAAAACTGGCTATTTTCTCTGAATGAATATAGTTTTGTCTTGCTGTTGATCTAAGCATGATTTGAGGATTTAATAGTTTTATTGTATATTTCCCTTTTGTCGTTTCAATAGCATACATTCTATGTAAAAGCCCACCAGATAGAGGTGTGGGAACATTCAACAACTCGCCAAGAAGTGATTTTTGGCACAAACTCTCAAATTCCAAGTTCTCTTTTATACTATTCATCTTCTCATCTACCTTTTAATTTAAATCAGTTGAAACTCCTTTAAAGCATACGCTATCCCATCTTCACTCGCCTTTTTTGTAACAAAGTCAGCCTGTTGTTTTAATTTTTCGTTACCGTTCTCCATCGCAATTCCTAACCCTACATGCTCTAACATTTCAATATCATTGAATCCATCTCCAAAAGCAACTGCTTCTGACTTACATATACCAAAATAGGCCAATACTTTTTCAATCGCAGTTCGTTTCGAAACTTTTGCATCTTCAAGTACATTGATCACATAACCGTGAAAACGTTCAAACATAAGATGTGGAAATCCTTCTATAAACTTTTCTGCTTCACTTTCATCGGCATACAAGCATATACAATACACTTCTTCTAAAAGAGATTTCACCTTTTCAGGGTATTGCTTCAAATCTAAAGTCTCTTTTAACGCTGTTAAGACTCGCTCATCATTTGAAGCCACTCCGTTCATTGTAAATAACTCTGTAAAATAAGAAATACTATGACTTGTTTGCTCGGCGAATGCCGAAACATCTCGGACAGTCTCTTTTGAAATGACTGATTTATGTATAATTGTATTATTACTTTTAATAAGTGCCCCATTCGCAGAAATGAAAGTATCAACCCCTAAATCTTTAAATTCTTCGCACAGGCTATACGGTCTTCCTGTTGCAATAACAACTTTTATTCCTGCTTGTATCAACTTCTCAATCGCTTCTTTCGTACTTGGTAACATCTTTCTATCAGTTTCATTTAGTAACGTACCATCCACATCAAAAAATACAACTTTGTACATATATAATCCCCCTAGTACTATGAAAACTTCTCCCTTACATTCATCCAAATAATAGAAGAAGCAGTTTGAAAGAATTCCCACTCCAAACTGCTCACAAAAAACAATGTTTCATTACGTGTAGAATAGCTTACCTTCTAGCGCCTCAATATAACGCTTTGCTGAACGAACTACCGCTTCATTTGCATCCTCTTTTACAATCCCTTGAAAGGCATTATAAAGCCTATTAAACGAAAGTTTCTCTACTCGTTTCACCATATCTTCTACTTTACTTGCCGGAAGTGGAATTAGATTTGGGTAGCTATACATGAAACTTACCCAGTTTTGATCTGCCACAACTTGAATAATATCTCCTGTTAATAACACACCTTTTCCATCGTTTCCATGTTCCCAATGTAAAACCGATCCACCAGAAAAATGACCACCTAACCGATGAATTGTAATTCCTTCAGCAAGCTGTAACGATTCCCCGGACCAAAATACGATATGCTTACTTGGACGCGTTACCCAGGTACGGTCATCTTCATGTATGTAAATAGGCACTTCAAAATGCTCTGCCCACACCACTTGCGTCGAATAATAATGTGGATGCGATAAAGCAATTGCATCTAGTCCACCTAACTCTTCTATTTGTTGAAATGTTTCTTTATCTACGTATGAAATACAATCCCATAACATACGAAATGATTCTGTTTGTACAAAGTGAGCTGTTTGTCCAATCGCAAACTTCGGTTTTGTTGTGATGCTATATAGTCCGTTTTCTAACTCTATCATCTCATTTTTGTACGTGTCACTCTTTTGTAATTTCTCTAAAGTTGTCCACGATTGACCTGCTGGATTGACATATTGTCTCTCTTCATCACAAATTACGCAGCGCACCGGTACTTCTTCGCTCGCCGCATATTGTACACCACATGTTTCACAAACATAATTCTCCATTTTATTTCTCCCCCTATGAAATCGTTATTCTAAATGTTCTTCTTGTAACTTTACAATTTGTAATGTTTCATCCATCTCCTTCAAACGTTTCGCAAAGCTTTCTACTCCAAATATTTCTGTGAATGTATGACTACCAACGATAAGATTTACTCCTGCAAACTTCGCATATTGAACGGTATATAATGTCTTTTCTCCTGTTATGTATGTGTCACAACCGCTTTCTAATGCGTATTTAATAAGGTTTGTATTATTACCAGCACCGGTTAAAATTGCAATACGTTTCACTTCTTTATCGTTATTTCGCCAAGCCTTCACACTTTCTTCTAACGCCTCTTCTACTCGGTTAACAAGCTGGGTGAAAGAAATTGGCTCATGATACTCCCCGATACCTGGCAACTCTTCCTCTTCATATGTGGAATATGTAACAATCTCATCCATATTGATTTCTTGAAATAATGATGTACATGTGCCAAACTTTACAAAATCTAAAGGCAAATGAATCCAAAAATGATTTATGTTATATTCTTTCAATTTTTGGATACACGCTTCTTCCATCCCATGTATAAAACTCCACGCTGCATGATGTGTAATGATCATCTCTATATCATGTTTCCTTGCTTCTTCAATCGTTTCTACCGTTAAATTTGTTGCATAGCCTATTTTTTGAAACTCTTCTTTACTTGTATTTGTGAAACCATATTCATCATCACCATATTTATGTAGATGTTGACCAAATAATGTTTCGATATATTTCTGAAATTGTTTTATGTTCATCGTATTCCCCCTGTTATAAATAAGCCTGTTCCTTTACTCCTCGTGCACTTTCACAAACACACTTCCAAATAACTTCCCACCAATATACGCTTCCAATTTCCACAGTCCATTTTTAGGGAATGACATTATAGATGGAATATGTCGATCTGCCCCATTATTCGCCCCACCTAATGTCTCCCCTTCTAATACAGTAACTCGCTCTTTTCCATCCTCATGAATACCAACAATCTTTAATTCTCCTTCTAGCTCTTCATCACTTCCCCAAAAGTGCCACATATATTTATTAGGCTTGTCAGTGTAAAAGCGCACCGCCTCCCCACCATAAATAAAGTGAAACTTCACTCAGTGGGGCCCCATTGAGTGTTAGTTGAACCAATCGGGCTTTTACGGACTGTTAATCTCCCACCTAAACTTCTCTGAATCCTCTAAGTTTTGAGGTGGGAGTCTTACAGCCCGTTAATGCGGGATAAAACCTAATCTTCCTTCTTCTCCAATCATTTGATAGCTACCGGATTCAAACATCGCACTTTCTTGCCAATCTTTTGATGATTGCACATCATTTTCAGTTTTTGTTACTTGTTTACTTTCATTATTCGGAGTGTTATTTGTACAACCAACTGCGGTGAAAAGGACTAGAAAGCAAATTATCGTTTTTTTAACCATAATGGCCCTCCTCTTTTATATCTTCTTATACACATGGCTTATTTCACGACTCTATTACCAATTCAGTTCTCCTACACTTGGTTCAATGAATCTACCTGATTCACCTTTACTTGCACTTACAATCCAATGATATATATTTTCTGCACCTTGACGTGGACTTAAGTTAGCATCCTCTGCACCAATCTCCGTTTTTAATTTCCCTGGATGAATTGCAATAACTTCAATTTCATGTTCTCTAAATTCCATCTCCATACAAAGAGTTAACATATTTTGTGCAGCTTTTGCGATGCGGTATGAATAGGAAAACCTCCCATGCTGAAATTCTCCCGAAGCCATTTTTGATAAAGAACCTAACCGAGAAGATATATTCATAACTTTTGGAGAAGTAGATTTCAATAAAAACGGAAAAGTACCTTTCACAACTCGTACTACTCCTAAACAATGAACATTAAATAGAGATAACAATTCATCTGATGTAATATGAAGTAACTTTGTTTCTTCTCCTGGTATACCAGCATTATTTATTACAATATCTATTGTATCTACATACTTTCTAATCTCAGATTGAATCAAACTTATACTTGTATCAAAGTTCAAATCAGCAATAATAGGATGGCACCGATTAGGAAATTTTTGAATTAATTCATTTACAACTTCTTGCTTTCTAACTACCGGAAATACTGTATGACCATTTTCATGCAAGATTGCAGTAAGTTCATATCCTAATCCTCGGTTACCTCCTGTAACAACAATGTTCATAAAAATCCCTCCTAACAGGACAAAAACAAAATCACCTCTACTTACTTACAATCCCTAAAATCACCTTAAACTCATTTCGACCTTTTCTCACTTTCTGAAACCCTTGCCTTGTATCCCAAATAAAACACGTTTTCTTTACCCAAATACGAATGTATAGCGACTGAAAGTGAATCGGCCTTACAATTCCTCTTTGCTCTGTTTCCGTTCCATCTGCAAATTCCGTTTCTGTTCTTACAAGCCATCTGTTTCCTATGCCAAATTCGATGTATTTCACGTAGAAAAACACACTCCTCTAATTATTAAAAGGATGAATAACACAGCCTCTCACATTTGTTTTGATTTTAAATACTCCCCCGGCATACGGATAAACTTCTAAATCTGTTTCTGTCATTCTTGTTCTTGCTGTTGTTACATATAGTTCGTTTAAGTTTTCTCCGCCGAACGTACAAGATGTTACATATAATGCTGGTATACGTACTGTATGCAATTGTTCACCACTCATCGGATTCCAACGTGTAATTTTCCCACCTCCCCAGTGAGCAATCCATAACATTCCTTCTTCATCAATTGTCATACCATCAGGAAGCCCTTCATCTTCGGGAATTTCAATTATGTCTTTAGGATTTTTAATATGTCCTGTATACATGTCATATTGAAAGCAAACAACTTTTCTTGTTGGCGTATCAATAAAGTACATATACTTACCGTTAGGTGACCAGGCTAAGCCATTTGACGTACTGACCTTCTCTAACTGTTTACTTACACTTAAGTCGGTATGTAAGCAATACAACGCACCTTTTCCATCAACACCTACTGAGTCTGTCGTTCCAGCCCAAAATCGACCTACTGGATCACATTTCCCATCATTAAATCGATTCTCCTGTAAATGACTTTCTGGGTTATAAATAAAATCGATTGTCTTTATGCAAGGATTCACATAGTAAAAACCGTTCTCTAGAGCAGCTACTAATCCTCCAGATTTCCTCGGAACAATCGCCCCTACCATTTGTCCAATGAACATGTCTCGATTTTCTCTCGTAATTGGATTATAAATATGAATCTTTTTCTCTAAAATATCAACCCAGTACAGCAGCCTGTTCTCAGCATCCCAACAAGGTCCTTCACCTAAAGTAGCCCTAGCATCAATTACTAGTTCAGCTTTATATAGCAATTCAAAGCCCCCTCTCAATCTCCATCCGCGCTTTCGCAGTCATCACAAAATTAAGCCAATCCTCGCACACTTGACATGTATGAGTCGTGACTAAAATCTCAATTACATCTAAGTGTGTAACAGTTTCTGTAATAGATTTCTTTACTCCATTAACCTTCACACCTGACATATACGCTGCAATAGCCGGGTCAAATGCGTAAGCGAAATCAATAACGGTAGCTCCTTTTGGTAAACGAATGCATTTTAATTTTGGTGTAAATGTAACAATTGTTTCTTGAAATAGTTCAAAAGAAACGAAGTCATAAAATTGGCGTGCATCTTCTGTAATCATTTCATTTGCGCTAATCGATTGACCGATTACACGAGAGACAAGCTCTTTCATTTCATCATCTGTTACACCTTGTTCCAGAAAGAAAAAGATTCCTTTTTCTCGCCTATTTTGATCTGTTTGCGTTTGTATACGAACCGTAATTTCATCATCATATATTCTCACTTTCGTTTGCAAATAACGATGAAACACATCATGTTCAGTCGCAATATAATCGATAAATTGATGTGAAATTGGCTCGTATAATCGATGAATGATCCCTAACATTTTATAACAATCTAGTTCACTCGTAGTCGTGATATATATATTTGCTACTTCTGTCATATGTTGAATGTCTTGTAGTGAGGAGTAAGCTGTGTAAATAGGACTTATTTCATAATTCACTTCAAATGCGGAGGTATGTTCTTTCCTGTTGCTTATATCTTTTAATATAGCTTTTGTTACATCTTCTAATTGCTCTGTATATTTTTTTATAAGCTGCTGCATTAAATAATATTTTGGATTGTGTAAATATAAAAAGGCTAGTTCTTCTAATTCTTTTTGAATATGTATGAGTCCTAATATTTTACAAAGGGGTGAAAAAATCTTTACCGTTTCATTGGCGTATGGCACTTGCTTTTCAATTACCTTTACGTGCAATGTCCTCATATTATGAAGGCGATCAATTACTTTTATAACAGCTACCCGTATATCTGTTTGCGTCGCAAGTAATAGTTTCTTTACATTAACCGCTTCATATTCCTCTTTATTTGAAATCTGCTTCTTATCTACTTTTGTTAATCCATCAACAATAGCGGCTACTTTCTTACCAAACTCCCTTTCTATCTCTTCAATTGTATGTGCAGTATCTTCGACGACATCATGTAACAGTGCCGCGATTGCTGTTGTTGCATCCGCTCTACTATCTAGCAAGATTTCTGTAACAGCAAATGGATGCATAATAAACGGTTCCCCTGACACACGAAACTGTCCTTCGTGAACTTTCTCAGCAACGCCCATCGCTTTAAGCAACTGATTTTGTTCATTCTCATGTAAATAAGCTGCCTTTTTTAACAATATCTCTTTCATATTTTCACCTCCTGTCAATCTAATAACGTACTATTATTCGTTTTTACAGTTTTTACACATTTGCTTCTTCCGAAAAATGTGAAGTATCGCCTTCTAAGTGAATATGATACTGATCACCGTCTACCTCTAAAACTGTCAAGCTAGTTCCGTGCAAAAATGGTGGATCCCACATATTTGTAATTGCCTTCCCTTTCACAAGAAGTAGGAGCCCTTTTAGAAAAACAGTATGTGTTACAATAAGAACATTTCCAGATTCATGCTTTGATACAATCATATTGAACATCGAAATAACACGCTGCATCAGCTCATCAAATGTTTCTCCGCCAATCGGTTCATACCGCTCCGTATCACCCCAAAAATGATGATGTTGCTCCGGATACATTTGCTTAATTTCTTCGTGTGTTTTCCCTTCCCATTCTCCCATATGAATTTCCCGTAACTGATCGTTAGTAACAATTGTGACGTTTTGCTCACCAGTTATTAATTTAGCTGTATCAACTGCTCTTGGGCTTGTACTTGCATACACGGCGTCAAACTTTATATTCTGTAATGATTTTCCTAAGCGAGTGGCGTTTTCCTTTCCCTTCTCTGTTAAACTTGAATCTTGCCAACCTTGCATTCTCTTTTGAACATTCCACTCTGTTTCACCATGTCTTGTTATATATAGTTTCAGCATGTACATCATCTCCTACTATTTCAAAATATCCATCTAACCATTATAACATAATTCATATTAATCAGATAATTATCGATATTCCTTTTCCATTATCGAATACAGAAAATGTGCATCGCGCTCCACTCCACAAATAAGAGCAGAACCTCTTTGATATTGCCATGGCAATCCAATATAATACAAACCTTGAACCAGACTAACTCCTCTTTTATGGATCGGTAGTCCACTCTCGTTTAATGCTCCTTCTATATCAATCCATTTATAAATTCCTGTAAAACCCGTTGACCATATTATATTTTGTACAGTACATGTACTATCATCTGAAAATGTAACTGTATTCCCTTCTACCATCATTACCTTGGGCTTTACAGCTATTTTCCCTTCTCTAATGTACTCTCTACATTCAAAACCAAAAATCGGATCTTTTTTCTTTTGAAACAAGGCACCGCGCCACGTATCCTTTCCTGCATATAGCAGACCTAGTTTCTCCAACCAAAAAAATATACTCTTCCCCATTACACGGAGTGGTAAAAATGTAAGCGGATGGCTAACTGCCATTGTTACATCCCGGGTTCCAGCAAGTTCTACGGCGATTTGCGCACCAGAATTCCCTCCCCCAACAACAAGAACCGGTCCATCTGGAATTTGACTTGGTGACTTGTACTGCGAAGAGTGTAGTTGAAACACAGACGATAAAGGGCACTGAGAGAACGCTGGGATGAACGGTTTCTGAAATGCGCCTGTTGCAATGATTACATTACGAGCAGATAACACTTCCTTTCCCGTATGTACTGTAAATATACCGTCTACTTTTTGAACCTTTGAAACTACTGTACGAAGTTGTACCGGTAACTGAAAAAAGGATGCGTATACCTCTAAATAATCAGCAACCTCATCTTTTTTTGGAAAAGTCTCTTGATTCCCTTCCATTTGCATTCCTGGCAATGAACTGTATGAATTTGGTGTAAATAATCGTAACGAATCGTACCTATTTCTCCACGAATCTCCTATTCTTTTCTCTCCATCTACAATTACAAAATCACGTTTTCCCTTCTGTAAATAATATCCAATAGCAAGTCCAGCTTGTCCTGCACCAATTACGATTGTATCTAGTATAATATCTTCACCCCTTAATTTTTTATCCAACTATAACATGAATATCTGTTCATATATTCATGTATTAACTTCAGTTTATCTCTTCCCACTTAACAAGTCAAAGCTTCTTTGATTGCTTTATCACCACTTAAGATTTTTTAAATACTTCTCCTACTATTTTTTAAAATCTCCCCTATGTACGTAAACTTTATAAATGATAATAAGGAGCGAAAAATATGAATGCACTTCATTTTATAAAAGAATATATAAAGCACCCTCGTGCTGTTGGTGCAATTATGCCAAGTTCTAAAAAATTAGTAAAACAAATAATGGACATTATTTCGTTTCAGAACAACACATGTATTGTTGAATATGGGGCAGGTACTGGTGTGTTAACAGAACAGCTTATTAAAAATAGACAGCCCCATACCGCTTTACTCATAATTGAGAGAAACAAAAAATTTCATGAAATACTATGTCGCAAATACGGACATTTAAATAACATTTACATCGTTCATGGTTCAGCGGAACATATAGAAAAATATATGAAACAATTTTCAATTACGCAGATCGATTACGTCGTATCTGGTCTTCCGTTCACAAGTTTACCCCCCTCTATGTCACAGCTTATTTTAAAGAAAACGGCTCAGCTTTTAGGGACAAATGGTACGTTCATTACATTTCAATATTCAAAAGTGAAACAGCCATTTTTCAAAGTTTTTTTCAACCAAATTGAAAATAAGAAAGTATATTGGAATGTACCACCTGCTTACATTTTTACATGTAAAAATATATAAAGTGATGCTTTAATTAGTAAAGGTTCTTCATCCTCCACTAATTATTAGCCCAAAGAGTCGGGCTTTTATAGGCCGTTTATCTCCCACTTAAACTTCCCAAGTTTTTGGGTGGGAGTTTTACAGTCCGCAAATAAAAGGATAAACAAAAAGTATGCACTAGGTTTACTCTGTGCATACTTTTCTCTTTCATCTATTTAGATGTTGCATACTGCTTTATTGGTTTGCTTCGGAAAAATTTCGTACAAATTATTATACTCCCCATTCCGACGATCACATACAATGCATACTCGTATATAACTGCCCCAATCTCCCTCGTATGTTCTCCAAAATAGTAACCTACCGTAAAGTATAGCAGTGTCCAAAAGAATCCAGTTGTATAAGCAATCGATGCATATTTAAAAAAGTTCATTCGATTCACACCAACCAAATATGGCATAACATGTCTCACAATCGGTAAAAAATAACTTATAACAAGAGCATAGCTACCATACTTTTCAATCATGTAATTCGATTTCTCTATATACAATTTCATTTTTTTCTTTTTAGATAATCGTTCTAAAACCGGAGTACTGAATTTATAACCAATTACATAGCCAATTGATAGTCCTGATACGACACCAAGATATGTTGATAAAAACATTGATACAACTTGTAGCCCTCCAAAAGAAGTTGCCATCCCTCCAGTCATAACGATCACTTCACCTGGAATCGGAACCCCTATAATACCGAGCCACAATGAGAAAAACATCGCTGCATGTCCATAATCAGAAATCCACTCTAATAATTGATTTATTTCCATGATACCCGCTCCTAGTTTCCTAATTTTTATAATTTATGTAAGTAATCTTAAATAAAATACCTTAAGAAACTAGAAGTGAAATTCTTAATTTTTTTTAAAGTTTATATACAATTTTATAAGTAACAAATATGAGACCTCCAAAAAATAAAGAAGGTCTCTGTCAATCACATTATTTCTCTAACTCGATTACAATATCCCCCATCACAAATTCTTCACTTGGACGTGATGTTTTCGGCACTTTAATTTTCTTTTCTTTCCCATCAACAAATTCCACTCCACCATGATTACTTGCATTATGTGTTCTAAGCGTGATATGAGGTGTAACAATTAGTTTCTTCGCATTCGGATTTAACTTTTGAAACGTATCACTCCAGTTAATATTGTAAGAATCTTTACCACTTCCTCCATTCCCTTCACCTACATACTCATTCCCTAAATCATCTTTTATTTTTAGTTGTACATCAACGGCATCCCAGTCTTTTCTTACTTTTTCATCAATCTCTTGGCTGTAGTAAATGACAAACGACATTGGCGTGAATGATAATTTTTCAATATTAACTTTGACGCCATCTTGCTCCATGCTTTTATTTACTAGTTGCTTTTTATTTTCAGTTGCTTTCACAGAGAAAGCGAAATTCCAGTTACCTTCAATTTTTTCCTTTTTATCTAGAAGTTCTATTTTTTCTATATCCCACTTTACATTTGCAACATCTTTTTCTTCAGCGTTATCATGAGAAGCTGTTACGATTCCTACATAATTATTTCCATCTACTTTTGACACTTTAGAACTTCCGGTCATCCCTTCTGAATCTTGAATGTCTACCCACTCAAATAAGGCCGGGTCATCTCCTAAATCCCGTTCACTCGTCATCGAATACGTCATCGTCATTGTCCTTCCGTCAAACACGACATCATTCACGGTTATCCTTATGCCATTACTTTCTTCTGTCATATTCATTTCTTTTGAGAGTTCTTTATAATTTGTATAAAGTCCTAGCTTATCACCTGCTAAAAATTTAAATACATCACCTATAATTGGTAAGCTACCCGCGTAAGTTGGAAAAGCCACACTAAATGTTGTAGCTGATATCGTTACAATAATCGACGCCGCCACAACTCTCGTTTTCCATCCCGCTTTTTTCTTTTTCATCGATTGTTTTACATATTTTTTTACTTTTTCTTTTTCAAAATCACTTACTTCCATCTCTATCATTTCACTTTCATCTATATCAACTTCATGTAATAACTCATATACATCTTTCATATTGCGCTACCTCCTACCTTCAAGTGCATTCCTTTTTTATAAAGCTTTTTCTTCCCTCTATAAACACGGTTGTCGACTGCCGATGTTGTTAGACTAAATTTCTTTGCTATCTCTTCTGTTTTGGTACCAAGCAAGTATTTCATAATGAAAATTTCACGATCCACAAACTCTAATTCATTTATTAACTGAATTAGTTCCGACCTATTTTCCATTAAAATCAGTTCATCTTCTACTGAGTTCTTTCCCTCAACATCAACATAATCAGCTGTAACCTCTACTTGTTTCGTTACTTTTCTGTAATAATCAATCGCTTTAAACTTTGCAATTTTTGTAATCCATTTTTTAAAATCTGCAGCATCACCATCAAACTTGTTGGCATGCTCCCAAACTGCTAGAAAAATATCGTTCATGCACTCGTCTATCACACCATCGTTTCCAAGCGGGGCAAGAATTTTATATGTAATCCCCTTTACTAACGGTAAATACGTATCAACAACAAAGTTTAATGCGTCTTCTTTTTGCCGCTGCAATCGCTTTATAAAATTTTTCTCATTTGCTTTCATACACAAGGCTCCTTTTGTTTTTGTAAAAGCTTTTACACTTTATACAACGTATGGGACAAGATTTTCTCTCATATTTTATATTATTTTTTTGATATAATTTAATGGAATAATTTAAACATAACAAAAGAAGGTTCCATCATGAAACCTCCTCTTCTCTCTGCTTCTTCGCAAAAAAAATAACAATTACAGCAATCATCCATAGTAGAAACACACATGCAATATATGGATAAGATGACACTTCAAACGCATGTAATATATAATCGACCACCGTTGGATTTTCTTTATATTGAATAACACCTTGACTAGCTGTGCCACTAAAAAATAAAAAGATGAAAAAACCACATAGACTCATCACAAACTGAATGATATATCCGAGATAATTCATTCTCTTCCCCTTTCTCAAAAAGGTTATATTATACCATTTCACAAATCCTTTCAAATATCCTTCACAAAAATAAACCTATTCGCATTTTCGAATAGGTTTATCGTTTTAATCCCACTTATAAGTCCAAAATATTTCTTTTTGAAGCCAGTTCACCGTTGATTGGTCATTGTTTTTCAACTTCGCTTCCATCTCTTCTAGCATCGCCCCTGTTTGGGAACGATGTGCACGTAATGCATTTAATTTTTGTTCAAATACTTCACTTACATCTCGTACAATATCTGGTTTACCTAAAACTTCTTCACGATTTTTCGTGATTGCAACAGCATGAATCACTGGACGATTTTCCTTTGGCATACGAGATACCGCGCGAACAGTTGCACGCCCAAATGCATCATGATCTGGGTGAACTCCATGTTCTGGATAAAACGTAATAATGAGCGACGGATGCACATCACGAATAACGGCCTCGATTTTATCTGCAACAAAGTCCACATCCTCAAATTCTAGCGTTTTATCGTGGAAACCAAGTAGACGTAAATCATCAACTCCCATTACTTTGCATGCATCTTTCAATTCTTTTTCACGAATGCTTGGGATTGTTTCACGATTAGCGAATACATTTTTCCCCATATTACGGCCCATCTGTCCAAGTGTTCCGCAAGCATATGTCACAGGTACTCCTTCGTTTCTGAATAAACGAATTGTCCCTCCTGCCGCAAACGATTCATCATCTGGATGCGGAAATATAACAAGTACATGTTTCTCCATAATGATCCCTCCTTCTTATGCAAATGGTGTCATACTTAATTGTAGTGCTACTGCTAGGCGCCCTTTATCATCATGTCCTGCTAGTAATAGACGGTTATGTTCATCTTTTTCCCAGTGTGTAATTCCTTCCGCATATACCCATCCGTGCTCCATCTTTAAACCGATGCGGTATGGATTCGTTCCAGTAATTTTACCACGTTCAAAGCGAATAACCGTGTTACGAATAAACGCTCCGACAGTCATTACTTTTTCATTTACATGAGATGCATATGCACCGTTTGTTGTTTCTAAATGAAGGTATATATCTTCATTTGCAAATTCATTAATTATATCTTGAATGATATTTGTATTTTTGATTATTTCCATCGGATTTCACCTCTTTTAAACCAGTTTACGCAAAAAGATTACAAATTGCTATCTTTATAATAGAGGACTATGAATACTTTTCCTATTTTTTTGCTCTTTTATTTTTATTTTTTATTATGGTATGTGAAATTATAAAATGTGAATCCAATTATATTTTCTTTTCTTTCTCGATTTAAATTTGTTACAATAAACTTTGCGCAGAGGGACATGTTTTTTTCATACTAAATACACACTAATGTGTATAACATTTCAAAGAAGGTGAACATGTTGGATCATTCAACACAAGAAATAGCAAACTGGCAATATTACTTTGCGATTGCAACATTTTTAATAGCATATGGCTTTATTATCTCTGAGAAAATAAACCGTGCTATCGTTGCATTGCTTGGCGCTGCAATTATGATTATTATTGGCGTTGTAGAATTACGTACTGCTTTCACATCGCACATTCAATGGGAAACGATTACACTTTTAATCGGGATGATGATTCTCGTCCATATTACAAGTAAATCTGGTGTGTTTGAGTATGTAGCTATTAAAACTGCGAAAGCAGCTGGTGGAAAACCGATTCGAATTTTAATGTTTTTATCCCTCCTATGCGCGGTCGGCTCTGCCTTTTTAGATAATGTAACAACCGTATTATTAATTGTCCCTGTTACATTGTCAATTACACGTATTTTACACATATCTCCTATTCCGTTTTTCATGTCGGAAATTTTGTTTGCGAACATTGGAGGTACAGCAACACTTGTTGGTGACCCGCCGAACATTATGATTGGCTCGGCAAACCCACATTTAACGTTTAATGCATTTTTATTTAACTTAGCACCAATCGTTATTATTATTTCTGTTGTGACACTTGGCATTATTTATTTTATATACCGAAACCATTTCACAACGACAGAAAAACAAATCGCTACGTTAATGGCATTAGATGAAAAAGAGTACATTCGGGACCGTAAATTACTTATCAAATCATTATCTGTTTTAGCTGGTACCATTTTAGGATTTATTCTTCATTCTGTTATTCATGTTGATGCAGCTGTTGTTGCGATGACTGGTGCAACACTACTCATGTTAATTGGTGTAAAACAGCACGAACTAGAAGATGTATTTGCCCACGTAGAATGGGTAACAATTTTCTTCTTTGCAGGCTTATTCGTTCTCGTTGGTGGTCTCCAAGACATTGGGCTCATTTCATCATTAGCAAACGGTGTATTAGAAGTAACAAACGGGGACATTAGCTTTGCGGCAATTTTAATTTTATGGGTATCAGGGATTGCCTCGGCAACAATTGATAACATTCCATTTGTCGCAACGATGATTCCACTTATTAATGATTTAGCGACAGGACTTGGCCTTTCAGCCGATTCCCCGCAAATTGAAGTACTATGGTGGTCATTGGCACTTGGCGCTTGTCTAGGTGGAAACGGTACACTTATCGGTGCTTCTGCAAACGTTGTTGTCGCAGGAATGGCAAGACGCGAAGGATACGAATTTTCATACTTTACTTTCTTAAAAATTGGTTTCCCGCTTACAATTCTTGCATTATTATTATCACACGCATATATCTATATTAGATATTTAATGTAAAAAAAGGTTGCAGCTTTTCACGCTGCAACCTTTCTATTTTATTCAAAAAATGCTTTTGAATATTGTACAACGCCGCTTACATTTTGAAGTGCTCCTTCTTGTAATTGCAACGCCATAAACGCTTCGTCTGGAACCTCAAATGGCGCTCGTATCCCCCATAAAGATGCACGTTTAAATCCAAACTTCGGATAATAGTTCTCATGTCCTAATACGATAACTGACTCATACCCAAGCTCTTTTGCTCTTTTTAACGCTTCTATAATAAGCTGTTTCCCAATTCCTTTTCCTTGATATCCCTCTTTCACCGAAACTGGGGCAAGTGCTAATGATACTGTAGATGTATCTTCATTTATAATCTTAACTTCCGATAATAAAATGTGTCCGATAATGTCTTCTTCTACTGCAACTAATGATAACGCTGGAATAAACGCTTCACTTTTTCGTAAACGACTCACAAGCTCATGTTCTTTCCCATCGCTAAATGGTGCGTGCAAAAACGCTTCTTTTACTACTTCTTCTGTTTGCTCATAATCTTCTCTTTCTTCTTGTCGAATCTTTATACTCATATCATTGTCTCCTACTTCTTCTTTCGCATCTCTTTTTGTATTTGGCGAAGTACTTTTTTCGAACCACGTTCAATATCATGCTGTAATTTACGCTCTTTATACGAAGTGAACAACGTATCCAAATCATATCCTTCTGGATACAATTCCATTGCTGAAAATTCAAGAACCATTCGCTTTCGATTTACTTTTATAAATTCGCCATTGTAATATACGGTAATATTATAAAATGTATCCTCCTCTTCGTATACGATACCGTATTCATCATAATCAAGTAATTGAACGCGATCTCCTTTTTTATACTCATATCGATCTTCTATTACTTCTTTTTCAACTTTCAGCTTCTTCACTTTATTTTCATCAACAAGGTCAAATCGATACTCTTTATTTTCCATATAACCCTTTGCACGCTCTAATACACTTTCTCGTACATTCATCTTTCGAGAAATCCAAAGCGCATTACTATCTCCTGACTTTCCGATGAGAAGCTTATACATTGGCTCTAGCGTTTCTTGATGAAATTGCATCGCTGCATTCATAAAATGTGGGTGCATTTCTGAGAAACGTTTAATTTCACCATAATGCGTTGTCGCAACTGTTATACAACCTGTAAGGTAAAATTCTTCTAATATAGAAATCGCAAGCGCCGCTCCTTCGTTTGGCTCTGTTCCGCTACCAATTTCGTCAAATAATAAAAGTGTACTTTTATTTGCTACTCTCATAATATCGGAAATATTTTTCATATGAGAAGAAAATGTACTTAATGCATTTTCAATACTTTGGTTATCTCCTATATCAACAAACACGTTTTCAAAGATGGCGATTTCTGTTTCTTTCTCAGCGGCAATATGGAATCCTGACATCGTCGCTAACGTAGCAAGGCCTATTGTTTTTAAGACGATTGTTTTTCCACCAGCGTTTGGCCCTGTAATAATTAAACTACGGTAATCGTCACCAATTTCAAAATGTAACGGTACTACATCTCCTTGTAATAACGGATGCTTACAAGCGATTAACTTCATATACCCGTAATCATTTAATTTCGGCTCAATACCATCAATTGATTTACTAAATTTTGCTTTTGCAAACACCATATCATACTGACTAATGAGTTCAATATTAATGTTGATTTCGCTTATATTTTCTAACACACTTCCTGTTAGCGTCGCCAATATTTGATATTCTTCCATCGCCTCTTCTGCTTTTAAAACAGCTAACTCTGCATTTAACTTCGCAACCGTACTTGGCTCAATGAAAACAGTCGATCCTTTTGCAGACACTTCCACAATCGTTCCTGCAACTTGATTTTTATAAGAAGCTTTAATGGGAATTGTATAACGATCGTCCTTCTTACTAATAAACGAATCTTGAATATATTTTTTGTTCGTTCCACTATTTAAAAACTTCATTAAACGCTCTTTAATTTTTTCTTCTGCTGTTTCTATCGCACTACGAATTCGCTTTAACTCTCGGCTTGCAGCTGAATCTACTCTACCACCTTTAATAGAGAAGTTAATTTCCTCTTCAACCTCTCGAAATTCTGACATCGAGTACGCATATGAACTTAAAACCGGCGCAAAAAACTCTTTATCTAACATAAACTTTTTAATTTTTCGGCATCCTCGTAAAAAATCTGAAACAGAAAGTAACTCATCTGGCTCTAAAATCATTCCTTTCTCTAATTTTTGAACGATACTTTCAATATTAGAAATACCTAAAAACGGCACATGACTTTCCGTATCTAAAACTTTTCTTGCTTCTGTTGTTTCATGTAAACGAGTTTGTACAACCTTCATATTAGAACTTGGCTGTAATTTGTTTAATAATTGTTTTCCTAAACCACTGACACAATATGACTTCACCATTTCTTTTAATTCATTGTATTGTAATTTTTCAAATGTACTTATGTTCATTTTTTCCTGCTCCTCATTATGATTTTTCTATCATTATGAAGATACCTTTTCATTAGATTTCAATGATGTTTTCCAAATATGAAAACCGAGACTTTCCCCTCAAGCACTGGTTTATCCCGCATTAACAGGCTGACAATCAGTGGAGGATAAAGAAAACCCCCACTGAGTGAAGTTTCACTTTATAGACTTCTCCTATTTTTGTGAAACAAAACAAACCAGGACCATAACACTTATTTAAACTTTTACGGTTACTCATATGGAATTAAAACAAACAGAAAAAAGCTGCGGAGATACCGCAGCTTTCCTTACATTTACAAGAGATGTGTAAGCAATGTATAACAAAATAAACTAGTATAAACATACGTAGTTATCCCGTTACTTCATTGTCGCACATTTTTATAAAGTATGGTAGGTATCTTCATAGGTATCGAAATGAATCCATGACGAAATAAAGGGTATACAGGTGTATAAAAATCCCTTATCATCAAAATCTTCATTTCATTCAATTGTTTCCTATTTAGAACTTACCGCACTCACAAAAAGCACCTCTCGTAATTTATATTTTTTTCATTGAAATCTAATTGATTACCACTATCATACTATACGCTTCATGCGATGTAAAGGTTCCTGTTCTTTTACAACTTAATACACTACTTCCCAACAATGAGATGTTGTGGACCAATAGGCATATCATTTAATCCGGCTTTTAAAAACTCAGGTCGAAGTGGTATACCCGCGAGTTCCTTTATAGGTACCCATCTGTAAATCAACCTTTCTCCTTCGCTTCCATAAAAATCACTGTTGCTAACATAATCTACGTCCTCATTTGAGGAGATAAGATAATATAGACCTATCTCATGAAAATTTTTATCGTTGTATTCGAAAAAGTTTTCAGTAATCCAAAGTAAGCGATTTACTTTTACTGATACCCCTAACTCTTCTTTCATTTCTCTTTGTATACTCGTGTGCGAATCCTCTAATACTTCTACTCGTCCACCAGGAAGCGCCCAATACTTATCATTTACTTGCTTATGTATAAGTACATGATCGTTTTCTATTAAAACCCCTGCGACCCTATAATTAAATACTGCACCATCTACATGAAATGTTGCGTCCATCTTCTCCCTCACCTCTATAATTTTATGTAACAAACTTTACAGCATATACTACTATAAAACATTAATAAGAAAATATATATCTAAAGTGACTACCATCGTAAAAATAAGTCGTTCAATACGAACGACTTATTCCCTTTCCTATAACTAACTCTTCATCTCCTACCGGCTTTTTCGACCAAAATGTAGCTAAAATCGGTCCTGCAATGTTATGCCAAACAGCTGCAATAACATTTGGTAGCACTGCTAATGGTCCAAAGTGAGCTGTCGCCAATGCTACACCTAACCCTGAATTTTGCATACCTACTTCAATGGAAATTGCTCGCCTTGCACTTTCATCAAGCTTTAAGAAAAAGGCCGTTCCATACCCAAGTAAAAAGCCAAAGGCATTATGAAGCATCACGGCTCCTAAAACGAGTAAACCAGAAGCAGCAATGTGATTTACATTTGCTGCAATAATTCCAGAAACGATAATAATAATTGCTACAACTGATATAAGTGGCACCACTGTTACACTTTGACGAACAGCATGCGGGAAAATCTTTCTTACTACAGCACCTAACACAATTGGTACAATAATAACTTGTACAATAGAAAGAAACATCGCCTTTGCATCCACCGGCATCCATTGTCCTGCTAATAGTAATAAAATCGCCGGTGTAACGATAGGTGCTAGCAACGTAGATAATGATGTCATCGCAATAGATAATGGTACATTCCCTTTTGCTAAATACACAATTACGTTTGATGATGTCCCACCTGGCACTGATCCTAATAACACTAATCCTGCTGCTAATTCAGGCGGTAAATTCAACAAATGGGCAATAGCAAACGCAACAAGTGGCATAATGACAAATTGTGCACATACTCCGATAATGACTGGCAATGGTTTTGATACAACAATTTTGAAATCAACACCTTTTAGCGTAAGCCCCATTCCAAACATTACGATACCAAGTAAAATTGTTATATGCCCACTAAAAACGAGAAACGGTGCAGGCATCATAAATGCAATCACAGCGATACAAACAACCCAAATTGCAAAATACTTTCCTGCTATATCACTAATTGCTTGTAACGTTTTCATGTGCTTTCTCCCCTTCAAAAATCTTACCTGGATTTAAAATGTTTTTCGGATCAAGCATATGCTTTAATTGCTTCATCACAAGAAGTGCTGATCCATGCTCTCGCTCTTGATATTTTCGTTTTCCAATTCCTACCCCATGTTCCCCTGTACACGTTCCCCCTCTTTCTAATGCATACATGACAATTTTTTCATTAATTGTTTCCATCGTGTCTATTTCTTCTTTATTAAGCGGATCAACCATCAATAACACATGAAAATTCCCATCACCAACGTGACCTACAATCCCCGCTTCTACACGAGCTGACTCAATAACTTCTCTTGCATAATCAATCGCGCCAGCTAAGTGTGAAATTGGTAAACAAACATCCATGCTCATTAACTTTTTCCCTGGATGTTTATGGACATAAGCATATGCTAAATGATGACGCGCTTCCCATAGTTTATTTCTTGCTGCTGTGCTCGTTTCAAATTCAATATTGTTACAGCCATAATTTTGAACAATATCTTTTGTAAATGCGATATCTTCTTGTAACCCTGCTTCATTGCCATGAAACTCTAAAAATAGAGTTGGTTCTTCGCGATAATTTGTTTCACTATACAGGTTTACTTGTTTCATAGAAAGCTGATCCACAAGTTCTATCCTTGCAATCGGAATACCAGCTTGTAAAATATGAATGACTGCCTCTACCGCATCATTAACTGACGGAAACGATGCACGTCCAGCCGCTACATGTTCCGGTATACCGTATACTTTTAACGTAAGTTCAGTAAAACAACCGAGCGTACCTTCTGATCCTACAAATAAACCATTTAAATGGTAACCTGATGATGATTTTGCAGCTAAATTACCAGTATGAATGATACGACCATCTGATAATACTACTTCTAAGTCACGCACTTGATCGCGCATAACGCCATATTTGACAGACGTTGTTCCGCTCGCATTTGTTGCTGCCATCCCTCCAAGCGTCGCATCTGCTCCTGGATCAACTGAAAAAAATAATCCATATTTTTTCAATTCCTTATTTAACTGTAAACGTGTTACACCCGGCTGAACTTTTACAAGAAAATCTTTTTCTCTTACCTCTAACACTTTGTTCATAAGTGAAAAATCAATTGTTATCCCATTTTCATACGGAATCACATGTCCTTCTAAACTTGAACCGACTCCAAATGGGACAACCGATATTTCATATTGATTTGCGATTTTCATAATATTACTCACATCTTCTGTCGTCCTCGGAAATAGAACCACATCCGGTAAACAACTTCTATGATATGACTCATCACGGCTATGTAACTCCCTTACCGTTTCATTGATAACAACTTGCTCTTCAGAAAGTATATTTCGTAAATCTGTTAACCAGCTACTCATTTTGGACACTCCTCTTCTACAAATATTTCATTATATTAATCATTTCACTCTATAATAGTTCGAATAATCAAATAATTCAATGGTTATTTCAAGTTTTTTCTAAATTAATAAATAATTTTACAATGAATATAATTCATTGTGTTAATATTAAGAAAATCAATTATGAAAGGGGACAAACTTATGACTTTACGCCTAGTCAAACCAACAGTTGCTCTACAAAATGAATACTTACAATTTTACAATGAATGGAAAGAAAGCGGTGAGTTGATGGTTCCGTGGGTTATCAGCAAAAATCCGAATCATTTTCCTGAAATGGTGCAATCTCTATTAGATGCGGAACAAGGTAAAAACATCCCCAAAACGTGGGTTCCTGATTCTACATATTGGCTTGTTACAGAAGAAAACAACGTTATTGGTGCTGTAAATATAAGACATAAGCTAACTGAGCATTTATTAAATGCAGGTGGCCATATCGGATATGGTATTCGTCCTTCAGAAAGACAAAAAGGCTATGCTACAAAACTATTAGCTCTATCTTTAGAGAAAGCGAAAGAACTTGGTATTACAAGTGCACTAGTTGTTTGTGATGAAAGCAATGTCGCGTCTGAGAAAACTATTTTGCATAACGGCGGACGACGTGATGATGATTTTATTGAGGAAGACGGAAATGTTGTAAGAAGGTACTGGATTACTTTGTAAGAAGGATATATAACGAGTTATAAAAATCCATCATATGTAAGCCATAACGTGCTGTTTATCTCTCGCTTCAAACCTTAGATTCTCAGGGAGAGATAAACAGCTGGTAAAAGCCCAATTGGTCGGGCCAACATTCAGTAGGGGAATAAAGTCCCCTACTGAATGAAGTTTCACTTTATATTCTCTAAGTACGAAGCAATTTCTTGTTTATTTTTTAAAAGAATAACTGTTTTATCTTGATTGTTCGCATGAAATTCTGCAAGCTTCCGAGGCATATTTTCTTTTCTAGGATAATATTTTGTCCAAATGAATTTTAAAAAAAGCCAATCTAACTTCTCTTTACACCCTCCTCCTAAATCACTTCTAGTTCTTCCTATATTCATAACAAACCGTTCGAAAACACGGTACAGGCATACATGTAATGGAAACTGCAAATATATAATTGTATCAGCATACGTTGTACGAATATCAAACGTATTATTATAGTTCCCTTCAATAATCCATTCTCCTTCTGTTACAATTCGCTGCTGCGCTTCTGTAAACTCTTCTAATGATGCTTGTATCCAGTTTGGTTTCCAAAATAGTGCATCGAGATGATAAACTGGTTTTTGTAATAGCTTTCCTAACTTACGTGCAAAAGTTGATTTTCCTACTCCTGAAGAAACACCAACAATCATAATACGTTTCATCCCATCACCCCTATTTTCTTTCACGAAAAAACAGCTATCCTTTTCATAAAAAAGATAGCTGTTTACCATGTTGTTTATCCTAACGAACGAACTTCAGCGATTAATTTTTGACCCTCTGTATACATCACAAGCTTTACAGGGTGATCATACGGATTTTCAAATATTAAATCAAGGTGCGGATAAGCGATTGTTGCATCTCGTCCTTTTGGTACATATCCAACTTCTTTTGAGTGCGTTGTTCGCTGTACCATTTTTAATCCAGCTTGATCCGCCGCATTATATAATGTAGAAGATGTTTGACACACTCCTCCGCCATATCCATCTACTAGTTTTCCGTTTACAATCTCTTTTCCTAACTGATACCCTTTATCTGGAGTTGTATTTCCAATAATGGCATTAAAGGAATATCTATCACCTTTTCCTAGTATAATACCACTAGAACTTTGAGCGGATAGACGAATATTCTCAATTCTTCCACCAGTTGTAGCACCCATATTTGTTTCATATCTACCAAGTACAGTTCCTGTACCACTTGCATCACTCTGCAATGCAACTGGCTTTTGCTCCTTAATTGGTAACTGATAAGAAGATTCCCACATTCCAACGTTCATGATTTGATCCACTACGTCTTTTTCCATTAGTTCATAACCGGATTTTCCTGGTTGCCAAGATCCATCGCCACCAACTCGAGCTGCGACCATTTGTGTATCAACTTTCTTCCCTAGCTCTTTTACAACTTTCGTAATTTCTTTTTGAAACTTTTCTTCACTTTCAAAGTAGCCTAATCCCTCTAAATCTATCGTTTTAACTTCTTTTCCGTCTCGCGGATCAATTAAACTGATGCTTTTATTTACCTCCGCTTTTGCTACAGCCGGTTGATCACCAATCCCACTTACAAGTACAACTTCACTTGCTTTCGCACTGCAACCACTGACAATACTTACACATAGTGCACCAACTAATAATTTGCGCATTTTATATGACAATGTACTCTCCCCTTTTACCAACACTCTTTTATTATATATTATGTATTATTAACTTATTTAATTTACTTCGTTTCCTTCAAAAAGTCTATATACATTTTAAAATTTTTCTTATAAAACCAATCGTTTGTTCCCCTTTTATATTATATACACACTCGCCCTGGGGAACAATCCAAAAACAAACAAAATTTACTATAAAATTACTTATTTTTTCTTTTATACTATGTATCAACTCTTTTAGCAATTCATTTTGTTCCTTTTGTAAACGTTCCATTTCATGTAAAGACGAAGCTTTTTGATTATTGTTTCTTAAAATAGACCTTATAAACGAAAATAAAGAAAAAACAAATAAAGCAAAGAAACAAAATACGAATGTAGCATATAACATGCTACCTATCCCTACAGACACCCAATCACCTTCCTTATAATTCCATATTATCACAATTATAGGGCACTTACATAAAAAAATAAAAACATAAGTATCCCATTTTATAAAAAATAGGTATTCGCCGGGTCACCCATCCGCATTTACACATAAAGTATGGTGAATGTATCAATCTTATCTATAGAACGGAGGCTTTTTATGTATCCATACAATCTATATAACTATTATGATTCTCAGTTACAATATGAGCCACAACCCTACTACCCACTGCAAATAGATCATCAGCAATATAATCAACCTGAACATTATGACCCAAATAGACAATTCGGAATTCCTGGTTTCCCAGGGCGTGAACTAGAGCGACGAGTTAATGAATTAGAACGACGGGTTAACCAATTAAATCGTGAAGTCAATCAGCTCCAGCAAATAGCTGAACGTCATTCACGTAGACTCAATCGATTAAACCAACGTTTGCGTGCCGTAGAAAACAAATTAAGTCTACCATTTACAGCGCTTGAAGATGGATTTTAACATGTACAACAAAAACTATGAAAGGAAGAGTCACCTCTTCCTTTCTAAAATTGACGAAAGTTTTTTCTCTCTCTATACTGATAAGAGCGAATGAACTGAAACAGGGTGATAAGATGGATTTTGAAATTAACTACCTTTCCTTTTACGTTGTACAAGTAGAAGGAAAAGGAGAACAAGCAGATAAACGTTATAAACATTTCCAAACGTTAGATGCTGAAGAATATGAGGACAGCCCACTAAAAGACTTTCTAGATGGCGAGCTGTTAAAAATATCGAAGAGAAAAGTAGAGCGTCATCCAAAAAGTGAACAAGTTCCAACAAAAATCGGGCGTTTTATTGTAGAAGTTGGACATGAACTTGATTCGAATCCGAACTACAATTTATTTAACCGGATTCGCTTTGCCGATACGAAAGACGGCTTTAAAGATGCAAATGAACCACTTGTTTATACATACATAGACACAAGTGCTGTACGAGGCGGTGTCTTTTTAGTTGCACAAGCAAAACTTCGCAAATACTTTGATGATCCGTTTGTCTTTGTTATGAAGTGTGACTTTGAGCCGAAAGTTGCTTCTATTTCCGATGAAGCAACCCTTATTAAAAACGTAGAAATGGCAATTACAACAAAAAACATGAAATCGTTGCAATATCCATACATGCCTGAAGAAGGCATTGTGGAGCCTGGAGAACTAAAAATCCACCAAGCATCACACGCCCGTTACTTCGAAGACTTCCTAAAATTTGTTGAATACGAACGCTCTATGCCTGAAATTATGAAAACACAAGTAATGGATATGGTATACGATCAAATTGATGACGTCTTTGAAGAAGGCACGGAAGAACGAGAACAATTTGACCAAGCAATGGAAGTATGGGCAGCGAGTCCAAAGCGTGAAATTATGGAACATTTCACAACAGAAGAAGTAATAGAAGCTACGGCACAAATCGCAGAAACTGCGCCTGAAGTTGAATTAAAAGTAAAAGCAGATCACATTTCTGTAAAAGCATTACTAGCGGACTTTGGGGATCAAATTCACATTGCGAAAGTGAACGACAGATATGTGCTCATGATTGAAGCTGATACGCTTACGTTTGAAAAAGGGTTCTCTCCGATTGAGTTTTTGAAGCCGGATGAACTGCAGGATGTGATTGAACGGATTGAGAAGAAGGCTTCTAATCCGCATGGTTATTAGGTTTTACTATGTGTAAGTGACATAATTTGCGAACCACTTTGAACGGATTTATTACTTAAGAATTATGGATTAACGTTTATTAATCCATATAAACATATTTAATGAGCGCTCATAACGAGTGCTCATTTATTTTTATCGTATTTATACGTCCACCACTGAGTCACTAAAAATATACGGATACTAAAATCCGTAAAATACGCTGATTTATTGCTTATTACATCGCTAACCGACCAAAATACTTTCTGTTTCTTTTAAATACCTTTACTATCTTCAGCATTCACTTTCTCCGATTACACTCTCGTTATTCCACGCTACCTTCCATCTCCTTACCGTCATTAACAACTTTCTATCGTCAACTCATTAGTAAATCATCTAGTCATTTCCACTTAAAACTTGCGTTATCCTTACTCCTTTACCACTACGCTAATCGCACACATATCTAACTGAGTACTAACGCCGTCTATCACGAATCTTATCACGTAGTTTCCTTATAGACTCTACTAAACCCTCTATTATAAGCTCGAATATTAAATCTATTACAATATATCGTACGACGCCCACAACGAAATCAATCATGCTTCCCCTTCCTCTTTCACCAATGTTGCTAATCTATTCAATGTTACAGTTATTGTATCATAACTTCATGGCAAGTCGTCGTTCCATGACTTAAGTCCTCTACCACTTGGTCATTCATCGTTATATCCGCCGTATTCTCAATGTCTACCATGTTCCCTCACTCGCTTAGTTAACGGTACTATCTTTTGGTTATTTGTGACTTTAAGGTCTTAGGGTTTTCATCATAACGAAGCAATGTTAGGAAAACGGCTGGTTGACGGACTTTCCCCCTACGCTGAAGGATTACGAAAAATAACTGGTTAGCGTAAGAGGAACAAGTATCTTTATTTTCAGCCATACCTTGCTTCTTCAAGTTTCTAATGGAAAAGACGGTGCTCATATAAGTACTATCAAGACTATAAAAATCATACGAAAAGAGGGCGCACATGGGTTATGATTCTTTAATTAGAACATTAATAAATTATGAAGACAGTGACATGATACTAGAGTGGGCAAGTGGATTGAGAATTATTGGCGAACTGGATACAGTTTTTGAAACAGACAACGGATTAGATGAAGATGACATAAATTATACAGAGTATGATGCAGCTGCATTTCAAGTAAATAATATTTTATCTCATCCTACTACCAACGAAGGTAGTGTATATGATTGGTTAAAACAAGAGAGAAGTTCGTTGGTTGAAATTTCTCTCTATGATGATCCGCCAAGTGCAATATTCTTAGTGTATGGAAGGAAAGTATGGAGTGTGGAAAATCATAAATAATAAGCACTACTTAAAATTTGACCTTGATTGGCTTTTAGCTTTTCAAGGTTTTTAGTAATAATTTTTTTGTTAAATGTTAACCGATATTGAATAATAAAAACCTTCATTGAATTCAAATGCTAAACATACAAATTCAATGAAGGTTTTTCACGTACCACTTTTTAATTATTAACGTCTTCCCTCGTTATTTCCACTTAGCATAAACGAAAAAAGAACTGTCATATTACGACCAGCCCCTAGCAATATGTTGTTCGTAATGGAAAGCATTTATGTTTTCTTCCTTTGATATTAAGCTGAATTTTCCCCATGCATCAACATGAAATATAGCATAACTATAATTATCTTCCCCACTATCACTAGGTATAAGCTCTATGCCGTATGTACCTTCTGTTAAAACTTTACCGTTTTCAAAATCGTTCATAATACTTTGGATATCAGGCGCTTTTTCAGCATTCTTTTTAACATCATAACGATAATTGAAATTTATAAATCCTCGAGCAAAAGGACCTGATTCCTCCTCATTCAGCTTTAAATCTTTAATGATTTCATTTGTATTTAGTTTTTGTTTAAACTCAGCGAGTATCTTTTTTTCTTGCTCGTTATCCATCCTAATTGTTACATAATAGTATAGTTTTTTATCAGGATCATGGGAACTTTGACTTAATAAGTTATATTTTTTAATAACTTCATCAGCTTGCTTTAGGACAGCTCCATTCTGTTGGATATAAGCTAACCTGAACATATCTAAAAGGATTAGCTTATCATCATCCTCACCATCTCCATCACTATCAAAAGTATCCTCAATTATCTCATATGTATCATTATCGACTTCAAATTGAGCTATAACATGATACGGTCTTTTTATTTCAACACTGATATCATAAACTCCTACTCCCCATATGTGCTCAGTAGAAAGGGTTTTAAAATCTCCCTCTTTTATTCCATAAATCTCTGCTAAATAATTATCAACTGATCGCTTCAATTTTATTTTTTTAGAAAGGCTATTAAATAACCACAATAGTACACCACATATGAGAATAAAAATTACTATCTTTCTTTTCTTCATCTATTGGTTCACCTGTTCCTTTATTGAATTCCATCCATATATATTGCATTATAAAACTATTTATTTTCCAATCACTTGATTTTTTCGCTCTTGACTTTAAGGTCTTACGGTTTTCATCATAACGAAGTCAGGTTAGGAAAACGGCTAGCTGATCGAAAACCTAATTCACTTTTCTTTCTCCAGTTTATTAACATATTTCCCATGTGTACGTTACAGTTTATATTTCTGTAAAATTATAACATCTATATAAAAAACTTACATGTTTATCTCAAGATATTGCAAAACATTACAAATAATCTTTATCAATACCATAAAAATACATTAATGGTAAAATATACTTATATCACTAAGTGATTATTCAAATAAAGGGAGGAATTAATATGAAAAAAATTGCATTGGCTGCTTCAGCATCAGCTCTTTTATTAATGGGATTTGCTCCAACAGGTGCATCAGCAGCAACACCTAAAAATAACTTAGGAAATACGTATCAAGTTTCTATCCCTCAACAACAATACGTTGAAGGAGTCTTTAAAACTTATGACTCCCGTTTTTATGGACAACCACCTAGAGAAATTTGGCATGAACAATGGTTTTATGGTAAAAGATATGCAGGTACTCTAAAGGTACAAAGCAAACAGCTCGATGGAGATGGTTATTGGTTAGTTTATTATCATGGATACCTTAACTTGCAAAAATAATTACTATTAATTTCTGAATTTCCAAAACGAAAACTCCTTTAGCAAGATAATTCCTCTCTCATTAATTTTAAGTTTTAGTGAGAGAGGAATTTTATTTCTCTATTAGAGACAAAATAATTTCCTTCCTAAAGTAATGCATTAGCCTCCATAATATATATTTTAACCTCATTCCCCTAGAGAATAATCTAGTAAATTAGCGGTATATATATGAATAAATATTGATATATTAAAAAAATTTTAACAAAGAATAACCACCCTATTACGGGCGGCTTTTATTCTTTCTTAATCATCACATACTGACCATCAATCCACACACTACCAGATAACAGATACCAGCCATCTTTTTCGGCGTATACTGTGTAGCCTACACCAGCTTGTACCTCTCCCTTATATTCACCGTTCCAACTTGGACTACCGTACACATTGACGTTACCTACAGGTGTAACTACCGCTATATATTGATTGAATTTGACGTATTGTTTAGAAACCCATTCATTCCCACCAATACCGTAATATCCGTCTTTTTCGACATAGGCATGATACGTAGTACCAGGATAAATAGTTTTAATGTACTGGCCGTCTGCATAAGGAGAAGTATACGTATTTACACCACCACCAACCGCTTCAATAGTACCGTAACTACCGTCATAAGGGTTATTTTCATTTGTCCAAGTTTCATTACGCTTTAATCCAAAATATTGAGCTATTCCGTCAGCATGCGCACGTGATACACCATTTAAGAATGATGTATCATTAAATTTCGTAATCTCTACGTTATCGATAAATAAGTTTTCAGTTAAGATAGCAGGCATATTTGTTTCACGTAATACTGCAAAGTTCGCTTGTTTTTCACCACGATCACGCACACTAGAACCCATGAATGTTATAACCGCATCATGTACAGCATTTTGAAGTCCAGTTGTTTTCGAATCATTTACCCCCTGCATTCTATATGTTTCAAAACCATTACCTCCACCAGAATTGATATGAATGGAAACAAACACATCAGCACCCCAATTATTTGCATTTACTGCACGCTGTGATAATGATACAAAAACATCAGATTCGCGAGTCATACCAACTGTTATCCCGTAATCACTTTCTAGCACTCTTTTCATTTCTTTTGCAATAGATAGTACAATATCCTTTTCACGTAACCCATTCCCTACACCACCACTATCATAACCACCATGCCCTGCATCAATCCATACTTTCACCATGAATAAACATCTCCTTTTCTATCATCATATTCAAAGCTTGTCTCTTTGCTAATAGGGATTTTATTACTGTAAATCTACTTTTTTCAATTACTACTTTTCACCGTAACCCCATGTATTTTCACTATATTTAATGATAGTTATTGACCGATTAACTTCACAAGTTCCATAAAGATGAAAAGTCAGTGAAAGTTAATTTTCACTGACTTTTCATCTTTATGTTCTCTACAAAATTAATTTAAAAAGAATCATGCTTTTGACCACTATTCTCTCGCTTCCACTGCTTCATAGCTATATAACCAGCTCCATATACCCCGGCATCATTCCCTAATTCCGCCAACATTATCTTTGTCCTATTTTGATATATACTCATTACTTGTTGTTGAAACCCTTTTTGTATTTCTATCAAAAATTGTTCTCCTTGTTCAGCAATGCCCCCGCCAATAATAATCATTTCTGGATTGAGCATATGTGTAATGTTAACTAAACCTGTAATTATATATTGAATGAATTCCTTGTATACACCTTTTGCAAGTTTTTCCCCAGCACGCACTCTTTCCATAATGTCTTCACCTGTTATATGGGGTACACTTCTACCTTCTCTATGAGCTAATTCTATATATCTTTTTGTAAAAGCCAATGTCGAAGCGTATTGCTCTAGGCACCCTCTATTCCCGCAGCTACATTCCTTTCCATTATGAACGATGGTCATATGTCCAAGTTCTCCTGCTAATCCATGTTCTCCTGCTAACATATGCCCATTTATAACAATGCCACTTCCTATACCTGTTCCAAGCGTAAGAAGAACGATGTTTTTTGTACCCTGTCCTGCTCCTTTCCACATTTCACCGATACATGCAGAACGAACATCATTTTCTATTATAGCTTTATAACCAGTATTTTCATAAATATAATCTACAATTTTCGTACCGCTATATGATGGAATATTGGCAGAGAAAACAATTTTACCTCGTTCTTTATCGATGATTCCACAAGATGATACCCCAATAAATTGAAAAAGGTACCTTTTTCCGAAATCACGAATTGTTTCACAAATAAGGTATGGAATTTTCTCATTCGCATGCTGCGCTGGTGTAGGAATTTTTCCTTTTTCGTATAACTCGCCTTCCTCATTCATTACCGTATACTTAATAAATGTCCCTCCAATATCAAAACAAGCAAAAGCTTCCACCTATAACCTCCTCCTTATTCCCGAATAATTGTGATTTTCTTATATAACCTCTCAACATTCTCTCTCTCTATGTACCCTGTTTGTCTTTCCATTGCATTTGCCATTCCGCAAGCAGATGCTAAACGTAGAGCATCTTCTACCTCGTAACCATTTGCAAAAGCATACGTTATTCCTGCAACCATCGCGTCTCCTGAACCGACAGCATTTACAGAATGAACTTTAGGTAAAATTGCTCGAAATGCATCATGTTCTGTCACCAATATAGCGCCCTCTCTTCCAAGAGAGACAAGAACGTACCGTATGCCTGCTCGACAAATGCCCTTTGCTGCTTGAAGTATTTCTTCATATGTTATATTTTCTTTTTGTAATAGATTTGCAAGTTCTTGTCTATTTGGTTTAATTAAAAATGGTTTTCCTTGTATACCATATGAAAGCGCTCGATGACTTGTATCTAATATAAACTTCTTTCCATGTGCAGTTGCTTTTTCTACTAAACTCTTATAAAAAGAATTTGGGACTCCACGTGGTAAACTACCAGACGCAACAATAAACTGTGCTTGTTGTAAAATGGTTTCATATTTTCTTATAAATGTGGCAACTTCCTGTTCTGTAATCACGGGTCCTGCTTCTAATATTTCTGTTGCCACAGAAGAAGATTTCGTAACGAATGCTAAACAATGGCGAGTTTCTTCTTCGATTGATATAAATTCATCCGTAATACGTAACTTTTGAATCTCTTCTCGAATAAATTCACCGTTTTGTCCGCCAAGTAATCCGGTTCCGATTACTTCCTCTCCAAGCAAACGCAGTATACGTGACACATTCACTCCTTTTCCGCCAGCTGTTTTTTCATAATAATTTGTTCGATGAATTTCATGAGGTCTCAATTCGTCTAATTCATAGCGCATATCAATAGAAGGGTTAAGTGTAATCGTCGCAATCATCGCTCTACTCCTTTATACACGATTCACACTTTTACACATTTTTATTTTGTCAGCAACAACGATTTTCATTGCGACAATGGCGTCTTTAAAATAATTGCGAGGATCATTTTCTTCTGGATGGTTATATAAATAGTTTCGTAATTTTGCTGCAAATGCTAGTTTTAATTCTGTTGCAATGTTTACCTTACAAATCCCTAATCTTATTGTTTCTTGTACTAAAGAATCTTTCAAACCTGATGCACCATGTAGCACAAGAGGGATATGGACTTTTTTCTGAATGTCAGCTAAGCGTTGTAAATCTAGTTTTGGTTCTCCCTTATATAACCCATGCGCCGTTCCAATCGCAACAGCTAGCGAATCAATATTCGTTCGCTCTACAAACTGCATTGCTTCATTTGGATCTGTATAAATAGACTTTTCTATAACAAGCTCATCTTCTATCCCTGATAGCTGACCAAGCTCTGCTTCTACCGTTGCTCCATATTGATGTGCATACGAAACAACTTCCCGAACAATCTGAATATTCTCTTCAAACGGACGATGTGAAGCATCAATCATAACAGATCGAACTCCTAAATCAATACACTCCTTTATATCCTTTATATTTTCATGATGATCTAAGTGTAGGCTAATTGGAATATCATACCGTTCCCGCGCAGCTTGAATCATGTGTATAAGAAATTCTTTCCCCATATATTTTATCGTTCCTGGTGTTACTGCAATAATAACTGGTGAGCACAGTTCTACCGCTGTCTCTATGACAGCTTTTAGCGTTTCTAAATTATGAATATTAAAAGCGGGAACTGCATAGCCATTTTCTTTCGCATTTTGTAGCATAAACTGTGTGGAAACAAGCATTTTCTCAATCCCTTTCTCTTTTATATTTCATTTCACCACCAACAAACGTTTGTAGTAACTGTAACTCTTTCGTTAATACTAGGAAATCTGCACGCTTCCCTTGTGCAATACTCCCAATCTCCCGGTCAACCCCAATACTTTTTGCCGGAACAAGTGAAGCCATATGAAAACTCTCTAGTAAAGAAGCATTTGTCCATTTCATCATGTTTTTCACACCATCAAGTAACGAAAGTGTACTTCCTGCTAAAGACCCTTCACTTGTTGTTGCCCTTCCATCTTGCACCGAAACAGCAAATCCCCCTAATTGATATGTACCATCTCCTAATAACCCTGCACGCATACAGTCACTTACTAAACAAGTTTTCTCCTTTCCTTTACATTTATAAAAAATAGAAATAATACTTGGATGTACATGATGCCCATCTACAATTAACTCACCGTACACACTATCATGAAAAAGTGCTGCTCCAACCACACCTGGTTCTCTATGGTGAAGCCCTCTCATTCCGTTAAAAGTGTGTACAAAAATACTTGCACCTGCTCCTATTGCTTCTTCACATACATCATAGTTTGCATCGGTATGCCCAATCGCAATACGAATGTTATATTGCATAGCTCTTCTAATAAAATCTACTGTTCCTTCTCGCTCCGGTGCTAATGCAATCTTCTTAATTGTTCCTTCTGAAGCTACCATCCATTCCTCTAGTAATTCAGCAGTTGGATTTATAAAATATTTCGGATTCTGTGCCCCTTTATGCGCTTCTGTAAAACAAGGCCCCTCAAGAAACGCACCAATAATAAAAGCACCATCTATACCTCTTTTTTTCGCGTTCGCTATGTTTTGTAAGGCCCTTGTTGTACTCTCTAAAGAGTCTGTTAATGTTGTTGGTAAAAAACTTGTCACCCCGCATTGTAATAATGCAACCGATATAGTATTTAACGATTCATATGTTCCATCCATTACATCGTATCCAGCCATACCATGAATATGGGTATCAACAAGCCCCGGAACGATAACGCTATCTCCAAAATCAATAACATGATTGCTGTGCTCTATCTTCTCCACATGCTTTAAAAAGTAACCATTAACAATATGCAAATACCCACTCTGTCGTATTCCATCTTCTAATATATATGTTGCTGCTTTTACATAATAATTCATACAGCACCTATTCGCCTTCTACATAAGAATGAATTGTTACACCTTGTACAACACGATTGACACTCCCACTTGGACAAGGATTGTCTGGTGTAATTCCTAGTGTAATAGACTTATGAAGCGCTAAAATTTGTCCATATAATATATAGAAAAATGTAACATATACATCATCCGTTACATCTTCACCATCATGACATAAAAACGTATCACAATATTTTCTCGCGTCTTCATTCTCTTGATGTGCAACGACGATAATATCGTTTCTTTCCTTTTCAGCAAAGACTTCTTTTAGCAAATCTATATCATATTTTCTCGTGTACGCATTTGTCGATAAAAATAAAACAACCACCGTACCTTTCTTTAAAATTGACTTTGGTCCATGCCTAAAGCCAAGCGGTGTATCAAACATAACCGGAATCTGTCCTGCTGTTAATTCTAGAAACTTAAGTGCCGATTCCCTCGCAAGTCCCTCAAAGACACCTGACCCTAAAAATACAATCTTATGAAAATGTTTCTCTGCAATTTTTTGAATTGCAGATTCTTGTTTTTCAATTATTTCTTTTCCGGTACGAACCATATTCATAATAGTTGTTTTTAACCCATGGACATCTTTATAAGTACATAACAAAAGTGCAGTTAACATCATTGACGTAAAACTTCCTGTCATTGCAAATCCTTGATCATTTGCTTCAGGAGGCATATAAAGGAGCAATGCATTATTTTTTTGCTGAAATTTCTTCGCTAACTCTCCTTCCTTATTACAAGTTAAAATCATATGGTATATGTCTGTTACAATTTGCTCTCCTAACGCTGTAGCTGCTGTGCTTTCTGGACTATTTCCTGAACGAGCAAATGACACCATAATGGTAGGAACATCTTTTTGCAAATAATAATAAGGGTTTGATACAATATTGGTCGTCGGAACACTTTCAATATGTAGCTTCTTTCCACCTGTCATTTTCTTTATATAAGGTGCAATGGTATCTCCAACAAATGCAGATGTGCCTGCCCCAGTAAATATCACTCTTACTTGCTCATGTTTACGAAATATATTTGTAAAAAACTGATCAATTTCATTGTAATGATGCTCAATAATCTCATACACATTTCTCCAAAGTTCTGGCTGCTGAGCAATTTCTTTCGCTGTAAAGTTTGCACCATATGTATCTCTCATTTGTTCATTTGCATGTAATAACATTGTAAGCCCTCCTCCATTCTCATCATGTCATCATTACCAGTTGAGCTACAATAAGTACTACTGCACTTATTGTAGCTCAACTGTATACGTAAACTTATCTCCTCTTGCAATTGTTTTTGTATATTCAATCACGCCTTCTTTTGCATACGTAATTCGTTCTAGCAATAAAGATGGCTCACCAGCTTGAATTTGTAACCAACGTGCATTTTCATCATTTGTAACTACGGCACGAAAGTTCTCAACTGCTTTTGTAATTTGCACTTTATATTTCGTACGAAAAATCTCATACATCGGAGTTTGTTCTAACTCCCCTTTCGTTAAATGTGGAAAAAGACGAACAGGTATATAAGATGTTTCAAATAACATCGGCTCTCCATCTGCTAAGCGTAATCTCGTAATCTGGTATACTTCTTCAATATCGACATTCAAAATTTTCGATATTTTCTTTCCGCAATTCATAACGGAAAAAGATATAACTTTTGAAGATGGAACTTTCCCATATTTCTTCATCTCTTCTGTAAAACTATAAAATTTAACAAGACTTTGATTATATATACGAGGGGAAACAAAACTTCCTTTCCCATGTTTTTTATAAATATATCCTTCCTTCTCTAGCTCTTGCATCGTTTGTCTTACTGTCGTTCTACTGACATCATATATTTCACATAACTCACGCTCTGAAGGAAGTTTATCATGTTCTTGTAAACTACCATTTTCAATTTTTTCTACAATAAGATCCATTAGCTGATAATAAAGTGGTGTACGATTATCTTTTCCAATCATGGTATACTCCCTTTTATTCATAATGTTATGACAATTATTTTATGGCTATTATATCGAATACAAATCGGAATTGCTATTACTTTTCCACTCTATCACACAAAACCTCTTACTGTGCCTGTTCCATTTCTCTTTGCAGCTCTGTTACATAATCCTTTAGCACAATCGTTTCACCTGTTACTCTTGATTTTTCAGCTGCAAATGCAATGAGATGACTATTTGCCGAAACGATTGCAGACGTTAAAGTCTCCGTTGTATTATTATTCACTTTCTCAATAAAATCAATCATAATGGCATTGTCTGCACCCATATGACCACCTGCAATCGTTTCTGGATAAATCTTTTCTACCTCTCCTGAAAAATATTTAATCTCTAATTCATTTAAAACGTCATGACCACGAATTTCTCCTTTTGTCCCCATAATTTTAAATGTACGACAACATTCTTTTGTAAAAGCAGACATCGTGAACGCAACTGTTACGTCATTATCAAATAATAGATTTACAACTTGATGATCAACCACATCATTGTCACAGTGATAAACACAACGTCCATAAGGGCCTGTTTTTAAAGCTTCCCTTCTTTTTTCTATATCTGTATCAATTGAAACAACGTTTGCTGGCCATTCATCTCTTTCATGTAAATACCATTTTAACGCCGAATATTCACAACTACTTTCCACCTCACAACCGTCTATGCAGCGCAGCGTTGATCCTTTTGGAGCATATTCTGCTTTAAAATGTGTTAAACTCCCAAACGATGAAATTTTCGTGCACTCCGCATTCACAATCCACTGCAACACATCCATATCATGACAACACTTTTGTAAAATCATCGAGCTAGATTCCGCATAGTTACGCCAGTTCCCTCTTACAAAACTATGTGCTTGATGCCAATGTCCCACATTCTCATTCCACTGAATCGAAACAATATTACCAATCTTCTTTTCATCAACAATCTCTTTTAACTTTCGATAAAATGGGGCATATCTTAGTACATGACATACTGTTAATAACGTATTATGCTTTGCCGCAGCCTCTGCAATCTCTAGTGTCTCTACTGGACTTGGAGACATTGGCTTTTCTAACAAAATCTTATATCCTTTTTCAATGGCTTGCATCACTGACTTATAATGAAAACGGTCTGGTGAACAAATCAACAATACATCACAAAATTTTTCTTTCTCTAAAAGCAACTCCCACGTTTCAAATTGCATGTGTTCTGGAATACTATGCATTTGTGAAAATTTCTTTCTCTTTCCATCATCTACTTCTGCTACAGCGATAAACTTCATTTCTTCTGGATTTTGTAACGCATATGGAGCATATGCGTACATTCCACGGCTTCCTGCTCCAATCAGTGCTGCTGTAATCATACATCATCTCTCCCTCTTCACTTTATTTTCCACCTGTAATTGTTATTCCTTCAATAAACTGCTTCTGTAAAAAGATAAATAATATTAGCATCGGTAAAATCGCTAAAAAGGACCCCGCCATCAGTACTGGATAATTTGTTGCATATTGCCCTTGCAATGAAGATAATCCAACTGATAATGTCATCATTTCTGGTGAACTATTTACAATCATTGGCCACATTAATTCATTCCAAGACCAAAGTGTTGTAAATATACCAAGTGCAATTAAACCTGGCTTCGCAAGCGGCAACATTACATGCCAATAAATTTGGAAATGGTTACAACCATCTAATCTCGCAGCTTCTTCTAACTCTTTTGGAATCCCCATAAAGAACTGTCTTAATAAAAATGTCCCGAATGCACTAAATAAACCTGGCACAATAACTGCTTGTAATGTATTTAACCACTCTAGCTTTACCATGATTAAATATTGTGGTAACAAAAACACTTGCGCTGGCACCATCAAAACAGAAAGCATCAATAGAAATAAAATATTTCTTCCAGGGAATTGAATTCTCGCAAAAGCATATGCCGCTAATGAACAAAGAAATAATTGACCTACTGTTCTGATAATTGTAACAATAATTGTATTCATCATAAACTTAAAAAACGGCAATAACTCAAACACCTCTGTATAATTCATCCACAGAAATGTTGATGGAATCACAACTGGCGGAACTTGAACAGACTCAGCATAAGTCTTTAAAGACGTTAATACCATCCAAATAAATGGACCAATCGTTAATAACGCACCAATAATAAGAGTTACATGGATTACAATTGTATTTTTGTTTCGTATAACCGTTTTTTTATTCATCATAATGCACCCACTTCTTCTGTAAAATCATTTGAATAGCGGTAATAATCAATATAATGACTAACAGTACAACTGCAATAGCCGCAGAATAACCCTTTTCATTTAAAACAAATGCATTTTGATAAAATAAGTACACAACAGATTGTGTATTTTCAATCACATTACTTGTGCTTCCAACCATCATAAAAATAAGATCGAATACTTGGAAAGCCCCAATGAGCGACATAATTGTGACAAAAAAGATTACTGGTGATAAAAGTGGAAGTGTAATTTTAAAGAAAATTGTAAGTGGTTTTGCTCCGTCCATAATTGCCGCTTCATAGTACGTTTTCGGGATATTTTGAAGGCCAGATAAAAAAATAACCATGTTATAACCAATCCCACTCCAAATCGCTACAATAATGATAGAATATAAAGCTAAATTTGGATCCGTAAGCCAACTCGGACCTTTTATACTAAAGAAAGACAATATGTAATTCAATAATCCGTAGTCAGTATTATAAATCCATTTCCACACCATCGCGATAGCAGCTGGCATTGTAATGACAGGTAAAAAATATAGTGTTCGATAAACCGATTTCCCTTTAATATTTTGATTTAATAATACTGCTAGTATAATGGATAAAAACACAGTAATCGGAACGGTTAACACAATATAAATGAATGTATTTTGAAATGCCTTTACTAAGTCGCTATCTGTAAACATTTTTTTATAATTGTCTAGACCAATCCATTCATACGTACCAAATGCATCCCAAGCTGTAAAACTGAAATACATATTTTGTACAATGGGCCACATATAAAAAATAAACAGACCAATAATTGTAGGAGCAATCATCATGTATGCCCATATATAATCCGATTTCTTCTTATTTCTCATTTTTGACTGTAATGGTACACGCTTTTTACCTATTACTTCAAGCTGTGGATCTTTCATGTCTTTCCCCCTCTCTTTTCGTTTCAAGAAAGGTAAGGGGAACAACTATCCCCTTACTCTTTTAGTTTACTAATCAATGAGGCGTATAGAGCCTTCTCACTAATTTTCATTTCACTTTATTTTTTAGATAATACTTCGTTTGCCTTTTCCGTTAATTCTTTTGTAGCTTCTTCAACCGTGATTTCTTCTCCCCATACACGCTTTAAAACTTTTGTTTCTTGTTCCCATAGTGCACTCGTATGTTTTACACTTGGTAACGGATATGAATAATCAACACCTTCAATATACGCTTTTAAGTTTAATTCAGGAACAGATTGTACCCATGCACCTTGTGTACCGTTAAAAGCAGGAATAACAGTTCCAGTTTCTGCAAATACGTTTGCTGCTTCTTTCGATCCAAGATACTTTACAAATGTCCATGCTGCATCTGGATGCGTTGTTTTCGCAGCAACAACATTCGCTAATCCATGCATTGTTACAGCACGTTCTTTTCCTTGTGGCATAACAGCTACATTTAAATCAGCGTTTTTCCGATATTCAGGAACCATCCACGGACCATCAAATACCATCGCTACTTTGCCTGACAAAAATAAATCAGAAGCTTTCGTCTCTGTCATTTGCGCATACGTTGGTGATAATCCTTCTTTAATAAAACTAATATTATAATTTAAAGCTTCAATTGCTTCTGGCTTATTAAAACCAACTGTTTTTTTATCTTTTGAAAGCACGTATCCTTTATTTTGATAAATAAGGTCGTAATATCCACCTTGGTTTCCCATCGTCGCTGCAAATCCCCAAACGCCTTGCTCTTTATTTGTTAGTTGTTTCGCCACTTCTTTTAATTTCTCCCAATCCCACGTTTCATCTGGATAAGCGATGCCAGCATCATCAAATAATTTTTTATTATACCAAAGTGCAGTTGTATCAAAATCTTTCGGAATTCCATAAAATTTTTCATTTACTGTATATAGATCGATTAAAGATTTCGGATAATTATTTAAATCGTATTTATCTTGTTTTACTTTGTCATCCAAAGGCATCAACACATTTCCAGAAGCGTACTTCACAATATTTGGCCCATTCATCCAAAATACATCTGGTAATGCATTTCCTGTTGCTGCTGTTTCAAGTTTTTGGAAATATTGACCATAAGGTGCTAATTCTACTTTTACTTTAATATTTGGGTGCTTTTTATTAAAATCTTTAATAATTTGCTCTACAGCAGGTAGCTGCTTTTTATCCCAAAGTGCATATCTAATCTCAACTTTTTCATCTTTTGGCTTCGTAGTAGCCTCTTTATCACTAGAGCAGCTCGCTAACACAAATAATAATATAACGCATAGTAAGCCAAACCATTTCCTCATCGCATTTCCCCCTCTATAAACGATTTTTTATGAAGTAGCATTCATTATTAGCCAAACTTTCATCACTAACCATGAATGAAACAACCAACAGAAAGTAAAACTTCAATCAGTTTGTATTCTCCATCCCCACTGCGTGTTAGCTTAGCCCTACAACCGGGCTGTTATGAGCTGTTAATGGGTGATAAACCGCTTTCATTATAAAGTGAAACTTCACGCAGTTGGGGTTTTCTTCATTCCCCACTGCGTGTCAGCCCGCCCCATCGGGCTTTTACGGACTGTTAATCTCACACCTAAACTTCTTCGCTTTTTCTCAACTTTTGAGGTGGGAGTTTTACAGCCCATTAATGCGGGATAAAGTTGAATTCCTCTTCATAAGCTCATTTACTCGTAAAGTTTTCATTACAGATATAATGATGTCATTACCAGTATCAGCACCATAAAAAATCCGTACAATTGAATTTTTAAATTATACAATTATAACTAACCATCAAAAATAATATTTGATATATTTCTCCATCTCGTTGTAAAATTGATAATGATATGATGTCATCATTACCAGTTGGCTGAAGTATATCATTTCTAGCCTCTCTTTTTCAATATTTTTCTGAATTTTTAAATTAATTAACTCAGAAACACCTCTTCTTCTAAGATTACTCATAAAAATTTCTTTTTAACACTATAAAACAGGAGTTGATTACGTTGGCTGAACTATTATTGGACTCTATTTCTAAAGTTTATGATAACAAAGCAACCGCTGTTTCTAACTTCCAGTTACATATTCAAGATAAAGAATTTATTGTATTTGTAGGTCCTTCTGGATGTGGCAAATCTACTACGTTACGGATGATTGCTGGTCTAGAAGACATTTCTGAAGGTTCCTTTTACATTGATGGAAAGCTTATGAACAATGTTGCCCCGAAAGATCGTGATATTGCTATGGTTTTTCAAAACTATGCTTTATACCCTCATATGTCTGTTTATGATAATATGGCATTTGGCTTAAAACTTCGTAAGCTAGCAAAAGAGGAAATTAATAGGCGTGTTATAGAAGCCGCAAAAATTTTAGGTCTTGAAGATTACTTAAAACGAAAACCAAAAGCATTATCTGGTGGACAACGCCAGCGAGTCGCTTTAGGCAGAGCTATCGTGCGTGATGCAAAAGTATTTTTAATGGACGAGCCATTATCAAACTTAGATGCTAAATTACGTGTTAGTATGCGAGCAGAAATCTCCAAGCTTCATCGCCGCCTAGGTACAACAACCATTTACGTAACACATGATCAAACAGAAGCTATGACAATGGCAACAAGGCTTGTCGTGATGAAAGATGGATTCATTCAACAAATTGGTACGCCAAAAGAAGTATACGATACACCTGCAAATGTTTTTGTTGGCGGATTTATTGGATCTCCAGCCATGAATTTCTTTACTGGTACTTTGCACGATACATATTTTCATATCGATCACATTCGTTTACAAGTTCCCGAAGGTCATGTTAAACAATTACACGCACAAGGGTATAATGGAAAAACATTCATTTTAGGTATTCGTCCTGAAGATATTCATGATGAATTAATTGCTATCGAAGCATTCCCTGAATCTACAATTACCACTACTGTTGATGTGGCTGAGCTATTAGGAGCCGAATCTATCATCCATAGTAAACTAGCAAATCAATCATTTATTGCTCGTATTCATGCCCGTACTGAAGTAAAGGCAAATGATACACTTTCTTTATCGTTTGATTTAAATAAAGCTCACTTTTTTAATATAGATACAGAGCAGCGTATTCAGCCTATTTCCATATAGCACCCTTAAAAGATTCTGGTATATACCGGAATCTTTTAAAGGGTATTTTATAATTTATTTCACCGGAGATCCAGAAACAATATGCCAATGAAGATGTTTTGAATCCTGGTAGTCTCCTAAATTCGTAATAACTCTACAAGCTCCATGCTCTTCAGTAACGATAGCTGCAACCTTTTTAATAACTCCCAGTAACTCAATTAATAATTCAGTATCACTTTCTTCTAATGCAATTAAAGAAGGAATGTGTTTTTTAGGTATCGCAACAATATGGACTGGATAAAAAGGTTTTGTATGATAATAAGCTAATACATGATCGGTCTCTAATACTTTATTTACTTTCGTTTTCCCGCTTAATACTTCATCGCAATAAAAGTCTTCCGTCATAAAAGCCCCCATAACAGTTATTTGATTTTAATTGCTTACAAAGTAAATACTAACTTGTAAATGAATTCGGGCTTTTACGGGCTGTTAATCTCTCACCTAAACTTCTTTACTTTTTCTCAAGTTTTGAGGTGGGAGTCTTACAGCCCGTTAATGCGGGATAAAGTGAAACTTCACTTAGTAGGAAGATTCATCTTCCGCCTATTGAGATTTGATGAGATAAAAATAATCCCAGTATACACTGGGATCATTTTTATTACCAAGATGTTTTAGATTGTTGAATTGTATCTGTTGTTTTATCAATATCTTCCATCATCTGCTTTAATTGAGTTAAACCATCTTGTAACTGATTTTGACATGTATCAATTCGATATGCAAAGGCACGAATTGACTCTCGTGTTGGTGGAGTTGTAGACTCAGATGCATCAATAATTTCTTTTTCAATTGTATCGAACCCTTTTAGTGCAGATTCTAACATTTGAACTGCAAACTTAGCCTTATCAGCTACATGATCAATTTTAAGAGCTGTTGTTTTTGCATTAGATGTTCCCCAATCTGAAGACATATAATTTGGTGTTGGTTTTGGCGTGTAGGACATTGTAATCCCCCCTATTTTTGATATTTATCAGTAATTTCATCAATTTTATTTGTTAATTCATCGATTTCATCCGTTAGCTCATCAATCTCATTTGTAAGAGCATCTACGTCTTTAATATTTTTTTGTACCTCTTGTAAGTTATCAATGGAACTATTTACTTTAGACATAATCTCCGTTGTAATTGAACCAATTAAAACTTGCACATGGTCCGGTGCATTCACACCAATTTGTTGCACTAATCGATCTACTAGTGGTTGAATTTGAGTAAGTGTACTTTGAGCACTTTTTAACTCACGTCCACAAGAATTTAATTCTGCATCAATTTTATCTGACGTTCTATCAATCTTAGATTGTGTAATCTGATCAATTTCACGCACTACCTTATCAATATCATTACAAATTTCACGAACTGCCCCTTTTCCTACGATCATCATAAACTCCTCCTAAATATCATTTTATCAATAAATCCCTTTATATTTACAATTTGTTCGAATGTAGGTCTTTATCACTCATTCGACTAATCCGACTAAATAACTTTGACAATTACTTTCATTCTTCTATTTTCTTTAAAAGTTCAAGTTAACATTAAGAATCCCCTATTAATCTTTTTACAGAGCAATTTCAAATTATTCTCAAATATAGTCCGACTATTTTCAATAAAATTCCATGACAAAGTAATAATGTCAAATTACATTTTTCATTTTTAAGATATAAATGATACCCTTTAAAACTCGAACAAAGCTAGGTAAATATATCCATTTTAGTATAATTAATTTTATATATTTTTGCAAATAAATCACAATAAAGTGAAACTTCACTCAGTGGGGGTTTTCTTCATCCCCCACTGGGTGTTAGCCCTACCAATCGGGCTTTTACGAGCTGTTTATCTCCCACCTAAACTTCTTTGCTTCTCTCAAATTTTGAGGTGGGAGCCTTACAGCCCGTTAATGCGGGATAAATTCGTAATCAATTAGATTTCTAGAAACTGTACAACATATAGTTGCCAGAAAGATAATTCATTACAAAAAAGACTCCAGCTATGTACTAGAATCTTTTTCACACAAACTCTTGATATATATCTTCTATCCTCGAAACCATGACCTTTTGCACTAAGTATTCTTCCGCATACTGCTGTGCATTATGGCCCAATTGTTTACGAAGCTCATTTTTAGTTAGCAGCAACGTAAGGGCATCAGTAAGCTCCTCAACATTTCCCGGTTCACAAATTAATCCTGTTTTTCCGTGACATATCATCTCCGGAATTCCACCGCAATTTGTCGTAACAATAGCTTGCCCAGCAAGCATTGCTTCAATAATGGAGAGCGGAAAGTTATCATTAATCGTTGGTAATACATAAATAGAGGATTGCGCAAGAATCTCTGCAACATTCTTTTTTCTGCCGAAAAAAGAAACATTATCTAACTTTAATTGTCGCACTTCTTTTTCGAGCTTTTCTCTCATCGACCCGTCACCGACAATCCATACATCTATATTTTGAAAAAACGGTTTTAATTTCGCAAGTGCTTGAAGAAGAAATATATGTCCTTTTCTTGGTGCAAGCCGAGCGATGCAGGAGATAATTATTTTATCGTTTTCTATTTGTTTACGAATAGTATGATTCGGGAAATGTATACCTGTATGAACAGTAACAAGTTGCTCTTTCTTCGCACCATATTTTCTTAATATACGATGAAAAGAATGACTAATTGTAATAATTTTATTTGCCGCTTTTATCCCTTGTTTCTCAATCTCCCGAAAATAAATTTCTTCAATTGATCCTCTCTCTATCTTTCCAAATTTCATACGACTCTCCGTAAAATGCCCGTGTGGCGTAAAGAATAATGACTTTTTATATACCCTATTTAATTGTCCTAATAAAAAAATCGCGAACAAGTCTTGCCCATGAAACACATCATACTCTGCCAGCTGTTTTTCTTTTAAAAAAGAGTAAAACACATTTAAAAAACTAATATTCTTTATAATCTTTTCATTTGCTATTCCATACCGCCTTAATAAAAAATCTTTTACTTTTGCAGCAACTTCGGGAATATACTTTTCAAAATGAACAGATGTCATTTGTAATGGCGAAATGACATCTACATCATGACCAACATGTTCTAATCCTGTTTTTAAGGATGTAATATAATTAGACAATCCACCATGATTCGGATATTTCAAAAAAGTTACATATAATATTCTTAGTCTTTTCTTCTTATTTCTATCATTCTTGTTCACATAAAAACTTTGAAATGTCTCTACTTTTTGTTTATTTTCTACTTTATAATATTCATCCATAACCTTTAGTAGGTTGGGATGAATGGGACTATCATCCTTTTGTGTTTTCCCCATCTATATAAGTACCTCCTTGCTGTACAAATAGTTTCTATAAGTAAACAAAAAAAGAGAAGAGCATCCATTTGTTACAAATCTAGATGCCCCTCCCTTTAAAAATATTTATCGTGCTCCATCCTATTTCAACAAACCAAATTCTTCTCCCCAAGTTGTTACTTTCTCAAGATGATATGGTAATAATTCCCCACCGCGATAATCAAAAATTCTTCTAAGCTGCGTATGGAGTCCTTTCTCAAGTGTTCTTTGTAGATAAGCCATTTTATAAAGAACTACTGGATCCGTTTTAAAATGTATACCATACTTCTCCATTTCCTTCGCATATAGATTTGCACAATGCGTCCGAATTTCTTCACCTCGGCTTTGCCAATCTTTTCTGAACGCCAGTAGTATTTCCACTAATACGATCATATCAAACCAAACAGGAGCATATTTCGCGGATTCCCAATCAATAAACTGAATGTTCCACGCTTCGCCATTCTGTATGTTGTTACTACATATATTTTGCAAATGAAGATCTCCGTGTGTGACAGCTGAACCATTTGCTAAAAGTTCTGGAAAAAAGTCTGGTCCTTTGTCGTATATCTTTAGTAATGACTTATAATATGGTTTTACAATATGTTCTAATCCTTCTGTTTCCAGTGCATTATCTAAAAATTCTACCGTTCTTCCAATATACTTAATTCGTTCCTTTTTCATCTTACTTGATTCATAAACAGGAAGCCATGGTCCCCAAGCACCTTTGTATTTCATAATATTTGATTCGTACGTATGTGCATGAAGTTTTGCAAGAGTAGGGATAATGTAGTCAAAGTGAGCAGGGGTAAAGGTAGTTTGACCGCGGATTTGTCTCACAAACTCCATAAAAACCCACGTTTCTTCACCTTTTCTCTCAATGTGGTATATACGAGGTAGGAATTCTTTCATTACATGATATGCACTATCATATATATTAATTTCAATTTCACTTCTTATGTTAGCAGCATCGTATATTTTTAAAATAATTTGATGCTCCATTCCTTGTTTTGTAAAAAACACTTTGTATACACTCATTCTTCTCGTCGTTTTTAAACATACTGTTTTTGAAATATCAACAACTATCTTCTCACCAATCGCACGAGATAACTTCTTAGTCAACCCCCATTTTTCAAAATAATGAGCCAACTCACCTATTTCATACACTCTATTCACTCCTTTCGTTTTTGTTTCCACGCATTTTTCAGATGAGACCATGTACTTCTAATAAATGGCATTGGATCATCCCACGCTAACAGCGCAAACTCTTTTTTACCACGAAGCCCTTTACGAAAGTCACGCCATGTCATTTCGCCTTTCTTATTCTTATCACGGAATGTTAAATAATAACGCACGAGATAAATCCATTTCACTCCATCTATTTGTTTTAAACGTGGTACTGGACTTTGATTTGTCAAATATAAATAGTACATATATGCAAAATCAATACCCGCTTGTTCCGTCAAGCTATGTGTTAACCAAAAACGAGGATTAATTTCAATAAACTTATAAACTCCATCTCGCGGGTCTTTTTTGAATTCTATCATCCCTATACCTTTTAAATTCAAGTTCTCAAAAAATGGTAAACACATCTCTACTAATTCTGGCACTTGCTTACTTACAATGTGAGCACCTGTTCCATATTCAGCTGGAAACTGGTGATTCTTTTGTAAAGAAAATAATGCTAAAAGTTCCATATTGTCACCATAAAGCGTTGCAACTTTATAAAAACAAGTGTTATCACCCGGAATAATTTCTTGTAAAATTAGCTTCCCATGCTGTCTATATAAGTGATATTCCTCTCTTAGCTGTGCCTCATCTTTTATTACAATTGCTTTTTTATTTATTTTTTTTCGGAACTCATGACCTAAAGTAGGCTTTAATATACAAGGAAATGTTAGTTTTTGCACAGCTCTTTCTATTTGCTCTTCATCCTCAAGTATATATGTTTCTGGACACGGAATGTTATGCCTCATTGCTAGTTCATATACTTTATGCTTATCTAATATTTCATCAATAAGATCATGATCGGGAAACAGAAATAAATAGTATTTGGATAATTGTTCTCTGTATTTTGAAATAAAGACAACATAATCATCAGCCCCTGTACAAAGGACTGGTTTTTTATCAAACTCTTTCCCCAGTTCAGTTAAAAATGTTAGCAGCTTATTCTCTTCTGTTAAAGGGCTTGGGCATATTCCACATGTAGCAAGGCGTGATTTTCCGATTTTATAAGGTTTCTCCGTATCAAATGCATACACATTAATTCCTTTTCTCGCTAGACTTCTAATAATTCCAATTCCGTTAGCACTTAAATCGAGGACAACCGCTGCATGTTTATGATCCATACGATCCCCCCCCTCTTACATACTTCCAGTAAATACTTTCAATTTGCCCAATCATTGCATCTCTCGTTAAATGTTCCTTTGCAAACTTTTTTGCATTTTGCGCGAGCTTTTCTCTCGCCTCTTTATTTATAATCACCGCCTTTAACGCTTGAGACAGCTGATTAACATCTCCCGGTTCAACGAGAAACCCTGTTTTGGCATGAGTGACAAGTTCTGGTATACCACCTGCTGTTGTTGAAATGACACAACTTCCACTATGCATTGCCTCAATAATAGAGATTGGTAAAGTATCATTTAAAGTCGGTAATACAAAAACATCTGTTTGATTTAAAATATTTGGTATATCATCCCGCGTTCCTAAAAATTCAACCATAGAAAGTTTTAACGACTTCACTTGCTGTTCGAGCGTAGCTCTCATTTCACCATCGCCAACAATAAGTACTTTTATATTATCGGTGCACGATTTTGGTAATTGTGCAAGAGCGTTAAATAATACGTTATGTCCTTTTCTCGGCCCTAATCTTGCCACACATGTAATGACAAGCTCTTTTGCCGTTTTACTTTTCACTTGATCCGTATGTGAGTAATCGATACCCGTTAATACGGTCGTCATATCCTTCTGCTCCGCTCCTAACTGCATGAGTGGCTGACGGAATAAATTATTTAAAATAATGAGATGGTCGGAAAATTCAATTGCTTTTCTTTCTAGCGCTTTATAATAAACCTCTTCAACAGATCCTTGTTGAATCATACCAAACTTCACTCGGTTGAGCGTAAACATTCCGTGGTTTGTGAAAAATAAAGGTTTTTCATAATATTCATTAATTCTCCCTAGTATATTTGCTGTAAATAAATCTTGTGCATGGAATATATCGTATTTTTTTAAGTCCATATATTTAATAAGCATTCTTTCATAAACATATACATGTCTATGATTCTTTAAAATTTTACTATTACAACTTCCATAGCGCTCATAAAAAAATGATCTTAATGTTGGAATAATTTCGTCACGTACTGTATTCACTTCATCTATCGGGAACTGATTAGGCGAAACAACATCAACATGGTGTCCTAACTTTTCTAACCCTTCTCTAAGTGTTTTAATATAATTCGATAACCCACCTGTATGAGGATAATCCCAAAATGTTGCAATTAATATAGATAGTTTTTTCTTTGGCACTGCCTTCATCTTTTTTTTTGTGTAAATTTCACGTTTTACTTTTTTCTTCTTTTTCACTGGCACTTGGACACTATAGTGCTCATCCATTGCTTTTACGATATATGGATACGGAAATCCACTTGCTTCCTTCATTGCCATATCCTCCTTATCAATTCGAATGCTTCAGCATATTGCACACCAATTGTCATCCCTCTCACACTTCCTAAATAACGAACTCCTTCATAAGAACGAGGATGAGGAAAGTCCCTCATTTCAACATCATAATGTTTTAACGCTTCAATTTTTACATCCATTTGATTTGTAACATTTACAAAATAATTAGGCTTAAATGTTTTTTCATTCGTTTGAACATTCCACTCACTTGAAGAAACAGTTTCAAACGTAATTAGTTCAATTGGTTTACGATTTGGAAGTGGACGGGTTGCAGTTAATACCGCTTCAAATGTAACAAGATGATCTTTATTGACATCTCCGTAATGGTGAGTAAAAATTTTACTCGGATTATATGTTTGTATTAATTGTTCAATTTCTTTCGTTAACTTGTGAAGTGGAAGTAACTCTAACTCTAAGTTCGTATGCTTTAAGAAAATCACTTCATCAATACCAATAACCTTGTTTGCACGTTCACTCAGTTGTTGTATATGATGAGCTTCTTCTTTACGTCCTAGCGCAGTAATGACGGAAATGACGCGATATCCATCTTCTACTAATCTCCTCAAAGTCCCTCCAGCCCCTAATAGCTCATCATCAGGATGAGCACCGATAACTAAAATACTCTCTTCCATTATGACTTTCACCCCTTGTACTCATTAATGTATGCTTTTTCCTATAAAAAGAAACTGTCATTTGCGGATACCTTCCTATATTTATAGAGACAATTATCTCGCACGCTTCCCTGCCCATCTTCTATAAATATCTGGCTTTGTTTTTCGGACATGTTTCAAAAACACATGAGCCAATCCAAATTTTTTAAACCCTGTTAACAGCTTAGTAGGAGCCTCATTATATGAAGTAAACGCTCTTTTATGATCAATTACTTTTAATTGACCTTCTTCATTTATTAAAATGTGCCTCACTTCCGTATCAAGCCTCTTAAATCCAATTCTTCTTAGCTCCTCTAGCATCATTACGATTTTTACAGTTAACTCTTCATCAATATCCCCCTCTCGCTTTAAATGGCGGGCTAGTGAAATGCCTTGTATAAACTCCATTACGATATAATTATGGCCATACTCATAAACATGCGGAATAACTGATGATGATTGTCCAGCTAGCAAAGCTTCTAATTCCCGTTCTTGCGTTTCTTCGAGAAAGAAGAATTTCACACACACTTCATCTGTTAATTGGTATATCTCCCCATCTTTTCCATCCCCGATCAGCTTATACTCTCGTAAATCACTTCGACTTATTTTTTGTTTTGTAAAGAATTTTTTCATTTTATTTCTCCTTTGTAAAGAATTTGTAAAGACTAGTCCCTCACAGTCTATGATTTGCCCCTTACATATGCAACTGGAACGAATATCTATTTTTATGCATGATAAAGTGAAACTTCAATCAGCGGGGTTTTCTCCATCCCCCCTGATCGTCAGCCCGACCAATCGGGCTTTTACGGGCTGTTTATTTCCCACCTAAACTTCTCTGAATCCTCTAAGTTTTGAGGTGGGAGTCTTACAGCCCGCAAATAGCATGATAAAACAAAAAAGCCACTTCCCTCATAAGGAAGTGGTTCTACTAACTTATCCAATTTTCTGTTTAAAACGCATCACCTTCGATTCGCCAGAACCAGCGACAATGTAATCTTCATTTTGATTCACAATTCTCCACCCATGACCTTGTATAGAGCCACATACTTTTACATTGCTGTTTTCAAGAAAAATACGACAAACCGTACTCCTCCCTACTTCATTTTGAGTAGAAGTTGTATATAACACATCGTGGTCGACACTTAAATCTAAATAGCTGTTTTCATTACAATCATTATGACAAATTTGCCAATGTAACATTCTATTTTGTAAAATCGCATCTATTTCAGAAAACACAATCCTGCCTTTGTTTCCTCGGCAAGAACCACTCGCTGCTACTAAATAGGAATGGCATATTATCATAGAAGAAATCATATGATTTTGTTCTATTCTAATTCTCTTTATTTCTCCACTTACAAGATTAAAGGCCCATATCCCTCCATAGATTGGATGAATTTTCGTTCCAATAAATAATATATGTTCGTGTAAAAACAGTGAGCGAATAGACGGTGCCTTTTCACCGTACATGTGAAATGGATAAATTGTTTCCCATGTAGAACCAAAATTTTTTGATATGTACAATGTTTTATCACCGTGTGCAATTACTACACCATCTTCATTACTGCATACACTCCAGCTCGATGCCTTCGTCGGAAATCGCTTCACTTCCCAATCTCTTCCCCCATCCATACTACAAATAAAAATGCCCTCATCCCCTACACCATATATCATGTTTCCATTACTATGTAAATCACGAATTCTTTTTTGAAATCCTATAAAAATTGGCCGCCACTTATTATCTTCTTGCATAAACAAACCATTTTGTGTAGTTGCTAAAATGATTTTCCCATCCTCTAGTCTTGTTACGGCAGTTGCACTGAGCAATTTTTCCACTAAAATACCTCTATTCTGAGAGCTTTTCTGCAAAGGCGATAGCAAAATTACTACACCTTTCAATATCTTCATCTTCTTCTGGTGCTAACTCTATTTTTAACCCTTCTACAACAAGTTCCGCTCCGCATTCTGTTAGGCGTTTCTCTAAAATAGGTACCGCTTCACAAAATAGTTCATATGCTGTATCCCCTGAACCAAAAACAGCTGCTTTTTTCCCAGATAAATCTACATTTTCTAATTCATCATGAAAATCTTCTGCTTCAAAAGGAAGCTCTCCCTCTCCCCACGTATAAGAGCCTAGTAAAATCCCATCGTAATCCAGCAACTCATCTACTTCCATATTTTCTATTTCTTTCACTTCAATTTCATGATCAAATACTTCTAAACTAGCTTTCACTAAATCTACAATACTCTCTGTATTTCCCGACATACTTGCATACGCAATTAAAATTTTAGCCATAACCATCCCCCTCATCATTATTGATTATCATTCTCATTATAATAATATTGATAATCAATTTCAATTATATTTTTGAAGGTACGTTATTTTTTCTTCAAAATATAATTGAATTATTCGTTTCTTTATGAAAATCAAACTTTTGTATGAAAAGTAAAGATGAGTGCTTAGGAGTCAGAGCTAACTTCCTTCTATCATGTTTTGGAGTTGATGCCTTTCAGCTCGCAAATGGCAGGATAAATCATATAATTGTATATAAGAGTACGCTCCATTTCCTATACCTCAAAATACATATAAAAAGGCATTTGATTTCCCTATAGAAATCAAATGCCTTTTTCACTCATATGAAAGCTATTCAAGCCTTTATACCGCTATTTGCGGGCTGCACCTCAAAACTTGAGAGAATGCGAAAAAGCTTTGAGGTACAGCTTGTAAAAACTCGATTAGTTCAACTAATAATCAGCGGGGGATGGAGACTCCCTACTGATTTGAGTTTTACTTCATTATCTTACCTTTTGCCTTCTCATCCATTGGGTCGCAATCCACTTTTCCCCTTTTGTAACAGGTGCCCCTCCGTGCAAAGTAAGTTCGTTTAATTCTTGATTGCTGTAGAAGTATTCAAAATAAACTGCTGTTCCTTTTTTCGGTAATACTGATACATTTAGTTTCGGGAAAAATGTTTCTCCTCCTTCTTCTACATCATTTAAATACATGACAAGGGTACTAATTCTATTGTTACTTGCAGCTCTACTGGATGATGAGAAGAAATCAAAGTGAGCCTTATATTCTTGCCCAATTTCATAATTTAAAATTTGAATTCCTTCTCCATATTCAATCGGAATATTCATAATAGAAGAAATTCTTTTTTCAATCTTAGTAACTAAATCATTCTCATTTCCCTCTAAAAACACACTACTACTTGTACGTATTTCACTTACTTCCCTTGAGCCACCGATTTTTGATCGCTTCATTTTATCCTTAGATAAATTGATTAACTCGTCACATTCTTCATCACTTAAGACATTATTTAACACAATGATAAGCGGTTCCTCAAATCTAGCAATAATATCAATTTCTCTATCTTCTGTTTTTATTTTATTCCCTGTATGGTTAAAAATTGTTTGTTCTTTTTCTGTTTTATCTTCTCTTGTCATCTTTCGATAACCCCTTTGTTTTTATGTTCTGAATTTTTTTATTTTTAAACATAAAATTATTTAATCAAGATAATTATAGATTTATTATTACGTTTGTCAAGAAAATTAAAAACAGAAGAACACTTTATTAATCTTTATTTCTGACAAAATGTTATGTCAGCCATAATACATAAAAAAGCACGAATAAACAATGCTGTCATTCGCGCTTTTTTATCATTACTATTTCTTAAAGATACCAAATGGCTTACCAACCGGTAATACCACTTGACCAAAGTGTGTATTTAATACAGCAGCAGCTGAACCATAGAAAGATAACAGTGCAATCAATAATTCAGAGTACGCTGCTAAATTGTGCATTGCATGCGGCATAATACCTAACGTGCTTAATGAGAGACCAATAAATAAGAAGTCAATAAGTACAAAAATCATAAATAATACTTTGTGTGTCTCCATTGCACCAATTGTCATAAAAATCGTAAAGATTAAATACCCAATGTATGCAACACCTAATTGATGTGGATCTACATTTTTCGCTAATTCTTCACCAAATACACCTAGTTGAATTAACCATGACGTACCAACACCAAACCAAAATAGTGCGTATGCACCAAATGCTGTTGTTCCAAATGTATTGTTATGCTTTGCATCGTGAATGCAAGCAAATAATTGTGCAAATCCTCCTAAAAAGATTGCCCATGGTAATAGGAATGAAACACCATCAGTTAAACCTAACTTTTGAGATGATGCAACAAGTGTTACCATTGCTAATCCAAATAAACCAATTCCAGATGGATCAGCTGTTGTCATTTTCACATGATGCGTAGTTTGATTGCTCATAAAAAACCTCCTGATTTTAAAACACATACTTGAATACAATACTCAAATCAGGAGATACTGTCAATAGTTTTTATGATATAATATTATTTTGTGTGCAGTTCTTATCTTTTTTCTTTATTTCTATTAATATTTACAAGAATTTTTCCCATCTAATATTACTTTAAAATACTTCCTTCTATATTTATGGACATAAAATGAAACTTCACTCAGTGGGGGAATTTCCCCACTGAGTGTTAGTTGAACCAATCGGGCTTTTACGGGCTGTTTATCTCCCACCTAAACTTCTCTGAATCCTCTAAGTTTTGAGGTGGGAGTCTTACAGCCCGTTAATGCGGGATAAATCATTTTTTACTGATTCTATTCCCATTCTCAAACCAACATGTGGTTCCCACCCAAGTACCCTTTTAGCCTTTTTATTAGATAACACAGAACGTTTTATATCGCCTGGTCTCGGTCCCTTTATACGAATAGCTAAATTAGAATGAAATACCTCTTTAATAATATGATAAATGTCCAGTATTGCCTCTTCTTTACCCGATCCTAAATTGATTACATCATTTACCTTTTTTTGTAAGCATAAAAAATTTGCTTCTACAATATCAGACACATATACATAATCTCTCGTACAGCCTGTTGGCATATCAGGATATGTCATTAAAATGGATTCCTTTTGCGCCAAAATGTTATTTACAAAAATCGGAACAACTCCACTTTCTCCATCTGCAATTTGCCTTGGCCCATATACGTTTGCATAACGAAGTATGGAAAAGTTAAATCCATATAATTCACTGTACATTTTAATATACTGCTCCCCAGCGAATTTTGTAATTGCATATGGAGAAACTAATTGCGGTGAGTCTGATTCCTTTGACTTTTCGTTTCCTACTATTTCTTTTGAAAGTGCCCCGCCAGATGATGCATAAATAAAATTTCGAATCGGAAACTTTTGAACTAACGTAATCAAATGTAATAATCCAATGATATTTATCTCAAGATCATACATCGGATTTTCAACTGAGTATGGGACGGATTTTTGAGCTGCGTGATGATTCACCACTGTCGGACGATGCTGCTTGAAAATATTCCTCAGTTCTTTTTTATTTGTAATATCTACTGTATAAAAATAAACACCTTCTTGTTTTAGAAGGTTTTCAATGTTCTTATGCTTCCCGGAAGACAGATTATCTACAATAATTACTTCATGCCCCTCTTTCACATATCTTTCACATATATGTGAACCGATAAAACCTGCTCCTCCTGTTACTAAAATCCTTTCTTTCATTTATATTCCCCCTTATCTCTTCACGTCACAAGTAAAATTTTTTCTATACCATATAAAGAAACGTATATTTAATCGCACATATTACCAAAATAGCCGAGCAAAAAGATACACAATGTCATTATATTTATTTGTTGTTAAAATTATGAAACATTCATTATATAGCGCAAAGCAGTAACAAATGTTTCATAATCGTTCATTCCATACTATGATAGACATAACAACTTTCCATGAAAATAAATAGTAAATAAAAGGAGATGTAAAAATGCGTTACGTCATACTAACAGGTGCTTCAAGAGGATTAGGTGAAGCCATTGCTTTGCAACTACTACAAGAAGGCACAAGATTAATTTGCATTTCTCGGAAAGATAACGAAATGTTAGCTCAGCAAGCTCAAAACTTAAACATTCCGCTTCTTTTCTATCCATTTGATTTAGAGAAGGTACATAACATTGAATCACTTATGGGGGAAATCTTTTCACATGTCAACAAGCAAGAAATCTCTTCTATCCATCTTATTAATAACGCTGGTATGTTAGCACCAACAAAACCAATTGAAAAATCAGAAGGTGCAGATTTAATTGCAAATGTAAATGTAAATTTACTGGCTCCAATGCTACTCACCTCTTCTTTCATGAAGCATACGAAGGACTTGAAAGTAGACAAACGTGTCATTAATATTTCATCCGGGGCAGGACAAAATCCATACTTTGGCTGGGGGGCGTATTGCACCACAAAAGCAGGATTAAATATGTTAACAAAGTGTATCAGTATAGAGGAAGCTGAAAAAGAACACCCCGTACAAATCATTTCATTTGCTCCTGGTGTGATAGATACAGATATGCAAACCCAAATCCGCCAAACACCACGAGAAGATTTCATCCAACTAGATCGTTTTATTGCTTTAAAAGACGAAAATCAGTTACTATCACCTCAATATGTCGCAGAATCCATCATTCATTTACTAGAGACAGACCATTTTGAGCAAGGGGGTGTCATTCGTATTCAAGCGAAATAAAACATAAGAAAAACTCGTCTACGCTGACGAGTTTTTCTTATGTTCCTCTAAAAATAGCAAGATGGATTCCATGACCGGCTTATAACCTATTTTTTGGTAAATCTTATTAGAAGTCGGATTCGCTAGATCAGTATATAATGAAGTAGTTTTATACCCTTCATTTAACATGCGTTGACTTAATGCCGAAACGCAACTTGATGCATATCCACTTCCTCTTTTCTCTTTTGGTGTATATACATAGTTCACTGTAATATTATTCTCTGTTGGTCTTGTAACAGCCGCCATGGATACAAGTTCATCGTTTACTCTCCAACCAAACAATCGATGGCTTTCAATTAGTTCAGCTGCTTTCTCATTTGCTTCTTCTTTCGTTGTCGGTAAGTGTACATCTTGGCAAAACTCATACACCCACTTTTCAATAATTGGCTGTTCTTCAGGCAACACTTGATAAAATAGCCCTTTATTACCCGCTTCTTTTTCAACTGTTTGTAACACATAAATACACTGATTCATCCCAAGGCGAACCTGCTTATTAAAATGAGCTGCTATTTGTTTTGCTGTATCTTCAACTAATCCCCTTTCTCCAATTAACCCTGGTATATGCGGATAAGCAATGCATAACTGCTTTGCAAATTCTTTTCTATCCTCCGACGTGATAAAATGCTTCGATACAATTACTTGCCTTGGATGTGTCTGTAACATCACGCCTACTAAGTCACCATCTTTTACAACTGTCGCCATAAATAATGGCAATTGTGGAGAATACAATACACCTAATATTAAATTATTTTCTTGTTCATACTTCATTAAAAAAGGAAGGATATCATGCTTAAACTGTAAAAAGTCTGTATATACGTGTAATTGTACCATTGAAACCTCTTCTTTCTATTTATAAATATATATGGTATATTCTCGCTTTCTATAAAAAAACCTTCCTTTATCCACATGCTATTTCTGTTACAACAATTCTTTCCTAATACAAAAGTACTCCAACTCATCTATAATAAAAACATTAGTTTTATATTTTTATTTAATTCACTTCCATATCTCTTACTACACTTTCAATATCTCTTATTCTCTGTCGTTCTTTTTCTAGTTGGTGTTCTTCTCTTTCAAATTGTTGCATGCGCTCTTTTACCATCCGTTCCATTTGTTCTTTACTTGGACCACCATATACATTTCTCTTTGCAATAAATGCTCTTGGAGAAACGATATCTCTCCATTCTTCCTCTGTTAATATCACATTTAATTGGTTTTGTAACTGTTTATTAATATCTACGAGCCTCCATTCGTATAATTCTTTTTTTGTTTGCACAGTCATGTTTGCAAGCATACTTGCTACATGATGTGCCTGGCGAAATGGTACATTATATTTACCTGCCAATACATCAGCAAGCTCTGTAATTGTAATTGCATGCTTTGTTGCGCGCTCTTGTAAAATAGCTTTTTCTACTTTCAACGTTCGAATTACAGCATTCATCACACTACATACACGAATCCCTTTTTCAAAACTAGCATATAAATGTGGTTGCAAATCATCTTCCGTATCTACAATGTCTCCAAACGGTGTATTATGAATCATTTGAAACGTTGTGAATGCTTCCCCAAAACTGCTGCTACTAAGAGCACGAGCATGTTCGATTGAAACTGGATTTCGTTTTTGTGGCATAATACTACTAATTTGTACATAAGCGTCTGAAACCGTAATTCCGCTATATTCTTTTGTTGCCAATAATAAAAAATCTTGAATCCACCTGCCACTATTTGTCATTGTAATCATAAGTGCGGCACTTGTTTCTAATACGTAATCTGCACTTGCAATAGCATCATACGAATTTTCTATTATATTAGAAAAACCAAGCAATGCGGCTACTCTCTCTCGATTTATCGGAAATCCTGTTGTTGATAGTGCTGCAGCGCCAAGAGGTGACTGATTTACAGCATCATACGCTCTCCATACCCTTTTAGCATCTCGCTCCATCTGGTCATAAATAGCCAGCATATAATGCCCAAACGTCGTTGGCTGAGCTGGTTGTGTATGCGTATAAGCCGGCATAATTGTTTCTATATGCTCCTTGGCAATATGCAATATACTTTCTCTTAGTAACATAAAATGCTCAGCAAAACGCAATATATATCTTCGTAAACTCATCCGGTACAGTGCAACACCCATATCATTTCTACTTTTTCCAATGTGCATATTACTAATTGCATCACTATTTGCTTCCTTCTGTAAATGATGCTCAATTAAAAAGAAAAGATCTTCATAATCCGTCCCATACGTCAATTCATTAGATGAAATCGTTTCAACTTTCTTCAAAGTACCTAATATCAATTTTGCATCACTTTCTTTTATAATCCCTTCTTCCTGTAGCATGATTGTATGCGCACGATGCACAAGTAACATATCACGTAGCAAATAATCACGTTGAAACTGAAATACATGTTTTAACACACAATCCGCATAGACCTTTCCCGGAAACTTTTCACTTTCCTGCCCCAAGATATGCTCTCCTCTCATCTATTTGTAACATCATACCCAGTAACTTTTTAAATGTGTTTGGCCAGATCGAATTTTATCTATCGGGCTATAACATAACAAAAACCGGGCCCATAAAAATTCGAGCTCGGTTTCATGTCATAGTCTCTACAAAATCTCGTAAAAACTCTTTATATCGTAATTCCCATCCAATTCTCACCCAATTTTTCATCGCACTAGCATCTGGATTCGAGCGAAAATCAGCAATACTTTCGCCCTTTGCAATTCCTTCAACAGCTACCTCTACTCTTCTATATACATACTCAACAAAAGATGGATTCACAACAGCCATCATTGTCACCACATCATGGATTGGGCTGCCCGTTAATTGTGGATTTATCTTTTTGTACGCTTTATAATAATACTCAAAAATTGGACTAATTAGTTTGCTAAAACTTGTATCCGCATGCTTCGTGATATACTTTACTGTTTCTGAAGTTATGAGCGCTTCGCTCGTTACATTTAACGGCAGTAACGTTACATTTTTAGCACGTTCCATAACTAAATTCGCTGCTATTGCGTCACCATGAAAGTTCGCTTCCGCAACAGGCGTAACATTCCCTGGCACAAGGAAGGCCCCTCCCATAATATAGTATTCTTTGACGTATTCCATCATATTACTTCCTAAAATAAACGCCGTAGCTAAACTTGTTGGTCTTCCTGCATCAACAATAATAAGCTCATTTTTATAACGTTTTATGATTTCAAATATTTCACAAAACGGTTGAATATTGGGTTGCACCGTTTTGGGCGGACGTATAGGACCTAATCCGTCCTTTCCATGTATTTCAGGATAATACGTCACAAATTCACCGGATAACGGGATTTTTGCCCCATTAATAATTGGGATATCTTCTCTTCCTGCTAAATGCATTAAATAAGCTGCATTGCTCGTTGCTTGCTCTTGTGTAACATTCCCATACCCTGTTACAATTCCAACGATATCAATATTAGGATGTAATAGTCCATACATAATTGCTAACGAGTCATCAATTCCCGGATCTCCTAAAAATAACACTTTTTTCACAGCTCTCAACTCCATCCTATTCGCTGCTATTACTATATGAATGTGACTACGTATACAGACGTATTTTATAGAAACTGTTCTTTTGGATAAAGTGGAACTTCACTCAGTGTGGGTTTTCTTCATCACCCACTAAGTGTCAGCCCGTTAATGCGGGATAAAAACATTACTATTTTTAGATGATACAAACTCACACTATAAAAACTAACTCTATATAAAAAAAGGAAGCGAATCCGCTTCCTTTTAATTATTTCTACTCGTATTCCATTCATGCACTATGCTTCCTATTATATAAGCAATAAGCGCAAGTAACACAGGGAACACAACCGTATGCATACCTAATAAGTTTGGGAAGAAAAGGTGACATACAATATATGACCCAACTCCTACAATAATAGATGAAAGTGCCCCTGTCGCATTTCCCTTCCGCCAATATAATCCTAATACAATTGGCCAAATAAAGGCTGCTTCTAATCCACCAAATGAAAATAAATTTAACCAAATTAAAAAGTCAGGTGGCTTCATCGCTGCTACATATACGAGTAATCCGATAATACCAGTAACCCATAATGTCCCTTTTTTCACAGCCTGATGAGATGCTTTTTCATTTATGTAATTGACATAAATATCTTTAATGACAGCTGAACTTACAAGTAATAACAAGGAATTTACCGTTGACATGATCGCTGCCATTGGTGCGGCTAGAAAGACACCAGCAAGCCATGGTGGTAATACTTCCATCGCAAGGAGTGGCATAACTGTATCTGGAACTTCAATACCTGGTAGAACAACGCGAGCAAACACCCCTGTAAGGTGCATGCCTATCATAATCGTTCCAACAACAATTGTTCCAATAATTAGCGCTTGATGCATTGCTTTTGAGTTTTTATAAGACATCGCTCTTACACTAATTTGTGGTAAACCGACTACCCCTACTCCAATTAAAACCCAAAATGATGTAACATATGTTTTTGTTAAACTACCATCTGCGCCAAATGGGGTTACTAAGTTTGGATTCACTTGTACAAGTTCTTGTATAATGTTTGCAACGCCGCCACCAGCTATGATAGTTGCAATTAAAATCATTGTCGTACCAACTAGCATAATAATGCCAAGTATTGTATCAGATATCGCAACAGCACGGAAACCACCAATTAAAACGTAAATAAGTACAAAAAAAGTAAATAAAAATAACGATGTTGTATACGATAATCCTGTTAACGATTCAATTAAACGACCACCGCCAACCCATTGTGCTACAGTAGCTGAAAACAAGAACACAATGATACATATTGCTGACAAAATAACAACAGCTTTATTGTCATACCGTCCTTTTAAATAATCAACAAGTGTAATGGCTTTCATCTTTCTCGCAATAATTGCAAACTTCTTACCAAGTACTGTTAAAACAATGTAACCTGTTACAATTTGAATAGCTGATAAGAGCACCCAGCCAAGCCCCATATTATATGCAATTCCAGGTCCACCTATAAAACTACTCGCACTACCGTAGGTTGCAATCATGGTCATTGCTAGTAATAGCCCACCGAGATTACGTCCACCAAGAAAATATTCCTGCAAAAACTCATGATGTACTGTCCTTTGTACACTCCGAGACGCATATATACCAATTAAAAAGACAATGATGAATGATGCCATCATTGGAATTATTACATACCAGTTCATATTCATTCCTCACCTTTTTCTTGCTCATCCAGCGGTATATCTTGAAACACAAATCGCACAACAAGTGTTACAAGACTAATCATAACGAAAAACCCAACAATACAGCTATAAAAAAACCATGCTGGAAAACCAAATACATATGTATAGTGCGCCGGATTTTGACTCCCTAATCCATAAGCAAATCCAAACCAAATAATAAAATTAATGATAACAAGTCCAAGTCCCATCCACGCTTCACGATGTGCAATACGAAAACGTGGATCTTCATGATATTTATTCACCTTTTTCTCACCCCTCTCGCAATTTATAATTGTACCATTATTGCCGATATTTTTCCCAATAAAAAGAAAAAGAAACAATTTACAAATAACAAAAAAATTTCAATTATATTACAATAGAGAGAATTTTGTAATATAATTGAAAATTGAAATTAAAAATATTTTTCCCTATTATTAGAAATAGGTGTACAAAATTCCATTTCGTGCACTCTGTGTTGTATTTGTTTTGAAATAAGTACAGTTACACTGTATTTATAAAATATTTAGGGGGTTATACGATGAGTCAATTAGCTATGAATCTTCATGAAAAAGTCGAAAAGTTTTTACAAGGAACAAAAAAGTTATATGTAAATGGAGCTTTCATCGAAAGCGCTTCCGGTAAAACTTTCACAACACCTAACCCTGCAACAGGCGAAACGTTAGCAATTGTTGCAGAAGCTGGACGCGAAGATATTCATAAAGCTGTTATTGCAGCTCGCCAAGCATTTGATGAAGGACCTTGGTCACGTATGAGCGCCGCTGAACGAAGCCGTCTTATGTATAAGCTTGCCGATTTAATGGAAGAACATAAAGAAGAATTAGCACAACTTGAAACATTAGATAACGGAAAACCAATTCAAGAAACAATGAACGCGGACCTACCGCTTGCAATTGAACATATGCGTTATTATGCTGGATGGGCTACGAAATTAGTTGGACAAACAATTCCTGTCTCTGGCGAATACTTCAATTATACACGCCATGAACCAGTTGGTGTTGTTGCACAAATTATCCCTTGGAACTTCCCACTTCTTATGGCAATGTGGAAGCTTGGTGCAGCTCTTGCAACAGGATGTACAATCGTATTAAAACCAGCTGAGCAAACACCACTTTCTGCATTATACTTAGCTGAATTAATGGAAGAAGCTGGATTCCCAAAAGGCGTTGTCAATATCGTACCTGGATATGGTGAAATAGCTGGACAAGCTCTTATCACACATCCACTTGTTGATAAAATTGCGTTTACAGGATCTACAGCAGTTGGAAAACATATTATGAAAGAAGCTTCTAATTCATTAAAACGTGTAACGTTAGAATTAGGTGGTAAGTCTCCAAACATCATTTTACCTGATGCAGACTTATCTCGCGCGATTCCAGCCGCTCTTTCTGGTATTATGTTTAACCAAGGACAAGTATGTTGCGCAGGTTCTCGCTTATATATTCCAAAGAAAATGTATGATAACGTTGTAGCTGACCTTGCATTATATGCGAAAAACTTAAAACAAGGCGCTGGACTAAACCCAGAAACAAATATCGGTCCACTTGTATCACAAGAACAACAAAACCGTGTAATGGGGTACATTGAAAAAGGTACAGCTGAAGGCGCCGAAGTTGTCATTGGTGGAAAGAAACCATATGAGCAAGGCTACTTCGTTGCACCAACAGTATTTGCAAACGTTAGTGATGAAATGACAATTGCAAAAGAAGAAATTTTCGGTCCCGTCGTTGCAGCGATGCCGTTCGATGATATCGATGAAGTAATTGAACGTGCAAATAAAACTGAATTTGGTCTTGCTGCAGGTGTTTGGACAGAAAACTTAAAGAATGCACACTATGTTGCAAGTAAAGTACGTGCAGGTACTGTATGGGTAAACTGCTATAACGTATTTGATGCAGCTTCTCCGTTTGGTGGATATAAACAATCTGGCCTAGGTCGTGAAATGGGTTCTTATGCATTAGATAACTACACAGAAGTAAAAAGCGTTTGGATTAGCTTAAACTAAGAAAAAGTGACTTTGCCCCGAGGCAAAGTCACTTTTTCTATATTTGTAAGCCACCGCTTACATTGATGACGTCTCCTGTAATGTATGAAGCATAGTCTGAAGCTAAAAAAGCCACTGCATTCGCAACATCTTGTGGCGTACCAATCCTTCCTACTGGAATTGCCCCTATCATCTTCTCTTTCACTTTATCCGGTATCGTCTTTGTCATACTTGTATCCATAAATCCTGGACAAATTGCGTTACATGTGATTCCAAAACTTCCGGCTTCTTTTGATACTGTTTTCGTTAAACCAATCACACCAGCTTTCGCCGCTGCATAATTTGCTTGCCCAACATTCCCTTGCCAACTAACAGACGAAATATTAATAATGCGACCATATTTTTGTTCTCGCATATACATAAGCGCTGGTTGTATGCAATGAAATACTCCTGTTAAGTTAACATTTATAACTTGTTCCCATGCTGTATGCTCCATCTTATGTAACATACTATCTCTCGTAATCCCAGCATTATTTACTAAAATATGTAGTGACCCATACACTTCGATAGCATGCTTTATTAATGTCATCGCTTCTTGAGAATCCCCAACATTACAAACATACAAAGATACATCATAGCCTTTCCTGCTAAACTCTGCCTGTGTTTCCTGTAATGCTTTTTCATTTACGTCACTTATGACAACAGAAGCTCCAAGTGATGCAAGCGTATTTGCAATTTCTTTTCCCAAACCTTGTGCCGCTCCAGTTACAACAGCTACTTTGTTCTGTAAAATGTTCATGTTCATCCTCCATTTTTTGACACATTACTATATATATTTCAATCGATATGTAGGCAACTGCTACTAAAAACATAGACAAATATACATTTTTAGAGTTTTCCTGCTTCTACGAACCCGACCTCGCCAAACGCTCGCTATTATCGTTTGTATAGTTCTCCGCAGGCGTAAATTCCGATGTAGCCCACCGTACATATATACCTACTCTTTTAAGTGAGTATGGTATACTCTTTTGCTTGTAAAAGGTTGATAGAAGCGTTTAAATCCCTGTCCATAATGTTTCCACAATCGCATGTATACAATCTGTCTGATAGATTTAAATCAACTTTCTTTTGACCGCAACATGAGCATAATTTAGAAGACAGATAAAACTTATCTACTTGGCGTAATTCAATTCCTTGCTGCTTACATTTAGACAGTAACCATGTTTTAAAAGTGTAAAAGCATTGTTGTGCTACTGCTTTGGACAAGTGCCTATTCTTTAACATACCTTTTACATTCAAATCCTCTATTGTGATATACATCGGCTTGGTTTTCACCAACGTATTCACAACCGATTTTGCGTACTCTACTCGTATGTTAGATAGCCGCGCATGTAATTTTTGTACTCTAAAAATGTTTTTGTTTATATTTGCTCTTTTAGCAACAGTTTTTTCACCTCTCTTTTTTAGATTTTCATATTTTCGTGATAAAGAGCGTTGTTCACGTTTCAATTTCTTTTCTAGCTTTCTTACTGTTAAAGTTTTATTAATATTCTTGTATGGTTTGCCATTACTACATATAGCAAACTCTTTTATACCTAAATCAACACCAATTCCAGCATTCGTATTATTTTGATTATTTTGTTTGAACACTTCACATAGAACAGACACGTAATACCTTCCTGCTCTTTGAGACACTGTTCCACTTTTTACTACTGCATCTCTTGGAACATACCCATATTCTTTTAATCTTACCCAACCAATTGTAGGTATTTTTATTCTATGTCTTTCTATTGTCCAATCTGTTTTTTTGTTTTTCGGGAAATAGCACTTAACATCTTGCTTCTTCTTTTTCTTATATCGTGGAAATTTAGACGTTCCCTTGAAAAATTTCTTAAAAGTATTATCAGCATTCATAATAGCTTGTTTAACAGCCTTACTTGATACTTCTTTAATCCACAGGTCATGTGCTTTTGTATATTCATTATTTAACCACTTGAAAAAATCATAACCCCCGATAAACTTACCTTCTTTTTCGTAAATCTCTTTGTTTTTAGAAAGGTATAGATTGTAAACGTATCTACACACTCCAATAGTTTGATTGATTTTGGTTATTTGTTCATTTGTCGGTTTCATTTCAATAAAGTACGCCTTTTTCATAACTCTTTATCCTCCGACATTTTCTTTTTGTATTTTCTCAATCCATATATTCTGCAACTGAATACATGGACGATAGATATCAAGCCTTGAACCAGTTCTTCTTGAGGGGATAACTTCTCATTATTAACAACAACGATTTCCACACCTAATTTACGAAGAAACTTTTCAAACCAATCATAGCCAAAACGAACAAATCTATCTTTGTGCGCGATAATAATTGTCGGAACTTCACCTTCCACACAACTATCAAACAGTTTGTTCCACTGTTTTCTGTTATAATTTCATCCACTGCCAATATCCGTAATCACTTCATTAACAATGATTCCTCGTGCGTTAGCAAATGTTTTTAAAAACTCAATTTGGTTTTCTAAGTCATCTTTTTGTCCTTGATTGGATACTCTCGTGTAAATAACGGTCTTACCTACTTTATTTTCTTCTTGAATACCCATATAAGTTCTATACTATTTATCTGTATAGTATCTTCTTCCTTTTGGGTTTCGGTAAGCAGTTAATGTACCTTCGTTATCCCATCTTTGTGGTGTTCTGACAAACACATTGATCATTTTTGCAAATTCTTTTGGTTTATACTGTTTCATAGGTATATTTTACTACTTATGCTTATATTTGTCTGTATTTTAGGTTACTGTTAATCATCTCCTTTTTTGAATAAAAAAAGACAATATGTCTCACACTATATTTGCAACGTAGCTTAATACAAGGAGATTGTACAAACATGAAGAAAAAAAGCTTGCAGCAAAATAAACTATCTGATGGCATTGATGTAGAATTTTCTCAAGAACTTGCTGATCAAGATGATTTAGAAGCACAAGCACGCGCAAATGCTGCAGACGCAAGACAACAACGCCAATCAAACAAAAAATAAACCGAGGAACTCCCTCGGTTTATTTTTTATATTTTTTTATATAATGCGCAAAAGTTAAAAGTGGAAATAAGCGATGGTAACTATGATAATGAATATAGAAACTCCCCGGAAGACCGGTTCCAGTTGGATACTCCCGGTGCTGTAAGGAATGTTCTATTAAATAATGAATCCCCTTTTGAATTGAAGGTGTTTCCTTATCGTAAAATGAAATAAGAGCATCTAACGCCCAAGCCGTTTGCGATGGGGTACTAAATGGCAAAGCGATATACCGCTTCTCTTTGCTACTTCTACAAGATTCTCCCCAGCCACCATCGCGGTTCTGGATAGCTTCGAGCCATTGAATCGCCTTTTGCAAACCAGGATGTTCGGGTGATACATGAACAGCACGTAATCCAGTGATAGCTGCCCACGTTCCATAAATGTAGCAAACACCCCATTTTCCATACCACGATCCATTGTTTTCTTGATTTTCAATTAGCCATCTAATTGCTCTGTTACGATTTTCATCTAATAATTTATTAGGTGCATACGTACCAAAAAACTCCAACACTCGCCCTGTTATATCTGCTGTAGATGGATCTGTCATCATATCTTTTGCATTTTCTAGCGGCACATGCTCAAACAGATGCGATGTCACTCCTTTTTCAAACGCTCCCCAGCCACCATCTTTATTTTGAAGCCCTGTTACCCAATCTATCCCTTTATCCCAAGCTTGTTTTCCCTTCCTATCTTTTTTAGCCATCTCAGTCAGTGAACGAAGAACTGCCGTTGTATCATCACAATCCGGAATTGTTGTATTTACATCTGAAAATCCCCAGCCACCAGGAGAGAGCGTCGGTGCGTTTATATGCCAGTCACCGTAACGTGAATGCTGTTTCCTTATTAAATATTCATTCGCTCCTTGAATAAGTGGATCTTCTGGTGCTACTCCGGCTTCTTGTAATGCATAGCTAAATAATGCTGTATCCCATATAGTTGATGGAGAGTTTTGAACATGTGCACCAACTTTTGTGTTCCATACATAAGATTGCAACCCTCGAAGAGCAGATATAATAACCGGGGACTGAGTAGAATGACCAAGTGCTAATAGTGCATAAATCATGTAAAATGTTGAACTTGCATAACTATAAAGTAGACCATTTTGTTCAAGTCTCTCCATCATAAAACGTTCGGCTGCTTTATATCCTTTATGGTGGAGAGATAATGGATACTGAACAATGTTTTTCACACCAGCTACCATCGTTTCTAGTAGAGACGAACGTTCCTCACGAAACCAACTCCCATTACTTTTCCCTATAATATAGTTCATGTTCGGCAGTATGCCTCGTTGAACTGAAAAACGTTTATTCATACAAAGCGCCATCGGAATGAGATGAATGCGTGCCGAACTACTAATTTGATATATACTCAGCGGTGATTCATCTGGTAAAAATAAAATTGGTGTCGGTAAATAAAACAGCGAGGGGTATTTATATTGCCCATGTACAGCTAACATAAATTTCGTCATAAAATGAGCGTTTGCAATTCCCCCCTCATGAGAAATAAATGCTTCTGCACGCTTCATATTATAATCTTCTTTTCTATAGTAATTCGAAGCTAATAATGCCGTATATATATCAATCGTTGTTGATAAATGACCGACTGGTTCATCCTCATACAATTTCCATGTTCCGTGATTCGTTTGCATTGAAACTAACCTTTCTACAAAAGGCTCGATTTCATCATGTCTTTGCAATAAACGGAGTAATAAAATCATCCAGCAATCTGTAAGAGGCGACCCTTCAAAACAAAACCGCCACGTACCGTCACTACGTTGCATCGTACGAAGTGCTGTAATGCGGCGCTCTACTTCATGCTTTACTTTATCATATAGCAACATGGCCCTCACCTCACTTCGTAAAGTTACCATCCGTATACGATATTCTGTATCCAGATTAAATATGTTTTGTACAGCCTTATGTACAAAAAGGCAAAGTGATAAAAATACTCACTTTGCCTATAAACAATATGACACACCAACAACGATACCTAAAATCGCTCCTACCACCACTTGATAAGGAGTATGCCCTACTAATTCATTTAATTTTTTATAATTCGTTTGTCTACCATGAAAAAAATCATTTAAAATTTTTGCTTGTTTACTTACAGCAAGCCTCACTCCTGAAGCATCATACATTACAATAATTGCAAAAATAGCTGCTACTGCAAATATCGAACTTGCAACCCCTTCTTCCATCCCCACTCCTGCGGCAAGTGCTGTAACTGTTGAAGAATGTGAACTTGGCATACCACCAGAAGCAAAAAACTGCGCAAAATCAAATTCTCGTTCTTTGAAAAGCTTAAAAATAACTTTTGTAAGCTGCGCCAAAAACCAAGCTAAAATAGCTGCCATTAATGGCGCATTATGTAAAATTGTTTCCATCGCTTGCACCTCACCGCCTATAATGGAAATTCCCTATATGTAAAGTATAAAGAAAAAAGCGTAGAAAATACTACGCTTTTTACGAAACTTTTGCAGATTTATTTTTTATAAATCTTGGTTGTCTACTTAACATAAATTTCGTCTTTGCCGCTGAAAATATGAGTAACGCAATCCATATAAAAATAAAAGCAGTCATGTGAGCGGCTGTAAAATGTTCACCAAATACAAAGAGTGCTAACAGTAAATTAATTGTTGGTGAAATATATTGCAAAAAGCCAATCATATATAATGGTATTAATTTCGCTCCTTTTGCAAAGTAAAAAAGCGGTAATGCCGTTACAATACCTGCGCCCATAAGTAAAAGCGTCGTTGTGACCGAAAGTGTTCCAAACGACACAACACCTTGTTTAGTAAGCATTAATACATATAGAAGTGCAGCAGGCGTTACTAACATTGTTTCAAGTGTCAAGCCAGTCATTGCATCATAATTCAACATTTTTTTCGATAAACCGTATAGTGCAAATGTAAGCGCAAGTGACAGCGCAATCCACGGAATAGATCCGTAACGAAATGTAAGAATCATAACTCCAATAAACGCCAATCCAACTGCGACATACTGCCAAAAATTCAACTTCTCTTTTAAAACGATTGTTCCTAGCAAAATGCTAACGAGCGGATTAATGTAGTAACCAAGACTTGCTTCAATCATATGATTATGATTGACCGCCCATATGTACACAAACCAGTTACCGCTAATTAAAACTGAAGCAATTGTTAATGAGATGAATAATTTAGGACGTTTAAAAAGAGCCACAAATTCACGTGTAAACTCTCGAAGTCGACCAGCAATAAATAAAACAAGTAACATAAATGCAAAAGCCCAAATCACACGATGTGCTAAAATCTCTTCTGCTGAAACAACATCAAGTAACTTCCAATAGACAGGTAGAATCCCCCACATCATATATGCCAAAGCCGCATACATAATCCCCTGTTTTTGACTCTCCATCTGTTCTCCTCTTTTCCACTATTTATAAAGTTTTCTCCATCATATAATGAATAAAGTGAAAAGAAAACAAATTTGTTTTACAGTAATAACCAGCTTATATAGGAGACAACTATAGCAAGCAAAGGCATGCCAATCATAAATTTATATTTATTTGTTTTATGCCGAAAGACATACATCCCTAGCCAAGCACCAATTGCGCCGCCGATTGCTGCTACGAAAAACAACATATTTTCTGATGTGCGCCATTCCTTCTTCTTCGCCTTTCGTTTATCACGACCCATCATAATAAATGCAATGATATTAATACCAATTAAATACATCCATTCCATGTTTCTCACTCCCTATCTAACGCAATATTGTATCATAAAAAAAGCATACAGAACGCTCTGCATGCTTTTATTTTTCCGTATGTGATTCTTCTTTTTTCTCATCACTTTCGCATTCTTCATCTTTCATCTCCATGCAAATCATCGCATGGTACACTTCTGGATACAAGCCAAATACTTGATACACACTTCCGAGAAATGGCACGAGAAATCCCTCTTTTCTAAATGATACAAATGAATTAGGATATACCCTTCTTAACCATTCCCCTTTTTTCTGTTATACATTCGTCTTTGTTTCTTCCTCTTCTAATGTAACACCAAGAAGATGAATCCACTTTTTATATGGGGCACTATTTGGGTCTACATACCCTTTTGCATATGAACGGTCCCATAGTTGTTTAATAAAGACATTCGCTTCTTTTTTTGCTACAGATTCTGCCCCTGCTCCGTAGTATGCTTTAAAATAACGTTCCACTTCTTCCATCAGTAAACGGAGTAATTCATCCGATGTTTCTTCTAGTGTTGGGTCATATTTCGCTTCTTTATCGTACATTAAAATGACATCTAAAATGTTATGCACATACTCTTTACGGAGCCACCTTACATCTTGTGCACCTGATAAAAATGAATGTGTATAAACATGATTTCCATGTTGCATTGCTTTTTCTTGTTCTTCTTCAAAACGTGAAATAATATTTTCATAAATAAACGGGTTGTGAAGTAGTGCACGGTGCAATTTATATCCTTCACCTAATATGTTATTCCCCATCGATTGGATAAGGAAGCTACGCCCAACTCCGTTATATTGGTAAACAAACTGGCCATCAACTGCAACAAGACTAATCCATCGATACAAATAAGCATATAAAAATGCGCGATTACATTTATCATAATCTAAATTTGTTTGCGTTGCGTTTAAATCCGGCATAAACGCTGGTAAATGCCAATATTTATCAAGGTGCGGCGTTAAATTTGACTTCTTAATATTCAACTTATTGACACGACGGTAGTAAGATTGAAAGTAATCCCCTTTGTCACTCACATAGCCGTTTGCAAGATGACCGGCCGAAAGTTTCGGAAAATCTTGTAGTGACAAGCCATAATGCGCCCTATAGCAAATCACTTCAAATGGTGAAAAAGCAGTGTTTGCTGTATCTTTCTCTTGGAAAAGTTCTTGCAATAATTCTTCATTTAACTCTTTCTTAATTGCTGGATGTACGCCCCAATATTGCAGTTCCCGGTGATGTGAAACCTTCGGGATAAATGGACTTGCCAAGTGGAATAAATCTTCAATTTTCTCTCTTACATACTCGTTACGGTCACGCTTTTGAAAGTCTGCTTCTTTCCGCAGTGCTTCTATAATGTTCAGTTCTAATTTATCACGATAACGTCCTTGTAATTCTTGCTGACAATAGGCTAAAATGTGTTCTCTATAGAAATCCTCTACCTTTTGCGAATGATTTTCTTCCTCTTGCAATCCTTTACAATACTCTCTGTATAAACTCATATAAATTTCTGCTGATATGTCTTTCGGCAGTACACCATGATCTACATGACGCTGCACTTCGTTCCACATTTTTTCTTGCAAATTCTCTTCTGCTAATACATATACATTTGTTGGATTTGTTTTCCCTTCAAATTCTTTGCTACGTTTTTGAATATCAAATAGTAAATTTTCACGCGTATCTTGTAAATTATCAAAAAAGCGTTCCCAATGCTGAATCATTTTTGTTACCGCTTCATATAACGATTGATAAACAAGCTCCAGCAATAAATCTTTTCGATACTCATTTAACTTATGCACATATTGCGTTACGATATCATGAAACTCTTTTCTAAACGTACGCTGCTCGTTATAAAATAACTTCCCGAACCAATTTTGCTGCTGAGCAAGCTCCACACGTCGCACTGCAGTAACTGTACCTTCCACATTACTCACATTAAATTTTTTATCATAGTTTTGAACTAAGTTCCGCTTTTGTTCATTACTTTCATGTAATTTATTCATCCGCTCTACAATGAACTTTCGAATTTCGTATAACATATAGCGAGCTGCAACAGGGTGAACAGCCTCCGTTTTTCGTAAAAACCATGTATTTAACTGATATGTTTGGCCTTCTGCTCCGCTTGGCGCAAAACGATCTGCTTCAATCATATCGTACATCAGTGTCGTTACATGTTCATGCATACGACTTGGTATCGCATATGCATAAAGGCGAACTGCATGATCAACCCTCGCTACTTCTCCTTTCATTTGCTCAGCAATTTTTAATTTCGCCACCGAAATTTTACAATCATGCTGCAAACGATTTAATTCCTCATCTTTTTGTACCGTGCGCTGCACATAACTTTCGACAGCTTCTAAAAATAACTTTGCTTTAGAAACGCCAATTTTCCCACCTTCTGCCCCTTCACGTGTTTCATAATACATTTGCTTATAAAAAACATGGGCCTGTTCTGGACGAGTTGCTAAATGCTCTAAATCTTCTAGATAACTTTTCCCGCGCTCTGGCTTCTCACGTTGCATTCCGCACCGCACATCTTGTTCATAGCGCTTTCGTTTATCTTGGAATAGTTGATCTAAATGAAGCCATGATTCATCTAGCCCTTGCACCGCCCATTTTAATGCACAATACTTTAATACTTGTTCATACGGATAAATAAGCTTTGCGGCACCTGCCCCGCAATAACGCGCTTTCCCATTTGATTCTGCTAACTGCTGTATTTGATTGTCTTCCTGCGCAAAATGACTCGTTGACATCGGGCTGAACAACTGCAAATAAATCGTATTTGTCATTTGCTCCATGTAATCTGATAAACTATGCAAATGATGACCATGCAAATTTTCATAATCATATAAAAAGCAATAATTGTAAGGAAGATGGTGCTGCATAATTGTATGGTTTGTTCTTCCTTCTTCATCCACTTGGTCTGGGCGATATTCAAGCTCAATCGTAACCCCGCCTCGTCGTGATAATTCTCCCGTTGAACCAAGCGTAATAGCGTGAAGTTCTTTTAACGATGCATATCCATTTGCTTGCACTGCTTCAAATTCCTTCCCGCTTATCGTACGTGTCTTTACTAACACATCTGGCATTAAAAAGGCGCCTCGAATTAAAATGTTATGGTGCTGCAACTTTTTCCGGAGCATTTCTCGTAAATATAAAGCAATTTGCAAAAACATACCCGAACCTGTTCCACCAGCTAACGATGTCACAATGATAACTCGAACACCATACTCTGTTTTATCGCTCGTAACAGGAAAAATCTTCTCAATCTCTTGCCAAAATGTCGTTAACTTATCTTCTTTCATCGCTGCTCTTAGCGCCAATCTTGAAATAACCCGAAGTTGCCCAGCCCCTTCTGTTAACGGCTTATCTAAAATCGTTGGATCAAGCGGAAACCACTCTGGAATGGTTGGATCTTCAGCAATATATTCTCTTGGTGTTTTACTCGAACTTGTTTGCGTCATAAACTTTCGAATGTGCTGGTATTGACTAAGGGTATTAATATCTGTATCAAATACATGCATCGCTACTTTTTTGCGACGCTCCTCTGGCAATTTGTTATAAATGTTATGTGTAACAGAACTTCCAATCCCACCTAAACCAATTAAAATCGTTGGAACTTGTAACGTCATGTGAACCACCTTCCTGTTTATCTAGCTCGTTTTACTTTCACAGTTTCATTCACATTCATACCGATACAATTCTTTTCCATATCCACGGTCTATAATGACCATCTCGTTTGGATATAACGTCTTATGTTCACGACCTACCTCTTCTTCTGTAAGAGACATGCTATCAATTACCATGCCAGCTATTTGTGATTCTTTCGCAATAAAAATTGATTTTGAACTTTTTTTCGCAATAAATGTAATGGACTGAATCGTTTTCCGCTCTGCTCGAAACGGAATGCCAAAATAATGTTTCCACCATGTATTTCGTAATAACTCTGGTTCTGATTGATACGACCAATCTTTTGCAATTGATTGATCCCACTCATAATAAAGAAGTGCCTTCCGGTGAAAACGAGGCCGTACAATCCAGCCAAGAATAGCAATTGCTGCAATTAGTAAAAGTACCCCTACCGGTAATACTTTTTGAAAAATAATCGCATATCTCTCCCAAAACGGGGCATCATGAATGAAAATTGTCATACTCGTTTTCACTTTTTGTAACCTAGAATCTTGTAATGTGATGGTAGCTTCTATGTTGCCGGTATCTGTAAAGTTAAATGTATCGGAGTAATAAGGACGAGGATAAATATGTAACTTGTTTCCTTTTTGTTGTAATTCATAGTTGATATTTTTATTAAATGTTACAGTTGCTTTTTGTAACAATGTTTTCACTTCTTCTTCTGACATCTCTTTTCCATCTAGTAGCGGCTGTAAGACAAACGGTTTACTATTTTGTAACTGAGTTACCTTCTCCTCATAATGATTTGTAATGCTCTGTACAGACAGTTTTGGATTCGGAATGGATGTAATATGAAACTCTTTCGTTTGTCGATAAAACCCTTTTATATTGAGATGTACCTTCCCACTTACTTGTTTTTTGGGAATTTTTAAGCTATAGGAGAATACTTTTCTTTTTTCATCCCACTTCATTTTATATAATTTATTATCTATTTCTACTTCTGCTGTAAAATAGGAAGAATCGATTGGGATATTACTAGGCTTCGCCTCGATAATAGCAACTGCACCTTCATACATTTCCTCTTTATTTACACGCTTTTTATCTTTTTTCTCATACGTAACAACTGTATAATCAAGCGCTGGTTCTGCAAGTACTTCAATATTTTCCTCTACTATGTTTTGATTCATTTTTAACACATATGTTCCCGGTTTTATAATTGAATTTCCTTGAGGGACTAAATGCATTACATTTCCAAACAGTTGTGATTGCATAGGTGCCTGCATCGTAAAAGAAGACTGCAATTGTAACGTGTTTGGTAATTTCTCTATTTTATATGATGTGGATTGAGAAGATTGTTCCACAAGTGTAAGACGTGTTAATGGAAAAGGTGTGGTAACTTCGAGATTTTCTCCTACTATTTTTGTTGTTATTCCTGTTTTCACAGAAGAGAATGGATCTCTATTTGCAATCAATGCGGCGGCAGCATTTACACTCGAAATCACTCCATCTTCTCCTGTTGTTGGTAAAATCATACCTTTCATTTCATCTTTCCACATTTCTTTGAACACATTCATTTGTTCTTGTTCTTCTGGAGCTAAATTTTCTTCCATCGTAATCAATATAGGATGTAGTAATACTTTCTTTTCTTCCATATCTGCTCGGAAGCTTCGAAGCACTTCCATCAGCCTTTCCTTTTCAGCATCATTTTGACCTTCTAGCTCGTTAAAAGCCCCATCTGTTAAAACAATAAGCCAAAATTCACGTTTTTCATTTTTTGCAACTTCTCCTTTAAGCGATTGCAACGCTGTTTCTACTGACTGAAAAGGAGTATTCTTATAATCACTCCACTCTTGCACATGTTGAATTTCATTTTGTCTCTCATTATTTGTAAGGGATACACTCATTTTTTCTAAAGGACGACTCATTGGAATATATGAAAATGTGTCTTTTTCATGTAACAATGCAATAAAACTTTGCAAGGCATAATTTGCATATTTCCAGCGATCATTGTTTTTCATACTTCCTGAATCATCATACACTAGTGAAACGACGCGTGCTCTCTCCTCCTCTCCTTTCGCAAAAGTAGAAAAAGGACTTATACAAACAAGCAATAACAACATACATGTGGCTATTAATCTCTTATTCATGTTGTAGCTTCGCCACCTTTGTAGACAAATTCCTATGTTTAAATTTATGAGAGGAAACAAGATATATGACTAGCGTTGCCAAGTTTTTAAGATGCAATAATAATATTATGTAAAGAGTGATAAAGGTAAATTCAACCTTTCCATGTAGTAAGAGCACTAAATCTTACATACAGTCCGCCATTTCCTATTCGATGTGTTATCCCTATCGTAATAAAGTGAAACTTTAATCAGTGGGGGTTTTCTTCATCCCCCACTGATTGTTAGCCCTACCAATCGGGCTTTTACGTGCTGTAATACTCCCACCTAAACTTCTTCGCACTCCTCAAGTTTTGAGGTAGGAGTATTACAGCACGTTAATGCGGGATAAACTTAGGACAATCATACAAACCATCCTTGTCCCTATTCCATACGATAGTACTATGCACAAGAAAGGGGGAAAGAAATATGCATCCTCGGAAATGTTATGAAATGTGTCACCGCTATTATGGAAAGGTTGTTCGAATTGAAGATCGGGATGGATACACACATTTTGGAAAAATTGTACAAATAACGGATGAATCTGTTTGGATTGAACCGATTCATCGTAAACGATTTGATTATGGATTCGGATACTATGATGCAGGTTATGATAATGATAACGAACATGGTTGTCACTTTTGCGGTGGACTACGTTCTTGTGATCATTGTGGATTTGGTTATGGTGGTGGTTATGGTGGTGGTTATGGTGGTGGTGGCTATGGTGGTTACGGTTATGGCGGAGCATATGCGTTAGGATTTGGCTTTATTTTTGGTATCGCATTAGCTGCACTCTTCTTTATTTAGCAAAAAGAAAACTATTTCCATCAGTGAAGCATACTTGATGGAAATAGTTTATTTTTTACATAGGAATACGCGATGTCCCAACACATGATGATACGTACGTAAAATTCTCTCATGCTCACTCCACATTTCATATAATTCATTTGAAAAATTATACGATACATGAAACTCTGGTTGCTCTGCGTAAGCTGCAATTGTTTTTGCAATTGTCGCTCCTCCTATTACATTTGCAATTCCAAATCCTGAATTTAGAAATACTTTGAGCCACTCCGATTCTGTTAATATTTCATCAATTCCATATACAGCTGCAATTCTTTCTTCATCTTGTTTCTTTATATGTTGTTCAATTACCATTTCAATACAAACTAACATACCTTCCTCTTTTAATACACGATAACATTCTTCAACTGCCTTTTCTTTTTTTGTAAAAGCAAAAACAGACTCTCCTAATACAATATGAAACTGTTTATTTTGAAATGGTAACTCCTCTGCCTCTCCTTGAATAACATCAACATTTAACTTCTCTCTCATCCACCTTGCTCTCGCCTTTTCTATCATGACTTCATTTTTTTCAACTGCACTTACATCACAACCAAATTGTTTTTTTATATAGGCAGCGGTTCGGCCCGTACCAGACCCAATTTCTAATAACTTCGTTTCTTTCTTTAAATCAAATTGCTGTAACAATTGCTTTGTTAACGTAAAGCCCCCCGGATGAGCACTCCCAATTCCAGCAGCAGCTAAAAAATCAAGATACGTGTAACCGCTCATTGTCGTTCCTCCCCTCAGTAACAAATCATTCTTACTTAAAACTGCTACATCATTACTACATATGTAATATGAAAAAAATTGTGCACAAAAAAGAGGATGCACAATGCATCCTCTTACGATTACTTCTATTATTTTTTATCTTTCGCATCTGTAATGTATGCCCACTTGTAACTGAAGTCACCGCCAATATTATGAGATGCGATATCTTTAACATATGGACGTTGTGCATATGAAGTACCTCTTTGATATAACGGTGCAATTGCCGCTTCTTCAAGTAAAATCTTCTCTGCTTTTCCAAGTTCTTCCCAACGCTTCTTCACGTCTGTTAATAGTTCACCTTTACCTTTTTGAACAATTGCATCGTACTCAGCATTAGAGTAACTCATTTGGTTATGAGAGTTTCCAGTTTCAAACATATCGATGAATGTCATTGGGTCAGCATAGTCTGGTCCCCAACCAGCGTAAGATAAATCATAATCTTCTTTTGTTTCTAAGTCTAATTTTTGTTTAAATGGTTGACTCTTTAATGATACTGTTAAACCAGGTAAGTTTTTCTCAAACTGCTCTTTTAAATACTCACCAATCTTCTTCGCACTGTCACCATCATAGTTTAAGAATTCAACTGTAATTTGATCTTGACCAAGCTCTTTCTTTGCTTCTTCCCAAAGTTTTTTCGCTTCTTTTGCATCATATTTTACAGCTTTAATTTCACCATTTGATTTACGGAAATCTTTCTTATCTGGACCTGTTGCAAGTCCTTCTGGTACTAAATAGTTTGCACCTTTAGACCCGTCGTTTAAAATAACAGTTGCTAACGCATCTTTATCATATGCTTTCGCAAATGCTTGACGTACTTTTGTATTCGCAAAGATTGTATCTTGGCCACCACGTTTTTGGTTAAAACGTAAGAAGAACGTAGATACATCTAATTCTGTATTGAACTCATCTTTTTTATCTTTATATTTATCAACGTACTCAGCAGTTAAACCTACACGATCAATTTCACCACTTTCATATAAGTTAACTGCTGTAGACGTTTCTTTTACAACACTCACGTTAATTTCTTCTAATTTAACTGTTTTATTATCCCAGTACTGATCATTCTTTTCATATTTCCATCCTTGTTCATGCTTCCATTCTGTCAGCGCAAATGGGCCATTATAAATTGTTGTATTTGATTCTAAACCGTATTTGTCAGCTTGTGCTGTTACAAATTTTTCATTTAATGGCATAAATGAACCGAATGTTGTTAATTCAATAAAATATGGAATTGGATTTTCTAATTCTACTTTAAATGTATGATCATCAACAGCTGTTACTCCTAACGTATCTGGAGCCGCTTTTCCTTCACTAATTGCTTTTGCATTTTTAATATCGTTTGCAATAAATGCATATTCTGCTGCCGTGTCTGGATTTACAAGACGCTTCCACGCGAATACGAAATCGTTTGCTGTTACAGGGTCACCGTTTGACCACTTTGCATCTTTACGTAGTTTAAATGTATATACTTTTCCGTCTTCACTCTTTTCATGTGATTCAGCCACACCTGGAGTTGGTTTATTATCTTTATCAAGACGATATAAACCTTCCATTACGTTATTTAATACAAGGAACGAAACGGCATCCGTAGCTTTTGCAGAATCCATAGATGGGATTTCACTTGATGATGCTACGTTTAAAACTTGTTTTGCTGCTAATTTTTCGCCAGATGCTTTCTCATCCTTCGGCTTTGTGTTTGCTTTCTCTGTTTCCCCCGAACCCGAGCAAGCTGTTAGTGCTACGCTCATTGCTAATACTGGTGCCACTACTGCTGTCATCTTTTTAATTTTTTTCATTTCTGTACCCTCCCGAAAATTTATGTACGAGCTACACATTTTAAGAAATCCCCTACCAACTTTTTCTATTTTTCTCAGTTATCAGAAAATTTCTATTAATTAATATTCTACTAATTTTTTAGATTTTGTAAAGAGTTATTATTAAAAAAATTAAAAAATTTATTTTTTTACAGTAACATTTATATTCATGCTAACGAAATCCTTGTTATATATAAACTTATCATTTATCTTCACACCATTTTTATACATATTTTCTAATTTGTTTCTGATCAAATTGTGTATAACCCCCTCATAATCATACGTAACTATTTTTTAATCCAATAAAATGAAACTTTAATCAGCGGGGGGATTCTTCATCCCCCACTGATTATTAGTTGAACCAATCGGGCTTTTACGTGCTGTTTATCTCCCACCTAAACTTCTTCGCACTCCTCAAGTTTTGAGGTGGGAGTATTACAGCACGTTAATGCGGAATAAAATAAGACTCTTATTTCTATTATGAATAAGAGTCTCTCCTCTATATTATATTTCAAAATTATTCATATCGGTAAATCTCTCTTTTCAAACAAAACAACTGAGGCAACAAAAATAATAGTTGATCCACACAATAATCCTATACTTGTTGGCCATATATGATATGTTCCTGCTACAATTTTCTCTGGCGAAATAAAGTAAAGAATGAAAGACTTTATTTTTCTACGATTTGTCGAATCCAAAATAAGAAAAGACACGCATTCACGTGTCTTTTTCTTATAGCTGAATTTTTCTTCCTTCTTGACTACTTTGTAATGCTGCTTCAATCACACGAATCACTTGCAATCCATCTTCTGCTGTAACTGGCAGTGGCTTATTTTGTACAATACTATCACGTACACCTTTATAGTACATTTCATAACATCCTGTTTCAGTTGGAATACGCTGTTCTTTTTCTGCTGCTAGTACTGCATAATATTGCTCTGCATCTTCTCCGTAACCCGCATCGCCTGGTTTTAAGCCCTCTTTTAGCTGATCTTCTTGCGAATCCATCCCGTATTTTACAATGGATCCTTTTTCTCCATGAATACTGAAATGAGGAACAGCATAATTCACATAACTGCTACTATGTAAAATAATACGTTTCTTCCCATAGTACATTACAATATGAAAGTAATCGTCTGTTTGTGATCCAGGCCTTTGTCCTACAACATCTGCAAATATTGCTTCTGGCATACCAAACAAATGTAGTGCTTGATCAATTAAGTGTGATCCTAAATCATATAAAATGCCAGACCCAGGTAAATTGTGCTCACGCCAGCGATCACGTACATGTGGACGGAAGCGATCAAAATGAGCCTCATATGTATATACTTCACCAATTTGCTTCTCTTGCAATAACTTCTTCATCGTTAAAAAGTCATTATCAAAACGGCGATTATGATACACACTTACAAATACATCGTGTTCTTTTGCAAGCTTAATTAACTCTTCCCCTTCTTCACTTGAAACAACAAACGGTTTTTCCACAATGACATGCTTTCCTTGTAAAATCGCTTCTTTTACATATGAGAAATGCGTTGTATTTGGTGATGTAATGACAACAAGATCAATATTCTCTTGTTTTACTAACTCTCCTACTGTTTTTACAATGTGAACAGTTGGAAATGCTTCCTTTACAACTTCTTCCTTTGAAGAAACTATGGTACGAATCTCATAGTCATCTATTGCTTGTAATAATGGGATATGGAACGTTGTACTAGAAAAACCGTAACCAACAATTCCTACACCTATTTTTTTCATATTTACTTCCTCCTAATAAAGTGAAACTTCAATCAGTGGGGATTTTCTCCATCCCCCGCTAATTGTCAGCCCGACCAATCGGGCATTTACGAGCTGTTTATCTCCCACCTAAACTTCTTCACTTCCCTCAAGCTTTGAGGTGGAGTCTTATAGCCCGTTAATGCGGGATAATGAGAACGATTTCACTTTGAATTATATCACCAGATGTATGTTTTACATATTTTTTTGCTTCTATATAAATACTGGGTAAAAAAGTGAAATATATGAGTTGTGAAATTTTGTTTACAAACTTTATTGGTACACAGCATGTGATTCAAGCAAAAGATATGACAGCTGGAGAAATTATCGATTTTACTTTTGAAGAACCCCTTTCCATCCCTACTCGTTTACAACAAATCATACGAATATATATCCATATTATTAATAGCGGTGAACTTGATTACGATGGATTATTGCTATGAAAAAGGAGCATGCTATTCTTCATCAGCATGCTCCTTTTTTTATACTTTCCGTTTTTCTGTCCACGTTTCCACTACTTCACCAGCATCGCTTACATCTAACACTAAACTACCGTTACTGTAGCGATCTTTATTCCGCAATGTCTTTGGATCAATTACTTCAATCATTTGTTTTGCTGTTTTCATATAAACGAGCTCATCATCTCTAACAACCTCGATGCCAACAACCCGGTATGGATTTCGTTTCAATTCTTTAAAAACGACTAAGCCACGTTTCGCTCGCGTCGATTTTTCAATCTCCGACGCTTTCAATCTTTTTACTGCGCCGCGCTGCGTCACCAAAGTAAGCAGATCCTTCTCACTATCAATTGCTCGTCCACATGTGACGTAATCATCTTCTTTTAAGTTTATCCCTTTAACACCCGCTGCGCGTATTCCAACTGGACTCACTTCTTCTTCATGAAACACAAGTGCATATGCACCGTGAGTAGCAAGTAAAATATCTTTCGTTCCATCTGTTATAAACACATCAACAACTTCATCATCTTTTTTCACATTTACTGCAACAAACGCTCTGGAATAACGCTGTACTTTATATTGACTTAGTTCTGTTTTCTTAATCATACCATTTCTTGTGATAAACATAATAAATCGCTTTTCTTCCTCAAAGTTTGGCACAACAGTGGCAAAGAGAATCGTTTCATCTCGTTCAAGTGAAACGATATTTGCAACGTGCTGCCCTAAGTCTTTCCAGCGAATATCAGGCAGTTCATATACTGGTAAGTAAATGTAATTCCCTTTATTTGTGAATAAAAGAACCGTTTCGGTTGTGTTTGTTTCAAATTTTTCGAGCAACATATCGCTCTCTTTCATTCCAAATTCTTTTCCATTGGAAGCATTATGAGAACGCCAGCTTGTACGTTTTACATAACCTTCTTTTGTCACAGTAACAACGACATCTTCTTGTGGAATCATCACTTCGACATCAATTTTAATTTCTTGGATCTCTTCTTCAATAATCGCGCGTCGATTATCGCTGTATGTTTTCTTCACTCGCTTTAAATCTGTCTTAATGACTTGAAGAAGTTTTCTCTCACTTTGTAAAATCGCTTGCAGTTTCTCAATTTGCTCCTGCAGTGCTTTCGCTTCTTCTTCTAACGCTGTAATATCCGTATTTGTTAATCTATATAACTGAAGTGAAACGATTGCTTCTGCTTGCGCTTCTGTAAATGAGAATGTTTCTTTTAAGTTATCTTTTGCATTTCGTTTGTCTTTTGACGCACGAATGGTTGCAATGACTTCATCTAAAATAGATAGAGCTTTCTTTAAGCCTTCCACAATATGTTGACGGCTTTCTGCTTTACGCAATTCATACTGAGAACGACGCGTTACAACTTCCTTTTGGTGACTAATATATGCATCTAATAACTTTGGCAACGTCATTAATGTCGGACGTCTGTTATGGATTGCTACCATATTAAAGTTATATGGGATTTGCAGGTCTGTATTTTTATATAAATAATTTAAAATACCTTCTGCATTTGCATCTTTTTTCAGCTCAATCACAATACGAAGACCAGTACGATCTGTTTCATCACGAACTTCTGCAATACCATCTAACTTTTTATCTAAACGAAGCTCATCCATTTTTTTTACAAGGTTAGCTTTATTCACTTCGTACGGAATTTCAGTAATCACGATTTGTTGCTTACCACCGCGCACTGTTTCAACTTCCGCTTTTCCGCGAATAATAATTTTACCTTTTCCTGTTTCATATGCCTTTTTAATCCCGTCTAACCCTTGAATAATACCACCGGTTGGGAAATCTGGCCCCTTTATAACAGTTAATAACTCATCAACTGTACAATTTGGCTGATCAATACGCATCATAACAGCATTGATTACTTCCCCTAAATGGTGCGGTGGAATTTCAGTCGCATAACCAGCTGAAATCCCTGTAGATCCGTTCACCAAAAGGTTTGGGAACATCGCTGGTAAAACTACTGGTTCTTCACTTGTATCATCAAAGTTTGAAACAAATTCAACTGTTTCTTTTTCAATATCACGTAGCAATTCAGACGCAATTGGAGATAAACGTGCTTCTGTATAACGCATTGCGGCCGCTGGGTCACCATCGACACTACCATTATTCCCATGCATTTCTACTAAGACATTTCGTACTTTCCAATCTTGACTTAAACGTACCATAGCCTCGTACACAGATGAGTCACCATGCGGATGATAGTTACCAATTACGTTACCAACTGTTTTTGCTGATTTACGAAACGGCTTATCATGTACGTTTCCTTCTACATGCATCGAATATAAAATACGGCGCTGCACCGGTTTCAAACCGTCACGTGCGTCTGGAAGCGCACGGTCTTGAATAATATATTTACTATAACGTGCAAAGCGATCACCGAGCACATCTTCTAACGGGAGGTCATGAAATTTTTCTGCTTGCATGTTATTCTACCTCCGCTTCTGTAATCATTTCATTCTCTAAAATATTTCCTTCTTCTTGCATACCGAACTGAACGTTACGCTCAATCCATTTACGACGCGGTTCTACTTTATCACCCATTAATGTCGTTACGCGTCGCTCAGCTCTTGCCGCATCATCAATTTTCACGCGAATTAACGTACGTGTCTCCGGGTTCATTGTCGTTTCCCAAAGCTGATCCGCATTCATCTCACCAAGACCTTTATAACGCTGCAACGTATATCCTTTACCGAACTTTTTCGTCACACCATCTAGCTCATCATCGGACCATGCATATTCGAGGACTTCCTTCTTTCCTGTCCCTTTACTTACTTTATACAGAGGCGGAAGTGCAATGAATACTTTTCCTGCTTCAATTAACGGTTTCATATAGCGATAGAAGAACGTAAGTAAAAGTACTTGAATATGCGCTCCATCTGTATCTGCATCGGTCATAATTACAATTTTATCGTAATTAATATCTTCTACAGAGAAATCAGTACCTACACCGCCACCAATTGCGTAAATAATGGTGTTAATTTCTTCATTCTTAAAGATATCAGCAAGCTTTGCTTTTTCTGTATTTATTACTTTACCACGGAGCGGCAATACAGCTTGGAAACGGCGATCACGCCCTTGCTTTGCTGATCCACCAGCTGAATCACCCTCTACTAAATACAGCTCGTTCTTTTGCGGATTACGTGACTGTGCTGGTGTTAATTTTCCGCTTAGCGTACCTTCTGAACGTTTCTTTTTCTTTCCGCTACGCGCTTCTTCACGTGCTTTTCTTGCTGCTTCACGCGCCTGCGCTGCTTTTATTGCTTTTCTCACAAGAAGAGTCGCCACATCTGGGTTCTCTTCTAAAAAATACGCTAAATGCTCAGAAACAACAGCATCAATAGCCGAACGGGCTTCACTTGTTCCAAGCTTCCCTTTCGTTTGCCCTTCAAATTGCAATAATCCTTCAGGAACACGGATTGAAACAATCGCAGCAATCCCTTCTCGAATATCTGTTCCCTCTAAGTTTTTATCTTTTTCTTTTAATAGTGACACTTTACGTGCATATTCATTAAACACACGCGTCATCGCTGTTTTAAAACCAGCCTCGTGTGTACCACCGTCTTTTGTACGAACATTATTTACGAACGATAAAATATTTTCAGAGTAGCCATCGTTAAACTGAAATGCGAGTTCTGCTTCCATGCTGTTTTGTTCGCCTGCAAAGTATACAACAGGATGAATAGAATCTTTTTCTTCGTTTAAATATGAAACAAACGCTTCAATACCTGTTTCATAATGAAACACCTCTTCTAAATCGTTACGCTCATCCTTTAAAACAATTTTCATCCCTTTTAGTAAAAACGCTGATTCACGTAATCGTTCGCTAAGCGTATCATAGTTATACTGCGTTGTACTAAAGATTGTTCGATCCGGTTTAAAATGAATCGTCGTTCCAGTTGTCTTTGCTTTACCGATTTTTTCTAGTGTTGTAACTGGCACACCACCATTTTCAAATCGCTGTTCATATATGTACCCATCACGCTTAATGGTAACAACTAGCCACTCAGATAGCGCATTTACAACAGACGCCCCAACGCCGTGCAAACCACCACTTGTTTTATAACCACCTTGTCCGAACTTTCCTCCTGCATGAAGTACCGTTAAAATGACTTCTGGTGTTGGCTTCCCAAGTTTATGCATTCCTGTAGGCATACCACGTCCGTTATCAATAACGCTGATGCTATTATCTTTATGTATAATTACTGTTATTTCGTTTCCAAATCCCGCCAATGCTTCATCGACAGAGTTATCAACGATTTCGTATACTAAATGATGCAATCCACGGCTATCCGTACTCCCTATATACATACCTGGGCGTTTTCGAACGGCTTCAAGGCCTTCTAGCACTTGAATTGCTTCTTCATTATATTGAAATTGACTCTTAGCCAAGCTCCTTGCCCCTTTCCACTCAAAAAATCAGAACATATGTTTCTATTATAGAATAACGCTTTTTACTTCCTTTTGGCAAGTATCGTTATATCTTTTATATACCATTTTCACAAGAAAAATCCTTGTTTTTCACAAGGATTCCTTTACGCTACTATTTCAGAAAACGAATCGTTTGTCAACGCGGCGTACATATGGACCGCAATACAGCTATCCATTCCACCATTTTATAATTAACAAAATAACAATTATCCAAAATGGAGCGACAAGTAATAAACCAAACAAACAGCCTTTGAAAAATTTCATGTGATTCCCTCATCTACCTATTATGTATCATAAAACAACTTATGTAGCGGCCACTAGAGCGAATTCCACAATGATTTTCATTTCTACTTTGTCATTGCATGTTCTACTTTAATGCAACGATCCATAATAACAGTATGTCCTTTTTCTTTTAAAAATTGGTATGTCTCTTCATCTTGTACGCCTGACTGCGCCCAAAATACATCTGCGTCTATTAACACAAACTCTTTCGCTACATCCATTAAAAACTCTGAACGACGAAATACGTTCACGATATCAACATGTTCTGTAATTTCTTCTAATGATTTTACTGCTTTTTCTCCTAATACTGCGTCTACTTTCGGATTCACAGGAATAATGCGATAACCAGCATCTTGCATCGCTTTTGATACCATATATGATGTACGTTCTGGATTATCCGATAACCCAACAACTGCAATCGTTTTGCTTTCCTTTAAAATTCCACCAATTTCCGAACGAGTTGGATTTGTAATTGTCATATGTAACCCCTCCTATCTTTTCAGTATAGCCGATAAAGAAAGTCTCTTTCAATATGAAAGAGACTTTCTTTATTAATTAGAATTTGATGTTAACGTTACAGTCTTCTCCATCTTTTCACCATTTCGGTATAATGTTACTGTCATTTTTTCGCCAACTTTTTTCTTTTCATATAAATATTTGCGGAATCCTATCTCATCTTCTACTTTCTGCCCATCGAGCTCTGTAATAATATCATATTGCTCAATCCCTGCTTTTTCAGCTGGAGACATCGGTGTTACTTGAGCAACCATAATACCACTTGTTACATCTTTTGGTACTTTTAACTGTTCTAAACCAACAGCTGGAATTTGGTCAATACTGCGATAACTTACTCCCATAAATGGACGCTGCACTTCTCCGAATTGTTCTAGTGAATCCAATACTGGCTTCGCCACATTAATTGGAATTGCAAAACCAATTCCTTCTACTTCTTGCTGCGCAATTTTACTAGAATTAATCCCGATTACTTCACCATTTTCATTAAACAATGCGCCTCCGCTATTACCTGGGTTAATGGCAGCATCTGTTTGAATAACTTGTGCTTGCCAATCTGGTTGTTTATCTCCATTTATATCAACAGGAATTTCACGATCTTTACTACTAATGATCCCTTCTGTCACACTGCCATCAAACCCTAATGGATTTCCAATTGCAATCGCTGATTCTCCCGCGCGAATTTTATCAGAATCACCTAACGTAGCTACTTTCGTTACATGTTCGCCATCAATTTCAATAACAGCTAAATCTAACCACGGATCTTTTCCTACTATTTCAGCAGGGACAACCGTTCCGTCACTTAACTTAACTTGCAATTTATTTGCACCGTCAACGACGTGATTATTTGTAACAATAAGAGCTTTATTTCCAACTTTTTTATAAATGACACCCGATCCCGTTCCCGCTTGCGCTTCCTCTACTTGCATCGTAAATGGATCTGCGTTTTGCTGGAAGTTCATGACGCCAACTACTGCTTCTTTTGCTCCTTCGATCATCCCTGGAAGGTCTGTTGCCCCTTTCGTTTTGTTTACAACTGGAACAACCGTCCCTTCCACTTGTTGATTTCCTTTTGAAAGAATTCCTGTTCCATCCGTCCACGGCATGTAGGGAGCTACGAAAGTAATTGTTACTGCTCCGATAACTGCACCAACAAATCCTGAAAAGAAATAACCTTTTTTCCCTCGCTGTTTCACCGTTTCCGTTCTGCTTTCTACTTGATTATTTTCATTCATATTTGGTCCATCATAATATCCCATAATTCGTATCTCCTCTCGTCTCAATTTGTACTTTTAGTATAGTCACACTTTGTGTCCTTCTTGTGAACTCATCGTGAAATCTAGTTAAAAAAATGTACATTACATTCACTTTAGACAAGAACAGTAAAAATTTTACGCTCTTCAAGCAGTTTTACTCCTCAAATTTATAACCAACACGAATAACTGTACCAATGTGCTTTGCTTTTTCACCAAGCTTATTACGCAATTTTTTTATATGAGTGTCTACAGTTCGATCATCACCAAAGTAGTCATATCCCCATAGCTGATCGAGTAAATGTTGTCTTGATAATACAATTCCTCTATTCTCCATTAAGTAAAGAAGAAGTTCAAATTCTTTATGCGTTAACACAATTTCTTCCCCGTCCACCATAACAGTACGTGATAAACGATTTACATCAATTCCTGCGATTGAAAGTGTATTTTCTTCAGCTTGTCCAACTACACCTTCCGCACGCTTTAATAGTGTTTTCGCACGTGCCACTAACACTTTTGGACTAAACGGCTTCGTCACATATTCATCCGCACCAAGCTCAAATCCTAATAATGTATCATCTTCATCAGAGCGTGCTGTCAGCATAATAATTGGCACCGCTGATTCTTTTCGAATACGACGACAAACAGACCAGCCATCGATTTCTGGTAACATAATATCTAAAATAATTAAATCAATTGTATGTTCAGCAAATAATTGCAATGCTTGCTTGCCGTCTTCAGCTTCCACTACTTCAAAGCCTTCGTTACGAAAATAATTACTTACAATTTCTCGTAATCTTTGTTCATCTTCCACGAGCAATACTGTTTTATTCATCCTACCCCGCCTTTTCACTCTTTCAATCGAATTATACGTTGGTTCGAACTACCTCGAAATGGAAGTGTTACATCCCTATTTTCTAGTTCAAATCTTCCATCAACTAATACATCTGTATAATGTAACAACTCTATCATATCATTATTTTGTGAGCGTTGTATCTCTTCTAACGTATAACCAGTGTAAATCCATAAATTCTTTCCGCTTTCCTTTACCGCTTTCGCGACTACTTTCACTTCCCTAGCTTGAAAGAAAGGATCTCCACCTGAAAATGTGACATCAGCAACGGGATTCTTTTCAATCTCTTTTATTATTTCACAACATGTCATTTCCGTCCCGTTCTTTATATTCCATGACTGCGGATTATGACATCCTTTGCAACGATGCGAACAACCGGAAAAAAAGACGACTGTTCGAAGTCCTTCTCCATCTACTACGCTATCATGTACAATGTTCATCACCTTCATATATGATTCACTCGATCCTCTTCTTCATTTCTCTTAGCGTCATTCCATTTTGACATGTCCCCAACGAGATAACCGGTAATGCGACGAATTCTTTCTATTTTTTCTTCTTCATCATTTCCACAGTTTGGACATTCCACATTAAGAATACCGCTATACCCACAGCACTTACAGCGATCAACAGGATGATTCATAGAACCGTAACCAACCTCATACCGCACCATTGTTTTTACAATTTGTTCTAATGCCTTTAGATTATGCACAGCTGCACCACCTAACTCGATATACGTAATATGTCCCCCGTTACATAAAGAATGAAACGGCCCTTCTAATCGAATTTTATCGATTATTTTTATTGGATAATAGACAGGAACATGGAACGAATTTGTATAATACTTTCGATCTGTCACACCTCTTATCTCTCCAAACGTAGCACGGTCGTTCTTAACAAATTTTCCTGATAATCCTTCAGCCGGTGTGGCAATGAGTGAAAAATTCAAATTATATTTTTCAGTCGCCTCATCCATTTTTCTTCTCATATATGTGATAATTTCATATCCAAGTTTCCATGACTCCTCATCTTCACCTTGATGTTTTCCAGTCAAAGCGACTAAACATTCAGCAAGTCCGATAAAACCAATGCTAAGTGTTCCTTGTTTTAAAATCTCTTCTACATAATCTTCACTCTGTAACTGTTCTCCTCCACGCCAAACGCCTTGTGAATATAAAAACGAAAAGTCTCTCGCCCTTTTCTTCGATTGGTAGAAAAAACGCTCTAACAATTGTTCTATTGCAATATCTATATAATGATGTAACGCCTTGAAAAATTCCTTCTTTTCCCTATACATTAACGCTAATTTAACAAGGTTAATAGAAGTAAACGATAAATTCCCTCTTCCAACTCCCGTTTCTTCTCCATTTACATTCGACATAACCCTTGTACGGCACCCCATGTAACACACCTCACTTTCATGTCTACCATCGTAGTGAGCAGCATTAAATGATGCATCTAAAAACGAAAAGTTTGGAAATAACCGCTTAGCTGTCGTTTCTAACGCGAGCTGAAATAAATCATAATTCGGATCTTCTTTTTCAAAATTAACTCCTTTTTTCATCTTAAAAATTTGAATCGGAAAAATCGGTGTCTCTCCCTTTCCTAATCCAGCCTGCGTTGCCTTTAGTAATTGTCTTATTAACAATCTCCCTTCTTTTGTTATATCTGTCCCATAATTAATTGAAATAAACGGGACTTGTCCTCCTCCTCGGCTATGCATACTATTACAATTATGAATAAATGCTTCACAAGCTTGATACGTGTCCATTTCTGTTTCGTTCCACGCAAAATGTTCTATTTCCTCTTTTGCTAAAGGATAAGCCCCCAGACGCTTTATATGTCCTTCATATGTTCTTTTTACATACGGTGCTATATCTACATCAAACATTGCAAACGATTGTCCACCATGCTGCATATTTTGATTCGCTTGGAAAATAATCGCTGCAAGCGCTAAAGCACTTTTAATATTTTGTGGCGGACGCATATAACCATGTCCTGTATGAAAACCACTTTGTAATAATTGTCCGAGTGGAATTTGCGAACATGTTGTTGTTCCAGTTGCGTAAAAATCTAAATCATGCGGATATAAAATATTTTGCGCTATCGCTTCTTTTGTTTGTTCAGATAATAGCTGCTCTATCGCATAAAATTTTGCACTTTCTGATGCAAAACTTCCCATCATTCCCATCGGTGATCTTCCATCAACATTTGCATTTTCTTGCATTACATCTTGTTCATTTCCTTTTACAATCGTCGAAAACATCGTCCATAACTCCTCAAATTTCCTCATCATCTACACCTCTAACCACATATAGTTTATATACAAAGAAAACTATACAATATGTAGACGCTTTTCATTTGTGAAGAATGTAACATTCTTGTGAAAGTTTCTTTCATACGATGTAAATACATCCACTAAAAAAACAATGTGAATGATATAACTTTGTGCTATAATAAACAGGAAAAACTCTTTTTACCCTTTATCAACACATTTGTATAAAGGAGACTGAACTTATGCTTACATATATTTTAATTATCGTTGCCTATTTACTTGGCTCAATTCCATTTGCACTAGTAGTGGGGAAAATCGGTTATGGAATTGACATTCGTGAGCACGGCAGCGGAAATTTAGGCGGAACAAATACGTTTCGTACATTAGGGAAAAAAGCAGGATTTATCGTAACAATTGCTGATATTTTAAAAGGAACGTTAGCAACAGCTCTTCCTTTTCTATTTAATCTTGATATCCATCCACTTTGGTTTGGTTTAGCGGCTGTAGTCGGTCACGTATATCCAATTTTTGCAAAGTTCCGTGGTGGAAAAGCTGTTGCAACTTCAGCAGGTGTTGTACTAGGCTATACCCCGCTTATTTTCTTATTGTTAGCAGCGGTCTTTTTTGGCTTTCTCTTTACAACAAGATACGTATCTTTATCATCGATGATTACAGCAGTTGCTGCAGTAATTGCCGCTATTGTTTTCAAAGGAACAGATACATTCTACCTTGTTGCAATCTGCATATTAGCTGCCATTGTCATTTACAGACACCGCGCTAACATTGGACGTATTATAAATAAGACAGAGCCAAAAGCTAATTTGACAAAAAAACATAAGTAAACAGCAATTGACCTCATAACGCAAAAAGAAAACGCAAAGCATATAAATGGCGTCTTTTTGCGTTATTTTTTATACTTAAAGAAAAAGAATTCATCTGGAGGAATACATAATGAACTTATCAGTATCAAAAGAAGCAGCAAATTGGTATAAAGAAGAACTGTTACTACAAGATGGAGACTTCATTCGCTTCTTCGTTCAATACGGCGGATGTAGCACTGTACAAAAAGGATTGTCACTTGGTCTTCGTAAAGATGCGCCGATGAATGCTTGTGCACAAACAAGCGAAAGTGGCATTACATTCTTTATTGAAGGCGATGATGAGTGGTACTTTGATGGACATAATTTATCCGTTACTTTTAACGAAGGAGACGAATCTCCGCAGTTCCATTACGAAAAATAAAAAATGAGCAGCTGAGGCTGCTCGTTTTTTATTGTTTCTTTATTTTCTCATATGTTTCATACCATTTCGGATACATCTTCTTAAATGAGATTGGACGGAAGTTTTCTTTTTTCACGCAAATATTTGTCGTCTCTGCAGTTACACAAAGCTCACCATCACCATTGTAAATTTCATATCCATATACAACGCGCACAGGATTTACACTATGTACCCATGTTTTCACAATTGCTTTTTCTCCATACCTCATTGCTTTACGGTATGTAATTTGTAAATCTAATACTGGTGATACAATTCCATCATTCTCCATCTCAACGTAGGAAAATCCTAATTCACGAATTAATTGTGTGCGACCAAGTTCAAGCCATACTAAATAATTAGCATGGTATACGACACCCATTTGGTCTGTTTCTGCATAACGGATATCGATTTCGTGTTCTGCTACAAACATTTCTCTAGCTCCCTTTCACCTATGTTTCTTTCCCATATCTTTCATCATAATACAGCAACTCATAAAAGGAAAATAAGAGCCATTCCTCTTTTTATATAAAAAAAACAAAAAATAATTACTATGTATAGCTTCAACCCCTTGTTTCATACAAACAATTCCAATCATAAGAAAAAAAGACTGACAATTGCCAGCCTTTTTTCCTTTCCTTACGTAACATTTTACTTTCGATATTGACTCTCTTCTTTTATTTCCGCTTTCATTTTTTGTATACTTTCTAAGCGATGTTCATTTTTCGCTTCAATTGCTGCACAATCTTGCTCACTTGAATGCGGAATAGCTGCTTTTGCATCATGAATGTTGTCAATTGTATTTTGCACCATCTCTTGTAACTTTTCAGCGTTATCACTACGATCATCTGGATTTGCTTTATAATGCTCCGCCACTTTCTTTCCCTCCTTTATAAAAGTTACACACAATGCTAGTGTTTGAAAAACAGTACACATTATGTACAAAAAAGGAGAATGCTAACATTCTCCTTTTTTTAACCGTTATCAACAATTGGTTGTTTTCCTGTTTGATCTTGCATTTGCTTCCCTTTATTCCCACCAGCTTTTTTCGACTGTGTTCCAATCTGATTTGGTGCAAAATCTTTTGAATTCTTTTTTGGATTACCCATAAATATATCGCCTCCTTTCGATTAGTATCATACTAATCGAAAAGACTATTCAGCTTGTTTGAAAAGCTGCATTTCATATCTCTTTTCAATACGTTCTTCTATCCGTTCAATTGCATCACGATCGCTTAGTAATTGCCTTTTATTCTCCCTCACAAGCTCTTCAAATGTTTTTCGTCGATTTCTTCTCATTATGTGTTCACCCTTTCTCTGTCTTATTATGTAGTATGAGCAAATTCCAAAAACCTTAATCGGATTTATTAGAAAATTTTAAGAAATAAAAAACAAGCAAGGATTCTTACCTCGCTTGTCAAAAAGTCACTTTACATTTTTAATCCTCTTTTCCATTTCCTTTACAGTCATTGGCCCAACAAATTTTTCCCGAACAACTCCTTTTGTATCAATAAAAAAAGAAGTTGGTATTGTGATGACTTTATATGTCGTTGTAACCGTTATATCTTTATCGAGCAAAATCGGAAACGTAATTCCCCACTCCTGTGCAAACTGTTTTACTTTCTCTTCTCCACCCGCACCTTCAGAAGCAGTATAATTCACAGCTAACACTTCTACATCACCTTTATGTTTTTGATAAAACGTCTCCATATCTGGCATTTCTTGTTTACAAGGACCACACCACGTTGCCCAAAAATTTAAAATAACTTTCTTCCCTTGTAAGTCTGATAATTTTACAGCCGTTCCATCTAATGTTGTTAACTCAAAATCAGGTGCCGCTCTACCCACTTCAATACCATTTCTCGCAATTACATCTTTCACTTGTTCATTTTGCTGCGTGGACTTCGGAGCAACCTTGTTTTCTTTACCAAACTGTTCATATAGAGCATATCCAGTTAAACTTAATAATACGATAATAATTGTCAATTTACGCCACATGTAACATCAGTCCTTATCATTTATCTCCACTTGTTCAATAGTTAGCTTAGACGAGAACACTTGGAAATATTCCCCACACTAACTGTTGTCCCTCTTTATATTCATAAAAAATTTGTAGTAGTGTTTCTTCAGCTTCATCCTCGAGTTCATACATCACATTACCTTGTAACACTCTCACTTCACCTTTTTCTACATCAACCCAAACAAAATAATGGTCACTTTTCTCATTTGGATACACAATTTGGATTTCATACTGAGCTGTTGCCTTTTCTACATCTACCCCAGCCACTTTCTTTTTCTGCTGCACAGCTTTCATAATTTGATTTACAACATCTTCACGCTCTTCCATTACCACACGTTTTAACGCCGGTTCTGCAGTATGGACATCTTCTTCAACTACTTTATTCACGACAACCGAAACCGTCCCTGTATACGACTTACAACCTGCCAACATTACAAGGGAGACTATAATCATATAAATGTGCAGTTGTTTCATTTCTTTCACTCCTTCCCACTCACTGACCGTATTCTATATATATGAAGGATGTCCTTCTATTTACTCTACTTTCGGCAAAAAATTATTCTTTGTTTTATATCACTTCTTTTATTGTTTTAAAAAATTAAAAGTCCACCACCAAATACATATAGATACATTCACATTACATATATGAAGCACAGAGAACCACTTAACAACTTAATTTTCACCTCTTTTTTTATATTTTAAAACTGTTACTGAAAATTCAGCTTGTATATAAAGTGAAACTTTACATACATAAGATTCTTCATCTCTCATTAATTACTAGCTAGACCAATCGAGCTGTCGCAAACTGATTATCTCTCACCTAAACTTTTCAGCCCTCTTAAATTTTAAAGGTGAGATTTGTACAGCCCGTTAGTGAGGATAAAACAAAAGCTTGATTGGAATCCCAATCAAGCTTTTGTTTTATATTTATATCTATTAGTTAGATACTTTCGACTCTTCAATTTTCTCACGAAGAACCATTTGTAAAATACCACCGTGACGGTAGTAGTCAATTTCAACTTCACTATCAAAACGTGCTACAACTTCGAACTTTGTTTCTTTACCATCTGCGTCAGTTGCTACTACTGTAACAAGGTCACGTGGTTTTACTGTTTTATCAATTTGAATTTCAAACGACTCGTTACCAGAAAGACCTAACGTTTCAGCACTTTCGCCATCTTTGAACTGTAATGGTAACACACCCATTAACACAAGGTTACTGCGGTGAATACGCTCGAAACTTTCCGCGATAACTGCTTTAATACCTAAAAGATTCGTACCTTTCGCTGCCCAGTCACGAGAACTTCCCATACCGTAATCTTTTCCAGCGATAACAAGAAGTCCTGTACCATCTTCTTTATATTTCATTGCAGCATCGTAAATGGACGTTACTTCACCTGTTGGCCAGTATGTTGTGAAACCACCTTCTGTACCTGGTGCGATTTGGTTTTTAATGCGAATGTTCGCAAACGTACCACGCATCATTACTTCATGGTTACCACGACGAGAACCATATGAGTTGAAGTCCACTGGCTGTACGCCATTTTCTAATAAATAACGACCTGCTGGTGTATGCTTGCCGATAGAACCTGCTGGTGAAATGTGGTCTGTTGTTACAGTGTCTCCAAATTTACCGATTACACGTAAGCTAGAAAGCGGCTCTACTTCACCTGGTTCTTTTGATAAACCTTCAAAGAATGGTGGGTTTTGAATATACGTTGAGTCGTTATCCCAAGTATATAATGCCTCATTTGAAGTTTGAATTTCATTCCAGCGCTCGTTACTATTAAATACTTGCGCATATTCTTTCTTGAATAGTTCAGATGTTACAACACTTTGAACTACTTCTTCAATTTCTTTCGCTGTTGGCCAAATATCATTAAAGTATACTGCATTGCCATCTTTATCTGTACCAATCACATCGTTTTTCAGATCAACATCAACTGTACCAGCAAGCGCATATGCCACAACAAGTGGTGGTGATGCTAAGTAGTTTGCTTTTACAAGTGGATGAATACGACCTTCAAAGTTACGGTTACCTGATAACACAGATGTTACTAATAAGTCATTGGCAGCGATTGCTTCTTCTAACTCATCCTCTAATGGACCAGAGTTTCCGATACAAGTTGTACATCCGTATCCAACTGTTTGGAATCCTAATTGATCTAAATATGTTGTTAAACCTGATTTATCTAAGTATTCTGTTACAACTTTTGAACCTGGTGCTAATGATGTTTTTACATACCCAGGTACTTTTAGACCTTTTTCAATCGCTTTCTTCGCTACTAAACCTGCACCAATTAATACATATGGATTTGATGTATTTGTACAGCTTGTAATTGCCGCAATTGCAATCGCACCTGTTTTCATCGTTACTTCTTTATCTTTTAATACAACTGTCACTTCTTTATCAAATTCTTGCTCGTCAAAACCAAGACCTTGTGTTCCAACCGGAGCAACAACTGCTTGACGGAATGAATCCTTCATATTTGAAAGAGGGATTAAATCTTGCGGACGTTTTGGTCCAGAAAGATTTGTTTCAATTGTATTTAGGTCGATTTCAACAAGATCTGTATAAATTGGATCTTCACTATCTGCAAAGTAGAATAGATCATTTTCTTTACAATACTCTTCAACAACGCGAACTTGCTCTTCATCTCTTCCTGTTAAACGTAAATATTCTAATGAAATTTCATCGATTGGGAAGAATCCACACGTTGCACCGTATTCTGGTGCCATGTTTGAAATTGTCGCACGGTCAGCAAGTGGCATGCTCTTTAATCCTGCACCAAAGAACTCAACAAATTTACCAACTACACCTTTTTGACGTAATACTTGCGTTACTTTTAAAGCCACATCTGTTGCTGTTGTACCACTTGGAAGCGTACCTGTTAATTTCACACCGATAACTTCTGGTACTGGAAAGTATGATGGTTGCCCAAGCATTCCTGCCTCTGCCTCAATACCACCAACACCCCAGCCAAGAACACCAATACCGTTAATCATTGTCGTATGGGAGTCTGTTCCTACTAAAGAATCTGGGTATGCAATTAACTCACCTTCAGCATTTTTTGTTGCATGAACAACCGGTGCTAAATACTCAAGGTTTACTTGGTGTACGATACCTGTTGCTGGTGGAACTGCACGATAGTTATCAAATGATTTTTGTGCCCAGCTTAAAAATTTATAACGCTCTTCATTACGTTTAAACTCTAAGTCCATGTTGAACTCAAGCGCGTCTGCTGTACCCGCTCTATCAACCTGCACAGAGTGATCAATAACAAGGTCAACTGTAATTTCTGGATTAATTTTATCAGGGTCTCCTCCCATATCAGCCATTGCTTTACGAAGTGATGCTAAGTCAACGACAGCTGGTACCCCTGTGAAATCTTGTAAAATAACACGAGATGGTTTAAATGGAACATCGATATCTTGTACTTCAGCTGTTCCCCACTTCGCTAAATTTGTAACATGCTCCTCTTTAATAACACGTCCGTCTACTTGACGTAGTACAGATTCAAGTAATACTTTAATAGAATAAGGAAGTTTAGATACATTACCAACACCTGCATCTTCAAGTGCTTTTAAGCTATAGTAATGATACGTTTTCCCCTCTAATTCAAATGCTTTTCTAGACTGGAATGGATTGTGTTTTACCATTGTGTTCCCCCCTGTTTAAACGCGCCTAAAATTTTCTGAATATAAAATATAGACAAATTTTTCAATACCTTACGATAATATATTATTACAACTTTCTAAATAAGTAAATAATAAGAAACTTATGGTTTTCTATAAGTTTCTGTTATACCTATACCTTAAAACATAAAAAGCTTTATTTTCTCTCCAATAAAGTGCTATATCATGCGTACGAACAATTATATCTTCTTATTATAAATGAGACTTCAATCAAGCTTTCACATAGTGTTAATCTCTTACCTAAACTTCCTCGCTTCTTTCAAATTTTAAAGTGAAAGTTTACAGCCCGTTAATGCGGGATAAAAAGAGAATCAGCAAATCTTCTCCTTCTTGTTGAATAGCTCACATCGCCTTAACAAATACTATGCATTGTACAATATTCAGCTAAAGGTTTTTCTTTAGCACGATGAAGTTAAGGGGGATATAAAATGGGTAAACGAAAAGCAAATCATGCTATCCCAGGAATGAATGCGGCGGCGGCTCAAGGGCAAGGAGCTGGGTATAATGAAGAGTTTGCAAACGAACCGCTAACTGCTGCACAGCGCCAAAACAATAAAAAACGAAAAAAGAATCAATAAAGTGAAAATCCAATCAGTTGGGGGTTCTTCATCCCCCATTGATTATTAGCCTGACCCATCAAATTTTTACAAGCTGTTAATGCAAAATAAAAAGGCAAAAGTCCCAAGGGAATTCCTTTTGGGACTTTTATTGTTCTTTATATATCAGATGATTCATCTACATGTTGTATAATGCGCTGTAAATCATCCTCATATTTTTTAAGCTGCGAGCGCTGCGTTTCTGAAGCAACTTCTAATGCATTTTGAATTTGTTCATACGCTTCTTGTACTTCCTGACGTAAATGCTTTAAATCATGTCCATAATTCGGATCATTCTTCACAATATTATCGTATGAATGCATCGCATCTACGACTCCTTGCTGAGCTGCTTGAAATGCTTGTTGTTTATCTTTATGATAAGGCATTGTCTTTCCCCTTTCTGTCTAATCCTCCCACTTATCTTTACCAGTTTTCTTCAAAACATTCTCGTATAATTTCATAAAGTTCTCTCATCCTAATAAGGAGGGGGTGCAACTATGGAACACAACAACAGTAAATCCATTCGTAAAAATACACCAAAAGGGCAACCTTCTGGTCAACCAGAACCAATGAGCGGATCTCATAAAGTGAAGAATAAAAATCATTCAAGACAGAAACATCATTCTCACCATGATATGTAAAAGGATAGTGCATATGCACTATCCTTTTACATATCATTTCTATCTCCTCACACATTTTGTCTTCTACTCCTCACCACTTCTCTTCATATCGCATATCTTAATGATGAATTGAGATTTTACGGAGGTTTTCTGTTATGGGCAAAAAGAAAGAGAAGGACTGCCTCTTTCATGTGGACGGATTTGAAGAATGGATGAATCAATTTTGCTCAGATTCATACGTAAACTCACAATACACAGATACATTTCATGTTGATTTATTTGAAACAGATGAAGAATACATTTTAGAAGCGAACATTCCTGAAGTAATTGAGAAAAATATTCTTATTACAAAATTAGAGACAGGCCTACACATTCAAATATTTTGTAACAACTCTTTTCTACAACGCACAATCTCTTTACCAACTAATATAATAGATAAGAAAATGTTGGCCTGCTTAGAGCATCATCTTCTTAACATTCACATTTCAAAAACAACGCAAGCGGATAACGAAGAAGCACAAATCTCTTTTCAAAAATCAATATGATTAAAAGGGCTGACGGCACATATCGTCAGCCTTTTCTTATTATATTTGTGCCTCTAATTTCTCATCTATTGTCCTTTTATTTAGCAAATTTTTTGCGACTAGCAACAGTGGAAATGCTATTAGTGAAGACACCGCTAACAATGTAAAAATGGTAAACCCATTTTGATAGCCATAATAATCTATTAAAATACCACCAACAAAAGGCCCTAGCACAACCCCAACTCCAGAAAATCCCATTGCCCCAAAATATGTGCCTTTCAAATGCGGAACTGCAATTTGATCAATAAATATATCTGTCATTGAAAACATTAATACTTCACCAATTGTAAATATAATGGTGCAAAGGAAAACTACTACCATTGACTGTGCAAGTCCGAACCCAAACAAACCAATGCTCACAAATATTGTACCAACCATAATTGATACAAGTGGTGTATACTTTTTAAACATTTGAATAAGTGGGTACTGAACAATCACAACTGTAACTGCATTTAATGTTAGTGCATAAGAAAATAAAGTGATCCCATCTTCAAATAATTGAGAGTTTGCGAAATATTGAGAAATAGTTGAAGAAAACTGTGCATATCCTGCTGTACTCATAATAATACCAAGCAATACAACTAAAAAAACAGTATCTCTCCTTAAAATACGTACAGCTCCCGCAAATGTAGTCCGCTCTTTCTTATTCGTTTCTTTCTCTTCCATACGATATTTGCGAAATTGCAATATTATAACAATCATATAAAGTGCATATACAATAGCCGCTACTAAAAATGGCATGACAGACTGTGCACTCCCAATCTGCAGACCAACAAGCGGTCCAACTGCAAACCCGACATTAATTGCACCGTAACGTAGATTGAATACTAACAAGCGATTTTCTGGCTTTGTTAAATCTGACAACAGAGCACGAGACGTTGGTTCAAAGAACGAACGACACAGTCCATTTAATGCATTTAACAAAAAGAATGATGCAGTGTTTTCTGCAAAAGCAAACCCAATAAAAACGAAAATCCATAAAGCGATAGAACCAATCATAATACGTTTTCTTCCATACCGATCTGATAAGTTCCCTCCTATGAAACTTGCAAATACACCAATTAATGCACTCGTTCCAATAATGGCTCCCGTCACACTAGCTGATATATCTTTAACCGTCGTTAAATAAATCGCCAAAAATGGAATGCTCATCGATGTTGCAAAACGTGCAAATAATGTCCCAATGATAATACTCATCCCAATTGGATGAATTTGTTGTAACTTCCCCTTCATTTTCTCCCCTTCTTTACACAGCACGCCTGTTTAGTTTGCACCATACTACGCATCTAATTCACGCACTTATATTTAGAAAACTTATATCATTAACCTTTTTCTCCTCCCATTTCATATATTATTACAATCATTTACAGAAACAAATAATAAGAAACTTATAACTTTTTATAAGTTTCTGTTATAGCAATTTCAATATATAAAGGGCTGATGATATATTATCAGCCCTTTCACATCTTTCTTTTACACATTCTCATATTGCTGCTGCGTACGAGAAACTCTTGTTAACTCCATGTTAATTCCATATGTAAATTGCAATTCTTTTAACACAGATTCTAATGAAATCGTTACATTATATTTCGTATTAAACTCACTTACACACGTTGCTACTTCATCATATGTGTAGCTGTATTCTCCAGAAATCAAGCTTTTCATATCAAAGCATTCATTTATACAAAGTTGAACGAGAAGTTGATCATACATGAAGATAACATCTTCTTTCTTCCAAAGTAGCTCTTTTACATACAACCGATCAAATGATACACTTTCTCGGTTACATTCTTTTAAATGACGGGTCATGTCATGAAGCTCTCTGTATAGTTCAGAAATACTTGTATTTAAATGAATTAATTTATTTACCCCATTTTCATACAACATCGTATCAACCCCCATTATGTTCCTTTTCTTTATTATAGCAAGAAAATTCAAAAAGTCTTTCTTTTCTTACCAAATTAATAAAATGGAACTTCAATCAGTAGGGTTTTCTCCATCCCCCACTGATTGTCAGCCCAATCAATCGGGCTTTTACTGGCTGTTAATGCAGGATAAAGGAAATTCAAAGGCATAGTGAGATTGTATAGATTTCCATTAAATCTAGCGCACGGTCTCCAACAGCAAGATGAATATCATACTTTTCATTCATATATTGATAGGCTTCTACTTCTGGTTTTCTTGGAAACTCATCTTCCATTCCAATAATCTCAGAAAATTACTGTAACAAACCATGATATTCTAATATGCGCTTCACTTCTTCTCTTGAATTATGCGTAACAATACAATTACTATTTGCACATTTTAAAACATCTTCAACATATGGAAAAACTTGATACTCCGATGGATGAATCGATTTTTCCCTTTTTAACATATAGTGAATTTGCCTCTGTGAAAGTTTGTAATGCTTAACGGCATGCGTTAAAGAAACCTTCGCATGTCTCATAATTTCTTCTTTATCTATATGACTTCCAATTACTTCACTAAAAATACGTATAAAGACCGGATAACTATCTACTAACGTTCCATCAAAGTCCCAAAGTATGTTTATACTCATAACCATCCCTCCTCAAAAAAAGATAAGGTAACATACGGTCGTATGTTACCTTAGAAAAATGAAGTTAACTTTCTATATAATACAATTCTAGTTCTTTTCGCAACGCTTGTTTTAAAAACTTCCCAACCGATGTCTTCGGGATTTCCTCCATAAAGACAATATCATCTGGAAGCCACCATTTCGCAAATTGAGGTTTTATAAATTCATATAATTCTTCTTTCGTAACTGCTTTTCCTTCTTTTACTGACACACATGCAACCGGACGCTCTTGCCATTGTTTATGCGGAACTGCCACAACCGCTGCTTCAAAAATTGCTTCGTGTGCCATAAGTGCATTTTCTAAGTCAACAGATGAAATCCATTCGCCTCCGCTTTTAATGACATCTTTTGTGCGATCCACAATTTTGATACATCCTTCTTCATCAACGGTAACAACGTCTCCTGTATGAAGCCATCCATCTCGGAATCCTTCTGCCGAACGGTCATCATTATAGTAACTGGATGCAATCCAAGGGGCACGCAAACATAATTCACCCATCTCGTTTCCGTTCCACTCTACTTCTCCATTTTTTCCAACTACTTTCATCTCAACACCTGGTACTAAATATCCTTGTTTCGCTCGAATTTCTAGCTGTTCTTCATACGCTAATTCACTTTCATAGCTTTTTAAACGTGCAAGTGTAACAAGTGGACTTGTTTCTGTCATACCGTAAGCATGAACAAATGGAATATTATATTTTTGTTCAAATGCTGCAATAACACTTTTTGGAGCAGCTGCTCCTCCGCATACAAGTCGTGTCACACTCGTTAAATCATATTCATTCCGCTCTAACTCTTGCAATACACCAAGCCAAATTGTTGGCACACCAGCAGCTAATGTTACTCTTTCTTCTTGCATCATTTCTAGCAAAATTTTCGGTGTAAACATCGGTCCTGGGAGAACTAATTTAGACCCAAACCAAGTTCCTGCAAATGGCATCCCCCACGCATTAACATGAAACATTGGGACAACTGGCATAATACTATCACTCTCAGAAAGTGCTGTTGTATCAGCAAGCCCAAGCGCCATGCTATGAAGGACTGTACTACGATGTGTGTATATAACACCTTTTGGATTTCCCGTAGTTGCTGACGTATAACACATTCCAGCTGGCATGTTCTCGTCTATATTTTGAATAAATTGAAATGAAGGATCACCATCTTGTAGTAGCTTTTCATAATGATAAACAGGTTGAAGTGATGTAGCTGGAAGTTCGTCTTTATCCGTCATAATAATATAAGCTTGTACACCTTTTAATTCATCTTGTACTTTCTCAACAAGTGGCACAAGATCTTCATCAATAAGTAAGACACGATCTTCTGAATGCTGAATAATGTAGGAAATGTGTTGCGGAGATAAACGAATATTAATTGTATGTAACACCGCTCCAATACCAGGGATTGCAAAATAAGCCTCAACATGTCGGTGGTGATTCCATGCTAATGTCCCAACTTTTTCGCCCTCTTTAACCCCTAACTTATGAAGTGCGCTAGAAAGTCTTCTTGTTCTCTCTCCTAATTCCTTATAAGTGAGACGTGTAATTGTATCATGTGTTCGAGAAACAATTTCCTTTTTCGGAAAAAGTTTTTCTGCTCTTTCAATCATAGAACTAATCGTTAATGGTACATTCATCATCATCTTTCATCCCCCCTAATTAAAACGCTTTCATTGATGATACAACAAATTTTCTCAAAAGAATAGATAGAATAATTCGACAATTTATTCATAATTTAAAAAAGGAAGAATGACCGCTACTCGTTTGATAAAGATGCTTTTTAACTATTAATCTTCCACCTATACATCTTCGCTTCCTCAATTACAACCGGTTAATGAAGAATAAAGTGAAACTTCAATCAGTGGGGGTTTTCTCCATCCCCCACTGATTGTCAGCCCGACCAATCGGGCTTTTACAGGCTGTTAATGCGGGATAAAAATAGGGTAACGTATAATCGCACGTTACCCTACAAACAAAATTAACTTTCTATGTACTGTGATTCTAATTCTTTTCGCAGTTCCTTTTTTAAAAACTTTCCAACTGATGTCTTTGGAATTTCTTCCATAAAGACAATATCATCTGGAAGCCACCATTTTGCAAATTGAGGTTTTATAAATTCATATAATTCTTCTTTCGTAACTACCTTTCCCTCTTTTACTGACACACATGCTACTGGACGTTCTTGCCACTTTTTATGTGGAACGGCAACAACAGCCGCCTCAAAAATTGCTTCGTGTGCCATAAACGCATTTTCTAAATCAACAGATGAGATCCATTCGCCACCGCTTTTAATGACATCTTTTGTGCGATCGACAATTTTGATACACCCTTCTTCATCAACGGTAACAACGTCTCCTGTATGAAGCCATCCATCTCGGAAAGCTTCTGCCGAACGCTCATCATTATAATAACTAGATGCAATCCAAGGAGCTCGTAAACATAATTCACCCATTTCGTTTCCGCCCCACGCAATTTCTCCATCTTTCCCAACTATTTTCATCTCAACACCCGGCACTACATACCCTTGCTTCTCCCGAATATTTAACTGTTCTTCATACGCTAGTTCAGTTTCATAGCTTTTTAGACGTGCAATTGTAACAAGTGGACTTGTTTCTGTCATACCGTAAGCATGAATAAATGGAATGTTATATTTTTGTTCAAATGCTGCAATGACACTTCTTGGTGCTGTTGCACCTCCGCATACTAAACGTGTTACACTCGTTAAATCATATGTATTTCGCTCTAACTCTTGCAGCACACTTAGCCAAATTGTTGGTACACCGGCAGCTAATGTTACTTTTTCTTCTTGCATCATTTCTAGCAAAGTTTTTGATGTAAACATCGGCCCTGGTAAAACTAACTTCGTCCCAAACCAAGTTGCTGCATATGGAAGACCCCATGCATTTACATGAAACATCGGAACAATTGGCATCATACTATCACTTTCAGAAAGCGCTATTGTATCTACAAGTCCAAGAGTCATGCAATGAAGGACTGTACTACGATGTGTGTAGAGAACCCCTTTTGGGTTTCCTGTCGTTGCTGACGTATAGCACATACCAGCTGGCATATTTTCATCTATATTTTGAATAAATGGAAATGATGGATTCCCCTCTCGCAATAAATCTTCATAATGATATACAGGATGGAGTGATGTAGCTGGCAATTCATCTTTATCTGTCATAATAATATAAGCTTGTACACCTTTTAATTCACCTTGTACTTGCTCAACAAGTGGTACAAGATCTTCATCAATCAATAACACTCGATCTTCTGAATGTTGAATAATATAAGAAATATGCTGCGGAGACAAACGAATATTAATTGTATGTAACACAGCCCCAATACCAGGAATTGCAAAATAAGCCTCAACGTGCCTATGGTGGTTCCACGCTAGTGTCCCAACTTTTTCTCCTTCTTTAATCCCTAATTTATGAAGTGCACTAGAAAGTCTTCTTGTTCTTTCACCTAATTCTTTATAAGTAAGGTGTGTAATTGTATCATGTGTTCTCGATACAATTTCCTTCTTCGGAAAAAGTTTCTCTGCCCTTTCAATCATCGAATGAATCGTTAATGGTACATTCATCATCATCTTTTATTCCCCCTTGTTAAACCACTTTTATTACTAACATGCAATTTTTTATAAAAAAGCTAAACAATTCGACATTTTTTAATAGTTTTGCAATATAGCACTATACAAGAAACGCCTTTATTAAGTTTCTGCATTTGATGTAAACAACAGTCTATTACCATTCAAATTTTTACATAAATTCCAAATTACAGATTTACTTTCGTTTTATTAGTATATATAATTTATATGATTAAACGCAATCATATATATGTAAAAAAAAGTTAATTATAGTGAAAAGAGGAACAACAGATGAATATAGAAATACTCGGGACTCAACATGTAAAAGACGCAGCTGCAATCATTACACACTCTTTTGTAAATTACGAACCCCTTGTAAGTAATTTACAAATCCCATCTACTTCTTTTAATAGAATGTGTGAAGTAATGGTGGCTGAAGCAGCTTCTCAATCATTATCATTTGTCGCAATAAAAAATTCCCAAATGGTCGGGGCTGTTTTAGTAAGAAAAGCAAATCAACCTCTTATAGATAAAAAAAGAGCACTTGAAATATGCCCAAAAATGGAACCGATTTTCCAGTTGTTAGACCAATTAGAAACAGATTCAACGGAGTTTCCTTATCTTGAGAAAGAAAATTTAGTTTACTTAGATATGGGGGGGTGTCACCCAGACTGGATGGGGAAAGGTGTAGCTAATTCCCTTACCGCACACGCAGTACAAGAGTTAGCTCTTACAAAAAAGCTTGATATGGTGGCAGCTTGTACAAATAAAATTACGCAAGGAATGTTCACAAAGCAATATCAAGCTTTTCAGCTCAATAAAATTGTCTATAATGAGTTTCTTTATGAAGGTGCACATCCATTTTCAAAACTTTCGTCTTCTTTAATGGCTCAGTTATTGCACATACCTCAATCACATATTAAACGTAAAGCTGTTTAGAGAATGACTTATTTATAAACAAAAGAAGAAGTGTTTCTCACACTTCTTCTTTATAATCCTCTTTTAATATCGCATACACTTTCGTATCACGATATTTCCCTTTTACAAACATATCTTTTCGAAGCGTTCCCTCGTAACGCATACCAAGGCGCTTCATTACTTTTTCCGATGAAAAGTTTCCTGCGTGACAACCTGCTTCAATTCGATTTAATCCTAATTCCTCAAATCCGTATTTAACCCATGCTTTCGCCGCTTCTATCGCAAGCCCTTTTCCCCAATATTTTGGTGATAAAGCATATGCAAGTTCTGCTTTATGATTATGTTTGTCATATGTAATAAAGCCACATGTTCCAACGATTTTCCTTTCTTTCTTCAACTCTATCCCATAAGCTGCCATTTCTGTTTTTTCATATTGGTTTAGTATAGATTTTACAAATTGCTCCGACTCGTGAATCGTTTCATGTACTTCCCACACTGTATAAGTAGCAATATTAGAGTTTGAAGCATAATCAAATACATCTGAAACATCCTCAAGTTTTAAAGGACGTAACAACAATCGTTCCGTTACTAGTGCTAGATCTTTTCCCAAGATATTATTCTGCATAAAGGTCATTCCTTCTTAAATTTCTGATGATTTCGTACTTTCAAATGCAGTACACTACCGCAATCTGTACAAACATAAGCATCTACAGGTGAAGACGTAAACATTGTCTCTTTCTTTCTCATTTGCGCATAACCAACAAATTCCCCTTCTCCGATGTTGTTTGATCCACAATGGGGACACGTATGTATATGTACTACTTTCTCCATACAAAAACCACCTTCATTACATTTTCTACTCTCTTTCGACAACAACTTGGAAATTCCCTTCCATAGAAAGGAATCTTACTCCAAATAGATTTAGTAATGATCTAAAAAAGCAAACTATTATTTAATTGGTTTCTCAAGCACATACAAATCTTCTTCCATGTTAGTTAACTTGTCCACAACAAGTTGCCTTGCATCCTGTATCGCTTGATTATATGCGTAAGGACCTAGTTCTTTTATCATTTGTTCAATTAGTCTTTCTGCTTGAAAACGTCCAATCTCTTCTAAACCTTCTTCTACAAAAAATCGTTGAACATTTTCTACTAATTTTTCTTTCTGATCATTTGTTATTTTCATAAACATTACTATCATTTCTCCTTTTTGTTTTACATATATTCACTCTTTATGTATATAGGAAATTCTATATAAAGTAAAACATCTCTGAAGAGGAATTTTTCAGCTCAGTGTTAGCCTAACCAACCGGACTTTTACGGGATGTAAAATTAAAATAGAAATCGCTTCCAATTTTTAGATTAATCTAAGTTTACGGAATAAACTTTCTTCCCTAAAATCTTTCCATTTCATATATAATTTTGAAATCATATATATTTTTAGGAAGGACGGGAAAGAGATGTATCGATTACTAGGAGTTATTCTCGGATCAATAGTTATAGCAATTTCTTTCAATCTTTTTCTTATCCCTCATAACATTTTAAGTAGTGGGATCGGTGGTATTGCAATTATTATCGGTATTTTAACCCCATTTAACACCGGTATCGTAAACCTTTTACTTAACTTACCTATTCTTATTTTAGGTTATATCGGTCTTGGAAAGCGATTTATTTTTTACACAATTGTGTCTGTTATCACGCTTTCAGCAGCCTTAGATCTTATCCCTCAATATCCAATTGTAAGTGATGCTCTTTTATCTTCTATATTTGGGGGCGTTATTGCTGGAGCTGCTGTTGGGCTTGTCTTTAACTGTTCGGGTTCTACTGGAGGATTTGACGTCCTTGGTATGTTATTATCAAGAAAAAAAGATATTTCAATTGGTGGTTTCTTAATCGCTCTTAATGCTGTTGTTATCATCATTTCTGGATTTTTCTTCAATTGGGACGTTGCATTAATTAGCTTATTATCTATTTACGTTACAGGAAAAGCAATTGATGCAGTTCATACAAAAAAGCGAAAAATCACACTTATGATTGTAACCAACCAAGCCGAAGTTATGAAACAAAAATTACTTTCTAGTTTAGTACGCGGTATTACAATGCTGGATGGTGAAGGCGCATACTCAAATGAAAAAAAGCGTATTTTAATGACTGTTATTTCTCGTGAAGAGCTTGCAAATATGAAATCTATTATTTCTGAAGTAGACCCTCACGCATTTGTCAATATTACAGAAACAGTGGAAGTATTAGGGTTATTTAGAAGAGGATAAAAAAACGAGGTAGATACGATTCTACCTCGTTTTTTTATCCTTTGTTTTCCATAAACTCAATTCGATTCCCAAATGGATCAAATACATAAAACCTCGTTATACCAGGACGTGCTTTGTCTTCTAAGACGGAAACACCTTTTTTAGTTAAAACTTGTTGAAACTCCTCAATATGTTTCACATAAAAAGCTGGATGAGCTTTTTTGGCGGGCGTAAAATGTTCCTCTACTCCAATATGAATCTCTTGATTGCCACATTTAAACCAACAACCACCACGTTTTTTTAACTCAGCTGGCTTTTCTATTTCTTGTAATCCAATAATTTTCCCATAGAACTCTCTTGCTTTTTCTTCACAACCTACTGGTGCTGCTACTTGCACATGATCTATCCCCTGAACTAGAAACGTCATAAAAATCCCCTCCTCTATACTCTTAGTTTACATATAACAGTCTTACTATGAAATAATTTATATCTTATAGAGTTTGATAAGATATATGAAAGTTTCTAATGTGTTTTATAATCTAAAAATCTTAATATTTATTTTATTTAATAATAAGATGTTTATAACCAATATATTTGCTATAATGCAAATGCCTTATATAACTTCATTTGGTGGAGGGCTTTAATTATCGCCAATTTTCTTATTTATGAGCATTCATGAGCTAAGTTAAAAAGATTACAGGTTGTTAAAAGGTAAGAAATAAAAACACTATAGGAGATAAGTATGAAAAACTTAAAAATTAGAAACAAAATATTATTAATGATGCTAGTCATTAGTCTTTTATTTAGCACTTCTTTACTATTTATTTTTTTCTCCGCTAAAAATCAAGCTAATATGGCGATAGAACTAGAAAAGAAGGTTTCACCTAGAGCAACTTTGTTTAAAGAACAAGGTGATGCTCTAAAGGATAGAGTAGCGTTACTAAGGGCCTATTTATTGTATAAAGATGAAACTCAGTTAGAAGCATTTAACACCCTTACAAAAGAAACTTATGAAGTACAACAAACTATTTTAAAACACCCTGAAACACCAGAAGAAGTAAAACAAACAATTCAAAGATCTATTGATTGGCGAACATATATAACAGATCATGTTTTTCCACTTGCTAAGGAAGGTAAATGGGAAGAAGCGGCACAACTTTCAGCTACAACAAGAGATGATATACGTAGTATTTTAAAAGATTTCACTACATATAGTGCCGAACAAGAAAAAAAACGAGAAGTTGCTATAAAGAAAATTCATGACTCTTCCCTCGCTGTACAAAATGTCATTTTATCCGCACTGGTCTTTTGTATATCTCTTGCTTGTATCATTGCTTGGTGGTTTTCTAATCGACTAGTAAAACCCATTCATTCCGTTATCCAAAAACTAAAAGAGCTATCCTCAAACAATGGTGATTTAACTGCACGTTTGCATGTCAGCAGTAAAGATGAAGTCGGTGAAATTGCAATCTCATTAAATCAAACTCTTGATAATTTCCAAAATATTATTCAAGAAGTAAAATCGATATCCGGTGAAGTGAAGGAAAATTCAGAACAAGTAACAAATGATATTATTACAACAACAGATAAAATAGATCATATTACAAAAACAATGTCTGAATTAGAGCAAGGAATTCATACCCAAGAGTCTAGCATGCAAGAAAGTTCAACAGCGATGGAAGATATTGCGATTAGTGTACAACGAATTGCACAATCTACTACACATGTCGCTGAACTAGCAGTCTTCACTGCTGAAAATGCAAAGGAAGGTGAAGGCAGAATTGAGGAATCGATTTCACAGATGCATTCTATCCATCATTCTGTAGATGAGACAGCACAAGTCGTAAATCGACTAATCCAAAATACAAAGCAAATTGATATTGCCCTTGAAACAATTACAACGATAGCTGAACAAACAAACTTACTAGCACTGAATGCAGCAATTGAATCCGCTCGTGTTGGAGAACAAGGTAAAGGTTTTGCTGTTGTTGCACAAGAAGTTGGAAATTTAGCTGAACAGTCTAAACAAGCTGCTATTGAAATCAATAATTTAATAACATGTATTCATGATGATACAAAGCTAGCAATTACAGCGATGCAAAATGGACAAAAAGAAGCTGCTGAAGGTATTCACATTATACAGGAAGCCGGAAAATCCTTCTCAACAATCGTTGAGAAGATTAGCATCATTACAGAACAAATTCAGGACGTTTCTTCTACTACTGAAGAAATGTCTGCGAGCACAGAAGAAATCTCTTCTTCACTTACAAATATCGCTTCTATTTCAACAACCGTTGCAGCAGAAACATCTCAAACTGTGCTCTCAACAAAAGAGCAATCTGAATTAATGAGCAGTACTGCTACTCGCTCACAGCAGATGAATGCATGTGCAACAAATTTACAAACTCTCGTTTCACAATTTAAAACGGATGTAACAGCAAAAAAGTAAAATTTCATTCCGTAGTGGAAGTTTTATTCATCTACCATAAAGTGAAACTTCACTCAGTGGGGATTTTCTTCATCCCCCACTGAGTGTTAGTTAAACCAATCAGGATTTTACGGGATAAACGAAAAAGGAGAGGAATCCTCTCCTTTTTCTTCTTATCTCTTAAACTAACGCTCCATCATGTCCAAGTTTATACCCATTCACAACTGTATTTGCCGCCATTGAGCCGTTATTGTAAAGGTAATACCATTTACCCCCTACAAAAATCCAGCCTGTTTGCATTGCTCCACTATTATCTAAATAGTACCATTTTCCTCCTGTAGACACCCAGCCCGTCTTCATTGCCCCACTATTATCTAAGTAGTACCATTTTCCTCCCGTAAATGCCCAGCCTGTTTGCATTGCTCCGCTATTATCTAAGTAGTACCATTTCCCTCCTGTAGACACCCAGCCTGTTTGCATTACGCCATTATCATTTAAGTAATACCACTTATTCCCTGTAGATACCCAGCCTGTTTGCTTCGCACCGTTATCACCGTAGTAGTACCATGCACCTTGATCATAGACCCATCCTGATGCACCCTTTGTAATTTGAATTTCTTCTACAGTTTTATTACCACTAATATCTACAAGTTCGATTTTGAATGTATTCACACCATCTTTTAATGGTATTGTAATATCTTCAACAGTATGTTTAAATGATCTCATTTCATATGGATCTTCAAACACATGGACATATTCTTCACTGCCGTTTACATATAAACGTGCTTCATCGAAATTATCTTCAATTGCTACACTAATCTTCGCTGAATCTTCATTTTTACCAGCATATTTAGGTGCTTTTACGACAGAAAGTTTAGGTGCTTTCGTATCAACGATAAAATGACGCTCAATAGAAAAGTCGTTTCCAGAACCATCCTTTGCATATATATCTACAGCATGCACACCATCTTCAAATGGCAAAGCCGTTTTAAATGAGTATAAGCTTCCTTTCTCATCCGGCTTTAATTGAGCAGCTTGTCCATCAATTTTAAATTCAACAATACCAGACTCATCCGATACATTTCCTTCAAATACAACATCTTTTGTATTCCAGTTTGTCCAAGTTTCCGGAGATGTTAAATTAATGACTGGAGCGTTGCTTTCTTTTTTGTCATTTACAAACGATACCGTCGCATTATTTGCATAGTCAAATGCGATAACTGCTACATGTAATCCTGCTGGTACATCTTCTGGTAACGTAAATTTCTTTGTATCCGGCGCTAACATTTCCGGGAATACTTTCGCAACATTTCCAGCTTTATCAACGTAAGCTACACGTAAATAATTTACACCTATTCCATTGTCGTGTGATCCGATAAGCACATCTCCATTGTCAATAAATGATGTAATAACTGGCGCTTTCGTATCAACGACCACTGGGTACTTCACTGTTTGTTCTTTTCCATTTAATGTTCCTTTTAATTGAATATAATACGTGCCATCTGGTGCTACTTTATTATTCAACTTACCATCCCATGCATTTTTGTCTGAGATATAAAATTGTCTGTCTGGTCGACTTCCATCAAGGTTCTTTCTTAAAAATTCTTCTGTACGAATCTTTCTTAAAATTTTCCCTTTTTCATCTACAACAGAAACTTCTAGCTTTTCTACATTACGTAGTAAAGAGAATGCCGGTGTTACACTATCATTTAGTTCATCACCATTTGGAGAAATTGCAACTTTATCTTTATGAAGTTGCTTTGTCACTTCATTTTTCCCCAAGTAAATACCCTTTTCATTCACTAAACCTGCACGACCATAGTATGATTTATCATCGTACACACTGTTATCAAAAATAGGAGCTTGATTCCAGTCCCCTTTAAATCCAACAAACGGCACATGTAATGTTGGTTGATTATCTTTGTTTTCCGCTTCTAATTTAATAAATCCTTCCACGAAATATCCATTCGGGAATACTGTTTCTGGTGTTACTTGTTTCGATAACGAAGAATCAAGAACTGTCACTTTTGATAAATCTATCGTTACATCAAAAGATTTTGTTTCGCCAGCTTCTACTTTCACTGTTGATGGTGCATTTACTTTCGCCCCTTTTAATTCTTGTGGCTCAAGCGCCATACGGTCAATACCATCTGCTTCTTTCACAACTAAATCCGTTTGTACATTTCCATTTACATGATACGTTAACGCTTTATCACTAAAGTTTTCAACAGCTAACGTAAACGTGGCAGTGTTTCCTTTCATTTCTTTTAAAGCAACTTTTGCTTCACCTGTTTTTTTGTTGTACACCATAGCTGGTGTTTCTACAGCCGCATGAAGTTGCATCAGTCCAGCTCCCTCACGGCGCGGGGACACATAATTTTCTACACCTAATTGTGTATTATAAGGACCCTTCTCTAACACTGGCTTAGAAGTATTCATTAATAGGTTTTTTGCACGTAATACTTTCTTCTCACCTGTTAATTTAAATTCTTTCTCTACACGCTCAAGAACAAGTGCAGAACCCCCCGCTACATGTGGCGCTGCCATAGATGTACCGTTCATTAAACCGTAGCGATTATCATTAAGCGTCGAATAAATATTTCCGCCTGGCGCTGCAATCTCCGGTTTAAAATCTAAGCTTGGTGTTACGCCCCATGATGTAAAATCAGACATTTCACCAGCTGTTTTATTTACGATTTCTACACGGGAGCCATCAAATGTAACCGATGCTTTCTTTCCAGTTGTTAATAATTCTTTTAATTTATTTCCATCTTTCACACTTACAGAAGCAAGCGGGATTTTCGGATTATCTAGCGCCATTGATACATAGTCACCATGAGCAATACGTGGGCGCACAATAACACCAGCAGCTCCTTTTTCCTCTGCTTTCTTTTGAATTTCTGTGTAATTTGGGTTTGCTGTATCACGAATTGCTACAACAATTTTTCCTGTTACATCTTTTCCTTCATAGTCTTTTTCAGCACCGTCACCAACATATACAAGCTCTACTTCTTGACCTTTCAATGTATCTAAGAAATTAGGTCCAGATTGTGCTTTCCAGCCAAATTTAATAGCCTCTGCTCCGCCTACTTTCACTTGCATTCCGTCTAATTGAATATGAGTATTTTCAACAGAAGCAACTTGTAAAGAGTTATGTGCAATACCTGGCGAACCAACTGTACCATAATCAGGGTTAGACGCATACGGTACATTCGCTCCTTCACCAGTATATGCTGAGTTTCCAGCCGAAATAGACATAACAATTCCATTATCAATGGCATTTTGAATTGCTTCAGCTTCCGGATTACTATCAATAACGAATCCAGCAGGTGATCCTAAACTCATATTCACAACATCTGCGCCTAATTTAATCGCGTCATCAATCGCTTTAATATAAATATCACCAAATGTAGAACCATAGTTTGGATCGTTACTAAATACTTTCATCCCTAAAATTTGTGCCTCAGGTGCAACTCCTTTAATACCACCTGTTTTTTCATCACCATTTGCAGCGACAGTTCCAGACACGTGCTGACCATGCATACTTGCTCCCGGTCCTACATCACGCACTTCTGCATTATTATCAAAATAGTTATACCCGTAAGGAACTTTATCCGTGTAGTACTTACCCTTCATATCATTTTTATCAACTGTTAAAGCTACATTTTCTTTCGTTAAACTAGCTTTAGACGCATTTGATAGTTTCATATCTTTATGGTTATAATCAATACCTGAGTCAATAACAGCTACAACCATACCTTGTCCTGTATATCCATAATCTCCCCACGTTTGTTGGGATTGAACCATCTCATTACTTGTAATCATATCTGGCTTTACTTCTGGGCGATTATATTCGTTTACAATATGTACACTTTCTACTTCTGAAAGACTTTGTATCTTTTGAATTTCTCCTGCTTTTACACTTCCACTAAAACCATTATATACAGTATCAAAATTTTCCTCATAGGACATTTTGATTCCTTCTTTTTTCATCTTGTTCTTTACACTATTTTGCTTATTTTGCACTTGGTTTTGAATCTGCTCTTTTTTACTTTTAGAAATTTTTGCGTAGTCTAGTCCTTTTCCTTGTGCATATTCAAGAACAGACTTCTCCTTCAATTTTACGATAACTCGTACTTCTTCTTTTTCATTAAACTGTACATCAGGAGTAGCATTGTTAGCCACTTGCTGCTTCAACGCTTCTGTTACATTTGCTATTTGCTTCTCTTGCCCCGTTTCATTTGTTTCTGCAAATGCAGTTGTTGAAAGTAACAAAGGTACTGTAGTTAGCGCAGCTACAAGCGCTTTATTTTTCTTTTTTTGTCCCATAACGTCTTTCCCCCATTAAATGTAATAAATAGTTTCCACAATGCAGTTTCGACATTTTTTGCGAAAAACTAAGTGTTTAGAATATATATTATTTTCTTACAATTGTAAATACATTTCGATAAATTCACGTAAAATAAATCTGTTTTTTCTATTAATCAGATTTTTTGTTTATACAAATTAAAAAACAGAGAAATTAATAACACTTCAACTTCTCTGTTTTTTTATTCTTTAAAGATTGATTACTTTACTATTTTTAGAGTTAATCTCTATTTCACGCGTTAACAAAAACCTCATAATGACTTGAGCTGCCACCCTACTCGTCATATCACGAAAATCAAGAGTTGGATCAATTTCAACAATATCCATCGCTGAAACAAGTGGTTCTTTCCCAAGCTCTTCAATTGCACGCATTAATGTTATACTATCCATGCCACCTGGGCCAATTGCTGGACAGCCGGGTGCAAACGCTTGGTCTAATACATCCATATCCAATGATACATATATATTTGTTACACCTTGTTTACGTAAGGTTTCAACACACTCTCTTATAATATCTTTTATTGAGCGCTCCCATACGTGATCCATTGTATATACTGTTACACCTTGTTCTTTCGCATATTCATGATAAGCCTGCGCATTAGAAAAGTCTCGAATACCAATTTGAATGAGCTGCTTGCCTCTCACCACATTACTTTCTAGTAAACTACGAAATGGTGTGCCATTTGAAGGTCCTCCATCTTGTAAGTTACGCAAATCATGGTGTGCGTCAAATTGAATGATTCCTATTTTCCCTTTACTATTTGCAAATCCTGCAATGCTTGGAAAACTGATAGAATGATCGCCGCCTAATACAATTGGAACCATATGAGGTGACTGTTTTGTCATCGTTTCCATTGTCCGTTTAATACGTTCATGACTTTCTTGTATTTTTGTCACATGCATCTCAATATCACCGCAGTCATATAGCACACTCTCATTCATATCGTGTTCTTTCCCTACCGCGTACGTACTATATGCATCTAACATCGCTCGAATTGTTTTCGGGGCAAAACAAGCACCCGAATGACTAATAGACGGCTTAGAAAGAGGGGCACCAATTAATGCTGCCCCGTGAATTTCTTCATGTCCATCCCATTTTTTCAAAATATCATGCCATTTTGTTACTTCACGATCAACAAACTTTGCATTTTGCTTTAAATAGTGTTCAAGCTGCACGCCTTGTCACCTCTTGTATAGACGATTTCACCATGTTTCCATACCGTATTCACATGACTTACCCCATAATGATATGGAACGTAAGCATAGTGATGGGCATCCCATAAAACAACATCCGCCTTACGTCCTACGCGAATTTTCCCAGCTACATCGCCGCGATTAATTGCATATGCAGAGTTAACTGTTACTGCATTCCATACTTCTTCTGGCGTCATCTTTAGCTTTAGCATCGCAATGCTCATAATAAGCTGAATGTTTTCAGTCGGACAACTTCCTGGGTTAAAATCTGTTGCTAATGCAACTGCCACTCCTTCATCAATCATTTTACGCCCTCTTGCAAAACTTTCTTTATTTAAATAGAACGTCGTTCCTGGTAGTAATGTTGCAATTGTATTCGAATTTGCAAGCATTTCAATCCCTTTATCTGAAGCACCAACTAAATGGTCTGCAGAGGCTGCTCCAATTTCTGCCGCCGCTTCTGCTCCGCCAAGCGGATCAATTTCATCTGCATGCATTTTCACATGGAATCCATGTTCTTGCGCTGCTTTCAAAAATTCTTTTGATTCCTCAACCGAGAACACTCCTGTTTCACAAAAAATGTCAACAAACTCGGCTAAGTTTTTCTCTTTTATGTCCGGTAGCAATTGTAGCATCCATTGTAAAAACTCTTTTGAGCGACCTTTATATTCTTTTGGTACTGCATGTGCTCCTAAAAATGTTGACACAATATCCATTGGGTGCTCTTTTTGGAGCTGTGCCGTCACTTCTAGTTGTTTCCACTCTGTTACATCATCTAATCCGTAACCACTTTTCGCTTCTACTGTCGTTACACCAAATGACAACATGCGATTTAAATGAAACTTTGCTTTTTTCACAAGGTCTTCTTTCGTCGCTTCTTTTGTCGCATTTACAGTCGATAAAATCCCACCGCCGCGCTCTAAAATTTCTAAATACGGCACACCTTGTAGCTTAAGTGCAATCTCATTTTCACGTGAGCCACCGAATACAAGGTGTGTATGCGGGTCAACAAGGCCTGGAGAAACAATCTTTCCTTTACAATCAATCACTTCTTTCGCCTGTAAACTTTTTGCTTCTTCCGCTGTGCCAACGAATGTAATTACACCATTTCCAATACCAACCACACCGTTTTCAATGACAGGAAGCGTATTCATCGCTTCCTGTCTTAATAATCCATCTTCTTGATCCATTGTTAACAATTGTCCGATATTTGTTAGTAAAATGTCTAGCATCATTTCTCCTCCTTACTTCATCATTGGGATGTTAACGCCTTTTTCTTTCGCTGTTTTCACCGCAAGGTCATACCCCGCATCAACATGTCGAACTACCCCCATACCAGGATCAGAAGTTAATACACGTTCAATACGCTTTCCAGCCGCTTCTGTTCCATCTGCTACAATAACCATACCAGCATGAAGGGAATAACCCATACCAACTCCGCCACCATGATGAACAGAAACCCAGCTAGCTCCGTTCACACTATTAATTAATGCATTTAAAATCGGCCAATCCGCTACCGCATCACTACCGTCTTTCATCGCTTCTGTTTCACGGTTTGGCGACGCTACTGAACCACAATCTAAATGGTCACGACCAATAACGATTGGTGCAGATAACTCACCTTTTGCAACCATTTCATTAATAATGCGTCCGAACTTCGCGCGCTCTCCATATCCTAACCAGCAAATACGGGAAGGAAGCCCTTGAAACTCAACTTTTTCTCTAGCCATTCGAATCCAGTTACATAAATGTTCATTATCTGCAAACTCTCGTAAAATCACTTCATCTGTTTTATAAATATCTTCCGGATTTCCAGACAATGCCACCCAGCGGAACGGTCCTTTTCCTTCACAGAACAACGGACGAATAAACGCTGGTACAAATCCAGGGAAATCAAACGCATTTTTCAAGCCCTCATCATATGCCACTTGGCGGATGTTATTACCGTAATCAAACGTAATTGCGCCATTCTTTTGCATATCAAGCATAGCTTCCACATGTTTTGTCATACTTTCTTTCGATAATTGTACGTAACGTTCTGGGTTTTCTTCACGAAGCTTTGCTGCTTCCTCTAATGAATATCCAACCGGAATATATCCATGTAATGGGTCGTGTGCCGATGTTTGATCTGTGACTAAATCTGGTGTTACACCACGTTTCACAAGCTCTGGTAAAATTTCAGCTGCATTTCCTAACAATCCAATTGAAATTGGCTCTTTCTTTTCTTTATACTCTTTCGCAACAGCTAACGCTTCTTCAAGAGATTCTGTGTACAGATCACAGTATCTTTTTTCAATGCGGCGGTCGATGCTACGCTTATCAACATCAATTGCAATTACTACACCACCGTTCATTGTTACTGCAAGAGGCTGTGCTCCGCCCATACCACCAAGACCAGCAGTAAGCGTTAACGTTCCTTTTAATGTACCACCAAAATGTTGGCGTGCTGCTTCTCCAAATGTTTCATATGTTCCTTGTAAAATCCCTTGCGTTCCGATGTAGATCCAGCTACCTGCTGTCATTTGTCCATACATCATTAACCCTTTTTTCTCTAACTCACGGAAGTGATCCCAATTTGCCCACTTTGGTACTAAGTTAGAGTTTGCTAATAAAACGCGAGGTGCATCTTCATGTGATTTAAAAATCGCTACTGGTTTTCCCGATTGAACTAATAACGTCTCATCACTTTCTAAGTTTTTAAGAGACTCTACAATTGCATGGTAGCTATCCCAGTTACGTGCTGCACGACCGATACCACCATATACAACAAGTTCTTCTGGTTTTTCTGCCACTTCAGGATCAAGGTTATTCATCAGCATGCGAAGTGCTGCTTCTTGTACCCATCCTTTCGCTTGTAATTCAGTACCTTTTGATGCACGGATTGTTTCTTTTACATGTTCCATTATAATCTCTCCCTTTTCCTTAAATTGTTGTATTTGCATTAACACGGTCCATTGTCCATTTTGTTGTTTTTAACCAATGGGCCATATTTTCAATATCTACTGAAAATACACGATCGCTCGTAATAGATGATACAACTTGACGCCCTTGATGATAGAATCCTTTTGTTCTCATACTCATTTCCTCAATACCACGGTACTCAGCAGCTTGCATTGCACAAATCATTTCAATTGCCAATACGCGTCGTACATTTTGAATAATTTGATGCGCATGACGAGAAGCGATAGTTCCCATACTTACGTGATCTTCTTGGTTTGCAGATGATGGAATAGAATCTACGCTCGCTGGATGTGCTAACGTTTTATTTTCTGACACAAGTGCCGCCGCTGCATATTGCATAATCATTGCGCCGGACTGTAGACCAGGCTCTGGACTTAAAAATGGTGGTAAATCATTTAGCTGTGGATTGACAAGACGTTCAATACGTCTCTCTGAAATATTTGCAAGCTCTGCCATTCCAAGCTTTAAAAAGTCCATCGCAAACGCAATTGGCTGTCCATGGAAGTTACCACCGGAAATTACTTTTTGACCACCATCGAAAATAAGCGGATTATCTGTCGCCGCGTTCATTTCAATTTCTAACTTTTCTTTCACATAATTTAGTACTTGCCAAGAAGCACCGTGCACTTGCGGGATGCAGCGCAGTGAATACGCATCTTGCACGCGAAGTTCCCCTTGCTTTGTAACAAGCTTACTATCGTGAAGTACATTACGAATGCGGGATGCAACCTCTACTTGCTCTTTATAACCGCGCGCAAGATGAACATCTTCATCAAATGCATCAATAATCCCTCTTAGCCCTTCTATCGTTATAGAAGCAATCCACTCTGCTTGATGAGCTAATGATTCTGCTTCTAAATATGCCATTACTCCTTGAGCAGTCATCGCCTGTGTTCCATTAATAAGCGCTAATCCTTCTTTCGCCTCTAGTGTAATTGGCTCTAATCCCTCTTTTGTAAGAGCAACCATTGCATGAACACGCTCACCTTTATAAAACACTTCTCCTTCCCCTAATAAAACAAGAGCAAGATGAGAAAGCGGTGCTAAATCACCACTTGCACCAAGTGAACCTTGTTGTGGAACAACAGGATGAATTTGACGATTTACAAGTTCAAGAAGCATATTTACAACAATCGGTCTTACTCCGGAAATCCCTTTCAACATCGTATTAGCGCGTAACACAAGCATTGCGCGTGAAACTTCTTCCGGAAAAGGTTCACCAATTCCGCAAGCGTGTGACTGAATTAAATTATGCTGAAGTGCCTTTACATCTTCTTTTTGAATTAGTACATCGCTAAACTTTCCAAACCCTGTTGTAATGCCGTAAACAACTTTCCCGTCTTCAACAATTTGTTCAACAGCTTTGCGGCATTCTATTACTTTTTGCATACTTTCTTCAGCGGCTGTTACCTTCTCGCCATCAAACAAGATGCGTTTCATTTCTTGCAGTGTTAATGAATGTCCTGTTAATGTAATCATCATTTTCCTCCTAAAAAAGCAAACGGGGGCCTTATCTCTTTAAGACAGACTCCTGTCCTAAAAAGTTAAGGCCCCCTATTCACTAATTAACTATGGGCAGTTTTTTATTTAAATATGATTAATCCCTAATCCAATCGCCTCATGCTCTGATCCTTTTACAGGTGCACCTATCGTACCGTATAATGCAACGGCAATCCATTCGCCTTCTTTTGCACCATCGTATGGCGTGCCACGCACAATGGCAAATCGAAGTCCTACCGTACGAAGAACGTCTGCTAACTGAATTTGTCCTCTCGTTACTCCGTACAGCGCTTCCATTATGGCATGATAAAGCGCATGTGTTTCTCTGTAAACGTCTGTTTCAATAACATGGTTACTACGCGCTGCTGTTTCCATCGCGGCAACAACTTTTTGCGAATTCATTGAACCAACTTTCCCTGTACAATACTTCCAACCTTTTGGGATTGTTAAAACAGGATGTTCTCCTTCCTCCGCAAGTGCAAGTAGCATCGCCATGCGACCAATTCGATGTGTTCCATGAAGAAGCATGTGACTCTCTCTTTCCTTTTGAATTATTTGAATATTACTTAATTTAAGAATATATGAAAATACTTTTTACGTCAATGGTTTACAAGCATAATTCATATAAAATATTTTTATTCCCAAACCTATCAGTCTTGTAACACTCTCTCCATTACAATATTTCTTTTTCCACGATAAAAATTACACTTATGCTCGGCATTTACTCCAAAATAATCTGCTATTACAAGTCCAAACTCTACAAAAGCGTGACCTTGCGCCGTAATAATATTTTTATGCTGAACTATATCTTCGTAAACGAAATGTTCTTTTGAAAAACAATCTAGTTCCCTATAATTTAATGTTACTGTATAGGGGTGCTGATTAAGAACACCTGCATTCGCAAAAACAAATGGTCCCGCACATATTGCAGCTATTAACTTCTCTTTTTTATATAACTGACGCACAAGTTCACATAAGCCTTCTGAATCTTTCAAATGAACGACATCGCCTCCCGGAATAATCATCCCTTCATAGTCATCTACACAGATGTCACTTAATTCATAATGTGGTTTCACCTGTAATCCTGTTTCACTCTTAACGATATCCTTTGTTAACCCAACTGTATCCACCACATAATCATTTCTTAAAACAGAAGTAGCTACTGTTATTTCAAACTCTGCAAAAGAAGGATAAACTAACATTAATATTTTCTTCATCGATTTATACGCTCCTATTTCTATTATGGTGACTAGAATTCTTCACTCTTTGACATTTCTCCTCTTCCATTTAATTGATAATTCCAAACAATAAACAAATAAATTCTCGGTTGTTTCCTCTTTCTATCTCCCTTATAATAAAAATAGAGATGAAATTGAACGTATTTTCCGCGATGTAAGCTTGGCTATTTCCAAGCTTACATTATTTTTTGCTTTCCCTTTTCTCAAAAAAAGGGTATACTTAAAGAGAACGTATGTTCCTTTTCATTACATATAGTAAGGAGTTTGGATGATAAAATGGTATACGACACAAAGGTACGATCATGGAATGAAACATTGCAGCAATTACAAAAACGTTATACTGGTAAGCCAGTTACAAAGCGCAGTTTATTTGAAGAAACAGAACTTATGAACTTCTTTCAAAATAATGACTACATTGCTCTTCCAACGCATATTAGCGGCTTATCAACAGCTCGCTTTACTTCTTACTCTATTTTCACTACTGAGGATAAAAATCGAAAAGTTGGTACACTCATCATTGAATATTTTGAAGATGATGCTGAAATATTACGTATTGAACAACTATACTTTGTATAAGAAAGCTTGACCAATTGGTCAAGCTTTCTTGCTTTCTATAAATCTCGTTAGTTATAATATAATTAGTATAAATTCATTTTGAAAAAGATAAACCCTCTCTTTTTCAATAAAAGAGAGCGCCTAGCTATGTGTAGCAACGGTCAGGACCCTTTCTACCCACGCTATATGTTTTCAAACAAAAGGAGCAAGTGAGAGCTTTCCTCTTACTCTTTACTAACTGTCTAAAAGTGAACGCAAAGTTATACAAAAAGAAATCATATGTATTACATACAAAACATTTAAATAAAGGAGGGGTTATATTGCTTGAAGGGTGGTTTAGTTGGTTTATTGTTATATGGACTATCATTTTATTAGGCCTTATGTCTATTGGTGGATATTTTATGTTCCGAAAATTCTTAAAACGATTACCAAAAGAAGATGGTATGTCCATTTTAGATTGGGAACAACATTATATCGACCAAACACGGCACTTATGGTCAGATGAGCAAAAAGCTTTATTAGAAGAATTAGTGAGCCCTGTTCCAGAACTATTCCGTGATGTCGCTCGCTCAAAAATCGCCGGAAAAATTGGTGAACTTGCTCTTCATGAAAAAGCAGCAAAAATAACTGAAGATTTAATTATTAAAGGATATATTATGGCAACACCAAAGCGAGATCATAAGTTTTTAATCAAGAAATTAAAAGAAAAAGAAATTGATTATTCACGTTATCATTCGCTATTAGCAAAATAAATAAACAGAGGCTAGCATTCTTCATTGAATGTTAGCCTCTGTTCATTTACGTTAATTCCATATCTTTCTCACTATAAACGCCATCTTGTTCTTTCATTTCCCTTTGCAATTTCGTAAACGAACGGTACATAGCAACCCGCCATGACACAATCATTGCAAAAGCAAGTAAGAAGAACATACCACTAAGTTGACCTAAGTCAATCGATTGACTTAAATATGTTTTAAAAACGATGCGAGCAACAAGAAGTCCAAGTAAAATAAAAACAAATGATTTTGATCGTTTTAAATAAATTTCTTGTCCGCGCACTTCAAATTTCGATGTTTTAATAAGAAAAATCGAAAAAAACAACCCTACCGCAACTGCCTCTAATATTTCAAAAGGTGTGAGGCGAAATTCAGGAACAATATACATGAGTGCTCCTGTACTCATAAAGAACGGTGGAAGCACAATTTTTTTCAATGTCGCTGGCTTCTTTGCTGCTTTTAAGCGAACTACCATCGCTCCTAACGCCATACAAATTGCAACGATACTTGATAAGAGAACTAAGTTCATTCTTTATCATCCTTTTTTGTGGAAATGTCCAAGATATAGTTTTATTATATGCTTTTCTGTCATTATTTCCAATTTTTCTAGAAGAAAAACTAAAATCCTGTAAATCCACCAAATAAACTAGAAAAGAATATAATAATTTTTGTTAATCCGTCAAAGTATAATAGTACACCCATCGCAATCATAATGTAACCACCAACTTTTATAAATGATGTACTATTTCTTTTGATCCAGTTCATTTTTGTAATAAAGAATGACAATACAAAGAATGGAATTGCAAAGCCAAGTATGTATGCAATCATATACAGCATAGCTGAGTCTGGATTAGTTGCACCAAGGGCAATGACAGCCGCTAAAATTGGCCCTGTACATGGTGTCCATCCAGCAGCGAATGCAACCCCTATTAAAATTGACCCAAAATAACCACTCGGTCTATTCTTAAATGTAATCTTCTTGTCTTGCATTAAAAACTTCGGTTTAAATACGCCAATAATGAAAAGACCAAAGATAACAATAATAATAGCCCCTAATTGACGAATTAAATCTTGATATGTTGTGAAAAAGTCCCCGATTAAACTCGTTCCAAAACCAATTGCAATAAAAATGATTGAAAATCCAAATAAGAAAAACGCTGTATGTAGCATACTTCGCTTCCGAAGCATTGCATTCTCTTCTTTCAAATCTGAAATTGACATCCCTGTTATGTACGATAAAAATGCTGGATAAAGTGGTAAACAGCACGGAGAGATAAATGATAAAAAACCTGCACCAAACGCTAAAAAGATATTTACATCTTGCATTGTTTCTCCTCCTTTCTTCTACATCATTGTAACAAAATTCATCATAAATAACATAGCAAAGTAGTGAACTTTCTATTACAGTTAACCCTATCAAAATAGGGAATATTAGCTTTGAAATATTTTTTAAAATGAAAATGATATACATGCAAATCTTTCATATACAAGGGTTTCACGATTATTCTTTCATCATTATGCAAAAATAACATGCTTTTATTATCATTCTATAAAATGTCACACTTTTCTTTCAGTTGACCCTCATTTTTTAATTTTGTATACTTCCATCTATCGAGATTTGTTCGTTTTGAACAGAAACATTTAGTAGCGAAAACATATAAAATAGATTGGAGGGGTCGGAATGCTTCGTTATTCATTACTCGTTTTACTAGGGGCATGCAGCTACGGTATTTTAGCAATCTTTGTGAAATTTGCATATAGTGAAGGGTTTTCACTTGGAGAAGTAATTGGAAGTCAATATTTGTTCGGTTGGTTCATACTTCTTTCGATTACATTATTATTCTCTAGACATCGCGTTCCATTCAAACAAGCAATTATTTTATTTATCGCTGGTACGTCAGCAAGTTTAACAGGTATTTTTTATTACGGTTCACTACAAACAGTACCTGCTTCCATTGCAATTGTGCTATTATTCCAATTCGTTTGGATTGGTATTATTATTGAAGCAGTTGCAACAAAAACATTTCCATCAAAAGAAAAGATTATTTCTGTTATCTTCTTACTTGCTGGAACATTTTTATCGAGCGGATTATTTGAACAATCAGCAGGAAGCATTGATATGAAAGGAATCTTCTTTGGACTATTATCGGCCGTTGCATTTGCTTTTTATATTTTTGTGAGTGGAAAAGTAGCCGTTGAAATCCCTTCATTACCACGCGGAGTCACACTTATGGCAGGAGCATTAACGTTAGTTATGATTATTTTCCCGCCAACATTTTTATATGACGGTGCACTTGCAGCAGGGCTTTGGAAATATGGCTTAGGACTTGGTATTTTTAGTATCGTGATCCCATCTATTGCCTTTACAATTGGGATTCCAAAAATCGGTTCTGGTCTTGCAACTATTTTAGGAGCTGCGGAACTACCAGTCACAACAATTTTATCTGTATTCTTATTAAAAGAAGCTGTACTGACTTCTCAGTGGGTAGGCGTTACGCTTATCTTAATCGGAATTGCAATTCCACAAATCGCATTTGCATTACGTGGAAAATATACGAAACGTCCTGTCCATGAAAAAATGGCAGCATAACAAAAGGAGAGCATATTGTTGCTCTCCTTTTTCTTTATCCCGCATTAACGTGCTGTAATACTCCCACCTCAAAACTTGAGGAGTGCAAAGAAGTTTAGGTGGGAGATACACAGCACGTAAAAGCCCGATTGGTCGGGCTAATAATCAGTGGGGGATGGAGAAAACCCCCACTGATTAAAGTTTCACTTTATAATTAACTCGTCCCTTTTCGTATACGCTCTGCCATAACCGATAGTAAAAACTTTGGAAGCACGAATTGTCGTTTGATTCGTTTTGGTTCTTTTATTAACCTGTATAACCATTCCGTTCCTGTATCTCTCATTACCTTTGGTGCCCTCTTCACATTCCCAGACAAAATATCAATCATGCCACCAACCCCAATTGATAATGGTACGTTTAATTGTTTCAAGTTGTTATGAATGAATTGTTCTTGGCGCGGAGAACCTAAACCTACAAGCAAAAGATGGGGCCCAAACTGTTGGATACAACTTTTTACATGTTCTAATTCTTCTCCCTGAATAAAACCATGCATCCCCTCAAATGTAGCATAAGGGAATTGTGCTTTTAAAGTCCGAATTGCTTTTTCATTATTTTCTGGCGTAGCACCAAAAAGAAAAACACGATAGCTTTTTTCATTGCAGTATGAGATTAAATCATGTGTCAAATCTGCACCTGTTACACGTTCTTTTAACTTTCCATTTAAAATTTTGGAACCAATAATTACACCAATACCATCAGCTGTAATTGTATCTGCCTCTAACAATAAATTTCGAAACTGAATAGATTCTTCACAATCCCCATTAGCAGACATAACAATTTCAGGGTTTGCTGTTACAACAAATCGTGGTTTATCATCTTGTTTACTTAGCCACTCTTTTAACATATGTAACACTTCGCTATATTTCGAACTACAAAACGGTATTCCTTTTATATATTGCTTTTCCATGATTCATTCCCCTTACATTTTCAAAAAACTTTCTCAACATCCACATAGTGTTTTTTTATTTTAGTATATTCAAAAATACATTATAATAATGACAATACAGGTTTTACCTCTCCCAATTTTATATTTATATATTTGATCGGTTCCGCCGATCATTTTTTTTGTTATTTTATATAGTACAAAAAACATACCTTACAGCACTATATACCTTTTCTATTTTATCATTCGTCATAAAAATATTCAAAATTTTTAAAACAAATACTTTCTTCCATTACCAGTACAAACTTCATTACGAACAACAAATCGATTACAACACCATAAAGTAAAGAAAATGAGAACAGAAAATAATAACACTGTATGAAAAACCGCCTCAATATTTAATGAAACATCCCCTACACTTTGATTATTCGTGACTTTTATGAAAACCACAGTAAATAATTTAAAGAACAACACACCGTGAAAAAGGCCAATAATAAGCGCTCCACTGCTAACAATGATTTGTTCATAAAAAAAGATTAGCCGTATTTGTTTTAGACCTCTTCCACAAAGGTCTTGCCTTGGTATGTGTTTTATCCTATTCTTTAAAAAGATAGCGTTCATACATAACGTACTTATACATAAACATAGCGCTAATAATAGCTTATCGAAAAAAAACATACCATCCTTAGCTGTTTCAAAATATTGAACTGACGTATAAAAAAAGAGAAACGTAACAATAAAAGCCAACCAAAGAAAGTAATAAAAAAACACTCTAACATGACACCTTATATTTTCCAAGGCACATTGAAATACGATCATGATAAAAATCCCCCAATAATTTCCGAACATGTAACAGACACTTCAGTTAGTGTATAATATACATTTGTTTTATACATCGTACTAGCAATGCAATGTTATATAAGACTTAAGACTGAAAACGGCTTTTTTTATGATAAAACTAATATAATATAGCGAGGTGAATATAATGAAACGAACGTTGAAAGCCTTTTTACTTTTATGCCTTTTCGTAATAAGTGGCTGTACATCAGAACAAATAAGCTCTAGTACCAGTTATACAACTGTAAAACCGTATCATTTAACAAAAGATGATCAAGCATTATTACAATTACTCCCTGTTGAACGAGGTAATATGCAAGTATACGATATCAACATCACCAACAAAAAAGATGAAATGAAAATTTGGCTTGAATACTATCATAATGGACAAAAAGTAAAACATATTGATGCTTTTTCTACTTCCAAATTTACGAATGATAAAATACAGCTGTCATTTGGACAACAAGTACTTCAAGATGAAGGTGCCACTCACCAAGCAACTCAGTGGTTTATACATACAACAGATGCTTCAGTAAATTTTATAGATGACTCTATTCCAAGTTGGAACAGCTCCAGCTTTACCTCTATCGAGGAAGAGAAAAAGATAAATTATAATAAAAAAACAGTTCTTGGAGCATGGATATATTCAACAGCAGAAGACGGTAGCATATCTTCTATTCCACCGGAAGATGATACATCTGTTCAACAACTCCTAACGCAAAATGAACACGTATATCTATTTATAATAGAATTAAAAAACGGCGATGTTTCCAAATAACATCGCCGTTTCTTTATCACATAATCCGCTGTTTTATTTGTAAAAAGTAACTTCTTCTTAAAATGAAGAAACAACATGTATGAATTAATAAGAATGAACCAATCACAAGAAGTGAAGATAGCAGTATCCCACTTATAAACACTTTTTGCAGTGCGATATATGCAACACTTGTGTGAACTGCTGCCACAATAAATGGAACAAAAAATAAACATCCCATTTGCACCGTCATAATGTTCTTCATTTCCCCTTCATTCATCCCAAGCTTCATAAGCGTCTCATAATATTTCGCATCCGATTCTAAATCTGTAAACAAGCGGAAGTATAAAAAACTCACTGCACATAAATAAAAAATTGTTCCGACAAACAAACCGATAAATAACATAATGCCAGTTGCCTGACCAATCGCTTCATATGTTGTAACGCGAGACGAAAATTCATATTGCCATTTTTGAAACAACTTCTTTTCTAATTGTTCCGCTACATCTGTCGTCTGCTCCCAATCTTTCACTTCATATCCTATATAGCTTGCTGTTTGCGGACTGCCAGCAATCCCTTCATACACATCATTTGCAACAACAAATATTTTCCCAGGAAATGCTCCACCTGAAAAAATATTATGTTTCATAACATGAGTAACATGAATTTCTTTTCCACTTTCAATGAATTGGATGTTTTCACCTTTCAACTCACTTACTATATTTCCTTCTAAACCAAACGAAGGAACACGTGCCGCCTCATTTCCTTTTAGCGCCACCGTTTCATAACCTAACTTTTTAGCAAATGTATTATAATCTGATTCATTTAAAATGGTGACTACACTATTCTCTTTCACCGCAGATTGAAACTTTACCTTTGCTTCTACTTTTTCATATTTCACATTTTCCTTTTTAAACGTTGTTTCAATATGTCGTTCATACTGTTCTTTTTGCCCTTGATGCTCATTGTATGTAATAAAATTAAATGCAAACGGAACATTTTTCATCGTCTCACTCTTTTGTACATTTAAAAATGCCGCAAACGTTCCAATTGCACAAAAAGCAACTGTCGAAACGATTGTTACCATGAAGAACATACGTGCATTATCTCTTATGCGGTATGCTAACAACGAAAAGGATAATAAATTCGTTTTTCTCCAATATATATGTTTGCGCTTTTTCAACACTCTTAATGTAAATACACTAAGCTGTGAGTATAAAAAATACGTACCAATTATGACAATAATGGCAACAGGAAACAATAAAAACATCACACTTCCTGCATGCGCTGTTATTGATAGCGTATATCCTACAATAAGAAGAACAGCTGCTAATAGCGACAATATAATAGAAGGCTTCGGCTCTTTCTTTGCTTTTCTGTTCCCTTTTAATAAGGCAATAATTTTTCGGTTTTGTACGAACAAACTTGTTATGAAGGAAACAACAAAAAATAACACCATAAAGACAATGCTTGTTATTTTCATTGCTTGCACCGGTATATAAAATGGTAAATCACCTAGCTCCATCACCATGCTTGCAAGCATAAAAAACAGCTTTCCAAACAATAACCCTAACCCGATTCCTGTTGCGAGTGCACTTATACCTACTAACATATTTTCAATAAAAATCATACGAACAAGCTGGAACTTCGTCATACCATGCATCACAAAAATACCGAATTCTTTATTCCGCATCTTTAAAAATGAGCTCACAGCATAAAAAATGAAGAAAAACGAAAAGAAGTAAATAATGAACTCAGCTGTAATCATTCCTTGCCGAACTGCACCTGGTACTTTCTCTCCATCTGTAATATGTGGATGATAAATAAACAAAGCATATAAAAAAAATACCGTAATTGAAAATGCACTACTCAAATAATACGCACCGTACGCACGCATATTTTGACTAACATTTTTAAACGCGAGCCGAGAAAACGTCATCTTTTCGTCCCCTCCTCGCTGTTCTTATCAACATATGTATCATCGTTAACATCTCCTTATCCATTCTTCTCTTTTACTATAAAGAAGAATGGATAAAGAAAACATCGAACTCTCTTACAGAAAATATGTATAACCTTACATTTTTGTCATTTTTCAATTGTTTCGTTCATGTATTGCTTTAAGAGCTGATAATCTTCTGGAAACGAAAGTGGTATCGCTTTAAGCTCATCGAATCGCTTCCATTCTACTTTATAAATGAGTCCATCTGGATCTTGAATCTTCTTTTCTCCACCAATGATTTTCACAACATAATAGTGAACGTGCACCGGAACACCAAAGGTAATACCTATTTTTTCATGTACTTTTTCAACTACTTCGATTTCATATCCCGTCTCTTCCCACACTTCACGTATACAACACTCTTCTAACAATTCTCCTTCTTCTCTACCACCAGAAGGTACCGACCACAACTTTTCCTCACCAGGTTGCCCTTGCAATACCATTAACACTTCATTTCTCTCATTTATACAAATTGCTGCTGCTCCAATCCAACGTTTCATTTCATCCCCTCCCTTACATATTATTCTATTTCTCTATAGTCTTTTCCTCGAAAAAAGAGGAAACATCTCTTTTCTTAGCGAATATTTTTAGCAGATTTATAGTTAAAAACAAGCGGAAGAATGAGATGATGATTTCTAAATATGTCGTGAACTGTTTATTTTGCGAAGAAAACAGAGATTCCCGTCATACAGTTGTCACCGTTGCAGCTTCTTCTAACTTTTATGCCCTTCAAAAAGTAGAAACAGAATGTAAGCGCCGTTTTGGCAAAGGAGTTCTATTAGAAACTGAAATCATCGAAATGACCAAGCCTACAAAAAAAGAAAGCTGATCTCCTTGATCAGCTTTCTTTCACCTTATAAAGCTTTTTGCAAACTTCCTTTATTTTGTAGTAAATACATATTGTAATATAACCCTTGCTCTGCTAACAGTTCCTGATGTGTACCTCTTTCAACAATTTGACCATCGTGCATCACAAATATTTGATCTGCATCTTGAATTGTTGATAGTCGGTGTGCAATTGCTATTGTTGTTCTACCTTTTCGCATACGCTGCAGCGCCGTTTGAATAGCATCTTCCGTCTCTGTATCAATATTTGCCGTTGCTTCATCTAATACTAATACTTTTGGATTTGTTGCAATCGTTCTTGCAAATGCAATCAATTGACGCTGCCCACTAGAAAATGCTGCACCGCGCTCAACAACCTCTGTATCGTACCCGTTTGGTAACTGTTCAATGAAAGTATTTGCCTGCACAAACTTTGCAGCCTCTTCAATTTCTTCATCTGTAATACTATCATCATACATACGAATATTTTTCTTTACCGTTCCAGCAAATAAGAACGCATCTTGCAAAACGAGACCAATGCGTTTTCTAACTTCTTTTTCTTGAAATCTTTCTAAATCCACACCGTCAATCGTAATTTCACCTTTATTTACATCATAAAAACGCATGAGTAAGTTCATAATTGTACTCTTTCCACTTCCGGTATGGCCAACAAATGCAACTGTTTGACCAGGCTTGACACGAAAAGACACATTCTTTAATACATCACGCTTTCCATCATACGAAAACGTTACATTATGAAATTCGATTTCTCCTTCTGTTACCACTGGATTTTCATTTCCTTTTTGCGTTGGAGCTAAGTCTTTCTCATCCATTAAATGAAACACACGTGAAGAGGAAACAATTGCTTGCTGGAAGAAAGAAAGTTTCATCATTAGTTCATTTACCGGCTCAAAAAAACGATGAATATAGTTTACAAATGCATATAATACCCCAACTTCTACTGGGCTCTTTAATGCATCAATCCCAAATAGCATTAGCACTACTACAATCGCTAAAATATGAACAAGGTCCGTTGCCGGTCTTAAAAAAAGCGCATCAAACTTTAATGTACGTCGCCCCGCACCGTAATGTTTCTCATTTATTTCTTCAAATTCTTTCCGCATACGTTTTTGTTGACGGAAAACTTGCACAATATTCATCCCTTGAATTGACTCATTTAATTTTGCATTTAAAATACTTAATTGACTACGCACCTCTAAGTAAAATACTGAACTCTTTCGGCGATATAACGTCATAATCGTAATCATAATTGGAATTAACAATATCGAGATAAGAGCAAGTTTTATATCTAATAAAAACATCGCTGTTAAAATACCAACTAAGAAAACAATATTTTTTACAAACGTCGATAACACACTCACATAAAATTCCTTAATCGCCTCTGTATCATTGGTCACCCGTGAAACAATTGTACCAATCGGAGTACGATCAAAAAAGCTAAGTGATAACTTTTGAACATGTTCATACACTTCTACACGTATATCTTGCACAATTTTAAATGCGATATTTTGAAAGAACAATAGATTTAAGTACGTAAATAATACTTTCAAAAGATGCGCAGCCATGTAAACAATAAACAATGTTAATAGTGCTGATTGTTCAAAGTTTTTCGGTACTAAATGTTCATCAATAAATTTCTTGATTAAAAAAGGACCTAACATTTCTGCTGCTGTTGCAACAACTAAAAACAAAAATGCAAATGTTAACAAGCCTTTATACGGCTTCATGTACGCTAATAAACGCCATAAGTCACTGCGCTTTTTCTTCTCTTCCATTTATACCCCTCCTTTCTCAACTAACGCTTCTAATTGCTGGTTTTCATACATTTCTTTATACCAGCCCTCTTGTTTCATTAATTCCTCATGTGTACCACGTTCGACAATTTTCCCTTCGTCTACAACGAGAATCAAATTCGCATGTTGGATCGCACTTAAGCGATGTGCTGTAATAATTGTCGTTTTATTTTCTCGTTCTCTCTTTAATGCTGTTAAAATTGTTTCTTCCGTTTTTGCATCAACGGCCGATAAACAATCATCTAATATTAATACTTCTGCATTTGTTAACAAGGCACGTGCTATGGAAATACGCTGCTTTTGTCCACCAGACAAAGAAACACCACGTTCCCCAACAATTGTTTCATATCCATCAGGGAAGTTTACAATGTCATCGTGAATACAAGCAATATTTGCTGCATGTGCAATTTCTTTATACGATGCCCCCGATTTTCCAAATGCAATATTTTCTCCAATACTTGCTGAAAATAAAAAATGATCTTGTGGCACATACGAAATAGCACTTCGAACTGCATGAAGTGTCATGTTTCGAATATCAGTACCTCCAATTTGTAATAATCCATTAAAATGATCATATTCTCGGATCAAACACTTTAGTAACGTCGTTTTCCCAGCACCCGTTCGACCAACAATTCCTAATGTATCACCTTTCTTTAACGTAAAATGAATATTTTCTAAGTCTACCACTTCATTTTTCTTATAAGAGAATGAGTCAATTGCATATGTAATATCACCACTTCCTGTTACTTCACTTGCTCCTGCTTGATCCACAACATCAGATGTATATGATAATAGCTTGTGCACACGATCATACGAAGCACGTCCTCGCTCCATAATATTAAATAGCCATCCAAATGCTAACATTGGCCATACAAGTGTTCCTAAATACGTTGTAAATGTAATAAGTTCACCAATTGTTAACTCATTACGAACAACAAGTAAAGAGCCGTAACAAACTGCAATTAAAAATGAAAATCCGACAACAAGTGCAATTGTTGGGTTAAATAGTGCATCAATACGAGCTACCAACATATTTTTACGTACAACATCTTCTGACTGCTGACGAAACGCTTGTAAATCCTCACCTTCTTGACCAAGGGAACGAATGACTTTCATTCCGCTCATACTTTCTTGTACCTTATCATTAATTTCTGAGAAAGCTTCCTGTGCCTTATGAAAACGACGATGTAACAATGTTCCATAATACCTTGTTGCTATCACAATAATCGGCATTGGAATTAAACTAACTAATGTTAACTTCCAGCTAATCGTAAATCCCATCGCAACAAGAACACATCCACCTACAGCTAATGAATCAACAAGCGTTAACACACCAGCACCAGCTGTTTGCTGAATCGCTTGAATATCATTTGTTGCATGAGCCATTAAATCACCAGTACGATGCGATTGATAAAACGATGGACTCATATTTGTAAAGTGTTTATACAACCTTTCACGTAATTGGCGGGCTAACTTTAAAGAAGAACCAAAGATCATCATTCGCCAAATGTAACGTAATATGTACATCGTCACCCCAGTAACTACTAATATACTCGCCCACATGAGTAATGAATTTGCAGTTAATGTATTTGTACTAATTTCATCAACAATAATACCAATAACTCTTGGCGATACAAGCTCAAGCAGTGCTACGCCAAATAAAAGAATAATACCTGTTATATATGCCTTTCTCTCCTGTTTAAAAAACCATGCTAAGTCTGAAAATACTTTCATATAATCCCCCCTCCTCAAAATGAGCGATGTATTCAGTTTATCAAAAACACAAAATTTTTGAAAGTTTTTAAAACTTCAGAAGACGAAATGAAAGGACACTCAGCAAGAGTGTCCTTTCTAGCGCCTATTTCATTTGTTTGTTCATAGCGCTCATCATTTGATTGATTTTCTTTTGGGATGGTTTTTGTCCCATTTGCATCATCATCATTTTTAACATTTGTTCATTAATTGGTGGATTCTTTTCTAAGTAGTTCATCATATATTTACGCGCGATGAAAAATCCTAATGCTACGCCTGCTGCTAGCCCCGCTAATACGCTCAATAGAACGATTACCCAAGTTGACATATATTTTCCTCCTTCATGTTGTCTACCTTACAGTGTACTAAAACCTTTTCAATAAGACAAGATTGTATTCGACATTTTTTACAGATAAATTTGCGCTTGTTTCAGAGGATTTAACCAGCCATACTGCTTACTCTCATAATTCATAGCGAGAAATGTCAATTCGCATTTTCGTAACACTTCAAAAAAAGCTGTTTCCATTTCAACGTTTCCGGACGTGCGCATTGAAATGTGACGTGGTTTAATCGTGATTGCTCCATGCTCTTTTCCTTGCTGAATGGTATGTGTATGCTGTATTCTTTCATACACCTCATAATTCTTCAAAGCTTGTTCCATTCTATAATGAATTTTTAGCGTTTGTATCGGCATCGTAATATACTTCATTTGCTTGTACAACACTTTCTTTTCCGAAAGGGAACCAGGCTCGGAAAAGCGAGAAAACAAATCAAACAATAACATTTCACGTCCAAAATACATATGTGCAATTTCTTCTTGAATTAAGTATAATTCGTATGTCCTCATAATTCCCCTCCCGCATTGGACAACCATTTTCCTTATTATATAAAAAGAAAGATGCGATGATTGTCTGACTACGGAACAAGAAAAAACTTTTTCTGTCGAATTCACACTTTTACATAGAAAAATCTCTCCATGCTGGAGAGATTTTTCTCAAATCATTAAAGCATTTCTTTTACTTTACGAACAACGTTCTCTACAGTAAATCCATACTCTTCCATAATCTTCTCACCAGGAGCTGAAGCACCAAATGTATCGATACTTAAAACATCTCCTTCAAAGCCAACGTAACGATGCCATCCGAATGAAGATCCCATTTCGATTGCTAAACGTTTCGTTACTGCTTTTGGTAATACAGATTCTTTGTACTCAGCAGTTTGCGCTTCAAAGCGATCCATAGCTGGCATGCTAACAACAGATACGTCAACACCATTTTCTGCTAATACTTTTTGCGCTTCGATTGCTAAGCTTACTTCAGATCCAGTTGCAACTAAAATTGCATCCGCTGTTTCTTTCTTACTTGGAGAAATTACATATGCACCTTTTGCAACTTTCTCATACGTATCGTCTTTTGCTCCCTCTAATGTTGGAAGGTCTTGACGAGTTAGAACTAATGCAGTTGGTGTTTTTGTAGATTCTAACGCTAACTTCCAAGCTGCAACAGATTCGTTACCGTCAGCTGGACGAATAACAGATACGTTTGGCATTGCACGAAGCGCTGCTAAATGTTCAACTGGCTCATGCGTTGGACCATCTTCTCCAACTGCGATACTGTCATGTGTAAACACATATGTTACAGGTAAGTTCATTAACGCAGCAAGACGAATTGCTGGACGTAAGTAGTCAGAGAATACGAAGAACGTACCACCGTAAGTTTTTAAACCGCCATGAAGTGCAATCCCGTTCATTGCTGCACCCATTGCAAACTCACGTACACCGTACCAAATATTTTTACCGCTATAGTCTTCTCTTGTGAAGTCTTTTTCGTTATTCATGTATGTTTTATTAGAACCAGCAAGGTCTGCAGAACCACCAAAGAATGATGGAACAGCATCAGCAATTGCATTAATTACAGCACCTGAAGAAGAACGAGTTGCTGTTTTCGATCCCATTTCATACGTTGGTAAGTTTTTATCCCAACCTTCTGGAAGGTGACCGTTCATTGCCGACTGGAATTCATTTGCTAATTCTGGATATTTCTCACCATATTCACCAAGCATTGTGCTCCACGCAGCTTGTGCTGTTTCACCAGCAGCCTTTACAGCTGTGTTAAAGTGCTCATACACTTCTTCTGGTACATGGAAGTCTTGCTCAAATGCCCAAGAATATGATTCTTTTGTTAATTTTGTTTCGTCTACACCAAGTGGAGAACCGTGTGAAGCAGATTTTCCAGATTTGTTTGGTGATCCGAATCCAATTGTTGTTCTTACTTCAATTAATGTTGGACGTTTTTCATCCGCTTTTGCTTCTTCAATTGCTTTTGCAATTTCGTTAATATCGTTTCCATCTTCAACGCGAATTACTTGCCAACCGTATGCTTTATAACGGTCTTCTACGCTTTCAGAGAAAGAACGGTTTAAGTCACCATCTAAAGAAATATCGTTAGAATCATATAACACAACAAGACGGCCTAAACCTAAATGTGCCGCTAATGAAGACGCTTCCGCAGAAACACCTTCCATTAAGTCGCCATCACCACAAATTGCATATGTATAATGATCGACAACATTATACTCATCACGGTTATACTTCGCTGCTAAATGTCTCTCAGCCATTGCCATACCAACAGCAGTTGAAATACCTTGACCAAGTGGACCTGTTGTTGCATCAACGCCTGGCGTATGACCAAACTCAGGGTGACCTGGTGTTTTACTTCCCCATTGACGGAAGTCTTTTAAATCATCCATTGTAACATCGTAACCAGCTAAATGCAGTAAGCTATATAGTAACATTGAACCATGACCTGCAGATAATACGAAACGATCACGGTTAAACCACGTTGGATCATTTGGGTTGTGGTTCATAAATTGTGTCCATAATGTATACGCCATTGGAGCTGCTCCCATTGGCATTCCTGGATGACCAGAGTTTGCTTTTTCAATCGCATCAATGGAAAGTGTGCGAATCGTGTTGATAGAAAGTTGTTCGATTGAATGTGACATGCTATTCTTCCCTTCACTTATATTGGTAAACGTTTTACACATTTATATGATAGCTTTCCTCGCGAGAATATACAACATGTATCGACAAATATGTTTATATTTTTTTCGTTTTTTTATAAAAAAGTGAACAAAACACACTATGTATGGGTATTCAATCTGCCATACTTTTTCATTTTTTGAATTTTATTTACTCTTCACCGAAAGTTAGGAGTGACATATAGAGATGTACACTCCACTCCGAGTGGACACTTTCCGTTTCGTGTATGAAAAATGAATTCTTTTCAAAAAATCAACCTTATGTTACGGTGATGAACCATTTTATTAACAAAATGAGTCTTATTCCCAATTGATCCTTATATACCAAAGTGAAGAATATACCCTTTTCCTTCTTTTACTTGTTTTAGCAAAGTAACGAACGACTTTAACTGTGAACATAGTAAATCCCGTTTGAATGATAACTCCTCATACTCTCCGGTCTCTACATGTTCCCCTTCTATCCATCCAAACGGTCCAGTTAATTGTATTGTTTCAGGCGCTAGCACGAATAACGAAATAAGTGATTGAAATAACTGAACAGCTAAATCCGCACCTTCTTGTTCAATTTTTGTTACGCCATGATAATTTAATCCAAAACCTCTCTCATTTCGATTGTGGTGCGGTGTGCAAGTTGGAATCCATTGTAAGAAATCAGACATATACAAAACAAAATCATCGCTTAATATAACACACTGTTCAATATCTGTTCCGTCTTTGTACCATATATTTGTGTCACGCCAAAGAAAATCTTCAGAACGTAATTCCCCTTTTTCTTTCGAAACAAATACAAATTCATGCTGCAGTGCCAAAATATCTCCCCTTCCTTTTTTCCAAAACTCTATTAACTGTTTATGCTTGTGAAAATTCTTAGTATAATAATTATTTCGTTCTTTTTTATAAATTGCAAATGAAAGTTGATGAAAGTATGTCAGATAGAAAATATGAATTATTAAAGGCATTTCCAACGGATTATATAGGTTTTGAAATCATTAACTACTTCCATACTTGAACATTAAGCTCGAAATAAAAAACTTCTTCTATATAAATATAG
>NZ_JOTN01000012.1 GCF_000712595.1 Bacillus manliponensis
GATGTTGACCCATAAGTATTCCTCCCTTACTCATATTCAATATGTAATAAGACTTACTTTAATATATATCATATACTATGAATGGAGAAATTTGGAGTCCGTATAGCAATGAAACCAAATCATGTATCCAATATTAGCGACCATTATTTATACATATAGGGGCCCTATCCAACGCTACCAACAAGGAATCCCGAACATTCGCGTTCAATATTTAGGTGGAGCGTCTGGCAATCAAGGACAAGGCGAGAAATGCTTCATCCCAAGTCATACGGCTTTTATGTTTCGTATGGACTGTTTCGTTTTCCTTGTCAGTCAGTCTATAGGCTTGCAAAAAAGCTTCGCATCCGTTAGACGATATAGTGAAAGAATCAAGCAAAATTAAAAACGCAAATGCCGATAATAAAATAAGAGAAGGGAAAAAATTGAGAACTGCTTAAAGTTGATTTTTACGTAAAGATGTTGAAGCTAGAAAACGTGAATTAGAAGTAAGAAAATAGGAAGTAGATAAGAAGAAATAACGGACTTATAGAAGTTCCGCTAACTAAATGACATAAAATCCATGTGATTCATCGAATAATTCAAAAGATAGCAGATACAAGTGTAAATGTAGAGTTGAAAAACTTAAAGGTTTAGTGGGTGCTATCCTAATAAGTTAATGGAATCCATCTTCTATAAATAAAAAAAGAAGCCTTGCTATGACTTTTCTAGAAAGAAATCGATATATTTTATTGAATTTATAAAAAATTCAAACTTTTTTATAAAAAATTCCTGGTTATTTCTCAAGTTATAAGGTAGATAATATTTTTGAAATATAAATTGGATATAACTTTTCTTCTTTTTAACTACATAAAGTAAAGAAGAATTTATTGTTTAGTTATTTTGGTATATAAATAACTTGAGAAAATAATTGTAAAGAGGATATTTAGGCGATTGAAGGCAATCTAACAGCTCTATTGACAACAAAAAATAACTCAAGTAGAATCCATTTTGTAAAAGTTTTTGCTGGTAAATAATAGTTTGATTAACTTAAATTTACCATTTTAGATAAAATAGCAAATTAATTCTAAATTGGAGGTGGATCTGAAAAGTAGTATATTTCCTTTTGTTGTTCATAAACTTAACTTTGGGCCTAAATTATTAATTTGAGAGGGGAATTTTTAAAATGGCAGATGATACTTTGTATAAATTATCTTACTTGAATAAGTTAGGAGAATTAAAAGAAAAGTCTCCACAAGTAGCACAAAAGTTTATGCAGTTTGAACACGAAGTGTTTAATAATGGTCAAATTCCAACTAAAACAAAAGAGTTAATTGCTATAGCTGTTGCTCATACTACAGGTTGTCCTTATTGTATTGAAGCTCACGTTGCTAAATATAAAAAGTTAGGTGGAACAATAGAGGAAGTTATAGAAGCAATTGCTGTTGCAGCTGCTCTTAAAGCCGGTGCTGCAATTAGCCATAGTGTAAATGCTATGAATGCATTTGAAAGAAATTAATAATATTTGAGGGGAATGAAGAAATGCTTCAAACCAGTTTAGATAAAACTCTTAAATACTACTCTTTAATAGATTTATTGAATAGTAATGCAGCAAAGAATCCAGATAAAGTAGCTTTTAATTATTTAATTGGAGATGAAGATGAAATTTCCATTTCGTTTGAGCAATTAGTTATGGATTCAAAAAGAATTGCAGCTTATTTGCAGAATGAAGGATTATCTGGGAAACAAGCTTTAATTATGTATCCTCCAGGTTTGGAATATATTAAAGCATTTCTGGGATGTCTTTACGCAGGTGTTATTGCAGTGCCAGTATATCCTCCTACGCTTAGTAGGAACATGGATAGAATTAGAAGTATTTTGATAGATGCTTCAACAAACATTATTTTTACTACTTCACAGTTACACTCAAAAATAGCAAAACATTTTTCTGAAGAAATATCCGCAATGGATATAAAATGGATTTGCATTGACGAGTCACTCCTTCCACAAGCAGATCAATGGACACAGCCAGACATTAATGGGGAATCCATTGCTTTTCTACAATATACATCCGGGTCTACATCAGCACCAAAAGGTGTAATGGTCTCACATCAGAACATTCTTTACAACGAAAAAATGATTCAAAAAGCATTTAATAATGATGAAAACACAATAGTATTTGGTTGGCTTCCTTTATACCATGATATGGGTTTAATTGGAAACGTCCTTCAACCACTGTTTTTAGGTGGAACGAGTATTCTTATGTCACCAATTGATTTCTTAAAAAAACCATTTAGATGGTTACAAGCAATATCAAAGTATAAAGCAACTGTAAGTGGAGCACCAAATTTTGCTTATGATTTATGTGTAAAAAAGGTAACCGAGGAACAGAAAACTTTAATTGATTTGAGTTCTTGGAAAGTAGCATATAATGGTGCCGAACCTGTAAGATATGAGACTTTAAAAAAGTTTTCTGCAGAATTTGAAAATTGTGGATTTAAAGAAGAAAGCTTTTATCCATGCTATGGAATGGCGGAGGCCACTCTGTTTATCTCAGGCGGAGTAACTAATAAAAAATCTATTATTAAATATTTTGACTCAAAAGCTTTAAGAGATAATAAAGTACAAGAGACTAGAGAATGCAATGAATCAATTGCACTAGTTAGTTGTGGAACGACTCATTTAGAACAGAAAATCAAGATTGTTAACCCAGATACATATAATACCTGTTCAAAAAATGAAATAGGGGAAATATGGGTCAATGGTGTAAATGTGGCAAATGGCTATTTTGGTACAGGAGATAATGCAAACTTTAGAGGACGAATATCTGGTGAGAATTCCGCAAAATATTTAAAAACTGGCGATTTAGGATTCATTAATGATGGACAGTTATATATTACAGGACGATTGAAAGATTTAATTATTTTAAGAGGAAAAAATTATTACCCACAAGATATTGAATTAACTACCGAAAAAGCTCATATAGGAATCAAAGATGGTTGCAGCGCTGCCTTTTCTATAACTGAAGAGAATGAAGAAAGACTAGTAATAGTTGCTGAAATTGAAAGAGCTTTTAGACCTAGAGAGTCCGGTTATCCAAATGATAAGTTAGATGCTAAAAATGTCTTAACTCATATTCGTCAAAAAGTGATGGAAGAACATGGGGCTCAACCATATTGTATTTGTTTAATAAAAACAGGTACCATTCCTAAAACTTCTAGTGGGAAAATTCAAAGAAATGCCTGTAAACAGGAATATTTAAATAACGAATTAGTCATTTGGCATATCGATAAAAAAGAATAGAAAAGATTTTTGAAAGGATATGTTTCTGTGATAAACCGATATAACACAATAATAGTTGGAGCAGGGCAAGCAGGTTTGGCTATGGGGTATTATCTCCGAGATATTACAAGTTCATTTCTACTAATTGAAAGTCATGCTAGATTAGGAGATTCTTGGCGACTCCGTTATGATTCTTTAATATTGTTCACGCCTCGATCACATAGTGCATTACCAGGTATGTCATTACCCGGCAATCAGAATGGTTATCCAACAAAAGATGAACTTGCGGATTACTTGGAAGAGTACTCGGAAAAATTCCATCTACCCGTAAAATTAAATACAAAAATTACAAAAGTCTTTAAAGAAAAAGGTAATTTTCATATTATCACAAACTCTGGTGAAGAATTTTCAACTAAGAACTTAATTATTGCTACAGGTCCATTTCAACAGCCGTATATACCGGATTTTAGTGATGAAATACCAAATGATATTTTTCAAATACACTCTGCATACTATAAAAATCCTTCTCAGCTAAAAGAAGGAACAACTTTAGTTGTTGGTGGAGGTAACTCAGGAATGCAAATTGCCACTGAGTTATCTTCTACAAGAGAAGTATATATATCATTAGGAAAAAAACCTAAATTTTTACCATATCAGGTTCTTAACAAAAGTATTTTTTGGTGGTTCGGTGTACTTGGACTATCTAGACTAACTGTAGATTCAAAGCTAGGACAAGCCCTTAAAAAGAATGATCCCATCATTGGGAAAGAAATAATACCTTTAGTCAAGGAAGGGAAAGTTAAGATGCTTCCTAGAACTACTGGTTTCATTGATCAAAAAGTTAAATTTGAAAATGGCAATCAAGTACAACCAGAAAATATTATTTGGGCTACAGGATTTAAACCTGATTATAATTGGTTAGATATATCAAATATTTTTGATAAGAAAGGTCTTCCAATTCATGAAAGAGGAGTAACAAAAGAGCCAGGATTGTTTTTTATAGGATTATCTTGGCAATATCGAAGAGGCTCTGCTTTATTATTAGGCGTTGGAGAAGATGCTGAATTCTTGGTAGGGAAATTGCAAACCGATTAATATTGGAGGATAAACATGGAGAAACAAGAAATGTTGAAAGTTATCCAGAGTTCTATAACTTCTTTTACTTCATTAAAAGCTGAAAAAATTAATTTTAATAGTGATATGTCAGGAGATCTTGCTCTTGATTCTACAGACCGTGTAGAACTGGTTTTGGATTTAGAAGAGAAATTTAAAATTTCTATACCTCAAGATGATTATAGCTGGTGCAAAACAATTGATGATGTGATTACTTTAATTGGTAAAATTCAAAATTCCCAGGAGGTAAGTCAATGAATATAGCTAAACAGTTACGAGATTTAGGACTAAATCCACTTAATACTTTAGTAGGCAGCTCACACGATTTATATAAACTACCTTTTGACCAAGTAAATGAGTATAAAGGAAGCGTGATTGCTGAGGCTTTTAAGCACCATTATGAGAATAATGAGTTTTATAGAGATGTATGTAATAAAAAACAGGTGACTCCAGAAAATATAAAAGGTTTTGAAGATTTAGTTAACATACCGCTAATACCAGTACAGACTTTTAAACAGTGTGATTCACATCTTTTAATGACATCAAAATTGAATGAAGTTGAATATGAAATGCGTAGTACGGGTACAAGTGGGATTCCTAGTGTCTCTAGACGTGATAAAATTACTGTTAATAATGCTTTTGAAAGTGTTGTATCAACTTACAGAGAATTCCTTCAAATTTCTCGTGGAATGGGATTGTTTCTTTTTCCTCCTACTGAAGAGATGCCGGAAATGGGTATGGTTAAAGCGTTAAATATATTAGCAGGCTTACTGGATGGCTCTCACAATGTTGTAAAACGAGTTACATTTAATCCAGAAAAAGCAGTAGAACTACTTAATTCATGGGAAGGAAAACATACTCGTCATTTAGTTGGACCTCCTTTTCTTATCTATAAGCTAATCAAATACTGTATGGAAAATAATATTAAGTTAAACTTGGAAAAGAAAAGCCATATTATCACACTAGGTGGTTGGAAAAGATTCACTGGTGAAGAGATTCCAAGAGAAGAATTTAACCGTCTTTGTAATGAATATCTAGGGATAGAAATGAATAATGTTCGCGATATGTATGGACTGGTAGAAGCAAATATGTTAGCAGTAGAATGTGAGTATCAAGAAAAGCATGTTCCACCATGGGTTCACTTATCACTAAGAAATCCTCGTAATGTTTTAGAAGAAGTAGAGTATGGCGAGCGTGGGGTCATTGCTATCTATGATCCAACTTGTACTTCCTATCCTGGTTTTGTACTGACAGAAGATGTTGGATATTTACGAAAAGATACAACATGTGAATGTGGACGAAATGGGCAAAAATTAGTTTATATTTCGCGTATGCCAGGTGTAGAAGTAGGTTGTTGTGCAATTAACTTAGAAAAGTTTATTGAAGAAAAAGAAAATCAAATGATGACGGTGCCGGGAGGCGAGTAAATGTTTAATGATACTATCTGCGAGCATTTTATGAATCCAAGAAATATTGGTGAATTGGAAAATCCCGATTATGTAGTTGAAATTGGGAATCCTATATGTGGCGACACGGTTCATATGTTTTTAAAAGTTCAGGAACGAAAAATTACTGATGTTTCTTATCGAGCATATGGATGTTCAACTTCTATTGCAACAGCAAGTATCGTTTCTGAAGTTATTAAAGGAAAAACATTTGATGATCTTAAATTAATTACTCGCGATGAGGTTACAGAATGGTTGGATGAACTTGAACCGGCTCAATATCATTGTATTGACATTGGTCTAAGTATATTAAAGCAATGTTCAAGTCCAACTCAGAAAAGCCTTAAGAAAAAAGATTTCTTAGTAGAAGGCGAAGGTGCATCCCAGTGATAAATAAGGAGACTATTTATCTTGATTACAATGCTACTACTCCACTAGATCAAGATGTATATCAGGCTATGATTCCTTATTTGAAAAATTCTTTTGGTAATCCTTCTAGTAAATATTTTCTTGGCAAAGAAGCTAAAGTTGCCATAGATGAATCAAGAAGAAATGTGGCCGACCTCATAAATGCTAATGAAAACGAGATTGTTTTTACGAGTGGTGCTTCCGAATCGAACTCCACCATATTGATGGGGATTGCGCTTAAGAACTTAAATAAAAAACATATCATTACTAGCTCTATTGAACATCCAGCAATTTTAGAAGCTTGCAGGCATCTTAAGGAGTACTATGGTTTTAGAATTACAGAGCTTCCTGTAGACTCTAATGGTGTTGTTGATACAAAAGAATTATTAAGTGCTATTAATCCTCAAACTTGTCTAGTAACAATAATGATGGTTAATAATGAAGTAGGTTCAGTTCAACCTATTGAGAAAATTAGTAAGATATGCAACGAAAAGGGGATCCATTTTCATTGCGATGCTGTACAAGGAATGGGAAAATTAAATATTGATGTGAAAGAAATGAGTATTGATAGTCTTTCAATTTCAGCGCATAAAATATATGGACCTAAAGGTGTTGGGTGCTTGTATTTAAGAGAAGGAATTAATATATCATCACTTATATTTGGTGGATCACAAGAAATGGGTATCCGTTCAGGGACTGAAAATGTGCCAGGAATCATTGGGTTTGGAGTTGCAGCAAAAATTGCAAAACAGAATGTAAGACTCAATTTTCAACAAATGCAAGAGTTAAGAGGAATGTTTTTAGAAGAATTAAAAAATCTAAATGACTGGTCCTTAAATGGAAGTTTGAATTCTTCTGTACCGTCTACATTAAATATACAGTTTTTAGGGATTAGAGGAGAGGCGTTAGCAGCTGCATTAAATCAATTCGGGGTATGTGTGTCAATTGCATCTGCATGTAGTTCGTCTTCTGCAAAGTTATCTTATGTTTTAAAAGCAATGGGAAAGTCTGATGATGAAATTAGAAGTTCGGTAAGAATTAGTTTTGGGAAATTTACAACTCAATTAGAAATTATTGAAAGTGTAAGGTTAATTTCAAAAGTAGTATCTCAGTTAAGAACAATCTCAAGTAAATATTCTCCTAAAATAGAGGAAAGTGTTCAAATAGGATAATATTCAAAAAGAAAAACTCTCGTGTATTTTTTGAAGTGAACTCTAAAAGTAGGACGCATATTAAAGCACCTAAACCACTTGTTCTCTATATTTTTAGGGGACAAGTGGTTTAATTTTTCTTACGACGTGAGAGAAGTGAAACGCCACCCTTTCCATAGTGCGTTCCGTCTGTGACGAAGGCTTCGTTTTCTTACAAATGATCTCGTCAAAGATAAGGAATTTTAGTTCATCCGTTTATTTAACCAAACATGTGACTTGATGGAGGGTCTGTCAGTATGCCAGAGAACTCTTTATGCATGATACCATCTATCATGTGTACGATAGGGTACATGTTTTTTATTTGAATTTATTAGAAGATTTTTTCTTGAGTATAGTCACAGATTTATTAATTGAAAATAATTAGTTAGAATTATTGAGTTCAATTTGTTGCTCTTTTTTACTTTGTTTTTTGAAAATAGAAAGCATCAGTAGAATTAAAGAACCTATTCCAATATAAGTCATTATATTCAATTGATAACTAACACCATTATTATCAAAGAAGAATATTCCTCTGAGACCTTCAACACTAAATTTCAATGGAATCCAAGAATATAACCAATCTTTAGTTATATCTGGTAAAAACTCGACTGGTAAGTTCAATACTGGGATAGAGAATAAAAACATTAATAAAATAAAAGGCGCTGCAATTATTCCAATCCAATTGAATAAAGCATTTTGTAACAAAAAGAATATAAAGCCACTGAAAAGTAGGAATAGGAAGGTGTTTTCTTTATTAGGGATATTTACATCTAAGACATAATTTGCAAATAGCATAATAGATGTAACAATAACTAAAAGAAATACAACACCGCCAATTAACTGACTTGCAATAGAAGCTAAACTTATTTGTGAATTTGTCGTTTTCTTTAAAGTAATGAAAAGTATTAGGGAACAAATAAAAACAGAGAGCCAAAGAATTTGTGTAAATAAAACTGGAGTATTTCCATTAGCAGTATGGCTATCTACATCATTAATTATCTGTTTTTCAATTTTTAAGGGGTTTATTGCCTGTTTCAATTTATCAGGCGGAAGTGATACAGATTGAGCTTCTAATTGACTAAAAATTAAATTTTGAACTTGAGTATTCATTTCCAAACTTATTTGGTTAGCAATTTGTCCTATTGTATTTGCAACAGTATAGTTCATTCCTTCATTTATTATTATTTCTACTTTAGGCTGCCCAGAGCTTGATTGGAGCATAGTAGCAATATTTTGGGAAGTATTTTCTGGAATGATAATTGCTGCGTAGTAGGATCTATCATTCATTTCGTTAATTGCCTCGTCTTTGTCTTTTAAGACACTCCATTTAAAAGGTATATCTTTATTAGTTGTTAAAGTCTTTTTAATTGTTTCCCCAAAATTTAATGTGTTATTAGGCATTTTAAAACCTTTATCTTCTACTACTAAGGCAACTGGTATATCTTTTGGTTTAGGGTTAACTATTGAGCCCATAACACCAATAATAAATATACTAACAACTAGAATAATTGCTAACAATCCACCCCAAAACAATTTTTGAGAAAAGAATTTCTTCATCATACACAAAATGATCAGCTCCTTAAATAATAATAAACAATTTGTTGTATAAGTAACTAAATATTTTATAATTTAATTATAGTTCTAAATTTTCGATAATCAATAATCAATATCTTTGGGTTTATTAGATATACGACAAATAAACATGAAATGTCTAGAAAGTCACAAATTTTTAAGATTGGTGGAATTTTATGACAACAAAAACTGATTTGCGAATTGTTCGAACCCGTAAACTAATTAAAGAAGCATTTCTAGATTTAATTCAAACTAAAGGATACGAATCTATAACTATTCAAAATATTGCCGATAGTGCATTGATAAATCGTGCTACTTTTTATTTGCATTATAAAGATAAACAGGATTTATTAGATACACTTCTTAATGAAATATTTAATGAATTAGCAGACGCAATTAAGCCATGTAGCTATGTTCAAAATAAAATGATTAAAATATCGAATTTTCAAATATTAATAGAAACAATTTTTAATAAAATTGCTGTCAATAAAAAGTTTTTTAAAGTGATGTTAATTGAAAACGGTGTTAATGGATTTCATACCAAGATGCAAGATGTTATTAAAGAAAAATTTAATGAAGAGTTTTTAACACATGGACTTGATGAGGAAATTCTGTCAATTCAACCTGAATTATTAACTACTTTCATTTCTTCTGCTTTAATTGGAACTGTATGTTGGTGGTTAAAGGGAAATTTACAGTATTCTCCTAGTCAATTAGCTAGGCAAACTGTAAAACTATATTCTTCAGGTCCTTTAAAAACAGCAGGATTTCAAATGATTGATTGAATACCGTTTATGTTAACTTCTTAGCGTACGGTAAAAGCAAGTTCTAACTTGAAAATTCTTTAAGCTAGAGAATATAAAGGAAACACTATATATTCACCAATCAAATCTAAACGGAGTTCGTAATAAATGTACCAAAGGTTTGTTTAATCTTATTCTAGATGATGAAAGAAGAATATTTAAAAAATTGACTGAAGTGTATCCTAATTTAAGAATCAAAGTATCGACTGTAATAGATCTCAATTAACTGTGATCATCGCTATTGAAAGAGAATCGTGGATGATACTCGTTAGCCTTGTTATAATTTCACCTAATGTTATCATAAAGTTAATATATGAATTTGGATAGATTATGTATGTAACTTTAATTTTACCTATTTCACAAGTTTCATTACTAATTAAATTCTTTAAAAAAGAACGTGGACTTGATAGATAAAACCCGAGCTATGATAGTAAATAGATTGCTTTGAGAAAGTCAGTTCTTTTGATAAATCAACATGAATAGAGGAAGGAGAAATGGATTGAAACTTGCTTATTTTCAACTTGCATTGGCGATGATTTTAGTCGGAATGAATGTTGCTGTTGGGAAAGTTATCGTTGAGAAAGTACCTATTTTTCTTTTTTCAGAGATTCGGTTTTTAATCGCGTTATTGTTTCTTATTCCGATGGCATTTTTTCATGAAAGATCAACTATAAAAATAGAAAAACAACAGTTTAAACTATTATTTTTACAATCTTTTTTTGGTGTGTTTTTGTTTAGTATATGTATGTTATACGGTGTTCGTTATACATCAGCAACAGCAGCTGGTATTATAACGAGTACAGTTCCAGCTGCAATTGCGTTATTATCCTTTTTCTTTCTTAAAGAAAGATTATCTACCTCGCAAGTTGTTTCTGTCTGCTTAGCAGTTCTTGGTATACTCATTATTACACTTCAAACTTCTACCATACATTCACAAAACCAGTCATTATTGTTTGGAAATATCCTCATTTTTGGCGCTGTTGTATCGGAAGCATTATTTACAATTTACGCTAAGAAGCTCGCTGGTGTACTATCTCCAATCCATATAGCCGCGGCTATTAATCTCATTGGCTTTCTACTATTTTTACCATTTGCGATTTATGAAGGGCTCTCCTTTCAACTTGCCAATATTACTATGTTTATATGGATTCTTATTATGTATTATGCAATTACAGCAAGTGTTCTTTCGTTTGTACTTTGGTATCAAGGGATTGCAAAAGTAAAGGCTAGCATTGCAGGTATTTTCACAGGGTTTATTCCTGTTACAGCAGCGGTGACAGGGATTTTTATACTAGATGAACCGTTTGGATGGAATCAATTTTTCGGTATCTTATTTGTATTAGCAGCGATTTTTGTTGGAACAAGAAAGATAGAAAAAGGTGTATCATCGAAATCGTTGTAAATCAGTTACATTATGATAAATACAGCTATTAATTGTCAGTTATGGCTGTATTTTTTTGTTTACATTTTCCTGTTACTCGGAGTAATATGTTTTTATCCCGCTATTTGCGGGCTATAAAACTCCCACTCAAAAACTTGAGAAAAACGAAGAAGTTTAGATGGGAGCTTAACGGCCTGTAAATGCCCGATTGGTTCAACTAACATTCAGTGGGGGGGATGGAGAACTTCCCACTGAGTGAAGTTTCACTTTATGTTAAAAATATTGAAGATAGCCGAAAGGAATGGCGACTAATGAGGAAATTGGATGTATTGTTAATGATACTTAGCTTCCTGTTCCCAATTGTAGGTATTTTAGGACAAATTTCGTTACAATTATCATTGTTTATAGGTGGCTTGTTGTTTTGTACAAGTTTAGGAAGTTATTACACAAAGAAAACAAATTCACGCATATTTAGCTGGATTACGTATACGATATTTATCACATTTTTACTTATGATTCGGGATCAATATGCAACAACTAGCTCTTTACTAGCACATGCGAAGATTGCGGCATGTGTGGCAATCATTCCACTTGTATTTCGTTTTCGCACGTATGCGATTACGGTTGGACTGCTTAGCTTATGGGGAATGTTACTATGGGATATAAAAGAAATTCAATCATTGACAGTTTTACAGCGAATGATGAATTTATTTTCAACAGAAAAGTTATATCTTCTGATCTTAGTAGGAGGCTTTTTACTAGGAGGCTTGCTTGGTAGTACACGAAATCGTGAAAATGGTAATGGGAAGCAAAAGAGCCCGAGTGGATTCGAGCAAAAAAAGAAACGAATGCGTCCTACGTTTAAGATTCGTTTACCACGTTTACCAAAACTCAAATTAAAAATGTTAAAGCGTAGGGGAAATTCTTCTGAAGTGAAAGAAACTCGTCCTTATGAACAAAGTCACAAAGAAATTGCATCGACATATGAAAATGAAAAACAAGAAGCAACATCTGGACAAGGTAAAACGAGAATAGAACGAAGAAGAAATCGTTATAAGAGATAAAAAATTTAAATTTTAGTATAGGTAGTTTGAAAGTTTCAAAGATTATGTTATGATAATAAAGTAATGGAAAAATTACCAACCAACTATTTATCTACTAGGGGAGCCTTTAGAAAGGCTGAGATTAAAGTGTAACTTTGAGACCCTTTGTACCTGATCTGGTTCGTACCAGCGTAGGAAAGTGGAATTTTATGACTGTCATATCAATTTAATGACTTCTAATCACTTTCTTTACGCATGTAAAGAAAGTTTTTTTATTTTTATAGGATAAAAAACTTTCTTTATTATATACATGGAGTCTTATAGAAATTCACATGGGGAGGAATTAGAATGTCATTTTCACAGTTCATACGTAAAGAAGCAGATGCAATTTGGGAGGCAAGTTTTCAACATCCATTTGTAACAAAACTAGGGGATGGAAGTTTAGATATAGAAAGTTTTCGTTATTATGTGTTGCAAGACTCCTATTATTTAAGTCATTTTGCAAGAGTACAAGCACTAGGCGCAGCAAAAGCAGCGGATCTTGGCGTAACAGCTCGCATGGCACATCATGCTCAAAATACATATCAAGCAGAATTATCGTTACATGAAAAGTTCATGGGAAAATTAGGGGTTACAAAAGAAGAGATTGCGGCATTTGTTCCAGCGCCAACAGCATATGCGTACACATCACATATGTACCGCGCAGCATATGAAGGTCATTTAGGAGATGTGATTGCTGCAATCTTACCTTGCTATTGGTTATATTATGAAATTGGTGAACGTCTAAAAAATTGTAAACCAGAAGAACCAATATATCAAGAATGGATTGGTGCATACGGATCTGACTGGTTCCGTACATTAGTAGAAGAACAAATTGCAAGATTAGATGAAATTACAGAAACAGTAACAGAAGCAGATCGTAAAAGAATGAAGCAACATTTCATCATCAGTAGTCAATATGAATATGCATTTTGGGATATGGCATATAAATTGGAAGAATGGCCAGTGACTGAAAAAGCAAACGTATGATATTAGAAAGAAAAACCGCGAATTTATTACTTAAATTCGCGGTTTTTATATAAGATGAATACTATTTATCATGAAAATAAATAGGTATAAACAGTATTTTTAATATATGATTTTTATATAATAAATCATCTGTATAGGTGGAGTTTAAACTATGTTAACGTATGAATTATCGTAAATTAAAAGTAACAATCTGTTAACATAATGTAGTTATGATAATCTTCGTTGGCGCTATGTCTTTTCATTTATAGCACAGAACGTATCTAAAAATAGAGATATGTTCCGTGCTATTTTTTGTTACATCATAGACAACCAACTTGCCATTTTTAAAAGAGGTTCTCTATTTAACTGATAATAAATATTTTTTCCTTCTCGTTTTTCTGAAATAATGCCAGCTGCTTTCATCTCTTTTAAGTGATAGGATAGTTTCGAATAAGAAACATGAATTCCTTCTTTTAAAATTAGACGCAAAATATCTTTTGGACAAATTGCTGCATGTAAATCAGGGGATTGTGGGATTAAACTTTCATGATCTCGTCCATTTTTCAATACATATAAAATTTGAATACGTATCGGGTCATTTAACGCTTTAATAACACTGAGGATTTCTAATTCATTTTTCGTTTTCATGTTTTCATTTTAAAATAAAGAGATTGACATTTCAAGAAAATTTGAAATATAATCATTTCAAGATATTTTGAAATGTTAAGGAGGACTAAGGGGAATGAATCGTTCAGTTCGGATACTATTGTTTGCTACATTTATGATGAATTTTGGTACGTTTGCAGTATATACGTTTTTAGCAATTTATTTATCAAGCACACTGCAGTTTTCAGCTCTGCAAGTAGGCAGTGTATTAACTGTTTTAATGATAACCGCCAGAGTACTTCCATTTTTCGGTGGCAGCTTTGCGGATAAAATTGGATATGCTCGTTGTATGATGTGCGGGATGATGATACGTGCCCTTGGATTTATTAGTTTTGCATACTCTCTTTCTTTTGAGTGGGCAATAGCATCTGCAGCACTCACTGGACTTGGAACGGCGCTATATGAACCAGCAGTGAGTGCCTTCTTTAGTAGGCAAGATGAAAAAGTGAAAAAAAGAATTTTTACATATTTTAATCAAGCATTAAATGCTGGTGCGATTGTAGGGCCTTTAGCGGGCGGTGTATTAATTACATTTGAGGCATCGTTACCTTTTTTACTTGGTAGTGCTTTGTATACCGTGATTGGGGTGTTAATCTTTACATATCGCGCGGATTTAACAATAAAAGTTACTGCAGAAGATTCTATGAAAACAAATATGATAAATACATTAAAAGATAAACCATTCCTACATTTTAACCTCACGATGGTTTTATTTTGGATTATGTATAGCCAGCTCACTGTTATGTTTCCATTAATGATGTACAAAATTACACAATCACAAGCAGACGTTTCTTTTTTGATTACCACAAACTCAATATGTGGATTACTCGTTATGTTTGTATTAAGACGCTTATTTGAAGTACATAATCCAATGACTTTAATTATTAGAGGCATGATGATTATGACAATAGGTCTTTTTAGTAGCTGGATCTTTCTGGATAAGTGGTGGATCCTATTATGTGTTATCGTATTTACACTTGGAGAAACATTGGTTCTCCCAGCTTCAGATATAAAAGTGTCACTTTATAGTGAGGGGAAAGCATCTGGAACTTACTTTGGATTATCGAAAATTTCATTTGGAATTGGGGCGTCAATTGGGAGTTTCTTTGGTCCAATACTTTTCAATTTAAATCAGTGGGAAGGACTACCATGGTTGCTTATTTCGTTCACGGGTACGATAGGAGCGGCATTAATGATGTACTTAAAGAAGAAAGAGCATAATTCTGCTTATTATTCTTCGGTGAAGCATAGTTGAATTCCTATGTTATGATAAAGTAAAAGTGTAAACGGTAATAATGTAAAAGAGTCAATATGGGGCGAAAAGCAGGTCATTACAGAACAGCCTGATGGAAGTATATTATTTCAAGCTGCAATGAATGGGAGCGAATCTATTAAAAAATGGATTCTTGGGATGGGGTCTCGTGTGAAGGTGCTTGGGCCACCTTCATTAAAGGAAGAAATTGAGGAAGAGATACATGAAATGATGAAAATGTATCTTGATTTTTAAAAAATATATGGAAATATAAGGTTTACAACTTTATATTATGATAAAATAATTGTTGTAATTTGGAAAATAGGTATTTTGGGGGAATCACAGGTGAATTTCAAGAAAATTATAACAACAACAGGAATAGTCGTAGCATTATTACATACAGGAACTGTACAAGCAGCAGGTGGTTCCTTTACTGATGTACCGAAAGGGCATTGGTCAGAAGCTTCTATTGAGTATTTGACAAATAAGGGATTTGTAAGTGGTTATGGGAACGGAAAATATGGATTTGGCGATTATGTGACGCGTGGTCAAGTAACCGCAATTCTTTCGCGTTATTTAAATTTAGAGGCGAATTTGGAAGAGACGACTGAGTTTACTGATATTCAAGGGCATATGTTTGAGAAAGATATTTTAGCGGTTACACAATCCTATATCATGAGAGGTGATGGAACAGCTAATTTTAGGCCAAATGATCCAGTGAGTCGTTATGAAATAGCAGTTATTTTGGATAAATTATTTTCATTCTCGCTAAAAGAGATTCATAAGTTTGATGATATACTAGAGGATCACTGGGCAAGATGGTCAGTTAACAGATTACATTCTAACGGTATCATAAGCGGAATTGGCAATAATCAATATGGCGGGGATCAATATGTAACACGAGAACAATTTGCGAAGTTTTTCCATAGCTCAATTTTGGGGAATTCATTAGAAGATATTACATTTGTACATCCGCAATTAGAGAGTTTGGCGAAAACATTACAAAATGATGGGTATCATGCACGAGTTACAGAAGGAGTCGTCGTTTTTAATTGGAAAGATTCCTATAATGTTTCTGTTTCTCGAACAGATGAGAAAGAAGTCTCAATACGAACTAACACGTATTACGAAGATGATTCTAGTTTTTCTGAACACTTCAATTATATCTTCAATCAATTACAAAGTCATGGGTTACAATTTCATGTTGAAGAAACAAAAAATGCAATTTTAGATGCTGAGATTATGTACGGTGTTATATATGAAGATGAATATGTAAAAGTGACTGAAGCGGGCGGAAGTGTGATTATTATCTTCAAAAAATAAAGGAAGCAAGCAGATTATGCTTGCTTTTTTGCGTTATCTGGATTGAAGAATACCATGCTTTAGTATTGAAGTATGATCCACTATGTTACAATAAAACTAATAAACTACAAAGAATTGAGGAGCAAAATGACAAAAGAACTTATCCGGATTATCAATGATATGCCAGAAGATGAAGCAAGATCACTTCTTCGTTTGTTGTTAATTCAACTGAATGAAATGGATTCAGATTTAAATGAAGATGTGATGAACGTTTTAACGCATATCCCAAAGCAATTGATTGAATCACAAAAACCGAGACTACGTATGGCGGAAAGCACACATGTACATATCGCATTTGGCGACTCACCAGCAGGTTCTGTTCGCTGTATGTTGAAAGAAGCAAATTATAATGATCATTATGTCATTTCCTTTTCAGACGCCTTCTCCATCGGGCCGATACAAAAATTAGAGACAGAAGATGGACAAAACCTGCGTCAACAATGGCTTGCGAGACATTTAAATGCTGAAGATCTGTATTTTGAAGAAGAGTATTTACCAGCATTTCAGCGTTCAATGAGAGAACTGCAATCTATTCCAGAAGAAATGCCAATTACGATTTGGAAAGCGGACAATGCTCATGAGCATATTGGGCTTTGCTTTGTGTTAGCGCAGCTAAAGGGACGAAAAAATGTGCAAGTAATTAATACTTCAAAAGCAAATAATAAGCTGTTTTCAAAAGAATATAATATTCTTGCAACAGGAGAATTGCCACCAGAGAAACTTGCAGTTATGTACGAAACATATAAGTCATCTTCATTGTTAGAAGAGACGGTAAGAATTGAATTAGAAAAAGAATGGCAAGAGCTTTCGCAGCATACCGAGATTTTAAAAATCTGGGAAGAAAATCAAGTTGTTGCTGTGAATGAGAATTATTTTGATGCTTTTATTATTGAATGTGCCGAGCAAGTTGATGCAAAAGATAATTTTTGCAAATCAGCAAGAATTATCGGCGAAGTACTTGGTCATCTAGAACAATACATAGGTGATGATTTCCTTGAATATCGTTTAAGGACGTTAATTGAGAAAGGTATATTTAAGTCAGAAGGTTCACTGAAAGCAATGCGCTATTATAGTGTGAAACTTAACGAAAGATAGGAGTTGTTTCTATGTCTATCGTTTATACGACAGAATCACCAAAAATGTTTGAACAGGTACACGCTTTGTACGAATCATTAGGATGGAACTCACTCCGTTTAACTACACGTGATCTAGAAAAGATGTGTAATCAAAGCTGGTATGCTTTGTATGCTTTTCATGACGGAGAACTTATTGGTATGGGGCGAGTCGTTTCTGATGGCGTAATTACAGGTATTATTTGCGGTCTTTGTGTATCACCGTGCTATCAGTCAAAAGGAATCGGTAAAGAATTGCTGCGCCGCATTACGGAGCATTGCGAGAAGCATCGTGTTATTCCGCAACTTATGTGTGCTAGCGAATTAGAATTTTATTATGAATCAGCTGGATTTCGAAAGTTTACGGTTGGGATGACGAAAGATATAACTAGATGATTGAAAGAAACTACAATAATAGCGTATAATAAAAATAGGAACGTACGTTCTTTTTAGTTTATAGAAGGAGTGAATAATGAAAATGCAAAAAATTACACCGTTTTTGTTGTTCGAGGGCAATGCTGAAGAAGCAATGAATTATTACACAAGCTTAATTGAGGATTCTAGCATCATCCATATCTCTCGTTATGGAGCAGATCAACCAGGAGCAGAAGGAAGTGTTATGCAAGCTACCTTTTCATTAAAAGGCCAAGAATTCATGTGCATTGATAGTAGTATAAAGCATGAATTTACATTCACACCTTCTTTTTCATTATTTCTTACATGTGATAGTGAAGAGGAAATTGATCACTTATATGACAAGTTAAAAGATGGTGAGGCATTAATGTCACTAGGCGATTATGGGTTTAGTAAAAAGTTCGGTTGGATTGTTGATAAGTTTGGTGTTTCGTGGCAATTAAATCTTCCACATTAATGTATTAAAAAGACTTATGAGTAATCGTAAGTCTTTTTTTATGAGAAAGGTAAGATTTTTAATGACTTTCTCAATTCTTTTTTTCACCAATCAGTTATAGTATAGCTGTGGAGAATTTTTTCCATAACGATATGAAAGAGAGGGATTGCATGTCTTTCAAAAGCAAGCTTCCAATACAGTTTGGTGATATTCAGTTAGCCTCGGCTCGTTTTAAGGAAGAAGCATATGAAATTTATAAAGAATCACGTACGAAGCAGCCTATTTTACCTGTTTATAAAGGTGAGTATGGAACAGAGTGGCTTCTTACGAGATATGAAGATGCAGTGGCTATGTTAAAAGACCCCCGCCTCAAGAAAAATCCAGACAATGTATTTACTTCAGAAACTGAATTTAAACCAATTCTTAATGTAGATGAAAGTGATAATTTAACAAGACATATGTTAAATGCTGACCCGCCGGATCACAATCGATTACGATCACTTATTCAAAAAGCATTTACGCCTCGTATGATTTCGCAGTTAGAAGGAAGAATTCAACATATTGCAGATGCTTTGCTAGATAAAGTAGAGTACAAACAAGAGATGAATCTTGTTGAAGACTACGCATTTCCGTTGCCGATTAACGTTATAAGTGAAATGCTTGGTATACCAATAGAAGATCAAGAAAAATTTAGAATATGGTCAGAAGCTGTTATTGATACACCAGAAACACCGGAGGAGACAGAAGCAGTTGGTAAGAAGTTATCAGAGTTTATTGTGTATCTTCAGCAGCTAGTTGTGAAAAAACGAAATAACCCGCAAGAGGATTTGATAAGTGGTTTAATTGCGGCAGAAAGTGAAGGTAAGAAATTAGATGCACAAGAATTATACTCGATGATTATGTTGCTTATTGTTGCAGGACATGAAACAACAGTGAACTATATTACAAATACGATGTTAGCGCTATTTGAAAATGAAGATCAACTAAAATTATTGAAAGGAAATGAAAACCTTATCGATTCAGCTATTGAAGAAGGTTTGCGTTACTATTCTCCAGTTGAAGTGACAACAGCAAGATGGGCAGCAGAATCGTTTATGATGCACGGACAACAGATTGGAAAAGGTGATATGGTAACAATTTCATTAGCATCAGCAAACCGAGATGAGTCTATTTTCGAAAATCCAGATGTTTTTAATATTACGAGAAAAGATAATCGACATATTTCGTTTGGACATGGAATTCACTTTTGTCTAGGAGCCCCATTGGCACGATTAGAAGCGAAAATTGCAATCACAACGTTATTAAGACGTATGCCACATATACGAATATGTGGGGAACGTAAAGATATTAAATGGAAAGGGAATTATTTAATGCGTTCGCTTGAAGAATTACCAGTAACTTTTTAAGAGTAGGTATTGTTGGTTGTAAATGCCTTGAGATAAAGACAGTCTGTTAGAAGGCTGTCTTTTTTGTATTGTACGCATCAAAAATAAGCTTATACATAATAAAAATTTGCAACGGAAAGAAAGGTATTAAACGATAGAAAAGTGCCCATGCTAAATAAAAAGGAGGTGCAGTTTTATGGCTCAAGATGTACTTTGTGAAGTAAACAACTGTAAGTTTTGGGGAAATGGAAACAAATGTAATGCAGAATCTATTTATGTTGTCAGTCATGCAGGGAAACAAGCAAATGACAGCAAAGAAACAGATTGCAAAACATTCGTTCCAGAAGTGTAATCTTTGGCGGGTAACCATATCGGTGGTTGCCCGTTCTTATTTCTATTATTGATAATAAAAATCATTTTCATTCATATTTTGGTTATTTTTTATGAAAGTATACATTTATGAGAGTTTTTTAGTCATAATATAATTCGTTAACTTAATACCTTTTCGGATAACTTTCTGTTTTTGAATTACTGTAAATCCTTTTCGCTCAAAAAATGGTTTAGCTGTAATACTTGCTTCGGTATGAATTTCTGTAATTCTTTTTTGCTTCGCTTCCATTTCAAGAGTTTGTACTAGGGCAGAAGCAATTCCATGTCCTTGGTAGTCTTTATGAACATATAACCGATCAAGATAACCAGCATGCGTTAAATCAGCAAATCCAACGATATTGTTGTTAATTTTAGCAACATATGTGATGTTTTGAGAGAGGGAGTCTTGCCAAGATTGAATTTTTTCAGCTTGTTCTTCCCAAGGTGCCCATGCGTGAAGTTCTTCGCTTGTATAGTCTTTTTCATTTACATGGTGAACTGTTTCATAAAATAATGTAACAATTTCCTTCGTATCAAATGGATGAAATTTTGTGATTTTCATAAATGGATTAAAGGCTCCTTTCGTAAAGCGCTCCATGATATTTAAAGCATTTCAACTTTCTTTCGAATAACAATTTTATCAATATCATCCTCGTCATCCCCAATATATAAACCGCGTTCTTTTAAGTACATTTCAAAGTATAAATCTGCCTCTGCACGCTCGTCATATGGCTTAATTGATAAAACAAACCCTAGTTTGTTTTGTTCTTCTAATTGTACTGCTGATATGTAAGCAGGAATATTATGACGTAAAAAGAGTTCTTTTATCGGAATAATCATATCTTTCATTAATTTCTCTAATACATTCATTTCAATATCAAATGTAAAACGATCGATACTTGATAAATCAGCAAAAACAACACCAATGAATCCCGTATTAAAGATGTCTTCTAACTGTTCGTTTTCAATATCACCATTATAGAAGTTTTTTTCAATTAAATAATTTTTAAAATAAGCAATTCCTTCAGTATCTTCAAATGGTTTTGTGGAAAGAACGAAACCAATTTTTTGTTGTTTATGTAAATATACACATGATAAATGAGCAGGAACCCCATGATCTGCAAATAAGGAGCTTGTTGCTCTTACAAGGCCATCGAGCACATGATGTGTAATTTGTAGTTTTTTACGAGCAAAGTAATATGATTTTTTTTGTAGGTCCAATGTATCCATAAACACAGAGCCGATAAAACCTGTATTTGAAATAGTCGGTATCTGTTTTTTTCTTCCTCTGCGTTTCTTTTGAATCATTGTAAAATCATCCTCTCGTGAATCAATTCTAAATATAAAAGAACGTTTGTTCGTATATTTATATTTTACTACGAAAACCCTTAGAAGTAAAGGGTTTTCAAGGTTAAAAACAACAAAAAAACACCTTATAACAAGGTGTTTTCATAGCATAGGGAGGAGGTTCCAACCCGTATTATATATTAAGAAACAGTACTCATTTCCTCTACATCTTCTACATCTAAATGACAATCCATTGTACGTACATCTTGATCTTCATGACTTCCAAAATAAATAGTAATCTTCATATGTATCGCTCCTTTGTTTTAGTTTTCCTAAAACAATGATTTGTTTTCTTATTATATACTACTTTGTGTATTCAGGCAATCTTATCCATAATCACTAAATAGTTTTACAAAAATTCTTAAAATTATTATAATAAATTTATCTATATATAAGGAGGAATTTGACATGCAAAGAAAAGCACAAACATTCTCAAATGACGGAAGAGGAGTGAATATCAGCTAAGAAGAGATAACACTCCTACTTCCAGTTCTAGCAAAAAATAATAGATACGGAAAGTAGGAGAACAAGTGAAGAAACATACGATTGCATCGCATAACATAGCGATTTTATTTTGGGTACAGTTTTTTGGAACAATTAGTTTTTTACAGCCTGTGATGACCCTTTTTTATATGGAACGAGGGTTAACAGCATCACATATTTTTATCGTGTTAATGTGTTGGAGCGGTGCAGTATTAATTGGCGAAGTGCCTGCAGGTGTTTTTGCCGATCGATTTGGTGCGAAAATTTCCTTTTTAACAGGTAGTTTTATAAAAATAGTTAGTATTTCGATATTATTGTTTGCTGATAATATATGGCTATTTTTTTTGTATAGCTTATTGAACGGTCTTTCAGTGACCTTTTTCTCAGGTGCAGATGAAGCGCTAATTTATGAATCATTAAAAATGACAGATGAACAAGATCGAATGGACGAAGCAATGGGGAAAATTCAATCAGCAAGTTTTATGTCGATGTTGCTTGCGGTTGTTTTTGGTTCTTACTTTGCAAAAGATTTGAAGGAAGAACAGTTTCTTTTCCTTATTGTATTTAGTATCTGCTTTCAATTTGTAGAGCTTTTACTCTTATTTTTCATTAAAACACCACATAAACTTTCTGAAACACATGAAAAATGGTCTATACAAGTAATGCAGGGGATACAAGTTATTAAAAAATCTCCTCAGTTGCTTGTGATGTTTTTAAATGTGTCACTCGTATTTATTGCTGCGGGAGTTGCATTTGAAAAATTTGATCAGCCGTTATTAAAACATGCTGGATTACCTGTTTTTATGATTGGGATCGTTTATGCAATAGCTGCCATTATCGGTTATTTTGCATCTCGCTCGATTGGTTGGATGACGAAACGATTTTCTCATGTTACGTTATTACATGTAACAGGTTATTTAGCTGTGCTAGGGTTAGTTGTTGCTACATTATTCGGGGAAGAACTATGGATTGTGTTAGGGTCATTTTTTACACTGCGCTTTGTTAGAGCGGTTCGTTATCCAATCTACTCACAAATCAGTAACGATATCATTCCTTCTCATGTACGTGCTACAACCATTTCGTTACTGTCTGTCGTTGATTCGGTACTTGATTTAATCATTTTCGGATCGCTATCATTATTAGCAGTGCATGGTTTATCAGTTGTATTTATTGGGTGTGCAATCATTGCTTTTATCGGAACACTTTTACCGATTCGAAGAGTAAAAGAAGGTGTAGTAAAAACAACTGATTAGTTTGGAGAATCCATATATTTGATATCACAAAAGCTAGTACCTGTATGTAAAGGTACTGGTTTTTGTTATGCTGGTATATTTTGCACTGGGTGTGCATACGTTATAAATTAGGTTTTGTAACGAGTTCCATCAAATTAACTTTATTTTAACAAAATATTCATATTCCCTTAAAAGTTACCAATTAAACTGTATATGAGTCTGAAAGTAAGAAGGGAGTACATATTTTGATTACAAAACGCTTTTTACAAGCTACAGTTGTATCAGCTGCACTAATCGGAGTTGGATATGGTGTCATGAACCAAATGGAGGTAAAACCAGCTCAATCCAATGTTGATTCAAGTGAGATTTTAAATGTTGCACATAGAGGAGCATCAGGACATGCGCCGGAGCATACGCTGCTTTCTTATGAATTAGGCGAAAACATGCAAGGAAGCTACATTGAAGTTGACTTGCAAATGACAAAAGATGGAGAACTTGTTGCACTTCATGATGAAACGTTAGATCGGACTACAAATGGAACAGGTCTTGTAAAAGACTATACATTAGAAGAAATAAAAAAACTTGATGCAGGTTCTTGGTTTAATGAAGAATATCCAGAACAAGCAAAAGAAGAATATGTAGGGCTTACGATCCCAACATTAGATGAAGTAATTAAAAAGTTCGGAACAGATGCCCGTTATTATATTGAAACGAAATCACCAGAAGTATATCCTGGTATGGAAGAAAAACTACTTGAAGTATTACATAAACATAAGTTAATTGTAAAAGACATGAAATCTAGCAAAGTGGTGGTTCAATCATTTAGTCCAGAAAGCTTAAAGAAAATAAGTGAACTAAATGAAAATGTTCCACTTGTACAATTGCTTTGGTATGAAGAGCCAGCAAAAATTACTGACAAAGAATTAAAAGGATATAAAGAATATAGCATTGGACTTGGAATGAATTTTGATTGTATTGACGAAGCATATGTACAAAAAGTACGTGAGCATGGTTTAGAAATTCACCCGTACACAGTAAATGAAAAGAAAGATATGAAAATGCTATTGGATTGGGGCGTAACAGGTATGTTTACAAACTATCCAGATGATTTAGAAGAAGTTGTGACAGACGTGTATAAAAGTTAATACGCACGCTTCTCGTTTAATAAGAAAAGAGTAAAATGACGATATTTCGGACATAATTTCTTTTAAATGATAATGAGGAGTTGATCATCATGAAAAAACGTCAAGAAGAAAAACGAAAAGTAGAAGAAAATGCTCGCATTGAACAAAATGCGATTTATAGTGATCCGAAAGATGCGAGTAATGTACAGCCAGTTCCGCAGCCGAAGGATTATGATGAGATTGAGTACTAATATATGAAACAAACGCCCTTTTTATAGAGAAGGGCGTTTGTTTATCCTTTTTCGACAGAACACTCAACGTACAAGTAATTTCTAACCGTAGGGACTACGGAGTTAGCCTGCTAATATAATTGATGGATACATCGGTGTTCGCAGGAATCCACTACTTCAAGCGTTAGCTAAGTGGGGGTAGTTCAAGACTTTAAGAAGGTTGAAAAGTATCTTTTTGAAGAAGATTCCCCATAATAACATACGCTGTTTCTCCAGGATAAATAGGCTCTTTTACATCGATCCAATTTAATTTATTATACATACGACGAGCTATATCGTTATCCACTTGTGTTGTTAAGATGCTCGTTTTATTTGGAGCATTTTCTAATAAAATGTTATGTAAAATTGTTCCTAGTCCTTTTCCTCTATAATCTGTATGAACAGAAAGCTCAACACATTCAAAACAATCTTCTAGCCAATGTTGGTTGTTTTCTTCGGATAATGCAATCTTAAGTAGATCGTGGTAAAACTGTCCTTTTAAAGAAGTGTATCCGTATGAAAAACCGATAAGTAATCCTTCTTCATTTAAAGCAGCTACACCTTTAAACCCTTCATATCCTATATGCCTTACAACTCTTTCTGCAAACTCTTGCTCATTCGTTTTGTTGAAAACCGTACAATACAGAGCAGCAATTTGATTAATCAATCGTTTGTCATTTGTAATCGCTATTATATTCATTGTTTGATGCCCTCCTTTTCCTATATATTGTAAACGGATAAATAGAATTAATAAATAAAATTTAGAATATTATGTTATAATGGGAAGGACATTATTTGAACGAGCTAGGAAATTATTATGAAGTCAAGAAGAAAAGGAGAAACGTCATGTACTATTTTATAGTGGACATATAGTAACCGTTATATAGATTGCCGGGGTCCTCCTATAAAATGAAGTGAAAAAGAATAACTTTATTTTATAGGAGGATGGAAAAAATGAAAGATGTTTATTTTGATTATCTAGTTAAACAAGCAGAGGCACTTTTTGAAGGATGGGATTTTTCATTTATAAGTGGTACTGGTAGAATGAACGGTGAAGCGTTACCTTGGAGTTATATGAGCAAAGTACTAAAAGCACGTACGAAAGAAATTCATAGTATGTTAGATATGGGAACAGGCGGTGGTGAATTTTTCTCAATGCTAATGCCATTTCCTCAAAATACAGCTGCAACAGAAGCATATCCGCCGAATATACCGATTGCAAAGAATAAGTTAGAGCCTTTAGGCGTAAAAGTTTGTGGAATAGAGCGCGATGAGGAATTACCGTTTATGGATCAGGAGTTTGATCTCATTTTAAATCAACACGAGTCATACTCTGAACGTGAAGTGAAGCGTATTTTGCATGATAACGGTACTTTCATCACGCAGCAAGTAGGCGGTGAAGACTGTAATGACTTAAATTGCCTTTTACAAGCTGAAATCAATCCGGAATTCCTTCATTGGAATTTAGATTATGCTGTTAAGAAATTAGAAAAAGAAGGTTTCACAATTACTGAAAAAGATGAAGCATTCCCGCTACTACGCTTTTATGATGTTGGTGCAATCATTTATTATTTAAAAGCAATTCCGTGGCAAGTTCTTGATTTCTCAGTGGAACGGTATGAGGAGAAGTTACGAGAGATTCATCATTACATTGAAGAAAATGGTTATGTAGAAATTAAGACACATCGGTTTTATATTGTTGCGAAGAAAAGATTGTAGTGTAAAGCTCCTTAAGATAAAGGGGCTTTTTCAATGGAGAAATTTATGTTGTTTATATGATAATATAATGATGAATGTATTTTCCAATAAAAGTAATGTTTGGGGTGTTCTTGTAATGAATAAATTATTTTATATAGAAGACGATGTAGAAATAGGTGACTTTGTATTTGACGCTCTTACTGAAAAAGGTTATGAAGTAGAGTGGCTAAAGTCCGGAAATAACTTTCAAGAACATTTAAAGCATGCGGATTTAATTATACTAGATGTTATGCTGCCGGGATTAGATGGATTTACGCTTGGGAAGCGAATAAAAGAGTTAACTCCAAATACTCCTATTATATACTTAACCGCTCTTAGTACAATAGAAGATAAACTATTGGGACTAGAAAATGCAGATGATTATATGACTAAGCCGTTTGATCCGAGAGAATTAATCATTAGGGTTGAAAATTTATTAAAAAGGTATGACAAAATCTCTAGACACGTCTATGATGTGAAGCATTTGAAAGTAGATTTACAAGCTAATCAAATTATAAACAGTGAGACAAATGAAGAGATTTTACTTACCGGTATACAATACGGTATATTGTCTTATTTATTAAAGAATCATAATCAGATTGTAACGAAAGAACAAATTTATAATTACGTTTGGAAAGATACATATATGGAAGGTGATAAAGTAGTCAATGTACATATGAAATATTTACGGGGAAAAATAGAGAAGAATTCAAAGAAACCTGTAATCATAGAAACGATTCGTGGTTTAGGATACAGGATTAAACTATGAAATTATCAACAAAGTATATAATTGTGATTTTGTTATCGATCTTATTTTTTCCCATTTCTTATTTTGGAGTTAATTTTTCTTATTATGTTTTCGTAAATGTGTTAGGAAGTTTTTCTGATGAAAAATTTATTAGTGAAGAGCAACTTAAGCAGCATTGGAACGAAACATTAACGAAGCTTGCCTCTAAAAATGATAAAGAAATTACATCTATATTAGAAAAAAGTACAATCATTCCAGGGCAACGGGTATATTGGATTAGTGATCAAGGTGAAATTATTTATACTACTGAACAACATGTAAGTTATAACTGGAATGCAGCAGATATCATGAGTTTTATGGAAAGTAATGAAACAGATTCTTTTTATCATCATACTTCTTATTTACAGGGTAGCAATAAGAGTGGATATATTATTTTACAAGTACCATATGAACAAATCGGAACAAAATGGCAAGTGTTAAAAGATCAATATTCATCGTTTTGGTATATGTTCTTGTTAACGATTTGGGGATTATTTGTTTATATAACATGGCTATTCTTTAAGAAAATCAGTAATAGATTAATAAAGATGCAAAAACATATGGAAAAAAATAAAGATACATTGATTCCTTCTAAAATGATAGTTGGTAAGAAAGATGAAATAGGAAATTTAGAAGAATCATTTAACCGTATGGTGGATGATTTAAATCGAAGCTACCAAAAAGAAGAAAAGGAAAAGTTAATACGAAAAAAACTCATTGCTAGTCTTTCACATGATTTGAAAACACCCTTATCAATTATAAGGGGACATGCTCATAAACTCCAAGGTTCACAACAAACGCATGCTGAGAAGAAATCGACAGAAACCATTATTACAAAAGTTGATTTTCTCGGTGAATTAATTGATAATCTTTCCTCGTATACTGTACTTAGTGAAGGACGTCTTCCATTACATAGTAAAAAACAAAATATAGTACCTATTATAAGAAAATCGTTAATTGATTGGTATCCGCTGTTTGAAGAATTACAATTTGAAGTTGATGTAGATCTATCAAAATCATTAAACTGGGATATTGATGAAACATGGGTGCTTAGAGTTTTAAATAATGTATTTCAAAATGTAAAACGGCATGCTTATGAAGGGAAATATTTAAAAGTAGCAACGGGTGAAACAGATGAAATGGAGTTCATTATCATTGTTGATCGCGGACCAGGGTTTGAAAAAGGTTCAAATAATAAAGGCGAAGGGATTGGATTGTCCATTGTTTATATGATGACAGAACAAATGGGGTTGCATGTTAAAGTAACAACTTTAAAAACTGGAACACAGATTTGTATTTGTAAATGGAAAGAGAATTTAATCTAATTTTAAACTGAAACACTCCTTAAAGTTAACTTTTCTTAAATAAAATAAAGGTAATGAAACGTTATCAAGGAGGAAAAATATATGGAAGCTGTTTTCTTTATATTAGCTTTACTATCATTCATCGTATCAGTTGCTATGTTAATAGGTAATGCTATCAATCGTGGTTTAGGGGTATTGTTAACGTGGGAAGGAACGAAACGACCTGTAATCTTTTTTGCATTTTATATCGTGTTTTATGTCATATTCCTTATTATTGAAAATGGATACATATAAAGAGAAAAGCCCCTTAAAAAGGGGCTTTTCTTATGCGGATTGAACATCTTCGTTCTCTACCGGTTCATCAATTTGCAAACCGTTCTTTTTATTTATGTGTTGTTTTTGTTATAATTTACTAAATAATGGGATAAGGGTGAGGTATATTGGAATCAATTGAACTAGTAGAGTTAGATGAGGCGAATGTACATAATGAGGGGTGTTATTGTCTTCGGAGTAATCCAAGTTCAACAGGTTATATGAATAAAAGCAAATGGCTTACGGAAAGATTCCATGAAGGGTTAAAGTATATAAAAATCATGGAAAATGGGAAACTAGCAGGGTTTATTGAATATACCTCGATTGAATCTTCCTCAAGAGTTGTTTATGGGGAAAATTATTTGGTGATTCATTGTTTATGGGTAAATAGAACGGGAAAAGGATATGCTTCAAAATTAATTCAGAAAAGTATTCAAGATGCTAAAGAACAAAAGAAAGATGGCGTAGTGGTCGTTACCAATCCAAACACCTCTTGGGCACCTAGTAAGGATATTTTTATAAAAAACCACTTTCAAGAAGTAGATCATGCTCCTTATGGATTTGAGTTGCTCGTTCACAAGTTTGGACATGCCCCTAATCCATATTTCCCGAACGATTGGGATGAGCGGCTTCATCTTTTTGAAGATTTAACAATCCTTCGTACGCAGCAATGTCCATTTGTTGATGTAGCAACTCATAATGTCGTTCAAGCGGCAAAGAAATTAAATATCCATGTACATATTATTGACATGAAAAGCCGAGAAGAATTGTTAAGGCTTTCTCCAACTCCTTATGGTATTTATGGAGTCGTCTACAAAAATCAATTTGTATCATTTCATAGACTGACAGTTCATTCTGCAATGAAGCATTTCGCCATAGTCGTTCTTCTACACTTGCTTCTAATTCAACGAAACAAACTTCGCCGCCATTTGATTCAAATATGTCACAAATCTTCTCAACAAAATATTTTAACATGATTATCTTATTATATAGATACAAGCAGGTTATTTCGTATAAAAAGAAGAACAGTATTTATAATCAGAAGGAGGAATAGTGATGGTTATTTTAAAAGAAATGACAGCTTTGCAATTTGAAAGTTATATAGAAGATGCGATTCAAAGTTATGCTAGGCAAAAAGTTGCTGCTGGTAATTGGACAAGTGAAGAGGCAATGAGTAAATCAAAAGAAGAATTTCAACGTCTGCTACCAGATGGTGAAAAAACAGAAAACAACTATTTATTTACGATTTTTGCTGAAGACGAAGAGGTTGGTATGATCTGGATTTCTCGTATATTTGATGAGGTCGGATTTATTTATAAAATTCAAATTGCTGAAGCATTTCAAGGAAAAGGATATGGGAAAGCAGCAATGAAAGAAATCGAAATCGTCGCGAAAGAATTAGGGATGAAAAAGATAGAATTGCATGTTTTTGGTCATAACAAAGTAGCAAAACATCTATATGAAAGTTTAGACTATGAAACAACAAATATAAGAATGGCAAAGACAATCGTTTAGAAAGGGGTATATGATGACATTTCCAATGTTAGAAACAAAAAGACTACACTTAGTCGAAATACAAGAAGAACATATTGATGCGATTTATGATACATTCTCACGTGAAGAAGTTACACAGTATTATGGGATGGCACCTTTTAGGAAGAAAGAGCAAGCTGCAAATATGATAAAGTCATTTACAAAGAATTATGAAGAGAAACGTGCAATCCGCTGGGGGATTATATTAAAAGAAACAGGCAAATTAATTGGAACAGTAGGTTTAAATAATTTACAAACATGGGCAAAGAAATCGGAAATCGGATATGATATTCATCCTTCTTTTTGGAGGAAAGGTTATGCGTACGAAGCTGCTAAAGAAGTGGTGAATTATAGCTTTCAATATTTACAATTATTTCGTCTGGCTGCTATTACATATCCAAATAACATTGCTTCATCTTCTTTATTAATAAAACTAGGATTTCAAAAAGAAGGTGTATTAAGAGGTTATATTTTTGATGGGAAGCAGTCAAATAATGGAGCCATTTATGCAATTGTAAAGACAGATTGGGAACGAATTTTCCTTTGTGAAAAACAAGCAGTAGAAAAATAATAGAAGATGTGAAAGGCGAGGTTTCTTCAATCGAGGAGACCTCTTTTTTATATAGTCATAGTCAAAATAGGCATATGAACAAGTTTCATCTATGTGAAATGAGTCATACTTTGTTGGTGGATATACGAATTGAGGATAGTTGTCTATTTTTGAGAGGAGATAATCAATATGAATCAATTTCAACAAGATTTACAATCCCTACATTTAAATGATTATCAATCTGGTAATGTTGTGTATTGGGATCAGCAAAATGTTCTACCGTATTACACTACTTATGATGATGCTGCACGCCGCTGTGGTGGTTGTGGAGGCTGCGGTGGTAGATGCGGAGGCTGTGGTGGTTGCGGAGGCTGCGGTGGTAGATGCGGAGGCTGTGCACGTTGCTTCGGTTGTTTTGGATGCTTCAGCTGTTTTGGTGCATGGTGGATTTAAATTTATGACAATACCCCCTTTCTCGTTATAGGGCAAGTTTCTCCCATCATATATTCATTATGATGAGGACATAGAAAAAACGAGGAAGGGGGATTTCTATGGAGTCGTTACATGTTTCTACACGATTAAAAATGAAGAGAGATACGTTTTTTCTTCCTGATTCAAATGGAAATGTATACTTTCGAAATAATGTAAGTTCGTTTCAGATGAAAGGCCAATCTATTAATCAGTGGATTGAAAAGCTGACTCCTATGTTTAATGGTGAACATACGTTGGGGGAGTTAACAGATGGATTGCCAGATTCATATAAAAGTCGTGTGTTTGAAATTGCGACAATCTTATATGAAAATGGTTTTGCAAAAGATGTGAGTGAAGATCATCCTCATCAGTTATCAGAATCTATCCTTAAAAAGTATGCTTCTCAAATTGAATTTTTGGATAACTTTCATCACTCTGGTGCTTATCGTTTTCAGCAGTACCGTCAAAGTAATATATTAGCAGTTGGATCCGGTTCTATTTTTCTGTCACTTATTTCATCGCTCCTGGAAAGTGGAATAAAGACATTGTATATGATGGGTACAAATACGGAAGGGACAAATATGGAAAGGCTACATGAACTTATCCAACATGGAAAAGAGAATGACCCGGAGTTACTTGTATATGAAGTTCCTTTTACAGAAAATCAGAACATGTTACAAAGGTTTGATTGTGTGTTATATGTATCAGAAAAAGAAAACGTAGACGAACTTCGCAAGTTCCATTGTATTTGTAAAGAGCAGAATAAAATGTTTTTTCCTGCTTTATGTATAAATGGAGTCGGGTTAGCAGGTCCTCTTGTGCATGAGGAAAACAAAACTTGCTGGGAATCGGCTTGGCATAGAATTCATGCATCTGTATTTCCGGAAGATCGAAAAAATCATGCACCATCTTCTACTGCAGAAGCGTTGCTTGCAAATGTGGCTGTGTTTGAATGTTTTAAGAAAATGACTGGTATAACAAAGTCTTCAGAGACAAACCGTTTTTTTCTTCTTAATTTAGAAACGTTAGAAGGGAATTGGCATTCTTTTGCAACTCATCCTTTTGTAACAGAAAGTATTCAAATACAACCATTTCAAGATTTTGAGGAATTAGCAGAGAAAAGTGAAAAATCCAATGAAGAAATTCTCCGTCTTCACCCTTTTATCTCAAAAGAAACGGGTGTATTTCACATTTGGGAAGAAGGGGATTTAATACAATTACCTTTAGCACAGTGCCGTGTTCAGGTGGCAGATTTGTTATCAGAGGGACCAGCTCACGTATTATCTGAAATCATTTGCAGTGGTTTTACACATACAGAGGCAAGATGCGAAGCTGGGCTATGCGGAATTGAAGCGTATGTTGCTCATATTATTGATACACCACAAATCATTGGAGTTGGTGTTGGCGTATCAAAAGTAGAGTGTGTATACCGTGGTTTGCAGCATTATCTAGATCAGGAGTTAAAAAGAAGTAAAGAAATATGTGCGTTACGAGTATGTTTAGAACCAATAGAAGACAAACGTTCTCGATTTTACTTTGAAGCATTAAAGACGATGTGCGGAGAACCACTCATTGCTTTTGGAGAACCATTACATGAGTTTCCCGTTGCACTCGTTCAAGTTCGCAATCAGTGGTATGCAAGTGTTGGCTTTAGTCACTCCATTGCTTTACAGCGTGTGTTAGAGCGAGCGCTTAAAGCAGTTCAAAATGGAACGGAGCAAGAAGTAGCACCATTTTATGTATTCTTGCAAGAAGATGAACCTACATCTGTAGTCATTCCTTCTTCCGCAGATGTAGAACAAAAAGATACTTTACAATCTGTGATGCAAACTTTACAACAGCAAAATAAACAACTTTCTGTATTTGATATTACGTTAGGTGAAGAGTGGGAACAACATATTGCAGGGATTGTCACCGTATCGTTACGAGAGGAGGATGCATAATGAGTGCTTCAATCGTAATTGTCGGAGAAGGTTTACTTGCAAACTATGCGTATGAGAAGTTGTCTGTTTATTATAATGTTAATCAGCAAAATGATTTTCAAATAGATATCAATAGGCAGACGGATTTACTTCTTGTATTACATGATATTTGGAATCCCAATATTCATAGACAGGCTGAATATATTGGGATTCCATGGCTAAGGGCTTTTATTTCATTTGGTGAAGGAATAATTGGACCATTTGTACAGCCACGTACATCAGGATGTTCACAGTGCGCAGATATGCGGCGTTTGTTAGCTAGTAATGATTCAAAGGAAATGTTAGGAGTACAACAAAAACTAACTGAAGAAGAAACAAAGAATCACGATGCATGGGCATCTCGTAGTGGAATTCTGCAAATGTTACACATTTTAATGGAAGAAGTGCATGAAATTATTTGTTATAAGCGCTCTCGGTTAACAGAGCACATTTGCACGATAAATCTTCAAACGTTTAAAAGTTCTTACCATTTTTTTCTCCCGCACCCGCTTTGTCCTATGTGTAGTCAAATACCTGATGATTCCCCTGATCTTGCAAAGGTTACATTGCAGCCAAGTCCAAAAATAAACGCTACTTCATACCGTAGCCGTTCTATGTCAGAATTACAACATGTGTTAGCGAAAGATTACTTAAGTAATAAAACAGGACTTTTAAATGATAAAGTGTACGATTTGACCCCTCCGTTTGCAGATGTCACTATTAATCTTCCGCTGCTATTTGGGAATGAAGGAACGGCTGGGCGAACACTATCTTATGAAGAAAGTGAATTAACTGCGATTTTAGAAGGGTTAGAGCGGTATAACGGGTTAGAAGCTCGTGGGAAACGAACTGTTGTATATGATACATTTCGCAACATAGCGTCTTATGCATTAAATCCAATAGCAGTTGGGCTTCATGCACCGGACCAATATAAGAAAGAAAACTTTCCGTTTCAACCATTTCATCCAGATCGAAAAATGAAATGGGTATGGGGATATTCTTTTTTACAAGAACACCCGCTTTTAGTTCCAGAATTACTTGCATATTATAGTTTAAGTCGTGATGGTTTCGTCTATGAAACTTCAAATGGTTGTGCAATGGGTGGTAGTTTAGAAGAAGCAATTTTGCACGGGATATTTGAAGTTATTGAACGGGATTCTTTTTTACTTACTTGGTATGGGGAGTTACCTCTTCCAAAGCTAGATTTATTGTCTGTAGATGATATAGAGTTACAACTCATGATGCAGCGTATAGAAGTTGTTGGTGGCTATGAGCTTCATGCTTTTCAATCGACGATGGAGCATGGAATTCCAAGTGTATGGATGATTGCAAAAAATAAGAAAGAAAAAGGGATGAATTTACTTTGTGCAGCTGGAGCGCATTTAGATCCAGTTCGCGCTGTAAAAGGAGCTCTTTATGAGTTAGCAGGGATGATGTTAACATTAGATGAAAAATTAGAGAATCATCGGAAAAAATATGAAAAGATGCTATCGAATCCGTTTCTTGTGAAAGAAATGGATCATCATGCCATGCTTTACGGTTTACATGAAGCAGAAGAACGACTTCACTTTTTATTACAAAATGCTAAGCCTAAGAGAACGTTTCAAGATGCTTTTGGTGAAACGAAGCGACATGCGTATATAACTGAAGATTTACAATGTGTTTTACAAACTTTAAAAGAAAAGAATCTAGAAGTCATTGTTGTAAATCAAACAACACCAGAAATAACGAGAAATGGGCTTCATTGTGTCAAGGTTATCATTCCAGGAATGTTGCCAATGACGTTTGGATACCACCTTACTCGTTTAGTCGGATTAGAAAGGGTACTAAAAATACCAGCGGAACTTGGATATAGAAAAGAACCTCTCACGTACGAGCAATTAAATCCACATCCGCATCCATTTCCGTAATGAGGAGGGATACGGATGAATATCGAGACGTTTTTAAATACGTTACATTTCTATCCAGATCAAGCAGCGCCGAAGGATTGGGAAGTGAATTGGCAAGATGCACCTCTTCCATATAAGTTGTATCGTCATTTACCATCGATTCCATTATCTGCAGAAATTCCTCTTTCGTTAAAGAATAAAGAAAAAACGCATATGAACCTTGATACAATTGGCCACTTTCTTTTATACACATATGGATTGACCCACCTTTGTCATACTGCTATGCCAGATACGGAAGAAGACCATGTTTTTATGCAATCTTATCGACGTTTTGTTCCATCTGGTGGTGGCTTGTATCCAAATGAATTATATGTATATTTGAACATAGAAGATGTACCTACTGGTATTTATCATTATGATGTCGCTCATCATCGTCTTGTTTTACTAAGAGGTGGGAATTTTGATTCATACGTTACTCGTTTAGCTGGGAATCAATATGATATCTCTTCGTGCTTTGCTACTATATTTGTTTCTGTGATGTTTTGGAAAAACTTTTTTAAATATCATAACTTTTCGTACCGATTGCAAGGGTTAGATACAGGCGTACTGATTGGGCAATTGTTAGAAGTTGCAAAGCGATATCAATTCGAAACAAGCGTACAATATCAATTTTTAGATCAAGCAGCAAATCATTTACTTGGTTTATCAGAACAAGAAGAAAGTATATATGCAATTATTCCATTGGGAGAAAAGTTACTTCAGTATGAGATAAATAGAAATATTTCGTCTGACTCTCTTTGTAATGAGATAGAGAGCATTCAGAATGCACATTATGTGCGATCAAAGCAGATGATAGAATATCCTTTGCTATTACAAACAAATAAAGCAGTTTTTTTACAATCTACAAATTCATTCCAAACATCAAAAAGAAAACGAAATAGAATTCAATACGGGAAAGGATGGTTGCTACCAAAAGCAAATCGTGTAACCGATGACTTTATAGCAGCGTGTAGAAGAAGATATTCTCCCGAAATGGATTTTACATTTAAAAAACTTAGTCAAGAAAAGCTCATTCAGTTACTTTATAACACAACAACTTCTTTTCCGTATCGAAATGATTCAGTAGGAAAGGATGTTTTATTATATCTTTCTATATTTGGTGTAGAAGGTATGGAACAAGGGGCCTATGTGTATAACGGTACAGACCATTCGTTACAGCTTGTTCATTCTGGAGATCACCGTTTATTATTACAAAATGCGATGACGATGCATAATGTCAATCTCTTTCAAGTTCCACTTTGTATGCATATAGTAGGAGATAAGAAGTATGAAAAAGAACAACTTGGTTATCGTGGATACCGCATGCAGCAAATGGAGGCGGGTATTTTGTTACAAAAACTATTACTAGCAGCATCCGGGATAGGAGTTGGTGGACACCCACTGCTTAGTTTTGATGTAAATACATGTGAGCACTTATACCGTTTACATGAACAAGAACAAACAACATTGATTCAAATTCCAATCGGATTTTATGAAGAGAGAGCGTGGCTGAGAGGGAGTTTGCGAAGTTAAAAACGAAGTAGACAGAGAAATTCGGATCTCTGTCTATTTTTGTTGTGATAAAAACTGTTTTATTTGAGCTAAATGATGCTGATCATGCTCTACAAATTCGCTCATTAAATAGAGTACAGTATATCGCTCATTTGTTTTTGGGCAATGTGTATTGTTATTAATCGTAATAGGTTCTAATATCGAATCTTTCATATTTAGCAAATCCGTAATTAGTTGCTTCCTTGTTACTATAGATGTATGTACTAATTGAGAAAAAGAAATTGTTGCAGCAAATTTTTGAGATGCAAAATTATATTCATCGTGAGACGGGAAATGAATAATTCGTTCGTGTAAAGCGCTAGGAATAGCTACTTCTAATAAAAATATATCCCATCTATAAATGTGAGCAATAATTTCTTTAATTGACCACCTTTTTTCTTGTATAGGTGTTTTGGCCAAATGTACATCAATATGTTTTAATTCTGTTAGAGAATCAATGAAGAGAAGATAATTTTTTAATGTGTAATTGTCCATGAATACATCTCCCTGTTGTTTAATCTTATATTTATTATATAAAAATAATCACACGTATATAAGGAGTATTTTCATAGAAACAATAACAATTGTAGTGATATGATAAAAGTAGATTCATTTTAAACATAAGGGGTTTTTGAATTGACGGCATATGAAAAATTAATTTCATGGGTAGAAGATATAAAAATAAGTAATCATAGTTCTGCAGCAGCACTTTTCATTATGAAAGATAATGAAGTTGTGTTAGAGCATTATAGTGGTACTCATTCAAATGAAGCAGGAAGTAAACCGGTAACAGCAACATCACAATTTAATGTTGCTTCTAGTAGAAAAAGTTACTTAGGGCTTGCTGTAGCGCATGCATTGTATGAAGGAAAGATTAAAAGTTTAGATGATTATGCAATAGATTACTTTACGGAATATGATAGAAAATTATTAGGGAAAACAACAATTAGACATTTAGTAACTCATTCACACGGCTTAAATGAAAGGGAAGACGGAACAGTATATAGAGAGTTTGAACCTGGAGAGAGCTGGGCTTATCGGGATATAAATGTACGTATGATCACTAGTCTTATTAACAGTTTATACGATAAAAGTTTTCCAAAGTTATTAAAAGAGAGAGTTTTCACCCCTGCTGGTTGGAATGAAACAGCTTGGCAAACAGAATATCATAAAGATTTAGTGAATGTCATTGTAGAAGCAAATGAGAAAGCAACATGCCCAATTGCCAAAACAGACGATGGAACAAAAAAGAATTTATTTGTATCTGCTAGAGAGTTTGCATATTGGGGCAATCTCCATCTAAATAAAGGTTATGTAAACGGAAAACAAATTGTACCAAAAGAAGTGATTGAACTTGCGACAACCATACAAAGCCCACCATACGAAAATGAAACTTTACCTCAAAACGGATTGTTTTGGTTCGTACAACATTCACCGGCGCAGCAAAGTGAACTAGGTGAGAGAGTTCCGAAAGGTTCGTATCAAATATTAGGTGTAACAGGACCAACAATTTTAGTTATTCCTGAATATAACGTTGTTGTTGCCAAAATGTACAACAAACGATATAACTACGGCGGAGATAATTACTTATATTATTTACGAGAGTTTAGTAATTTAGTTGCTGATACGTTTGCTGGTGAAAAATAATAGCCTTTATAAGGAGGGTATACATGAACATTCAATTAAAGGTTGTAACGAGAGAGAATTGGAAAGAAACATTACAGTTACAAGTATGCGAGGAACAAAAAAAGTTTGTACCAACAGTAGCAGTATCACTTGCAAAAGTATATATTAAACCAGATGGAGATCATGTAGAGTACATACCATTGGCTATATACAATCAAGATAAAATTATCGGGTTCATTATGCATGCTTTTGAAAAGAATACATCAGACATGTATTGGATTAATGGCTTTCTAATTGACAAAAAATATCAAGGAAATGGATACGGAAAAGCAACTTTGAAGGAAATAGTCAAGTGGATTACGGATCAATTTTCTCAGTGTGAAGAAATTCGTTTAACCGTACATAAAGAAAATGTGAAAGCAAAAAGATTATATGAAAACTTTGGGTTTGTATATTTAGGTTATACGTATAGTAACGAACAAGTCTATCGTCTACGTATTTGAAAATAATATAAAAAGGTGAGGGTATGCAATTTAACGAAGTGAAAATTGAAATATTTATTCCAGAACCGTTTATTGAACAATTACGAGATGAATTACATAAAGTTCATGCATGTAAACTAGGCGATTATGATCATTGCTTATCCTATAGTACAGTAAAAGGATATTGGAGACCGTTACAATCTGCATCGCCCTATGATGGAGAAATTGGTCAAATATGTGAAGGACAAGAGTGCAAAGTAGAAATACGATGTAACAAAAAATATGTAAAACACGCACTTACAGTAATCCGTCGTATTCATCCGTATGAAACGCCGATGATTTATGTAATTCCGTTACTTAATGATTATTTTGAAGATATGTAACAAAAAGAGGTTATCTATTTGCGATAACCTCTTTTTACTATAATGCGTTATTTAATTTTCTTATTTTAAAGAAATTAGATACAATCATGCTAATTACACCTAATACAACAATTGCTATACCTAAGTTTTTATGTTCACCTTGGAATAATGGAACATCTGAAATTACGTTTGCCATGCAAAGCCCTAAAAAAATTGCAACTAGACCGAAACCGACGAATAGTTTACCGAAAACTGTATGTTTTGGCATGTAACCCCTCATTTTGTATATATTTTACAATTTATATAAAGAAAACAAAAGACATTTTAACTGTTTTAAAAACTATAGATAAAAGGGAGGGATGGAGTATGAGTTTCAGAGAACGTTTTAGAGGAATAAATCTATCTTTGGTAGAATTCAATGTGTTAGCAATTTATTTATTAAGAGGTGAGAAAAGATGTCTAAAACAAAACAGCAAGTACTAGAGATTGCAAAGAAACATCATTTGCAGCTAAGAGAAGAAACGCTTGTATGGAATGAATCAGGTCTTGATTTTCAAGTTGCGTTTGCTATAGATGATAAAGGAACGGAATGGGTACTACGTCTACCAAGGCGTGAAGATGTTGTTTCTAGGACTGAAGAAGAGAAGCGCATATTAGATGTTGTGAATCCATATGTAGACTTTGAAGTTCCAAATTGGGCTATTTATACAGATGAACTCATTGCGTATAAGAAGTTGAGTGGTGTACCAGCAGGGACAATTGATCATGATATACAAAATTATGTGTGGGAATTTGATGAGAAAAATGCACCTATTTGTTATCATCAATCACTTGGGAAGATACTAGCTACTTTGCATCAAATTCCTTATGAGCAAGCAGCTAAGGCTGGATTAACAGTTCAAACTGCTGAGGAGCTAAGAGAATCTATGAAAAGTCGTATGGATGCTGTAAAGAAACAGTTTGGTGTAGGTGAAGCGCTATGGGAAAGGTGGCAAACGTGGGTTAACAATGAAGAAATGTGGCCAAAGCAAACAGGATTTATTCACGGAGATATTCATGCAGGTCATACATTAATTGATCAAGAGGGAAATGTAACTGGTTTAATTGATTGGACAGAAGCGAAAGTGACAGATATATCAAATGACTTTGTGTTTCAGTATAAAGCTTTTGGAGAAGCAGCTTTAGATGAACTTATTCACTCGTATGAACAAGCAGGAGGGTATCGTTGGCTACTTATGAAAGAACATATTATTGAACTAGATGCAGCATATCCTGTAGCAATTGCTGAGTTTGCGTTAAAGTCTAATCTTGATGAGTATAAGCAGATGGCGAAAGAGGTTCTACAAGTCACGGAATAACTTATTAATAAGAATCAAACAGCATATGCAATCACTGTGAAAATATCGAAATAAACGAAGCAGCTTATTGAGTAAAAGGGAGAGACAAAATTTTGTATAAATACACGTTATGCTTTATTAGACGAAACGATGAATTACTCATGTTAAATCGAAACTACGACCCTGTCAAAGGACTATGGAACGGCGTCGGAGGGAAGATTGAAAATGATGAAACGCCTTTACAAGCAGCTATTAGAGAAATAAAAGAAGAAACAAATATCAATGTAACTTCTTCACAAGTTCATTTTAAAGGAATCGTAACGTGGAATTTTGATAAAGTATTCATAGGAGGCATGTACGTATATGTAATTAACTTACAAAAAGACTACATATACGAAACTCCTATCAAAATAGACGAAGGCATACTAGACTGGAAAGAAATCTCATGGTTACTTAGTGAGTATAACTACGGAGTCGGAGAAATGATTCCTCACTTTTTACCTTACGTATTACATGATTCAGATGTCTATGAACATAAATGTGTCATTGAAAATAATAAGTTAGTAGATTATAAGTGTGTAACATTAAATTCGTTTGAAGACGTATACGAGTACGAAGCAGCAAAATCATTGTAATTATCATAAATTCCTATAGGAAGTAAATACGTATGATTTCATTAAAACACTCCTTCAAACGGGAGTGTTTTGCTAGTAAGGAGCAGCTATACAGGGGGAATTATATATGCAAGGAATTGTTGGTATTGATATAGGGGGAACGTTAACTAAAGTTGCTTATTTTGACTATAATTATGAGTTGCAACTTCACTATTTTTATTCAAATGAACTTTCCAAAGTAAGAGATTGGATAAAAGAAAACACCTTTATAAATGAAGTATGTATTACTGGTGGAAAGGCGGAGCAATTTAAGCAAGTTATTGCTTCAGATTCGCTACACACAAGCTATATTGTAGAATTCGATGCAACTTGTTTAGGGGTTCAGTATTTGTTGAATAAGGCGGATTATTCATTAGATAACTATATAATTACAAACATCGGCACCGGAACGTCTATACATATTGTGAATAATAGTGGGTATTTTCGAGCGGGAGGAACTGGAATAGGCGGCGGGACTTTAATGGGTTTATGTCAGTTATTAACTGGACTGAGTGATTTTAAAAAGATTATAGAGGTATCGAAACATGGTTCTAGATCACAATTAGATATAAAAGTAAGTGATATTTATAAAGGAATAGTTTCACCCGTAGATGGAGATTTAACAGCGAGTAACTTTGGTAAAGCTTTTTTAGGAGATGTTGTTCATAGTGAAATATCAGACGTTACGGCAACCGTGCAAGGTCTAGTTGGAGAAGTGGTCACAACTTTAAGTATTTACATTGCTGAGACACAAAATATAGATAATATTATTTATATAGGATCGACCTTATCTGATAACGAACCATTAAAAACAATTATAGGTAACTATACAGCAAAGAATAATAAAAATCCTATCTTCTTAAAAGATCATGGTTTCAGTGGCGCTGTTGGTGCGTTGATGAGGAAAAGGAATTTAGCTGAATAGTGTCATGTCTAAATAAGTATGAAGTTTTCCAACACTGATTCTTAAATGGATCAGTGTTGTGTTTTCATGAGAGGGGATATATAGTGAACTTTAACTGATTTTAAGTAAGTTTATTATTTTTTAATTAGTTAACATAATATTTATTATAGGTAGTTATAGAAGAAAACGTTTTTTCATCTCTAAAATTAAGTAAACTATACTTTTTGAGATGAGACAGGAATTTTAAGAGATACGTAAACATATTGTACAGTTTAAGTTGATTATTATTTTTGTTATATAAAGCACGCTTCATTAAAATCACAGCAAATCCAGCGAATAATTACACCGATTAAATTTTATATACATACAGTTTGTAAATGATCTATAAACAAAAATGTATTCGTTATTTATATTCTGTTTGTATTTTGTGTTTGCTATATGTTTTGATAACTATTCATATTTATATACCATACCTCTCATATGTTAGCTTTTTTTACTTGTAGTTAACATAATGTGTTTATAAAATAAAAAGTTCTCCCTTATATATCATTCAGGAAGAACTTTTTATAATTGATTAGCATTGAATGCTTTTTATCAAATTATGAAAGAAATTCTTTTGTTTTGTTACGATAAATTGCTATTAATCCTTCAACAAACTGTTCACGTCACCATATTTCGTCATGACCGCCTTGAAACTCATAATAAGTAGTTTTATATTCTTTTTCTCTTAAAGCTCTATATAGGCTTCTATTTGCTTCTAACAATGGTTCATTTTCTAATGTACCCGCTGTCATGTAGATGTTTAATGGGAGTTTGCTGCTTCTTTGAATTTGCTGCTCTATCCAATGAGATGTTTCTTCATGGTTTTCTTTCTTCCAATGAACAGATCCTGATAGTGATAATACGTTTCCGAATGTATATGGATATTGAATAGCTGCATACATTGCTGTCAGTCCACCAAGACTTAGCCCAGCAATTGTAATATGATTTGATTTTTGCTCTACACGATAGTTCTCTGCAATCCAAGGAAGTAGTTCTTCTATTAAAAATGCATTCATTTGATCGTTATAAGTCAGTTCAGCAAACCGATCAACATGATGAATACCTACAATAATGCATGAAGGTATTTCTTTTTTATAAATAAGGTGATCTAGTGTATTTGCTGCTTCAAGATTTTGCATAAATGAGTGCACTTTAAATTCGTTTATAGTATAAAACTGTCGTGTGTAATTCACCATTTGCTGAACGAGCATAGTCAGGGATTTTTCCGCACTCAATAAAACCGAGTGATACATAAAGTTTGTTTGAAAGATCGCCTTCTCTTGTATCTAATGTTAAAAGTAAGCGATTTTCTAATTTCGCCCTCTCTTCTGCTTTTTGCATGAGTACACGACCTATTCCATTTCGTCTAAAATTAGGATGTGTCATTAATTTTCCGATTTCCGCACGGTGAGTTCCGTTTTGTTTGCTACTTACATGTAGTTGAACGCTACCTACGATTTTGTTATGTATTTTTACAACGAATACAATTATGTTAGGCTGTAAAAGGTTTTCCCAGTATGAAACCGCATCTTCTTTATTCATAGGTGGTAAAAAGCCAATCGACGCTCCTTCGTCTACTACTTGTATTAAAAGCTCTGCTAGTTCCTCAATATTTTCGTCTATAGTCGTTAATTCTTCTAATTTTAATGTATGAATCAATTGTCTCCCTCCTCTTTTCTATAAGAATTTCTATTTGTAAACGTCTATTTCCTTTATACAAATAGTGTTTATGCTTGTCTATTATGTGAACAAATAAACGCCACATAGCTGCTTCCTAAGTGGCGTTTTGTTTCTTTATAAAAGATAATACAGCAATAGTTTACGAGTTCTCTCGTAAGCTGCATAATCTCTATAAAAGGTTGGATATTTTTCTATGTGATTCTCTATAATATGATACTGCTGAAATCTTTCAAAGAACGAATAATGAAGTAATTTTATTTGCTTATATGGTATTTTTGAGCTTTTATTTAATAAAACATAAGATAAAGTACCCGAAATATTCATCCAATATGTATTTAAATCACCATTAAAGCAATCATCTTCTGAAAATATGTGATTTCGCTGCATCTTTTCTGTATCACGATACGGAAAAGGTTCTCGTAAGGAACTATGTAATTTTTGTAACTGTTGAAATATCGTCTTTTTCCCTAAAACTTACTAGTTTCTCCCTTCTGTCCATGATAGTAAGTTTTCATATTTTGCTTTTGCATCCCTATATCCAAGTTCATATAAAGCAATAAGTTTGTCTTTATTTCGTTCAATTCTACTTACGTCTAATTGTTCACTTGGTTGAATAATAAATAAGTTATCCTTTTGTTCTTTAGTGTTCATATAAGATAGTGTTTCATTATACGTATAATAATGTGCTATTAAACTATCTGCCATTTTTGGATAACGTCGATATAAAAATTTCGCGGCTTTTGCATATTTGCTAGGTTGCTTTTGAAACCCTGGCGTTTTCGTCATAATTACAACGTTCTTTAAAAAACCATCCTTTTGCGCCTTACGAACAGGAATTGGATCTGATATCCCTCCGTCAAGTAGTTTCTTTCCACTATACTCCACAACTGGTGCAATAAACGGAAGTGAACTTGATGCTCGAATAATTTGTAAGATGTCCTTTCCGTGTTCTTGTTTATTATAATAAGCCGCTTGTCCTGTTTCACAATCTGTCGTTCCTACAACAAACTGCTCTTGCTCGTTTAAAAATGTTTGAAAATCAAATGGCACAATTTTATTTGGAATTTCATCAAATAAAAAGTCCATCCCAAAAAGTTCTCGCTTTTGTAAAAAGTTACGAAATGATATGTAACGATGATCATGAACTAATTCTGTATTTACTTTTTTGTTACGTCCTTGTTGACGAGATGCATAAGAAGCACCCATACATGCTCCGGCAGAAACGCCGATTACATATGGAAAGAATAACTCTTTTTCCATAAAAAACTCGAGTACCCCTGCTGTATATAAACCTTTCATGCCTCCGCCTTCTAATACTAATCCGATATCTTTCATGCTATACGCCCTCTTCTTTTTATTTAGAAATACGAAATAATTTTATTTTAGCACAAGATACTAAGATTACGTTATTATAAAGCTTCCATATCGTTCCATCTGAATTTTTATACAAAAATAAAAGTATAACACCCGAATATTTTGGAACAACATGCAATATTTTCTTTTAAATATACAATTTACCTTTTTATGATTTTGTCATATAAAGCTGTAAAGCATCTGTAAGTAGCTGTTTTTGATAGCTTGTTTTACGGTGTATTCTATTGGCCCAATCTTCTATTGTTAATAAATCTTCATCACGAAATAATCCTTCACTTGTACTAAGGAAACTTTCCCAATTGCAAAATTCCCAATGAGCATCATGTTCTGTTGATTTCACCTGTACTTTAGCTGCTGGAAAAAATCCACTTAAAATTTCATCTGTATAATCTTCAGAGTTACTATCGATTAAAATTGGATCTAGCCATTGATCACCTAAATCACATAAATACCTCCTCCCTTTTTCATCTAACGTAATAACAGCAACATGAGCTCGCTCTGTATGTAAATGACGACCAATTGGATATGCTGTAATCCCATCGTTCTTAAATTCGTCTAATAACCATATCGCAAGATCAAAACAATTTCCTGTTATTCCATATTCTTCCCTATGTTCTTTCATAAGAGAAACGCTTCTTTGCTTTTTTGTTGTTCCTTTTTGGTAAAACCATGCTTTCGTTAATGTTTCCATCGGGAAGCTATCAAACTTCCGCCACGTTGTCACAATATAATTTGGAGCTAACATTTAAATCACCTGCTTTTAAAAATATCAAACTATTTAATTGCTAAATTACCATCCTAATCGATTAGCAAGAGTAGCAATATGCGCAGTATGATGTTTTCCATGCCATGCATACAAACCAATTGCAACTTTTAACTTAGTTGCTCCTGTATCAGGGTGATAAAAAGCTTTTTCTAAATCAGCAGCAGATAGTGAACGAAGTAAATGTGTCCATCTTGTATGTAACGACTCTAATAGAGTAAGTGACACTTCGATTGGCAGCTGAGAATCAGATAGCTCAGCCCACTTTTCCTCCATATACGGCTTAATTGTTGGGTTTTCTTCAGTAAGAGCTAGTTTAAAGCGCGTATAACTATTGATATGACTATCCGCGACATGATGAACAACTTGACGAACAGTCCATCCACCTGGACGATATGGTGTATTTAGCTGCTCTTCGTTTAAATTTTCCGTAGCGACCTTTAATTTTGTTGGTAATTCCTCAATTTCCTGAATCCATTTTTCAATAGAATCTATTTCTTCTTTATATGTAAACAAACCGATTGGATAACGTAAATCCATGCTTAATCCCCCTTGTTATTGTTGCCACGTATAATAAACAAAGCTTACTTTTTGTCCACTTATTTCAAACTCTTCTTTATCTGTATCTATATACCGAAATCCATTGTTTTCAAGCACTTTTTGAGACGCTATATTATGAGTTGTTGTTTGAGCTTTGATTTGCTGAATCCCTTTTTGTGCTACCTGATCTAATAATGATCGTAATGCTTTACCCGCAATTCCATTTCCAGTATAATTCGCTCCAATTCTATATCCGAGATACCCGAGGTTTTCCGAAATATCAATATCTGTTAAGTTAATTCTTCCAACGATAGCGTTTTGCTTATTTCGTATTAAATAAAAGTAAGAACTTCCTTGAGTTTGTTCGTCTAATAAACTTTTTAATTGAGCTTTGAAATTTTCAAAATGGTAGTAACCGTCTCCACGAGGTGGTACAGTTTCTTCAAAAAACTCTTTATTTACAAGTTCAAACTGAAATAGTTGCTCTGCATCAGACATTTGCAGTGGATGAAGTGAGATATTCAAGTGTATCACGTCCTTTATTTAATTATTGTAATAGATACATTATTTGGTAACAATGATAAAAAACACTTAACTAGATAATGATTCAAATATTCCAATATGGTTCCCCCAAGGGTCAGTAAATGTACCCCATTTAACGGGAACTCCTTCACGAGAATGTAATTCGAAATTTTCAACATGTAGTTCCCCTAGTATTCTTTCTTTTTCATATTCTATATTTGTGACACCAAAACGTATAGGTCCATTTCCTTCGCTTGGGATTCCTACTGAAACTTGTAACCAACATTTCGGGAGTAGTTCCCACTCAGCAAAACCCTTATGTGGGATAAAATCAGGATCCTTCTTTAATAATGTTTTATACCACTCGACACCTTTTGAAAAATCACTAACACGTACTTGTACTGTCATTTCATTTATCACTCTTTTACACACCCTTTTTATATTTTTTAATATTGTTCATATATTCTGTTGTTACTAAATTATTTCCTTTAAACAAAAATAAAACCCCTTGCCATCACAAAGAGTTTTAAAACACACCGGTAAACTGCAAAGTTAAAATTAAAAAGCCAAGTGCCCATACATAATAAGCAAATACTTTTAAAGAGTGATGTTTTAAATATTGAATCATCCATGATACTGCGATATATCCAAAAAATGCAGCGGAGATTGTTCCAATAATTAAAGGAAGTGTAGAAATTTGCTCTGCTTTTCCTTGAGCGACGTCAGCAAATTGTAATACGATAGCTCCAACAATAGCAGGTGTCGATAGTAAGAAAGAAAAATATGCAGCTGTCTCGCGGTCTAGTTTTCTCCATAAAGCAGCAACGATAGTCATTCCGGAGCGAGAGATCGCTGGGAAAATAGCAAATGCTTGAAAAGAACCGATAATAAATGCATCTTTATATGTAATGTCATCCATTTTCTTGTGACCTTTCTTTCGTTTATCGGCCATGTATAAAAAGAAGCCGGTCACTAAAAACTCCCATCCGATGGTGACACCTGTTTTAGAGATATCTTCAAAGAAATCTTTAAATAGTAGTCCGATAATAACCGCAGGGATTGTTCCAACAATTAATAAGAAAGTAAGCTTGGAAAACGGATTTTTCAATAAGTATACAAATTCTTTTTTATAGTAAATAAACACAGCAACTAACGTTCCAATATGAAGCATTGTATCTAAAAAAAGACCAGCTTCGTCTAAACCGAAAAGGTGTCTTCCTACATATAAATGACCTGTACTACTAATTGGTAAAAATTCTGTTAATCCTTGAATAATCCCTAAAATAAACGCTTCTAACCAGCTCATGAATGTCTCCTTTCATGTTTGCTTGTACCAGTATATGCGTTGTTTTTGTTGTTATGAAAAGAATGTATGGCTCTATGCTATAATGATAAAAACTTATGGGGAGAGATGAATATGGGAGAATTATTTCTTTCTGGCGGCGGAAATGCAAAACAAACATATGTTATAGATACACATTTTGTAAGAAACATCCGTAAAGATAAACCATTACTCTATATTCCAATTGCAATGGATGCTTCACGATTTGATGATTGTTTGACATGGATACAAAATGTTTTTAATCCGTTAGGCATACAGGAAATTGTAATGTGGAAGGATGTGAAAAATAAAAATATAAAAGATTTACAGCAGTTTTCCGCAATATATATTGGGGGCGGAAATACATTTCGATTATTAAAAGAGTTTATGGATACAAAATTTACCGAAGTTATAAAAGAATACGTAGCAGCTGGGGGTATTGTATATGGCGGTAGTGCTGGTGCGATTATTTTGGGAGAACATATTATGACATGTGGCCACATGGATGAGAATGATGTGAATTTACATACATATACAGGGTTACAACTTGTAAATGGCTATGCAATTTGGTGTCATTACAATGAAGGAAATGATTTGTTGATCCAAAACTATATGAAAAAATATGAAACGCCTGTTATATGCTTGCCGGAAGAAACAGCGGTTATAGTAAACGATTCTGTAATAAAAGTAATTGGAGACAAATATGCGTATACGTTTCGGGATGGTGGTAAAACTATATTTCATCCAGGTAACGTCATTACATAAGGAACGAAAAGTTCCTTATGTAAAAAGCTGATCGACCTCTTCTTTCAATATCGTTTATCTAATTTTTAATTTATATATAGATTGCTGATAACTATTTTCTGCGTTTTGACTAATAAATCCCGTCTTTTTATATAAAGCGATCGCTTGTTCATTCTCTTTTTCTACTGTTAAAGATATAACCTTACATTTATGATGTGTTTCCTTTATAAATTCAATTATTTTATTTAGAGCCTGTTTTCCATATCCCTTACCTTGTAATTCCTTGTCAATTTGAAATCCACCAATCCAATAGTTATTCTCACTGTTTGGTGTATAAGAAATATAAAACGCCCCAATTATTTTATTGTTTTCATATAAAACATAAGGGTCTAAAGCCTCATCCCAAGGTTTTAAATAAGCAAACGCTAGTGATTCTGCAATATTTGGTACAAATGATTTTTGACCTTCGTGTACGGATAGTCCAAAAGCTTCTTCCCAATTGTCTTTTGTAATTTCTTTTATACAAATATCGTACATTATGTTTCTCCTGTTCATTTAATTTATTTTTTCATAATCTATAAATGTATTTCAACATGAAATTCCGAGTTTCCTTTCAAAAAAAGAGAAGCTAATTCTTTTATGAATAGCTTCTCTACATTCTCACCAAAAGTGGTTACCAGTTTCTAATGCCTCGACATTAGAATATTTTAATGTTCTTGTAAAGCATTACTAAACTTTTAGTGTTTTAAATCAGAATCATCTGTCGAAGTATCCGTCTCTTCCATTCGTTGTTCTTTTAAATTAAAGTATGAGTCTAAGATTTCTTTTCCAATTAATGAATTGATACCACCTTTATCGTTATAAACCCACGGAACCACTACAGAAAATGCTACTTCTGGATTATCTTGTGGCGCATACCCGACTAATGTTAAATTGTAACATTCAACACGTGCACCTTTTTCATTTCTTCCAATTTTATCATCCCCTCCATATACAGTCTCAGCTGTTCCAGTTTTACCGGCTGGATTATGTGGAGAATTTTGAAAGTATTTAACGCCAGTTCCATCACCTTCCTGGAAAACCCATCCAAATCCTTCTTTTACTCGATTAATATATTCTGATTTTACATCAACTCGATTTAATAGCACGGGTTCCGTAGATTGCATAACCTTTCCAATCTCCCCTTTCTTCATTGTTGACTCTCGAATCTCTTTTACAATTTGAGGTTTCATTCGATACCCACCATTAGCAATAGTTGAAATATATTGCGCCAGTTGCATCGGTGTATAAGTATCATATTGTCCAATAGAAAAGTCTAGTAAAAAACCAGGTTGGCTATCTACTTGTCTCGTTTGTCCGGTTATTTCATTTGGTAAATCAATTTCAGTTGGAACCCCTAAACCAAATTGTTTAAAATAATGACGCATTGTGTCGAATGCGGATTGTTTAATATTTAATGTACTATTTGGTACATAATTAACTCCAGCTATCTGTAATGCTGTATGGAACATATATACATTAGAAGATACTTGTAAGGCTCTTAAATCATTAATATTTCCAAACCCTGATACATTCCATGATTTTTTAGCCGGTGTACCTTTAAATTTCATTGGTACATCATAAAATTGTTCCCCTATTGTTCCCCTATTAGTATGGCTCCTGTTTCATACCCAGTTAATAAAGTAGCTCCTTTTACAGCTGATCCCATCTCATAAGAAGTTATTATGTTACCTAATGCAAAATCTTCTACTTCTGTTTTACCATTTTCCTTCACAAGTTTTTTACCAGCCATAGATAATAACTGTCCACTTTTTGGATTCATCATGACAACAAAGGCACGATCCATTAATGGTTCTGAACTTTCGAAAGCTCTTAAATTTTTTTCTATAATTTCTTCTACTTTCTTTTGTAATTCTATATCAATTGTTAATGTTAAATTATTACCACTTTGTCCTTTAGAAACTGTTTCTGTTTGAATAATATTTCCTGATTTATCCGTATTAATTTTCATTTCTTCCTTTTCCCCTTGCAATACACCTTCATATTTTTGTTCAATATAACTTTTCCCAACCCGATCATTACGATCATAACCGCGAACTAAATAAGAATCTAAATGTTCTTGAGGTAATCCTTCCTCGCTAGTTGTTACCCTACCTAATACTGAACGAAATAAAGTGCCGTTTTCATAATTACGTTCCCAGCTAACTGTTGCATCTACACCTGGAAACCTCTCTAAACTTTCACTTACTATCGCATATTCTTGCTCTGTCGCATCTTCTTTAATAATTTGTGGCGTCATTTGATAACCAAAGTTCATTTTATTTTTAATTGTTAACACTTTTAAATGCTGTGGTGTTAATTCTTCCAACTCTTCTGCTGTAATACGATCTCGCCTTAAATTTTCAACTTTTTTGTCTAATTCTTTTCCTACTATGTTCTGTTTTTTCAACTTTTCTATATCATGCTTACTAATTTTTGCTTCAGTGCGGTCCTTATTTAATTCCATCCAAAAATCTTTTTTATCTATCTCGGTTACTTTATTTATATCTTTTTCTGGAATTTCGAGTACATTTGCAAGGTCTTTCGCAATTTTTAAAACCTCTTCTGAATTGACTCCCTTTGATTTTGTATAAGTAATGGTACGAAGGGATTTATTATCCACAACTATTTTACCTTCTCGATCATATATTTTTCCCCGGGGGACTGGAATACTTACTATGTCATTCTTTTGTAATTCATTCGCGTAAGTCTCTCCATTAATAATTTGTACTCTTCCTAACTGCACAACAATAAATGAAAATAGTAAAAATACACAAAGGAAAAGTATGTTTAATCGAGGGGAAATTTGAGTCTTCTGTTTGTTTCTTATTTGTTTTTTCATATATCCTCCATCTCCATTTTTAGTGAATTTTATGTGGGTTATGATTTGGTATACAAATACAAGGTTGTCCTCTATATGTTTTCTTGAGTTAGAAAGATTAGATTGATAAGCTGAATTCCTCTTAATAAACATACATAGAGACCTGTTTTTAACATCTTTTTTCATTATGACCGTATATTACGCACCACTTTACTTTCCTGAAGAATCCCATTACATTTAATAGACAATCTAAACGATATAGTTGTTCCATATTTGCAAAAAAAAATAATAAATCTTTTGATAGAATAAAGTTTGAATGAAGGAGGACCGTTATGTTACATATAGAAGAAAAAAAATGGAGGGTTTTAGCGGGACTCTCTTTCTTAGGAATCATTTTTGTAATTTTATTTAAAACAAATTTTATTGCGTTTAATATTACAACTACTCCAGCTGAAAGAGGTAAAATTATTGATCAAAACGGAGTAATCTTAGCTACAAATAAAAAAGTAAAATCTGTATATTATGTCTTTAATGATGAGTGTCCCTCTAATCAAGAAATGGAAAATCTACTTAGTTTTTTTAATGAATTTTCATTTATCTTTCAACATGATCTTGATGTGGATGGTATTAAACTACAATTACAGAACTTTTGTAAACAGCCTTACAAAGGTGAAATGCTGTTATACTCAGACATCAGTGATGATGAATTTTCATTGTTAAACAAAAAGCAACCGCAAAATGTAATAATTAAAAATGAATTAATACGTATATACCCACAGCATGAAATAGCTTCACAAGTAATTGGATATGTAGATTCTATGAAAAGTCACTCTAATTCTAATGATTCTCCTGTTGGTATAAATGGAGTTGAACTTCAGTATGAAAATGACTTGAAAGGAACACCAGGAAAAACCTTCACGTTTAAAATTCAAAATAAAAAGTTCATATGGAATATGCAAAGTCCTAAAAGAGGAAAGGATATTCAACTAGCACTAGATTATAAGCTTCAGCAAAAAACAGAAGAAGCACTAAGGTCTCAAATTAAAAATACCCCTGATGCGAATGAGGGTTATGCTGTAGTAATGGATGTAAAAACAGGGGAAGTATTAACTATGGCTAATGCACCAACCTTGGATTTAAATATAGTAAAGACATATTTATTACCACCGGAAAAAGAAAATATAAATTTGTTTTCTCAAAATAAAACAATCCAAACATTAAAGTATGGTGAATCCTTTGTAAATATGGGATCAACAATAAAACCTCTTACGATTTTAATTGGGTTAAATGAAAAATTATTTCAACCTACAGATACGTACTTAGATAAAGGGACTTTTCAATATAATGAACAAAATAACATCACTAATAATGCAGGGACTCCTATTGGTGCAATTACACCTAGTCAAGCTATTATCAATTCATCCAATACATTTATGACAGCACAAGTGGCAATTCCCTTGTTCAATCAAAATAATGGTGATTTAGACAAAGTAGCAACCATTTGGACAAGTTATTTAAAGCAGTTCGGTCTTCGCTCCAAAACTGGGGTTGACTTACCATTTGAAGAAAAGGGACAATATGGATTACATAAATCCAGTAATTTTGAAAATGGAGTTTCAGCTTTATTAAATGCATCATGGGGAGGAAACGAGGCACATACTCCACTCCAACTCGCTCAATACGCAGCAACTCTTGCAAATAAAGGGGACAAATATAAACCTCAAATTGTTCATGCAATCATTGATAAAGATGACAAAAAAATGAAAGAATTTAAACCTATTTTAAAAAGTTCGGCTCATTATCCTTCAAGTTTCTGGAGCGTTTTACAAGACGGAATGAGTCATAATATACAAGAGATTCAAAATTTACCCTTTGACGTAGCTGGTAAAACAGGAATAACAACTTTCACAGACAAGCAAGGGAAAATCATACAACATTCTCTTTTTATCGCATATGCTCCTGTGAACAATCCCCAAATCGCTATTTCTGTTGTTCTGCCCGGCGGCGCTTCCGGAACAAAAGGCGCCTCTTCCGTTGCAGCTGAAATCTTAAGTGCTTGGGATACCCAAATAAAATAAAAAGCAGGTTCATTTTCTTGAACCTACTTTTTTTACCATAAAAAGTCTATATTTTTTATTTTCCACGTACCATTACTGTTTTTTTCAAAAGTGAAAGAATATTTGACATCAGTTGAAATTTTATTTTTTTCTACATAACCTGTATAACCATCAATAGTAGTTATTTTTACATATCCTTCATTCTTTGCTTTTTCTGGAATCCAAGCTTTCACTATTTCATTAGACACCTGATATAATACGTGGGAATTCAATTTTGGTTCAGCTAAAATTTTTGTTTCTTCTCCAGTAACTGTTGCATATATATAACGTTCTTGTTTTGTTTGATTACTTTCTGCCAATCCACTTGGTATTTTATATAATGTTTTGGCATCATTTACAAATTCGCCCCCCATTGCAAGAGCTACTTGTAAATAATTAAACATACTTTCATCCAATTCCCACTCATTTTTATTATACTTTGCCCCTTCAAAAATAAACTCATCATCCAGCGCTTTATATAAATCGTTCTCATTTTTCAAATTTGTACTTTCATATAACTCACTTATAAACTGTCTTAGTGATTGATCTTCATAAGATTCGTCTTTTATCTTAACTTCAATTTGGGTACTGCTTTGGACAGGTGGTTTATTTTCATCAAACCAAAATTGTTGAAAATTCAACAGTACAACAGTAAAAACAAGGACCGCTGCAATGAAGAATCTCTTTTTACGAAATGGTTGCCTATGCCTAGAGGGGGTACTCTCTCCATTTTTGTGTATAGATTGTTTTATCTTATAAATAAATTCCTCTTCATCTTGCCGTTTCGTCATTGGACCATTCTTTAATTCTTTATACCAATTCGGCTTTCTATTATTGTTCATGATTCGATGCATCCTCCCCTAGCATTTTTGAAACTCGTGCCCGAGCCCGATGTAACCTAGATTTGACAGTTCCAATAGATACTCCCAATGTTTCAGCTATTTCCTCATAGGATAATTCATATTTTGCATCTAATATTAATACCTCACGATGTTTCTTTGGAAGTTTTAATATAGCATTCCAAATTTCCCCCATGTCTTCTTTGCGAAAAAATTGTTGTTCTGCTGAAGGAGTTTCCTTATCATCTCTAAAGAAACTTACTAAAGAAACCCTTTTAAAATAGGAAGATTTCAAATAATTTAATGCTGTATTCCTTGTGATTTTTAATAACCATGTTTTTACAGATGATTGATTTCGAAACGAATTCCAATTCTTAAATGCTTTTATAAATACATCTTGCGTTATATCATCAGATAGATGTGTATCCTTTGTAATAATAAACGAATAATTCCAAACATCTTGCCAATGTTCTTTTATAACATGATCAAATTCATCATGAGTATAATTTTCAATAACCTGATATTCCATTTCAACACCTCAACCCTAGCTGAATACGCATAAAGACTGTCCTCTCTTTTTATAATTGACTCATCATATAGACAAGTTAAGTGCTTCTTTTGTTCCATTTTTCTTAAAAATAATATTGATAAGGTTTTGATGTGAAAATTCAAAGTACTTGCGACTCACTTAAAAAAAGAGTATATCGATTATATTTTAAAAACTTCACCCTTCTCTATAATTCTCCAGAAGGATAACATCTATTAGAAATGTTATAAATTATTCTTAAGTAAGTGCTCTATATCTAGACAATAAGTTAAACTTTCTTAATTTCTTTATGGAACAATCTTGTTACTTAGGTTGTCTATTAAGTGTGATTAAAAAAACTAATGTTCAATATGAAAGGAATGATGATTTTGAAAAGTTCAAGGATGATAAAAATAGGTATTTGTGTTGGTGTACTAAGCCTAAGCCTTGCGAGTGTAAAATCCTTTGCAAGTAAACCATTACAAGTAGAAGCAAAAGAAGAAACAAATAAAACTCAACATATAGATTTTGCGATTCATCAAGGGTTTGTTCAACTTGAGAGGAAATTTGACGCTAGACTAGGTGTCTACGCTATCGACACTGGTACAAATCAAACAGTAACTTACCGACCTAATGAGCGGTTTGCTTACGCATCTACTTACAAAGCTCTAGCGGCTGGAGCCATACTACAGCAAAACTCAATTGAAAAATTAAACGAGGTCATTACCTATACCGAAGAGGATTTAGTTACGTATTCACCAGTTACAGAGAAACATGTGGATACTGGGATGACACTTGGAGAAATTTGTGAGGCTGCTATTCGTTACAGTGATAACACCGCTGGAAACATTTTATTTGAGGAATTAGACGGACCTAAAGGATTTGAAAGGACACTTAGACAGATTGGTGATAAAGTTACCATAGCTGATCGCTTTGAGACAGAGTTGAACGAAGCTATTCCAGGAGACATTCGTGATACAAGTACACCAAAAACACTTGCTACTAATCTTAAGGCTTTCACGGTCGGGAGTGCGCTTTCAGCTGACAAACGGAAAATTCTTATCGATTGGATGAGCGGAAACGCTACCGGAGACAAGCTTATCCGTGCTGGCGTACCAGAAAATTGGGAAGTTGCTGATAAGTCAGGGGCTGGAAGCTATGGGACAAGAAATGATATTGCAATCATTTGGCCACCAAATAGGGCACCTATTATCATTGCAATTCTGTCCAGCCGAGATAAGAAAGATGCTACTTATGATAATGAATTGATTGCTCAGGCTACCAAGGTCACAGTTAATGTACTCAAGTAATCATATTCCAATTTCCGCATTCCTTTATTCTGTATTATCTAGAAGATAAAACAAAAAAGCGATTCTTTTTGCTGTGAAGAGAATCGCTTTTTTATACACTTATCATTTCCACTATAAAAATAATAACTTAGTTATCTTCGAAATACTGGTGCTATTCCGCTTATAAGTTACACCCACCACATCTGTGAAGGCTTTTCTTCAATTAAAATAGATTGAAGATTTGTTGTTGCACGTTTAAATCCTTCTTGAATAGACATGAGTGGATCTTCGTGTTCGATACTTACAACATAATCATAGCCATATGTACGCAGTGCACTCATCATTTGCGACCATTCTTCTAAACTATGACCACAACCAACAGAACGGAACGTCCAAGCTCTCGTTTTTACTTCACCGTATGGCTGCATGTCTGTTAAACCATACATATTTACATTATCTTGATCAATGTAAGTATCTTTTGCATGGAAATGATAAATTGCATTTTCTTTCATTAATAACTTAATAGCAGCTACAGGGTCAATTCCTTGCCACCATAAATGGCTAGGGTCTAAGTTAGCACCTATCGCATCACATGTTTCTTCACGTAGTTTTAACAATGTATATGGTGTATGTACTAAAAAACCACCGTGAAGTTCTAAACCGATTTTCACGTTATGTTCTTTTGCGAATTCACCAACTTGTTTCCAATATGGAATGAGCTTTTCTTCCCATTGCCACTTTAAAATATCATTGTATTCATTTGGCCATGGTGCAACAGGCCAATTCGGATATTTTGCGTTTTCATGATCGCCTGCTACGCCTGAAAAACAATTTACAACAGGTACGTCTAGTAGTGAAGCTAGTTGAATGGTTTTTAACAACGTTTCATGAGATTCTGTTGCAAAAGCAGCATCTGGAGATAATGGATTTCCGTGACAACTAAAAGCACTAATGATTAAGTTTCTTTTTTGTATTTGTTCTATATATGCTTTTCTTGCTTCTTCACTTTCTAATAATACATCCAAGTTACAGTGCGCTCCTCCAGGATAACAACCTGTTCCAATTTCGACTGCATGTAGACCGGCTGCTTGTACATAATCTAGCATGTCTTCAAATTCCATGTGAGAGAAAAGTGTTGTAAATACTCCTAATTTCATCTATTTTTCCATCCCTTCTTCTATATATGTATTATTACTTTCATAAATTGCATCAATAATTTGTGATACTTGCATCGCTTCCTCAGGCTTTATAATTAATTCTTCATCATATAAGCAAGCTTTTACAAAGTTTTCTGCTTGTAGAATTCCTGGGTCAGTATCTTCTGCTATCCAAACTGGCTCACTATTTAACAGCATATTATGCTTTGTTGTATATAATTCGATTGGAAACACACTTAGTCCACCGTTCACTCCAGATATACTTACATGTTCCTCATCATCTTTAATATTCGCTGCCCAAGAAGTCTCGAATAACAATGATGCACCATTTTCGAACTTTATGTATGCGGTAACATGATCATCAACCTGAAATGTTTTATAATCGTATTTCCCCCATGTGTTTACTTGATTTGGTAGTTTACTAATGGCATTATATGCGCTACCGATGATTTCTGTTTGCTTTGGATTTCCAATTAACCAAAGTGCTAAATCAAGAAGATGGCAACCGTAATCTATTAAACTACCTCCACCTTGTAATTCTTTGTTTGTAAAAACGCCCCAGCCTGGTACTTTTCGGCGACGCAGTGCTTTTACACGAATGACAAGAGGTGTACCGATCTCTTCTATCATCATTTGTTTTGCAATTTGCGATTCTTTCATATAGCGATAATGATAAGCGATAGCGAGTTTTTTATCGTTGATTTTTGCTGCTTCTATTATTTTTTCGCATTCTGCCGCTGTTAAAGCCATCGGTTTTTCGCATAATACATGTTTACCTGCTTGTAATGCTGCAATCGAAATCTCCGCATGAAATTTATTTGGTGTACAAATACAAACAGCATCAACTTCCTTTAAAACTTCTTCATACGTTTCAAATACATAAGGAATGCTATATGTTTCAGCGATTTGTTTTGCTCGTTCTATGTTTGTGTCATGTATTGCTGTAATCGTACAATATTCATGTAACTTTAAAAATGCCGGGATATGACGACCTTGTGCAATCCCTCCGGCCCCTATTATTCCGATGCGTAGTTTCTTCATTTCTTCACCTTTTTTCATGATGGAATTGTAACAATTTGTTTTGTTTCACTTGATTGCATAGCTGCTAAAATGATTTCTAGTGATTTCATTCCTTCTACACCATTAATTAGTGGCTCTTTATTAGTAAGAATAGACTCTACAAACTGCTCAATCACATGTGAATTGTTTTGGCCACCTTCAGCATTCGATTGAATTTTATCAAGTTCATATTTTATAACTTCACCATTTTTATATTGAATGATGAGTGAGTAATTCGGATCATCTTCTAGGCGAAGAATGGCCTTTTCACCATAAATAATTGTTGAATTATCTTCTTTGCTAACGTAAGACCAGCTTGCTGTAAGTGATCCAATAATGCCACTTTCGGTTTTCAACATACATACTGCACAATCATCTACATTTGAAAATGTTTTTGCACTTGTCTCAACAAAAGCACCAACTTCTGTAACTTCTTCACCAAGAATATAACGAATTAAATCCGCTTTATGTACACCTAAATCACCCATTGCACCAAGAAATGCTTTATCTTTTTTAAAGAACCAGCTATCTTTTCCATCTACACTCCACGTCTCCGGGCCGCTATGACCAAATGCTGTACGGAAGCTATATATTTTTCCGATTTCTCCACTTTCAATCAATTGTGTTGCCTTTTGATGAGAAGTAACAAAACGCTGGTTATGACCAATCATTAGCTTTTTACCGCTTTTTTCAGCAGCTTCAATCATCATTTCCGCATCTTTTTTTGACGTTGCCATCGGCTTTTCACATAGTACATGGATACCTGCTTGTAAGGCAGCGATAGAAATTGATGCATGTAAATCATTTGGTGTACATACACTCACTGCATCTAACTCTTCACAATTGATAAGCTCGTTATAGTCAGTGTACATATTTACACCGTACTTATTGGCAATTTCTTTTGCGCGATTTTTATTATTGTCACAAACAGCGACAATCTGTACATATGGGTTTGCCTCGTATTCTGGCAAATGACGATACTGTGCGATGCTTCCACAGCCAATAACGCCTACTTTTAAAATATTCACTATCATATCCTCCTTTTGCTTGATTTGAACTTATTATAGAAATTTTTATACTGAAAAAACATGCTATATATCGTTATGTTTTTATCAAAAGTTGCCTTTTTCTATAAGAAATAGGGAAACTTACTTATCGCATTTTAATAAAGGTGATATATTGCTAGTAAGGGGGTGTAGATGCCTATGACAGAGGTGACTTGGAATAAGTCTGCTGAAGCAATTGAAGAAAAGGTTATTTATCAAAATCCATTACTATTTCTGAAGGTATGGGATATTGTCATGGAAACTTCTTATTGTGACAAAATTGAGAGTGCCCCTTGGCATTATCATGAAGAGATTGAGTTTCTAGCAATTATAGAAGGACATTTAGGTGTACAAAGTAAAGATAAGTATGTTGTTCTTGGCCCTGGAGATGTTGTCATTTTAGGAAACTCTGAGTTGCACCGATCACACAAACCTTCTGTAGGTCCGTTACACTACGTTGTGTTTCAAGTGAATTTAAAGCAACATTTTGACAGAATCATTATACAATATTTACACTGCTTTTCAGAACAAACAAAATCGTTAAATGAGTTAAACTATATTTTTGAACAAAATGAAGTAGTAAAACATGAGGCGCATGCCCTTATTATAGAAATCTTTACAGAATCACAAATGAAAATGAACGGATATGAAATCGCAATTAGCGCTGCTATTAAGAGATTACTTTTATTACTAGTAAGAAACGACACACATAACATATTAAATTATAGTGAACAAGACGATTTTGCTCGTTTAAAACCAGTGCTTGATTATGTAGAAAATCATTTAGGAGAAAAGATAAGCGTAACCGAAGCGTGTTCGTTAATAAATTTAAGCTATCATTATTTCATAAAATATTTTAAAAGGATTATGGGTATTTCCTTTTTAGATTATGTGAACTATAAGCGCATCAAACAAGCTGAAAGTTTATTAATAACAAGTGACCTTAGTATTACAGATGTCGGATGCGAAGTTGGGATTGCGAACATGTCGCAGTTTTATAAATTATTTAAAAAAGAAAATAACTGTTCACCGAAAGAGTTTAAGCAGCGAATACAAAGCGATAAAAAGTGAGGTCAGAACATGAAATATACATGTCCATGTTGTGGATATAAAACATTAGATGAAAAACCACCAGGTACATATGAAATTTGCGACATTTGTTTTTGGAAAGATGATGAAATTCAATTTCGCGATCCTGACTTTGAAGGTGGAGCAAACGAAGAATCTTTAAGACAATGCCAAAAAGCATTTTTACTAGGACGTACAAATCGACAGCTAACAGATGATGATAAAAGAGATTCTAAATGGAAACCTTTATCTTTTGCAGATTAATGTATTGTTCTTATAATTTTATGTAAGGAGTTGAATTATTGTGACTGTATTAGATCATATAAATGAAGCTTCTGAATTGTTATTAGTGTTATCAGCATTTTGTTTTCACATCTATTTATGGAGATTGAAGATGAAAAGAAAACTTACTGTTTTTGAATACATCATGTTTATTGTAGCGCAGCTTGCCTATCTTCTTTGGGGACTTAGTTTTATTGCTAAAACATGGGGTTAACATATAACCAAAAAGAAACAAGGACTTTCACCTGTCCTTGTTTCTTTTGTATATTTATTGTTTCACTGCATGAATGTAATGAATTGTTTCAAAGGCTGATAAGTAGTCATTTCGATTATGAAAATAACGTTCATGAATGTCAGTTGGTGATAACTGTTCATAAATGAGTAAACCTGATTTTTCTAACAATTTCTCAATTTCATCATAAGAAAAACAAGATTTCATCGGTTCACCACTTGCTGCCGCCATTTTAATCATATTTTCAACTCGATTAGAAATTCCTTTTTCTTTAAAGAGCCTCTCGTCAGCATAATCAAAAACGATAGAACTCCCTGCTCGTACTTTAGCAAACAAATACTCGATCAAATTTGAAAGTGCCTCTTTCGTTAAATAATAAGAAACACCTAAAAGACTGAAGAAAGTTTTTTTATTACCAAACTGTGCATCTATTAATTTTTGATCAGAAAACTCTTTTGTGAAGTCCATAGAAACAAAGTGAAGATTGCTCGGGATTTTTAAATTAGCCTCGTCCAATCTTAGTTTTTTAAATTCCTGTGTATCAGGATGATCAACTTCAAATATTTCTACGGTGTTCTCTAGTTCTGGATGTCGAAAACTAAACGTATCTAATCCAGCGCCAAGTATAACATATTGTTTTAACCCTAACGTTACTTCATGAAGTAATACTTTTTCAGAATAGGCAGCACGTGCTAACGGTGTTGGAGAAAGTTGGATTTGTGTAATCCATTTTAATATTTCTTCTGTATTTCCTTCGAGTTCTTGTGCAATATCTTTGTTGAAAAAATGTATACCTTGGACCATATTCTTTTTGATGTCATTGAATTCTTTTTCTGAAATTAAATCTTTCGCGATATAATCATTAAAGACTTTAGGCATATCAAATTGACTATGGTAAGCCCTGCCGAATGCTGATATTAATGAAGTTAAACTCGATTCACCTTTTTTCATGCAAATACACTCCTTCACTTTAAAACAAAAAATAGGATTCCCCTGGCCAGGAGAATCCTATTATACACTTAAAATTAAATTTGGTAAATTATAGCATAGATAAAATATTTTGTCAAGTTTTAATGGATGGTTATATCCATTCTTTTCCGTATTTATGAATAAATTTTATATCATTTTGATAATGTTCAAGATGTCCTTCTTCTATCATCTTTTGAAAAGCGATGTCACCTTCCTTAGCTTTTCTTGTAATTGTTTTACATAGCCCCTCTAATCGAAGTAATACCATTTCTAAATAGCTTGCTTCCATTTTCATACCGTAAGATTCAAAAAATAATGTAATTCTTTGTTTTATGTGGTTAGCATGCTGCGGTGCATGATAATCAACTTTTTCACCCGTTTCAGAAAAATAGAATCTACTTAAGGGAATGCAAGTGTAAAGCGTATAAGCAATGTCCCACAATCTTGGACCTGGTCCGGCAACATCAAAATCAATGATACCTACTGGCTTTTCCTGATGAAAAATAAGGTTGTATATTGCAAAATCATTATGACAAATCACTTCAAAAGGTTTTGGCGTATTATCGATTGGTTGCCAGCTATCATCAAATGAAAAATCACTTACAGTATCATGGTAAAGACGTAACATTTTTGCAATTTCTATTAAAGCATCATTAGACCACATATATTCTTTTACAGGATAATTTCCAGCTTCTCCTTCAATAAATGATAATATCTCTCTTCCTTGTTCATCAATACCTAAAAACTTTGGTGCATAACGGAATTCTCTACTTTCTAAATGTTGCAATAGTTTATGAATTTGAGGACTATTGGGCTTTACATTTCTCCTTACAGTTTCTCCAGTCCGATACACATTAGAGACATTCCCACCAGCTAACATTTCCTCATTTTTATGATTTGTCATTTTAATGTTCCTTTCTACTTTCAAAGACTAGTTATTTTACAGGCACACAGATCTCGCAATAATGATTAGCAACCATTTCTTCACTATATCTTTCAAAAATTGGTCGATCGTCAATTTGATAGCCATCGTGTGCTAGTTTAGCAAAAATCTCACCCCATGCTTTTTGCACGTCCTCTGCTGTATGTTTTACTGTATAAACTGCGTATTTTCCACCAGAGAGATGGCCTTCATTAATGGATCCATCAATTTGATAGTCGTCTGAAATTATGATGCCAGCATCGTAACGGCAATCCTCAGGTAAAACAATTTCTGGATTGTCATGCGCAATTCCAAGGATGATTGAGGTTTGAGAAAGTAATTTCTTTGATGCAGCCCATTGTTTCAATTTTTCCATTGCTTGCATGTTATTAGAGCCATATGGACCAATTTGGCGCATGTATGCAGTGCGACATGTTGGTAATGTTTCAATCTTAATATTCATCTTTTCCTCGCCCTTTCTTTGTTAATATTTACTATATTTTGAATGTATCATCTTATAAAAATAGAATCACTTACTTTTTTAAAATATTTAAAAAAAACAAAAAACCGCTTGGATCGTCGTCCAAACGGTTTTTTGTTTTTTTATTTGTAAAATACTTTATCTACATTGTATTTTGCTTGTAATTCATTGATGGTATATGTTTCGTAAATTTCACGATGCATTGCGTCTTCTACTACACATACGTCGATTCGATATACTTCATCACGATGATCTTTAATTGGTGAAGTGTTATCTTGGAAATGTTTCTTAATACGTTGTCTTAATTTTCTTGCTTTCCCAACGAAAAGTAGCTCATCATTAATGTTATAAAACATGAAGATGCCGCCTTTATCACGTGGGATTAAGTGAAAATCAATAAAACCACCGATTGGAGTGATTATTGGTTCGTCGCCTTTTATAACTTGTTTACGTTCTGTAATTGTAACGTCTACGTGTGGCATATAAATTTTAATCAAAATGTAGTCACGTCCTCTTTTAAGATAGACGTTAATCGTATCATAAGTAAGGGAGAAAAACCACTACTATTTCGATTGTTCAATCGCACCAGCCACGTCATAATTATTTAAATCGAGCTCTGTTGGTTTTCCAAGCACTAAATTAGCAAGTTCTGCGCCGACAAATGGTCCTGCCGTTAACCCAGAAGCACCAAGGCCGTTCGCAACAAAGATACCTTCAAAGTTAGGTAATGCACCGATAACTGGAAGGAAACCTGGTGTAAATGGTCTAAAGCCGACTCTCGTTTCTATCATCGTACCATCGGATAAACCAGGTGCAACTGTTAATGCTTTATGAAGTACTTCATGTACACCTCCCGCTGTTACACGGTAATCAAAACCTGTGTCGTCTTCGTGCGTTGCCCCAACAACAACACGACCATCTGCAAATGTTAAAATGTATTGATTATTTGGCGGCATAACAACTGGTAAATCACTTGTATTCGTTTGTTCCATATGAAGATGAACAATTTGTGCTTTTTGGAAGGTTACTAAAAAGTTTATGCCAAGTGGCTTTAGTAATTCATTCCCCCAAGCTCCTGTCGTTACAATTGTTTCATCTGCAAACAGGGTTTCACCGTCTATTGTAATACCAGTTACTTTATTATCTTTATGTATTAATGCGGCATCCCCAGTACGAACTACTGCTCCATGCTTTTTTGCTGCACTCACAAGAGCTTGACGCAGTGCTCGTCCATTTACGCGAGCGGCACCGCTTATATGTACGGACGCATATTCTTCTGAAAGCATTGGAAAAATCCGCTTCGTTTCTTCTTGTGATAAACGAGTAATTTCTCCAATTTCAGGCGCATCTTCACGGCGTTTATACGCTCTTTCCTCCATTTGATCTAATTTTTTTGGATCAGTATGAAGACTAATTGCACCGACCTTTTTATATCCAGTATCCGTTTCTCCATCGGCTTCTAACTGCTGGATTAAAGAAGTATAATATTTAGCGCCACCTTTTGCGAGTGCATACCATACCTTGTTACGGCGCTGCGAGAGCCACGGACATACAATTCCCGCAGCAGCGTCTGTTGCTTGCCCAGCATCTCCTCGGTCTACTAATGTAACATTCGCGCCTGTTTTTGCTAAATGATACGCCGCAGAAGCGCCAACAATTCCTGCTCCAACTACAATATACGATTTCATGTAAAAACACCTTTTCTATATAAATTCTGTCCCAACTAGAAGGTTAATAAGAAAATGAAGAGAAATCAAGTAAGATACTGTTTAAAATTATGACGAATTCTAAAACTTAGTAATGTACTAATACTTTTACAGGCTGAATTTTGTCGTCATTTAGGTCATGGAAACATTGTAGTACGTTATTAAAAACTCTTTCAACCGTTACGAATTATTACTATTTCTTACCCATGTAAAACAAGGTTTGCTACTTTGGCTGGGGATACAGCTTGTATGTAATATTCTTCCGCTTTCCAATAGCGTTCTTGAAATTTTTTAATGTTTTGCTGTGTTTCTTTCCTCTCCCGCAAAAATTGTTTCTCTTTCGGACAATCCAAATATAAAACAAAATCAAAGTATGATTTCCATTCTTCTCGTTGTAAAAATACGCCTTCTATTATGATGATGCCTGTTTTAGGAAGTGTTACACATTTTGTTTCATGCGTATCTGTTTCGTCTTTGTAAAATGGTAATGTTATTTCATTATTTATCTTTAATAATCGAAAAAAATAATCTTGGAGCCAATCGATATCCCACTGTAAATAACAATATTCAAACCACTCTTCACGACCGGTATGATATCGCTTATTTCGTTCTACGATATAATCATCAATATGAAAAATAACATATGGAACCTCGTGTTTTTCTAGCTCTTTACCTAGATGCTTTACACACGTCGTTTTCCCAGAACGGCTTAAACCATCAATTCCTAAAATAAATTTTTCCCCGTACTGCAATGTTGGAATAGATTGCATAATAGATGAAAACAAATTGATCATTCCTTTGTATAAGTGTCTACAATATATTCGGGTTATAGCATTAGATTTCCTTTTTCTCATCTATTTCACTTCGTTTTTTGGATAAATAATTGCTTATTCCGAGAAACTAAAATAGAAATAAGCACGGATAATTTGTGTACACATGCCTAGGATAGCAAAATTCCAATTTTCATTTTTATAAAGTGAAACTTCAATCAGTGGGGGGTTCTCCATCCCTCGCTGATTGTTAGTTGAACCAATCGGCCCGTTAATGCGGGATAAAGAGGGATAATAATGATTCATAAATTAAAATGGTTCATAATGGTTAGTATGTTATGCATGATAAATTTTTGCCCTATTGGTGAAGTAAAGGCAAAAATGTTAATACGGAAAGACTTAGAACCAACGGGTATAGTTACTTGGGACGTACCTCTTAATAAAAAAGTAATTGCACTTACGTTTGATGACGGACCTAGTGTAAAATACACACCGCAAGTTTTAGATGTATTAAAAAAGTATGATGCAAAGGCAACATTTTTTATGATTGGATTTCGTATGGAGCAATCTCCACAATTAGTACAAGCGGTTTTAAAAAATGGGCATGAAATAGGTAATCACACAATGAACCATATATATGCACAAGAAGCCAATTCACAAAAAGTTAAACATGATATTTTAAAGGGGCAAGAATTTATAGAAAAATGGAGTAAAGATTCAATTCTTTTTAGGCCGCCGGGTGGATATATAAATGAAACCGTACTTACTATGATAGAACAACAACATGGTCACATCGTGCTTTGGTCTTGGCATCAAGATCCCCGTGATTGGTCAAAGCCTGGTATACATACAATTGTAAATCATGTATTAAAAAATGCGCGCGGCGGAGATATTGTACTTCTTCATGATGGTGGCCCTGATCAACAGCAAACTGTTGAAGCTTTAAGAATTATTCTTCCGAAATTGAAAGAAAGAGGATTTCAATTTGTTACAGTATCTGAACTGCTTCAATACAAAAATCAATAAAGATGCACCATGCTCTATATAATGGTGCATCTTTATTCTTGTTTAAAATAAACTTGCATATTTTTTGTTAGTTTCATCGTTTCTATTAATTGCCGAACCCCTTCTTCAATTTGTTCTTCTTTTACATGTGAAACATTCAGTTTTAACCATTTTTCTTGAGGGAAGTAGGCCAAATAATGTTTATCTATTGATTCTATTACTATATTTTTCTGCTGTGCATTTTGAATAAATGCTCTAATTGGGATGCTTTTATCTAATGCTAAACACGTGTGAACAGCTAATGGTGTTGTTATCGTATATGTAAACAAATCTTCGTTTACTGAAGATAATTTCTCCAATGCAGCAGATAATCGGCTTGTTCTAGCAAAATAGGAATCACGAATCTTTCGTTTATGTCTATCAAACATCCCACTTTTTATATAAATTTCTAATGCTGCTTGTGAAATCATCGAGCTATCAATGTCTAATAACTTTTTATATTTATGAAACACGGCGGCGATGGAAGGTGGTATAACTGCTACACCTATTCGTAAACCAGGGAAAATGATTTTAGAATAACTTTTTACATAAATGACATATTCACGATTATCATAATTATAAATAGGATCTTCTTTTGAATTTTGTTCTAAATCTGCTAAATAATCCTCTTCTACAATAAATACATTATATTTTTTAGCTAAAGAAGCAATTGTTTCTTTTTCTTTTTTTAAATAAGAAGTTCCAAGCGGATGATGAAATCTAGGGATTGTATAGAAAAACTTAATCTTTTCATTTTTAAAGATTTGTTCTAATTCATTTAAATCAATGCCTTCTGTTGTACGTGTAATGCCGCAAACAGGAACACCATTTGTTTCAAGATATTCAATAAATAAATGATAACTTGGTTGTTCAATTAATATTGTTTCATTCCCATTTGGAAACGGTATAGAAGTAAGAATCACTAACGCTTGCTGGACACCAGATGTAATAAAGATGTCCTCTTCCCTCACAAATATTTGATAGTTTGCTAGCTGTCTCTGAAGTACGGAGATTAAGGATGGTAAACCTTTTGGAGTTCCATATATAAATAAATCATTTTTATACGTATCAATCGCCTTATTAATACAGCGCTGAAAGTCTAAATATGGAAATACATCAGGGTCAGGAGCCGATGTAACAAAGTCGATCCACTGTGATGAAGTATCGTTTGGCAATTTATCTTTTTTTACAACGTAATAACCACTTTTCGGTACAGAGTAAATCATATGTTTTCGTTCTAATTCATGGAGTGCACGAATGATGGTTGCTTTGTTACAGTCATATTGGTTTACGAGAAAACGAATAGATGGTAACTTCTCACCTTCTTTTATCTTGCCTGTTTCAATCATACTTTCTAAATAACGCAGTACAGTTTCATACTTATACATGTAGTTCACCTCTCTATTTGTACCGGTACAGTTCCTGTTTCTTTACATTGTAGCATTGCTTCAAGTACATTACTATGAACGCATACTGATCAGTAACAAAATAATATGAGGTGAAGAATCATGAATCAACAAAAAAATGCTTATATTGCAGCGTTATCATACGCATTCATTATCGGTTTTTCATTTATGTTTGTAAAATTAACATTACATGTAGCAAAGCCAATAGATATACTTGCTCATCGCTTTACAGTTTCATTTCTAGTGGCGAACTTGCTTGTTCTTTTCCGGTTTGTAAAATTAAATATTTCATTTGAAAATATCATAGCAATTTTACCACTTTCCTTACTATACCCAGCACTTTTCTTTTCATTTCAAGCATTTGGGTTAGTATACACCTCTTCTTCAGAAGCAGGTATTATTCAAGCAGTTATTCCTATTTTTACAATGTTATTAGCTTCATATTTTTTAAAAGAACGTACAAATATGTGGCAAAAGCTATCCTTATTATTATCTGTCACAGGTGTTGTTTATATCTTTATTATGAAAGGGATTGGGAATGTTGAAACGAGCTTTATTGGGATTTTCCTCATATTACTTTCAGCATTTTCATCTTCTAGTTATAATGTATTGGCTAGAAAGATGATGAAAAAATTTAATGTATTCGATCTAACATATATGATGACCTTTATTGGTTTTCTTAGTTTCAATACAATTGCGGTAGTAAATCATATTCAAAGTGATACAGTACGTGTATACTTCGAGCCATTTGCCAATGCAACATTCCTTATGGCTATTTTATATTTAGGTATACTTTCGTCATTCCTGACAGCATTTCTGTCTAATTATGCATTACGTCACATGGCAGCATCAAAAATGAGTGTATTTAGCAATCTTTCTACACTTATCACCATCATTGCTGGGGTTGTCTTCTTGCAAGAAGAAATTGCTTATTATCATATAATTGGAGCTATCATGATTATTTTAGGAGTAATTGGAACAAATATATTAGATGAAAAAGGTATTTCTGTAATGACGAAGAAACCTTATATGGTAAATAAAAAATAAGCGGTTATAGAGATGTCGCAAACATATGCAGTTCATATTTCGGATGTGAATGAAGTAACAACGCAGTTAGATTCATTATTAAATATTGAAATTTTATCTAAAGAAGATTTAGTTATATTTTTACAAAGACAGTCCCGGTGTCTACAAGAAATCGAAGAGCAATTACTTCAGCATTATATTGCTTTTCAGCAAAATACAAATGATGAAACAGCAAAAAAAGTGTATAAATTTGACCAGAAACATATACAACCGCTTGTAAAGCGTTATAAAGGACTATTTGAACAAAAATATTACGAGTCTCCTTTTCGTTTACAATTAGATCAAGACTATGAATTTTTGAATAAACGTATTCAAAATGCAAATGAATTGTTTCACGAGCAAAACATTGAGCTTGAGGTAACAGAAGATGAACTCATTACAAAATACTTTACAATCACAGGTAATTTGACCGTCATGTGGGATGAAGCAGAAATATCTTTCATGGAGCTACGAGCATATTTTCAAGATGAAGATCGTAATGTACGCCAAAAAGCAATGACACTCCTCTTTGAAGCATTGCAATCGGCTGAAGATGAATTACAGAAACTGTTACATGAATTAATTGCGATACGAAGTAAAAAAGCAAATAATATAAAGCTGCCTAACTACCGAGATTATATGTTTAAAAAATATGAGCGCTTTGATTATAATGAAAAAGACTGTCATGCATTTGCACAATCAATTCGTGATTACGTTATACCGTTAGAAGAAAAGTTCCAAGAAGAACTTCGTCAAAGTATTCATATCGACACATTGCGACCATGGGATACACGAGCAACTCCAAATAATCAAAAACCACTAAAACCAATAGAGCATGAGGATGAGTTAATTGAAAAAAGTAAGATTATCTTAGAGAAATTAGATGATAGCTTTGCGGTATTGTTACAAAAGATGCAAGACCAAGATAATTTAGATTTAAAGAGCCGAATTGGTAAAGCACCAGGTGGATTTTGTGAGTATTTACCGTTTTCTAAGCAATCTTTCATATTTATGACACTCACCAATACCCAAGATGATGTCGTTATATTCTTACATGAAATGGGGCACGCTCTTCATAATGAATTAATGAAAGATATCACAGTAAAACAATATCAACAATTGCCGATGGAAACAGCAGAACTTGCAAGTATGACAATGGAACTCTTTTCAATGGAGCACTGGGATGTATTTTATGACGACAAAGAACAATTAAAACAAGCGAAGCAAGAGCAGTTAAAACAAATTGTAGGTTTTTTACCATTCACACTTCTCATTGATCAATTCCAGCATTGGTTATATGAAAACCCAGTCCATTCTGCTAAAGAACGTAATGATAAGTTTCTAGAACTAGCAAAACGCTATGATTCAAGCGTAGTAAATTGGGAAGGTTATGAAGCATGGCAAACAGCACAATGGCTACATGTTCTGCATATTTTCGAAGTACCTTTCTATTATATTGAATATGCAATTGCACAAATTGGTGCTCTGCAGTTATATAAGCAATATAAGAAGAACCCGAAGAAAACATTAGAAAACTATAAAAAAGCTCTATCATTAGGTAGCTCCAAATCTGTAAAAGAAGTATATGAAACAGCTGGTATTACATTTGATTTCTCAAGCGAAACGATAAAAGATGTGTTAAGTTTTGTGGAGAAGGAATTAGCGTTATTATTGTTTACATAATTATATTATGTTTTATCTGTTTGTAAATCTAAATAGTGTGTAGAGTTTATGAATCTATCTTCTTTTATAAATCCAAAAGTTACATAAAAATGTTCTGCTTGTTCTGTATCAGTATGAAGTACTAAAATTTCATAGTGCCTTTTTGCATTATCAATGATTGTATTTAATAGTATGCTCCCTATGCCATATCGTCGATAATCTTTACATACATAAAATCTTCGTAGGCGTCCAATTTTTTCTGCATTTGAAAACGGATCTATATTTAGTCCAGCAATTGCAACTAGTAGACCTTCTTTGTTGAACACACCATATAAAGATTCTCCAGGTTTACTAAAGTTATTTGTTCCATTTCTATAATCTGTAATTAGTCTTTCAAGAAAGCGGAAGCCTTCGTTTTTACTTTCAGTAAGTAAAGAAGTACAATCAATAGAGAATAAATCTTTAATTTCTTCTACTCGAAATCCTCTCATCCAAGTCTCCTATTTAACCAGAAATCCCTTAGTATAAATAACTTTTTATTATGTATTTTTTGCACAATAAAAAGTTATTTATATCTACTTTAATTTTCATACCTCTATCATATTATCGATTTTAAAAATGTTTTATCGCAAATAATTTTCAGATAATTATGTCCGTAATTATGATGTTCACTTTATAAATTATTAATAGTAACGACCAGCTTCAGCAGCCATTGCCATTGCTTTTGTTTCATGAATCGTACCATATGGATGTTCTGGTGGTGCATAGATAGAGTAAAGTTTAAGTGGCTTATTTCCTACATTAGTTATATTGTGCCATTTTCCAGCAGGTATCATAATTGCATAATCATCATAAGCCATTTCTTGAAAATTCAATGTATCTTTGCTATCGCCCATTTGAACGAGCCCCTGCCCTTCTTCAATTCGTATGAATTGATCAGTTGTCGGGTGAACCTCCAAACCTATGTCTTCTCCAACATTAATGCTCATTAGAGCCACTTGTAACTTTTGCCCTGTCCATAGTGCGGTACGATATGTGTTGTTTTGCTCGGTAGCTTGCTCAATATTGACCACAAATGGTCTTGACCCATAATCTGTTAATCTCATGTTTCCGTAATGATTATTCCAGTAGTAATAATAAGGATTCCAGTTACTGTACATTTGATTGTACCATTGATTATGATAGCATGATGTACGGTACATATTCATGCTCCTCCCTATGATTTCATTATTTATTTGTATCCTATGCAGTTGTCTATTTATAAAGATACAAACCAGGGAAAAATGGGCTAACAATGACAATGTAAAATTAAATTGATAATCAATTGTACATATGAAATCTTCTTATACACCTGGAGATTGTATAACATTATATTTTTTGAATCTCTACTCCTTCCTCTTTGAATTGCTTAAGTTTTGAAGGGTGTAAACTAAAAATACAAAGTATAACTGAAACAACTAGCATAATCAGAGCACCAGTAATAACGATAAACGGAATTGAAATAAGCTGAGCAGTAACACCAAACGCGATAATAATAAAAATCTCTAAAATAGATTTCATAAACCCATATAAACTACCAACACGCCCCATCATATGAACGGGAATGTTATTTTGATAGAAAGTAAAGAAACCAGTATTGGCGAAAGCAAGTGCAAAGGATAATACGAAAAATCCGGTTGCTGCTATGATAAAAGAATTTGAGAAAGCATAAATAATATATCCGCTGGCAAATAAAAATGACCCGCCTGCAATTAATAGTGATGTCTTGATTTTCTCTACAAATACAGCATTTATGCACGCCCCAGTAATAAATCCGGCTCCCGCGATACTGACAAGAAAACTATATTCATTCATCGGTAAATGTAACACTTCAGTCGCAAATACCATTTCAAGAGAATCTAAAGCAGCTGAGAACACCATTATGAATTGAAACAAAAAGTAAATACTCATAATATATACGTTTTGTTTACTAAAAGAGAATACAGCACTCCAATCTTTTTTTAATAGCGTGAAAGACAATTTTTCATGTTCCGCATTCAGAGTTGTTTCTCTTTCGAGATTCGGTAAAAAGAGTGTAATCAGCCCTGAAAGAAAAAGAGCGGCCCCGTTCATATAGATAGCTAACATTGGTGTTCCAATTAAAAATAATAACCCCGCAATCATTGGCCCAACAACAAATGCGCCGGAATCAATAAAGCTTGTAAGTGAATTAAATCGTTTTCTTTTTTCTATTGGAATAAGTTTTGTAATATAAGTAGTTGACGTTGGTTCATACATTGAGCGTGCCATGTTAATGAATAAGACGATGCAGTATATGACCCAAATGTTTGAAATAAGCGGTAAAATCAAAATTAATACTGCTTGATATATATCAAGGATAACCATTAACTTTCGTTTATTGAACCGGTCAATAAAACTCCCCGCCCAAGCATTTGTGAATATAGTAGCTAATGGACCGATGATATAAAGAGCAGCTACTGCAAGTGGTGAACCTCCCATATTAAGTACCATCGCGTTTAAAGCGATTAAATATACCCAAGCACCGAGATTTGCCATACCAATACTGCATAATAATAATATCCGATATTTCCATGATATGAAGATGTTTTTTACAGACATTGCTTCTCTCCTCCCTTATTGTTCTTCATATATTTTGGCAATAAAAAAATCCCACCCCCAAGACGTTAAGTCTTGAGGGCGAGATTGTATCTCGCGGTGCCACCTCAGTTTGTTAATATGTCACCATACTAACCTTATCAAGTACGGCATTACAAAGAATGCGTATACTCTATCTCGATAACGGGAGCTCCCGTCACACCATCGCCTTAAAAAGGTTCCGATGCGTTGCTCAGAGGCTTGCTTCAATAACCGATTTCTACTCCTTCTCAGCAACTAGAGTTCTCTGTGAGAAATACATGTTATTTACTCTTCTCTTCATTGCATTTTTTCCATATTATCACTGACTTAAAAGATTGTAAATATAAATTTCTGAATTTTGATTATTTTCTATTGCCCTCTACTATATAATGAGTTACAACCACAATAAGTTTCCTTAGGTAAAAATATTTTACACAACCCAAAAATGAAATGAGGATGAAATGATGTTTGATATGCAAAGAACCATACTTGAAGGCGCCTTTTTGTCAGCTCTATTTTCAGTCTTGATTTTAGCGATTTTATATTACAATCCGCGTTTACTACTAAATGATTATCCGAAAGAAATTCAAGATGCTGTGCCTCCAAAAACAGTTAAGGAAAAGTATCAATCTAACATTAGTAGTCTTTTCGTTATTCTTATACTCCTATTTATCCCCTTTTTATTTACGCTTCGTTATGATAATGAAACATCATTTTGGGCAATTTCCCTTTATTTTTTTATAGTGTTTATGATTGTAAATCTCGTAGACTTATTTCTACTAGATTGGATTATTTTCTGTAAAATTACACCTAAATTCATTGTGATTCCTGGAACTGAAGGGATGGAAATATATAAAGATTTTATTTTCCATCTTAAGGCATCATTAAAAGGAAGTATCATTTGTGCGATTTTCAGTCTATTATTAGCAGGATTGAGGGTTCTCGTCAAAACAGGATAATAAGATGAATTTCAAGGGATTTATCCTCCTTTTGTCGAATATTAGGAAAGGAAAAATCAATAAAAGGAGTTTTTTATATGGAAATGAAAGAAAAATTATTTATTGCTTCTAAAATATATCAATCAATCCTTATTTATTTTGCACACTGGGAGAACTCATTTATAAAGAAAGATGAGCTGGACTCTGCATATGAAACTTTAGTAACCGATATTTTAGCATCCACAACGCGGGAAGAATTTTCTTTTCTCATGATGGAGTTTATTGCGGAATTTAATAACGGTCATACACTGTTTCATGATCCATTATTAGAAAAACACCCTCTTGGTTTTACGCTAGATTTTATTAATGAAGAATGGCTTGTAAGCTCTTCTACAATTTCTCAATTAACGGTTGGGAATAAAATTATTTCTATACAGCAGCAACCGATTCAATCGTTATTCGAGCAGTTGAAAAGATATATCGTTGCTTCAAATGAAGCAGGAAGATTTGCAAGCTTTAGTAAGTTTTTAAAACTATATTTGCCTCATAGTTACAGTATTACATATGAAAATAAAGACGCTGAAATTGAGACAATTGTAGTAGATAGAAAGCATACTGAGGAATTTACTGCTACTGATTGTAAATGGTTGTCATCAGAAATAGCTTATATGAAAATCCCTTCCTTCAATCACCCGCGTTTTGAGGAAAGTGCTGTGCAACATATGAATGAGTTTATGGCTGCGCAAACACTAATTATTGATGTAAGAGGAAATAGTGGCGGTAGTACACCGATTCAACTTGTAAAGAAATTAATGAATAAACCATATCGCTGGTGGTCTGAAAGTAGCCCACTCAATATTGGCATCTTTTCTTATGAAGCGACGTTACGATTAGATAATGGATATTATCGAGATGCAAATATGCTTTGGAATTCACCATATGAACAGCCTATAAGTGATACATTTACTGGAGAAGTTTTTATTTTAGTAGATCGTCATACCCATTCAGCTGCTGAAGATTTTACAATGTTTTTTAAGGATAATAAACGTGCAACAATTATTGGCGAAACAACAAAAGGTTCAACAGGTCAGCCGTTTACATATAAGCACGATAGTGGAATCGCTTTTTATATTGGTACGAAAAAAGCATATATGCCAGATGGAACTCCTTTTGAAGGGATTGGGATTTCTCCTGATATCTATGTGGAACTTACGCGGGAAGACTTATATAATAAACACGATAGAATATTAGAGCATGCGAAAGAAAAACATTCTTTGCATAGAAATTAAAGTTATGCTCTTTTTTTATATAATAAGCTAATACTATATCAGTCTTTAGCTATAAACTAAAAGGATGATCACATATGAGAAAACCACGTATTGGTATGATTGGACTCGGGGGTATTGCCCAAAAAGCATATTTACCGATTGTTACAAAAGAAACTAATTGGACGTTTGTAGGAGCTTTTTCACCAAATGTAGTAAAACGAAAGCTCATTTGCAACCAGTATCGTATAAAAGATTTTAATAGTTTGCAAGCTCTTGCTGAGGAATGCGATGCTATTTTTGTGCATAGTTCGACGGAAACACACTTTGAAATCGTTTCTACCCTTTTAGAAAAAGGCGTAGATGTTTACGTTGATAAACCATTGGCAGAAACGATTGAACAGGCTGAGAAACTAGTTGAGTTAAGTGAAAAGCATAAACGAAAGCTTATGGTTGGCTTTAATCGTCGTTTTGCACCGATGTATGTACAAGCGAAACAACAGGCTAACAATATAGCTTCATTACGCTTTGAAAAACATAGAACAAATAGTGTTGGACCTTATTCATATGAATTTACGATGTTAGATGATTATTTACATGTAGTAGATACAGTAAGATGGTTAGCAAACGAAGATTTACATGTCGTGCATGGAACAGTAAATACAAATACTGAAAATCACCTTATGTACGCTGGACATACGTATACCAATCAGAAAGGAACGACTTTCTTTACAGATATGCACCGAAGAGCAGGTACAAATTTAGAAAAACTAGAAATTTTAACAGAGGGGTCTATTTTACGCGTGAAAAATATGAATACGTTAGAAGTCGAATCTCATAACAGCGTAACAACTTCCCTCTCTCCTTCTTGGGATACAACATTAAGGCAGCGCGGGTTTGAAGGCACGGTAGAACATTTTGTAAATTGTATACAAGAAGATAGACAGCCAATTGTTGATGGATTAGAAGGGTTAAAGTCTCAACTGTTAATAGATCAATTGCTAAGACAAAAAGTTTGAATGTTATCTAAAAATGTAAATTGCTAACCAACCTATCCGACTTAATTGAATCCCAAAAAATCGGTAAAAATACTTCTATTTGATCCATAATGTATTTGAAAGGAATGATAAAACTTGGATTGGCTAGAGAGAATAAATCAAGTCATGGACTATATTGAAGAAAACTTATTACATGAGATCGATACGAAAGAAATTGCGAAGTTAGCTTACTGCTCTGAATATCATTTCCCAAGAATGTTTTCATCTATCACAGGAGTCACTTTATCAGAATATATAAGGCGACGACGTTTATCGCAGGCGGCACTTGAACTTCAAAATAACGATGTTGTTCGAGTTATTGACCTTGCTCTTCAGTGTGGATATGATTCTCCAGATGCTTTTAGTCGTGCTTTTAAAAGTCTCCATGGGATTACTCCAACAGAAGCACGCAATAAAGGAAGTAAACTAAAAGCCTTTCCAAGACTCTCCTTTCAAATGACGATTAAAGGGGATGTAGAAATGGATTATAGAATTGAAGAACTAGATTTTGAGATTGAAATTGTAGGAGTAAAACAAAAAGTCGTTACAAAAGAGGCTTCTCATATCATTTCAAAGCTATGGGGAGATGCGACTGAAAACGGGTTATTACAACGACTTATAAATATGTCATGGGAAAATCCACAATGTAAGTTAGAAGGTCTCTTAGGCGTATGTGGAAAACAAGCGACCATTACAGATGAAGAGTTTCATTATATTATGGGGTGTCGTTATCAAAGTGAATTACCTAGCGCTATGAAGAAAATATCACTACCTCCAAGTACATGGGTGGTTTTCCCGAATGTCGCCGAAGCTTGGAAACGTCTATACACTGAATGGCTTCCTACTTCAGGATATGAACTAGCAGATCTTCCTTGTATTGAAAATTATTTAGCACCTGATAGAGAGCCAAATAGTGAGCTTTGGGTTCCGGTAGTTAAAAGATAAAGTCTTTGTTAAACAATCAGTATAAACAAGGAGAAATCGTATTCTCTTAGCTTATACTGATTGTTTTTATATGCAGACTGATATTTCAACTTCCTAATGTTCAGATTTAAGGTAATTATAAGGAGTGAAAAATACAAAAGATATATTTACTATGTTAGTATTTTTCATGAAGGAGGATGAAATACAATGAAAAAGAACTACAAAAAATATCCATTTCTTCTTATATGTTTTCTTATTGTTTTTATTTTAATGGATTATTTTAAATATGATTCATTTTTCTTTAAAGACAATATGTTACCCGCTGCTGGGATAACGATACTCTACACTTTTTTTGAATGGCTTTATGAATTCAGTAAAAAGTAAAAAAGGCCGTTCATTTAGAAAGCCTCTTTTACTTTTTATGTACATGCTGAGCATGTATAAACTGTTGAATCACTTCATTTAACTTCCCTGCTGCTTTTGTAGGAATTTGATGCTTCGCATTCGCAATGAAAATTAATTCATTACGTGGCAGTGTCTTTTGTAGTAATTTTGCGTGTTCATAAAAAGAAGGATCTTTCTGACCGTATACTAATAAAACTGGCAGATGCATACCTAGAAGCTGATCCGTACAATTATAATCTAAGCTATAACGGTAATATTGCTCAAAGTTTTCAGCATTCCCTTTTTTAGCTTCTTGAAACATCTTTTTGAACAATTTACGAGTATTTGAATTTCCCCATGAAATTGAAAATGCTAAAAATGAAACTGCTCCTGCTTTCGCCAGTTTTACACCTAATGAAATTTTCTTTTTTAAATATCCATCTCTTACTTCTGACATCCCACCAATGAGAATACTTCCTAAGCTCCTTTCGGGGAAATTTAATACGAATTGTAATGCAACAGAACTTCCCGTTGAATATCCGCATACAAAAGTTTTCTCAACTTGTAAATAATCTAATAAACATTTAATGTCTTCGGCAATTAACGGATACGTAATTGGTTTGCTTGAATACTTACTCCTACCATGCCCTCTAATATCAAAAGCAATAACTTGAAACATTTTCGACAATTCCTCTAGTTGATACTCAAAATTCACATGTGTGAGCACAGGAGGATGAATGAAAAGAATCGGGATCCCCTCTCCTTTTACTGTATAATACAGGCTACTACCGTCTACATCTAACATTGGCATATAATCGGATCACCTCAGTAATATGTACTCATTTCAAAAAATGAGTGGATTTATACTTTTCCATCCTATATTGTGCACATCTACTTTAAAAATATTTCATTCCTTATTCTATTAAAGGGTCATATTCTTAGAATAAGGAATGAAATTAAATATCCAGGTAACTAGTCCTATCTAAAAACATAGATGCACTATTATTTAAAATATCAAACTTATACCAAGGTTCTTCTAACATCTCAGCAAAAAAGGCTCTCCTATAATAAAAAAAAGACTGTTGAGCTTATTGTCTCAACAGCCTAGTTAAAAACTCTAAAATTTACATTTAGAGCTTTTGCTCATTATTTTCGAAGCCTTTATACTTCATCTTGAAAAAAGGATCTCTTTCCACCTTTTCTTACTTCACCTTAATAGTAGCTCTTTTTGTAACTATTCGAATAATCCATAGTCCGACTCCCAATAAAAGAATATTCCCAAGAAGAGAAACATACATTGGCAAATGATTGATATTTGGCAGCATGTTAACTATGACATCTGCTGGAAGAGATAATATTCTAGCAGGTCCACGAATATCTAAGAAAGATGTATCGAATGTCCAAAGAAATTCTAATAATGATGCACATGCAATCCCAAGAGCAATAAACCCGAAGCCAATTATCCATCCATAACGATGATATCCAGCGCCAATTAACCAACCAATTATATAATACGTGAATATGTTTAGCGTATAAACAATGATAATAGAAAACCAATTTGTATAACTGCCTAAAAATGGTGTGTTATCTATGACAGGAGAAAATTGAAAAATATTGATAATAATATGTTGGATTCCAGAGAGTATCGTGCACAATACTGGAATTACTAATGAAAGTCCAATTGATCCTAATGCCGCTCCGAAGAAATAATCTTTTCTTGTCACTCCTTGTTTGACATAGAATCTAATAAATGCATAAGCTGAAATAATTCCAATTACCAGCATAAACACTCTAGAGGAATGGTGGGAAAAGTCTATAAAGCCACCTTCAAGAAAATCCCCCTCGATAACCCCTCTCCTTGTTATAAGTATCCCTATTATTATATTAGCTGTTAGCAGGAATAGTAAGTACCACGAAGACCATATAAGCTGTACGAAAAACATATCTCTTGCAACTTTCCCCATATTTGATTTTAGGTAATGTTTCATATTACTCTTCCTCTCTTGTTAAATGAATAAACAAATCTTGTAGCGGTATTGTGCCAATTTCTAAATCTAACTGTCCTGCTTCAAAAAGCTTCTCATCTGACAGTTGACCATACACTACTACGCGCTTTGTATTACCTAGTTGTTGTGTATTTAATAATTCCATTCCCCTAACAAATGTTTCTACTACTTCAGAAGAGCCAGTGATAGACGTTCCTTTTCCTATGAAATCTTCATAGGAATCTTTCGCTACAAGCTCTCCTTTGTGAATAATGAGAACTTCATCAAATAAATAGTCCATTTCAGACACAAGATGAGTAGAAAGAATAATCGTACGAGGATGCTTTTCATGGTCTTCTAATAGCTCTTGGTAAAAAATCTCTCTTGTCGGTGCATCCATTCCGATATACGCTTCATCAAAAATAGTTATTGGTGAACGGCTAGCTAAGCCAATTGTAACGTTAAGAGCAGATTGCATTCCTTTAGAAAGTTTATAGACTGGCTTATCTAAAGGGAGTTTAAATCTTTTTACTAATTTCTCAGCAAATATAGCATCAAAATTTGGTCTATATCGCTCTGCTACTTCTAATAGTCCTTTTACTTTCTCCGTTTCATCTGTATAATCGGCATTGTATATGAAGGAGACATAAGGCGTAATTTTTCCGTTTTCAAAAGGGTTTTCGCCACCAATTTTAATGCTTCCTGATGACGGCTCTCTAAAAGAGGCTAATAAAGATAACATTGTTGTTTTCCCTGCACCGTTTCTGCCAATGAATCCATAAATTTTCCCGCTTTCTAGATGAAAAGAGACTCCTTTTATTGCTTCAAAATCTTTATATGTAACTGTCACATTCTCCACATCTATATTAAGCCTCATGGTTATCACGTCCCTTCACTTGGTTCATAAAGATTGTTAACTCCTGTTCTGATATTCCTAATTTATCCGCCTCTTGCATCATCGGTAACACATACTCATCTAAAAAAGAATCTTTCCGTTTTTGTATCAATTTTTCTTTTGCACCTTCTGCAACAAACATCCCTACACCTCTTTTTTTGTAAATAACCCCAGATTCAACTAATAAATTCATTCCTTTTGATACAGTAGCATGATTAATCTTGTAAAACTGTACCAATTGCGTTGTTGATGGCACTTGATCGTCTACTTTTAATTGTCCATTCACAATTTGATCCTCTACACGGTCTTTAATTTGTAAAAATATAGGTTTATTATTATCAAATGCTGTACCTAACAAAAAATCACCACCTGTATGTATAACCATTACACTTAAATGGTTATATAGTTATGTGTATAACCATATAACTTTGAGTTTATTTTGTCAATCTATCTTTGATATCACTAATTGTTTTTCTTCCACCTTTAGAATCCCATGCATAGCATATAGTGGCTTTTTTTATAGCAAACGTAAATGAAGGAGAGAAATTTTTTAACTATGCTACCTGATAAGTAGAAGTGATATACTCATAAACAACACCCAAAATTTTCAATGGGAGGAAATGATATGAGGATCACAATACAAGAATATGTAGTCAATGAAATAGAGTCAGGACCATATGGAATAACAGCAGGAAAAGATGGGGCATTGTGGTTTACCGAACAGAAAGGGAATCGAATTGGTAGAATAAATGCTAATGGTGAAATGAATTCTTTTCCGGTTCCGACAGCAAATGCAGGAGTTATGTCAATTATTTCGGACCAGACTGGTGACTTATGGTTTACGGAATATAACACAAGCAAAATCGGTAAAATGTCGATGAACGGTCTTTTTGAAGAATATGCACTCCCTTCAACAAATGCTGCACCTTTTGGTATAACGGAAGGACCAGATGGAGCAATGTGGTTTACAGAAATGAATAACGGTAGGATCGGAAGAATAACAAAGTCAGGGGAAATCACCGAGTTTGAATTGCCTAACTCCAAGTCATTTCCCTCTTTTATTACTCTAGGATCAGACGGAGCATTATGGTTTACACAGAATCAGAACAATACGATTGGGAGAATAACTACTAAAGGTGAGGTGACAGAATATCCAATCCCAACACCTAACTCCGGGCCAGTTGGAATTGCGAGCGGACCAGATGGAGCAATATGGTTTGTGCAAATCATGGGCAATAAGATTGGTAGAATTACGTTCGAAGGTGAGGTCAAAGAATTTGTTATACCGACGCCGAACGCTCGCCCTCATGCCATAATACCCGGGAAGAACGGAGATCTTTGGTTCACGGAATGGGCAGGTAACCAAATCAGCCGAATTACAGTTGAAGGAGTTATTACGGAATATACGATACCTACAAATAATGCAGAGCCACATGGTATCACATTTTGTCCGAATGGCGATATTTGGTTCGCTGAAGAGTGTAATCAAATTGGACGCCTAACAATCATAACGTAATAGGTATGTCATCCATCACTATGAAACTCAGAAAAGTAAATATCCCAAAACAAAAAAATGTACATTTTTTTGTTTTGGGATATTATAAAATTCTTAAGTTGATGACGGTGTGAAGCTACCCCTAATATGGTACCAAAATGATTTTAATACCCTGTATTGCGTGCTTATTTCGTTAGAGGAAAGGCTGCTTCTATAATTTCTCCAATTATTCCTTTTATTTGGTGCACACCCGTATCAGCATTTGTCATAATAATAACTCCTGTTTCTTTATGTGGGTAGAAAACAATCATACATTGAAATCCAATACCCCATCCAAATGAGGAAATTTCTAAATTGTCATTTGAGTTGTCGAGAAACACCCCTAAGCCTGTCCACGGTGAACAACCTTGTGGTGTAATCATTTCTCGCATTAACTTTTCTGAATAGCCAAGATTACTTTTTCCTTTTAAAGAGTTTATTATTTCAAGCACCACGCTAGCTAAATCGGAAGGTGTTGTCCAAATCCCCGCGGCAGCAGCATATGGGTAAAATGGATATTTTTCATTAATAACATGTCCTTTTTTATCATGTCCACAAGCAAAATTATTGTAGTTTCCTTTAAGGTTATGGAATGGAAAATAGCTATTTTTCATATGTAACGGATCAAATATAAGGTCTTGCACAATTTTTTCAAAAGATTGTCCTGTTACATCTTCTATTATTTGCTGGATCATACAAAAGTTTATATCAGAGTAGTGAAATTCACTTTCAGGTTCGTATGTCACTTGAATAGACTTTTTACAATAGGGTGTCTTTCCTTCTAATAAATCTATCATGCTAGGAATTCCTAATGTCTCCGTATATTCACTAAAGCTTCCAGCAGGGTCAATGAATCCTGATTGATGACTTAGTAGGTTACGTAGTGTAACATGTTTTCTCGTGGTGAAATCGCTGGGAGGAACTTTCCAAGAAGTAAGTATATTGTTTATATTTTCGTCTAAACTGAGATTACCTTGCCTCGTTAATTTTAATACAATTAAAGAGGCTACTAATTTACTAATAGAACAAGAACTAAAAATAGACTGTTTATCTACTTTTCTATTCGTGCCTACCTCAAGAACACCAAATTCTTGCGTTTCAATACGTCCATTATGAAAAGATGCGATACTTAATCCAGGTATTTTGTAATGCTGCATCCGTTCTGAAATATTTATTGTATTTGTCATCAAGGTTTATCGCTCCCTAGGAATTTTTATTGTTTATCCCCTACTACTTTTTTACACTGATAACAATTTCTTTTATTTCCTTCTAACCTCCCACCCTATCTTTATTTACTGTATCTTAAATATTACTATTTCGTTTTTTCGTTGTATAATTATATGCATTTTATGGTGTAAGTTGTAGTAATGAAGTTTTTGCTAAAAATAAAACGAAGAGACTTTTCAAAAATAATCATATATTTGATGAGGTTACATAGTATGATTAAGTTAATACCATTTTATCCCACGAAAAACGCCTAATTGTATGAAAAGAAATGAGGTGATGAAATGAAAAGTCTGTATTCAATCATTTCCTGTATTTTTTTAGTACTCAGTATTCTCCCTTTTCTGTTAATACAATTTTCATTTACAGCTGAATACTATACTGTAGTAACACTTGGTCAGAAGGGAAAGATAGGAATAGTAATACCTATTTTGTATAGTGTGATTAGCCTCATTTTTGCAACCTTATCAAAACATGAAGACCTAAGAAGAACTTTACTTATTGCTAGTTTGTTCTTTTTATTCATAAATAGCGCTTTAGCTTTCGTTGCTATATTTGGGCTTCAAAATCCTTAAAAGAATGCTATTTTAGCATTTTCTTAAAGGAAATAGTGAATAGACTCTCTTTTTAAAAATATATATCGATTTTCTCGTCATATAATTGTATTCCTCCTAATACAAAAGGGGCTGCTTTGACAAACAGTCCCTTTTGTATAATATGTACGTTAGAAATACTTTTAAGATTCAGCAATACTATTTACAAGTAATAACAAATAGATTATTGCTGACAGAAATATAAATAATAAGCCGTTAATAATAATACTAAATACCTTTACACTGCGTTGTTTGCTTTTCATTCCTAAAACAAATGCTACGATAAACCCAACGTCAATTATGAAAAATAAAATGATACCAACCCATAAACTTGTACCTGGGAATAATCTAGGGATGAAAAATACTAATAATGCTGCAATAAGTAATACCATGGTTAGAATAATAGGTTTAATTGTTTTTGTATCCGTCATAATATCCCTCTTCTTCTATAATATAGTATTTATTTTACCATTTTTATGAAGTTTAGGGTTATTTTTCATTTATGGTAAGGATGAAATATGTAGTTTGAAAATATCATATACTTCTATTTAGGAGGTGTATGAATTGAATAAAATCATAATACATATTTCAAGGTGCCTTTTGGGTATTGTTTTCTTTATTGCAGGTCTAAACGGTTATTTTGTTATCTTTCATTTTGAACCGTTTATCCCAACGAGTTCTAAAGTAATGGCTATATTCGAATTTAAATATCTTCTAGTCTTTGAAAAATCTTTGGAAATAATATGTGGAGTTTTACTTTTACTGAATAGATTTGTCCCATTGGCTCTTGTAATTTTATCTCCAATTGTAGTTAACATTTTGTTATTTCATTTATTCCTCGATTACTCGTTACTCCTTATTGCAATCCTGCTTTTTATTATGAATATTTATATGCTATTTGCTTATAGAAAGAACTTTGTAAGTCTATTAGAGAAAAAGTAAAATTACCTTTCAACAAGTAAATCCCTATACAAAATAGGCGCTTTCCTTTATTAAGGATAAGCGCCTATTTTGTATAAATATTAACTTTGTTTCTTTAATAAATCCAATGTATGAGTAAATACACTCTCATCCGCTGGAATGAATAAACTCCACAGCAGTTTTGAGCTTTTTCTGATCCTAGTTTCTCACTCTTGTTTAATTCTTTATTTATTAATTTTCATTCGCTAGCATATGTGTAGCTGCCTCATGCATTTCTTTCAAACCTGACGCTTGAGCGTATTCAGCAACAGTGATGCCACTTGTTGTTAGAAGTTCAACAATATGCTCATCCATTCTTGACCAAGTTTTTCCTCCGGCATTATCATAAGCGTCGATTAACTTTGTTATCCCATCTTTTCCAAAGAGTAGTTGATGTGACATGAAATCTACAGATACATCAGCTATTCCTACTTCTGTCCAATCTATTAAGCCAGTTACATTATTGTTCTTATCAATAAGGATGTGACCTGGATGTAAATCACCATGTTTTACTCCTACATGAGATGGCCAAAAAGAATCTTCAGCTAGCCATGCTTGCCAGCGGTCCCATAAATTTTGATGGATATGGTATTGCTCTTTCACACGATCCATCCGTTGTTTCATGGAAGCTCTTAATTCATGAGCACCAAGAATTTCAACACCGATATCATTAAATTCTTGGTGGGATAATGAGTGTAAATTTGCTAGAGCTTTCCCTAATGAGTAATAATATTCAGATGGTACATTCGTTTCATCAAAACTCCATACATAACCTTGTTGTTCAATGTCAACAGTAGCGGCAGGAACACCACTTAGTTGCTTATAAGCAACTAAGTCTTCTGAGAAGATAGACCAATCAGGGACTTGGAAGCTTGCATGGTTATTAATGATTTCTAACGCTTTTTTCTCTTGCAAAGCATGTCTCATAGATTCTGGTCTACGTGGAATCCTTAGTATCCATTTATCCCCGTTTTGTTCTTTAGCATGTACTACTCGAAAGTCAACGCCAGACTCATTGACTTTTATTGTATCTTCTAAGATATTTAGTCCTTTATTAGTTGCTAATTGTTTAATTTTAAGTGTATTCATTTTTATTTCCTCCAACATGCTCATTTTATTGTTATCGTTATTGTCTAAATATAGAAAAATTAGATCGTTAAAATATCCAAATTTAATCAAGCAGTTTACGTCCCCCTTATTTATGGGGGTTACTATTAATAATTTTCAATAACGTACTTTTTCACTACCATTTTCTTAAACACACCAATTCGATTAAATTTGTGGACTTTAAGGTTCTTACTATTAAGAATGGTTCTATCAAAGAAAGAAATTTCTCTGTTCTTCAATCCCAAAGTTAATTATTTCATTCCCCCTTTTTTTAGTGGTCTTTAAAGAAATGTAATCATAAAAAAACCACAGACAAGCTTCTGTCTGTGGTTGAGAGTAAACGAGAATACAACAAATAGACGTCTCTCTTTGTATGAATGAAAAAGACATACGAAAAAAAGACAGATGTATATCTGCCTTTCTTCATGCGAAAAAGTGTATTTCTTCCGTTGAAGATTATTAAAAATGTGCAGACTACTCCCGTTTACTCTGTCTTATAAAAACAGAGCCTTTGAACATATTAAATTACTTATTGTTCAAAGTTTGCTGACGTAGTCTTCCTGCATGCATCATCTTTAATAATCCTCCTTTCAATAATATAGTAACACTATACTTCATTTACAAGTAGATAGCAATGAAAACAATGAAATAAGCCAATCCAATTTGAACAACGAATAGTCAAATTAGATTGGCTAACAAATTAAAATCTTTATATTATAAAAAGAAAATTATTTACTCTTTTCCATAACCGCAAAATAATTCCCCTCATGATCCGCAAAGTTAAACACCTTACCAGAAGGCATGTTTACCATTTCTCCAACCGTAACATTTTTATTAGACAGATCTGTGTATAATTTGTCTAGATTGTTTGAGAAAAACATTAAAGAAGGTGTACCAAGGTTTAGCCCAGGACTCATTTTTGAAATTACTTCCTTGTTGTGAAGTATAATAGTCGTTTCAGCATCTGGCGGAGCAATTTCAATCCACCTCATGCCCTGACTATTATTTTCTTCAGAAATAACATGAAAACCTAGTTTTTCAGTCCAAAAATGTACCGCCTCATCTTGATCGTTTACATACAGCATAATTTGACCAACTTTATGAATCATAAATGTTCCTCCTAAATGATTTAACGTTCTTACATAATTTCTATAATTATGGCTATCATTCCTTTTTAATATGGAATCCCTATTTTTGAAGCTCAGCGTATTCTTCCATGTCCGTAACAATTTGATTCACCGCTTGCTGCCAAAATGCTGGGCTACATAAATCGATACGGAAGTGTTCATAAACCAACTCTTCAACTGGTTTTTTTCTTGTCTCACTTAAAAATTGCTTGTATTTCTTATGGAAGTTACATCCTTCTTGTTTTGCAATGGTTAATAATCCTATGCTTAGTAAGTAACCAAAGGTATACGGATAGTTATAGAAAGGTATATTAGGTTCATAAAACTGGCCATATTTTATCCAAACAAAAGGTTGATATTGTTTTAAGTGGTTATTGTAAGCGACCTTTTGAGACTGTATTGATAACTCTTCAATTTCGGTAGAAGTTAATTGTCTATCCTTACTCTTTTCGTAAAAACGTTGCTCAAATATAAACGCTCCACGAATCGACATTACATAATTTAAGCTACTTTTTATTTTGTAATGAAGTAACGCTTTTTTTGTATGTAAATCATCTGTAACAGTAAGTAAATGATTAATAAAATTCACTTCAAATAAAATAGATGCGCATTCTGCAAGACTCATTGGAAAAGAAGTTGCCGAAGAGGAAAGCGCTGCATTATCTTCTAACTGTTTAAAATGCCACGCATGTCCGAGTTCATGAGCTAATATTCTCGCACTCTCTATCGTTCCATCATATTGTAAAGAAATTCTAGATTCTCCTTCCTGAAAGAAAGGTGCACAAAAACCTTGTATAGGTTTGTTATGCCTTTGTTCAGCATCAACCCAGCCATTGTTTATGGCGTGTAAAATAAATTGAGCCATTTCATCATTAATCGCTCTTAGTGAATTACATATATCCTCTACTGCTTTTGAAAAAGGAATTTTCTCTTGAGAATGTTGCTTAGAAGTCATCAGCTCATGCCATGTTAATTCTTCTCCGTCCTTTTTTTGCGAATCTAAAAAGGACGTAAATCGATTTAAATTATCATCTATCGTCTGCCACATCGTAAACAATGCTTTTTTTGAAATTCCATTTGTAGAAAGAGAATCAGCTAATATATCTTCTTGTTGTAATGCATCGCTTTGTTTAATTCTTAATTGCGCGATATTATTTAACGCATTAGCAAAAGAATCTTTTTCTGTATGTAATTTATTTGTTAGAGCATTAAAGGCTTTTGTTCTTTTAGTTGGATTGTCATGATTCATAGCTATGTGGGTTGCTTCACTAAAGGAAATGTACTTTGAGGTATTTTCATCAGCCAGTTCAATTTCTAACGTACGTATGAGTTGTGTGTACATACTTTGCCAATGATGTAATTCATTTTTTGTATGGTTTACAGTTTCATTATTGAAGCTATCAAAGTTGTTCTTAGAAAATTCATTAAGGAAAGCCTTTACGAAGGGAAAACTGTACCATTCTTCTCTTTTGTCAGTGGGAAGGTTGATTATATATTGTTGCCATTTTAAAAATAAAGCTTGTGCTGCATTTTTAAGAGTATTTATCTTGCCACGTAATGCATCTAAAGAGGAGTGATCTTCTATTTCAGAGGCAAGACAGTAACAATAATACTCTGCTTTTTTCAGTCTGCTTTGGACATTAGATAAAGTTTGTAACATACTTTCATTTATAAATTGTTCACACTGCAATATAAAATCCGTTTCTTCTTTTAAAGTATGTATTAACTCTGTGATTTCCTTTACTTCGTTCGGTAACATTTGACCGGATTCATTTGGATATAAACTTTTTAAATCCCACCTTGTTGGTGTGTGAAAAGTTTGATTCATGAAAGTAACCTCCAATACTAGGGTTATTTATGATGTAAATTAAGATTCTTGTATTTTGATAGTATCTAAACTTCATTTAATTGTAAATATATTCGCATTATTCTATCTGAGAAACATAAATAGATGTGTACATTATGTGACAAAGCTTAATCATACAAAAAGCGATGCCCTAAATCATCGGGACATCGCTTTTACTTATTCACTTTTATATTCATTTAAGTAAAAATAAAACAGTACACCATCACTGGTATTTTTAGCTCCATATTGAGCTCCGTGTAATTGCAATATCCGTTTTACAATTGGTAACCCAAGTCCAGTACCACCATTTACCCTCTTTCTCGATGCATCTATACGATAAAATTGATCCCATATTTTTTCTAAGCTTTCATCTGGTAGATGAGCTCCTTTATTTTCTATACCTACATAAACAAGGTTATCTTCTTTTTTAACATGAATGATGATACGTTGTTTAGAATCTGTATAACGAATTGCATTTGTAAATAAATTTGTAACAACTTGTTCTAATAGATGTGTTTTCCCGACCGCTGTAATATTTTCTACATGTAATGATACGTATAAATCCTTTTCTTCAATTTGGAATTGAAGTTTTTTATGAATATTTTCAATGACTCCGCTAATATCAACTTCTTCCATTTCAATTTGATATGTATCCGATTCATACTTTGCTAGATTAAGCATTTCACTTACTAATACATTCATTTTTTCAATTTCTGTTTCAATCGCATTCCAGTAATATTCATTTTTTTCGGGAGCGATCCCATCTTGCAGCATAGAAGCAGAGATTTGCATAACACTAAGCGGTGTTTTTAGCTCATGCGAAACACCTGAGATAAAGTCTTTTCTTACTTGTTCTAGCTTTTTCTCTTTTTCGATATCTTGCTTTAACTTTTCGATATAACCTTCCATTCTTTCTGATAACTCGTTTATATTGCTAGCAAGTACACCAAGCTCATCTTTGGATGTAACAGATAGTTTTTCATCAAATTGAAAATCTGTAATTTTTTGAGTCGCATCATTAATTTTTAATAAAGGTTTTGTAATTGTTCTCGAATAATACAAACAAATAATGACAGTTAGTATAAGCACAAGTACTATAAGATACCAGTAATAACCTTTCATAGCATCCGTTGCTTTTGTTAAAGGATGTAGTGAAGATAAACTATAAATAAAGTTGGTAATTTCACCATCTTTTATAATCGGTCTAACAGACTCCATATATTGTATTCCGTTTATATTGAGCTCTCTTTCGTGCCATTTATCTTCATGAACTTCAATTCGTTCCATTAATAAATCAGCTTGAAATTGCAAAATACGGTCTGCAAATGTTTCATTACTGTATACTGGTTGTATCTCATCATAATTTGGTATTTTTATATCCTTTACAATACCATCCAGTATATAGCCACCATAAAACTTCTCATGTCGAAACGGATTTCGCGGAATTTTATCATAGTAAGGAATTGTAAAAGCTCCTTCATATTCTCCAATGCGTATAGAATATGGAACAAGGGTATTTAAGTGCTCGTCTTTACTAACGAAATGAAAGTTAATGCTATTTGTTATTTCATTTTTTAAACTGTGTAACATGATACTGAAATTCGAATCTGTATGTTTCCCTGCATTAACTAAATTATTTAAATTTATTCTAGATGTCTTTAATTCGTCAGTTGTAGGTTCTGTATCAGTATATAATACCCCGTTTTGATGTCTTATAACTTCAGTTTGAACACCGTTTTGATTTACAATATCAATATAGAAATTTCCACTTGGTAGTTTTGTAATTGTCCCTAAATCATCGAGGGTTGTGATCATTACCCCATCTGTTTCAAAATAAGAGCTTTCCATGTTTTGTAGTTTATGTTCATTTGTTGGATTTTTCATATACGTTGTGTAGTATTGTTCTAACTGTTCATGAATGCGATCTTTTTCTTTATCGATGTAAATGTATTTGAAGAAATAATATTGTCCACCAATAAATGTAGCGATGACTATACAACACAACACAAATGTCATAAAGAATAACTTGTAAACAATCCTTTTACGCATTATGGATTCACCATAAATTTATAACCTAAGCGAATTACCGTTGTAATATGATGAGCTTTCTCTCCTAACTTTTGACGAATGTTTCGCATATGTGTGTTTAACGTTTTATCGTCTCCATCGTATTCATAACCCCAAATATGTGTAATTAATGCTTCTCTTGTAATGACTTGTTCTTTATGTTCCATTAAGTGTAGTAAAATCTCATATTCTGTATGTGTTAAATTAATCGCTGTCCCTTCTATTGAAACGGTGCGAGCGGACTTATTTATCTCAATTCCACATTGCGTTAATCTATCTTCTTTCGGTACTTGAGCCACAGTATATTTTAACAAACGGTTCGCTCTCGCTAATAAAATAGATGGCTTAAAAGGTTTTGTTACATAATCATCCGCACCAAGCTCAAATCCAAGTAACGTGTCTTCTTCATCACTTCGCGCAGTTAATAAAATAATAGGAACTGTTGATTGCTTACGAATACGCCTGCAAACAGACCATCCATCAACTTTTGGTAGCATAATATCTAATATAACTAAGTTAAAATCTTGAGTAGCAAAGATATCTAACCCTTGTTGTCCATCTTCTGCTGTGAGCACTTCATAGCCTTCGTGTACAAAATAATGCTGTATACTCTCTCTTAAAATCTCTTCATCTTCTACAATTAATACTTTTTTCATAGTTCTATCATCCAATCATTTATACCGTAATCGTCATTGCTTGTCTTCCCATTTGAATCCAAGCTTTTTCAAAGTCAGTTCGATTAAGTTTTCTATTTTTATTTTGTTGTAACGGATCATTTACATAAACATAATTTTCATCATAACCAGTTAGAACAACACTATGTTGTTGATACGTCACATTCGTTTTACCATCCTCTGTATTCCATACACGGAATTCCTTAGCTGGCAATTCTTTAAACAGGGCATTTGTTAATGTCCATACAGGGAAACCTTTATCTATATGTTCATATAAAGATTCAGGATTTGTTTCACTTAAGTTGATAATTCGTTTTGCAGGTACATATTGCTCTGCTAACTCTATAATTGGCCCAACATATACACCTAAACCTGGATTTTGAAAGGTTTTCATATCGCCTACAAAACCTTTCTTCATATCTCCCATCATACCATTTTGTTGAAATGGTTCGTATGTTATATTTTGGGCGAGTTCCATTTTATTTACGTCTATCCCAACAAAGTGTAAAAGCATCGCGAGGCTTGTTACTTCACAACCACGCATCAACTCAGGATTTTGTAAAATTAAAGGTACATCTAATGTTTTTGACATTTTTGAATATTCCTTCGATTCTTGCAATATTTTCGTTTCTGATGCATCTATCGTAACGTATGTATCACTTGATATGTAAACGTATGAGCCTACTCCTATTGAAGCCAAAACCGTTAAAGAAATGAATGTTTTTTTGAATTTAAATTTCATTGTTATCTCTCCTCATCTACTTTCTAAGGAGAGTATAGAAAATGTAAGTTCAGATGAGATGTGGCTACAATAAAGAAGAAGCTAAGTTTATATCAAGATTATATTAAGATTGAGGATGTGCAGCACAAATAATCTTATAGCAAGCAATATCTCTATGTCTACAGCATAATATTGCATTCAGTTTCTTTGAACTACCCCCACTTAGCTAATGCTTGAAGTAGGGGATTCCTGCGAACACCAATGTATCCATCAGTTATCTTAGCAGGCTAACTCCGTAGTCCCTACGGTTAGAAGCTACTTGTACGTTGACTCGCTACGCTCCCTACTTTCGCTTGGTTTTCGCAACTTCGGTAAGCGTGGGACGATAGAACGTTGAAGATTTTACGTTGTAGACGAATTTCCTACAACAACCTCATATCTTCAGTTTTCAAAGAGCAATCTGTACAAGTATAGGATCGCAAATATTTTGGCCATCGCCAACCGACATTCATCGCCCACCTACTCACTGGACTACGCTCCTCACGTTCCTTTAGGAAGGAGTATTCTGTCGGGGAAAGATAAAGTGAAACTACACTCAGTGGGGGGCTTCATCCCTCACTGAGTGTCAGCCCCTTAATGCGGGATAAAATAAAAAAAGCACAAGTTTTATGTAATTCCAAAACTTGTGCTTTTTGTTTATATTCCTCTATCCATCTCGTACAATGCGCGATACTTTTCATTCGTTTTAAGCAGATGTTTATGACTTCCTTGCATAATAATTTGACCATCTTCAAGAAAAATGATTTCATCCATATGCTCAATCCCAATAAGATGATGTGTTACCCAAATAATCGTTTTATCTTTTGCAGCAGTAAACATTGTTTCGAGTAAGGCATACTCCGTTTTCGGATCAAGACCAATAGTCGGTTCATCCAGTATCATAATAGGAGTTTTCTGTAAAAGTGTCCGAGCAAACGCGATGCGCTGACGCTCTCCTCCAGAAAACCTTTTCCCCATTTCATGCATGTTTGTATGGAGTCCTTCAGGTAGAGAAGAAATGAGTGAAGCGATTTGTGCTTGCTCAGCAGCATTCCATATATGTTGATCATCTGCATCTGGACGACCAATTCTTATATTATTTCCTATCGTTGTATCAAAGAGGTGTGGTTTTTGATTCAATACAGAAACATACTTTGCTAAAAGGTCAGTATGTGCTGTATTTCCATCAATTAATACTTGGCCGTTCGCTGGTTGTAAAGCCCCAGTTAGTAACTTTAACATCGTTGATTTTCCAGTACCACTTTTCCCTAAAACCGCAACCTTTTTTCCTGCTGGAATTGTGAGAGAAAGATTTTTCAGTACATCATCCTTACTACCTGGATAATGATACGATACATTCTCTAATTGAATAGCTACTTGTTTCTCTCTTTGTACAGATACTACTTTAGAAGAATACGCCCTTTCAAATGATGTAGCATGAGCATCTTCCACATTCGTAATTCGTGCTAACGAATCTCTATAAGATGGAATTCGCTCAATTGCATCCGAAACAGGAATCAATGCATTTGTAACCGATAATGTCATTAATACGAAAGCGGCAATAACTGTTGGTGCAATGTACTCGGCTTGTGCCTGTTTTCCAGTCCATATAATCATAGAGATTACAACAATCCCTACTATAAGATGAATCAGTCCATCACGCATGTGCTGCCAACGTTTCATTTTCTGTTCTACTTTTAATAAATCCATATCTTGCTTGGAACAACTTTTAATAAATTCAGTTGTTCGACCACTTGCTTGCCAATCTGTTAACCCAAACACCGCATCTGTTAATGTTTGATACAAATGAGTGCGGCCTTGTTTTAACGCAACATGATGCTGCTTCGTCATCATCAATGATAGCAATGGGATGAGAAAAACGATGACAGCTAGCATAAGCCCGACCATAAGCGCAAATATCCAATCGAACATGCCAAGAACACCGATAAATACACTATAAATCGTTAGTGCGAGTATACTCGGAAATATTGTTCGTAAATATAAGTTTTGCAGATGCTCAATATCTTCCGATAATACCCCTAATAAATCTCCTGTCTGATATCTTGATTGTAAAAGCAACGCTTGTGGCTCAACAACACGATATAATTTCGTCCGCATCTTTTCTAAAATGCGCAACACAACGTCGTGCCCAACGAGTCGTTCAATATAATGAAAGACTGCTTGTCCAATACTGAAAGCTCGCGTTGCTACAATTGGTACATACACGACCATAATATTGGCAGGTTGAAGAGAGGATTTAGAAATTAAGTAACCCGAAATAAAGAGAAGCATAGCCCCTGAACTAACGCCAAGCACACCAAGGAAAATAGTTAGGAGCATGCGCCCTTTATTTTGCTTTATATAAGGTTGAACCCAGCTTTTCATTCATATGACCTCCCTCCAACATGTTTCCCAATAAGTTGTTCGTATGCACCTTTATTATTTTTAAGTTCTTCATATGTTCCTTGTTCGACAAGTTTTCCTTTTTCTAAAACGAGAATATGATCCATATGTTTCATCCAATGAAGACGATGTGTTGCTAAAAATACAAGCTTCCCTTGGAATAAACGAAGCATCTCTTTTTTTATCTCAAATTCGGTTTCAATATCTAGATGAGCTGTAGGTTCATCTAATAAAATAATCGGTTTTTTACTAAGGAGTGCACGTGCCATTGCAATGCGTTGCTCTTGCCCACCGCTCAGCATGCGCCCGCCTTCTCCAATTCTTTCATGAATCCCGTTCGGAAGAGATGTAGCAAGGGAACGAAGAGCTACTTCGTCTATTACTCTTTCCACTTCTGCATCTGTAGCATTTGGTTCATAGAAACGAATATTGTTCGCTAAAGACAGCGGGAAAATGTATGGATTTTGCGGAATATAAGCGATATTTTGTAGCCAATCTTCACGTCCGAACGATTTCATATCGACACCATTAATAGAAATGTGGCCATCGTTTGGCTGAAGGAACCCAGCAAGTACATCAATGAACGTTGATTTCCCTGCCCCACTCTCACCAATAATACCAATCGCTCCATTTCCGTTCCATGAAAAATGTAAGTCTTGTAACAATGTTACTTCGGATGCTTCACTGGAAATCGTTATACCATTCAATACCATGCTACTAGAAGCGTTCCACATCATACGAGAGTCATTCAAAGAAACGTCTACTTTCTTTTGCTGCTCGATAATCTCTTCAATTTGCTCTAGTGCAATTTGTCCATCTAACGTTGCATGATAATTTGCTCCAACTTGACGGATTGGCAAGAAATACTCAGGAGCTAAAATTAAAATTGTAAGAGCTGGAAGTAAAATAATAGATCCATCTATTAAGCGAATACCAAGCCCTACTGCCACAAAGGCAATCGATAAACTTGTAAAGAAATCAAGTGCAAAAGAAGAAAGAAAAGCAACTCGCAATGTGCGAAGTGTTGCCTTTCGATATCTTTTACTAACCTTTTCAATTTTCTCTTCATGCTTTACACTCTGTCCTAAATACTTTAATGTTTCTAGGCCCTTTAGTGTATCAATGAAATGATTTGATAACACACGATACGTATCATATTGTTTATCAGCCATTTTCTGTGCCGCTAGGCCAAGAAGAATCATAAAGATAATCACAATTGGTACTGTTACAACTAAAATGACCGCAGATGTAGCATCTAATGTGAAAACATAGAGAACGATTATCACAGGAACAATACAAGTTCGAATCATTCGTGGGATCGTCAACTCAATATATGTTTTTAACTGCTGAATCCCTTCTATTGATAATGTAACCAGATGACCTGTTCCTTTTTCTTGTACAAATCTTGGGCCTAGTCTAAAGTACGCTTGTATTAATTGTTCACGTAATGCGAGTCCTGTTCTTTCTGAAAACCGCTCTACTAACATTTGTGATACATGTAGTAACAGACGTCTTACAACAAAGGCAATTGCAAAACAAATAATTTCCTTATAAACATCTTGTACGGTTTTTCCTTGAAATAAAAACGTAATGGTACGCGCTAAAAATGCTGCTTGAGCAATTAAGCTAAGAGCTTCAAAAATACTAATTAAACTAAGTGTTACATATAAAATACGGCTACCAGGATATGACGGAAGTCCTCTTTTTCTTTTCATTAGTACTCCAAATCGTTGTTTGACTTAACAGGTTGTTTAAATACATAATAACTCCATATTTGACTTCCTATAACAAACGGTAAAATAGTAAGCGAGAAATAACTCATGAGTTTTAATGCATAAGCCCCTGATGCAGCATTATAAATTGTTAAATCATTCGCTGCTCCTAATGTGCTAATCATGACACGTGGGAACATGCCGATAAACACACTTGCACTTAATAAAATGATTGTTAAACTTGTCATAAAGAACGCCCAACCATCTCTTCTTCTTTTATTTAATAATGTAGAGACAAATAACGCTACAAAAGCTCCAATTGGAACTACAATCCATTCTGTACCATGGGTAGTAAAAATATCCGTCTTCCATAACCCTACACCTGCAAAAATAAGAAGTGTGATTAATGTAACAGGAGCAATTTTCATCGCAACAATACGTGCACGTTCTCGTAATTCACCTGTTGTACGCAAAGTAATAAATTGCAATCCATGAACAATACATAAAAGAAGGAACATTACTCCACCGAGTAACGCAAATGGATGAAGTAATTGCATGAACCCGCCTACAATATTTTTATTCTCATCAATTGGTAATCCAACCATAAAGTTTGCAATTGTAATCCCCCAAAGTAGAGGTGGCAATACACTTCCAATGAATATACCAGAGTCCCATATACTTTTCCATTTATGATTTTCTATTTTACCTCGGAATTTAAAAGCAGCTCCTCTTATAATTAAAGCAAGAAGCATAAATACAAAAGGAATATAGAAACCACTAAATAGTGTTGCATACCAGTGCGGAAATGCTGCAAACATAGTACCACCAGCACAAACAAGCCATACTTCATTCGCGTGCCAAAACGGCCCAATTGTATTTAAATATATTCGTTTCTCCAAATCATTTTTTCCTAAAAACCTTGAAACTGTCCCTACTCCGAAATCGAAACCTTCAAGTACAAAGAAGCCAATAAATAAGATTGAGATAATTAAAAACCACAACTCATTAAGAGACAACATACTCTTCCTCCTTATCAAACGGATCATGGCTTTGATAATCCTTTTTAGCCTTCTTATTCGCATGCCCTTTAATTATACGAACGAATAAGTAAACAGAAATTCCTCCTAAAATTAAATACAGTGATGTGAATGAAATAAGCGAGAATAATACTTCTCCAAATGTAACATTTGGTGATACTGCATCTTCCGTTTTCATTACGCCGAACACAACCCAAGGCTGACGTCCCATCTCTGTCATAATCCAGCCTACTGTATTACCGATAAACGGAAGCGCAATCGCATACACCATCAATTTTAAATACAATGGTTTTTCTGTCAAACGATTCTTTCTTGATAAAAACCAACCATATGCACCTAGTATTAACATAAATGTTCCACTCATTACCATTGCGCGGAAACTCCAAAACATTGTACGTACTGGTGGAATATAATCTCCTGGCCCATACTTTGCTTCATATTCTGCTTGAAGCTGATTCATTCCCTCTACTTGACCACTGAACTTGTCATAAGATAATACACTTAATAAATATGGAATTTGAATTTCAAATGAATTTGATTTTGTTTCTGGATCAATATTTGCGACCACTGTAAATGGTGCTGGGTCTTCACTCGTATTCCAAAGCGCTTCAGCTGCTGCCATTTTCATTGGTTGTGATTTAATTAAATGTTGTGCTTGAGCGTGTCCAAAGAATAACACAAGCGCTGTTGAAATTGTTCCAACAATAATAGAAATGCGGAAAGACTTCTTAAACATAGCAGTCTCTTGTTTTTTTCCAATTTTCCATGCACTTACACCCGCAATGAAAAATGCGCCTGTTGCCATTGCAGCTGTAATTGTATGTGGGAATTGTACCCAAAGTTGTGGATTTTGAATGATTGCTAGGAAGTCATTCATTTGCGCACGGCCATCTACAATTTCATATCCTACTGGCGCATGCATAAAGGCGCTGGCAGTTAAAATCCAAAATGATGATAACATTGTTCCAATCGATAAAAGCCAAATGCATAGAAGATGAATACGTTTCGGCAGTTTATCCCAACCAAACACCCAAAGACCAAGGAATGTCGACTCTATGAAAAAGGCAAGAAGCCCTTCAATCGCAAGTGATGGTCCAAATACATCACCAACAAAACGAGAATAGGTTGACCAGTTCATACCAAACTGAAATTCTTGTAAAATACCAGTTACAACCCCAACTGCAAAGTTAACTAGGAATATTTGTGTCCAAAACTTTGTCATCTTTTTATAAATCTCTTGTCCTTTTACGACATACATAGTTTGCATTAGCGCAATAATAAAAGCTAAACCGATAGATAACGGAACGAAAAAGTAATGAAAAATCGTCGTTGCTGCGAATTGAATTCGTGACAATTCAAGAACGTCCATATTCAGGTCACTTCCTTCTTAATGTTTTATATTTATTACAAACAGGTTGAGGCACATGTAAGTTTTCGAGTCAACCCGTAAGAAATCCAAAATGAGAAATTCACATATGTATTTTGAGAAGATTAGGAATTTCAGAAATTAAATATAGTCGTAAAGTTTGAATTTAATCTGTTATTCAACTTTCTACTATTCACACAGTGTTTTATCTCTTAATTGGATTGTATAATATACTCACATAATAAATTCGGCTAATTTTTGACGTATTCATGACAGGAATTTGACGAAAATATGTCTTTTGTTATTTTTTTGAAAAAGGAATTAATTATTGTAAAAGTACGTTTTTTAGATGTTCATATCCTCTTTTTAGGGAACGATGCATACTTCTTCTAAGTTAGATCATAAAATGTTATCTAGAAAAAATACTCTTCGTTTAAATTAGAAATACAGATACAAACAGCAATACAAATATTGTAATCGGATATACAAAAACAAACGAAAAGGAAATGAAAGTAAAGTTTATAACTAACGATAATAATTGTTTACGGCAAGTAATTACTCAAAGGCGATGAGATTAATAAAAAAGCAGTATCTGTTGATTTGGAATAAGGCTTGATCAGAAATATTTTGCAAACCCTGATTCAAATATTCAAAAATTAAAAAGCCCGATTTCTCTATTTTAATTGAGAAATCGGGCTTTTTTCGTTTCTTCATTAAAGTGTTCGATTATCGAGTAACATAGTCTTGTTCAATTAAAGATTACTGTTACTAAAAGTAATAAAGTCCTGGTCTATTTAATAGGATCGTACTGGTGAAATAAGATGAAGATATGAAGAATTATCAACAGGTTCAATTAAGACTGGTCTCATTGAACCACCAAAACTTAATCTTATCTCTTCTTCTTTTATTACTTTTAAAGCATCCATTAAAAAACTTCCATCAAGTGAAATACTTAATTCAATCTCTCCGCTAATCATCTTGATATTTTGTGTTTCTTCTATTTTTCCTAATTCTGATGAATTAGAAAAAATTCTTATCTTTTTACCATCCTTGATTTCTAAATTTACATTATTATTTCTCCATTCATTTGCAAAAAGACATGCTCTATCAATACCTTTTAACAGTTGAGTTGTGTCCAAAGTAATCACTGTCTTCGAACCTTTTGGTAACAATCCCGAAATGTTAGGATAATTACCTTCAATTAATCTTGAAAAAAGTGAGATAGTTTTTGATTTAAACACTATATAGCTATCTGTTATATAAATATGTATTTCACCGGTTTCATTTTTAATTAGCTTAGTAAGCTCATTTAAGCTTGTACTCGGAACAATGAAAGAACCATTTACATTTGTTTCTATTGCAAGTTCTCTTAGTGCTAACCGATGAGAATTTGTTGCAGCACACGAAATTTGATTTTCTTTAAAAGACATATTAACTCCTGTCAGGACAGGTCTGGACTCGCTCTTAGAAACTGCGAATACAGTTTGATTAATTATTTCCATTAATTCAATACTGGAGATTTTAGTGCATGTAGCTTCATCAACTTGAGGAAGACTTGGGTACTCTTTAGGGTTAAATCCGTTTAGGGTCATTATAATTTCATCAGACTGAATGGTAACTAATTGTTTTTCGTCTACTTTTAAATGTATATCACTAGGGAGCTTTTTAGCAATTTCACTTAAATATTTAGCAGATATAACAATGCTTCCTGTCTTATAAACTTCCAATACCTTTACATCATTAATCATTAAAGGTATTACTTTTTCAATAACAATATCAGAATTGCTTCCAATAAGGGTTAAACAATGTTTTTCAGCAATTATCTTAATACCTGTCAAAATAGGAAAGGGCGTTTTTAAAGATACTGCTTTACTAACCTCAGAAATTGCTTTATTAAAACATTCATTATTTATTATAATTTCCATAATAAAGTTCACTCCATTTTAATCGTTAGTAAAACTAATTCGACAAAATCCCTAAAAATTCCTGTTCAACTAAACTATCATTTAAAGATTTTGCGATACTTAATTTTTATGTTAGCAAAAAGTGCTTTCATGTACAGAAAACACTTCTTCAGTCTACAATTATTTTTTAACAGTCTAATCTTGTTTTCTATAGTCTAAAACATTTTTTTGAGACACCAAAAATAAAAAAGCCTAACATATTAGTCATATATAATATGTTAGGCCCCTTATATTTTAGGTTTCTTTGAATTTAGGTCTTGATAACTTATAAACGGTACATCTTTGTTTCAAACCGACGTACAAACGCTTTTATAGCGATGGTATTGCTTTTTGAATAGAAAAACCACATTTATCGTATCATGTAGATGTGATTTTTTATAACTTGCTAAAAAAGCCTTATATAATTTTACACTAACAGCCTGACTTGCTGGACGATTGTTTACTTTTACAAATAAAACTGTTGTCATCCTCTTTTTCTTCTATTATTTGTTCTTGGATGTTTATATATTTATTTACTAAATGGAATCACTCTAATATCACAATATCTTTTTAAAACTATACTCCATTTCTCCACCTAAAGCTTCAACCGTATCGCCAGTCTTTCTGAAATCATGTATATAGATTTCTTCGAACGGTTCCCAATTTACTTGCTTATAAAATTCATAACAAGGAAATCCATCATGTGTACCTTGAATCTGAATAGTACCATCTTTTTTGACATGTACGGTTAATAGGTAGTCAGCAGAAGGTACATATATATTTAATGGATTACTAGCACTTGCGCTCATTTGAAATGTGACACAGTCTGAATCCCATACGATATTCGTGCATAAAATGTTTTCTGTACTAGCTTTTCCCTTTCTTTTATTAACGGAACCGTCGGGAGTTGTGACTTTTTTCGTTGTTATGCCTGTGTTCTCATATGTGAACATTTCTTTTTTGTCAAAATCTACAATCACTTCTTGTTCAATTCTAGAGCGCATAGTGTTTACAGCATAAGGAGTGAATTCACGAGAATCGCCTTCAAATTGAATTATATTTCCTGTTTCCATATCTTTCTGAGGTTCAGTCCAAGACATTGGAATAAATACGCTACCTCTAAGTTTAACAATGTTAGCCATGAGAACCCTCCATCATTTGTGAATTTAGTTTTCTTAATCATTGTTTTTCGTCGTAATATAGTCAACTTGATTGACTATATTACGTATAGTACAATAAAACTTGAGTATAGTCAACTTAGTTGACTTCTTTAAGGAGGAATATACATGAATCATGAATTAGATAATGAATTGGATCTTACATCGCTTTTATCATTATCCTTTAGTACAGCAATTAACGAACTTCATGATAAATTGAGTGAATTGGGATTTGGAGATATTAGACCTGTACACGGTTTTATTTTTAAACACATCACCCCGAACGGAGCAACAGGTATAGAATTAGCCGAATATCTAGGAATTACAAAGCAAGCCGTGAGTAAAATAGTGGATTATCTTGAGGAACGTGGTTATGTAATGCGTAAAGCTCACCCTACTGACAAGAGAGGGAAAATTATTATTTTGACCGAACGTGGTTCATTAGTAGTAAAAACAAAAGAAAAAATATTAATGGAAATTGAACAACGCTGGATTGAAAGCATCGGTGCTGAAAGACTACAAATGATAAAAAAGGATTTAACAAAATTAGTTTATGAAACAAATGAAGGTAAATTGCCAACGAAATTAAGACCTGTTTGGTAATTGTAGAGTTAGGATTTATTTATCCTGCATTAACGGGCTGTAAAACCCCCACCTCAAAACTTAAGGGAAACGAAGAAGTTTAAGTGGGAGATAAACAGCTCGTAAAAGCCCGATTGGTTCAACTAACACTCAGTGGGGATGAAGAAAACCCCCACTGAGTGAAGTTTCACTTTATATAATAATCGTCTAAAAAATTATGTGAATTAGCACAGAAATAGGTAATAAACATACTCTTTATCTTAACAATAATGTGATAACATTATTGTTAAGACTTTCCCTCCAAAAACCTACACTTCCTCATTTTAAAGATAATTGGTTTCAATTATATGTATATAATATACAGTATCCAAATGTTTTCACGGAATGAAAACATTATAAGATCAATGCAGATGTTAAATACTTTAATTTCACCAGTCCCCCATTCAAATGAACCGTTTTTATTCACTATAAAAAGGAGATGGTTTATTATATGAATTTGACACTACTATCAACAACACTCTTGCTCATTATAATTTCTAATGTTGTTATTAGGGCTCTTTTACAAAATAAAATTAAAAAAAGTATGCTTAATTTAATTAGTAATGTAGTAGTATTACCAGGTATTCCTTTGCTTTGGTTTATGTCTGATATTCGTAGTTTCTCATCTAATGTTTTTTGGGATTTTTATTTTCCATTGATTATTACGATATTTTTAATTTTAATGCTCATCATTAATTTAGTTAGGTTCATTAAAGATATAGATAGGTGATTTAAAGCAGGTGCCTAACGTAAGAAGATACGTATTATAAATTTTGACTGGATAACATCCTCTACAAAAATGGTGAATTTGCTGTCAAACATAAAGGCCACTTCACACTTTCATGTGTGAGTGGCCCTCAGTCTGTTATTGAATTGGAATCGCTTCTCCTATTACTTCATCTTTTCCGTTATACGGGACAAGCGAATATTTACCTTGCTCTATATTAATGGAATCAAAGCGACTAAAAGAAATCTCTCCTGGATCATTGAACGTTGCTTCATTGAAAAGTTGTTCCTCACCATTTTCTGATACAATTTTAAAATAAATTGGATTATGTGTACTTTGCGTAGCATCATAGTAAATAGATGTAGAAATTGGTGTAACAACAACTTTTTCAATAACAATGCTTTGATCATTATGTAAAGTGATCATTTCATTTGTATTAAATGTTTTTTTATCTTTTATTAATTCACTTTGTGATGCTTCGATATGAAATACTAAAGGCTTGTTCATTACAGTATCCCAATCAAACGTATCATATGAGATTTCAAGTTGTAACGTTTCTGTTTGTGGTAAATGAGATAGTTCGATATCGTTGTAAATAGTAAACATCGCATCGTTTATTTCAATCGATTCTCCTCCTCTTGTGACAGTAAGATCCTCACCATTGATTTGTATTTTTGGAATTAATGCTTTTTGGTAATCAAAAGCAATCCCCTCCGCTGGTTCAAACGTTGAACCGATTAGTAAGTTATTGTCATCCACTAAGACTTCGTTCAAAGTTAATTTCCCATACTCATTTTCTGCCGTTTCGCCAACTATTGTTTTATATTTCGAATAATCTAGTTGTTGCTTTTTCTCTGGATCGTTAAAATGCTCAATTGGTTCTGCTATAAACGGTACATTTGCAACAGAAGGATTCGTGAGTGGTACTGCGATGCTAGTTATAATAATGCATGCAGCTGCTACACTTAACCATTTTTTTGAACGTTTCTTTTTATGTAATTTATTAAGTACACGCTTTTCCCACTGTTTTTCTTGTAATTTTGTTAGCGGCTTCTCTTCAAACTCTGTTACATCTAGCTTCATATTATTTAATTCTTTATAAATTGACATCACATCACACCTCTTTTTTAAAAGTAAAGATTTCCTTTAACTTTTTCCGTCCACGTGATAGCTTATTATGAATCCATGACTCTTTCACATTCATTTCTGTGGCGAGTTCTCGAGAAGGAACACCTTCTAAATAATACTTTTCAAAAACAGTACGTTCTGTGTTTGTTAGTTGCGTAAGTAATTCTTCCACATCATGTGTATCGTTTTGGGCGCTTGGTTTCTTATATGTATCATCGTTTATCTCTTTACTTGTAAAACGTTTCTGGTTTTTTATCGATTTACGCTGATAATCAATTGCTCGGTATTTAGCAATTGCGACAATCCATTGTTGAAACGTATTTTTACTATGATCAAACGCATCGATATGAAACCAAATGGCAAGTAATACATCGTCTAAACATTCTTCATAATCTTCGTTATTATAATGTACATGTCGTTGGATGATTGAAGTAAGTAAACCGCCGTACGTTTGAATAATAAAAGTGATCGCTTTTTCATTTTTTAGCTGAATTTGCTCCACAACATTTTCTTCTGTTACTTTCAACCTATTTCCCCTCCTTGCTTTACTTTTTGAGATTCATTTTATAATACGAAACAAATGGCCTAAACCTATCACTATATCGTTGAAAAAGAAAAGAAAAGAAAATGTTTTGCCAGCTGATGAATGACAATGGAGTTGATTCATTTTATATTGATAAATCAACATTACTATATATTTTGACGGTTTTAATAAAGTTTCTGCTAACTACATAACATAAAACCTACGTTAAGACAATTTTAGAAAAATAAAAAGCCGCTTCCTTATATAGTAAGAAAATCGGCTATTGGCTTAGTTATTGATTTAGGAAAATCAATGATCTTAATAATTTAACTATGAGTCTTTTCTAAAGCTAGTTTTATACCAAACCCTATCAATATAGTACCTGTAATTCCTTCAATCATATTTTGCGCTTTCGGTTTTTTCATAAATGCACTAATTTGATGAATTAAATAAATGTAAAGTAAAAACCATATGGCAGTCAATACAGTATAAGTAATACCCATTATAAGAAAAGGTACAAAGGTATTACTTCCAGGGTCCACGAATTGAGGTAAAAAAGTTAAGAAAAAGACAGCAACTTTTGGGTTTAAAAGATTGGTAAGAAATCCTTGTTTAAAACAAGATGTGTTTTCAAATTGTCTTTTTGCATTTATCTCTACGCTTGCTGCTTCTTCCTTTTTCTTTAAAGACCATAATGTCTTAACACCCAGATAAATTAAGTAAACAGCACCAACGTATTTAAAGCTAGAAAATACAAATGCTGATTTCACAATGATTGCTGAGAGTCCTAGTACAGCAGCAGAAGTATGGATAAGAAGGGCGCAACAAGTGCCGAAAGCTGTTTGAAGACCCCCCATTTTCCCAACAGTGAGCGTATTTTTTGTAGCAACTGCAGTATCAGGACCAGGTAAAATAATGAGAAAAATACACATAAGAACAAAGAAATAAAAATCTTCCACTTTATCATCACCTTTCTGATTAGAATAAGGTCTATGTAATCCTTAAAATATATTATATAAAAGTTGTGTAATTAATTGAACATAAACCTTATCTGATTGTGTAAAGGATAATAAAGTTATTTCATTTTAAAACCTCAACTAAGAATAACCCCGTTCTAAATTTAGAACGGGGTTATTCTTAGTTGATCTAGATATAGGATACTTCCTACACGGAATAAAGCCGTTGAGAAATGAAATATGACCTTTTTTCCTATGTAATCTTTAAACTCAGACCCTTAACGAGCCACGAAAACCTCTAGCAGCATAGTAGGAGTCTGCTCCGTTGTGATACACGAAGACGTGTCCGAAACGGTAATCGCAAAAAAGAGCGCCGCCTAGTTCTCTAATATCAGAAGGTGTTTGCACCCAACTCGATGTTTTCTTATCGAAAGTTCCAAGTTTCTGCAGCTCTCGATATTGTTCTTCTGTTAATAGTTCAATACCCATCGCAGTTGCCATATCAATAACGTTATTTTCTGGTTTATGTTTTTTTCTCGACTCTAGTGCTTCAAGATCATAACAAGCACTTCTACGACCTTTAGGACTTTCCGCTGAACAATCATAAAAAATGTATTCGTCCTTTTCTTTATCATAGCCAACAACATCTGGTTCACCATCAGTTTGTTCCATTTCATTAAGCGACCACATTTTTTCAGGATTAGCATCTAGTTTTTCTTGCACTTTATCCCACTGAAGACCCTCATGACGGTTCGTGTTTTTCTCAAAACGTGCTTTCAATGTTGCAAGTAATTCTTCATGTTGTTCTAGTGATAACTCTTTTGTATCACTAATTGTATTTTTTTCTATCATGTTCTTGCTCCTTTTCAACGAATATATGTTCTATTTTTGTTTTAATTATATATCATTATCGAAACGGAACGCAACGATTTGTTTTCTAGTAAAAGGATGGTCAATCGCTCTGCACTTTCACCCGACTGTGGAATAAAATGACTTGCAACTTTTTTTGTTACTTAACATCAATAGCTTCTTTCTCAATACCTTTCAATGAAAAGACAGTAGATATTGTTAACAAAATGAAAAATAATAACGCTTGAGATAAATTACTTATTGGTAAGAAAAAGACGCAGAGTATGATTGATAGCGGAATAATTTCTTTATAATTCTTTTTGAAGTTTTTACGATGACCTAAATGGTAATCTTCGATAAATATAGTCATGACACCAACAAATAAAAATAATGTAGATAGAGGTGAGTCTCCGTTGTTAAATGTATATACCATTAAACCAACTAATAAACAGACATAACGAATGATTATTAATATAATCCTCTTTTTTTTCATATCCCCTACTCTTTTCATTTTTTTCTCATTGTATCATGAATGATTTGACAGTTTCATTTTTTCTTCATGTATTTGTAATGCCTTCTGAACAAGTTCTTGATCCATTCTATAATAGTCTGTAATGAAACGCGCAAGCTTCCGGGGTGGAATAATACTCTCTACCTTTTTATCATAAAAATATTGCTTTAACACATTATTTTCTAACGAGCTCGAGATATCATTAACATAGGAAAAAATACGAGTTTTCTTCAAAAATAGAGCTCTTGACCAATCATTTGACCTCTTCAATATCGGATACATCTCTTCTAATGTTACTGGCTGTGGCGATAACGTCTTCTCAGGACCTGGTATTCTTGTTACAGCGATAGATTCAGAAGAGACGTTGTAATGAAACGTTTCACGGGTATCGTTTGTTTGAAATGTTGTTAAAAGCGGATATGCTTGGAATAAAGGCGCTGTATATCCAACATCTACATAATAAGGTTGATCAAGGTCAACACGTAAACAAAGATGCCCGGGTTCCATATATAAGTACTGCACATGAAATCCAAGTTGTGAAAGTAACCAATGAAATCCTATGGAAAGCGTCCAACATGTGCCGCCCATTCCTTTATTTATCATTCGGTCAATATATACATCAATTGACGGGATATAGTTCCCTGTTCGATTTCCATGTTCCCAATCAATCATCTTAGTGAATGTTTCCCACTTCACTTTCTTTTGATGTTGATGAATTAATTCATTGAGAAATGAAATCGTAGGCTCTTTTCGTTCTACTTCTAAGAAAGTTAAGAAACGGTTTACTAATAAATGTTCGTGCATAAGTATTCCTCCTAGCCGTTTTCATTTCAACTTACATTGCATGCTTTCTTCCCTTGTTCTTCATAAGCAGGCAATTTTGATATGAAAATAAACAATGTAACGATTCCCATTAAAATAGCAGTTCCGATAAAAGCAGTTTTTGCACCAAAAGTAGAAGCCAATCTACCTAAAATTAATCCAGATAACGGGAAAGAAATTGTTAATATCATACGGTATACAGAATTAATTCGACCAATCAATCCATTTGGAATTTCTTTTTGTCTAATGGTAAATGTATATATATTCAGCATAACACCACCAATACTTAATATTGCATAACCTACCATCGTCATTCGCCAATCAGCAAAAGAAGTGATCATGATCGTTCCAAATAATGAAACGAAACACACAATTGTAATGGCACGTCCTATCCTCATATATTTTGTTAATACTGGAGCGAGAAACGATCCAAGTAAAGCCATAGCTCCCATAATGGAATATACATTTCCGACAACGGAAGCACTGAGCTGAAAGTCACTTGATAAATAGTATGTCACTACAGTATACAGTGCTCCAGCGGCAAGGTTATACAAACATCCTATGATAGCTACCGACCACAAAATTTTATGATGAAATAAAAAGTTTATTCCCTCCTTTTCTGCAATATAGCTTTATTGTAAATGAAATTACAATACACTCCATTTATCTATAGAGCTAGTGGATGATACAACTTTAGTATGAATACAGGAAAATCCTTCTTTTTTATAGAATATAGAGATAAATTAATGTCACGGAGGGTTTATATATGTTTATCGTGAACGTAGAAGCTGCCATTTTTAAAGATGAAAAATGGCTATTAATTAGAAGAAGTGAGAAAGAAGAACACGCTGGCGGTACTTTATCCCTTGTTGGTGGAAAAGTAGATAATGAAGGTAATTCATCGGATATTTTAGAGCGTACACTAAAGCGAGAGGTATTTGAAGAAGTTGGTATACAAGTGGGTAATTTCAGGTATGTGAACAGCTCTTCATTTGTAACAGATACTGGTGTAGCTGTAGTAGATATCGTATTTCTTTGTGATTATGAGCATGGAGAAGCTTATGCGAAAAGTGCTGATGAAGTAGATGAAGTTGTTTGGATGACAACAGAGGAAATTTTAGCAGGGGAAGAGTTTCCGATTTATTTAAAAGAAAATATCAAATTAGCTTATAAATTAGCAACAATGAGTGTTTCTTCTTAATTAATAAAACGGGGCTAATCTTCTTATAGGTTAGCTCGGTTTTCACAAGCCAAATGTAATACTTTTTGTCTCCTATACAGATTATGAAATAGAGTAGTTTGGCATCCAATGAAAACAAGAGCCAGAAACCGGCTCTTTTGTTTGTCAAACTTCTTAATTTTTATTATGAAAAAATATAATTCACTTCATACCTTTTCATAAACATTACTTCTTCTTTTGTAAATCTCTTTTCGTGATTTCGCTTCTAATATTTACATCTTTTGAGAATTCAGTATCGCTTTTCGCATTATTAGTGTATTTACCTTTTTGTTGACGGTTATCATTTTGGTTTGTCATAACTTTCTCCTCCTCTCATTAAGATTCATACCTATTTTGTGCTAACGAAATAAATTAATACAGGTTTAACGGTTCTTTTGTAATCATTTTTAAACTTTCATCATAATAAAAACGCATCACAATCCTTCTTTTCACATACGAAGCGTTTTTCCCTTCTTTAACCTTTTCTTTTCCTATGAAATCCTTGTGTAATCCGATCTAGTATAATGGCAATGACTACAATAGCTAGTCCAGCTTCAAATCCCATTCCAATGTTAACTTGCGTTACAGAACGATATACATCTACCCCAAGTCCTGGTGCTCCTACAAGTGAGGCTGTAACAACCATCGATAAAGATAGCATGATACTTTGGTTTACGCCAGCCATTATTGTTCCTGTTGCGAGAGGTAACTGAACTTTAAATAACTTTTGCGATGCAGTAGAACCAAATGCATTGGCAGCTTCAATTAAATCTTCTGGTACTTGTCTAATTCCTAAATCCGTAAAACGAATCGTTGGTGGCATTGCAAAAATAACAGATGCGATAATACCAGGAACAACACCTACTCCAAAAAATGTAATCGCTGGAATCAAGTATACGAACGCCGGCATTGTTTGCATAAAGTCTAATGTCGGTTTTAATATTTTTGAAAATCGTTCATTTTGGGATGCTAATATACCAATTGGAATCCCAACAATAATAGAAATAATAACTGATGTGAGAACAAGCGCCAATGTTTGCATCGTTTGTTCCCAATAGTTAATATTTAGAATAAACAATAAGCCGATTAAAGCAAAAACTACTAAAGATACTTTGCGCGTTGTATACCAAACGAGAAAACATATGATTATAATCATTAAAAATGCTGGAATCAATATTAAAAAATTAGTAAGTAAATCAACAAAACCACCAATGACGTATGAAAACCCTCTAAACAGTCCTTCAAAATTCGCATATAGACTAGCAACGAATGCATCAACCCATTCACCTAAAGGAATACGTGGAATACTATTCACCGTCATTCACCTCTTCTTCAATATTTCCTGCAAGCGCTTGAATGACACTTTCCCGTTTTATTATGCCTCTTAGCCTTTTCTTTTCATCAATTACTGGTAATGGCAGCTTCATTTCCGCCATTTTTGCATATGTTTCTTCCAATAATGTATCCAAATAAACATGTGGAATATCCTTCAGCAGTAAATCTGCGATTGGCCATTGTTTTTGAACAGCTTTACTTGCATTATCAGCCGTTAAAATACCTAAAAATTCGTGTTTTTTATTTACAACATATACAGTAGACACACCAGCATTTCTCATAATTTGTAATGCCACACGAGGCCCACGATCAATTAATAATGTTTCTGGTCGTTTCAGAATGGATTCAGCAGTAATAACTTTTCCTAAATTCACATCCGCAACGAATTTTTCCACAAATTCATTAGCTGGACTCATCATAATTTCTTCAGGCGTTCCAATTTGTACGATTTCTCCATCTTTCATTAATGCAATGCGATCCCCAATTCGAAGTGCTTCATCTAAATCATGTGTAATAAAAATGATTGTTTTTTCCATCTTATCTTGCAGCTCTAACAATTCATCCTGCATTTCTTTTCGAATAAGCGGATCTAATGCGCTAAATGACTCGTCCATAAGTAGGACATCTGGGTCGTTTGTAAGAGCTCTTGCAATACCAACACGCTGCTGCATACCGCCGCTTAGTTGCCCCGGGTAACTATTTTTATGATGATCTAACCCTACTAATTTAAGTGATTCTAGAGCCTTCGCTTCTCTTTCTTCTACCGGAATTCCCTGTATTTCTAATCCATAGGCAACATTTTGCAAAACAGTACGATGTGGAAATAGCGCAAACTTTTGAAAGACCATACTCATTTTCGTTCTTCTGACTTTCCTAAGCGCCTCTTTCCCCATCGTTGCGATGTCTTCTCCATCTATGTATATATGCCCTGCTGTTGGTTTTATTAATTGGTTTAACATCCGCACAAGAGTTGATTTCCCACTCCCAGATAGCCCCATGATGACAAAAATTTCTCCAGTATATACTTCAAACGTTGCTTTTTTCACTCCAACGTTCATTCCCGTTTCTTTTAATATTTCTGATTTGCTTTTTCCTTCTTTTAATAACGCAACTGCTCTTTGAGGATTTTTTCCAAATACTTTTGTTACGTTTTCAACACGTACTTTTGTATTTTCCATACAACGACTCCTTTTCTGCCTATCTATTCACATAGTGTAACGATTTTAAACAGAAATATTACATAGAAATGACATAAAGTGAAACTTTAATCAGTGGGAGTTTCACCCTCACTAATTATTAATCATGGCAAATCGGGCTTTTAGAAGCAGCTCGACTCCGGCCTAACCTCGTTGCTTTTGATGAATTTTGAGACGAGAGGATTACTGCCCGTTAATACGAGATAACGAAGCTTTTTTAAAATTCCTGTTTCCGTTCATAATAAGAAGGTTCACTTATAGATTTATTCATAAAAGCAATGCTATATAAAATGAAACAAAACAACTTTTATTTATGAAACGGGAGGATTCAATGAAACGAAAAATATGGCTTATCTGCATTTTGTTATTCATCAGTATGATTATTACCTCTTGTAATGCTACGAATGCAAATATGAAAGGGAAAATTAAAATTGGTGTAACAAGTTGGAAAGAAAACATTGCAACCGCAAATATGTGGAAAGTTTTATTAGAACAAAAAGGTTATAAAGTTGAACTCATGTATTTAGAAAAAGCAGCGATTTGGACTGGTGTTGCTCGCGGCGATGTTGATGCAAATTTAGAAGTGTGGCTTCCTGTAACCGACGAACCTTTAAATAATCGGTATAAAAATGACATTGTCTTAAAATCGAAATGGTATGAAGGAACTGGACTTGGTTTAGTCGTCCCTTCATATATGAAAGACATTAACAGCATCGAAGATTTAAATACTTATAAGGATGAATTAAATAATAAGATTGTCGGTATTGAACCCGGCAGTAGTCTTATGAATTTAACGGATAAAGCAATGAAAGAATATGATATAAAGCTAAAACTTGTCCAATCTTCGGAAGCGGCAATGATGAGTGAGCTAAAAAAGGCATATACGCAAAAGAAACCAATCGCTGTTACGCTTTGGAATCCACACTGGGGTTTTTCAGAATTTGATTTAAAATATTTAAAGGACCCTAAGAAAGTATATGGTGAAAAAGACGATATTTATTACTCTGTAAGAAAAGGGTTTGAAAAAGATCACCCGGATATTGTGAAATATTTCGATAGATGGAAAATGACTGATGAACAACTTGGTACTTTAATGGTGACGTTAAATAAAATAAAGGATCCCGAAGAAGCTGCGCAAAACTGGATTAACAAGAATCAAGCATTAGTGGATACGTGGATAAAAGATTAATTTATTATACAAAAACAGGCCAGAGATTCTAATGTTCTCTAGCCTGTTTTAAGTTGTTTTTTTCAATATCTATAACATACAGTAATAATTTTCAATGGTAAAGTTTATATTTGAACGATTCATATCAATATGATTTCTTAACATTCGAGTTACTTTTGCGCACAAAATAATCACTCATTTTCAGCGCTTACTTAATAGGGCATTGACAGGATTGCTGCGTAGATCGCAAAGTAAAAACACAAAGACTTATTACCACTATATTTCTTGAAGTTCCCTTTGATTAAGGGCTCAATAAAGAGAGCTTGTAATATAAGCGAAGGAATAATGTTGATAACTTCTTTTTGCTTTTTCTGAACTTGTTGAGATAAAACACTTACTTATTGGAACATACTATCCGTATTGGAGGTGACTATTGTGAAGAGTGAAATATTAGAGTTAGTACCAGCAGCGGTAAAAAAATTACTTCAAAAAGAATTGAGTGATAAAAATCAATCTCTCCTTAATCTTATTGTTAATGATGCAAATACATATGATTTTGAATCAGAGCAAATCATTCCTTGTATTATGGCTGCTTATTACGTGTATGAATCTACATCGTATCCAGAAGAATTTGAGGAAGAATGGAAGCTGAACTTCGTATTTTATTCAGCTAGTCGTTCAGCAATGAAGCTTTTGTCTTATGGAAAATTTAATGCGGTACGTTCAGAAACTGGATGGATGCAATATAAAAACTAATCATGTATTATTTAAAATACCCATCCATTTAATGTGAGAGAAACAATCTATGTTGATTTTCCTAGAAACTAAGTAACTTGAGTTCTATATAAATATGGAACTCGAGTTACTTAGTTGTGCTTTTAAAATATTGTCTACTTGATAAGGGATGCTGCATAATTAGTAGAAATTTTTCACAAAAAAATTGAAATCTAAAAGAAGACCTGTCGGCAAAGTGCGAAATGCGAGTAATCCTAGTAACAACTAATAGAAATTCAGTTTACTTAATGTGTTGTTGTGTTACACAATGAATCATACCACCATATGCGTATAATTCACTTACATTAATACCGACAATTCTTCTCCCTGGGAATTGCCCTTCAATAATTTGTAGTGCTAGCTTGTCATGTTCATCATCATATATGGGCATCAATACAACTTCGTTTCCGATATAAAAATTCAAATATGAACCTTTACAATCTGCCTCTTTCACTATATTTCTCGTTAATGGCATTGGAATAAGTTGAAACGGTTTTCCATCCGTATTTCTTGCTTGTTGTAATTCTCGATAATGTTTTTCATACGCCTCCAAAAGATACGCTTCACTTTCACCAAAAGGATCATACTCATAGAGGATTGTATTCTCATTGGTGAAACGTGCTGCCCCGTCAATATGGAAGTCTGTATCTTCATTATAGTTATCTTCTCCACGAATACCGGTGATCCATATAAAGTTTGTTACACCCAAATACTTAGTTAATGCACGCTCAATCTCTTCTTGACTAAGCATAGGATTTCGATTTTCATTTATAATGGAAGATTTCGCTGCCATCAAGGTTCCTTTTCCGTTTATTTCTATCCCTCCTCCTTCTAGGCAAACACCCACATCAACTTTTGGAGTCTTATAATTCTTACTTATTTCATTTGGGATAACAGCATCGTTTGTATGTGGATATTTATTCCCCCAACCATTGAAAATCCAATGTGTTAGTGACAGATTTCCTTCCTTATCTTTCACAAAGATAGGTCCATTATCTCTTATCCAAACGTCATCCGTTTCGTGAATTAAGAAGTCAATTTTAGTTAAATCAACCTTTTCTTCCTTTAAATTCGATTGAACATACTCTTTTTCTTCATCATTACATACAACAATATGTACATTTTCCCCGTAATGAAGCTCCTTTGCCATTGTGATCCAAATGTCATTTAACTTAGCTTTATATCCTTCGCCTCTATGTGTTTTATCATGAGGCCATTGAAGCCATGTTCCCTCATGTTCCTCCCATTCTGCCGGCATATAAAATGCGATATTTTCTATACTTTTCATACATGTTCACCCTTTCTAAGAATGTACATTCATTCTATCCATTGACATTGTGTCAAGGTCAACAGAAAATATCATTGTTTGCAAGTTATTATATATGAAGAAACCGTCACTAAGTGAAGTTTCACTTTATTACTACAATAACAATCAGAGTAAGACAAAATGAAAAGGAATGTGCTCTGTATAATACAGAACACATTCCTTACAAACTACTTTAAATATGTGTCTAACTACTTTTTCTTAGAATAAACGACTTCTCCTTGTAAAACTGTCATTAAAACTTTAGCATTAGGAATCTTTTCTTCACTCATTTCAGTGATATCAGCATTTAATACTACAATATCAGCAGATTTACCCACTTCAATCGAACCAGTTATTTTATCAAGTCCTAATGATTTAGCAGGCTTAATAGTATAAGCATCAATAGCTGCATATACATCAGGTAAACCTTTTTTACCAAGACTTAGCGAATTAGAAATAGTGACAAGTGGATTCAGTTCATTTACATCCCAATCACTACTAAGTGATACATTCGCTCCTGTTTTCCAAATTTGACCTAATGGCATCATACGCTTCATCTGTTTATTTGAAAAATATGCACTTGCCCAACCTTGATTAGGGTCTTCTGCAAAATCATGACCTACCTGAAAGTCAGCGCTAACACCTAATGCAGCAAAACGCTTAATATCGCTCTCTTCTACCATTTCCACATGAGTAAGTGTATACGGATGAGTGGCGCCCTCTTTTTTTGCTGCTTCAATCGCATTTAAACTCTCTCTTACCCCGCCATCTCCAATCGTATGAATAAATGCACCATAACCAATTTTATTAAGTTCCGTCAACCACCATTTCATCTTTTGCTCTGGAATATAATTCAAACCATAAGGAGTTCCTGGGAACCACTCGAATTTATACTTGTCCAGTGTTTTCGCTGTACTATTAATGCTAATTCCATCACTATACATTTTCACTTGATTAATTAGCATTCGAGACGATAAATCATCATGCTTAATTTTTTTGAAATACTCAAGTTGTTCTGCTTCATTTAGGTTGGGGTATACCCACGGACGGAGTACTACCCGTGATGTTAACTCTCCTTCGTCATATACTTTGTCCCAAACGTCTAGCCAACCGCGCTTCCAATATAGACGACCGTCACCAACTGTTGTAATCCCGTTTTTTGCGACTTCATCCAAGCTATTCAATAAACCTTCATAATTTTTCTCAAACAGATAGGGCTGTGAGTTCCAAGCTTTCTCCATCACGATATCACCAGCTGCATCATAAAGAATACCAAAAGGTTCTCCTGTTTCTGGATCTCGAATAATTCTACCACCCTGTGGATCTTTCGTATCTTTATGCATCCCAGATATCTCTAATGCTTTGGAGTTAACCCATACAGAATGTGCGGTTCTTTCCATGATTACTACAGGATTATTTGGAAACATCTCATCAAGGAGCTGTAATGGAGTTTGTTCTTCTGATTCTTCGTCCATATCTTGTAATAAATTCTCCAAACTAAATCCTGTTCCGCTTATCCATTCCCCTTTTTTCACACCTTTTTGACAAGCTTTTAAATACGAGCGTTGATCTTGTAATGAATCATCTGGTGATACATTACAAAACCCTGCCGCTGGTGATTTTGCTTCAAATAAATGATTATGATTATCCACAAAACCAGGAAGGACGAAATGCCCTTGTAAATCAATGACTTGAGTATCTTTATTTATAAATTTTTTCACATCCTTGTTGGAACCAACAAATGTAATTTTTCCATCTTTCATTGCTACAGCTTCTGCTATATCTTGCCTTTGATTAGAAGTATAGATTATGCCATTTTTAAATACTACATTATCAGACAACTTGTTCACAGGGAGCGTACTGCTTTGTTCCGCCTCTCCTATTTGAGGTGCGCATGCTGAAACGAATATCGTACTAATAATTATAAAAACAATTATTAATAACTTTCGAGAATTTTCTTTCATATTTTTTGCTCCTTCTATTAAAATAAACTGCTCGTGAAAATAGAATAAGCATTCACATAGTGTCAAGGTCAACTATTATTATTTTTCTACTTTTATCCCGCATTAACGGGCTGTAAGACTCACACCTCAAAACTTAGAGGATTCAGAGAAGTTTAGGTGGGAGATTAACAGCCCGTGAAAGCCTGATTGAAGTTTCACTTTATAACCGAAAAACAAATTTGTGTTACATACTCTTCAACTGAGCAATTACATTCAGGACCCTTAAAATAGACTTCATATGGCTTGGCATCTACCAGATATCCATTTTTTTCAATCCATTCTTCTAGTGCCATATAGCCATAACCGATATAATCGTAACTCCCATGATGTAAGGTCGTCACAATTTGATGCTGAGCTAACTCTTTTATTTTCCACTCCTGTGATATGCTTTCAGTATTTTCATAACGAATTGGAATTATTAATTCAATATCACTTTCATTAGGAATATACTCTTCGTCATAAAAAATAGCGGATGGAGAACCGATTATTTGAAGTTCATTCTCTTGAGCTTTTCCGTATAAATACTCAAAATGTTTATCCATATCATGAATGTTCATTTGTAATCTTTGAGTAATTACAGTTATTTCATTTCTCATTCCACTTAAAATATCGTAAGGTCTCTGTTGTCTTGAAATTAAATTCGTATTTGTATCTATAATCTCTGTCATTTCGGAAATAATCTGCAAATTTTGCTGCACCTCATGAGATAATTCTGAAATTTGAGATCGCATATGATCGAGAAATACATTTTGATTGGATGAATGAAGAATCATCTTAATTTTCGGGAGAGAAAATTTGTATTCTCTTAGTTTTTTGACTCGCAATGCTATTTCCAGTTGATTTTGTTCATAATATCTATATCCATTTATGGGGTCTACATACGCTGGTTTCAGTATTTCCTCTTTATCATAATGTCTTAACATACGAGTGCTCATTTTACAAATTCGAGAAAAATCGGTAATGGTATACATAATAAATGCCCCTTAAACAATTGTATTTGCGGTATCTTCTATAATCTTACAATAATGATTTCTTCCCTTCATAAGAATTACGAAGGGAAGAAACACGAATTTGTTATCTAATTTGCAAACAAGCATTAATTCCAATTTAAAAAATTAAAAATAGAAAATTTATCATGTTTGCTGTCTTTTCTTTTAAATTGATGAGGTAACAAATGGGACGGACAATACCATGTTAAACAATTCATTGCACCTCCCATTGTAGATAGCTCCCCCACGTGAACTTGAATCACATGTTTATCCGTATATTTTTTGATATGCCGGAACACTTCGTTATCTTTAGATAATCCAAATTTAGGAACATATAAGGTATCGTTTGTTTCTAACATGTTTATATATAAACCTTTAGCTGATGCTATCTCTTGATCATACTGCCCTACTTCAGTATACGAAGAAGGAACAACTACAAATTTTGCTTCTGGCATTTTCTCTCGAATAATTTCTTGAATGCAATGCCTAAATTCTCGATCTCCTAAAAAATCACTAATAAACATTGTATGCTCATCAATAAACTTAACCATGCCATCCGCATGCGCAAGTATATCTCCTGATTCAGCAGGAATAATAATGACAAGACAGACATCTAAATCCAACTTTAATTGCTCTATAATTTCTCTTTCTGTCCACTTAAAATTATCCTCAAATATGCGGTCCGTGAGTATAACTGTATCTTTTTTATTCCAAATAAGGTTGCCGCCATCTAGTATCAACGGAGAAGTAATATATTCAAAATCATTTTTCTTCAGCCATTTATTAAATTGTTTATTTAAATATCGACTTTGACTTTCAGGTAGGTAATGTGGTTGATATTTAAATTTAACAAGATGATTTGTTATAACTGGTGCAATATCCCTCAACCAAATGTCATCATATTCAAAAAAGCTTGTATCAAAATTATGCTTTTCAACTGTTAAAGATATATGGTGATCAGTTAATGCTTTATTGTTATTCAGACTCTCATTAAAATGAAGAAGATCTTTATAAAAAGGCTTATAATATTGATTTGATTTGTTTGGTATTGCAGTAAAAATAACTCCGCTATTTATTTGCTTCATATTACTTTCCTCACTATCTTGAAGTTTTATTACATAGCTCATGGAAAACGGTTAATAAGCTACATATAAACATCCTTCATTTTCTTTCTTGTAGAAACGTGTACATTTCATGACTGGATTATAGCATGAAGAAATATTATATATTTATATAAAAAATATAAAGCCGTGGTTGAGCGGTAAATTCATGCTTGACAAGATTAAAAACAAGATTAATTATTCGACTTTTTAGGGTACATTACATAATATTCTACATAAAAACATTTCTTTTTATATTCACTTGTATATTTGGACGTTTCAAACGATTTTAATACTAAGATTGTTACTATCGTAAGTACCCTACTATATAGAGCTATCAAGCTTATAACGTAAACATAATCGAAGAGTTGAAAGGTGAAAATAAAGCAGAAATGTTAAAAACAAAAGAATTTAGGTATATAACTACTAAATTTTGCTTTTATCTAAGTATTCATTTTTAAGGAAGTGGATGGATGAATTTATTAACTTTTACTGAGGAATTTTTTAATTATGTAAAGGAGTTTTTACTTTTAAGGTTCATACTATTGGCTTTAATCCTCATGACTTTCTCCTTTGTCATAAACCGTATTATTGATTGGTTCTTTAGGAAATCAAGCTTTTTCAATGAAGAAGTAGAACGGACGATTCAAAGTGTAATTCGATCAATTTTAAGGTATGGAATTGTAATTAGTCTTGTTATTTATTTAATTGGTCAATTTGTAGATATAAGAGGTATCCTTGCAGGTGCAGGGATTGCCGGAGTTGTCGTCGGTTTTGCTGCACAACAGATGCTAAAAGATGTTATATTAGGATTCGCAAGATTAACGGACAAAGAGTTTCGTGTCGGCGATTTTGTTACTTTTAACGGAACAAGTTCAGGTACCATTGAGGAAATCAGTATTCGCTTTATGCAAATTCGTGAATGGTCGGGAAAACTTCTTACCATCCCACATGGAGAGATTAGAACGATACAAAATTTTAATAAAGGCTGGATGCGAGTTATTGAACGGATTACGGTGAGCTATCAGGAAGATCCTGCAAGAATAAAGGAATTGTTAGAAAAAGCATGTGTTATTTGTAATGAAAAATTGGATCACAGCCTGTATAGAATAGAGAATGAGGCTGTCGAGCCATTTCAATATATTGGTGTTACAGACTTAAATCCAAACCTTAAATATGTTGGTTACGAATTTTGTATTGTATGTTTGGTTAAACCTGAGGAGTATTTTGAAACTTCCAGACAAGTAAGGTTTGAACTAATGTCAATATTTCATAAGAATCAAGTACAAATGCCAGCAGTGAACATGTTTGTTCATACTGAGAATTTACTCCAAACTAATGATATGAGCTAAGAGACAGGTTAATTGAAATTGCTTGGGTTCATAATGAGTGGAGGACGAAGCCCCCACTCATTATAAATCCGCTCTATCTCTTACTATTTAATTGCCTTTTTTCCTGTAAAAGCTTTTGAAATTCTACCTCTAGTTCTTCTGACGATTCAATGCTTAATCGACTTAATACTTCTGAGATTTTTGTTTCTAGCAATAGCCTTTTATCTTCTTCTGTATCTCGGGTTGTTTGTGGCTCATGGTTTATATATTGCTCATAATTCCCCTCAAATAATTCAATCTTCTTATTATGGATTACTACAATTCGCGTCGAAAGATTTTCAATGAATCGTCGATCGTGGGAAACGAAAATAATCGTCCCTTCATACTCTTGTAGAAGAGATTCTAATGCTTCTATCGCTTCTGTATCAAGAAAATTGGTTGGTTCATCTAAAATTAATGTATTAATATCACTTAAAAACAACTTAGCTAGCGCTACTTTTACTCGCTCTCCACCACTTAGAACTCCTACAAGCTTATACACATCGTCTCGAAAGAAATGCATTCTTGCAAGAACTGTTCGAATAAGTGTTTCATCTTGTTTTGAAGAAGATTGGACATTCTCTAAAATGGATTCTTCAACGTCTAATATATTTAAATTTTGACTAAAGTATCCGATTTTCACGGATGGTGAAAGAGTAATTCCATCACTTTGATTCATAATCTTTTTTATAAGAGTTGTTTTCCCGCTGCCGTTAGCACCCGTAATTGCTAGTTTATCTCCGCCGCGAATATGAAAACTCGTTTTATGCCAAAGCATTCGCTTTCCAATATCACCTGCCACATCTTCCGCCCGAATAATAATTCGATTTTTAATACTTTTTTCATAAGGTAAATTCATTTTGATTGGTGGTGTTTCCTTTACTTTCTCTACTTTTCCAAGCTTTTCTAAACGTGTTTCAATTGCTTTCGCTGCTTTTTGTAACTTCTTTTCTTTTTTTGCAAAGTACGGCTTTGCACCTGTAATTCTCGCTTCAGATTTACTTACTTTTTTAGGAGTTTTCGTAGCTCTTTCAGCCTTTTTCTCCTTTAACTTTAAAGCTTCTTCTAACTGCTTTTTCTTCTTTTCATATTCCTCATAAGCAAATTTCTTTTGCTCATGCTCTAGTTCTTTTTGTTTTACATAATCACTGTAATTTCCGATATACTCTTTTATCTTTCCTTCGTCAATCTCCCAAATCTTTGTACAAAGAGCATCTAAAAATTGCCTGTCATGTGAAACGATCACAAACGCGCCATTCCATTGTATGAACTTTTTTTCTAACCATTCAACATGCTCTGTATCTAGATGTGTTGTTGGCTCATCTGCAAATAATAGCTCAGGCATTTTCGTAAGAGCTTTATTAATATACTGTTGCGTCACTTCTCCGCCACTTTTCGTTGTATCTGTTCGCTTTAACTGTGGTATGAGCTCGCACTCTGTATGATGAAGAACTACTCCCTCTTCTGTCGGTATATTTTTAGATAAAATCTTTAATAAAGTTGTTTTTCCGCTGCCATTTCGGCCAACTAACCCAATTCGATCTTTTTGGTGAATTTGTAGCTGGTCCATATCTACTAATAAACGATCCTGTACATAATACTTTATTTGATTAGCTTCTAGTAAAAGCATAGTAACATCTCCTTTTTCGGAGACAATAGAAAAATGCCTCCTATTTCTCTCAGAATAGGAGGCATTTTTACATAGGTGTACGTCAAAAAGAGTATACAAATAGAGTTACCCTGATTGCGGTCCAACTACAGAAATCCAATCCTATTCTGAAAAACGACAATTGAAGACAAAACAAATTAAGCAGAAATCAGCTGCTATATATTCGCTTCAATTGTTTCTTTTCGTAAATAGGATTAGAACTTCATGTAATTGGGTCACCCTTCCGTTTTTTATTTAAAGCAATAGTATAAGATATTTCACAAATTGTCAATTGTTACTTTTAAATCATAATAAAATCCTGCCCTCAACCACACACAGGATTTCATTATATCTTTTTCATCTTTTTACAACATCATCCACAATACCGTAAGCTTTTGCTTCTTCAGCTGTCATAAAGTAATCTCGTTCTGTATCGTGAGCAACTTTTTCGACTGGTTGCCCTGTTTTCGCTGAAATGATTTCATTAATATCATGTTTTAATTTTAAAATGCGTTTTGCTGATATTTCAATTTCAGTTGCCTGGCCTTTTACACCGCCAAGTGGCTGATGAATCATAATTTCACTATTTGGAAGTGCGAAACGTTTCCCTTTCGCCCCTGACAGTAGTAATAATGCACCAAATGATGCTGCCATTCCCATACAAAGTGTTTGCACATCTGGCTTAATAAAGTTCATCGTATCTAAAATCGCAAAGCCTGCAGAAGTGGATCCACCTGGACTATTAATGTAAAGATAAATATCTTTTCCCGAATCTTCAGCCTCTAAAAATAACAACTGGGCAACTACACTGCTCGCAATTTGATCGTTAATTTCTGATCCAATCATAATAATTCGGTCTTTTAATAAGCGTGAATAAATGTCATAGGAACGCTCTCCAAGTTTTGTTTGTTCTACAACGTAAGGAATTGTATTCATATGAAACCCTCCAAATTCGTATTACGCGGCGCATAACATACGAACAGAGGAAGAAGACTTTTTCTGTGTGAATAGTAATAACGGTTGCTGCGACGAGAATTTTGTAAATTGTAACGTCGGAAGAAGTTTTTTTAATAATTCTGGTCTTTGTGAATGAACAGATTGTATGAGTATATCAGCTTCTTCTCTGTCTATATTATGAGCAATGCGTTCTTCTGTCATCGCTAACTTATTTCGGCTTCGAAACAATGACGCTTTTACAGCACCTTCTGATATCGAGCAAATATGTGCAATTTCAGTTAAGCTATATGCAAACACATCTTTTAGTAAAAAAATAACGATTTGTGTTTGATTTAAACAAGACTGCATCTTCTCAATTGTTGCATGTAAATCAGCAAGCTTTTCATGCGGCTGATAAGATGCTTCTTTCTCTATTTCAGTGGTTTTTTCTTTCGAACTTATTTGATCTAACCATTTATTACGAGCAACTTTATATAACAACGTTAAACAAATCGTCGTATCGTCTTCTTTCATATACTTCTGTAACACTTTACATACTGTTTCTTGCGCGAGATCTTCCCCGTCCCATACATTTTTCGTTAAAAACGTACAATACCGCTTTAATTCTTCATAATGATTCACAATGATATCTATATTCTCTTTTTGAATATCCGTAATAGACTGCAGTCTTTCTTGTATGTTTGTGTACACAACAACCACTCCTTTTTGCGCGCTTACTTAATAAACGATTAAAGGTAAGAAAAAGTTACGGGGCATTTTATAATTTTTTTACAAAGCCAGTACTTATCGCTTCATATCCTCTATTTTTATAAAATTGATGTGCGGTATCACGTTCGGAGCGCTTCCCGCTATTTAGCGTAATTGCATCAGCCCCTTGCTGAATAGCCCATATTTCCGCTTCTTGTATTAAGAGTTTCCCTATACCTCTATTTCGATAACGTTCATCTACGACAAAAGCAATAATACGTGCGTATAATCCATCTTTGTTATACAAAATACCAGTATTAATACCAAGCATTCCAATAACGGTCCCATTTTCTTCAGCAACTAACGTATAATAGTTTGGGTGAGAATCGATGTTTTGAAACCTTTTTGTCATTTGTTCTATTGTAACTGGGTAACCTAGTTGCCCCATCAGTGAAGCTAGATGTGGTACATCTTCTATTATCGCTTTTCTAATATTCATCTTTTTCTCCTTCTATACACTGTATGCATTTTATTCGTACATTTCCAAACAATAACGATCTGTCTTCCGATGCACTGCGCATTTATTTTTCTGAAATGTATGTATCATTGGCGTATTGACTATATTCGTTGAACCAATGTAATATGTAGCTCCCATACCCTTTAATAAATAAAGAGCGTAATAATGCAAAGGTTGGCTTAGCCCTTTCCCTCTCATTTCTGGAACGAGTCCAAAGTAAAATAATCGCCCTTCATTTGTAGTGCCTGGTTCGATGTGAGGCATTACAACTCCAGTTGGCTGATTATCTTTATATACAGCGATGCAAGAATCTTCCCAATGTAATCCTAACTCTGTTTTCACCGCATCTAGTTGCTCGTCTATAGAAAGTTGTGACGGTGTATTAAGTGAGCCTTCCATAGAGAATTTCCATATATGTTTAAACTCTTTTTCTGAAATTGTATTTAAGCCTTTCAATGAAAATGGAACAGTTGGGGGCTCTTTTATATTTGTTAAGGCTCTTTTCACTTGTAATGTTGTTGACTGTTTTTTGAAGTTGTTCTTGATGAGTAGTCTTGAAAAAGAAGTGTAGTGCGGTGCGTTTTGATTTAGACATATATTTAAATATTTGACCCCATAAGTGTTTGCTTTATGTATCATATGGTTCATAACGATTTCTATATCACTGTCTATGTACATAACCTCTGAATCATATTCTTCAAAAGTGATATAATTTGGACTTCCATTTAACGTATAAAATGTTTGATTTACTAGACTGATACCCCTCATATATTATAGACCTCATTATCTCGTGTTTTTTAAATTAAAGAATAATATCATACTCCATTCTCTTTGCTGTTTCTTGTGCAATTTCTACACCAAGTAACCGTTTCACAATATGAAAAGACATATGGATACCTGCTGAAATCCCCCCTGATGTTACAATATTTCCCTCATCTACAAATTTGACTCCGTGCTGCACACTCACTTCTGGAAACTCCTGTTGGAATCGTTCCAAACTTGCCCAGTGTGTTGTTGCTTTTTTATCTTTTAGTAATCCAGCTTTTGCTAAAAGTAAAGCACCTGTACATACCGACGTCATCATTTTCACATGCTTCATTTGATTTGAAATCCATTGTATAACAGTTTCATTATGAATTTCTCGTTCCCTAGCTCCTAGTCCACCTGGAATGATGAGAATATCAAATTGTGGCATGTTACGAAAATTGTAATCTGGCTGTACCTTCAAACCATTTCGAGCGTATACTAAGCCCCCTGTTTCTGACACCGTTTCAACAAGAAAAGGCTTTTCTTCATTTCCTAACGTTGTTACTGAAAATACTTCAAAAGGACCTGCAAAGTCTAATACTTCTACATCATCAAATAAAAAAATACCAATCCTCCATTGCCAGTTGTTCATAATGTACACTCCTTTTTTAGTAAAAAATCTTTCTATTTTCATTTTATATAAAAACACTAAATGTTCAAATTATTCAAGCGGAATCACAGCAAGGAGTTATTGTTTTTTTACAGAATAATATTTATATAAGGGAAACTTTTAAAGGAGCATGATCATGGAGAAACATACGTTAGAAGCTATTTGCCAAAAACAGTTTGGAGCCATTCACGATTATAAAGTAGAATGGCGTGCAAATCGTTATTTAGTTGGTGGGAAAATGTTTGCGTTGTTTGGTAGAGATGGAAAAGGAAAAGCTGTATTATCGCTAAAATGCGATCCCGCTCGTGCCGAAGCTTTAAGAGAATTTTATTGTGACATTATCCCAGGATATCATCTAAATAAAACACATTGGAATTCGATTTACTTAGATGCAGATATTCCGGATGAATTATGGGAGAAATTAATTGTTCACTCTCATGAATTAGTGCTTCAAAAACTTTCTAAAAAACTTCAGAAAGAAATTAGTAATTCTCTGTAAAAAATAACGATACATATGCTCCATATGTATCGTTATCTACAAATCTTCCTCATTAATTACCTAATAAATATTTTTCTTCGATCATAGCTAAAAATAATCATTGCCACACCTAAGCTGGCACAAATCATATACATAAATGAGTATGAAAAAATATCAGCTATCGGCCCCATAACGATACCACCTAGCGAAACACCTAAATCAGCAGTAGCAATAAATAAGCCAAGTAATACATTACGATTTGCCTGTGGCAAAACAAAGGTCAAGTAAGTTGTTAACGTCGGATAGATAAGTGCCTGAGCTAATCCCATTAATATTGCACCTACATAAAAAAAGATAGGTCCACCCGTTATAGAAAAGCTTACACACTGCGCTGCTAATGCTAGAATAACCATAGTCCCCATGATAAAAGAAGAATGCCATCTGCCATCTGAAGGAATCCTTTTTCTTAAAGCAAAACGAGTAAAGACAACAGTACCTGCCTGAATCATTAGATAGATCCCCGCATTTCCGCTTTCTAATTCCCTCGCGTACAGTGGGATAAAGGTTGTAACTGCTCCAAACACAATGGAAGTCACTAACATTAATACACTACATTTAAACAAAAACGGATTTTTCACTAGCTCACTGAAGGATTTAAACATATTTGCGCCCTGATTAGTACTAGGTGCTGCAGGCTGTTGCTGTTCCTTCCCTTTTTCTATTTTCGTATTATAGCCAACCATACCTGTGAAAATCGCAATTCCTATCATTACCACTGTAAAATAATCCATACCCCCTAGCCAAATACCTAAAGCTAGGATGGGACCGATAATACCTGGTATATAAGAAAATAAAGAATAAAGTGAAATACCTTGCGAGCGATCCTTTTCCGGTAGTGCATCGATAATACCAACCTGTAATGCCATTGAAAAAAAGGCAGTTGACACTCCTTGTAACATACGGGCAACGAAAAAGCCACCTAGTTTGAAGTGCACCCAAATGTTAGACCAAGCCTTTGAACGTTTAACAGATGAGAATACACTCCTTATTCATTCTGATCAAGGTTGGCACTACCAAATGAAACAATACCGTCATTCCCTTCATAAACGTGGCATTACACAAAGCATGTCTCGTAAAGGGAACTGTTACGATAACGCAGTGATTGAAAACTTCTTTGGTATCATGAAATCAGAATTTCTTTATCTAAAAGAATTTGAAAGTGTAGAACATTTTAAACAAGAACTAGCAAACTACATCGAATACTATAACCATAAAAGAATTAAGGCAAAACTAAAGGGCATGAGCCCGGTACAATACCGGGCTCATGCCCAAGAAGCTGCCTAATGAAATAACCTGTCTAACTTTTTGGGGTCACTTCATCCCTTAGCGTACAAGAAAATCGGCTTTTTCTATGTGAAAAATTGCTTAGCGTACGAAATTCGCGTTTTGTTGGTGCTACCCCATGCCCATCAAGCTAAAAAAATATAACTACCCCCAGAACGAAATTTTGTGCTAACTTGTAGTAAAAAAGCTCATTTTTTCTTTTTGGGGTGGATTTATTTTTAAGTTGATGGGCATGTGACGAGACCCCAAATAACACAAGGCTTGTGTTATTTCACATATCTTTAAATACTTTATGATGCTATAGACTTCTTTTCTACAACAGTTATAAGAACATAACCAAAGATTAATGGAGCAATAATATATAGGTGTTGAGGGTACATATAGCTAGGTAATAACTGCCCTTTTAAAGCATTTAAATGTTCAAATAAAGGATAAAAAGCAATACATAATGCAGGTATTGCCACAAACACAAATTTTTCTATTTTAAAAGACCATTTTCCTACTTTATTGTTCTCTTTTAAAAAAGTTGGCAATCCAAGGAATATTCCAAGAACCATACATAAAAAAGGATTATATATAAAGTATAAAACTATATTAGTTTTAACTCCATACTCTAATAATGAAAACGAGATATTTAGAATTATAAATAGTAATGTGAAGAGAACAACAGAATATAAAAAGTAATAAATTGCTGTCTTGAATGAAATAAAAATCCCTCCTTTTTTATACAGAATTCTATACAGATTTTTGTACTAATACAAGACATTCGCGAACTAAAAAAACCATAATCTCCACAATGTATAAAATCCTGCATGCCACAAATCACGAATCTAAAGCGAAACCCTTGTGAAAGTAGGGTTCTTCCTTTTTCCTTGCTACTGATAATGAGACGTTATGTTAACCTTATATGAATATCCTATACATCTAAAAATCTTAATAAATCAGTTCTCTCAAATGTTACAATTAGAAAAATAATATTGAAGAAACAAAAATCAAATATCTATAATTTAAGGAGTGAAGTTATGATAAGTGTTCACGATAATACAATTGTTTCATACCAAATTAATCTTGAGAAAGAAGAAATTCGCATTCACACTCTTACTGAATCAGGAGACAATGTATATATAGTTTTTTCAGGTGTCCTAGCACATTTTTTTGAAACCCAAATAAGTAACAGCATTATTTTTAATATAGACGAAGATCCACTTCCAAATTTTTTTAAAGAAAATAAGAAATTATTAGAGCAACAAAAATCTTATTGTTGGCCTATATGTTATGAAGATATTAAAGAATTAGAGGAAACATTAATAAAAGGGAATTATTTTTATTACAACATTTGTGCATCTTATGGTCTAAGTGGTTGGGTATTAGCTAAGAAACTTGAGATATTAGACTCTTATTAAGTTAATACTGATCTTAAATACACTTCCAATAACGAGAATTATGTAAATGAGCTGTCCAAATGGATGGCTTATTTTATTTTTTGCTTAGCGTGGGGTTTTTCCAAAATGCTGGCGTCGTAAATAATTGTTTTATAAAAAACAATTATTTACGACGCCTTCTCTTTGCTTTTTTACGCTGATTTGTATGACTATATTTTTTTATATGAGTACTTTTGTTCTTCTTATAATTAGGTAACTTAACTATAAGAACAGTAATTGCACAAAAAATGAAAAATATAAGGTTTGCAATCATCCAAAGCTTAATATCATAGTCATATAGCTTACTAAAATATTTTTTGTCAGGAGTAATATGGCTTACGTTACTGTCAATTGCTTCGAGGGTGTAAGGAATAACCCAAAAGGAACCAATTAATATAACAATTGTTCCAAGAATGAAACTGAGTATATGTTTTATCAAGTTCTATTCTCCTTTAATTATGTTTATTGTATACATTCATATAGTATATATGGTTCTAGTGCAAAGACTGTATTTATTTGAAAAAAGTATATAAATTTCTATTGGAATCTATTTTTATAAATGGGTTCTCGCCACATCACAATCAAGCTAAGAAAAGCAAATACCCCAAAACTAGAAAAGCTTAAATAACTTCCGAGAACAATAACTTATACATTTATATCCTTTAATACATTCAGGATAATATTCCATTTGTAATCATTTAATGTAAAATAACGTTTTTTTATTTAAGGGTATTTCATATTCTATTTAACTTCTTGTAATACCCAAACTTCTCCTGTTCCAGACACCCATGCCCAATATACATGATTAAAAACTTCCTTAGTCCATCCTAAATAACTTTTAGTTCGTTCATTGTATAGAGTATATCCCTGTTTTCCATTCTTTGTTGCCGGTTTTAATGTCCATTCATCAGCGGCAGATTCTTTATCTAAGTACACATACCCTTTATATAAAAATGATGTATCTGCGGTGAGGTATTGGTATCCAGAATGAGTAGATTTAAGCATTTCAACTTTGTATTTTCCAGAACTAGTTTGATGGAATTTTACAGGTGTTCCAGTTCCTAGTTTTACATAATCCCAGTTATTGGCGTACACTTCGAAACCGAGTTTCGTTCCTAATTGACTTGAAACCATTGAATACTTCTTATTTGTGTCAATTTCTGCTGCTGATGCTGGAGAAGAAAAAGAAAATGCTGTGAATGCAATGCTTAAAGCTAAAATAAAACTAGATAATTTTCTCATTCCGTATCACTCCTTGTTTAATTTAAGAGCTCTCAAAAATAAGGTATCACGAGAGTTTTTAATTTCCAACACTTAGAAAATCCGGGAAAAACAAGCGGAATATTCACCGTTTTCTGTTTAATTTTTAGAAAGAATACGGTATATATTGGATAGATATATATTGTTTTAATGAGCTTCCCATCTTTCGTATAATCAAAGAAGGAGGGATAATATGAGCAACATTATTAACCTCGAAGAAAAACATAAAAGAATCCTGCCTAAAGGATAAAAAGGCTTGGACATAGATTCCAAGCCTTTTGTTATACCCTAAAGATTATTTAGATTTCACAATCGCTGAGGATATTTCATCATTCCATGTTCTTGTCCCATCACCCATAGGAACGTTGTGTAAATTAATGTAATAACCATTATTTACAATAGCAAGTGCATGACCTTGCCCATAAAAATTTTCATAAATAACTGTATGATCTCCATATGGATGTGTAAGTATAGAGCTTACAGTATCATTTACTCCCCAGAAGTCTGTAACTGCATAAGGTTTGCTCGCATTAATACTGAAACTTGTACCTTGTAAATCAACATCAAAATAAAAGTTAGAGTGAATTGGTGCTAATGGTTTAATTTCATAATTCCTTGGAGCTGGATTTTCCTTTAAGTAATTCTCAAAATCTACTTTTTCATCAAAACCGATAGTCTTGTGGCTCCCATCCAATCCAGGTGTTACAACTTGATATGGTTTTACTTCGTTCTCCGCAGCATGTGCTTCAAAACTTGATCCACCAAATAACATTGCACCAGCTAATAAACCTGTAGAAAGTACACCAACTATACGTTTCAAATTCAACACTCCTTTAGTTATATTGTCTTGCAACTCAATCTTACTCTCAACTTTGTGTTGAAGATACACTTTGGTAATTTTATCAACAAATAGAAAATAACGGAATAAATTAATTGATAAAGATTCTCACGCGGAATTTACAAGGTAATGTTTTCTCTTTATTAGATGGATATATATTGTTTTAATACAGTTTCCATTTTTCGTATAATCAAAGAAGGGGGATAACATGAGTAACCTTATTAATTTTGAAGAGAAGCGTAAAGAGAAGAATGGGACAGTCACCATCCCAATCATTGAGCGTATTTATATGGAAAACGGAGAAGTCAAAGCTGATGTTGTGGGTGAACGAGAAGTACCGAAAGATATGATAGATAAAAAATAGCCCGCCTATGTTGGTGGGCTTTCACATGTTCAAGAAATACCATTGTGGGTGTTTTTGCCCATCCCCTCAAAAAGGCGGGAGTATCCTTATTCCACTAAAGCACCTGTTAGCGACATAAGGATACTCCCGCCTTTTTAAATTTGTTTGAGATCCCCTTTAATAATTGCATACATATATAAATCATCAAATTTCCCACAAGTATATTCATAATGCCTCAATAAACCTTCTCTTTTAAACCCCTGGTTTTCTACTAATTTTTGCGATGATAAATTCGCAGGTTCAATTAGAGCCTCAATTCGTTCCAATTCAAAGTGTTTATAGCCATATTTCATAACAGCTTCTAAAGCTTCACGAGCTATTCCTTGTCCCCAATATTCTTTATTTAATTCAAACCCTATTTCAGCTCGATAATGTTTAGGGCGCATATTAAGAAAGCCACAACTACCTATAACAACACCAATGTTTTTCTGTGTAATCCCCCACCTTATACCTGTACCTTCTTCCAATATAGATTTATACCATCTTATTTCGCTCAAGACATCATTTGGTGATTTGTATGGTTCTAACCCCATATGTTTAACAACATCTTTATCTGATAGGTATTTATACATATCGTTAGCATCTTCTGATGCCACTTCTTTTAAAATTAACCTTTCTGTTTCTATAATCGGAAATTTATTCATCAGAAAGTCTCCCTCTATATTGGTTTTAATAATCTTATATAATATTTTTCATTCTAGAATATCACACTTACATTACACAGCCCCCAGGTTGTGGATGACGATCTACCCTTTCGAGAAGGTTCCGCCATCCATAACAGAGCCTTTTTTATTTTTATAAAATCAAAGTTCTTGATGCATATGTTTGAATTGATAAATTTCTTCATCTTGCCCATCTGTTAATTTTACATAATATATTAATACTTTCTTTCCTTTTGAATTTTTTTCTGAAACATCTTCTATATAACGATAAGTGTATATAACATTAGGCTCATCCTTATAAACAACATCAACACAATGTCCAGATGTAAAATGATATTCTACCTCAATGCTTTTAAAACCATCTTCGCTATCACTTTGTTCAACTAAATATGTCTTTACTTCGTTAACCAGTTTATCTTTATTTATTGGAAAACCTTGAACTACCCACCACTTAACGCCCTTAC
>NZ_JOTN01000013.1 GCF_000712595.1 Bacillus manliponensis
TTAACAAATCCAAGTCCTCTTTACCAAGTTGGAGTTTACCTGTACCCTTAATTCCATTTGATGCCTGCATTTTAGCTAGTGAAGCACCAACACTATCAATTTCATCCTGTATCTTTCGATTGCTATCAATACGATTTAAATGCGCCTGTTCCTCTAGATTCGTGCTTACTCGTTCGAGCGTTCCGTCTTGATTCATTCGATAAACAGGTACTTTTGCTGTTTGTTCGTCGATTTTTCTTGCTATCTTTTCAACGGTATCATACATTTTATTGTTACCGTATTTTTCAACTTCTAAAGTTTTCAGTCTCAATTTTCCAAATAAATGGTTTTTACTATTTTGCATTGATTGTACCACATTTTCTATCTTACTTGGATTGAATTTTACTCCTCCACCTTGTACTTTCGCAAGCCTTGACATAGATATAAAGCTATCCATTGCACGAAAGGATTTTGCAGCTGGTCCTACAAGCGGAATCATGTCTAGTGCACCAAACGCGCCTCTTCCTACCCGATCCGTTGTGTTTAATTCACGGCCAGTACCCCAATCTTTCCCTTCTATTGCGCTTTTTAATTCCAATCCGCCAAAAGCGACAGAAGTTGCAATTCCAAGTGGTGGAACTGTAATTGTTAAAATGATTAATGCTCCGGCAATTGCAAGGTCACGCCAAAACTCTAACTTTTGTTGGCCCTCTGCAATCGTTTCATAATCGAATCCTCGCATGGATGGTGCCAATTCTCGGTATTTTTCATAATTCAGCTCTAAATCTGGATTTTGCATTTTAATTTCTTTGTACTGTGCCTGAAGAACTTCATCAAAAGCAACAGAATCTTTAAATATATCTTCTACTGTAATTTCATCTTTTTTTGTGGTAGTTGTTTGTACTTGTCCAGAGCGGTGTGCGGCTGGTGTGGTTGTCGTTGTTGTGGAACCGATGCGGTTTTCTGTTTTGTAGTTTTTCAAAGACAAGTCACGTATTTTTCCAGCAAACTTATCCATGTCTTCTAAGAATGGTTTGTCAAAGTGCCTTTTCACTACATCACCTACATTATCACAAAAGTTTCCTAATTGATTGTAGTCATCATGTAGTTCATTTAGCTCCTTTTCTTTGTTGCGGTGTTCAAATTGAATGCTTCGATCTGAATCGAGTTCTCTTATTTTTTCCTCAATGTCTCCTAACATATCATTAATATCTTTTAATTTCGGAATTGCCTCTTTTGTTACCTTATCGATGCCTTATTTCATTTCTTGCCACTCTTTTGGCTTATAACGGACATCCATTCTTTTTATCTCCCTCCTAGCATATTCTACAAAAAACATTGTATCAAAATTCTGAATTTATTATGTATTAATTTGCAAAATGATTTGATAAAAATTCCCTTTTCTATAATTTGTTCTGTATCTAGATAAATTCACGCTAAAAGCCTACAATCGCATAAAATGATTGTAGGCTTTTAGAACGGTAACTTATGATTCTTCTTAACTTTCATTAACGATAAATATAATACTAACTATTTATGTATCTATTATTAACTTTTCGAGTTATTCACAGCTTTTAAGAATAAATACTCCTTCACAGTTATTTCAACTGTCGGACAATATTCTACTTTAGATAACTTATGAAGTAAGAAAAGGTTCTTTTCTAATTGTTTTATCATTTCATCTGTGGATTAACAATGATTATATCCTCTTCATTTGGTATATCGTATAACCGGCAACCATTACGAATCACCTTCTTCAACTTTGGGGTTGCAGCTAACACAACCGAACCAGACCTAGTCTTATTACTAACTACGGCTAGTTTAACTCTTAATGAATCTAATCCCTGCAAAATACATTCAACATCTGGCATAAAATGATTTTAAGTCTATACACGCACTAATGAAAAGCCAAGAGACATCAAAGAAGGTAGATCAAGCAATACAACGTCTTATAAAAACAAAGGCTAAAATCAATTTTAATCAAGTTGCGCTAGAATCAGGTGTATCTAAAGCATTTCTTTATAATAATCGAGAAATACGAAATCGAATAAAGGGATTACGAAAACAACCAGAAGGGTTAAATTCCCCACAAACTCAAATGAGTGTATCCGAGAGAACCGAATTTAATTTAGTAGCACTTGAAGAACGGGATATACCCGGGTTAATTGCACTTTCGGCTTTAGTTGGATGGGATTATGATATACATGAAATTCAAACAGTGATGTCATCTGGCAGAGTTTACGGACACAAGAATAACGAGGGAGAAATTGTATCGAGTGCGGCAATTATTCCTTACGGGTCAAGCCTAGCATCTATTGGTTTGGTCATTGTTCATCAAGATTACAGAGGTAATGGGCTAGGAAGAAAAGTAACACAAAAATGTTTAGATTCTATTTCAGACGATACCACGGTTATGTTAATTGCGACACATGAAGGAAAGCCAATGTATGAGAGCATGGGATTTTGTTCGATAGACTCTGTTCATAAATATCTTAGTGATAGCTATCTTTTGATAGAGCCAAACAATAATTTGGATATGGAAATAACTCCTATGCGAGAAGAGAATTTACCTCAAGTTGTAAAATTAGATAAAAATGCATTTGGCGAAGAAAGAATGACTTTTCTAATCCATCGGATTAGGCAAACAAAAGAGGCACTTGTCGTCAAAGATTCCTATGGAACAATCATAGGGTTTGGCTTGTCTATTTTAGGACCTATTAATCTAATTCTAGGGTCTATTGTAGCCCCTAATGATCATATAGCCTCCTTATTAATTGATAAATTGGCTTACAACCATCAAGGTAAATTAAGAATCAATATTCCATCAGAGAATGGGGCTTTTATGTCACATTTAGAAAAACATGGTTTTGTAAAAGTAAGTCAATCTCCTATAATGATTAAAAATTCAAAGCAATTACCATCACGTAATAAAACATTATATGGAATAGCTGCGCAGATTTTTGGGTGACTTTGTTATTCAACGAACGGTGCGTTAATTTAATAACACATCATAAAAGGGTAAACTTTATTTAAACCAATATTTACATTGAATACATGTAAATGGTGTGAGAACAATTGATATTTCAATTGTTCTCACATCGAAGTTAAGATAATTGGAATATCTCGGCTGTACCCCTATTTCAAATATTAATCTTTTATTGTTTAATAAATATCATTTAATAAATATCATTTAATAAATATCATTTAATAAAAATGATTAAATATAAATTTCATTTGCTGTAGATAGTGATAAATCCACGCTTGAAAACGACGTATTAGTTTCTGTTTTAAAGGTACCCAAAAATTTTTTTTAATACAATTCTATGTAAACCCTAAAAAACACCCTTACGAGCCTTTAAATAACTTTAAACGAAATTTAAGTGAATTTTGTATTTTTCAAAACCAAAACATAATAGAATTTGAGACTCATATACGAGTCTCTTTTTGTTATAAAAACCCGGAAATATAATGTATATAACCTTGTGTTAATAGAAAGCTATAATATTAGTTGTTATTCAACAAAATATTGAAAATTGGGTCTAAATTTGAGAAATATCAATATTTCTTCCAAATATTGATAGATTGATATACGACTTAATCGTACCAAATAATTGCAAGGAGGTTTAACTGATGAAAAGAAACAAAGTATTGTCAATTTTTCTTTCTTTAGGATTAGCGTTTTTAGTAGGATTATCTGCAATCTCATTTCCGACAGGAGCGAATGCTGAGGTAAAGGGCGGTAATTCCGGAACCTATTACAAACCACCAACAAGTGCAGACTCCATTTTTTTCGAGACTTCAAAGAAGGACGGGAAAATTGTTTATACTGACACAAAGGTTATGAAATACGCTAAATAATAAAAGATCCGAACTAGGTCATTTGCCTAGTTCGGATTTTTTTATTATACAAACGATGTATAAGTTGTATAATCCAAGAGTTTATTACAACTAATGTAAAAATTACAAGTATAGCAACAATGCTCTCATTTGAAGCAACATAAGGTATTAACGAACTGCGTACTGCAAAAAACATGATGAAGGCAAAAGCAATAGCCCAAATAAATTTAAACATCTGCATACTCCTCTTGTATTTAAAATAGATACAAAACTAATGCTATTTTAAATTAGAAAGTCGCATCAACCACCAACGTCGCCCTCTGCCATAAGGCTCACTTTATTGTTCTTAGGGTTATCGACTTTCTCTGTAATACCTAACGAGAAGGTAAAGACTAAAGCCAATCCCATTAAACTCAATAATGATTTTTTCATACTAACGCTCCTTTCGCTGCCGATTCCTTTTTCGCCTGCATACCTAAGTAGAAATACTTACTAGATTTAACGTGTAACTCTTCTTCATAGCACTTAGCACCTAGTATTTCGTAATAGTCTTGCACGTTATCATATAATTCTTCTCTATCGAAGTACGTAATTCCTGTTAAAATTGTATCTTCAAGCTTTTCCGCTGAATAATTGTTGTTCATCGCCTTTAGGATCATATTACGATGCTGGTACTCTTCTTGTTGTAAATCATAGCTAATTTTTAAGCCCCGTTCAATTAACGCGTTAGCCTCTTCCGTTTGTCCTAGTTTGAAATGCTCTTTCGCTTTCACGTATATAGCTTTGTAGTGATTCGGTGACTTCTCTACGACTTCCGAAAGATAGCGTAACGAAAGTTCGGATAAATTTTGCTTTGCATACAGCCATCCTAGATTGTGGCGAGTCATTAAGATGAATCTTTCTTCGCCGACTTTTTGGAACTGATCCATTGCCGCGGCAAAATGCTCTTCGGCTAGTTCCCACTCTCGTAAATAAGTACAAGCTAGACCTAGTACATTATCGCAGAAAGCTTTGTTGACTTCGTTTCCGTTGTAGTTAGTAAATATATCTTTCGCTTTGCTTGCGTATTTCACAGCTAAAAGTGACTGCTGCGTGTAGTAATAGTATGTAGATAATTTGTAGTAGAACTCGGCTTTTTCTAGCTTATCGGGAACGAATTTCAAAAGGTTATCAGCCTTTTCATATTCTTCTCTCGCATCGTTAAAGTTACCAACCTCACTAAAATATATCGCCTTGAAAAAGTGATAATAATAGGCAAGAAAACCCTCTGACGGTTTACTAAAAGACTCGATTTTATTAAAACTATCTTTAGAAATCCTTAAGTTATCTACCAAATGATTATATCTAAAGTCTAGCAAAGCATAATACAACAACAATTCTTCGTCTTGTATAGTTATTTCATCATTGATAGATGAGCTGAATTGAAGCTCTAACTTTTCTTTAATACTTCGCGCATCCCCTACGTTTCTCGCTCTCATCTCAACATACCAATCATTCAGTAACTCTATTGTTTTCTCTTTATCTGTAATAGTGTACATGGAAACCCTCCTTTATAGCTATATACTACATCTATAATAACAGAAAATTAAGACACTAAACACTTAACCATATTTAATAAAAACTTTCTCCAAAATTCGCAGACAATTATAATACATTTCAAAAAAACAGCGTAGTATATAGTAGAACCTCAGTTTATACAGTCTGTCGTTATCGATGTGAGTAGGGGTTAAGCGGCAACTACGGAATTTTAGTCAGAGGTAACGACAGCTTACATTCCCTGCCATGAGCCCTTTAAATACTTTTCATCAAGATTACCGCGCATAAGATGTGTTTATATAACAACTTTTCGATAAATAAATTCCAAACAATTTAACTTTGTAAATCCGCAAGTTCAGGATGCTTTATCTTAGGACATTTCAAACCTAATTCTTTTATTTTTAAGACAAGAGGATATAATTTACTTAATGTACAATACCATTCTTTTTTCGTTAGTTCATTATAATGACCTTCAGCAGAACTTGCTCCTTTAATCCAATAAACAAATTGAATAACTTCATCACATTTTTCATGTACTAGAACAAAATGACTTTCTGTTTCATATCCATTTTCCCAAGCAAACTGTAACGCGAGAGAATACTCAAATGTATCACTGAATGTTGTAAACCATTTACGTAACGAATTATATGTTTTCATGATACTTTTTGGGAAACGCTCTGGATACAAACCATGCAACATCAAATATGGATTATTTTACTAATAGCCATATACAGGCATAGCGATTCTATGTTTTTTATCCATTTCCTTTTGTACCAAATAACTGTTTAAATGCAAAATCAATTCGTAAATTTACTAATTTTGTGGACATGGGTTCCCTCTTTCTGTCTTTCTTTTCCTTTTATTTTGTAAGATAATTCCTTATACATGCAAATTCTATCGCTATTTAGATTAATTTTAAACCATTCAATGCTTAAGCACTCCGTCCCTCCTTATAAAAATGGAGATGTTCTATACATTCATTAATTACGGTATATGAAATTTTATAATAAAAAAGAAAATAAACACCTCTAATGAGTGCTTATCTTCTTGGTAAAATTTATGTCAGGGGTGACTATATAGAAAAAACCATCTTATACTATTTATTTTATTACATTACGAACATTTTGATATTGAGAAATAAAATCCTTCCTCTTCTTACCAGTTATGATTGATACATTATATATACATCTCTTATAACAAAAGAAGAAAAATAAATACTTTCCCCTGCTAATTCTAGCGATTTTTATATTTTTTAACAAAAAATGTTATACCTAAGTGAGAAAATTTCTATTATTTAGATTCAAATTTAAATAGCATAGATGCTTATATGAGCGCTGAATCAATAATTAATGTATGACAGTAAAAAAATTGCTGTTCTAAGTCTCTCGCTTAACTATTTATAACGGTAAATAAACTCCTATTAAAAGCTTATTATGTTATAATTTCTCTTTAAACTTCAAAATATTTCCCATTTTAACAGATGATTCCCTTACATAAAATCATAAGGCTACCGTTACTAGGATTAAATTATTCTATTGATAAGAAGGTGATTTTTAATGAATATATTCTCTTATTTATCACGTATTGGCTTAACAAAATTAGATTTAGAGGATGATAAATTTAAATTATTGTGCAAAATACAAGAACAGCACCTTTACACAGTTCCCTATGAAAATACGGAATATCTTTTAGGGATTAGAGATTTTATGACACCCAAAAAAATTTATGAAAAAATTGTTTTAGAAAAACGTGGGGGAATCTGTCTAGAAATTAATTACCTTTTGTACCTACTGTTAAAAGAATTAGGCTTTACATGTACGTTAATATCAGGAAAAGTAAGAAGGAACTTTTTAGACCATATGATTATCCTTGTTCATCTTGATCAAGACTACTTAGTTGACGTTGGGTTTGGTGAGTTCTCTTTTCGTCATCCTTTACCATTTAATGGCGTAAGTAGTTCTTTTTTTAGTGGAACATTTCGAATAATTAATTCTGAAGAGGGTGTTAACAGCTACTGTTTACAGAGAAAAGAAGAAAATGAATGGACTACAAAATATGTTTTTACTAAAGAAAAACGTGAGCCACAAGACTTTAGGGAATCTTGGGATTGGTTTCGTACAAGTTCAAATCCAATAAGCGAAAATAGGATATGTACAATTGAAACTCCGTACGGCACAGTAAATTTGCTTAACGATACTCTTTCTATAATTTACTACAATGAGAAATTTACATTTGATATAAAAGAGTTAAAAAGCAATCCATTACTAGACTTTTTTGGAATATCTACTGAATAAATAATATGTCTTTTTCAATATAAACTATCCTTTACTTTGCAAAGCTTGAAGGAGTCATAAAAAAGTTATTTGTTATAAAAAAACAATACACAATAAATGCATTAATTTAAGTTAATACATTTATTGTGTATTGTTTTTTAGCTATTAGGTGCACCTTTTTAAAAGGTTATTTTTCTAAAACAACCTAAAGTCAAGCCCCTCGTTTTTCTAACTATATGTCTAAATATATACACTTTATTGAGGGTAAATCAATTCTCATTAATAGACGAACTTAAATTCGTATGTTTACTTTCTATACGCTGGTAAAAAATATCCCCCATCTCTTCTAAGGTTACCTCACCCTTCTCGTAAGACTCTAGCACTTCTATAAAACAATCTTCACCAATCATATCCCTTAATATGTTAAATAATGAAAAAAAGGTTTTGTTTTCTACATGTATATCTAAATCACTTAAAGCTGCAACAACCTTAAAACTCTCTCTATCCGCTTCAATTATTTTTAAAATTAGTTTCTTTAATAGCAATTCTTGCCACATAAAATCCCCCCTATTTATTTCTTCTTTCTAAAAATTTCCTTAGATTCGCTTCTTGTCCTACATCCCAAGGTTCAAAAAATATTCTTGTCTCACATTCCTTAGGTAAGAAAGGCGCACTTTGCGATCCAGCTTTCTCATTTCCTTTATAATAATTTAATAAATATTCCGGTACATCAGGTAACGAACCATTTTCTATTTCATTAAATGCTTTTTGAACTGCAGTAACAATACTCCTAGATTTAGGTATAAAAGAGAGATAAGTTACCAAGCTAGCTAAGATTAATATTGAATCATATTCCTCATCACCTAAATTATTATATAATTGTTGCGCACTAGCAATTTGTTGCATAGCATCTATTTTAGCTAATCCTATATCTTCAGCAGCAAAGATAGATAGCCTTCTAAAAATTTGACTCCCAGGCACACCAATCCTTATCATACGACAAAGGTAGTATACAGAGGCATTTTCATCACTACCTCTAAGTGACTTTATAAAGGCTGACATTAATTTAGATGGATCATCACCTTGAGAAACTCCAAGTACAGACTGTACATCTTCCACAGTTATTATGCCTTCAGCTGAATTAAATAGTAATTCTAAAGTCGTAATAAATTTTCTTACATCATTTTCATAAGCACCTAATAACAACTCTTGTGCATTAGAATCAACGTCCACATTTGGAAATTCATCCCTTATCCTATCTAATAATAAATTTATTTCTTTTTTAGATGGTGGATATAATCTTGTTAAGAACATTCTTGACCTTATTGCTTGTGAAATTGTCTTATAAGGATTCTCCGTTGTTGTACCTATACAAATTACCCTTTCTTCCTCCATATAAGATAATAAGATACTCTGTAGCCTCTTATTTAGATAATGAATTTCATCAAGTATTAAAACAAACGGTCCAAAATGGCTGTCAATAGCATTCCTAATATCAGTAGTGGAGTGTACCGTAGCATTCATTTCTTCATAGGGAAGCGAGGAAGCTCTAGCTAATATTTTTGCTAAACTTGATTTTCCTGTACCTGGGGGACCATACAATAGTACGGACTTTAAATTATTATTTTTCAACATTTTCATGATTGGGTGATTTTTATTCTTTATATGTGTTTGTCCTAAAACCTCAGATAAACTTTGAGGTCTGAGTAACTCAGTTAATATGCTAACCATTTACTATATGTCCCCCGATCTTATAACTACTAAGTCTTTTCTAGTACAATACCCGCAATTCCATGATCAATACTAGCGCTAACCAATAAAATTCCATCCCCAGCAACTAATACGTTCTTTTCTTCTAGTTCTTTTAAAGAATAAAAGATATCACTACCTAATAAATTTGCTTTAGGATATCTTTCTCTTTTTATAGTTTTCCATGAAATATTACTATTGATTTCTTCGAACTTACAATGTAACCTATAGGATAAATTTTGATGTAAAACAAATTTAACAGAATTTTCATTGCTATTAATATCATCCGATAAATCTTTATATTTAGCAACAATTAAATTTTCTGACTCAATATACTCCTCGATTCCCCATTTACTTAAATCTATGTTTAGGCAGCTCGGATAAATTTTAACATCTTTAATTTTATAGCTACCTTGATTATTACTTAATAAAATGGATGTTGCTCCATCACCTTTTATATGTCCATTAAACGAAAACCTCGAAAAGGGTGGAACCACCGAGTCCACTATAGTTAGGAGGAAATTTTCATAATTCCCGTTTAGTAAAGAGACAGCTAATTCTATAGCAATAGCGCTATTTAAACTACCAGCATGTCCAATTGAAAATGGCAGGCTTCTCTTTAAACCAAGTTTCTTTTTTGCTCTTAACACCGGTAATATACTATGACTACTTTCTATAGTTTCATGACAATAACAGAAGACATCTATGTTTTTTGGAGAAATATTAGATTTACTTAATAGTTCAAGTAGAATATTTGAATGTAATTCATCGAACACCGGGATATGAGGATTGCCTAAATCAAAACTTTTTTGCAACTCTACATTATGAAATTGTGACAAGACTCCTCGATTATCTTTAAATAGCCAATATAAAGGGTCTTCATCAGAATAACTTTTCTGCTTAAAATCCTCTATGTAATCTTGGTATTTAATTTCATTCGCTGTTTCAAAATTTAATAAAGATAAAAAAATCTCTTTCATAGAATAACCTCCTTATACATACTGATGTAAGGCACATCCATATGTACCACCTAACCCTACTGTAAGGGTTAAGTAATAGTCACCTGGTTTAAGTATTTTTTCTTTATCCATACTGCCAATGTTATAAAGAATATCTCCACAGTATAAATGTCCTAATTCCTTAATTGTAGAAATATAAAATTTATCTATAGAACAATTTAACACTTCAGAAACCTTCACCCAAGTTAAATAATTTGCATTGCTTCCCACTATAATACTGACCTGATCTAAATCTAACTGCGCCTCTTTTAATACTTTCCTTATTAATTGTCTAATAGCAAAATAATAAGTAGTGTTAAACCAAGCTAATTGCTCTGTAGTAGAATTGACACCATTATATGTGACAGCATCGACATCATTTTGAACAACATTAATACGATGTCTCCCCGTTTTCATCTCCTTACTTAGATAACAACAAACAGCACTATCGCCTAATAATGAATCAGGGATACGACGTAAGCTTGGATAAAATGCTTTATCCCCTGTAACTAATAAGGCACCTCTAACATCATCGTTGTTATTCATGAGGTTCTGAATTAATAACAATGCTGTATGGATTGAAGCACAATTTTGCTGGCCAACAGAAAACGTACGAGCTTCAATTAAATCAAAATCATGAATTAATTTCCTAAAAACATTTTGTTCATGCCAAAATACTTGAGATGTTTTTACAAATACGATGTAGTCTATAGGCTTTCTGTCTTTCTTTACCTGTTCAACTGTCGGTTTACAAGCGTTATAAACCATTTCTTCTAAACTTAATCTATCTTCTATTGGAATAAATTCGAAACCTAGCTCTTCTTTAAATCTTGTTACATCTGTGTCTTCAAAAGGGGTGTTTATGTTGCGTATCATCTTTGCAACATCTTCAACCCCCACTTTTTTTTCTGGGATGTAGCTAGATATATGCGATAAATAAATTGGCTCCATAATCCCTATACCTTACCGTTCATAACTTTGTTTTTTATGTCTAGCTTTAATATATTTGAAGATCCCTCCATGAACTCTATCATTCTAGCATCTCTCAGCCACTTTTCGAGCAAAGGATGTTCTCCAAAAGCTTGATTACCCATTAAACTCACACACTCTCTAGCTACTTTCACAACTACTTGATTCATATATTGTTTAGCCATCGATGAATAATAAGAGTTAAAAACCCCGTCATCAGAAAGTTTAGCTGCATGTAGTGTTAAAATCCTTCCACGGTCAACCTCCCAACGAAGTCTATCTAGAATAAAATGATTGTACTCAAATGTAATATGTTCTTTTACATAATCAATTATTGCATTACTTAATCCAACAGCAATGGCTGCAGTAGCTGGCCTCATATGAAGAAAAGTTTCCATAGCGCCTCTAATCCCTCTATTTAAAGGCTTTTTGTCATATCCTAAGATATCTTTTTCATCGACTATACATTCATCGAAATGGATATAACCCAAGCGAGCTGCTTTCAATCCCAATGTTTTGTCGATGGATTGATTAATTCCATGCTTATGATTCTGTTTATTTACAAGAAATGCCTCTAAAAAAATACTATTGTTTTTCTGAACATCCTTTTTTCTTTTTCTTGCAAAAACGATCATATAATCCGCTACAGCTCCATTACCAACATATCTTTTTTGTCCATTCAATACATACGTATTGTTGTCTTTCATATCAGCTTGCATAGTCATGCTTGCGATATCCGATCCTGCCGACGGCTCTGTCAATGCAAAAGCTGACCATGCTTTATTGTTGATAAAATATCCAAAAAAATCATCCTTTTGCTTTTCGGTTCCAATCTTATCCACAATAGTACCAGAAAGATTAGGCCCTGGTAGGGCTAAATATAATCCTGGATCACCATAAGCAATTTCTTCTACAAATAATACGTTCTCTAGTGCTGTAGTTCCAAAAATTGTACTACCATCTTCTAACGTGATTCCATCCCAATACCTAGAAGGAGTTTTAAATAATTGTAATGGTTTAAAGATGGGGTCATTGACGAAACTGTCCACTGGCTGATTTTGTTTATCACTTTCTAAAGCAATTTCTCTAATTAATTTTTTGTATGGATTTAACCATTTTTTGAATAAATCTATTTGCATTTATTATCACCCTTTTTAAATTTGGTAATTAAATAATTAGCTATATGTACCTTATATTTTTGATACGAAGAAATTAGGGTTTCATCAAAAAAATCAAAAATATTTTCTCTTATTGTATCTACTAATATAGGATGTAATTGGATACCAGTAATAGCAGCTTGATTATGAACAATAGTAACTCCTAGCATCTGTCTACTTCTTAAATAAAATTTAATGTATGCACTCTCTAGAAGTTTTGGAATTTCAATACCGTAAATAAATTCCTCTGGTTTTAAAAGCAGTTCATTTTGTCCCTTTACTAAACTTCTAATTGGTACCTTCCTAATCCCCTCTTGAGAACAAACCCATACCTCAGAATTAGTTAGATACCATACCCCCCAATAATCCCCTGCTAAATTGGCATCACAAATTGTTCCACCTATCGTAGCCCTGTTACGCACTTGTAAATCTCCAATGGTTATTGCTGCCTGACAAAATGCAGGAATATTTAATTTTATTTTATCGTTATTCACTATTTCTGTATGTGTAACGCAAGCACCTATAAATATACTATGCTCATTTTCTCTGACACTTTTTAACTCTTGTATATTAGATACATCCACTAAATAATCAGGATATAACTCTCCTTTAGATATCTTATTAACAACAACCTGTCCACCACTTATTATCGTAACCTTCTCTTTTTCTTTTGATAGTAGCATTACCGCTTCTTCTATACTTTTTGGTGCTAGATATACAGTCATTTTTCCCCCTTATAAAAAACGTTAGATAATTCGATTCTTATAATTCAATTAGACCCCTTAAGTTAGTGCAAACTTTCACAATCAAACATTTAAATCTTATTAATAAGGATAATCATGTCTTATGTTGATCTAAAAATATTTCTTCAATGACTGAACTAATTCCCAGACACGGTAACTTAAGATACAGTATTTTATCTTAATACGCCGTTTAGCTTTTTATTAACTATTTGCAAAATCCATACCTTGTATAGCTGCCCATATTTTATCTGAAGTAGCAGGCATATCAATATGATCTATGCCAAAAATTGACAAAGCATCTACAATAGCATTTATAATAGCTGGCGGACTTCCAATAGCTCCGGCTTCCCCTACCCCCTTAACCTTTAGAGGATTTGTAGGAGATGGTGTGATTGTTTTATCTAATGTAATTTTGGGAATGTCAAAGGCTCTTGGTAATTGATAAGTTCGAAATGACTGGGAAACTGGCATCGAACTTGATTTTCCATTACAAATTTCTTCCATAAGGGCTTGTCCTATACCTTGAGCAATCCCTCCTCTAATTTGCCCTTCCACAATGTCCTCATGGATAATATAGCCACAATCATCCACTGTAAAATATTCTAGTATTCTAGGTTCACCAGTCATGGTATTAATTTCAACAATGCATAGATGTGTTCCAAAAGGAAAGGTTAGGTTCGAAGGTTCAAAAAACACTGTAGCCTCTAAACCAGGCTCCATACCTTCAGGTAATTCATGAGCTATATATAACTTTTGAGACACTTCTTCGATTCCAATAGAGATTCCCTCTTCTGTGAAAAAAACACCATTTTCAAAGCTCACCTGGGAGATATCGACATTCCAAATTAAAGAAACGTACATTTTTGATTTTTGAATAATTTTTTGACAAGCATTATATATGGCCGTTCCACCAACTGCCGCACTTCTACTTCCATACGTCCCGCCTCCCCAAGGAACATTACTGGTTTCACCAGTAATAACTTCAATATTTTCAAAGCTAACACCTAGTTCACGAGATACAATTTGTGCCCAAGTAGTTTCATGTCCTTGACCAGCTGGGCATGAGCCAGATATAACAGTTACAGAGCCTAAAGGATGGAATCGTACAACTGCAGATTCAAATCCACTTGTCATTAATCCCAAAGCTTTATTTTCTTTAGAAGGACCTGTCCCACAAAACTCTACATAACTTGATATCCCAATACCTAATTGATAGATATCTCCCTTTTTTCTTCTTCTTTCTTGTTCATTTTTCCACTCATTATATCCACTAATCTTAAGTACTTTATCTAATGATTTATGATAGTCTCCACTATCATATTCAAGACCTGTTATTACCTTTTTCGGAAAATCCGTAGCTCTAATAAAATTTTCCTTTCGCACTTCTATCGGGCTCTTATTGCACTTTTGAGATACCATATCAATTATTCTTTCTAATAAAAAAATAGCCTCTGGTCTACCAGCTCCTCTATAAGCATCAATGGCTATTTGGTTGGTATAATATGCTTTTACATTTACATTGATGTAAGGAATGTCATAACAATTAGATAGCATTTTTAAAGTATAAATTGGCATCCCTGTTGTAGCTGCATGCAAATAAGCTCCCATATTTGCATGCAACACTAAATCTATACCCACGATTTTTCCATTAGAATTATAATAAACTTCTACATCGTGAATTTGATCTCTTCCTTGAGTAGTATTAAAAAAATGTTCTTGTCTTGTTTCAATAAACTTTAAATTTTTCTTTAATTTTTTAGCATAATAAGCTAAAAGAATTTCTTCCCGATAAATATTCATCTTCGAACCAAAAGCCCCTCCTACATCAGGGCACTTTACAAATAGACGATTTTCAGGATGCCCTGTGGCAAGAGATAATGATAATCGTAAAACATGCGGCAATTGTGTTGAACTCCATATTGTTAAATTATCAGTATATCCATCATATTGAGCCACAACTCCCCTTGTCTCTAATGGGAGCGGCCCTACTCTAGGGATAGTAATTCTCTTTCGAAAAGAAAATTCTGCACTTTCAAGAATCCCTGTATCTCCAAATGTTTTTTTTATATCATATGCTATATTCCCCTCAATATCTTCATGAACAAGAGGACTATTTTTGTTTATAACTTGAGATAAACTTGTGACACTTTTTAATTCCTTGTATTTTATACGGACTTTACTTGCTGCATGTAATCCTATTTCCCTACTTTCTGAGATTATCATGACAACAGGCTCACCTACATGTCGAACTTTATCCTTAGCTAATAAAGGATGGCCTGGATTTTTAAGAGTATCAACTGGCCAAACCATTGGTACCTCCCCTAAAGTATCCGGGAGTTCTTTAAATGTAAAGATGTCTACGACTCCAGGGATTAAAGCATCTTTACAATCAATATCCTCTATAATGGCATGGGAAACCGAACTTCTCACAAAAACAACGTGATACATATTAGGAACCTCAATATCCCCTACATATCTCCCTTGTCCGGTAATAAATCTAAGATCTTCTTTTCTAGAAGGATTTTTCCTCAAGAGATTCCCTCTCTTCATTCGATTTCTTTAAATTTGCTATCTCAACAAGAACTTCTTCTGCATGCTGATTAGGATTAACATCTCTGAAGACTTTTTGAACAACTCCTTCTTTATTAAGAATAAAAGTAGTGCGAACAATAGAATTAATAACTTTCTTTAAAAATTTCTTTTCTTCAAAAACACCATATTGTTTTGCGACTTCAAATTTCTCATCACTTAAAAGTTCAAACGGTAAATTATTCTTGACAATAAACTTCTTATGAGATTCTAAACCATCCGCACTGATTCCAAATAAAACGACATCCTCAAATTCTAAGAATTTCTCAAAGCTATCTCGAAACGAGCAAACCTCTTTTGTACACCCCGGTGTACCATCCTTTGGATAAAAGAACAATACAATATATTTACCTAAATACTCCTTCAGGTTTACATTGCCCCCCATTGAAGACGGTAATTCAAAATTAATAGCTTGATCTCCTTGGTTCATCATTATATTTCCTCCTTATTAGTTATGATTTTGGATATAATCCGTTAATTTTTCAAAAGAATCAATCAATTTATCTTGCAAAACCACCTTTTCCATATCAAATTCAACATCAAATTCATCTTCCATATTTACTAACCATCGAATAATTGTTAATGAGTTAAGTGACAAAGCATTAATGTCATCATTTACTTGTACAATTATCTCTCTATCTAAAGCACCCTCTGATGCATCCACCAATGTATTGATAATTCGTTCCTTAATTTCCTTCATTTTTATCCTCCCTATCTACTTAATTACCAACATAACCTGAATAGTACTTGATGATTTCACTTAAAATACTAATTGCTATTTCCTCCGGTGTTTTAGCTCCGATTTCTAATCCAATAGGGCAATGGATTTTTCCTTTTTCACTAGAGTTCGTTTCCTTTAATAAGTTATGTAAGCGCGTCCTAGGACCCATTACTCCAATATATTTAAATTCTAAATCCATTGCACTCTTTAAACATAAACTGTCAAAAGCAAAATCATGGCTCATAATTATAACTGGAATATCACGACTTTTATTTTGAAGAAATGACTTTATTTCTTCAAAATCTCGCAACAACACGTTAATCTCTTTGCATTTTCCAGTAAACTTATGCATTAAACTAGGCCTAAAATCCGCCAAAGTTATTTGATAAGATAAATTTCCCGCAGTTTCTACTACCGGGATTACATCATTCCCTGCCCCTACTACAATAATTTCTTTGGCTGGATAAAAAACTTGAGTAAAGGTGGTTATTTCGCCATTCTTATCATGATAAACTCCTAGATTGAAGATATTTTCTTTTAAAGCTTCTTTAATAATGGGATCGAAAGAAACTGAATTATTGAGTACTTTCATTTCTTTATTCTCATATTTAACGAAACTCTCTCCAATTAAAGCTGGATTTGCTTTACTATCTATAATCGTCCCTAGCAATACTCTTTCTTTTCTATCAAGTGCAGCATTAATGTGTTGTATTTCAGAGGAAAATCTTTTGATGTTTAATAACAATACATGCATATCTCCTTTACAACCTTTATCAAAACCCAAAATAGGATCAGGCTGTGTAAGATTTAAATAACTGGCCATATCAATTTTTTGCTCATTTGCAATTAAAGACAATGCTCGCTCAATTAAATCAAATTCTATACAACCACCACTCAATTGACTAAATGCTTCTCCTGAACTATTAACAACCATTTTTGCCCCTGATTTTCTATACGTAGATCCCTTTGTACCTATAATTGTAGCTAATACACTAGCTTGGTTATTTGTTACCTCATTTAATAACCTCTCCACTACTTTCATCATTAGACCCCTTACTTAAACTATGTTTGATTGCCTCAATAATAGGTGTATATCCTGTACAACGACAATAGTTACCTCTTAACAATTCTGCAATCTCTGAATCTGTTAACTCCTTATAATTATTCACAATATAAGTTCCAATCATTAAAAATCCGGGGGTACAAAAACCACATTGTAAAGCATAATGTTTTTGAAACGCCTGTTGTAAAATGCTTAAATTATTCTTCTCACCAATACCTTCAACTGTTGTTATAGATTTCTCATGACATTGAGCTGTTAGTACAGCACAAGATTTTATCGGCTTACCATCTATTAATACTGTACAAGCACCACAAGAGACACAGTCACATCCTATATGAGTGCCTGTCAGCTTTAAGTCTTCTCTTAAAAAATCTACCAATCTCTGAGTAGGTAAAATCTCTCTTTCAACTCTTTCTTCATTTATTACTAGTTTAGTAGGTAGCTTTTCACTCACAACTATGCTCCTTCAATAGATTTAATGTATAACAAATAATCCTCTGGGCGATCAATATCAATTAATGGAACACATTCATCTATATGATAATCTTGAGTATCTAAATTCTTATTTTTTATTAGTGAACTAAACCCATTGTCTCCTTGCAGCAGCTTTATCATACTTATCGCTTTTCTTCCCAACAAAACAGGGTGAGCAGGAGTTCCATTATAAAAAATACGTCCTACATCAAACTTAATTTTATGGTAATGATTTTTCATACGAGTAATTGTTTTAGGACAAATAATAGGCTGATCACCTACAAATATAAAGATAGGAATATCCTTTGTACAAGAATGTATTCCTATCTTTATTGATGTAGAAATACCCTCCTCATAGTCCTTATTGTGTACAATATGGATTTTTTGTAATACTTCTGTTGAAAGTTCACTCTCGATTTCATCTTTGAAGTGGCCTAGAACCACAATAACACGATAAAAATCTAACTCTAATATTCTTCTCACCACATGTTGAAGCAAAATTTCTTGATTTATCTTTAATAATTGCTTAGGCTGCCCCATCCTAGAAGATTTCCCAGCCCCTAACACCAATGCTATAAATTTTTGTTGTATACGATCTTTCACTTTAACTTGCATATTTTGTTTGTATATAGTCAATTAACTCATCAAGAGTATTATCCTGTCCAAAAGTATCTCTATAATCGAGTTCAATATCAAATTCATTTTCTAAATCAACCATCAATTTCATAAATTTAACAGAATCAATTTTTAATACTCCAGAACCCAGTTGATGGCTTAACTGTAAATCTTCTGTTCTGATTTCATTATCTTTAAAAACAGATTTTACTTTTTCAAATATTTCTTCTTTTTTCATAGTGTCACTCCACTTCCTCTAAGCTTAATACAACCTTTAAAGCTTCTTGACTATCAAACATTTCGTATGCCTTTTCAATATCTTTAAATGCCAATCGATGAGAGATGATGACACTCGGATCTAAATCCCCATCCTTGATTTTTTCTAGTAAGATTCCTCCATACTTCAAAGGGTTCCCAACTATAAACTTTAAAGATAACTCCTTTGCAAAAGCATTTTCGGTATTAAATGGCATTTCTTTAGAATGATGTGCACCTACACACACTACATTTCCTTTAGGGCGAACTATATCAAATGCTGTTTGTAATGTGCAGTCCGTTCCCACGGCTTCTAATACAACATCCACGCCTCTTTTTTCTGTATACTCATTTACTAGTGACATTTGTTGTGGTGTGATTGGGTGTGCACCAATTACTTTTGCAATTCCATGTCTATCTTCATTAGGTTCAACAACAAAAATCTTTGAGGGTTTAAACAATTGAGCACTTAATACTGCCATCAAACCAACTGGTCCTCCGCCAATTACTAATACACAATCCCCTTCTTTAATGTTTGCTTCTATAGCACAAGCATATCCAGTAGATAAAATATCCCCTACAAATATCGCTTTTTCATCTGATAAGTTATCGGGAATTTTTAATAATACTTGATTTGCAAATGGCACCCTTACCCTTTCAGCTTGTCCTCCTGGATAATATTCTCCTACCACTTCACCATACCCAAACAACGAAGCATTTTCACAATGATAATGTAGTTCTTTTTTACAATACCAACATTCACCACAAGCGATAATATCAGAAACAACTACTCTATCACCGATGCAATAATCTTTCACTTCACTTCCTACTTCTTCTACAATTCCTGTGAACTCGTGCCCCATAATACTACCGTATGCAAAATCCTTTAATTGACCACGATACGGATGCATATCAGTTCCACAAATAGATGTCAATGTTACTTTAATAATTACATCTTTAGGATGCAGTAGTTTTGGGCTAGTTTTATCTTCAATTGCAATCTTTTTTGTATTCTTCAAAACGGCAGCTTTCATTTATACTCCCCTCACTTAGAAACATCTTGAACCGCTTAACAGACTTAGGGTCCAATTGAATATCAATAGAACTCTCATTGCTTATTAATCGGCCACTTTGCTCTTTCGGTGTATGGTTAATTAAAAGGCATTCATTATAATCTTCATAATATAAATAATGAACATCAACAAATGGATTTGAGAATTCTATAGGAGACACAATTCCTTCCTCATCAAGAATCACCTTGTATATTTTATAAAACTCTTCTGAATCCATGGAATATGGTCGGTTCAACAAAAGTTCCATAGGGAAATTAATATAATACACCTTTCCCTTTCCATACATGTTGCAGGTAATTGCAGGTGTATTAGACTTTGTAAATCTAGTCAATACATCTGCTGTTGTCTCTTTAATCACTGGAATTTGATTACTTACATCATTTCCCCAATCTATTGAATGAGAACACCCCTTATAATTAAAGTGACTAAAAGCATCTTTATCTAACGAAAAATCACATAATTCAATACCAAATAAATCACCTATACCGTGTCCATACAAATAATCTCCAGTTGAGTAGATTAATGTGCCACCATACTTCACAAATCTTTTTAAGTTCTCTAAATCCTTAGCTGTTAACTGATTATTAGAAGGTACAATAAGTACTTTGTATTGCAATAAGTTATCCTTGCAAAATTCTACTGGGACATGAGCTTTTTTTAGTAATAAAAATGCATAAAAATTTGAGATAGAGTTTTTAGTAAACTTCACCTCTGAGTCACTGTTTTCTTCTGAACATTCAGATATAAATATCCCTACTTCTTTTGTAACTTGATTTCCATTTTGTATTTCTCTAGATATTTTCATGCATTCTTTTAAATTGTTAATACTCGCTTTAGGTTCTCCTAATAAATTATAGAAACCAACGAATCGTTCTCCCGGTCTTAAATCATATGGCTTCTCTGTACTCTCGAAATCCTTCCAGCACCAAGAGATCAGCCCATTCGCACCGTGTAAAATACTACTTAACCCGCTAGTCAACATATAATCAGCCCTTATGTCATCTGAACATCCATATAAGCCAAATTCATCAACAATACACTCCCCATAGATAGAAGCGATTGATACTAAAAATGAAACATATAATGATGACTTCCAGGAATCATTAGATTCAATGTTAAAGTCTGTCCACAATGGGAAACCGTGCACCGCTAATATATCTAACTGTTTTTCAATATGAGAAATATGAAAAGCATTATTTCCAACAATAGATAAATGATCAGTTCCCAACATCACTTTCCCAAATACATTTCCCCTATTTAATGCTATTTTCATTTCCTTCAACCACTGCTTTGCTTCTGTTGCGCCTAAAGAAAGTGAAGTTTCTTTATTTACATATACAATTTCATCACCAATATCATAATATAATATATTTTTATACTCTCTTAATTCTAATCCTATAAACTCCAAAAAATCTTCTGCTCTCTTTTTCAAATTAGCATCTTTCCACAAATCCGTTGATTCTGTCCAAGGTAATTTAAATAATTGTCCATTCATCCAAATTGTTAAAACCGAAGGGATACAATATAGATTTGCTTCATTAGCTAACTGGATAAAACGATGTAATCTTTCTACTACAAGCTTGTTATACCTTCCTTCATCCGGCTCGAAATCCTTCCAAAATAAGAAGAACCTTACTACATTGTATCCTTCCTTTGACATGAGTAATAAATCTTCTTTAATCTCACTCTCATTCCAATTTGTCCAATAATGACAACCAGCATTAGAAGGATGATAATTAAATCCAAAGTACACGCCTTTTATACCTCCTCTTTCAAAGCCGCCTCTAACAATTCACATACTAAGTGAACATCGTCTTGAACCATCTGAGGATGCAGAGGTAATGTAAGCTCTTTATCCGCAATATCTTCTGCTACTGGACAAAGACCTCGTTTTGTCCCTTGCTCTTTCCTAAACAAAGTAAATAGATGGCATGCTGGATAATGCACGCTTGTTTGTATTCCTTTCTCCTTTAAGAAATTAATGATATTATTTCTATTAACTTCTTTTGGCAATAAAACCGGTAAAATATGATGACTACTTTCAGAAACACAAATAGACTCAAAGGGTACTAATAAACCGGAAATACGACGAAGGTTTTCCCTATATAATTCAACTAGATTTTCTCGCTTACTCTGGTTAGAATCATATTTTTTAATTTGCTCAATACCAATTGCAGAGGCGATATCAGTAGTTCTATAGTTCATCCCTACTTCACTCACATCATATGTAGTAGGACGCCCTTTATGCTTATCCCAAGAACTAATACTCATAGAATGTGATCTAAATAAACGCGCTCTTTCATGCAATTTCGGATTGGAAGTTACAAGCATTCCACCCTCACCAGTTGTAATATTTTTAGTAGAGAAGAAACTATAACATCCAACATCTCCAAGTGTTCCTAAAAATCCTTCTTTCGATTTAATAAATGGCCCATGCGCAACATCTTCAACCACTTTTAACCCTTTATTTTTAGCAATTGCTAAAATATTTGTCATATCCGCACTATAACCACCATAGTGAACAACGATAATTGCTTTCGTTTTACTAGTAATATTCCTTTCGATAGATTCTATATCCATATTAAAGTCCAGTTCACTGACTGAATCTACAAAAATTGGAGTAGCACCAACCATTTTAACTGCATTGGCAGAAGCGACGAATGTCATTGAAGGAACTAGTACTTCGTCTCCAGGCCCAATATCTAGTACTTTCATCGCTGTATGCAATGCAGCCGTACCACTATTCATTGCTACACCAGGTAACTTAACCTCCAACTTTTCAGCAAACACTTGTTCAAATCTTTTAGTTTGTTCTCCCATAGAAATCCATTTAGACTTCATTGCTTTCTCTACAGCAAGTAATTCTTCTTTCCCAATTGTTAAATCGTATAGTGATATTTTCCACTCCATAACTTATACCACTCGCTCTTTTTCCATTAGATCTTCACTCTCTGTCTTTAGAATTTTTTTCCTGTTTTTTTGGAAGAATTCTTCTGCTTCATCTAATCCTTTTTTTGTCCCAATATCCATCCAAACTCCTTCATGGATATTAGACTTTACTCTTTTATTAGAATTGATTAATCTTTGTAAAAATTCAGGTGCTCCTAGTTTTTCCCCCTTTTTAATGCAGTTAAGTGATTCTGGATTTAACATGTAAATCCCTGAAGAAATCAACACATTTTGCGAAGGCTTTTCTACATAATTAACAATATCCCCTTCACTATCCCGCTCAATCACTCCAAAATCCACATTCAAACCGTACTGGTATAACATAACCGTTCCAACGGCTTTAGATTTAAGATGATCTTTATAAAACTTACCAAAATCAATATCGGTTAGAATATCTGCATTCATTAATAAAAATGGCTCATTTAAATTATTAATTAAAGCTAATGGACCAATTGTACTCAACTCTTTATCTTCTATTGTATAGTCCAATGATAGACCTAACCATTTTCCATCTCCAAAATAGCTTTGAATTAAGCGTGCTTTATAATTTAAGGTTAAAGTTACATGAGTAAACCCATGATATTGAAGCTGTCTCAATATAATTTCAAGAATTGGAATTTCGTTTAAAGGAATAAGAGGCTTTGGAATAACTTTCGTATAGGGTCGTAATCGCATTCCTTTCCCACCAGCCATAATAACTGCTCTCATAGAGTTGTTCCCTCCTTTTTAGTTACTTCTCCATAGATTGAAGCCATAGTCTCGGCTACTTTTTCCCATGAGTAATGATTAATTACTTTCTCATGACCATTTTCTCCATACTTTCTAGCAGTTTGCTTATGTTCTAACAAAAATTCTATATTATCAGAAATACCATAAACTGTTGCTTCAGTTATTAACCCATCAAACCTATGTTGAATAATCTGTTCTACTCCTGAGAAGGAAGCTGAAATTATAGGTTTTTTACATGCCCATGCTTCTAGGAAAGTTAATGGGAAAACATCTGCTGTTGAAGGCAAACAGAGTAGATTACAAGCCCTCAACGCAGATAATTTCTCTACTTCAGAAACCTGTTCTAAATCAATAATCGCTTCATCATTGATATAACCCGAAAATATATCTCGCGAATCTAACTGATGTGGACCAATAAACACAAACTTACTATTTGGATATTTCTTTTTCACATGCTTACTGGACTCTAATAAAATATGATAACCTTTTGACTTTAATTTCCTACCTAGAAACAGAACAATCGGATCATCTTTCCTAATATTGTATCTATCCCTAAAATCAAATCCTATACTATCACTTAATATGGGCGCCTGCGGTACTCTAGTGATTCGAGTTATACAATCTCGTCCTACTTTTTCAATAATGTTATTCTCTTCGTGACTAGTTAAAGTGATGATTTTTTGAGCTAGACGACATAAATCGAACCCCTTTTTTTCATTTCCCCATAAACTAACATCTGTTGCAGGAGTTAGAACTAAAGGAAAATCCTTGGCCAGAATTAATGCCATATCACAAAATTCTTCATCAACTAAATCGATTAAATGAACGATATCTGGTTGTAATTCATTAAGCAAAGGTAAGTAAGTTTCGGAAAAAGAACATGCTGGGATAAAAATTCTTTTTACCATTTGGTCCTGACATACATATTTTTCAGAGTGCGCTTCGCTTTTTTGTACCAAGGTAATCTCAAATTCAGAAAATCTAGCTAAATACCTTGCTGTATAAATAGCCATATTATCAGCACCAGATAATAAAGGATGGCTACTTCTGAACAGTATTAAAACTTTTTTCATGCTCTTCTTTATACCAAGTATAAGTCTGATACAAACCTTCCTCTAAAGACACTCTAGGCTTATAATCCGTTAACTCTTTAAGTTTTTCTGTACTCGGGCATCTTCGAGAAGGTGAGCCAGGAGGTGCTGGTAGCTCTTTGATTTCAGCTTCATACTTAGCAACTGCAAAAATTTTATTGCATAATGATTTAATATCAATCTCTTCATCAGAGTTACCAATATGAACAATATGACCCTCTTTATCTTCTAATAAAGCAACATTATATGTTGCCTCAACTGCATCAGCAATATAACAAAATGCTCGCGTCTGTTCTGCACCATACAAGTTAAATGGATTTTCTTTATTTAAAATTCTGTCAATTAAAGCTGGGATTACATGATCTTTCCCCATTCTCGGACCATAAATATTGTGATATCTAACCACTCTTCCCATAAAATTATATTTATTAGCGTAGTGAATTGTTAACAACTCGCCTGTCATCTTTGAACATGCGTAAGAATTTCTTGGTAAAGAAACATCTTTAATGGCTAGAGGTACGTTCTCTGGTGTAGGAATTGGCATATCAAAGCACTCTTTAGAACCATTATAAGTTTCACTCGATGAGGCAAATACAAATGATTTAGGTGGGTTCTCGGCACACCAATCAAGTATATTAATAGTGCTTAAAATGTTAGTCCTTAATACCGTCTCTGGAATCTCATTCGCATATTTCACACCATTAATAGCCGCTAAATGAAATACATAATCAAAGGATTGATTATCTAAAACACTACCTAACGGTTTAGTCAAATCACCTTGAATGAAGTGGAAACTGGATTCGTATCTTTTAAATTCTTCGTCTTCTTTAATTCTAAAAAAGTTGTCAACTACAGTAACATTATGTTTTAGTTTTAATAAATGTTTTACTAAATGAAAGCCTATAAACCCTGCTCCACCAGTTACTAAGATATTAGCCATGAAAACCAACCCCTAAATATTCATATTTTTTTTCACTTTCATTTTTAAATTTATCTTTAAAAACACCCCAAACATCAAAGATAATTGCATCTTTATTGATATTAAACTGACTTCCTTCAAATTCATCTTTATATTTAGGGTGATTATTTAAAATGATTATAATGTCACTACGTTCAATTCCCTCTTTAAAACTTACTACTTGTTTATCAAATTCTTTTTGAATTTTATCATCTTCAATCACAAAATCATGTAGAAAGACATCTGCAACTTTTTTTGTTTGTATCAGTTCTAGTACTTCCCAAATTGCACTTCCTCTTAAATCATCAGTCTCTGGCTTACCTTTATAGGCCAGACCCGAAACAAAAACTTTTACTTTATCCCATTTTATATTCTTATTTTTTAAAATTTTCGATATTTTTTCTACAGATTCTCCTATCAACTGTTCATTTTTTTCCCTTGCAGCTTTAATTATGTTTGGAAAATATCCTTTTTGTTTCGCTGAATACATTAAATGGTATGGATCTTTTGTTAAACAAGATCCCCCAACATAACCAGGTACTGCAATATTAGGTCTTGGATAATTATGATTAGCAGCTTGTACCATCTCATGGATATCCACATTATATCCTTCCGATATCTTTGCCATTTCATTCCCAAAACTATACAAGGTATCTGTATGTGCGTTACACATAAGCTTTAACATTTCTGCAGTTTCAAAAGAAGCCACTCTTACTACTTCCACTCCTAATTTTTCAAAAAGAATTTTAGCTTCTTCAAAATGTTTATCATTATCAGTTCCTATAACTTGTGGTAAACTTAATAATTCCTCCAACGCCTTACCTTGAATCGTTCGTTCTGGTGCAAAAACCACCTTAGGATTATCAATACTATTTTGGAGGATAGGAATTACAACTTCTCTAGTTACCCCTACAGGTAGAGTACTCCGAATTACAATTAAAGTTTCAGATGTCATTTTATCTTTTACAGCTTTTACAGCAGAAATTAGATATTCTAAATAAGGCTTTTCATGTTTTTTTGAATAAGGAGTTCCTACACATATAATTACATTCTTTAAATTGTCAGGAATTTCTTCGCTAACTATTAACTTATCATTATATTCTTTTTGAATAACCTCTTCGACACCTGGTTCAAATAAATGTATCGACCCATCCTTTAAACTATCCCTAACTTCTTGCTTTACCTCAACCCCAAAGACTTTTTGTCCTTTTGCAAGGAAAGCACCCGCTAGAGTAATACCCACATACCCTAGACCTACTATACACACATCAGTTAGCTCTTTATCTTCTACATAAATCATCGATACTCTACTCCTTTACATAAATTTCTTTCCAACTCTTAGGGATTTCTTCTACATTTTTTATTTCATGAGGTAACTTATAAAATGCTAAATTACTCATTAAATATTCTTTTAACACTTTTTCATCAAATCCATTTTCTGAACTTTTAACATATGCAATGATTTTCTCTCCATATAACATATCTTGTTGACCAATAACTCTAGTTTCTTTGACACTTGGATACTTCATCAGGAGATTCTCTATTTCGGTTGGATTTACTTTTCTCCCAGCAACATTTATAAAATTTGGTGATCTTCCGAGTAAAAATACTTCATTGTTTTCTATCTTTCCGTAATCCGCAATTACGTACGTGTTATTAACTACTGGGTTTTGCTCCCCTAGCTCTGTTAAATAACCTCCAAACACTGTTTTACTTCTAATGGTTATATGACCATTAACATCTTGTTCAGCTCGTACATGTGGTAAAAGATGTCCTACTGATTCCGGAGAAGCTTTCTTATCCGGGTGTGTCGCTGCAATCATACCCGTCTCAGTACTACCATAGACTTGTTGAATAGAGAGTTCATACTTTTTATAAAAAGTCTCTTGGACATCATTATTAAGGGGACCTCCAGATGATATTAATAAACGTAAAGGAGCTAAATCCTCCTTTTTGACTTTATTTGCTTGGTTAAGTAAAGAATACAGAACTGGTACCCCAAACAATATTGTTGGCTGCGACTTCCTAATAACATTAACGACCCTTCTTGGGGTAGGGTTTTTACACAAATATAATGCAGCTCCACTGTATAAAGCCACTAGACAGGAACCAATTAATCCATACGAATGAGTTAATGGAACTGTCGAAAGAATTACATCAGAGCGCTGTATTTCAAACCATTGTTGGTAAGCAGAAGCACCATCCCATAAACTCTGATAAGGAATTTTTGCAATTTTACTCATGCCTTTAGTTCCAGAAGTTAACATATATATGTAACCTAAATCTATATTTTTATAATCATTAGGTTGAATTGCATTTTGATAAACATATGTATAGGTATATGTCGAAAACTTTGAAGCTAATTTATAGTTATGATCATCAGGCAATATCCACATATTAACATTAGAGATTTTACTAACTCTTTCTATTTCAAATTCTTGTGACTGAACATCCATTAGGATGACACAACATTCTTGATTTATTATTGTTAATAATATAAAAAGTGACTCCATAGAATGATCTATGACTAGACCAATCTTTTCACCTGCTTGTACATATTTAAAATTCTTACTAATAGCATTAACTTCATCTAATACTCTAGAGGGAGAATACATTGTTTCTTCATTCACAATACTTATTTTATTACCTAGATTTATTTGTTCTTGTAATAAAGCCTTTATTCTATTCATCTATCTAACACCTTTAATCAAAAATATAATTTACATAACGAAAAACAGAGCCAATTATGTGGATTTCTAAAAAATATTTATTAACTTCAGACTCATCTAACAAGCCATGGGCTCCAGTCACCGGTATTAGTTGATCTAACATTTTTTGTTGGCTTTCCATGATTAATTTGATGTTTTCTATATAGTCCTTAAAAGTAATTAATTCTTTGTCTAGTTTTTCAACAAAATCAATCAAGTATAGTTTATTTGAGCTATATTCAGTAAAACCCTCTGCTAAAATTTGCGCGACCATTTGATGCTTATGAATAGGCATTCCAAATGTAGTTCGATTACGAGAGTATTCAATACAATTTTTCAGAACTTGTTTTAGTGATAGCAACTGTAAAATCGGCAAGAGCAAATAATTGAGGTTCTGATACACTATTAACTCTTTTGTCGATTTCAAAGTACGATAGACTTGTTGTTCTTCTAAATCTATATCCACCATTAAGATAGTGTAATCATTTAATTCGATTTTATGAAAAATATAAGCAGAATCTATTTTATAAACTTTATTTTTGTATAAAGAAATAATACTGCCACTATTTTCGATTTTTTTTTCTTTTATAAGCATATATCTATTCTTTTGAATACTAATTGGAAATAACAAATATAAATTTTCAATTTGCAAAAATTCATATCCTTTTTTCTTTACATCTCGTATAAACTCTCTTATATCTGTTATATCTTTTTCACAAAACTCTTTTACTAATTGATAATTATGTGCTTCTTTCTCAGTCATTATCATAAAATCCACTTCCTTGTTAGAGTAGGTTATGCTTTGCTAGCCATTGTTCATTGAAAATAGTATCTAGATACTTAGTACCATTATCGGGACAAACCGCCAGTACGCTGCCAGAGTCCCTAAAATATCCACCTAATTTCATAGCAGCATACACTACAGCGCCTGAGGATCCCCCTAACAATAAGCCTTCTTTCTTAGCCAAATCTCTTGCTGTTTTAAAAGCATTATAATCACTTACTTTTTCATAACCATCAACATGTGTAGCGTCAAAAATTTTGGGTTTAAAATAGTTACCAGGACCTTGTTGTAAATAAGGGGCTTTTTCTCCACCAAACAAAGTGGATCCCTCAGGTTCTACCCCGTATATTAAAAGATCTGGCTTTCTCTTCTTTATTTCTCTAGAGATACCAGTGATTGTTCCTCCAGTACCGACACTTACAACTATCGCTTTGGTAGTTTCATCTATTTGTTTTAGAATTTCTTGTGCTGTGGATCGTTGGTGGGCATACGGGTTCATTTCATTATCATATTGACTTAAATTTATAAAATTATCATTCTTTTTAAGTAATCCTTGAATATATTGAATCCTATACTCAGTCAAATCTGCATTTTTAACTTCAATAGAACCCTCGACCATTCGGACTTCAGCACCATATGCTTTTAATAAATTCAGCTTCTCCTTGGGAATATTTTCATCCGCTACACAAATAACATGATACCCTTTCTTTTTTGCATATAAAGCCAATGCTATCCCTGTATTACCTGAAGTAGATTCAATTACTGTCATTCCAGGCTTTAACTTTCCTAACCTTTCTGCTTCATTTATCATTTCGACCACAGGTCTATCCTTCACACTTTTCCCAGGATTAAAACTTTCTAGTTTTAGATACACATTGTCAAAGCTTGCGATCTTATTTAACTTTACGACAGGAGTATTTCCACATAATTCAAATACATTTTTAACATACTTCATTACCTTACCCCTTCTCATACCTGTATTAAATCCCTAGTGCTAACTCTTTCATGGCTTTTAGAGGATAACTTTTCTAAAAGTCCATCTAAATATCTATCTCCGTTATCCGGAAAAATCACAACGATATTTTTACTGCCTTCATTTTCTTGTTTTATTTTATTTGCTACAAATAAAGCAGCTCCCGATGACGGACCAACTAATAGACTCTCACTAGCCATTAACTCCTGACACATATTAACCCCTTCTGAATCCCCCACATAAGCTACCTCATCTACTAATTCCATCTTTAAATTCGGTGGAGTAATATTCCCGCCAATCCCCGTCATCTTTCTTGGAGAAGGCTTGCCACCAAATATTGTAGATCCTTTTGCATCTACAGCAATAATTTTCACATTAGGAATATGTTCTTTAAAAAACTCTCCACACCCAGTGATTAAACCTGCTGAACTTACAGGTATTACAAGATAATCAATATTTCCTTGTAAGGCATTATAAATTTCATAAGCGGTTCCTTTATAATGGGATTCAGGATTTTTTTCATTATCATATTGATTAGGCCAAAAAGCCCCCTCATATAAATTCAGTAATTCTTGCACTCTCTTAATTCTGCTTTTTTGATACCCACCTTCTGGATCTGGGGAAGTAACCATCTCAATTGTTGCACCATAAGCTTTCATAATTTTTAAGTTTGTCTCACTTGTCCTAGGATCAACAACACAATGAACCTTATATCCTTTAAGAGCTCCAATCATGGATAAAGATATAGCTAAATTTCCTGAACTCGATTCAATAATCCGTCCTTCAGGTTTTAATAGCCCCTTCTCTTCAGCAGATTGAATCATACTCATCGCTGGACGATCTTTCATGCTCCCTCCTGGATTAAAACCTTCTAGCTTCGCAAAGATATTTACACCTTTATCAGAAAAAGATTCTAATAATATTAAAGGTGTTTCGCCTATTAAACCCAATACAGATTGTGAGACTCTATTTTTCCTCATGTTATCCTACCTCATATTATTTTTTCTTATAAAAAGCATACAAACTTAATTAAATTAAAGACATAAATGGAAAGTTATTTTTTTGTTATTATCTAAATTTTCCAACAGTGTTTTTAATCCTGAATTTTATATTAAGAAATAGCGTGATTCATTTTAGTTACACTATGAATAAGTTATAGACAAAAGCTAACCTTTTCTATCTTAATGGTCTGAAGTATGCTGTGATAACATACCCAAACTTTGTACTAGACGTAACTGATTTCATTCAGCTTGCGGTTTAAACTGTGGAAATATCAATAAACCCTGTATTTTAAATTTAAATAAGTACATTGGGAATACATTATAGAAACTATTAGAAAGTCCATTTTCTTTACTTTTAGCTCCGCGCTTAAGCTTTTTAAATGATACATTAGTTCAAATTAAGGGGTTTAATAGGGGATTCAGAGGAATAACCAGTAAAACTATAAATATTTACAAAACTCATCTTTTAAAGAAATAAGGACCTTTAGAAATAATCTAAAGGTCCTTATTTTTCTTTCAATAATTAAACTTGTTTTGCTTCTGGAGCGACTTGAGATTTTCCTTGTGGAGCAACTTGTGTTTTTCCTTCGTACATATTAACAACCTCCTTTTTTTTTATACTGCCTTTTGGCATCTTTATCATCTCATTCTTACTGCATTTTCTCCATTATCTAATTGTAAGAAAAATGTGAACTTTCCGTTAACTATTATTATTTTCTTTTTTAAAGTCACACATTCATATCTCTTGTTGTGTTACATATATACATCTATTCATGAAACATTTCAAAAAAAAGGTTACCTTTTTTGGAATTTATCCTCAAAAGGTAACCTATTAAATAAAGCAATTACAGGGATTCACGAATGGTAACTTTTCAAATGACAAAAGAAAAACTGATACAAGGAACAACACGCCATCTAACTAGCGTTATGTACCAAAATGGCCACTATATTATATAGGAGATAGAAAATCCCTCTTAGCTTAAAGTGAATTTTCTACATTTCCTTTTGGCTCTTTTATCATCTCATAACCACTATGATGATTCCATTACTCTTTAGTCATTTTAATGTTAATCCATTGTTATAGCATTACTTCATATTGTTTTTTTTCATACAATTCTCTTAATACTTGCTCGATTCCTGGAGTTTCAACTTCTATTTTTAAAATCCTAAACTGCTTAGATAATTCATTAATAAGTTGTGGAACTTCTTCATGCGTACTAACTTCAAAATATAATGTATTTTCTTCGCGTTTTATAGGGAGAATACTAGGAGTCTTATTCATATCTTCTGGTGATACTTCAATTATCAATACATCTTTTCTAGTTGTTTTTCTTTTTAAACTCTCTTTCGATCCATCAAACATTATTTTTCCTTGATCAATTAGTACGATTCTGTTACATAACTTTTCTATATCATCCATGTTATGTGATGTGATAAGGATTGTGGTTCCCTCTTCTTTATTTAAAAACTTAAGAAATTCTTGTATTTTAAGCTTTGCTAAAACGTCTAAACCTATGGTAGGCTCATCTAAAAAAAGAATCGGTGGTGAATGTAGAAGGGTTGCAACCATTTCACCTCTCATCCTTTGTCCCAAAGATAACTGGCGTACAGGTCGGTCCAAGAAATCTTCCATATCTAAAATTTCAACAAAATTAGCTAATCTTTTCTTATATACCTGAGAATCAATTTTGTAAATAGCTTTCAATAATTCAAAGGAGTCCTTTAGTGGTAAGTCCCACCATAACTGCGTTCTTTGTCCATAAAGTACTCCTATATTCTTCGCGTGTTCTTTTCGATTCTTACTAGGTTCTTTTCCTAAAACAGTAAGTTCACCCGATGTTGGAGTAAGTACACCAGAAAGCATTTTTATAGTTGTCGATTTTCCTGCTCCATTAGGCCCTAAATATCCTACTATTTCTCCTTCTTCTATATACATATTTATATTATCTACTACTTTTTTCTTCGTACCTTTTCGACCAATAATTTGATTTAACATAAAAAAAGAATCGCTACTTTTCGAATATACAGTGAACTCTCTAGATAAGTTTTTAGCTTGAATAATCACAATACACACCTCCAAAATATAAGTAATTAAGATCCTGCTCCTGAATAAAATTTAATACAAAAATTCCAAAATATATAACTTAAAATAGCTAATATAGCAGTTACACCTATGCAAATCAATATAATGTGGTCATTAAGCAAATATGAACCCTTTTCTAGCAAACCAGCACTAGGATAGTAGCCTATAAATCCAATTGGTAATATAAAAGTTAGAAAAACTTGTATCCATTTTGGGAAGATAATGATAGGGTAATTATCAACATTGGTATAAATTGTGTCCAACATTTGAAATAAACCGCCACTTTGTAAGGTAATAAATGATGTGGACCCTAGGATAAGATGGATGGATACAGATACTATTGATCCACATAGAATCAATAAGACTGTATATAAAATTGTGACTATCGTCCATCCCTCGATATGAAACCCTGCGTATATTAAAGCACCGGTGGCATAAATTACAGTTCCTAGACTATTTATATTAAATTGCTTACTTGCAAATTGTAGTAACGAGTTCATCGGACGAATAAGTATTCTATCGAATTCTGCATTACGCACAAATTGGTCAATTTCCATAATGTGAATAAAGAAAAGTAGCCCTAAAGAATAGGCCAGCATATTAAATGATGAAACAAATAAAATTTCATAAAAATCCCATCCCGCTATACTAGGGAAGTTTCTTGTCAGTACCCAAATAAATAAAGTAGAAAAAATCCCAAAGCATGTAACACAAAAAATCCCTAAAAAAAAGTTAAACGGATATGCCATTCTTGAACGAATATTTGCTCCTTGCATTTTAAAATATAATTTTAAATATTCCATATCTGTTCTCCCTCCTTATCCTCCTGCTACTACAAGCAACCTTTGGAAGTACCTAACAATTAAACGAATCATAAGTACTAAAACAACAACCCAAATCCCCTGAAAAGCAAGTAATTCCAGAGTATTTTGAATATTGATTCTATCTGTTATAATTGATAGAGGAATATCATACATTCCCCTAAAAGGTAAAACTTCTGCGATTTTTTGTAGGAATTCTGGAAAAAACCACAGGGGGATCAACTGTCCCGACAAAAATGAGGTCGCTAAACTCACAACTATTTCAAACCCCCAAACTTCTACAAAAACAAAAGCGAGTAATGCAATAAAAAGCTGAATACAAAAATTTATAATAATACCAAATGTAATACTAATGATAAAAAATAACCACATAAGCCAAGAACCACTTACTTGAATAGGAAAAATAAATAAGGTAATTACTGCAATCGGCAAAACAACCGTGAGTATATTAGCCAATATCATTCCTAAAGAGCGAAATAGCATTGCAAATTCAAAATTCCAAGGACGTTGAAATTCATGTGCAATTTGACCATTTTGAATTTTTTCGCTTACTTCCCAAACAATTGTAGGTGTATATAAAGATTGCAATATGATTGCAATAGTCATATAGGTCAACATATCACTTAAAGAAACATTTACACCATTAGCGGGAGGATTTTCATATAACACCGTCCAAACTTGTCTTACTGCAAACACTGCGATGATTGTCGCAATGACTTTAGTTAGTACATTAAATTTATAAACTGTAGCATTCTTTAGAGTAGTTATCATTAATTTACTGTACATTCTTTCGCCTCCATTTAATTATTTGAACATCTCAATCGTAACATAAGAACTTGACACCTTTTGTCATATATACAGAAAAAATTTTAAGAAAAGAAGGTTAAAGATATGGCTAAAACAGAACGTCTCTTTAATATATTGTTAAAGATTAACACAAAGAAACACTTTACTATAAAAGAACTTTCAGAAGAATTTAATGTCTCCACTCGTACAATTTCTAGAGATTTAAATGAATTATGCAGTTTTGGTATCCCGCTTTATTCAGAAAGAGGGCCGCATGGTGGATTCCGTTTAATTAACCAAAATGGTATATTACCATCTATTGCGTTCTCTCACGATGAAGCAATCTCATTATTTTTTGCATGTCAATCCTTACAATATTATAATTCTCTACCTTTTGAAAATGACGTAAAATCCGCATTGGATAAATTTTATCATTATCTTCCGTTGGATTTTAAAAAACGAATAGACTCAATGAGTAAACGTATTATCTTTTTAACTCCTAAAAGAAAAGAAAAAAACCTATTTTTAAAAGAGGCAATGGATGCTGCAATAAACCAAGAAGTTATAAAAATTGAGTATGAATCAAAAAAAGGAAAATCAAAAAGAGTCATCCAACCGATAGGGGTGTATAGTTGTAATGGTTATTGGTATTTACCAGCATATTGCTTTATACGAAACCAAAATAGACTATTTAGAGTAGATAGAATTAAATCCTTTGAAATAAAACACGGATTTCACCTTAAAAAAGACTTTACTAACCTATCATTAGATCGATGGTTTAACACTATCGACTCTAAACCCTCTGAGTTAGTGAGGTTACAAGTTTCATTGACTAGAGAAGGTGTATTAAAATGTGACTTTAACCCCTGGGTTAGAGAAAATATTCAATTATCCGAGAATGGATCTGGTACAATTAATACACATTTAAACAAAGAAGAAATCCCTTATATGAGTGAATTCTTTTTTGGACTCGGTACCGACGCAAAAGTTCAAGAACCTGCTGAAATGGTTAACCTAATAAAAAAACAAGCTGCTAATCTTTTAGGTATGTACAATTAACAAAATCAACATATTAAATTAATTACCTCCCTCTCCTATTAGGATTATTGAGAGAAAGGGAGGTATAAATACTTTTATATACTATAACAGCCAACTATTTTTTACTGACAGCAACAATACCTTTGGTACCCTTAATATAAACTTAACTTCTTTCCAACGTTATGATTACGTGCTTTTTCATACAATTCATATGCACATGAAATGTCTTCTATTGCCATTCCCATTGGATTTAAAATAATTATTTCCTCTTCACTTTCTCTTCCTGCTTTTTTCCCAGAAACGACTTCTCCTAGTTCAGCATATAACATGTCTCTTGAAAATTTACCTTCTTCAACTAATTGATTAATTACTTTCTTTTCCCGATTAGCTTGATCCCAATCATCTACAATTACTTTATCAGCCTTTAAAAAAGTATCCTTCTCTAAGTCCATAATTGAGATATTACTAACAAATACACCTTTTTTTAACCATTCTGCTTGAATATAAGGCTTATCTGTAACTGTACATGTTACTAAAACTTCAGCTTCTTCGACAACGCGTTTAAGGTTAGTACAAACCTCAAACTGTACATTGGTATACCTCATCCCGAATACATCTGCAAGCTCATTTGCTTTATCTGCAGATAAATCATATAAGTATACACTTTTGATATCACTGAAATTTTCCAGCATAGATTGCAAATGTTTGTTAGCTATTAAACCACACCCTATAATTGATAAACTTTCAAAATTTTTCTTTGCCAAATATTGTGCAGCCACTACAGTAACTGCAGCTGTCCTCATCGAGCTAATTACACTACCTTCTAGAATAGCGACTGGAAAGTTTGTTTCAGGATCATTTAGAATGATTAGTGCACTAGCACGTTCCATGTTTCTTTTTATTGGATTGTTATATTTACTTCCAATCCATTTAATTCCTGACACTGCTGGTTCACCCAAATATGCAGGCATTGCAATAATTCTATCTGCAATATGCTCCTCTGTTTGATACGTCTTTAAATAAGGTTTCAATGGCTGACTAAAATTCTTTTCCGAATGTAAAACTAGAGCTCTTCTGACCGCATCTACATAAATTTTAGAACTATTATTACCCAAGCTTAAAATATCTTCTCTATTCAAATAAAGTATTTGCGGTTTTGTACAATCCTTTAACATGTTATTCATCTCCTTCAGCTATTTAGAACATACATATCTATACAAGTATTAATCGCACAATTTTCGGACAAGGAAGATTACTACGATATGGATAGCACCCACTTTAAACAATCCGTAAGGGCGTTAAGTGGTGGGTAAGTTCACTTCATCATGCAACAAACTAATTTGTTGATAAATTTGTTTTTCGATTCTAATAACCTCTTCTAACTTCTGTTTAAAAGACCTTATTAAGTTCTCTGGACCTTTTTTCTTTAAATTAGCTTGAATGATAAGGAAAGACATCTGTCTTGTAACTGCAAGAGACTCTTCCATATAACTAACCAAAGTACTCATATCATATGGAAACAGATTCTTATACTTATTTAAGTAATATATCATTCCCTCTCTACTATAAATAAAGGAAGTATTAAACCTTCTTAATAAGTAATTCCAATTATCTTCTATACTTTCTTTACGCTCCATCGCTGAAGAAATTACAACATCTAGTTCCTCATAAAATTTCCCAAGCGCTTTCTTCCCTACAAGATTTGAAACGCCATCAAATGTAAAAGATCCCTTTAAATATTGGTCGGTTTTCATTAATAGTTCATTTCTGATAAGGCTCATAATATCTTTAGATTTTTCCTTTAAGTGATTAGAGTCTATTTCTAATTGAATAACTTCACCAATCTGTACAATGCCATCAGGTTGAGCAGCTTTTAAAATAAGTTTTATAGGTATTAAGCCCCTATATCCAAAATATTGATCTTTAACTCTTACACTATCACCTTCTACACCTACAATATTTAAATAATGATAATCATGAACATTTGGGAAAGATGGATACTCACTTGAAAGAGTTTGAATGTTAACACATAATAAAAATAAACCTTTATTTTGCTTTAAAAGCTTATATAACTCTTCTTTACTAACTCTATACCGACTAATTTTTATATATTGTGCCAACCATCCTAACGAATTTGGAGATTCCGCTTCCAGCTCAAACGTAATATCTAATTCAGTATTACTGTAGATATAACCAAACGATAAATGCTTTAAAATCAGATGCTCTAATCCATACTGCTCTAACAAAAGAGCCATACTATTCCAATAACAGTTTACTCCTCTTCTATAATGTTCATAAGCATTATTCCCCATTTAATACTAACTCCTTATACCCTTTATTTTTTTGGCCTAGTATTACATTGACTGGGGTACATATGCGTTTTCCAAAACTCCTAGATGCTACAGAAGCATGAATATCCCTAACCACAAACATTCTCTGTAACCAACGATCTTCTCCATCATATTTAGGTATAAATCCCGTTCTAGCGTGTATTGCTTTTTTATTGTCAACTATTAATAATTCACCTTTTTGAAGAATTACGCCTATAGACGCATTTAAAAGTTCCTTCTTTAAGCAATCTAATGCCCATGCAGCTAATTCATTTTGAGGTTCCATTAAATAAAAGTCCATACAAATTTCTGGATCTAATAATGCTCCGCTTAGTACTGGTATTGTTTGAACTAACTCACCTTGATCCCCATTGCCAAATGAAGACGGGGGGTTAATTGCGTATAGTGGCTCTCTTAATATTTCTATCGCATCATTGGGTAGATGTTTTAAAACTCTTCTGATAGAAGAAGTGATAGTCTTTGCTTTATTATCTCTGTCCGGTTTAACACAATACAAAGCTAAAAAATCTGGTTTATATGGATGAAATCCATCCTCTGTGTGAAATTCTAACAAATCAGATCCAGTATTCTCCTGTTTCTTTTCCTGACCTTTTACTGGACAGATGTTTTGAATTAATAGCCCACCTTTTTCATCTTCATATGCTAGAGGTTCTCCTAAACAAAGCATAAATAGCAATAATACATATTCACTTACATTTGTCATCTTTCCCTTAGCAAACTCACCTTTCTCAGGTGTAATTGGCAAAATAGCATCAGTAGGTAAATTAGAAAATTTAATTGTTCCATATAAATTAGAAGACCGCTTAAATGAAACAAGCTCTTTTAGAATCCTAACTGGCATTTTACTTTTCACTACTTCTAATTCATTCAAGAATGCATCATCTACTTCATCAAACCTGTTTAAACGTGGAAGCTCATCAATTATTTTTTCTAATTGTAATTTCTCACTTTCCTCTAGCTCAAATTCCCAAGAACCATTGTAATCCATCATTAGTCTTCATTCCTTTCTAATCCTATTCTCATTTCACGTGCTTTTTGCTGAAAGAAACTATTAATAGAGTAAGGGCTAAACTCGCTAATAAAATCATCAAATTTTGAGAAACTCATACTATTCTTAGAATCTTTCGCAACACAAAAAATATTATTTTTAGTTATTTTCCACTTAATTTTTCCATTAATGTATTTATTAAAGCACTTTATACTTTCCTCTATGCAGAACTTTAACGGACTGAACCACCCACCTTGTACCACCAAATTTGTCCATTCTCTATCAAGAGATGATTTGACTCTTAATTCCTCATCTGTCAAAATCATTTCCTCTAACAATAAATGTGACTGGTGGATCAACATAGCTGCAGGTGCTTCTCTTATTTCTGGATTCTTAACCCCAAAACTACTATCCTCTAGACCAGCATATCTCCCAATACCGTAACCAGAGAGCAAATCATTTAAAGTTTCAATAATCTCCTTTAAACTTAATTCTTGACCATTAATTTTATATGGTAAGCCATCTTTAAAAGTTAACTCCAGGTAGCAGTCCTTCGTATTGTTTCTAATACTTGTCCATTTAAATACATCATTTGGTATTTCTATTTCAGTGTATTCTAATGTATCGTTCTCAATTACCCTGCACCACAGATTTTCATCAACAGAATATTTAGAGTAATCAGATACCGATATACCTAATTCTTTTTCAATAATCCTTTTCTTTTCTTCTCGCGTCACATACTCTCCAATTGCTGGACAAAAAATGTTAGCTTGAGGATAGTTTGCCATAATGGAAAGGTTAAAACGCATGGCTGAATTTTGATAAGGTGTTGAGTTATGAACAATTAATGAGCTATTAACCTCTTTAGCATATTCACACACTATTTTTGAGAACATTGGTCGAGTATAGCTTGAAGAAACAGGGAAATGATTATTATACAGAGCATTTGACATTATCCCTAGTTTGACATACTCCTCACACAACTCATCTTTTGCCTCAATAGTTACGAGATGAATGTCTAGTAATTGAGCTAACTTGGATAAATCTTTAGGAATTTTTTGCCCAACATCAATTAAAATTGCATGTGTTTCAATATCGTTCAATTTTAATTGATACGCAGTATATAAACTATCTAAACCTCCTGAAAATAATAATGTAGCAATATTTCTTTTAAAATTCGTTAAGTCTTTCCATTCTCCATAAATATTACCCATATATACCTCCGACCTTATCTAAAAAATCTTTATACTTTATCCGAATGAATACCAACACAATCTATTGTTTATTAATAAATTCTACAACTTTATTAATAGATGAAAAGTTATCTATTACAATTTCTTCCTCTTTAAATTTCACATTTTTCAAACCCTCAACGTAACCAATTAATTTCATAACACTCAATGAATTGAGAACTCCTGTAGTTATTAAATCGAGATCACCTGGTATAGTGTCTATAGACTCCTCCATAAATACCTCATCTTTGATAAACTCTTCTATACGTTTTGCTAGCATAATTACCCTCCTAAACATTCCTGTAATAATTTTCTATCAATCTTTCCAGTACTAGTCTTAGGTAAATGATTCTCTATAAAAATAAATTTAGACGGTATAGCATGAGGCTCTAAATATTTAGAACAGTATACTCTCATCTCTAAAGAATTAATAACTGTATTACTATTAACAATCGAAATAAGACTTCCTTTATACATACATACAAAGACTTCATTAATTGCCTCATGTTTAGATACTAAATCTCGCACTTCTGAAAGATATACTCTCTTCCCCTGAACCTTTACCATGTCATCTTTTCGGCCCATATAATAAAAGAGATCATTTTCAAATTTCACCAAATCACCAGTTGGAAAGTATTTTAAAATTGAATCCTCCCCAAGAAATTTAAATGTAGTATCTATTGATTTGTTAACATAGCATTTTAACATTGTAGATGAATTTACATACAGTTCACCTACTTCCCCCTCTTTACAAGGTAATAAATCCTGATTTAACACACACACTTCTACATGTTTTAATGGTTTACCAATTGGTAAACGCTTCATGCCCTCTACATTTTGAGGAAGAAAGAATGCTAATGCTTCATTTACCTCTGTACTCCCATAAAAATTCACAATATGCGCATGTTGAAATGCACTTCTGACCATTTGTATATTGCCAGACGGTAATGCTTCTCCAGCTAATCCTAAAAAACGAACCGATTTATAATCCTGATTTTTTTCATTTAGGAGTAATTTCAATGATGAGGGGACCAAATGTAAAACACTTACCTGTTCTTCCGTAATTAGTTGATTTAAATATCGTGGATTATTCCTTTGTTCATTAGATGTAAGTACACACATTCCTCCTAAGGAAAATGGAATGAACAATGAAAATAAAGACATATCAAAATACAATGGAGCATGGCACAAAAATTTATCATTAGATGTAACTCCTAAGAAATCGCCTCCCCATTTAATAAATTCCAATAAACTTTTTCTTTGTAAAACAACCCCTTTTTTCACTCCCGTTGAACCTGAAGTAAAGAAAATAAAAGACTCATTATCATCTTCTATATCTGTACTAATATAATCCGTAGAAAAGCATTGTATATCTTTCAAGTCACATACTGCGCTTGAATCTTTGAAGACCTCTAATGAAAAAATAGATTGTTCTTGAAATGTACTTGGTCCATAAAATTTATACATTTTTTCATCGACTACAAAACATTTTATTTCTGAAACTTTTTTTATCTCGTTAACTATCGTTTGATCTTGTCCTGGATTTAATGGTACACATACTGCCCCAACTTTTAGTGCCGCTAGATAAGTTATTACATTATGAATAGGATTATTTGTTAAAATACCTACTCTATCTCCTACCAAGATATCTCGGGATTTTAAAGCATTCGCTAGCTGATCGGATAATAAATCGATATCTTTATACCTGTATCTCTTTTTCTGAAATTGATAAGCTACTCTACTTCCATACTGAAAGGTTGCATTTTTTAAAAAAACCTGAAGACTCTCTCTCACCTTACCCCGTCCTTTGTTTTTTATTATAGTTTCACATTTATATCACCTCTTTTAAATTAATTTAGTGTTAAAGTAACATTAATTAACAATTAACAATACTTAACACCTGAAAGCTCTTTGGCAATTAACACATAATTAACATTGAAGTTATTTTAAAACCCATGTGAAAAATCGTAATTTCAATCTATTATAAAAGAAAAACACGGAGTTGATATTCAATGCCCAATAAAACTGTAATAAGTTCAAATTCTCCTTTTGAAAATTATTTAGGATCATCTCGAGCTGTTAAAGTAGGAAATATTATTGCAATCGCTGGCACTGCACCCATTGATCCTAACAATAAAGGTGTAGCTAATAATGTTTATGATCAAACAAAGAGTTGTATTGAAATTATTAAAAATGCTGTAGAAGAAATGGGACTTTCCCTTGAAAATATTGTACGTACAAAAATTTATCTTACAGATATGAAGAATGTAGATGAAGCTGCAAAAGCACATAAAGAATACTTTGATCAAATCAAACCAGCATGTACAGTCTTTGAAGTTAACAGATTTATTAAAGAAGAATGGCTTGTAGAAATTGAAGCAGATTGTATAGTTCCTGAAGAATAAATTCTCTATAGAAAGACATTTTAGCACCTTATATACAGCTAAAATTAAAAGACCCAATGTTGTACTTTTATTTTATAAATAAAAGTACAACATTGGGTTGTTCTCCTACAGACTTATTAAATATTTTATTGATACTTTACTATTTACGTTTTATTATTCGTTATATTATCTGTTATTTAATATATAATAAATAATAAATTTATAACACTTGTAATCCTAGGTTACCTTTTAAATCTCTTAAAAAATATGAATTAATCATTTTGATATAACATTAAATCAGCTACAATTTTGTTAAATCTGGGCATTTATTCTATTCGTACTTTTAATATTTATCCAGCTACTTTCAACTTATCTTTCATAATCAATTAAAAGAAAAAACCTTGACTTAATTACACTAAAAAATAAAATTAAATTAGAAGGATTACGAATAATAAAGTCGAATTTAATAAATTGATAGAATACTCTTTTTTGTTAAAAATAAGAGCATTTACATGTCCTTGCTTTCTAACAAGATATTACGACTAAAATAGGGCTATATTCCAATCAATCGCAATCACATGCTCCTGCTCTCCTAAATAATTGCTTATATTGCTTAGTATATGATAATCAAATATCATGTACAGTGCTTTTGGTATTAATATCACATAACTTCGTTACCTTTTTACATATCACCGAATGTTAAAAAGATGTAACCGTTGATCTTATATCAATACACCACGAACTACCAATTCCATAAGAGCACATTAAATATATATCGGTCTATAAATACCATATGTATTATGTTACTAAAGACCTACCAAGAATTCATTACCTTCACCAATTAAAGTGTACCCAATACTTTTTCGGTGAATTAGTAGATTGAAATTTTTCTGATTAGTATGCAATTTCTTACGGAGTTTATATATATACTGCCTAACTGTCTCATTAGTAGTATACTCATCCCAAATTGCAAGTAAGATTTCTTCAGTTGTAACAAATCGATCTCTCGTATCGATGAAAAACATAAGCATCTCAAATTCTTTTCCAGCTAAGGGTAATATTTTCCCATTATTATTTAAATATCTCATATCAATATTTAAAGATATATTAGGATAAATATTAATAATATTTTTAGAATGTTTATCATGTCTGTTTAACTGAATCATATAATTATAAAAACAATCGAAATATTCACCCGCTTGATGATCTGTATAAATATCAAAGGACATGGTAGAATTTTTTTTCAAAAATTCTACCTCTGTTTGCTGCTTATTAATACTATGTTCAAAAAGGACCATCGTAGGGATGCTTTTAAAGCCCTTTTTAAAATTACGAAACTGCTTTACTTCTTCAAAGTCTAAATCTTTAAGATGCCATACAATCCCATTAAAGTAACTCTGTTGATCTTTTAATATATAATTTAAAGAAGTTATATCTCCTACATGAACTATTTCCCAATTGTCATGATATGCAATCTTCCTAGCTGATTTAAGTACAAATAGTTCAGTACTAATAACTGCAACTTTCATATCCTCACCCCTACGCATTTTATATTATGTCAAATCATGCTCCAATATAACTTGTGCTATCGAATATTCCAGAGAGTGAGAAAGTGACACAAAAGCTTTCAATTTTTTCTCGATTACCACTCTGTTAACTTGGTTACAGTATGTGAGATATGGCTCTCCAGAATCTTTATTTAATACCACAACATCCTTTAAACAAAATCCGGACCCTATACCCGTACCCAGCGCTTTTAAGAAAGCTTCTTTTGCTGAGAATCTTGCTGCAAAATGTTGAGATGGTTTATGTTTGTTACTACAATATGCAATTTCCTCTGAAGTAAAAATTTTATTTAAAAATTTCAAACCGTGCTTTTCAATAGAAGATTCTATCTCATTAATGCTTTGAATATCTATTCCTATACCGTATACATTAGTTACAAATGGAACTACGTTATTTTGATTCATCTTTAATCTCGACTCCTAAATCGTCTAATCTTGTTATAAACATAGCATCTATCTTAATTCTAAAATGTATTCTGTAATGGCATTGATACTTTCTAAATTACCAGGATCTAGCTCTTCCATATCAAATTCAATTTCACATTCTTCTTCTAATGCTAACAACAATTCAATTACACCTGTTGAATCTAACCCTAGATCTTCAAAAATATTTGCATCTTCTTTAATCTCATTCTTCTGCAACTCTAGTTGCTTCGCCACAATTTCTGTTACTAAATCCTTCAAATTTTCAACTGTATTCATAGTTATTACCTCCTAATACTTTTTTAGTTTATCCCTAATAGTTCCTGCGCAACTTCTCGTTTATGGATATTCGTTGATCCTTCCATAAACTCAATCATTCGTCCATCTCGCATCCATTTTTCTAATAATGGGTGCTCAGCAATAACAATTGGACCTAACAACTGCGTTACTTTTCTAGATACCTCATAAACTAAATTATTAGCCATCCACTTTGCCATTGAAGAAGTTTTTGGATTAAAAATATTCTGATCAACTTCATTTGCAGCACGGTAAACTAATCTTCTTGTTCTTTCAACCTTCCATTGTAACTCATCTAGCATAAGCTCTTGTCTTACATTTACTTTTACATTATCCCTTACATAATCTAATATTGCTCTACACGTTCCTATTGCAATTGAAGATGTAGAAGGACGCATCCTAAAAAACACTTTCATTGCACCTCTTAATCCTCTTTGAAGAGGTGATTTAGTTAGACCGATAATTTGTGATTGATTTACTTCTAGACCACGATAGATGGTATGACCTAGTCTAGCAACTCTCATACCTAACGTTCGTCCATATTCTCTCTCAACAGTATTATGACCTTTGAATTGATCTTCATGGATTAAAAAGCTTTGAATAGCAAATTGATTATTTTTAGACCCCATTTTTGTAAATGTAAGTGCCCATTGAGCTCTCTCTGCGTTTGCTATATATTTCTTTTCTCCATTCATTACATAAGTTTCATCATCTTTCTTAATAGAAACCGTTTCTATTGCTGCAATGTCTGATCCGGCATTTGGCTCGGTTAAATTAAATGCTGTCCAAATTGGTTCTGAAGTCATAAAAGATGAGAAAAATTTATCTTGTTGTTCCTTCGTACCTAGCTCTTGTAATATTGGCCCTAATAATTGTGGTCCTGGCATTGATAACATCATAGCAGGGTCTCCGTATGCTAACTCCTCTGTACATACCGCTAGCTCAATGGATGAATCTCCATAAAAATCTCCCTCTTTGGTCTTGATGCCACTATAACCATACTCTTTTGGCACACCTAAGCGCCATAGAGGCTGAAAGGTTGAGTATTGTTGAAGATACTTTGTAGGCAAATCCCTATTCTTATCAGCTTCTAAAGCATAACTCCTTAACTCTAATGCGTACTCTTTTACTCCATCTCTGAGTGAATCCAACAATGCTTTAAACCCCCTTAAATATTGATAAGTGATGAACATTTAGGAAATTATCAATAATTGAATTATTCTCTAAACCATAAGCCCCAAATAATGGGAGGATTCTATCGACTAACTCACTATTATTTTCCAACATAAAGTCGATTTGTTTAAAATACTTCTGATATTCTAGTCCATTTGAATGAACCTGACTTGATAACTCCCTTAAGAACAGTACATTACCATCAAATTCACTACTAACCGTAACAAATGTATCATAGACCATTTGATGTTTGGAGATGGGAATTCCAAATGTCTTTCGTTCTTTTACATATTCTTTACATAATTGTAAGATAGTTTCAATAGATTTCAACACATAAGATGCTAATATCAATTTATAGTGTAATCCATATAACCATAAAATTTTTTGTTCTTGTGTTGAAGCCTGCTCTATCTTCGTATAATTTTCCACTTTTCTTAATGCAAGAATATAAGAGTCTTTATTACAAATAGGTACACTTTCATGAAAAAGTACCTTATACCAAACATTATTATCTAAATAGAAGACCACACCCTCTGCTAAGTGATCTAGAAACAAGAAGGTATCACCGACTTTTGATCCTAAACTAACATTAGGAACCTCTAATTTTTTTGATAACTCTTGTTCCACAGCAAGTAGTTCATCATAAAGACTTTTATCATGTTCATTATCAATAATCAGATTAATTTTTTCAGAAATACCTTTGGTTTTCAGCATAAAGTTCATGTATTCAGTACCTCCTCAACTTCTTGAAATTCCCGTATATCTGGAGAATCATATTCTGTATTCTCTCGAATGACCATATAGTTATCCTGCTGTACCAAGACTTCTACTGGGAGATAGTGACTTAAAAACAAAACAGGACTAGCCGTTAATCCATATGCACCAGCATTTAAAATACCAATCAGGTCACCTGTCTGCGTTTGAGGAAGTTTAATCTTTTTTGCAATAAGGTCATTGGGTGTACATAAAGGACCTGAGATGTAATATTCTATTTCTGGCTCTTCATCATATTTATTTAAAACTTTAATTGGAAAATTCTTTTTTAAAGCATTCCCCATACCTCCCGCGGCCATATGATGATGTGTGCCGCCATCAACAGTTAAAAATTCAAAATTTTTAGATATCTTTTTATATAACACTTCTGTTACATATACCCCACTCTCACCAACTACATATCTACCTGATTCTAAAAAGATAGGGATTTTAGCTCCAACCTCTTTGTGAAAAATTGGGATCAACTCGGATAATTTCTTAGATATATCCTCCAAATCAAGTGTACTTTCATTTGGGAAATATGGAATGCCCATGCCTCCACCAATATCAACGAACTCTAAATCTACCTGATATTCTTTAATAACTTTCTTTGCTAGATTTAAAACATGAGATGTATTTTCTATAAAAACATCACTAGCGAGGATTCGGGTACCATTATATACATGAATCCCTACTATCTTTACATTTTTCAACGATGTTTCTAGAGCAAATATTTCTGATAATTGCTCTTCATCAATCCCAAATTGCCTTGGTTTTCCTCCCATAGTTAATTTAGAGCCTTTAGCTGACACGCTGGGATTTAGTCGTACACCTACTTTAATTTCTCTACCTTTTTCTTCTCCAATTTCATTAATTTTCTTCATTTCTTGTAACGATTCAATAATAAAATACTTCACTCCGTATTCTAATACCCTTCTAATTTCTTTTTCAGTTTTTCCAGGACCTAAATATAGAACACGTTCTGGTGAAGCATTGATTTTCTCTACAATTTCTAATTCCTTCAAAGAACAAATTTCCAGGTTTGCCCCAAGACTATAAATAAACTTTACAATCGACGGATTGGGGTTTGCTTTTAATGAATAAAATAATTGAACATCTTTATGTAGACTATTGAGTCTCTCTACCTGATTTTTAATAATATCAGCATCGTATATATAGGCAGGTGTCCCAACTTTTTCAACTAAATCATCACATTCAATATTTCCTATTTTCAATACTTTTTTATTGTTATCCAACTAAATCGCTACCTCCTTAATCCCCAATAAATAATTAGCGTTCCCTTGAAATATCCTCTCCCAAGTTCCCGATTCAATTACAATCTTATTATCATCTAGATGACTTTTAATTTCTTTAAAACGATTTAGGCTATCTATCATAGAACACATTGGATAATCTGTGCCCCAAATAAGTTTATTAACAACCTCATGCTTTTTAGCTAATCTAATTATGTTAGAAATTGTGCTAATAGATTGGTAAGAAGAAACTATTGATAAATCTGCATAAACATTTTCATAGCGCTTTAACAATTCTAGTGTATCCTCAATCCATGGCCACCCCATATGAGCAATCACGATTTTTAATTTAGGAAAATTACTTAGTACCTTATCCAGTAATATAGGATGACAGTAACGTAAGTTAGCTTGTTTAATAGGTGTATATCCCATATGTACCAAAATGGGAAGTTCACGCTCTATGGCATCTTCATAAATTGGGTACCACCCCTGATCATTAGGAGACATATTTAAATAACCAAATGCTAATTTATAACCTTTAAGATTATAGTTTACTAATTCCTTTTGTAAATCCCCCTTACATAAGGTATTATCCATACCATCAAAAGAAGCAAATCCTATAAAACGTGTTGGGTTTTCTTTACATATGTTGGACACATATTCATTGGTAACGTGTACACCCAAAGTACGTTTAGCATTAAACCCTAGCAATACTGCTTTTTGAACATTACTTCTATCCATTTCCTGAATTAGTCTTCCTATATCAACTTCCATATTTTCAGTGTTTTTATTACAAGGAGTCATCATTTGAGATGCAAAATCTTCTGTATACTCATCATGTAATCTGCCTATATGAACATGAAAATCAATCAAGCAATCACCTCCTTTCATTAAATACACTTAGGTTAGTTATACGTTAAATCTAAAGTATTTTTCAAAAACATACCGGTTATTGAGCTATCTACCCGACAGATATCCTCTGGTGTTCCCACAGCAACTACCTCGCCACCATTTTCACCACCATTTGGCCCCATATCAATAATATAATCAGCAGTTTTAATAACGTCTAAGTTATGCTCTATTACCAATACAGACGAACCTTTATCTACCAAACGTTGCAGCACCTTTAATATTCTATTTATATCCTCTAAGTGTAATCCTGTGGTAGGCTCATCTAATATATACAGTGTCTTATTTGTAGAAGTCCTCGCTAACTCAGTAGCTAATTTAATGCGTTGTGCTTCTCCACCAGACAACGTAGTTGCTGGTTGTCCAATTTTCATATAACCTAACCCTACATTACTTAGGCTTTGTAAATATCTCATTATTTTAGGATGATCCTTGAAGAACTCCATAGCATCAGAAACCGTCATATTTAGAACATCAGAAATATTCTTGTTTTTAAATTGAACACTTAACGTTTCTTGTGTATATCTGTTCCCTTCACAATCATCACAAACAACATACACATCTGGTAAGTAGTGCATTTCAATTTTCACAACCCCATCGCCTTTACAGGTATCACATCTACCACCTGGTACATTGAAGCTAAAAGCTTTTTTTAGTAACCCTCTTACTTTTGCATCTGTTGTCTTGGCAAATAAATCCCTAATTTCATCAAACATACCAGTATAAGTTGCTGGGTTGGATCTTGGTGATTTTCCAATAGGAGATTGATCGATGTTAATTACTCTATCAATATGATTTAACCCTTGTATATTATCAAACAGCCCTGGTAATAACTTATGTGCCCTATTAATTTCTCTAGCTAAATGTTTATATAAAATCCCATTAATTAAGGTGCTTTTCCCTGAACCAGAAACACCTGTAATACAGGTCAGTACACCTAAAGGAATGTCAACATTGACACTTTTTAAATTATTTTCTTTAGCACCAATAATGGATAAATAATTCCCATTAGGCTTTCTTCTTTCTTTAGGTATTTCTATTTTCTTAGCACCTGATAAATATTGACTAGTTAAAGAGGGATTACCTTTTATAAATCCTTTTGGTGTATCAGCAGCAACAATTTCTCCCCCATCTTTCCCAGCACCTTTTCCTAACTCTACAATATAATCTGCTGCTAGCATTGTATCTATATCATGTTCTACGACTATAACCATGTTTCCAAGTTCTTTTAAGCGTTTTAATGTATTTATTAAGCGTAAATTATCCCTTTGATGCAACCCAATGCTAGGTTCATCTAACACATAAATAACTCCAGATAAAGCAGATCCAATCTGAGTAGCTAATCTAATCCTTTGTGCCTCACCTCCAGATAATGTCTTAGCTTCCCTATCTAAAGTTAAATATTCTAATCCAACATCTAATAAGAATTGAAGTCTACTTAAAATTTCGTCTAAAACTTTACTGGAAATTTCTAATTGTTTATTATCTAATTGGTCTTCAATTTGTTTAAAATATTTATACAACTCTTCTATCGACATCTCAGATAGTTGTGAGATGTTTTTATCACCAATATACACAGCCAAACTCGATATCTTTAAACGCTTACCGTGACATACCTGACACTTAATACTAGACATAACTTCCTCAAGCTTTTCTTTAACGCTTGCTGAGTTACTTGCACTATACCTTCTGTTTATATTAGGAATTACTCCCTCAAACGTAGAGGTATGGGTACGTTGCTTCCGGTCAGATTGGTAATCAAATAGAATCTCTTCGTTACCACTTCCATACAAAAGGATATCTCTATGCTCTGAAGGTAAATCTTTAAATGGCGTATCTTTCAAAATCCCATAGTGTTGACATACACTATCAATTATATTGTGGTACCACTTGGCTGTACTTGTAGCCCAATTATCAAATACCCCATCGTTAATGGATTTATTCCAATTAGTTATTAATAAACGCGGATTAACTTGCAAAGTGGATCCTAATCCATGACACTCGTTACATGCACCATATGGGCTATTAAAAGAAAAGTTTCTAGGTGATAAATTATCAATTGAGTACCCACATGTCGAACAGGCCTGTAAACTATTAAAGAAGTAACTTTCTTTTTTCTCATTTCCTTTGAAAGCTTCTACTAACACTTGCCCTTTTGCTTCCCGTGCAGCTCTTTTTATAGAATCTGTAATTCTTCTTTTGTTTTCTTTTAAGAAGATTACTTTATCTATTAGAGCTTCAATAGTATGCTTCTTATTTTTATCTAAAGTTATTTTTGCACTTGGCTTAATTAGTTCGTCGTTAATTCGAACCCTTATAAACCTCTTTTGGGATATATCACTAATTAAATTTTTAAACTCTCCTTTCCCCCCTTTAACGAGCGGCGCATAAATATATAATTCTACCCCGTCCTCTAAATCTTTTAATTTATTAATCATTTGATCAATTGATTGTGGTTGAATAGGAATATGATGTTCAGGACAGTAGGGTATTCCTATTGTAGAATATAGTATTCTAATGTAATCATAAATTTCAGTGACAGTACCTACTGTGGACCTTGGATTTTTATGGATAACCTTTTGCTCTATAGATACTGACGGGGTAAGCCCTTCAATAGAATCAACATCCGGCTTCTCTATTTGACCTAAAAATTGCCTTGCATAAGATGATAATGAATCCACATACCTTCGATGCCCTTCAGCAAAAATTGTATCAAAAGCTAAAGATGATTTCCCCGATCCACTTACACCTGAAAATACTGTAAGGCTATCAAAGTCTAAGTCTAAACTAACATTTTTGAGATTATTTGCCCTTGCACCTCTTACTTTTATTTTTCTTTTTTTCATAGTGCTACCACCCTATTTTATCTTTAGATATTTTCTTTGAATCCTAATAAACTTCGTAAAGACCCTGTATCTTTCTTTATAATTGTTTTAGGTTTAATGCCGTTCTCTTTGTTATAAGCAATCTGTATATCTCTTCTTCGCTCTGTTTCTTCCATCGCTTCTTTAATATTCTCTGTCTTATTATCAGCAAACAAAATAACCCGACCATTTACATTCCTCGATGCTCTCCCAATTATTTGTAATAAAGCACTTTTAGATCTTAGAAAACCTCTCTTATCAGCGCCTATTACACTAACCAAAGATACTTCTGGTAAATCCAATCCTTCTCTTAAAAGATTAATTCCCACAAGGACATCAAACTCTCCCATTCTAAAAGAACGGATAATCTCTGATCTTTCGATATTCTCTATTTCAGAATGTAAATAAGCGGATTTAATCTTTAAAGCGCTCAACTCTTGTGTTATTTTTTCGGCCTGTTTTTTTGTTAGAGCTATAACCAATACTCTTTCGTTCTTATTAATAGTTTTGTTAATCTCTTGAACAAGATATTGGAAATAATCCCCACTACTCTTCAGCTCTATTTTTGGATCAACCAAACCAGTCGGACGAATAACTTGTTCAGCAAATATCTTACTAGCTTCTAGCTCATAGTTCCCTGGAGTAGCAGACATAAATATCAACTTTTTAGTATGATCCATAAACTCATCAAAAGTAGGTGGTCTATTATCTAAAGTAGATGGTAATCGGTACCCATAATCTATTAGACTTCTTTTTCGAGATTGATCCCCAGCATACATAGCTCGAAGTTGTGGTAATAACACATGGGACTCATCAATAACCGTTAAATAATTGGAATCAAAATAATCTGTTAAATTAAAGCATCGTGAGCCCTTCTCTCTGTTTTGCATATACCTAGAATAATTTTCAATACCTACACAATATCCTGTATTTTTTAACATCTCTAAGTCATAAAGAGTTCTTTTCTCTAACCTTTCCGCTTCTATAATATGACCTAAATTTCTTAAATAGTTAATTTGTTCTCGTAAATCCTGTTCAATAAGTGGAACCGCATTTTCAATTTGCTTAGATGTAGCTACAAAGCTACTTGCTGCAAAAATATGCACTTCTTCCAAAGCCTCTAAAATTTCCTCGGTAAGGGGATGAATAGCTAAAATTTCTTCTAATTCATCTCCAAAAAATGTTAATCTGATTGCTTCTTTTTTCCCCATTGGGTATACATCTATAACGCCACCGCTTAATCTAAAGTTTCCAGGTTTTAATTCGATGTCATTTCTTGTGTATTGATTATCAATAAGCATTTTAATAACTTGTTCATACCTATAGGAAAAATATCCGTCCGCTTCAATGGAAAGGACAAAAGAGCTGGTACTAAAATCTTGTGGCGAACTCATAGGATATAAACATGAAATACTTGCGACTACAATGACGTCTGTACGTTTCAAGAGACTATCCATAACAGAATGCCTCATTCGTTCAATTTCCTCATTAACTTTAGAATCTTTTTCAATAAACAAATCTTTATGAGGGATATAAGCTTCTGGTTGATAATAATCATAATAACTAACAAAATATTCCACAGCGTTATTAGGAAATAATTCTTTCAATTCACTCCACAATTGAGCTACTAACGTCTTATTATGTGCAATGATTAAAGTCTGCCGATTAAGTTTTTGAATTATATTTGCTATAGTAAATGTCTTGCCAGTACCAGTCGCTCCTTTTAACAATAACCTCTCTTCTTCAGACTCAATCCCATCAATTAACTTTTTTATTGCTTGTGGTTGATCTCCCATTGGTTTAAACGAAGATTGCAACTCAAAGTCAATTACCGTTCTCATTATGAATCCCCTTTATCTTTATCTTTATCTTTCCACACTAAAATCACTTAAAAATTCTTTCAATTTTTTAGTCATTTCCTCACAATGTTGCATTGAACGACCTAAAATAATAGTATATAACCTCCCTTTTTTATTGATTCCTAGATTCAACGTAGAAAAACCATTAATAATGACACCGTATCCTTTTTCTTTAGTGTACAAGATACTATTTAGTTCCTTTTTAATTTTATTAAAAGGTACCAATTCTTTTAGTGTAATTTCTAAAGGGATAGCAGTAAAAAACGTCTCTGGTTCAAAAAAACTTTCAACAATTTCATTTTGATAAGTTGCCATATTGAATCTAGCATTTATTTCGACACACGGATACAATAACCCTTTCCTATCAATCATTGCATCTACTCCAACAACCCCATAATATCCACTTTCAGCTAACTGCTTACCGATAACCTTATATGCTCTTTCTAATTCAGCTTCTTGTTCCGAAGTTAAATTAACCGGTAATTTATGACCAAGGTGTACTCCCTTATAAACTAGAGCCTCCCGAACCGAGGTAAATGTCACATTACCCTTTCTATCTATTAAAAATTGATAATTAAGATCTCTTTCTTTCTCAATCCAACTTTCTAGTAACATTTCTATATTGGTATGTCCCTTTTTCTTTGAAGACCTTCTCAACAAATTCATAATGCTATTAAACTTATTCTCTGAATCTATTAAAACCATTCCTTTTCCAGAAACCCCCATAGAATCTTTTAATACTAGGGGTTTTTCACCTAGTTGTTTTCTAATCTTTTTATAATTTCCTTCTAGCTCATCAAGGCTTCGACTAACAGTTCCTGTCACTTGCCTAAGTTCAAATTTCTCACTAAGTTCCCAACTATATAACTTACTATTAACTTCTTGACATACGTTTGCTTTCGGTGTAGTAAGAGGTATTGAAGTTCTAATAGATATCTCTTCTTCAAGTTGTGATGTTCCGTAAGGTAATAAACTATATTTATTTTCTACATTCATTTTTTGTAAAAGGTTTGTACTTTCCTTATTCCATAAAATCGTTTCAGAAATATTAATATCTGGATTATCTACATGGAAATTTAAAACCTCTGGAATAAACCCTCGAATTTCTTCAATATATTGTGCATAATCTTCATCTACAGTATCTTTTAAGCAAACAATATCGTTTTGACCTGCTAAAAAAAGTCCCATTTCACCAATTTTATTTACTAACGGTTGTGATTTTGAAATGTTACTTCCGGGTAAAGTAATAACGTCCTCTTTACCCCAATGTTGTTCTACTTCAACATTACCTAACCAAATAAAATTTTCGTCTTCTCTACTGATACACTTTTTTAGTTCATCATAAAAAGCCATATACTCCTCCTAAATTAAGTTTTGTAACTCTCTTCTAAGCACTTTACCGTTGTTATTGCGAGGAATATCAACAACAAATTTGACGATTTGTGGAACCTTATAACTAACTAACCTCTCTTTACAAAACTTCACTACATGTTCTCTCTTCATGTAATCATTAGCTACAACAACTGCAGCTAAAGTTTCCGTTCCATTTTCTACATTCTTCTTTCCAAAAACGGCTACATCATATACTTCTGGATGTGTTCTTAAAACATCCTCTACTTCAACCGGATCAACTTTTTTCCCTGCAATATCCACAACATCACTTTTTCTTCCTCTGATATATAACTTCCCATCAGCTTCTATGGAACCCAAATCGCCTGTTAGATAAAAGCCATCTACGATTCTATTTTCTAACTCACCAGGATAGTTATAATACCCTACTGCCCTAGACTCAGTAAGTAATGCCACTTCACCTACTTGGCCCTCTAGAAGATTCTGATAATTGCAATCTAAAATTCTAACGGCAACATTCTTTAATGGAAAACCAACACTTTTATAGTCTTCTTGTTGGTTTAAAATAGATAAACCTGTTTCCGCTACGCCATATAAATCAGATATATGTATTCCAAAAGATTGCTTAAACTTTCTTTTTATACTTTCATGAAGAACTGTACCGGATGACACACACATTCTAATACCATCTAATGGTTGAACATTTTTTGCTTTTGTCATTAAGTCATAAAGTACAGGGAACGCTACAAAAATTGTAGGTTTATTATCTAATATGGTTTCGATTACTCTTCTTGGGGTAAGATCACTATGTAGTAGAATTGTAGCCCCGACTCGTAATGGGGCAAGGATAGAGGTATTAAATGCTAATCCATGAGTTAAGTAAGCTGCACAATAAACTAAATCATTTGACTGAAGATCAATTGATTCCAACCAATTGGTAGAAGCTGCAATTACATTTTTTTCTTTGTACATAATACATTTTGGAACACCTGTGGTTCCTGAAGAATATCTACAAGATATTACACCGTCTAACCTTTTTTGATTTAAATCTGGAGAGAGAAATTCATCTTTAATAATAACTAAAGATAAATCCCCATAATTAATAACATTCTTAACCTTCTCCCTTAAAGGAAAATCAGCAAGTTCTTCTGTTCGAACCATAAATCCCCCCAGATGAATATGATTGATTAAACCTTCAAGCTCAAGTGCTCCCCACTTTCGATCAACTAAATGAGCCACTTTTTGTGCTTTTATTAAAGAATAATAGGCAATAATAAAATCTGGGTGATTTTTAATATAAATACCAATTGGATAATTAAAGTTGATTAAATCTTGCGAGACTTTATCTCCTATATTATCAAAACAATTAACCAATTCTTGATAAGTTAATTTATCACCCTCGTATATTAAGGCTTCTTTATTAGCAAAACGACTTGCAGATTCATATACATAATCTAATAATTGCATCTACCTAGTTCCTCTCTTTCCCTTACCAAAGATTTATTATGTACATTCTAAAAGGAGTGTACCTATTGTTCCTTTAGAACCAGCAAAAATCAACAGTACTTGTGTCCCCTCTGACATTTTCTTCTCTTGATATAATTCTTTTAAAGAGTAATAAGGATCTGAAGTACTTAAATTTGCGGTATTTCGATAAGAACGTTGATAAAAATGAACATTATTAAATTTATCTTTTAAATGATTTATAATATCTAAAGAGTAATTTTGTAGAATTACATACTCAGGAATTTTATCAGAATCCCCTGCTACAATATCCAAAAGATACTTTTCAATATTATTTTGTATATTTTTCTCAAAATTAGAACCCTCTTCTGTATACCATGTATGTAAATTCCACGAAATGATTTTAAAGCTCCCCTGATCTTTAGAGATAGTAAAAGATGCTGCTCCGTCACCATATGGAAAGCCCTCATCATTTAGTCTGTTTTGAGGTGAATTACATTTATCCGCACAAATAATTTGAAACTTTTGATCTTCTTCTATAAACATATTTGCAATATTTATACCCGTTAAAGATACACAAGCCCCTTGATCCTTGATAGCATATGGCAATGCTTTAGATAAATTCCCTTGTTTTTTAATATTCATTGCTACCGTAATAGGTTGAGGAAGATTCAATAACTCATGACAATAAACTAAATGTGTAATATCTCCAGTAGATAATCCCTCTAAAGATTTATTAACAACGTCTCCAGACATTTCTACAACATTTCTCTGACTTACAGGGATAATATACATATGCTTTTTAAATGAATCCAAATCCTTACTTTTAGTTGCAATACTAGACACATATCCATAGGATTCAAACATTGAGTTAAACTCCGTGTTCACTTTTTCAGACTTCAAATCTTGCAAATATTCAGTTACTGTTTGATACTCTTCTATATAAAGAACCTCTAAATTAGAGATAAATAACTCCATCTTCTAGTCGCTCCCAATTGTTTAATTTTCTTCTTTCATTACTTCTTTAATTAAAGTCATTCCAAAATTAAACGCCGATAAACCTCTAAACAAAAATGCTAATTTTGCTACATCAAATAATTCATCCCAACTTGCACCAGCTCGTCTTGAAGCAATTAAATGAACCTTTGCTCCTGGCGCTGTAAGCATAAGAAGCATTCCAAATAACATTAATTGTGTATACTTCTCTGGGATATGCTTAGATTCCATACTATTTTTTCTAAAAACCTCATGTAATTCTAATTCTTCAGGTCTAACTTGATTTGTAATTTCATGCCTAGCCTTTGTAGGATCTGGAACAAATCCAAATAACTTTTGATAAATTTCATAAACTTCAATCATATTCATAATTTTTTCCCCTTTTAATTAATAGTTTAAAATGCAATTTTCCACTTCAATATTGAGCATTAATATACATAAATATTTTTACTAATAGCTTTAATTGCAGCATGTAGTTCTTCTTCTTCTACATTTAAAGAAATTCTTACATAACCTTCTCCATGACTACCAAACCCAACTCCTGGAGTCATTAGCACTCCTGCTTTATCTAGTAACATCTCACAGAACTCCATAGAGGAAAGATTATTTGGAACCTTTGTCCAAATAAAATACCCTGCTTTAGGCTCTTTTATTTCCCACCCTAAAGGATTTAAGCCATTCTTTAAAATCTTTATTCTTTCCATATAACGTTCCTTTATTTCTTTCGATACTTCACCATATGAATCAAGCGCAAAGCTCGCAGATTTTTGAATGGCTCCAAATACACCCGAATCCACAAATGCTTTTGTTTTAGCGATATTGTTAATAATTTCAGCATTACCAACAACCATCCCAATACGCCATCCAGTCATACAAAAAGTTTTAGAAAAAGAATGAAACTCTACTCCAACATCTTTCGCCCCTTTTACCTGAAGAAAACTTGGAGAAACATAATCACCAAAAGAAACTTCTGAATACGCAGCATCATGAGCCACAATAATGTTGTTCTCGCTCGCAAAACTAACTGCTTCTTCAAACTTTTCGACATCAATTACAGCACCAGTTGGGTTATTAGGATAGTTCAAAAACATTAACTTCGCCTTTTCAGCAACTGATGAAGAAACATTAGAAAAATTCGGAAAAAAATTATTCTTTTCTAATAAAGGCAGCTCTTTTAAAACCCCCCCTGCAAGAGCTATCCCACCCGCGTAAGCTGGATAACCTGGGTTAGGTGCTAAAGCTATATCACCTGGATCTAAATACGATAGTGATATATGTGATAAGCCTTCTTTAGACCCCAATAAAATTAAAACTTCTTTTTCCGGATCAATCTCTACATCAAAACGGCGCTTATACCAATTAGAAACACTTTCTTTTAATTCTTTATACCCTCGAAAAGGTGGATAACGATGTGTCTCAAAATCTGATAATGAGCTCTTCATCTTCTCTACAATACGACCCTCTGTAGGGAAATTGGGATCACCTACACTTAAATCAATTACACTGTATCCATTTCTTTCTTTTTCTTGTTTTAGATTTTCAAGATGTGCAAATAAATAGCTAGGTAAATTTAAGATTCTATTAGAAACTTTAAAGTCCACGGAAGCCCTCCTTTGAATTTAAAGAAAATTTTATATTTTTTATCTTTTCTAAAATATTTTAAGTAAATATTTTCCTAAAATACATAAAACATTTGTTAACTATACGTGAAATTTATATTAATAATTTTAAATAATATTGACACTAGTAAATTCATAGGTAAAAAAACAAGACAAAGGCCATTCACCTTTGTCTTGTTTAAAATAAATCAGTTATATTAAAATAATTACACTTTCTATATGTACATAAAATACTCTACAAATAGAAAATATATCGATTTTTAACATAAAAAGCACATCTAGAAAATTATCTAACAGCGCTTTAAAGGGAGACTACTAAAACTTTAAAAGTAGTCTGTACTTAATGTTTCAGAAGAATGCATCCATATGCGCCTCCTAATCCTACACTTAATAATAGATAGTATGACCCTTTTTTCAATTTACAATTACTCAAAGCATCTTGAAGGTTTAGGAAAATATCGCATCCACTAACATGTCCCAGTGCCGCTATATTGTCTGTGTAAATATTCTCAATTGGAATATTTAAAGAACGAGATGCTAGCTCCCATGTATCATAATTCACATTATGTGGAACAACCAGCTTAATATCACTCAAATCAACTCCTGTTTTCTGCTGAGTTAATTTTAATAGCTTTTTGATACCTAAAAAGTAAGACATCTGAAACCATCTGTATGACTGTTCGTCCCAATTACCAATATTAGAAACCTTAGAATCAACGAATTGGTTTATGCTTATTATTTCATTCCCTTCCCCTTCTGCTGAAATTAAACATGCTACAGCTCCATCTGAAAATACTGTCATATCTTCAATTTTCCGCATAGAGTCAATATACATTTTCTCGGCAAACAATAATAAAACATATTTTTTATTAGAATTAGATAGTAATTTTGTAGCTATCTCAATTGCAGTAATAGGTGTTACACAATTCAAATCTGAAATTGTAAAAGACGGAATCTTTTCTAAAGAAAATTCAACTTTTAACTTTTCTAAAAAGCTGTTTCCATCAGGATGACTTTGCATAGCATGTCCATATATAATCCCACCTAGATCATTGGAAGTGATGCTACTTTCTTGAAATAAATTTTGTAATGCGTTTTTAACCATATCATATGAAGTTTCTTTACCTGAATCCATAATATACCTCAATTGATGAAAATCAGTAACACGTTCATATTCTCTAGCATTTAATCCTATTGATTCTTTAATGTCTTTTATATCTACTCTATTAGCCGGTCTAAAAGTTGAAATTGTATTCAAATACACCTTAATCCCCACCTCTATGTAAAGTTATATTCATAATACATTAAAGAGGTTGTTTGTTTTAGAATTTTCATTCTTTTTAACGTAGGTTTAACTTCTAAATTATGTAGCACCAAATGGTATCTATTGTAATTTATTTTTAATATGAAGTATATCAGGAGGTTATAGATGTATATTGGTATTCAAGGAATTGGCACTTATGTACCTGAAAAACGTGTCCATTTAAAACAATTAGCAAATACGCTGCAATTATCCGATTCAGACTTAAATCTACTCTTACATACACATCAACTCAGTAACATTGCTATTGAGGATGAAAAGAACGCTGAAGAAATGCTAGTATCAGCCATTGAAAATTTACTACTACATGAAGATATTGATCCGGCCGAGGTTGGATTAATACTATTTACTCACACCATATTACAATTTTCTCCATTCCTATCAGATCCCTTTTTGCATATTAAAGAGCAATTCGGTTTTTGTAATGCTCAAAGTATGTCTGTATCCAATTTAAATTGCTCTGGTATGGATTTTTTATTTTCTATTTCTCATAAATGGTTATCTAATAACCCGGATGAAAAAAGTGTATTACTTTTAACTAGTGATAAAACTTTTGTTGAGGATTTTAGATATTTAAAAGAAAGTTCTGTTATGGGAGATGCAGCTTCTGCGATTTTAATATCTAAAACTGCGGATAAAAATAAAATTATTCAATCTCAAATTAATGTAGACGCTACAATTTTTAACGGTGAAGCATCTAGTCCAAAAGAATTTGATTGGTTTTTGAAAAGTGTTTCCACCGGCATTATAAAAAACTTTCGTGCTTTATTAAAGAAATGTGATATGGATAATAACGATATTAGCTTAATTATTGCCAGTAATGTAAATGTACCAACTTGGAATAACATAGGGAAAATTTTGAAAATACCTATTGAAAATATCTATTTTCCAACTCTAAAAGATATAGGACATGCTCATAACTCTGATCCAATTCTAAATCTACAGCACGCACTTCATAGGAAAAAATTATCAAAAGGTGATTACTTTGTAACACTAACAGCTGGAATAGGTGGTACATTTGGTTGTACTCTCTTCCAACATTAGATAAGAGGTGTAAAATCCATGGCATCAAACAAGTTTATTTCAAATATTTCTATTTCAGTCCCTTCTAATCAGAAATTATCAGAAATTATTTTACACAATAAAAACAATCAGCCCCTGCATCCAGAGAAACAAAAGCGATTGCATCCTTTATTTGCCCTTAATAGAGAGTATGGAATAAATAATGATTCTCCTATAAAGAATGACTTAAATTTCCTTTCAAAAAAGATACCCGTATCTTTCGAAAAAACGTCATCCGATTTGGGAGTCAATTCACTAAAAAAACTATTAGAAATAACTCCTGCCAGCAGACCTTCATATTTAACTTACTGCCAGGAAACTAATGAACCTAGCATTTATCTAACTCCAGCACTAAAATTAAAAAAACTATTAAAACTAAAAAGTACAATCCCATTTTCTATAGGTTATCAAGGTTCAGCCGCTTTCACAGGTGCACTTTCTTTATTAGATAACCTTCATCACAATACAGATTCAAATAAATATTCAATTATTACAACTACTGATCAAGTTTGTATGCCACAGACTAGATTTTTTCTAAGTACGTACCCAAAAGGAGATTGTTCAACTTCTAGTATTTTTAGTTATGATACTGGACAATACAAAGTCTTAAACTATTGTACTCATTCATTCCCAATACCAGGAAACCCTCTAGAATGGAATCATTCAGATTATATGGATTTCGAAACGCAACTTCTCTCATGCACTTATGATTTATTAACTGATTGGATTGCAAAACACAATATTCAATGGGTAATTATACAAAACTTAAGCGAGCGTTTTGTTAATAATTTAGAAAATTTTTTTGAAGGCACACCCTGTACTTTATTTAAAAGATTTATTGCAAAAGAGTGTAACCTTTTGACTAGTGACTGTTTAGTTTCTTTAAAAGATGCTGAAGCTAAACAGGTTTTTAATATTAACGATAATATTTTGCTATTACAAGCAGGTCCCCTTTCGCATATAGGACTAGTACTACTAAAAAAAGAAAAGGATGATGATTTTGTCTATCTTAAATAATTTAGAAATAGTTCCAATGAACTTACTGCGTTTTCATGAGGAACATGATCCTTGTAGACTTCAACGTATTGTTGCAGATATTAAAGAATCGAAACATTTAAATAATCCTCCAATGGCCACTATCTGTAATGATGGAACTTATTTAATCTTAGATGGTTTACACCGTGCAAAAGCTTTAGGTGAGTTAGAAATGAATAAACTTATTATTCAACGGGTTGATTTAAATCACCCCAAGTTAAAGATTTTATCCTGGACTCATGTTATTCCAGATTACATTGATATTATAAGCGATGAGAATTTTCCGAAGGAAGTCCCTATGTTTACGTTATACCGATCAAATCAAGTAAAAACCTATTTAGGACCTAAATGCTTACAACAAAGACTAGCAATTATGCATAATATTTCTTCCGCATATTTAAAAGAAGAAGAAATCGAAAGATTACCTGAATCCCCTGATTTCCTAGATCCAGGTAAACAATACATAACATTCCAACCTTTTACTTTAGAAGAGTTTAATGAATTAAAAGATCACCATTATATTACTCCACCAGGTTTAACACGATTGTTAATACCAGACAGATTGCTCAATTTAAAATTCCCTTTAAGTCTTTTTAACCAAGAAGATAAAAGCGACTTTCATCAACAAATTTCTTTATACAAAAATAGACTGCGTAAATACACTGAAGAAGTATATATTTTAGAATAATTATCATTCTTTCTAAATAATGCTGTTTTTCGCGGTATCCTATGAAAATAACTACAAGTCTGTAAACTAACATCTCCTTAACAAATAGTTTATGTCTTGATAGTTTAAGTTAATATAAGCTTACATTAAACCTAAATAAAGTGAGGGGTTATTTTGAACCAACTAAAAGATTATCATTTAAATTTGAATAAACTATTCAATAATCAGGGTACTCTTTCAAAAAAAGAACCTAATCATCAGAATACCAGCTTTAGTTTAGTAGAATCATATTTTCCATCAGAGCATCTACCTAATTACGGAGAAATTATAGATTGGGATAATACTTCATTTTTATTTCCTGAAAGAAATAACTATAATTTTGACAACTTAGTCCTAGATAACCAAATTATTAAAATACCTCAAGGTAGCACTAAAGAAATTTATATACTAGGGGCATCAAATAATGGTAACTTCTATGACAAGATTGAGCTTCGATTAAATAATGAAACCGTTTATTCCTTCGATTTAGCTCTAACAGATTTCATTGAAAAAGACACTCGTTTTAATGATGTTACCGTATTAGAATGTCCCTTTGTAAGAAATATTAATAATGATTTAAATCAGTATACAGCGAGAATATACTGTCATAAAGAAACTTTACCTTCTAACATTGAATTTGACGAAATTAAACTAGGAGACAATCCCTTCATTCATATATTCTCAATTACATTAAGAGGTGATAACTTTGCATAATCCAAAATTATATACTCATCCCTACCATAATTGTTTAACTGTCACAGTTACAGGTGTAGTTCATCAAGAAGTTGAAGTAGAAGGCATGTGGTTTCTTAGTCAACTTTATAGTATTAAACTTCCAGATAACAAAATACGATTTGCTCCAAAAATTAAATTCTTTAATGATGAAGCTTGTGAGTTTTCAACCTTAGAAATTAATCACCATACTTCTGCTGACTATCAATTATTTAAAAACAATTTAGATAAGACACTCAAAAACTCAATACAATTAATCGTACCAATTGATACTTTTTATCTCCCTTATTGCCCTCAATATCAAAGAGAACACAATTTTCATTGGGCTCATGTTTTTCACAAGGAAGGCAACGTATATAAAATAATTGATCATTACTATCATTTTATTGGGGATATTAATGAAGAAGTTTTAAAAAGTGCTGTTGAAGGGTGTAGAGAGATTTTAACATTGGCACCTTATCAATATTACTCTCTCGATACTAAAAATTATAAATCCCTAGCCACAGAAAATTTTGAACAAGCTATTCATATTAATTTAAAGTCATTTATATCAAATGAAGAAATTGGAAAAACCGTTCCATATACAATATTTGATGATTCTTTTGTTGTATCGCGAGGATTAGATGTGTTTAAAGATATTCATTCAACTCTAGAGTCTGTTTCCAATGAATCCGATGAAAAGGTAAAAGAAAAGATCTTTGACGATCTATATGAAGATCTTTATGCAATTGGAAATTCTCGTTATATTTTCTCTGAATTTCTAGAAAGATATGATATTAATGGAAAAACATCTAAGCTAAGAAAAGAACTTATCGAATTAGCTCAAGAATATAGGGTTTGTGCTAACTTAGCACTTCGAAATGTGGTCCGTAAACAATACTCTGCACAAAAGATTTTAGACCGCCTGCCTAAATTAAAAGAAAAAGAGGAAGAACATGTAAAATCTTTAGTAGATCTATCCAGTATTCTTCAATAAGAAACACAACAATCATAAATCGATAAGTAAACACTTTTTAATTATAAAATCTAAATAGCTTTTATAACTTTAATAATTTTGTTGTAAAAGCTATTTGATAAGGAGGCAGCTAATGGACACTTTGGCAATAGCGCAAATGGACGAACAACTTGCAGACTGTATTACCGTTTACTGTATGGCTGCATTAAAAGGTAGAGGTAAAGAAAATTTTGATGAAATTACAGGGGCTTTCTGGCGCTTTAATTACAGAAAAGATCCCTTAATATTCTTTTCTTTAAGTCTTTTTGAGTCACCTCAAGAAAGAAATATACTGCTTAAAAAATATTTCGATATTCACTTAGATCCTATTGAAGATCCAGTTTCCAGTTATCATGAACATATTATTAAAACGATTGCAAAATTAGAACTTCCTATGGTTTTTATTGATAGATATGATATGCCATATGACAATATATGTTATCAGAAATTTCACGAAAATCATTATGTACTTATTCAAGGTTACGATGTAATTAAAGATGAATATCACATTGTAGATTTTTTTACTACCCCTTCTTTTGCTACAGTTAAACGCCCAATTCTTGAAAAGTCAATGAGGGATTCTTTTTGCAAAGAACACCCTATGATTATAGGGCGATTAGGAAAGATTCAACACCATTTTGATGATAATGTTCTTTCGGAAATTGTTCAACAAAACATTACCCATATGACATCAGATATTTTCTTATCGTCTGGTATAGCTGGGATAAATAGTTTATATTCAGATATTCAAAATAGAGATTCCTATTTAGACGATTATATTAAAGTTATTAATATTTTTTCGAAATTAAAGCACATGGGAACTTACAGACAACAACATGCAGATTTTATTAATCGGCATTTTTCTCAACCTATATTAAAACAAGCTTTTAATGAATTAGATATAAAGTGGAAATTGGTTGCAAACTATTTATTAAAAGCCAACCTTACAAAAAAAGAAAGACTAATTGAGAATTCTTTAGATCACTTACAAGAAATTATCAAAATGGAGACCGATATATTACCGCTTTACAAAAATTTAGTCAAAGGAGTTCATCAATTATGAAAGACCTAATTATAATTGGAGCTGGTCCATGTGGTCTAGCTGCAGCAGTAGAAGCTCAAAAAAACAAATTAGATTACACTGTAATCGAAAAAGGATGTATCGTTAATAATATTACAAAATTCCCAACTTACGTTCGACTTTTTGGAGAGATTGAAGATTTTGAGATAGACTCCATCCCTTTCTCTTTACCATATGGACTCCCAGATAAAAATGACATGATGAGATATTACTATAAGATAACAGAACATTTTAACTTAAATGTTCATCAATATGAAGAGGTCATCGATGTTTCTAAGTTAGATAAACCACAACAGACTGGTTTTAAAGTATCTACAAATAAGAGAGAATATGAAACAAGAAATGTAGTCTTTGCTACTGGATTTGTTGATAATCCTCGGAAGTTTAATGTTCCAGGTGAAGAATTAGATAAAGTCAAAACTATGTTCACAGAAGCTCATTATTACGCAAACCAAAAAGTGATTGTTGTAGGTACGGGTCACTCTGGATTAGAAGCTATTTGTGATTTAATAAAGGTAAATGCCCAAGTTACACTTGTACATCGTGGAAGTAATCTAAGTTACACTCCGAAAAGATGGATGATGGCTAATGTTCGTAAAGCTATTGATGAAGGTAAAGTTACTGCCTATTTCAATTCAACTGTCCAAGAAATTACACCGGAAAAAGTAATGATAGAAACTCCAAATGGCGTAAAAGAAATTGATAATAACTTTATATTAAGATTAATTGGTTTTCAACCAAACTACGTACCTCTTCAAGCATTAGGAGTAGAATTTGACCCCGTAACCAATATTCCAAGATTTGATAAAAACAGCTTTGAAACAAATGTTAAAGGCATATACTGTTGTGGCGTAGTAGCTGGTGGATCTGACGTTAATACTGTTACTATTTCTGACGGCCGTTATCATGGGATAAAAATTGTACAGAGCATCCTAAACAAAAAAGAAGTGAATGACTTTAATGTAAAGGGGGATTACAGGTGCGAGAATCTATTATTAAATTACTAAAAAATCAAATTAACATTAGTGATGATATTGATGAGAATGAGAATTTATTCTTTTTAGGTTTAAACTCTATTATATTTATGCATTTTATTGTTGATTTGGAAATGCATTTTGAAATTGAGGTATTAGATGAAGAATTAACACTAGATAACTTCAATACTGTTAAAAAGATTTTAGACTTCATTCAAATTAAGACTAAAGGAGTTGCCCTATCATGAAGCAACTAATTATCGAAAATGCTTTAAAAACTGAAGAAGAGTTTCAACAATTTCAATACCTACTTCGATTTATAAATAATAAAGTTAGCTCCTGTTCCCTAAGAAATAATAAAATTGTTATTGAACATGATTCAAATGAAGAAGGTAGCCTAAAAACACAAATTTCCGAGATATTAAAAAGAGTATCAGGAAGTAGAAACTTGCCGTTTAAAAACCAAACTTACTATGAAACTTCTATAACACCTCCTTTTCAGAACAACATCTTAGATGAACTACTAGAAAAAAAGGTTATCACAAATAATGGTAATGGTCTTTTTAGTTTCCGTCCACCCTTTTCAGATTTAATTTTACTCTTAGACCAACTTATCGTTGATCATATCGCTAAACCATTAGGTGCATTAAATGAGCAGTATCCTAGTCTCATTTCAATGGATACGTTAAATAAAACTAATCACTTTACATCCTTCCCTCATCATGTTTTGTTCACTCAACACTTGGAAGAAGACCTTTCCACTATAGATTCATTTACCCGTAAGGTGAAAGAGAACAATGGCTTACACAAAGATATGATACAACCTAACGATGTAAAAACAACTAGCTTAGTTAAAAACCCTGCTGTGTGCTATCACTGTTATAAATCTTTAGAAAATACTGAAGTTCAAGGAGAAGGCTATGTTGTAACATCTATGGGGAAATGTAGTAGATATGAATCTAACAACCACTCAGATTTCGGTAGATTACTTGACTTTTCTATGAGAGAAATTATTTTTGTAGGTGAAGATGAATTTGTAAAGAAAATGCGTTCAAAATCAATTGAGTTACTCAAAAATTTCCTTTCTCTATGGGAAATAGATGCGTTAATTGAAAATGCAAATGATCCTTTCTTTACAGATGACTACCAGGTTAAATCATTCTTCCAAAGAGATATGGAAATGAAATATGAAGTAAAGTTTAAAGTTCCCTATCTCAAAAGTGCAATTTCAGTCAGCTCTTCAAATTATCATGGTAATGTATTTGGACAAGCATTTTCAATAAAAAAGGAACACAATTATGTATCTACTGGTTGTTTAGCTTTTGGTCTAGAAAGATGGGTTTTTGCATTCCTATCCCAATACGGTCTAGACAGTAACAAGTGGCCTAATCGAATAAAAAAACTTATTTCTCAAACTTCTAAATCAGAGATATTCACATTAAAATCTTAGGAATTTGCACTACTCATCTTAAGCTGAGTAGTGCAAGTTTTTAATTATATACTTCATTTAAATTATACTTCTACAGCACATCCTTTTAATTCGTAATTAAAATTATTAGTACTCCTCTCCCCCACTAAGCAAAATTTAACAAATAACAAGCCGGTTTCTTATATACTACGTAACGGATGTACAATTATTTATTATTAAATAACAATAAATAGTTTTACAAAAGAGAATAACTAGGATTAGCATGTATCCTTTTCTGAACATGAAAGTGTAATCGTATTATCATAGTACAGGTAGTTAGATATTGAGAAAACGAAATGGGAATTTTGTTGACTGAAAATAAAATTTCTTCGTTTTGTACTAGAATAGGTCAGCTGCTATACTGAGAGGGATTCATAAACCCTGCTTAAAAAGAAAAGCCCCCAGTGATGAACATATGGAACGGATTGAACAGGAGCGTGAAGAACGACAGTTACAACGACAGGAAATGATAAAAGAAATAATAAAAAGGAACCTCCGCTATGAGCTTCCTTTTTATTATTTCTTTGCTTCTTTTTCTTTTCTTTCTTTCATCAATTTTTCGTTTTCCGCAACTGTCAACCTTTTCTTTTTTTGTTTAGTTTGAACTGTTTCATAATGGAAACTAGTAGTCAATGCTTTTTTACCAGTAAAGTTGTAGGAACTTGGGACAAATATTCTAAACTGTAGCTCCCATGTATTGAAGTTAATATCATCATAAGCTATTTTCAATAATAAAATTGGTGCTTTTCTTTCATAAAACAATGAGTTAATAAAATAATCGTTAAGCATAATAATAAAATAATCTGGAATTAATATTTTTGTATTTTCTTTCGGCATAATAACATCTACATTCCTTAGGTAAGGTTGTATTTCTCTTCTTTGAGAACCTTGTCTCTTTTCAATATTTTTGTAAGATACGTATAGCTCATAAGAATCTTTATCTTTTATAACATTGATAACATGAGCATCATGCTCACCCATTTCATTTTGTTCTTCCTGTATTAAACCATCAATATTTTCAATGTAGTAGCAATATCTCACATTAAACACTGGAGAATTTCCGTAATTCCAAATTGGTAATTTTGTATTTGAAAACTTTTTAGGAATTTCCTCTTCTACATCCCAATCGCTCAGTATGTGTTCTATTTTAGCTTCGATACTTTTAATTCCAGGAACAATAATTGCTTCTTGGTTTTTTTCATTAATTCGTTTTTGAGAATATATTGTCATCCATGAAGCAATAGCAGCAATCATGGCTATAAACACAGAAACTAACGCAATCCAATCTGTAGGTTCTAAACAAGACCAAAATCCAGAATTACACGCTTCTTTTATTGTCATTTCATACTTCAAAAGTATTCCTCCCATGTAATGATATACCAAATATTATAGCATATTTCACAGAATGTACGTTTGGCATTTTTCATATCAAGGAATGTACAAAACCACCAGATTCAATAAATACAATACATTTTACTTAGGTTTTCATTTAACAATTTATTATATAAGAAAAGACATTGGATCATCGTCCAATGTCTTTTCTTATATAATAAATTGAATTAGTTTCCGTTACACCTCTAGAAGCACTTAAACTAGCTAATTCTTTCACATCATTTTTCCAAATAAAGTCTTCCTCAATTAGATGGTCATCAAAAAAGTTAATCCCTGCAATTAATTCTTTGAATTTTTTTCCTTTTTCAGAGTATGAAATATTATAAAATAACATCAGCAACTCAAATGAAGAAAGCTGAGCTCTAAGTATTCCTCTATACATACGTTTCTCTTCATTATCCCGTTCTTCCGATTCATTATCAAAGGTATTGTTTTGTATTAGTTTTACAATTCTATATAAATTGCGATAGTAATGACCAATTATATTTTCATGTTCTTTATATAACCTTTCATACGCACTGCATTTTAATGATTTTAATGTTTCAACATAATATTCATTTTCAAATTTTGTTATGTATTCATGTTTTATTTGAATCTCTTTTTTTTCTTCACTATACCACTGTAACTTATTGTTTTCTAATACATCAATACAGCTCTTATGGTTATTTTTGGTGTTTTTTTCAAAACCCTCTATAACTTTAGCTTCAATTTCATGCCATTTTTCATCGTTTCCACCATCAAGAACTGCTAGAAAGTCATTAAACTTTTTTAAATTATAGTTGTATTCATCATCAGAATCCCAAATTGGATTACAATACTTTTGTATAAATTCATTTTTATATTCATCTAATTTCTCAGCAATTAAAAATCGTTTTGTTAATTCATTTATTTCTTCAATATTCCCTTCTTCCAATATTGAAAGCTTATGCTCCGAATATATATCAAACATATTTATACCTTTTAGTTCTGCATAAAACTTCGATATCGCTTCACGCCCTACCTTATTATTATATCTGAGTTCTTTTAAAATATTATGATGTAGATTAATCATATTAAAAAATGTTGTTTCAAATTGTTGCTTTTTCATCGTTTCATTCGTAATTTGTGTTTCTTTTTTAGCTTCTTTAGCTTGTTGGACTGAAGCTTTCATTTGTTCTACAGAAGCTTCAGTTTGTTTTATCATTTCTTCAACACTTTTCCTGCTCATTTGTAGCTCTTTACGCTGCATAATATTTGTGCCAATTAATAGAAATACACTGGCAGCAGTTAAAAAAGTTACAGTTGTCCCCCCTACAAAATCTCCTATTGGTCCTAAACCTGCTATTCCTGTGTAATCTCCATAGCCACTATATCGTAAATAAACGAAAAGCGGTGAACCAACCGCCCCTACAATACACAACATTGAGATAAAAAACATCCCATTTGTTGTTTTTGAAAACCATTTCTTCAAAATCTATCCCTCACCATCTATGTTTAATTAACTTATTATATCAATTAATATATACCCTTACTATACAGATACATCAGCTTAACGAGTTATATATTTTCTTGATATTTACTATTACACATTTCACCTCATGGTATAAAAAACATTCCACATATCTGTTTTTTCATTATAATACACAGGTGTACTTTCTCTCATTTCTACATACCACGGAAACGGGTTATAAGGATGGATTTGATCATTCCCTCCCCTTATGTCATTGACTGGAATAAGATTAATCGATGTCATTTGTTTACTTATTATAATCTCCTCCTTGATCTTTAAAATATAATTAAGTAAGTTTAATATAAATGTTACTAACCATATTGTATTACAAATACGGACAATAATAGATTGAATTTTCCGAAATGCAATTACTTTATACTACCTATTTCCACTCCTTAAAGTAATAATAAAGAGAGTCAGCCCCTTCGAAGAACTTGTTTTTTCGTTATTATAATAAACTCCCCTACCATGGCTTCACCTTAGCAAATACCTCTTCCAGTACCGTTAAACAGGTCCCCATCTGTTATGCTGCGGTAAATAGCTTAATCAGTTACCTTCCACATAAATGTGGAGATTTCGTACATACTAGCTAAGGAAGACACCTAAAGATGATCTAGAAGTTCTCCTCGTAAGACCAGTCTCTGACGTAGAGGCGGTCTTTTTTATCTTTTTCAGTACCTAGTCAATAAGATTGGCAACGGTCCAAACCTTATTGATCTACTTCTTGTAGCTACCAACACATTTTCTTTGTAGAGATTAACCCTATCCTGTTACTATTTTTATACTCAAAATTAACGGCATCACAGATGATAAAATCAATATGAACCTCTCTATACCCTACAGCTGAAAGAATATACTATCTGATTTGGAAAATCGATAATAAGTAAATTAATGCTTTAAAATTAATTGTTTACAGTACATCAATGTCTTTAGTAAATAGAAACTTATAATAAAACCTAATATACTATAAGTCTTTATACTAAAAAGATAAAAAGATAAAACTACTATACTGATTGAAAAATACAGTTAAACACTTGATATATATAGCTTTATATTGAAATCCCCTCTAAAAAATCAGAAAGTACATTATTTGGAAGCGGAAATATAAGCTTGATTTGAGATATTTATCTACAATTAATCAGAAAGTACATACATAAAATCTACATAAATCCATCAGAAAAATAATACAAATAGACGATTTTTTATACATAACCTTATTTAGTAAGTTATTCCTAACTTTTACACAATTTTTATAAATATATCCACATTCTATGTACAATTAAGAACTAACGACTAACATAATTCACTTATTTAACATAATTCACTTTTAAATCGATGATTTTAAGTAGGTTTATGAGAAAAACATTGGTACAATAATAATTGATAGTAATTTTTATAAACAATTGAGACTGTTTATACAGTTATCCCCTATTTTTAAATAATTGCTTACGATTAAATGTAGGTAAAAAGACGTGAAACTAAAAATAGGGAATATAATTATTGTGGAAATTGTAATCGATTAGATTAATTAGTGTATATGAATGAATATTTAATATGTATAAATGGGAATTTCGCAATAACTTTAAAGTATTTGGATGAGTTATGAGTAGAAATAAAAAGTAAGATGCAACACGAATAGCCCTCCTTCTTTAATTTTTTCAAAAAAGGAGAGCTATTATTGTTACATTAACACGAGCAGCTGATTAACTGTTGGAATTTTGCATTTAGTACGATAGTATTGCTCCAATAAGCGGATGAACCTAATTAAATCAAAGTCTTCTGGTACTGCCAATACACGTAGTTCTTCTTTTGGTAATCTATCAATCTTTTCAATAAATTGTTCTCTAATATCACTCGGAATCGATTTTTCTTTATGGCCATTAGTTTTTAACAATTCACGAATTTCAATTTCTAATGCAATATAAGCGTTAATATTAGTACCTTGTTCAAATGCATATTTTCTAAATAACGATTCTTCTTGATACTGCATATAATTTTGGTGATAATTATTTTCAGCTACAGGAATTGAAAACTGCTTACGTAATAATTCGTATGTCGTTTTAAATAGTTTTTTTACGTTATTTAAAGAATACATAGAAAAATGTACACCAAAATCAAATATTGCCTGCTCTTGTTTCTCTCTTGGCATGTTATGCGTAATTAAAGAATATATTCCTTCTTTTGCAGCTGTATCTAACACTCTATATTGTGAAGCTTGATTTAATAATTTACGTAATGTATAAACTAACTTTTTCGGATGACCTTCTTTTCGATTAATCATATCGCGTAAGCCACGTATAACTTGACGGATTTGACGATGGCAACTATTTTTAAGAATATTAATGAATTGATTCATATCCTTTGTAAACTCGCCAATATTCATCTCATTTAAAAGGTTTTCAATAAATTTAGCTTTCCTAGCATAGGCAACCTTTGGTGCAAACGGATCACGGTAGCTTTCTTCTGCCGTTTTTTCACATAAGAAATCTGGATGGATTGATATAAATAAAGTTGTATAGAGCTTTTTATTCTTCTTTCCTTTTTCTAATTTACAGATTTTGAGTAAAGGAGAACCTGTGTAAGACATTTTTCTTGTTAATTCAGCCATTACCCCTCGTAGTTGATGAGGGTATTTTTTATGTAAAAAGCGATACATACCGCTAAAATGAGTCGGTTGTCCTTGCTCATCTGTTTTATATAAGGAACGCTTTAAAGTCGTTTCTGTTTTTTGCTGCATTGCAATATCAATAAATAGCTTTTTTGCAGCGATAGATAATTTAAAAAATTCTTTTGTAAATACTACTGGACTAATAAAGGCATACGGATTTGCCTTACCCGTTTCTTCATTCATAAAATGAGTTAGAGTAATACGGTATTTTCCACCTGCATCTTTCTCAATTTGAATGATTTCGTGCAAGCAAAGCTTTTTTAATGCAATATAAAACTGTGAATGATGAATATATGAAAATACCTCTTTATATTTTTTGTAATCTTCCCATAGCATATGGATTGAAACATGTGAAAGTACACCGAAGGTATTACATTTCTTATGTAAGAACAAAAATACTTCTAAATCAGCGTTTGTAATACCATATAATTTATGTTTACGCCCCTCCGCTTTAGAAAAAATGCTACTCATTTGAAGTGAAAAAGATGGCCTCGCCTTTTCTACAAACTGGTCTTCATCAGCTAGATGGTCTTCATAGGACATATGTTTTAAAATATCTTCGAGATATGTATCCTTAAAGCTATAGTATTCACTTTCCATAGCTTTAACTAATTTTTGCCAAGATTTAATTGTAACTAGAACTGCAGTAGTTGGATTACCATCTAAACTACGTTTGTTTTTAACAATAAATGGTTTCGCCATTCTTTTTCACCTCTCTTAAAGAAACAGTATATTTATTACTAAATTAAGATATATAATATTAATTTTGATTATATCAAATCGAAAATTGGTAAAACTTGTCCTTTTAAGAGAGAAAAAAGAAAGTTAAAACAGGCTTGAATCCCTTGCGCTACAAGGGATTCAGCGATTATAAAAAAAGATTTAACAGTCATCATACCGCTATAATGGTTTTGAAATTATGAAACGGATAAAAATGCTATTAATTAGTAATAAACATTGATACATATGGGTTTTACACAGATTTTTAATGATGTTTTCTACCAAGATATCGCTATATAATTTATGTTTATGAAAAACCATAAAATGTAGATGATTAGACTAAAACAATTGATATATATATGTTTATTTAATTTTCAATAAAAAATTTGGTGCCATCATATCGCTATAATTGTTTCAGAATTATAAAAATTATGTGCCAGGATACCGCTATAACGGTTTCAAGTTTTTGAAACGATAAATTACTTGAAAGATCCGTAAAAACATTGATACATAAGCTTTTTTAGAAGAAAGAAGAAAAGTTTAGTGTCATCATATCACTATGTAATGTCATGTTATAAAACCAATACCATAAAAAAAACCTTATATATCAATGGTTGAAGGATATTTCATTAAATACAAATAATTTGTTGAGAAAGTTCTAAAGACAATATAATGTTTCAAGCTTTCGAGTTAGTGCCAAGATATAGCTATAATGTTTCAACTTATTAAAGAGTTAGTTATACTTTTATTAAGGTTTTATATAAATTGAAATAGCATGAAACAATGACATAACATTAAAAAACAAAATAGTTACTTTATTTTGTTTTTAAACTTGCTTGGTACATACGGATCCTAGTTTACAAATAAAATAAGATTTATATAATCATATAAAAGGCTAATTTTATTTGTTGGTAGTTCCATATTGGGCAATACAATTATTATATAAATAGTTATATCAGGCTATATTAATAGATTTTGATTATGTTAGACGAATTACGGAAGTGCCACTATAACACTGTAAAAAATTTAAAGTGTACGAGGCATTCTAAAATATGAAGGGGGTTAGGTTAATGAGAAATATCGAGAAAGTCCTTAATCAATTTAGGGATGCACTGCTATTATCGAGGGTTTTGTTTCCAAATAATAAAGCGGTATGGGATCAATGGACTACTTATTATACTGATGTAGAAGCAAATCATGGGAAACTTGCAACATCTTCTCATTTTTCACCTTCTTTTTCTGCGTTTGTTTCATGGTTAGAATTAAAAAATGAACAGGGCATTTCATTACTTCAAATATACACAAATATTGAAAAATATAAGGAAGAAATTCATAATTCCTCTGTCGGAGTAATGATAGCTAATGAATTTGAAACTAAGGAAACACGAAATAACCTTGAACAAATAGCACACAAAACAATTGTAGAAGAGGACACGATAACTAAGGATTACTTTGAAGTTAATAATTCTGCTATTTATTTTCATTTAAGAGATGGTATTGCTAAAAATCAATTTGAAGAAGATGAAGCTACAAATCTGAAAATGTATGCCATTGAAGCGAAAAATACGAATGGTGTTGCACAACTATCTGCACATAAAGATGAGGATTTACGTTTAACTAACAATGATGAGGCAGCTAGATGGACTACACTTATTAATGGAGTAATGTCCAACATGGATGACTTAACAGCGGACTGTTTAGATTCGATAACAATACAGTGGTTAAAACAGGCAAAATCTCCTGATGAATTTATTGATTTTTCTTACCGACAGGTATTGGATATGTGTAATATCCCAAAGGCATATGCAAATGGAATTGAATACTTCCGAGCAGAAGATAAAATAAAAATTGCAAAACGTATTGCTGCCCTAGCCAGTATTTTTATTTATTTAAATGATAATAATGAAGTGGTTGTTTTAAATGAACAAACAGAAACCGGTAAACAGTATGAGATGAAACGAGAAGTTATTAAGCGTTTATTTGTTTTAGATTCAGTAGTTCTTTGGAGAGATAAGAATACGAATGAATACATGGGGATTGAGTCATGTAGAATTAAACCAGGTAGCTTTTTATCGCGTTATTTATTTGGTTCAAACAGTACAACCGCTTTATTATCTAAAAAAGCATTAGAGTATAACAGTTATAGACACAAATATCATAAAAGACTTATACGATACTTAAGTTGGCAGTGGAGAATACGCCAGCAGTACGATAATTTACGAAGACCCTATTCTATTGGTGGAGATAAAGGATTATTAGCTGTAATGGGAGTGAAAATAGGTAACCGTCCGAATCGAGTTCGTGAACTATTAGAAAACGTGCTAATGGATTTGGAAAAAGAAAAAGTTATTTCTCATTGGTCCTATTCAGAAGAGATTGATGAAAATCAGGTAAAAAAAAGAAACTGGTTCGATAATTACTATGCAAAGTTAGGAATTATCATCTTGCCACTAGAAGAATTAATGCAGAATTCTACTCAAGTGCTTTTAGAACAAACGAAAGAAACTGGTTCATTACAAAAAAACAGTTATGCTATAACAGAGGCTAATAACAATAAGAACATAGAAGAGACCATAAGGAACCAAATTATATATGAATATACAAAAAAAAATGTAACAATGCGTGAGCTTGCAAATGAAATAGGATTATCACCAGCTACCCTGTCTAGGTTTTATAATCAAAAAATGAAGCGTATGTCGAATCAGATAAAAGAAAAATTAATAAAGTGGTATGAAAGGCAACAAATTATTAAATCCATGGAATAATAAAAAACAAAGCAGGGTAATCGTTTTTAGCGATTTCCCTGCTTCCTATAGCCATCTGCTTTAATAATTTAATTGTTTTTTGAATAATACATGCATAGCTTCAACTGTTATAATCTATTCTCCACGCTTGTTCTCTTCAGATTTATAATACTTTAATTCCCCCTTCTTACAAGCTTAAGCTGTACACAATTCATTCTGTTGGTATGTACTTTATTCTTTAACCTCAACACTGCCAATAAAAACAAAATTCTTATGTTCATATTTGAAAATCTCAACGATGTTAACATCCATATAAATATATGAAAGGTTACCTGCCATTTCATATGCATCATCCTTGCTGTTCAATTGATAAGAGTCACAATCCATGATTGCGTTATTTTTCTTTGCAACGAATGAATAGATATCTTTCAAAATTCCCCCTACTTTCTCGCTAAATGTATTTGTATTACTAAACTCTTTATAATAAAAACAAACTATATAAATTTAACAATATAATAAATACCAGCTGAAATTACACCAAACGCACCCATAATTATTAATACAGCTATAATAGAACTATCAACATACCTATCAAGAAATTCCTTAGTAAATTCAAGTACCAAAAAAGTTAAAATCATAGTCAACAACGGCGCGAAAATCAACAAAAATGAACTCATGAACCACACACTTTCATATCAAATATTTACAGCATAAAACTTTTATTACATTTTAATATTCATACCCATACTTCGGATTTATAATTGCTTTGTCAAAGTCCTCATTACCAGGTAAGCGTTTATCCATTAAATCTTTGTAATTAGGTCCGCAGCAACTTTCTCTCATGTGGTACTGGTCAATTTGAGTTATTACTAATATAGGATCAGGAACATAAAACACATTTACTGCACTCCACTCATGTTGAGCTAATTGAGTATATGGTAAATATTTTTGATACTCCTTTGTAACATCTTCTACTCCAAAATACTCTTTTAAAATCGATAGCAAGTGCTCATCGTTTATACATAATGATTCATTCACTAATTCTTCAAATCGAAACTGGATACATGCAATAATCTCTCCTAAAGTCTCTGTATCAATATTCGTTTTTATAAAAAAAGAGGTCTTATCATGATTAGTGCTATAAAAATGAGCAATTTTAAAAATATGCACACCTGTTGTTTTTGCTCGTTTCTTTGCAATTTCAACAAATGTGTCAAATGAAATTTCTTTCTTTAAGTAAGCAGTAATTAATTCTTTATCTTCCTGTTTTGCTTTATAACCCTCAATTTCTAAAGAAGCTTTAGCATTTTCATACGCATAGTTAATTCTTTTGTTATTAATTGTACCCATTCTAATACCTCCTTGTTTTATATAAGAAACAAGTTACCCCCTGGTTAAGTTACTATGTTTCCGGTATCTGTACTCTTCCTATAATTCTTCTAATTCGGTCGATATAATTGTTACTTCCCTATTATGCTTCTTGGCTAAAATCCCTTGTATATGGTTTTTCATATAAAATCCTTCAGTAACTTTGCTTAGTAAATATGATTTATAAAACTTTTGACTTTTCACCTGATACTCAACCTCAAATATATACATGGAAGCTCCTCCTATATCTAAATAGACAAACACATAATATATGATTCCCTCATAAGTGATTATTAATATTTCAGTCTAGTTCATGCCAAATAATCCTAAGTTAATAAGAGTTGCTAACAATACCAATAACGATAAAATTTTTAATTCTTTAAAAAGACGTTTCATATCTTATAATCTCCCTAAACCCTTTTACGAAATCTGAAAAAGACCTCAGTTTCTTTAAGTAAGATGAAAAATGAAATTAAAGTTCCTTTTGTTAATGCAATAAGTACTCCTAATGCTAATGACGCCCAAAAACCTCCAAAAAATCTAAATCTATTACTTGCCCTTCTGTTAATTACCTTCTCTATCGCGTCAAATGTCGCCCAGATAGGTAAACTTTTCTTTACATGTGGACTAATTGAAATCAATGCGTACCGGACTGCTAACACCAATGCAATAAGAGCTACAAAAATTAAGGAATCAAAAACAACACCTAAAGCTAGTCCTAACACAATCACACTATAACCAAACATTAATGATTTTCTTAAATACCTATATTCTTCTAAAAATTTCATGTTTCATTAATCTCCTCCTTTTCAATTTCAATAAAACTTAATATAATAATATAACAACTACAATAAGTTGAAATAAGGTACAATATAGTACAATGACTTTATTCATTCTTATTTAGATTGAAATAACCTTATTCAAATGTTAAGATGTTTTTAAAATTTGTTTGAGGTGAATATTGTGACTACAAAAAAGAAAAATGGTTTAGTGAATCGAACTAATCGAACTTACTCTATAGATAACAATGCATTGACTACCCTAGAAGACTTATATGAAATGACAGGGGGTATCCCCAGAACTCGGCTAATAGATAAAGCCATTTTTCAATCAGCAGAAATCTATAAACTAGGTGCTCAAGATTATTTTGATTGTCTAGATCAAATTCATAGAAAGACCGGTGTTGATAAAAGAGAACTTATTGACTTCTCTATTCAACAGTTATTAAAACATTATGTAAAAGATAAAAACTGAAAGGTGGTGCAGCTGCTACAGCTGTAGCAGCATCTATAATGCTGACACTTGTTGTAAACAATGAACAGAAAATAGAGAAAGCAGAAACAGTAAATACCGAATTATTTGATACATGTCGTAATACCTGTACACAATTTAATAAAGAACTTGAAATCTGTAGCTTAAATTTAACTACAGATTTCGATAATCCATTTACTCACCATATGTGTGATTACTTTACAGAGGATACAAATGTATCATCTAACATGTTCTTTAATGACATAGAAGATACCGACGATGAAGAAGTAGATTTACTAGATATCACTATTCGAGCACTAGCTGAAGATAATGATACAGACTTAAGTAATGGAAAATATCCTATTGAACCTGGTATTGAACCTTTATATAATTCCGCCACATGGTATACTTCTGAAAACAATAAATACGGTTGTTGGATAGTGAATGACTATAAACGAAAGTTTTTACTAGCTGATCAAATGAGTGAGCAGCATTCGTTAACACCAACACGGCCGCATAATGCTTCTAAACGTTTGGCACCACATATATGCTGGTACATAAATACGGAAGGACAAGGGCGATATTGTTTGTTAATCGGTGGGTTACTTTCAAAGATTCCTGAAGGAGTAGACATTTATGTATAACTCCTTCATTCTCGATAAACGATTCAAGTTACATTCTCTGATCTTTTTCGCTGCATATATCCATACTTGTATCGTAGTAACCGTTATAACAAACTTATGGCAAATTGAATTCATACAAGAGAATTACAAAGAAATATTCTATGTCTATTTCATAATGCTCGGATATTACTTAATTAGTAGACTCTTTGTATATCCATATCGTACAAAACTAGAAGAATTAATTAAGATAGAACGATTTAATACACTAATATGTACGGCTTTCGTTATTGGCTCTGGGCTAACTGTATTTCAACTACACATATATATTGTTCTTATATTTTTAATGCAATGCGCAGTTGTATACTTCATTACTAATTGTCTTGAATATAAATGTTCTCGTCTTCCAATAAGAAATTTAAGTAAAGTACGAGATATGCTACATAATAAAGATCAGTCAATGATAGATATAGTACCAGGAGTAGCCAGTGAAAATAGCAACTTTGCATTTCAAACCAATACTAATCAATACTTTTTATGTTTAGATATTTACTTTGTTTTTTCCTTAACAAAAATCAATAAAACCAAATATACAGAATTAATAAAAGAGAATATCAAGTAATAAAAAAAGAGTATGAGTTAAGACGACCATTTCATTCCTAAATCATACTCTTTTTCTTTTTATTTTCTATAAATTAGCAAACAACCATGGCATCATTAAAGATAGTAAACATAATGAAACAGACCCAAACATTACTCTTCGTGCCCATCGATAATATTCTGGCTGCTCTGTTCCACAATATAACATCTGCAATCTTAACCCGCATACCAGCATAAATGGAGAAAGTAATAATGTTAGTGATGCAATAAAGCTCGCTATATCTGATAGGATCTCATCAAAATCGGCTACATTACTCGAATAAAGTATGTAAACTCCTACCCGTATTGTAACAACGACTAAAAAAGAAAAAATCATTGCACCAGTAGACCACTTCATCCATTGACCATTCTTAGTTGTTATTGAGAATAGCATCCCTATAACACCTAAAGTAAAGATGATTGAAAACACTAGAATTGCCATTCTAAACAACGGTACATATAAGGAGTTTATTTTACTTTGTACATTTTCTAGCAAGTCACCCTTATCCTCATTATGTGCTTGTCCCTCATCGGTAAATGGATTTTTACTTTCCACCTTATTATCAAATGGTGAGTTTGTAATCGCATGTGCAGTGAAAGGAAGGAATGATATAGAACTTATAATTATCATGCTTAGTGTAAGTAACATTACAGCTCTTTTTTTAAAAATCGACATTTTTATAGGTCACCTGCCATAGAAGTAACCAAGTCTGACATATGGAATTGGCTTCCCGAATTCTTATAAGTAACATGACATGTGTGATAAAATCTTTTTCGCTGGTTTGACTGAGCTATAATATCCTTAATCCAAGCACTTTCAACATGAATTGGTTCTTTTGAAACATTTACTCTTAATTCAATTGCAGAAATCTTGAAATTAGTAATCTGTACCTTAATTTGCTCAATTCGATTAATTGTAGTATTAATATCATTAATCCATCCAAACCAATCCGTCTCTCCTTTAACCCTACAGTGCTTTAAACTGTATTGGATAGACACTGTAGCATATTCATCTTCTAAAAAGCCATCTTCATCAACTGGACATGAAAATGTAACTACTTGATTTGCGTTTAATTCTTCTAACACTTGCTTCTCAATAAACTTTTGACTAGCATAAGTAATTCCATCTGTTAAGTTTAATCGATAATCTTCAATCTCATCATTTGCAAGGAAAATTTTATCGAATACGACTGATATGTTAAATTTATGACTACCCTTTGTAGAAAACTGTAACTGAATCTCTTTAACTTTTCTTCTCTCTGTCATTACAGACCGTCCTAGTTTTTCTACTATATCATTTGTTTCGAAATCAATAGTTCCTTTAATATTATTCATCATTGTAAAAGCCTCCCTAACTTACGAAAAAATATTTTAAAATTAACATATTAATATAATTAGAATAAAATATATGTCTCTCCCTTCATTATAATTTACATGCCGAACCAACTGAATTTTTGCTCACGAACTTTTTTTACTGAATTTATATATAAACCTATTTATTCTTTTCAAGCATTTTGCATTTTCAACCTTTAGGTAAAATACAAACAGGTTGTATCTTATCTAAAGGTTGAAAAATTTAAATAAGTACAGCTGAGATAAACGGAATATTTACCGCTTATCTCATTTTTATTAGATTTCTTCCCAATGGAGAAGTTTGGTTGAATCACCGTTCTTCTCTATAATAACTAATACCTCTTGTTGCATTGGAATTTGCTCACCACCTGCACGTATCCAGCAACGAGCAGCCTGTTCATTTGAATAAAAATGTACAAAATCATTTTCTCTACCGATTACCTGACCTGTCGTTTCTATGATTTTTGATTCTTCTTCACTTAATTGGTTACATACATCATTCAGTTCCAGTTCGTCCAAAAACGGCTCTTCTTCTGGAACATATGAGTATAAACTATCATAATAAGAATCCCCTAAACCTGCTGATTGTTCTTCACATTTATCCTTTCCTTTAATCTCATTTGTTAGCTCCTGATAAAACTGATTATCCTGCTCGCTTAACTGAGACTCTTGTGGTGGTATTGGTTTAACAATCTCTAAATCAATACCTACAGGTTTATTCTCTTTAAAGTCCCAATATGGCTTAATTGGCTCCTTTTCCTCTATTTCAATAACTTGGGTAGAGAAACGGTGTTTAATTACTTTAAACGCCGTAACAAGCATTATAATAGATAACAAATATATCAAAACAATCCCTCCTACATTAACCAAATAGGTCAAATCGAATTTGTTCATCCTCTTCCTTTACACGTTGCTTTCTCTATACCTAATAAAGAAAGCAAATGGATTACAAATTTTGCGATACAGGACAGCCCATGTAGGAGTTTACTCCATCTTTTGGCATGGAATAATAGTATCGCTTTTGCAACGCAAAAAATGATATAATTCACTCATAGTCATGCAAAAGACTCTAAAACAACTATGTTCTCTGAAAACAGAATACATACGAGGTTGGAGTAGCAAATTCTTCTACTTTGTAAAATGTATTGAGTCGTCAAGAACGAGACGCTAAAACATTTGAGAATCACTATCTGTACAGTATGGTCATAGTACTGTAGCCTACGAACCTATATGGTCTGTCGTGGGACGGGTGATGGCACACCCGAATCTTGTACGTCAGCGATACTAGAAATAGACTTCGCCTTTGGTAGCAAGAATCCCACTGACGTTAGTCAGCTTGCGGCTTTAGCTGTGGGAGTGTCAAAGATGCTGTATCACCATTAACCTCTAAAACTCCTTGAATGACTTAGATACCTAGTATCATCTCGTGTTTAATAGCTTGTATTATTCTATTAAAGAATGCTTCTTTTAATAAAAAACTAACATCATAAAAGAATTCTCATATATGCTCTTCCTCTCTAAATAAAATAAAAATGAAGGAAGAATTGAAAAGTACAATCCTTCCTTCATTAGTCCTATATATTTTTAAAACGGTAGATCATCATCATTAAAATCTACTTGATTTCCTTGAGCAAATGGATCATCATTTACATGTTCTGACTGCTGCTTATAACTAGGTGAAGTATTAGCTGCACCTGTGTTTTGTTGACATTCTGAACTATTGCGTGTATCTAAAAATTGTACGTTTTCTGCAACTACTTCAGTTACATATACATGCTTTCCATCTTGTCCCTCAAAATTCCGCGTATGAAGACGCCCATCTACGCCTGCTAAACTTCCCTTCTTTAAGAAATTAGCAACGTTTTCTGCCTGTTTGCGCCATATAACACAGTTAATAAAGTCAGCCTCACGTTCACCTTGTTATTTTGCAAAAGTACGATTCACAGCTAATGTGAAAGTAGCTACTGCAACACCGTTAGGCGTGTACCGTAAATCGGGATTTTTCGTCAGACGTCCCACAAGTAATATTCGATTCATCAATCAAAGTCCCCCCAATAATTATAATATTATCTGTAATTAACCTTCTTTTACCGTATCAAATAGTAAGCCGAATACTCGTTTACCCAATACTTTACATTGTGCTTTCAAGCGTTCAATTTGAGTAGCACCAATATGTTTTTTTCCAATATAAAATACTTGTGTTTGGTCTAATTGCCAGACACATTCTTTTCCTATAGCATCTTCAATTGCTGTTACATACTGCGAAATGTCTTCAATGGCCGCATCTTTATTTTTAATAGGTGAAATATATTTACGCACTTCACCATTTGGTAAAATAATAGATGCTGAATAGCGTTTTGCAATTTGTAAATTTCTTTTTCCTCTTGTTTCATCAGAAAACAAAGCTTTATTTAATACACTGCCTGTTTTTGATAAATGTACTTCACCACTTGTAGCATCCATTACTGGAATGTTTACTGTTTTAGCGGTTCTTTGATCAAATATTTGTTTTGTATTAGAATCCCTAGGAGATTCATTCATACAATCTACATTCGTTCTATTTACCTTCTCAAATTTAATAATTTTCTTTTCGTTGAACATAATATTTTCCCCTCACTCTAATAATAGTTATAAATTATTAGTTTGTAATTTACATAGTTCACGAGTCTTAGGACAACACAAAAAGGGCTTTTCCTAAGTCGAATGATTCAAAAAGGATACAAAGAAAGTATCTCAATTTGATATTCGGCTCAAGAAAAGCCCTTCTACATGTAAAAGATAAGGTTATAACAAATATAACAAGTATCTCATTTCCTCATACACTCAACTGTCTGCCATTGGCAAAAAGACAGGAAACAAAGTAAACGATAAACTAAGAAATACATTTTAATTTTATATTAAGAATTAATAATTAGCAATAGGCTAAATTGAAGTTCCCTTTGCTAAAAACCTAATATAATAAGAAATTCTATTATATAAAAAGATAAAAGATAAAACTATTATAGTCCCTCAAAAGTGGTGTTAAATACTTGATAAATAAGGGTTTCTGCAATTTTCTATCATATAAAATCACAAATTCAATAAACTGGTAATGTATTATTAGTGTTTATTGCAATAATACATCTACAAATAATCATAAATACAAAACATGAAACCTACAAAAATACATCAAAAAAATAATACAGTTAATATTAAATTTATACATATAGAACATGATTTAGTTATTAACTATTTTTCCACAAAATAGAGAAAAATGTTCACATTTTATGCACACTATGATTTATTTACTCCCATTACTCAATATATAAACATTATTCAGAAACTATTTGATGATTTTTTGTAGTTTTAGGATATAAAGACTATAACTACGGGATTTATTCTAAAATGTTATTCAGAATAGGATGTTTTTATAAACATATAAACATAATTTATTATTTTTTTTAAGATTTTTTGTAGATATAAATGAACATTTTAGGTGCATTTTAAATTATTTATTAACAGCAACTACATTGAGTGTTTCTATTTCACAAGAGACTATACAAATTTATGTATAAAAAAGCTCCAGTGTTCATGGGTAGTTGTGGTCCTATCATGAAATCTGGAGTTTAACTTTGTTTTATTTCGCCTTACTGCAACGTCAAATAGCCCTCTTCATTTGAATTTTTTCAAAAAAGAGAGCTATTCATAGTTATATTGCTTGCATAATCTCAGAAGCTGCAAACGCTTCTCTACCGTTATGTGTATATTCTTCAATAGTATTAATAAAATCAATTAAACTGAAGTTATCTGGTACCTCTATTACTCTAATTTGCTCTTGTGGTAATTTATCAATTCTTTCAATAAACATTTCTCGTACATCACTAGGGATTGGGCCCATTTTATGTCCTCTAGCTTTTAATAATTCTCTTATTTCAAGTTCAAGTGCAAGATATGTGTTTACATTTACACCTTGTTCAAACGCATACTTTCTAAATAAAGATTCCTCTTGATATTTTAGATGGTGCTTCTGATATATCTCTTCTGTTACTGGAACCGTATATTCACTGTGTAGCAGTTCATAAGCTTTATTAAACAGTTTCTTTACAGTATGTAGAGAATAAGTTGAATAATGCTTAGCAAAATCAAATATTGCTTGTTCTTGCTGTTCCTTCGCTACATTATGTGTAATAAGAGAATAGATACCTGCTTTTGCAGCAGCGTCTTGTACACGATATGATGCGGATTGAATTAATAGTTTCTTAAGTGTATAAACTAAGTTGCTAGGGTATTCTTCCTCTCTATGAATCATGTCACGTAACCCACGAAGAACTTGACGAATCTGACGGTGACAAGTGTACTTTAAAATATTAATAAAGTAGTTCATATCTTGCACAAATTCCCCGATATTCAATTCATTTAATACCCCCTCAATGAAACGAGCCTTACGCGCATAACCAACTCTAGGTGTAATCGGATCACGATACTCTTCACCAGCTTCTCGATCACAAAGAAAATCCGAATGAATAGAAAGGTACATAGTAGTATATGTCCTAACATTTTTCTTTCCCTTTTCTAGTTTGCAAATTTTAAATAGTGGTGCACCAGTACATGGAAATGTTTGAGTAAGTTCATTCATTACTTCTCGAATTTGATGAGGGTACTTTTTATGTAAGAAACGATACATACCACCAAAGTGTGTTGAGTTTCCGTTTTCATCTTGTTTAAAAAGTGAACGTTTTAATGTTGTTTCACGTTTTTGTTGCATAGCAACATCTAAAAATAGTTTCTTAGCAGCAATGGATAGACTAAAGAATTGCTTTGTGAACACAACTGGATTAATGAATGTATAAGGGTTTGATTTCTTTGTTTCGTCATTCATAAAATGAGTTAACTTAATCGTACACTTACCACTAAGCTCTTTTTGAATAGAAACGATATTATGTATGCACAACTTTTTAAGCGCAATATAGAATTGCGAATGTTGTATAAATGCTAGTTCCTCTTTATACTTCTTGTATTCTTCCCACAACATATGAATGGAAACATGAGAAAGAACACCGAAAGTATTGCATTTTTTATGAAGGAAAATGAATACTTCAAGATCGGCGTTGGTTATACCGTATAATTTATGTTTACGTTCATTGTTGCGTATATAAGTTCTACCAGACAGAAGTGAAAAAGATGGTTTTGCTTGTTCAACAAAATTGTCTTCATCTGCAATACGTTCCTCGTAAGACATATGATTAATAATGTCTTCAAGGTATGTATCTGTATAGCTATAATACTTTCCCTCGAAGGCTTCTACTAACTTTTGCCACGACTTAATTGTAATTAATACTGGTGTAGTAGCTTGTCCTTCTAAACTACGTTTATTCTTAAGTACAAATGGCTTTCCCATCTTTTTCACCTCCTAGTCTTGTTTCATAACATAATGACCTAAAATTAGACATAAAATATCATTCTTGATTATATCAAATTGAAATTAGCAAAATTTGCCCCCTTTAAGAGAAATCTTCAAAACATGCAACACCCTTCAATCCTATGTGTACCAAGGGATTGCGAATTTAGTTAAAAATTTTTTATGTCAAGGATACCGCAAAGAGGTGTTGCATGTTTTAAAATGAGTTAATTTTGAATGAAATCATTCATCATCCCTTGATATACATAGATTCTTTATGTATTTCATATACGAAGATAGGTATAGGATACCGCAAAAGTGTTGCATGTTTTGATAAATGATTAGAAAGATAAAATATCTAGTTAAACCGTTGATACATATATATTTTATTGGAATTTAGTTTTAAAAATAGGGTAAGGATACCGCAAAAAGGTGTTGCATGTTTGAGGGATTTTACGTCAAGGATACCGCAAAAAGGTGTTGTAAGTTCAGAATATTTTAAATATAATTAGTTTTGGTCTATAAGTCCTTGATATATATAGTTTTTTGATATATTCCATATGAAAAAATAGGTATAGGATACCGCAAAAGTGTTGCATGTTGTATTTTTTCTATTTTTAACATAGAAACCTTATAAGTCTATGATATATAAGGGTTTATAGGAGTTTTTGTATAAAAAAATAGGGTAAGGATACCGCAAAGAGGCACTGCAATTTTCAGTGGAAAGCACTAAAAAAAATTTTAAAAGTAAAAATTAATATAAATTATTGAGGTAAAGTAGCAACCGTTATATGTGATAATGTTGCATGTTTAAGAAAATAGGGTTAGCATACCGCAAAGGTTTTATATGCGGTTATAAATTTTATCAAATTGAGAATGCTTCATAACATCTAAATGAAGGGATTATTCAGATAATATTGCGTTTTATATTGTATTGGGATAGGATACCGCAAAGATGTTGCAAAATTTGATAGGATAACAATATAAATACTTGCAGTAGCTTATAATTTATAAGATATTAGGGAAAGAACATGACAAAAGTGTTGCATCTTTTGCACTATAGGTAGTAGATACAGCAAAAATGTAACTTGAATAATAGATGTTTAGTATGTATCTTTACATGAATATTAAGGAGGTGCTCCATAATGGATCAATTTATACACAATTTTAATGATGCTCTTTTAATATCGGAGCCACTTTATAAGAACAATGAAGTTTTATGGACAAAATGGAATAACTATGTTGAGGATGCGAAATCAAATAGTACAAAAATTATAACATCACAATACGCCTCCCCTTCTTTTAGTGCACTTTTAGTATGGGTTATGAGAAAGCAAGAAGAAGGAGAATCATTATTACATATTTACAAGAACATAGAAATGTACAAAGATGAAATTCATCGGCAAGTGGGACCGATTATACGAGACGAGTTTAAAGAGGATATAGTCTTTAATGATAATGATGCGCAGCAGGAAATTGTAGAGAAAGTAGAACCCGCGCTAATTGAACATGAAGAAGATTATTATGCAGTAAATAATTCCTCGGTTTACTATAAATTAAGGGATGGTATTGCAAAGAATAACTTTGAAGAGGACCAAGATAGAAAAGTATTACAGTATGAAATTGAAACTAAAGGTCAAAGTAGTATTGCTCAATTATCATCTCATAAGGATGGTGATTTAAGGATCCGTAATACAGAGGAAGCTGCTCGTTGGACAACCCTTATGAATGATGTAATGAGCAATATGGATGATTTAACTGCAGATTGTTTAGATGCAATTACAATTCAATGGCTTAACCAAGCAAAGTCACCAGAGGATTTTATTGATTTTTCATATGAACAAGTATTAGAAATGTGCAGTATTCCTAAAACAGTTGTAGGGAAAAATGAATATTACCGAGCAGAAGATAAAATAAAAGTTGCTAAGCGTCTCGCAGCTTTGGCTAGTATCTTTATTTATTTAAATGATGATAACGAAGTAGTCGTTTTAAATGAAGAAGATAGCGAAAAGGTTGAGGTTAAGCGTGAAGTGATTAAACGATTATTTGTACTCGATTCGGTTGTACTTTGGAGACATAACACTACAAATGAATATATGGGAATAGAATCATGCCGAATTAAACCAGGAAGCTTCTTAACAAGTTACCTATACGGTTCAGCTAATACAACAGCATTATTATCGAAAAAAGCACTGGAATACAATAGTTATCGATATAAGTATCATAAAAGGCTTATTAGATATCTAACATGGCAATGGCGGATCAGACAGGTTTATGTTTCATTAAGCAAGCCTTTTTCTATCGGTGGTGAAAAAGGGTTATTAGCTGTGTTGGACATCCCAAAAACATGGAAACCTAATAGAATTAAGGAACAGCTAGAAGATGTGCTTATGGATTTAGAGCGAGAGCAAGTAATTTCAAAATGGGAATACAGTGAGCCCTTAGATGAAGAAAAAATCGGTAAAAAGAATTGGTTTAAGAATTACTATGCAAAATTAGGAATAACAATATTACCTCCTCATGAATTACTGGAGCAGATGGAGAAATATGTTGATAAAAAAGTAATAGATTATAGCGAAGTTCCGTCGGTTAAGGTCAAAGAAACAAAAGTTTCAAAAGAAAGTCCAGAAACAGATATGGAACTGATTCGTAATAAATTAATAGAGGTACAAACAAAACAAAAAATTAGTATTAGGGAGATAGCTGAAGAAATCTCTTTATCCCCTTCTACACTCTCACGCTTTTGTAATAAGAAAACAAAGCGAATGTCTAAACAAGCTATGGACAAGCTTTCTAAGTGGTATGAGAGAAGAAAACTCATCGAGAGCTTATAAGGTCCTACAAATTAATCCTCTACATCATTGTAAACGTTATGAGGTAGAGGATTAATTTATTTGGATTAAAAGTGTTTCATCTTTTGTGGGATGGTAATCAATATGGTAGAAGTGTTTCATAATACGTTTCATCTTTCGTTAATTGGTAATTAATTTGAAGGTTGAAAATGTGTCTTTAACTAATGTTACGATCAGTGAAATAAATTTGGTGGCCTTATATCCCTATTTGATTTTCGAATTTTCAAATAAATGTTTAATTTTATACCAAGTTATAGTATGTTTATAATTGGTAACTTATTTTAAAAATATGGAAAAAGGAGATGGGTTATTATGGATGGATTATGGGAAGTAATTAGTAATATGGTCAAAAATGGAGAGATGAATCAATCTGAGTTAGCTCTTGTTGAATCATCACTAAATCCTGAGCAATATGCTGCTTTAGAAGAACATATATTAAGAGGGGAAAATTCTAGTAATCAATGGCGCTAAGGAAAAACTTTATAGTTAGCAGCATCTCATTTTTATACTAAACAAGATTGGAAAAGGTTGAGATAAAATAGCTAGTTTTATAACTCTATAAATCTTTAGAACTTTATAATAAATATTTGATTTTCTCCCAAAGCATAGTACGTCTTTAATTGGTAACTTATTTTTTAGAATATGGAAAAAGGAGATGGGTTATTATGGATAAATTATGGGAAGTAATTAGTAATATGGTCAAAAATGGAGAGATGAATCAATCGGGGTTGGCTCTTGTTGAATCATCACTAAATCCTGAGCAATATGCTGCTTTAGAAGAGCATATATTAAGAGGTAATAATGGTAGGATTGGTTGGTTATAAAGAAAAACTTTATAACTATCTTACATCCTATTGTGAAAATAATATCCTAGATAATGAAATGAAAGATGTAATTCATACATTGCTCCATAATAGAGGCAAGATATTCAACAGTAACGATGACTTTGTTTGGAGTGAATTTTATTTATTGTACTCTCTAATTTTTATAAACGAAGATGAATTAGAATCACATTTCCCAATTGCTGCTGCTATAGAGTTATTGATTTTAGCAACTGACATAATGGATGAAATTAGTGACAATGAGACAAAGGGAGAAAATATATCTCAATTAGGTGTACCTAAAGCGTTAACAATAGCAAATGCTTTATTAATTGAAGCATTCGTTTTACTACTAAAAAATCGAAGTCATTTGGATTTAGTTTTTGATGAGTTACGTAATGCATCTATTGGACAATGGAAGGATATTTCATTTACTTTATCTCCAGAAAACATTGTAACAGAACAGGAATATTTTGAAGTGATAAATATGAAGTCAAGTTCATTAGTAAGGTTATTATTTAAGGTAAATGGTTTTGATAAAAACAAACATCATAGTCTGATAGAAGCAGCTACAAATATAGGGATTGCTGGGCAATTGAAAAATGATGCCACGGATATATTTGTACCAGAAAAAAATGATTTATTCCACTTAAAGGCTACTCTTCCACTAATTAAAGCTGTAGAGTATAGTTCCCAACACGAAAATGGAGATCTAATAAAAAAATTAATATCGCTAAGAGAAACACAGTCCACTGAAATCTTAATTGATATTCAAAAATATATAAAGAATGTTGGGGCTATTGATTACACGCTAGTTCTCTCAAAAATTCATATGAATAACGCTATTACTCTCATTGAAAAATATCGAAATAATTCCAACTCAAATTTCGTAGAATACTTAGTTAATTATTTACTAAGATGATAATACATTATCTACTATTGAGTCCTTATCTTGCTAGTTAAATAAAATAAAAGAAAAGATGTTGGTTTGGAATAAAGCTTGATTAAAAGCAGCTCACAAAACCTTGTTCTACAGAAAATAAAACGAATCCAATTTGAAAAAAGTTTAATCAATTTGGATTCGTTTCTTTATGTTCCTCTGTTGGTTTAGAATAAAGTTTGATTAAAAGTAACTTTAAACCCTTAATATCACGACATAACAAAAGCCATTCTTTTGAATAAAGCTTGATTAAAACGATGGCTCTCTTTAGTTTTAGAACTATTTTTTATAAAAAAGTTTGATTAATTTAATGCTCCTTATTTAACTAAAGCGCCCTATTACGGAAAATCAAAGATTTTTGAATACAGCTTCCACTCATTGAACTTAGAACTCTGTTAGTTTAAATAGTCTTATTTTATTAAAGTTATACTACAAACAAATTTTTCCTTTATTTATCTGGAACAATACTTTTTAAGCTGTTCGGGTGATAAATTCTCTGTACGTTCAACATTTGTAACAGTTATCCCATCAGGTATATCGGTAAGTCTTAAACGAAACAAATCATAAGGAGGATCGTGAGCTTTTTCATACGTTACTACTTTAATGGTTAATTCATGGCGACGATTTCCACCAAGTCTTTTTATATCAGTAATTCGTTCACACATAGACAATGTGTTAGTAACTTCTAAAATGTATGGAAGATACCTTACAATTAATGCTTCTTCCAAAAGTTCCTCTCTTGTGGGTTCATTTTGAGCATGGACTTTAGTTATTATTAAAAATAAAAATGTAATACTTAGTATTAAAATTAAAGGTCTTCTCATGGAATATCACCATCCACTATTCTCTTAATGGGGGTAGAAGGAGCAACCGTGCCGGGAAGTGCAAAGTAGCTTTCAATAAATGTATTTATAAAAAGGGACACAATTTTTTTACTTCTATGTTTCCTTTGATTGATAGCTCAATAACAATAAACTTTCTCTGCCATAACACTTTATAGGGGTGGTGACAGGGTTGCCGTCATAGACCGCAAAGTAAAAATAAAGAAATTTCACTTCTGTGTTTCTTCAAGTTTCCTCTGATTGATGGCTCAATAATAACAGAAGGAATATTGATGAGTATCCATATGACATTGAAGATGCTATAGATTCTTTAAAATATACAGCTAACTTCTGTATAGGAGTACCTCCTGCAAAAGAGAAAAACCCCACGTTAAGCAAAATTCGACATGAAAATAAGCTATTTCAACAACGCTAAGCGTTTTTATAAAGGTATACCTTGTTAAACAAAAATCTATGTTAGGAAGAACTTTGAATTATCAAGTTTGTAAAGGTGATGAAATAGCATTTTTAAACGTTTATAAATATCGAAAATCTTTATAAACCCCTTAACGGTGTTTTTTCCCTAATCCCCCTTTTTTTAAATTCTGTTGCTATCGAGATATTATTCATGTATTATTTAAAGTAAATATTTTACTTTATCATTTTAAAAAGAGGAGAGTGCCAAGATCATGAAGAAAAAATCAATGAAATTTTTATCAAATGGATATGGGTACTCAACTGCTGTTTTTTTCTAAAATCATTTTTATAGGGTGAAGTGTGTCTAAAAATGATATAGAAGAAACCGCAGTTATTTTTTTATGATGAGGTGGAATAAATGAGAAACGGAATAATTACTAGAAAAAACCCAACAAATATGCCAGAACCAGTAGGAAACTATACGCATATTACTAAAATCCCTAGAAACGCAGAGTTATTTGTATCATCAGGACAGATTGGGATAAATCAGGACGGCCAATTCCCAAAGATTATGAATGAACAAATCAGTAATACTTTCCAAAATATAAATAAAGTTTTGGAATCTGAAGAATTAACTGCTGCTAACATTATAAAGGTGAATATATGGGCAACAGAAGAAATCGATTGGGAATACATGGATTTTGAATGGGAACAAGTATTTAATACTGAATACCCAGCAATGACAATTGGATATATTTCAGAATTAGGATTACCCGAGATTAAAATTGAAATAGAAATATGGGCAGCTAGACCATAATATAAATACACACTTCATTCCATTTGAAGGGCAGTTAGCTTTTGCTAGCTGTTCTTTTTTGTTTCATCTTGGGTGTTTTTACCCATCCCCCGAAAAAGGGGGATAAGACAAAATATACCAAATAGATAATGAATAGATGTGTCTAGACGAGATACATGTAAAAATGAGTCATAGTATTCATTTCTATGTATTTTTTTATTAAATAAACAACTAACTTATGATAAACAAAAACCAATTCCCTGTGTAGATAATTGGTTTTTGTTTCAGTTTATATTAGCTCGAAAAAAACACTGAGAAATTTAGACAATTTTATACCATAGGGGTTTATTAAAGGTAAAGAAGATGAAAAATACTATATAAATGAGATACTGTCAAATTATTTCTATAAATTCCGCCTGACCACATGTAACAAAAACGACCGTTTATGGTATTAAACAAAGAAGAACAGCTATTTCATTAGTATTAAAGACGATGTGACGGACTAGAGCAGCAACCCTGTGATTAAGCCCGTTAGATATATAAATCGAGTTATTGAAGAAAAATGGTCTCAAGAAAAAATAAAAAGGGAGATTCATATTAAAGAGTATGAAATTCAGGGATTAAAAACATTATTAAAGTAAACTTAATTACGATTTTTATAAAAAGTAAATGAGTAAAAAAGAAGCATCTAGTTCATATGCTTCTTTTTTTTCTGTCCACTTATATGATGTTTCTCTTTAGAATTTATTTATAGTAGACTTGTCCTCCAGAAGGTGAAATGTCGTAGTTGCTTCTATTTTGAAGTTTAATACTGTAACTACCTCCTGAATTTGAGAGGTGTCCAACAGGGATATTTAATCCACCTGTAAAACTACCATTAACTACAGCTTGTCCAGTATATGTGTTATCTTGATATAAACGAACTGCCATTCCGTTTACTTGCTTAACGGCTATTACATGTACACTTTGAGGTTGATAAAACGTTCTGCCACCAGCAACCCAAATACTATCACTGAATGATGTTTTGGGAAAGTTATAAACTTTAAGATTAGCAGCCATTAATTTTTCAATAGCTTCTTTTTGAGAATTAAGTAGGTTTTTATTACTAGAGCTGGTTAAGATATTATTTTCATCATAATAATTGACACCTAATTTCTCTCCAGATACTTCAGGTAATAAAAAATTGGGAACCATTACATGTTGGTTAAATTGTTTTGCTTCCTCTTCAGAATAGGTTTTAATCAAATTGTCATCTTTGTCGTAAATCTCTATAAGTAATTTTTCATTATTCATTTCAGATGATTGTTCATACTTCACTTCTTTTGTAGGTTTGATTACAGTAGAAGATGAAGTGTCTCCATATGCAGCACTAGTAGGTATTAGTAGAGATGTAGATACTCCAATTAAAGCAATTTTAGACAAATATCTTTTGCTCATAAACTCCCTCCTATATTCTTATATACTTACATGCTAACACGATGCATACAATATTTAACACATTTTCTTTCTGAAAAATTCTTAATCTGAGTGTTATGTCATTTAGTTGACGACTCTGTAAGAAGAACTTTGAATTGTTAGGCGCTCCTTCATATTTAACTTGAATGTCCCATATGGATTTACATGAGCATAGATAAGTGGTGTTAAGGCTCTAAAATCCTCTGGTAATGCTATATTAGTCTGCTCCAACTACCCATACCTCTTTGCAACGCAATCGATCTCGTAAAGCTTGAAGAACACAAATTTCATAATTCACTCGATTAATTCGATTTGCTTCTTTACCAATGACTGTATCAATCCATGCTGGTTTTACAACATTGGTTTCAAGAAGCGTTAGCCTTTACTAAGCTAATTTAGCTGTAACAAAATACTGTATCAAAAATAATTCGTAACATTATTTATCACAATCCTTTTTGTTACGCTAGAAACCCTTTTATATCAATCTTTCTTTTTCTTAGCGTGGGTTTTATGTTAGTACGTTGGCTGTACCCCTACTAATACATATACCTGTTATACTTTTATCTTATATGATAGTTAATCTTTATTATTATTTCTTGGAAAGAAGGGAATCTTATGATTGATTGTGTTTCTTTATTAGAAAGTTATGTTTGTGAGCAATTGTCTTTAGATGAATTTTTGGATTCTTTATTTGATTTGGCTGTTAGGGATTTTCGTGATAAAGAGAATTCTACATCAGTTAATGATTGTATCAAGATTGTTTTTATTAGTACTAATATGCATAAAGAGTTAGATAAATTTATTGAAAAGTATTTAGTTATAAAACCAGATTCGGAAATTTTTAGATATGATTATTTTCCAATTAATGCATCTACTTATGATGTGAATGGTGATTTGCCTATCGTTGACAGACTAAAAGCTGAGATGAGAGATGCGATTTATCTTATTTTGTTAGGGACCATTGAAACGAAAGATAAGAAAGAGTTTAAAAATATTTGTTCTGATTGGGAAGAAGTATTTTTTATAATTTGGGCAAGTCGTGTTGAAGAAGTTAAAAAATCATTTGCATTAGCTCATAGTAAAAGAGAAATTTAAGAGTAGTAGTCTCAGTACCGGCGTTGCTGTAATCAGGAGCAAACTAAAATGGTGATTTTATAGCAAACAATAAGAAAAGAAGACGGTCATTCCGTCTTCTTCATCTATTACCATTTAACATCAGATGATTTATAAGCATAGGAGCCTTCTAATGTTGTTGTGCCAGTATGCAATTGCAGGTCATACATTCCAGACCTTACTCCTTGAGAGATAGTATCATTACTTCTCCAATCAAGAACTTTACCGGGTGCAATCTTTACACCATCTATATAAATCTTTTTTGTGTCTCTATGTACAAGATCAACCTTCATGTCAGTTTTACTTGTATTTGCAATATATACCTTAAGATGACCATATCCTCCAGTTACACTGAATTCTATGTTCTTATATCCTGATGTTTCATAGAGAGGAGAGCCTCCTTTATCTTTTACCTCTGCACTAGCGTTTGTAGGAAATGACATTGTAGCAGTCGCGCCTACACCAAAAGCTAAACCTAAAGAAAATAATACTGGAGCCATTTTTTTCATTTTCATCTTTTATTCCCCCTTTTGATAATTGGTACACCTTAACTATACTTATAATTACAGACATTTTTAATATATAGATTTTTTTATCAATAATGTATGGAATATTCAGGGGAATATTGAGAAAAGAGACTCTATGATGAGTCTCTTCACTTAGGGTAGTTTGTCTTCTCGGGAACGAAGATGACTAACTAAATCTTATCATGATTAGGACAAGTCAACTGTAAAAAAATATGTAAATATATGTAAACGTATGCTAAGATGAAAATTACACAATGGTATTTCTTGTACATGTGATAGCCCACCACTAGGCGGGCTATTTTTTATCTATCAAACCCCTCGGTGTAGCTTTGAAATAAAGTTTGTTCAAAAATACCTTGAAATACCAAGTTTTACGATCAATAAAAAGAGTCCATTTTGAAAAAAGATTGATCAAAATGGATTCTTCTCCAGCAGATTTAAGTTTAGTTTTTATAAAAAAATTTGATCATTTCTACCTATGTTGTTCCACAATCGCGCCCGATTGCGGAATAAGTATGATATTTTTTAGCTAAAGCCCCTTTCATAAGAGATATGCTTAACTACTTCTTCAATTAATTCATCTATTATTGGTAAAGCCTCTTTAGTAGAGTCTTGAATATTCTTCTCAAACATTTTATTTAACCCTTACCCTATCTGCTCTACCTGCTTTTTTACCTGTTATTAATTTCATTAAGCGAGAGTTAAATAAAGTCATTAGAGGATTACCAGTTGATAAATTACTTAAATAACCACTCCATGATGAGGAATATTTGAATGTGTTATAATGGTCTGGTCTGAAAGTTGTTATTTCCAAATCCGACGGTATTAGTAGAATCACGGACATCGAACCTGAAATAATTTGAATTTTCGTAGGTGATAATTTGAAAATTTCAATACAAGAAATAAGTAGAGAACTGGAAGAAGAAATCCTTATTAGGTGTCATGAGGTAGATGAAGAAATACATGAAATCGTAAGTAAACTAAAAACTGAAACCTTCATAATACTCGGATATCAAAATGATAGAGTTCATCGTATTAATTTTAGAGATATCTATTATTTTGAGGCAGTTGACGGAAAGGTTTTTCTTTACCGCAAGGACAAAGTTTTTGAGGTAAAACATAAGCTTTATGAGTTGGAGGAAATATGCAAAGAAAAGGACTTTTTTCGTGCCACCAAATCAACCATTCTAAACATAGCTAAAATTTCGTCCGTTCACCCTTCCCTTAGTGGCCGATTTGAGGCAGTGCTTGATAATGGGGAACGTGCTGTTATATCAAGGCAGTATGTGCCTGTTCTAAAAAAAATGCTTGGATTGTAAAAGGTGGGATACATATATGAAACTTTCTGAATTTGTACAAAACACCATTAGGGATTTCTTGATTATCTTCGCATCTATAGTTATTATTATTACTATTTTAAGACAAATATATTATCCCAATATGGCTTTTGATTTAAAGTCAATTTATATCATTATTGCGTTTTCATTTTTAAGTGCACTAACGGGATTTATTTTATATTCTCCTAATGAAATAAGTGAAAAGAAAATGCGGATAAAAATTGCTATTCATTTTTTCACCTTGGAGATTCTATTGATTACCCTTGGCGGCATTTTTGGTATTTTGAAAAGTGGATTAGATGTAATTACTATGGCACTGCAAATTGCTGTTATCTATATTATAGTTCGTCTGTTGTCATGGAAAAATGATATAGAAGAAGCCCAAAAAATTAATGAAAAACTAAAAACATTTAAGAAAAATGATAATGAGTAGTCAAGAAAATCATTATGCAGTTTTTTCTGCAACAGATTATTTTACGGTAAACTTTATAGTTTACCGATTTTTTTTTGCAACTTATTTGCCTGTAGAAGCAACTTACCGTTTTTCTATATACTTCTTTTCGGCTGCTTATTATGATGAGTTAATAAAAATTGATTGGAAAAGGAGTAACAAAAATGGGAACTTTATTATTAATTATCACTTTGATTTTCGAAATTGTTTCTGCAGTTTACTGTATGGTAACAAAGCAAAACTATAGAAAAATAAAAAATTATATTAGGATTGCTGCATTTATTGCATTTGTAATACTCATACTTTCCTCTGTGATTGTGTGGAGTTTACGCTGGGTAATGTTTGGTATACTGCTTCTCCTATTAGCAGTAAAGGCGACAGTTTCTCTTATCCGTAACAAGGAAAACAAAAAATATAAAGCTTCTAAAATTGTGTGGAAATCCATTGTAATGATAGTTGTAACAGTATTTGCACTTGTACCTGCAATTGTTTTTCCGCAGCATAAATCACCAAAATTAACTGGTGAATATAAAGTTGCAACCACTACTTACACATATACGGATAAAAACCGTATGGAAGAATTTACGGATAAGGAGCAGCACAGATTTGTGAATGTAGGATTTTGGTATCCGAAAAACGGCAATGGTAAATACCCACTTTTGGTGTTCTCACATGGAGCATATGGCATAAAGGATAGCAATAGCTCTACCTATACTGAACTTGCAAGCCACGGTTATGTAGTCGTTTCCATCGATCATCCTTATCATTCCTTCTATACTCGTTCAGAGGATAGAACAGTAACTATGGTCAATTCAGATTTTGGCCATGAAGTCGAAAATAAGAATAAAGGCGTTTACTCGAATGAAGAACTGTACAATATTATTCAAAAATGGATGAAACTGCGAACAGACGACATGAATTTTGTTATTGATACCATCCTTAAAAAAGCCAAAAACGACAATAATTCTCTTTATCAACATATCAATACAGAGAAAATTGGTTTGTTTGGGCACTCAATGGGAGGTGCCGCAAGTGTATGGCTAAGCAGAGAGCGCGATGATGTAAGTGCAGTAGTAAATATCGATGCCCCTTTCTTTAGTGAACTTGTTTATAACAAAGCAGCTGATAATTTTGTAGCAAGCAGCAAAAGCTACACAACCCCACTTTTTAACATTTATTCGGACGATGTTTGGAGACAACTGGATAGTGTTCCTATTTATGTAGCGAACAAACTCAACAATAAACAGTTCGAAGGTGCATATACTACTCATTTTAAAGGGGCAAAACATTTAAGCTTGACCGATTTACAGCTTTTCTCTCCTATACTTACAAATACGCTGCAAGGTGGAAAAGCCAACATTGATCCATATTACTGTATTGAAATGGAAAATGAATTAATTCTTAAATTTTTTGACTATGAATTAAAAGGCATTGGTCATTTCAATCCTAAGAAGACATATTGATTTTGTATCTAAATAGACTTAGATTTGTACAAAATTCCTGCCATAACTGGCTACATAAAGGCAGAACTAGTATAGTTCTGCCTCTTCTATTTAACATAGATTATTATTTTTAAAAAAATTATGAAATACTATATTTCTAAACTCCACTTACTTATGATACGATTCGCCACCATTAATCTTAAACCAAATAAACTCCTAATAAAATGGTTAAATCGGTACCTCCTATTCAACAAAATGGCCCTTTAGTGGAGTAATTTTATTGCTACTTAACAGTTCTTTAATCAAACTTTCAATTCAAAGGTTATTTTCCCTTTCTCTATAAAAACACTCCTTTCAAATCATATCCAAATGGGTAAAACGATACAACTTTTTTATAAACGGTATGAATTTATTTCAAACAGTACATCCTTTTTTAAAACGGTACAACTTTATTTCAAAGCCACACCTGTAAAATAGAAACAGCACTAGATATCCTTTCTAGTGCTGTTTTGCTTACAATAATTTAACTAGTTACTTTTATGTTTGATTTCTTCAATTTCTTCTTTACTTAATCCAGTTAATTCGCAAATAGAATCTACTGAATGTCCCATTTTAAGAAGCTTTACAGCAATTTCTTTTGCTTTAATTGAAGCAGCTTCTTCCTTTGCTCCCTCTATACGTGTTATTTCATCTGACAGATGTTTCTCACGCAATTCATACAATCTTCTAGTTTCGTCGTCCGAAGCTAAAAACATCAATTTATCATTAGCTTGTTGAATCAATTCATCCATTTGGATGACCTCCTTTAACAAAGAGTCGGCAATATCACCTTTTAAGAATAGTAGCCAACAATGCAACGAATTATGCAAATTCTTATCGATCTGTTCAAACTTAGGGAACTCAATAAAATGAATCTCCAATAAATCATTGAGTCTTTGCTTTGATGTATCCTCATACAAATGATATGTCGTATGATAAGGAGATTCTTCAAATAAAGTAAACCCTAATAAGTTAATGGTAACAGTTTTTGATAAGTCTTTGTAGTTTCCTTTTGTTTTAAAGTTTTCAGTATAAAGCTTTGACCAATAAAATAGAGTTCTTTGAATCATATTGTATTGATTAAGCAGCTGTACTTCAATATTTATTTTTTCCCCTGCATACGTTTTCGCTTTGATATCTAAAATACCTTGTTTACTATCTAAAGTTTCTTTTGTTAGTTTTTCTTCCTGAATATCGACATCTACTATATCATAGTTCAAAATTGCATTCAGAAAACTAATTAATAAGTGTTTGTCCTTCTTCTCTCCAAATAACTTCTTAAAAATTACATCATTAAGTGGTCGTAGTCGTTTCATAGTATTCTCCCTTATAAAAAAGAGCACAAAGTACCAGGTATAACGCCCATGGTTCTTTGTGCTCTTTTCATCCTCTGTCTAGTTATTTGAGTCTAGCTCTAAGTACTTCTCTTCGTATAGCGAATCCTCAAGGACTTCACTATTAAATACTACTCTATAAGCGCACTCGTCTCCGCCTAAGCCGTTGACCATAAATTGGATTAACGAATCTTCCTCAGCTAATTTCATCATTGTTTCTAATTTAAATTCTACCATGATATGATTCCCCTTTTATTTTAGTTATGCAACAGTTATAACCTTTATATCTAATAATTTTTGTAGTCGTTCCCATAGAGCAACATCATCATCTAAAGAACAATCTAATAGATTTTCCCAAGCTGCTATTGCTGACTTGTTATAATAGTCTTCATCTTCCCATGTATCAGTATGGACCGTTACAGAAAAGCCAAATGCATAGCTTTCATGAAATATAGGTGTCCACTTTGAAGAGACTGGGGAGTGTTCACTTGCTAATTGACTAATAACATCAGCTATAACCTGTTCATGATCTGTTATGAATTCTTGATTTTCTACTAATAATGTATACATAATTGTCCTCCTAGTATATTTGTTCACTATTATTCTTTAATTGGGACTGCTTTCATAAAACTCTTTTTCGCATGGAATAGAGTAAGATGATGAGAAATAGTCCCTTCATCAAATATTTCATTTATATAATTTGCTACTGCTAAAGCCGCAAATTTATTAGTAATTACCCGCTGTGGTTCAGACTTCGCTAGTTGAGAACAGCTAAGCTGACTCGGTGCAATTTCATCGTTGGAAGTTAGAATTTCTGGGAAAAGGTGAGCTACAGGTTGAAGTACTTCTTCTCCATCTCGTTTTAGTCCAACTACAACTTGGCCGTTATATCCGCTACGGTTGTATTCCTCTAGTTCTGCCGCACTCCAATTCGATTTCTTTCTCTGTTGCCAATCATCAGGAACAGTAGTAGCGGTATTACCAACATCGATGTATAACAGATTCTCAGACTTACAGAAAAATTCATGAAAGATTTTACGTGTAAAATGATTATCTACAGCACCAATTAATATTGGTAATAGCGTGTAGTCATCTGTTCCTTGATTCATTAAGAGCTGCTGTTTTGTATTAAATAGTTCTTCTAGCATCTCTACTTTTTCAATATATTTATTGGTATGATGAGAGATTTGCATAGAGTAAGCAGCACGATATCTTCTAGCAAGAACCTCTGCTTTGGGTTTACCTACATCATTCTTAATAAATAACTGGTTTCCCAAATTGTTGAGTAGGAAGCGAGCGCCTTGTCATATTGTTATGACAGGTTTCTCAAAACCCCTCACCGAACCGTACGTACTCCTCTCAGAGTATACGGCTCTCCATCAATTGCTTGTCAAAGTTATTTTTTCTGTTTTTCGCTACAAGTTCTACTCTCATGTCATAGTGAATTTCATTATGGCAATTCTCACATACGGCTAATGTTTTACGTCTACGGGCAATCATTAATTTTTGCCATTTGGCTTTGCCCTTCTCAACATCTTTTATTTTTCTAACATGGTGCATTACTAGGTTAGAGTCGGTTTTACCACAGTATTCACATTTGTTGGCCGACAATCTATCCATAAGGCTAGTTGTTGACATGTGAACTCTTGGGGCTACCATGTTGTCGATGTTATTTTCTTGTGCTTTCATCTTAGTTATATCAACCGTTCTAAAACCTTCTTTGTAGAAGGAGTGAGAGTGTTGTTTGCCTTTTTTATCTTTGTAATTAACTATGAATACACCGTTTTTGCAATATTTACCCTTAATTTTGCCAATTGAGCTTTTATATTTATTGGCGAACGTTTTATACATGCTGTATTCTAGAACATAACTGAATTTTTGGAGTACCGATGAATTGACCGCATATTTGTAATAGTTGTACATCCCTCTAATCTGCAATACATAATTATTTAGGATTTCTAAATCGTCTAAATGTGCCATTTCCGGTCTATGCTTTGGTTTCCAAGTTTCTCTCCCGTTCACATACTTCATTTCTAAAACATTCAGGTCCAGTAATTTATTTCGCCATGCTTCATGGGGTACTTCAAGTCTTACTTTTAGATTGTGATGTCTTCTTTTAGCACCTCTCACCGAGTATTTGGTAAATAGCTCATTTCTAGTGACATTGACATTGTATCCAAGAAATGTTGCTTTCTTGCTAGAATGGGTGATAAGTGTTTTTTTATCTGATAAAGTTAATTTCAATTCTTCATTGAGGAATCGAGCTATATCAGATTTAATAACTTTGGCATCATTTTTACTACCAATCATCATTACAATGAAGTCATCAGCATATCTAACATACTTTAGAGACTTGAATTTACCCGACATTGGATTGTAGTAGGGACGTTGCCCCCTTTCCTTAATCCATTCGTTGACTTGTTCAATTAATTCTTGAGCTTCATCATGTTTGTCTTGTTCTCTTAGTAAATCCACTTTCTTACGGCCTCTTTTTATTTTGAGGTGTAAGTATTGATATCTTTTATCAACTTCTCTGTCTTTTGGTTGACCTTTTCCGAACTCTTCAACGTATTTTTCCATGTATATATCCAATTCGTTTAGATATATGTTGGCAAGAAGAGGACTGAGAATCCCTCCTTGTGGTGTTCCGCTGAATGTTTTGTGGAATTGCCAATCCTCCATGTATCCAGCTCTTAAGAACTTCCATATTAACCCAAGAAGTGTTTCGTCATTAATACGTTTTCTTAGTAGGCCAATTAGGATATGGTGGTCGATATTGTCAAAGAAACCGTGAATATCACCTTCAATAAACCATTTAGTTCCGTTACCACTCTTTTTAATTTGTTTCAGGGCTGTATGACAACCTCTATTTTTCCTGAATCCATGTGAGTTTTCAGAGAAGTTTGGTTCATAAATAGCTTCTAAGATGTACTTTATTACTAACTGGACAAGTTTATCGTCAAATGTCGGTACACCAAGAGGACGCTTTTTCTTACTGCCTTTTTTATCAATATATACTCGCTTAACAGGAGTAGGCTTATAATTGCCATTTTTAATATTGTTGATGATTTTAGATACTCTATTTTTTGAGAAGCCATCAACAGTGTTATTTATAGTTCCTCTGGTCATATTACCTGGGTTGGCATATATTTCTTCATAACCTTTATAGTAGAATTCTGGATTATAAAGATTTCTATATAATCTCTTAAACTTGTAGTTTTCTTTAATAGCATTCTTCGACAAAGTGTTCAATACATAAACTGGATTTCTCATTAGCATCTCGCTTCCTTCCTGTTTATTATCATCATGAACTAATTGACTACCTTCCTTCGCCATCTTGATTTCACAACCATGACCTAACGTAATTTGTCATACGTCAGTGTGATAGGCTCTCCCTATCTCTGACTACTACGAAGGCTCCGTTACCGTATGGAATATTCCAGAGCTACATTTCTTGGCTTTTGCCTTGAAATCATCCTCTATAGCCATAAATGGCATTTCCACTTAGGTAATCCCCATTTAGTACCTTGTAAATAGTTTGTAGTAATGTCGGTTGGGACTTTCAACCTTTACTAATGTACTTTAGTTGGTTCTCTAGTGTGAAACACATCTCTCTCCAATAAAAATAGATGAAATGAACTAGAGACATATCGTTTCAATGTCAATTTCGATATGGTCGTCGATAAGACCCCTTGATTTATCCTTCACGCAGTTTAGCATTCAACCTTATTTACCACGATACACCTAGAAATTCAGTCGCACTCATGACATTAGAGTGACTTATCCCGTTGTAGCCATGCTACACTCCCCGCTTACTTTCGATTACGGATAAGGCTACCGGTGTCGGGTTATTACCTTGTTTCACTTGACCCGCTGATTTACTAAATCAGAATTTACAAGGCCCTTATGGGCGCACTTTATCTTCGATAATATCAGGATCACTTACTAGTAAGCTCCCATTTATATTGAATATATTCATCATTTGTGCGATATGTTGCAATGTGTATCCACCAGTACCTCCAGCTCCAACTAGAACGATTTGAGGTACAAGTCTTTTTCCTTCTGTAATATCAATAACAATCATAAAAAAGAAGAAAGTTGCTAATGAACTTTCTTCTTACACCTCCTCTAAATTATCTTATATATCATCCAACGCTTTAGGCATCATTAAAGTGATACGATTAGCCTGCTTGTATGTCATCATTCCCTTTCTGCAATTGTTCATATCTAGTGACACCAGTCAATGAATAAGCAGTAATATCGCTTAATAAGTACTTATTATCAAATACCAAAGTAGGATTAATTTTTATATGTTGTCCTTTATAACATGTACGCACATATAAATCAGGGAAGATCTTATTAATCTTTCCAACGATACAATATAGTAAAAATGCTCGTTCACTACGATTATCTGTTTCAGATGGAATAGCAGCCAGCGTATGATGATTCTGATAGGTAAGAGAAATCTTCAGCATTATCTGTTCAGTTTCTCTTTTCCCCCAGTTCACACGGTACGTGAGGTAGAGTAGGTAGCCAGCGAGTTACATATTTGAAATAAGCACTTTTCCAACTACCCCTCCCAGAACGGAGCGTGACAGTTTCCTAGTCACTCCGCTCGCCAGTGACTATATATCAACGAATTTTCATCCCATTGTATTTTCCCGCGTGAATTTTATCGTGGCATTCCTCACAAACAGCTAGTGTTTTGCGATTCATGGCTACCATCCTCTTTATCCACTCAGGCTTTTCTTTCCTACTATTATTGCGAAGATTTTTTAGCTTTTTAACGTGATGCATCTCAATATTTCCTCGTGCTCCACATAGTTCGCAAGTATTATTCCGCAACCTGTCTATCAATTGAGTTCTAGTATTGAAAATTTTGACAGGATTTTCTATGATTGTAGCGGTTTTATTGTAGGCTAGTTTCATACCACCGAAATAAGTAGCCAGAGGCTTTTTGTTTTCTCTCTCAATTGCGACATGAAGCACCTTATATTCCCCATCTTTTGTTTTCAATACCTTTTTATATTTTTAAAAGATTTTGTTGATGGTAGTTTTGTGCTTATTTGCTAATGTTCTTGCGAGAGAGAGCTCCATAACTCGTTTTACGTTATGGAGTTGATGAGCATTGTAGGCAAGTAGATAATATTGGGCAAATCCTCTAAACTCTGCTTGAAACTGGCTAACAATATCATAATCAGAGTTTGTGGTTCTTTCTTTTCTGTGGATAGGTTGTCCTTTTGCCATATATTCGTTCATCTTAGCCTTCATTTTGTCCTCTGGTACCCTTAGTCCAATTACCCCATTAATTATTCTTTGACCACGTCTATCATGTTGTGTATTGCAATGTAATACATGGATGTCGTAACCAAGGAAACGTGCTTTTTCTTCTCTAGCGTGTGTAATTAACGTCTTTTCTGGGCTAAGGTTAAGGTTCAACTCTGTTTTTAGGAAAGTTTTAATTTTCGCCTTAACTTCCTCTGCATCTTGTTTGCTCCCAGATAAACCAATTAGCCAATCGTCCGCATATCGAACGTAATAAAGCCGTTTAAATTTTGGGTCAGTTGGGTTTTTCGAGGGCATTTGCTGCGCAATTTTTCTTAGTTCCTTAACTTTTTGCCAGTTACCATGACGTTTATATTTATCGATTTGCTTGAGAATTGCTCTGTATTCCTTATTTTCTGTGCGTCTTATTCCAGACGTGTACAGATGAATTAATGTCTTTTCCACATATTGGTCAAGTTTATTCATGTAAATATTAGAGAGTAAGGGACTTAGAATTCCTCCTTGTGGACACCCGCTGAGAGTTTGGCTATATTTCCAATCCTCCATGTAACCACTTACGAGAAGATGCTTAATTAATCTCAGAAATCGACTGTCGTGTATCTTTTCTGACATAATTCTGATTATAATCTCGTGGTTTATGCTTCCAAAGCAATCACTTATATCTCCTTCAACAAACCATTTAACGCTTTTCCATCCATCTCGATAGCGAATAGCTTCAAGTGCGGTTTGACACCCACGATTCTCGCGGAATCCATGTGACTTATCACTAAATTGTGGGTCGTAGTATGCATTCATAATGATTCGCATAACTTCTTGTAGGAGTTTATCTGACCAAGAAGGCATGCCTAATGGTCTCATCTTTCCATTTTTCTTTGGAATGTAAGTTCTTCTTACAGGTGTCCATCGATAAGACTCTCGCTTAACCTTTTCGATGATATCATCAATTTTCTTCATAGACATACCATCTACAGTTTCTTCGGTAATGCCTTTGGTCATTGATCCGTTATTGCTATAGATATTTTGGTATGCCATGAGATAGAGTTCTCGATTGTAAAGTAATCGATAGATTCTTTCAATGGGAAGTCCTTTCTTTCCTCGTTCGCTGATGATATTCAAAACTGCTTCGGTCGTTCGCATCTCGCGTTCCTCCTAGATTTGATATCATAATCACCTATTTCCCTTCTCCTACTCATACGAGTCAATGGCACACATTACAGTCCATCTGTGTAATTTCCATTACAGAAATTACATTGGATACTATGGAAATTCCGTTACCTTAAAGGTCTCCCTTCGTAGGCAATCCCATGTTCTTCGGGGTTGGAACGTGCTAGCACGACTTAGGTTCTTCATTTATCACCTTAATTGAGCTCACTGCTCAACGTCCTACAACCTTGGATTTCCTTGGTCGAAAGTCGTAACCAAGTATGTTATAGGCGGGGAGTATTTAGGTTGTGTATCCCCGAAAGTGCGGTTCCTACACTGGTAATTGAAGTTTAAGCAGTTTAGCCTTAACCATATCGTGCAGAACTAGCAGAGCGATACCATAAACAACCTTCTGATAGCCTCTGCGTTACCTCCATGCTCTTGTCCCCTTGCCCTTTCGGGTTTAGGTAAGGAGTTGTTCTCAAAGCATTTTCCAAGGGCTTTGGTCCAATGTTTGGACAATCCCAACCATGAATGACATGGCGCACACTTTCACCTCATACGGCGTTCCATCAATACGATTTTACCCGCTGATTAACCCTAACTTGTCCCTAAACTTCTTGATATTTTTGCTCATTTTATTTGTAACAATAACAGCTTCTAATTTTCCATGGATTAGTTGGTGACAAATATAGTGCACACTAGCAAGGTTGTTTACTCGATTGATAAGCTCTATGGGGAGATGCGGGTTGATATGATGGGTCTGAACCGCATCTATAATCGCATCTCCACAAAATCTGCATTTCCCTTTATCACGATTGAATGCATAGGCTCGATTCATCATATACTCAAAATTATATATGGTGTGAGGATTCTCAATCACCTTGAGTAGGGTTGAATGTGCAACCTTTTCACCAAAGAGTTCATCCACCCTCAGTTTTAAAGGTTTCTTACCTGTTCGTTTCGCGTAAATTTCCCTACCTTCGGGGGAATGTGGGGTTTCCTTTTGATTCTTAGGAGGAGAAAATTCCCATTTACAGAATCTTAAGTTTGTAATACCAATCCACAATCCTTTATGTTCGATGGCTGGAATGTTTTGGCTAGCATATTCGGTGTGTAAACCGATTAAATTACTAACTCTTGTAGCATTTACCCATCGCACCTTGCCATTTGTTCTTCTTTTAAGTGCTTTATAGGCTGAGTATTTCAACCTTTCGGCATACTTTCTGAAGATAATGTGTACCCATGTGGCGGCTTGGAAATAATTGATTAATCCTCGGATTTTAGAATTTACTCTGTTGATAGCGGCCAACAGTAACACTTCGTTGGGAGCTTTTCGGATAGCTTTAAGGAGATGTTTTATATCCCTGAGTTTCCGTCTGAGTAATTTTTCGTTTGGTTTTGTCCGAGTTATATACTTTTTTCCGTCGTTCGTCACTCTCTTAAAATCGAATCCTAAGAATTTAATAGGACGTTTCATTACATTTGTTATGAGCGTTTTTTCCCCTGATAGTTCTAATTTGAGTTTGTCATGTAGAAATTCAGAGATACGTTCCTTCCACACTTGAGCATTTTCCTTTGAGTTGGTAAACAACACCCAATCATCCATATATCTTACAAAGAACGCTGGTCTAAGCTTTGTTTTTCGTAAAGCTCTCAATCGGTGCTCTTGTTTACTGTACTTGTATCTTGTTTTCTTTTTTTCCCACTCCCTAGAAACGAAATGATCTAATGCATCAAGGTAAACATTAGCCAAAAGTGGGGATATAATCCCACCTTGAGGTGTACCGAGTTCGTTTCTGAAAGTTTCCCCCATCACACCAGCTTTCAACATTTCCTTAATAATCATTAGAACCCTTCGGTCTCGAATTCCCATACCATATAGTCTCTTTATGAGGATGGTATGATTCACGTTGTCAAAGAATTTACTAATATCTCCCTCAACTACCCAGCAGTACCTTGTACTGTTACAAAGGGTTTGTAATCTAGTTAAAACCATTCCTGCGTCTCTCATAGGACGTGAGCCGTAAGAGTGAGCGAAGAACTGCGCTTCAAGAATAGGCTGAATTACCATTCTTACGCATTCTTGAATAACTCGGTCGATTATGGTTGGGATACCTAGTGGACGTTTTTCCTTCTTTCCTGGCTTTGGAATCATCACCCTCCGTACAGGCTGTGCCTTATAGTCATATAAGGAGGTTTGTATGAGATTGATTATATCCCTCTGATTCATGTGAAGGATGGCGTCTCTAATTCTTCTACTGTCGCTACCAGGAGTTTGACTTCCTCTGTTACTTTTCAACCTGTGGATTGCACTGATGATAACGAGTTCTGAACTTATGACTTCTAACAATCCTTTGCATCGGGGTCTTCTACCCTTTTCATATTCCTCTTTAGAGGTGCTATATAAATCATCTAAGATTTTATATAATTCCTGCTCAGTTTCGGGTTTGTTAAGTTCCTGTACCAACTATTTCTCCTCCTTTCGGGAGTAGAGTGTTGGGTTAGTCAGTTGTGCTCACCGGCATCCTTAACAATAGTTGTGGGTTCAATCGTATTGACTATGCCCCTTCGCTCCACCGGCATTACCCTGCTTCATCACTACTACGGGCTGCTGTCACTAATGTTCAATGGTCATTTCCTACCATTTAGAAGCATTGGGGCTACTACCCTTTACCATCTTCTCATCAGCTTCCTCTGTTCCTTAAGTGTTAGCCTTACATATGACCTTAGTTGCCTTCTCTAACCCACCGACTACCCTTTCACCCTTTGCTGGTGGATTAAGGGCTTATAACCTAACTGGTTAAAAGCAGATACTGCAATGGCGAATACCATATCTGCAATCGGACTCCCTTATAGGAGTGGGCGATTCTTGATTCTCATTCCCCAAAGCTTACGGGCCTTTCATCCGAAGGTTCGTCTAGCCTAATGGCGTCCTCAACATAGTCATTTTATGGCACTCCGACTACTTTACTAACCACTTCACAGGTCTGTTTTTCGCCGTCTTCACCGAGCTTCATACACCCACTTTAGTAGAAGTGAATGCATGTCGGAGTATCAAGTCTAACTTGCCAGCATTCAAGTCGGTTAGGTTCTTCCTCCTAACATCTTCACTTAAAGTTTGCTGATTTCTCAGCACCTAATCTTTACCCAACTCTTTCGAGATTGGTTTAAATTAGGAACAGAGCGCACCACCATCTTCCTTGGAGACCCATTCATTGTTAATACGAACTGAAATCGTACATTTCGTACCATTGTTTTTCCATTCGTCGTAACTAACTTTCCAATTTGCCAACCCAAAAACAGTATCTAATCTGTTCATGATTGCACGAGCTGAAACATAAGGAACAACCGCTGCTTTCAATTTACCTTTTATATTACTTACATGGGTTACACGCCATTCTAACTCACAATCCTCAAATGGTGATTTTAATTCCTCTAAATAATTTCTCTCCATAATTAAATCCTCCTAAAAGTTAATTTAATACATCAAGAGTATTGATGTATTGCCCTTTACCTCTAAAAATATAAATTTCATATAACACTAAAGAAAAACACAAAAAGGGCTTTTCTAAAGTCGAATAACACAAAGAAGACAGAAATAATTCTTTGAAATTCGGCTCAAGAAAAGCCCTTCTAGATTGAAACTGAAGTGTAAAAGATACTTGTTCAGTTTGAAATACTCAACTGTTTTTTAATTCATCAAGTATAAGTAACTTGGCTGGAAAATAAAAAAACAGGAAACTAGATAAACATAAACTAAATAAATATATATATAGTTTATGTTCATCTAGTTTCCTGCATATAAGCAATATTAGACTTGGGGACTAGACATTATATTGTATAAACGATAAAAATAATTAATAATAACTAATAATAATTAACTAACAAATAAATAAGTAATAACAAAAGATAAATAATTCAATTTATTTAATGGAGATTTTTATCTTGTATTTGTTTATCAAGATAAAGGACAGACTGTTCTTTTTCGATAAAAAACTTAGCAGAACTTTGATCAATTTCTTGAACCTCATAATGAGACTGATTCTCTAATAATTCTATAGATTCCAGGACAGTTTTAGGTATATCTTTCATTTTTCGTACAGTACGTTTTAAACCTTCTTGTTTTCCTTCACGATCCATCAGGATTTCAATAATTGTAACGTCTAAATTTGTAGTATCTAATATAAAGCTTCTTGTTAAAATATACATACTTTATTCCCCCTCATAATTAATAATATTAGAAATATCTTAGATTTTATAGTGAAACTTTGAGAATTTTTGGAAATGTTGAGAATTTAATCTCTTATACTTAAGAATATTATAATCTATTATCAAGAATACCTTTGACATTTTCTATATCATTGGAGATTTAAATATAAGTTTAGCCTAATTATATACGAAATATAAATCTATATACAAAAAACCCTTATATCTTCATTGCCTATAACATGGCAGTTGAGATATAAGGGTTTTCTCTATCATTCAATTTATATAAATTACAATTTATCGATTATGTAACTATTGTCTTGTTGAATTTTTAGTAAATCTTTATTAAAAGAAAGAGGAAGTAGATTACTTGTTATTAGTTAAATAATGAAATTTGAATTTGTTGTAACTCCTCTTCAGGTAGAGGGTTAAAGAAAGCATGAACTAAGCCATCTTTATGTAGAACCTCTGCTACACAGAAACGTATATTAGCCTTTTTTAAATCTATCATTAATTCACGATTAATGTACCTTGCCTTCTTTACACTCGATACATAAATAACTAAAACAGTTGGTTGTATTGGATAGTTGTTAATAATAAGGTTTTTACCTTTTTCAACAAATTCATCCCAAGCACTCATTACAGACTTAATTTTTCGAAGGTCTTCTGATTCGATTACAGAGTAAACTAAAAAATTGATTTGTTTATCTTCTTGCTGTGAAGCTCTAAAGCAGAAGGAGGCTGGTAATAAACCTCCGCTAAGTTTTGCGTGCATTTTATGGTCAATGAAAGCTGATTTATAGCGTAAATGGCATAACATATCAATATCTTGCCAGTAGCGTATATGAACATATTTTCCGTGCTTATCAAAATATTTAGGGTGATAGAAATATTGCCTGCCACACCAATATTTCAATATTTGGTACCCATACTCAGTTAAGGTGAATGCACTTTCTTCATAGGATTTTTCGGGTTCATCCTCATTTAATAATTCAACCTTCCATTTTTGAATCAGTTGAAAGTAATCAAGAGTTTGTAAGGTTTTGCTCATCGTTTGACGTTTAATTCTGTTTTTCATAAAGTACAGCAGCTGACTATAACGTACGCTAACATGATCACCTATAAACAGTAAAATGAGCCAACCCTCATTTTCTTGTAACTCAGGTCTTTTAGAAATTAAATCATGGCCATTGCTATACCGATACTTTTTATTTTGATTATGTACACGATATATATTTAAATTATTAATTTCATCATGGGATAACCCCTGTAAAGAGGGACAATACAGGGGCAATTTTGTTTCTTGATTTATCATTGATTAGTAACGGTAAACATCTAAATTTTTCTTTTGACCTTGTGGATAGTTGATAATACGTACAGTCCCTCTTCTTGTATTTGCATCCATTTTTAATAGTTCACAGGTAACTAAAGTGTGATTTTCAGCATCTAAGAATGTTGGGTCAGATACACCTCTACCCTTTAGACCTTTAAATACAACACCAGGTGCAACTTCAACAAAAATACCAGCAATGGGATCAACTTGTACAATTTTTCCTACAAAACGGTCTTTTCTCTTGATTGTTAATAATTGTTCCATTGGGTCTTGCTCTAGTACGCGCTTATTTGCAACGAATACATAGTTGTTTTCTTTCTTCGCGGCACGGTCAATAACTACTTCTACCTTTTCACCAACTGTAATGGAAGTAGCGGTTGTATACGAATGTGACCATTTATCAAATGGAACGATTGTCTGTACACCTTTCACCTCAATAATTACATAACGACGTTCGCCATTTACGCCTACTACTTGTGCATTATATACTTGTTTTGCTTTAGACGATGTAACTTCTTCAAAGAGTGTTTCAGATAATAGTTGTTCACCTGATTTAATTGATACAATAGCGAAATTACCTTCCGGAGTTTGATGGAAGTGTTCTATAATAAATGGTTTTTCACGACCTACCAGCCATTGTGGATTTTTTGGTACACGAATGCCTGCTTCTTCAATTGGGCAATAAGCAGTAGTATACTCTCCAATTTGAAGTGTTAAAACCATCGTTCGTTCTGACATACCCCGCTTTGTTGGAAATAGCTTTTCCGATACTTGTGTGACTAAGCCTTTTCCTACTTTACGATCACGTTTCATTGTTGCTAGCTCTTCTAATTCATGTGCACGAATACGGCTGAATCCAACAAGTTCTTCTTTCTCTATATGTTCAGTTGTTGTTACTTCTGCTAATACGTCCTCTAGCAAATCATCTGAAGTATTTAATTCTACCTCTTGTGGAACAAAGTTTTCCATTTTACTTCCCCCTATTTTTAAACTAAAAAAGGACACACCTGTAGCGTATAAACGCAGCAGGTGTGTCCTTACATGCAATTTCAATATTTAAGTATTAAGATAAACATAATATAATATACGACTAATGGCAATATATGAATTTGCATTATTTGTAAAAGTATATGTTTAGCTTAATAGCATAAAGAGATTGCTAGGGCCTATAAGCTCAATAATTTGATTTGTTTTTTATTACAAAGTAACTACCTAACCGATTTTTTTTTGTTTTTTCGTTTTTTAACACTCAAATTTAAGACTAAGGTAACAACTGTTTGCAAAATTACAGAGATGATTAGCATACACATTGCAAAGAGTAAGTTATTCATTTCAAATACTCCTGTAGTTCATATAATAGTTATTTAAAATCTTCAAATAGTGGATCATTCATATAGTTCAATTTATTCTCTTCGTTGGAATTAGAATTTTTAAGTTTATCTTCGTTTTCTTCTACTTTTGTAACAGTAGAACTGGAATTAATGTCTTGTATTACAGACTGGTAGAATGAATATTCATCATTTGGTAATACAGTCTCTTTAGGCTCTAATGTACTTTGTTCTAGTTCATCAGTATTTTTATGTTCAATGGTTTCCACATGAGAATGTTTAGATATATCCGCTATGTCCGATGTATTCGTTTCTTGCGGTATATCCAGTACATCAGACACATCCGTTATTTCGGATATATCCGCCATATCTGATATGTCCCTTATTTCTGGCATATCTACTATATTCATTTCTTTTGGTGTGTTTAATATATCTGATACATCAGATACATCTGTCATCTTAGTTATATCTGTTATATTCGATGCAGCTGCTATATCTGATATAGCAGAGTTTTCAATTGAATCACTTTGTCTACGTTTTTTTAAATCATCTATAGCTTGAAGGATCTCAGTTGGATTATCAGTCTCAGTAGGAAGAGAAGATACCTTTGGGCCATGTATTAATTTACGACGATCATCTAGCCAGATGTTGAGCTTTTCTGGGTCTGTTTGAATTATAGCTTTAATAAACTCCTTATTTAATACAAAGTTTGAAGTGATTTGCTGTACAGGCTGTACACTATTATTTTTCACTATACGCACTGCACAAATAAATGCTCCTTGATTCATAATATCTGCCGGTGACATAACATCTTCTTTTGTTTTTTGATAAGAAGCTCCCATTCGACTTTCCGGACTATCCTGAAGTGGTGATATTGATTGTTCTGAATCACTTTGTGCAAAAGTTTCTTTTTGACCAAACAACTTTGAGAAGATTTCTGCATCATATGGTGTAGCATCTCCAAAAATCATCTTGTTACGGAAGCTACCTAAAAGTGTAAACATGAAGTGTTCTGAGAAATCTAATGCTAATTGAGATAAAGTTTGTGATGCAATTGTAAGAATTAGTTTGTATTTACGCGACTGAGCTGGGAATTCTTTGAAAGGACGCACAACATAATCTGGGAATTCGTCAACTACTAAGTGATGGTATGGTGAAATGTTTGGTTTTCTTCTAAATACAGCGTTCTGCCTACTCAATAATACGAATTTACCAAGAACATTTGATAGCTCTGCCAAGTTACCTTTATCGGTATTGACTAATAGAATCCCACCTGCTTCTAAATGAACATCAAAATCAAAATCAGATTTACCAAATAATACGCGTCGTATTAACATGTTACTTGCTAAGTCATTTAAGATATTACGTAAACCTTTTACATATTCTGCTTCAGCATCAAAATGGATTGGTTGTCCTCGATATTTACCAGTCGTATATACCTTTTCCTCACCTTTGTTGTCATGAATTGGTCGAATAGTATTTGCAAACCATTCATCAACACCTTTTATAATTAAGTATTGGTTATATTCATCACGTGTATAGTTATTTTGTGAAACAAATTGTGCATGCTTTTCCACTTCTTGTTTTAATTTAATATGCATTTGATGAACAAGTTCTACATCGTTATACATATCAATTAAATCATCAAAAATAACATCTTTTGTTGGTTCATGCAGTTTCAAGAGATAAATATGTTGTTTTAGATGGTTACGTTGTGCTTGTTCAAAGAACGCGTTATTACTTTCGGATAAGCCAGCGATAACCATTGTAAAAACTTCTGCAACCTTGTCTACAGGACCACGTAATATATTTATACATTTGGTATCAGGATTTGATGGATCGATATAAAATATAACCTCTTCCGGTATATTATGAGCTCGACATAACTTATAAACTTTTTGACACAAATCATTAGAAGGCTCAATAACAGTAATACCCGATAAAAATGTGCCTTTTACTTCTTCAGAATCATAATTTTCATTCAATCGCGCTTGTTCATATTTATTGATATAACGACTCATCCAATGAAGGTCTTGATTGATGATTGGAATAATTAAACTAGAAGTTTTACCAGAACCAATTGGTCCAATAATGACTTCATTTAAAGTACGGTCTTTTCCATAAACTTTTACCATTTCACCGTGTTCCTTATGTGGTCCCAGTGCAATATCAGGATGAACAGGATCTTCCTGTTTATCAAATACTTTAGCTAGTTTTTTATTTTTATATTCATATTCATTTAACCACTTAAAGAATTCCTCGCGATACCTTAATACATGACCAGCGAACCATAGAGTAAATACAATTACAAATAGCATTGGTACAATCGTAAAGGTAATTCGTAAATAGAAAAGGTTCCCGACAAGCACCTCCCCTAATGCTGGGTTTACACTGAAGTCAACATTAGCTGCCTTTTGTTCGATATATGGCATGAGTTTTGAGTGTATTGGGTTTGTGATGAACCATAAGTAATTTAATTCTACAGCTAGAAAGGTACTAATCAAGATAAGCTGCTTGCCATATTTAAAATTAAGCCTCTTCGTTCTGCTATAGAATCGAAAGAGCAGCTCACCAGTTATGAATGCTAAAAACATTGTAACAACACCCCAGTAGTTCGGGGCAATTTCACGGGTTGGTGGATTAATACATAGCAATAACAACTGTATGTATTGATACAAACCCATTAAGAAAAAGAATAAAAAGCTAAAAAATAGACTACATGTGATTATTAATGTTGCTTCTTTACTCAAATGTTCTAAACGTTTTTCTAATTTCATATTACACCTCTATCCCTTAATGAACTATTTATTAAAGAGCATGAGAAGCAGCTCTATAAGCTATAAAGAATGTATTGTAAATCTCCTAGCTTTCAGGCTACACAATAAAAAAAGACAAACGAAAAATGCTATAAATACAGCGTTTTTCGCTTGTCTTAAAGGATACAAGTTATATTTTGTTGTGTGCGAAATGATTGTAGCAATATATTCAAATAAAATCAATATAATTCAAGGATTTCCCTTTTGGCAGGGTTAGAATGGTTGGCAGTCCTCATATAAAGTTTCTCAGCTTCGTTTAGTTTTAAGTTTTCGTTTTGTAATGAGAATAAATATGTATCTTTATAGTCACTCATTAAAAGCACTTCTCTAGGCTTATCTCTTTTTGGATACATAATAATTAAAGGTAGATTTAAATATCCACTAGACTCTATTCGTGAGTGAATAAGATCATCTAATTGTGCTATACTACGATATTCATTTTCATGGCCGAAGACAAAATAAAAATCTTTAGTAGCATTTTTATCTGTTCTATAAATACGTCTTAATCCCCCGCTTACAGAAAGTTTAAAACCATTTACTTTTTCCGCGTATCCATACTTCCAAATAGAATCCCCTACTTGACGTTGGGATAAAGGTTCCAGGATTACATTTGTATAATGTTCCCGTTCAAATGTTTGGTTTAAAAGGAATTCAGCGATAACATCTCCAGAGTCTTTTAAAGAACATACAAAGATTTGTAAATTTTCAATGCTCATTAATTCATTGTAATATTTTCTCATACGGAATAACAGATTTGAGAGTCTACCATAAGCAGCTGTGTCTGCAATTGGATTAAAGAAAGATCCATCGACACCAACAAAAAATACACCAACTTTTTCTGTAGTTTGTTTCGCGTATGAAATGTAATGTTCAATTTTCTCTAATACTTGTTCTAAACCTTCGGTGCTCATATCCATCTCTATAAAAGCAGACCTATTATGTATTGTAATAAATTCATCAGGAACAAAATTATACGGATTATTCTTAGCATTTATGGATTTTTGAACTAGAAAGGATCGTAAATCAATGTTGTTTACTATATTAGCATGGTACTCATCTGTTCCATTTTTCACGAGTCCTTCGAGAGCTCTAATTAACACTTCCCTCGATAAAACAGCGTGTAAGGATAATCGTTCCGTATGCTTTAGCGAAAAATTCTTTGGTAGATATTGATGTTCTTGTAAAAAACGAATAGTATGCGGCTTTAAAGAATAAAATGCACGTTTATGTGCTGAATTAGCTTTTGTCTCAATACGTTTAGATAAGATTCCACCATGAGCAGAAAATCTAGTTAATTTAGATTGTATATTTTTCAAAGACAATATTTTACCTCTAAAAAAGGAATATAATCCTGTAATTTGTTGAGATGTAAGGAATTTTTTATTGTATAAACATGCTAAAACTTTCATATCGACATCTTTCAAAACAAACTTTTTATCTCTACTTTTAATTTGAAAATGATAGTGTTTTGATTGCAGCATTGTAATGCCTCCTGTTTAAAAATAAACATAAATTAAATTTAAATATTTATATAATCCTAACATAAAATTTACCTGCCTAAACACTATTAAAAATCAACATAAAAAACGGTCTTCAATGGGGTCAAAATGGATAACATGAGTCAGGGTAAATTTGGATAGTAAAAATAGTGGCACAAACACTTGATATTAATGGGATTAAACCTGTTTAATTTTTGCCTGTCCTCGGACAGACATAGGCATACCAAAACTTTTTTTCAAAAAACACACCTTAAAAACGGTTTGTACACTTTGTTATGGACAGGCAAAAATATTCGATTATAGGCAGGCAAAAAACAAAAAAGTACTGATACTAACATGTTCATAATGTAACAGAAAAAGAAATAGTATAATGACAAGTTCTACCTTGTATACATTATGAATTTTTACGTCGAAATATCTCAAAATAATACGAACGATAAGGATAGGTAATTTCTTCTAAACTATCGAATTGTAATATACAAGGAGGGATAACCGTTATGTCCAATACAACAGTTATAACAAGTGAAGATCATAACTGGGATTCTAAAGATATAGAGGATATAAGTGATATAAGTGATATAAGTGATATATCTTTTACAGTGACTCAGGCAGCAAATACATTAAAGATGAAGGTTCCAACTTTTAAGAAATACTATAATTTAATTGAGAAAATGTCTGATTACAAATTTCACAGAAGTGATCAAGGGCTAGTTATGTTTGATAAAGACGATATAGAAATGTTTTTTCGGTTAAAAGAATTGAAAAAAGTACCTAAGATTACATTGGAAAAGGCTTGTGAAGTACTTATTGAAGAATATGACCTTTCCATTTCAACGAGTCAGTTTTCATCACACCACAACGGCCCATCCCATGAACTATATGAAATTGTACGTGAGCAAGGTAAATTACTAAACCATCAAGGACAGTTACTCAAAGAAATAACCATACAACTTCAGGAAAATAAAAAGGAAACCCCTATCCTAATTGAAGAAGCAGTTAAAAAGAAACAAAAGGAAATGGAGTCTTCAAGAGATGAACAATTAATGCTTGTGTTAAGGGAGATCCAGTCAGTAAAGAAAGAAATGGCAAGTAACAAAAGTAGACTAAGTATCTGGAAAAGTATTAAACAATTGTTCGGATTAGATAAAAAGTGACTCAAAGAGTTATATTTATCTAATCTTATTTTTTAGAATCTTAATATAGAGTCTATAATAACACTCTCTATAAAAATCATCTTATTATATCGGATTATACATGACTAATAAACAAGCTTGTATCTAAGGCTAACTATAAGAATCTAAATTAAGAGTCCTTTTATAGAGTCTATAAAAATATATAGTTATATAATACAGTATAAATCAATAGGAACTTTATTCTATATGAATAGCATTGCCTTAAACTATGAAACTTATACTGTTCTACTATGAAAATTTCAATATAATAAACTTGTGATTCTTGTAGAATCTTAATATAGAGTCTATATTAAGAAACGTCTTTAAAAGGCTATTATATATAGGTTTAAAGTATTTTATATACTAAAAAAAATGTATATTTTTTAGTCAGAGTCTTGTATTAGACGCTATAAAGAGATATTATAGATATAAGAAAATTATTCCTATTAATTCAGAAAGGAGCGAATTGATTGGACAGCAGATTAAATGAGAAACATATTTCATGTAAATTCACAAATGAAATTACAGAAGTGTTTTATGACATTATTATGAATGACGAAGTATTAAAAGAAGTCTTTCTATTTATTGCAAAAACACTTGTTGCTAATGAAAGAAACGGTAATCCATCTACCGGGGTAATTATTAACGATATAACTGAAAATGTAGTCCTTACACGTCAAGTGCGTGTTAAAAAAGGAAAATCATATATTTATGAGTCATCGAAGACTAACATACATAGAAAAACAGCTGAAAAGCATGTAGATATGCTTTTAGCAATGTCACTTATTTATTACAAAGACTTGAAGCCCTATAAGTTTTTAAATTTAACTGTTCGAGGTAAGCAAGTCTTAAAGAAATTTGTTACGGAATATCAATCAAAAAAGGAGAATGAATAATAATGGCTAAAGAATTATTAAATTATAAACCAGCATTAAATCTAACTGTTGTAGGGTTTGGACAAGCCGGAAATCGCATTGCAGATCGTTTTGCTGCGATTAAGCAGAACGGAAAATCGTTATACAATTGTTTAGCGCTAAATAGTAATAATGGTGACTTATTAGAACTTAAAAACATTCCAGACGAGAATAAATTATCTCTAGGTTTAGGAGGATTAGGTAAAAATCCTGAAAAAGCCATTAATATTTTAGAAGAAAATCCAAAAGTAAAAGAGGAATTGAAGAGTTTTATTGCTAACCAGGTTAGACCTTCTGATGATTTAGTTTTATTTGTAGCTGGTCTGGGTGGTGGAACAGGTACATCTACAATTGTAAAAGCAATCGAAGAATTTTATGAGTATCATATCAAGCCAACAATAATGACTGAATTACGCGCACTATTAACATCAGCCCCAGCAGAACATCGTGCAGATAAGGCACAAATCGCTAGATATCAAGTTGAAGCAATGAGAAGAGCTAGAGAAAAACATGCTAAAATTGGGATTGTTGTTACACTACCAGTACGTTCCGATGGCCCGGATGTACTTCGTCAAGTAAATGCATTTGCACAGCGAATTTGGGATTTTTCTAAAAAAGAGAAAAATGGTATTGCATTTGTAAACTTTATAGACAATCAATACTTATCAGATGAATTTAAGGCTTTAAATGAAGCAACAAAGGCTGAGATTGGTGTTAACAATGCTCGCGACTACGCTAATAAGAGGTTTGTAGACCTTTTCCATGAAATAAATATCTCTCCAAGTGTTGGTGGCACATCAGTTATTTTAGATAAAGAAGACTTTAAACGTGTTTTATTAGAGCATAAAGGCTGTTTAGTTCTAAATAAAACTGGAAAGCCAACTAATGAAGTAACAAACAACAAAGCTATAACTGATATGTTTAATGAGTCAATCAAAGGAAGTGCCCTACATCAACCGATTCAATTAATACGTGAAGAAAATGGACAAAAAATCGTTTCTAAAGTACATCATGTTGGTTTATTGGCAATTTTAGACCCAAATCAAAATCTAGGAAGCTCTTTTATTGATGATGCAAAAGATGCTGTAGTAGAAAGTCTTCCAATTAACGGTACTGTTTTCTCTGGTTACTTAGAACTTAAAAATGATTATGAATCAAGTGTATATACATTCTATAAGACTGAAGGATTACCAGAAAGACTAGCAAAAGGCTTGGTTGAGGAATTTAAAGAGTTTCAAGATAAACAAAATCAATTGATTTTCGAAGAATCTTCCATTGCAACAATTGCTGCTACAAGTGAATCTGAATTTGATATTGAATTAGATCTAGATTTATTAGATGGTTTGGATGTAGATATCAATTCTGAAAACGAAAAAGATAAAAATATTAATCAAAGCGTAGAGGATATTCTTGCTGACATTGATTTAGATGATATTAAAGATTTAGATTAAATTAATGATTAACCTTGTACATATCGGATATAACCAAATTTCAGTATTATATCCGATATGTTTTTATATAATCGTTTCCTAAAAATTGGTGAAAGATAGAATAAAATAAAGAAAGGCTAATGTTTTGATACATTAGCCTTTCTTTATTTGTCTTACATTAGTTGTTTTAACCTTGATTCAAAGTGTGTGTTAATGTAATTATTAATGAACTGTTGCCTCGCTGCACTATTTTCAATTTGCTTCTTGAAAATAAATCCAATTTGATTATATTTTTCTTTATCCGGCTTATTATTCCACTCAATTAAGGCTTCTTTCTCTAATTCTGAACGTAATTGATGATAGATTAACATGTCATTAATACGCTTGTCTTTCTGTTCTGAATCATTAGATTCAGTTTCTTTAGGAAGTTTTTCCACTATTTCAGCCTTAAATTCATTAATTTGTATTTCAACTTGTTTAGATATATTTTCACTTTGTTTTTCCACTGATTCAGGTAATGATTTTATAAGCTCTAATTGCAAAGTATGGAAACGTTCGGAAACCAACTGTTCAATATACTCTTCTAGATTAGCAATCTTCTTACTAAAAGGTTCTAAACTCGTCTTTACATACTCTTCAATTTCAAAATGAATTTTACGTTGAAGTGCTTCTACATCGAACACTTCATGGGACTGCTGTGTTGGTTCCTCTGGATCAGGAAAATCTCTACATGGATACATTACTGGTAATTGGTCAAAGATGGCTTCTATTGACCATTTCTCTTCTCTTTTTTGCTTAATAAACAGCCCTATTTTCAAATCTAACTCATCATAAACTTTTTCACCATTAGCAACTCGGTTTATATAGTGTATCTGATTGTTTTCAAGCTGCTTAAACCAATTATCCACTGTATTGATATGTTTACCGACTTTTTTAGCAAATTCAGATATTCTCCATACCTCATCATTACGTTTGATACTAGTGTTTGCTTCCGTATGCTGATAATCTTTGTCTATTGTATTCAAATTTCACACCTTCCTTTTATACACACGATGTCTGGTGCAATGTTATAACTTAAATGTATAGTGATTGCATGCTATATGTAATCTACATTGTGGTCTACAAAATAATATAAACATTGGTGTATCAAGGTTTAATAGTTGTTCAACTATCTATTATTATAACAAAAATCTTCTTTTATTGTCGTTATGTGTGTGTAAAAAACATAAATAAATGTAATCTATATATGTTCAGTTGACCACATATTGTCTATATGGTGTATACATTCACTCTGTTGTTGTAGACAATAAATATACTACATGTAGAATACTGACAACATGTAGTATACAAATGTGGAGCGCAATTGTACCTTGGATCACGCGGTGGAACGTTGGTATATCAATTTTTTTGTCTTGGCAGAACAAAAAAATATAATTTCAGCATGAGTCCAAAAGCTGAAATTATATTAATTAATATAAATATAACAAATAAGTATTATCGTTAGAAAAAAGTATTAACAAATATTGTAGTTGTCTGCTACAATGAAAATTAATTAAATTTGAACAGAAATAAAAAAGGTTTCAACTGCCATCGTAGTGTAGCGCCAACTACCTACGACGGTTTACCGTCCAACCACGGTAAACAACTGACTGTAGAAACCTTGTTTTAACATTTCCTATATATATAATATTTTATTATAAATGGGATGCTAAAACAAGGTTTCGTAGCATGTTTTTAATGGATTTTTATCATTTTCTATTCCAAGTAAAGGTGTTGTTTACTGTAATTTTACGGTGAATAACACCTTTTATTGTTTTTGTTAAGAAATGAGGGTTCATTTATGAAAAATTCCGTAATTTTAAGTTCACAGCAATTTAGAGATTTACGAGAAATTAAGCCGTACTTCAACGAAAAAAAACAATTAACAAAATTAAAAAATGAATTATACGACAGAATCAAAGTTTATTATGGGGACCGATGGTACCTTTTCAAAAAAGAAGTACAAGCTGCATTACAAGATTTATGCTTTAAGTCCCAAGAAAGAGGGGTATGTTATTATCAACCAGATAAACTAGCTACTAAATACGGGATTGGTGTTCGGACGATAAGAAGAAGGCTTGCAGAATTAATCTCGGCCAATATCATTTTGGTAGCATATTGCCGTAATACAAAAGGGAACAGCAGAAAGAAGAGTATTTACTTTTTTACAACTCATCCATATTTTCCACATTGGAAAGAAGCCTTTGGTCTAGAGCTCAATCAAATTGCATCTACAAATGGCAAAAACGATGACAAAAAAGAAAATCATGAAAAACCAGATGGCTCTAAGGGTTACAGTACTCCAAATACGTATACCTATATATTACCTAAATATATATTTAATCATTCTATGTCTTATAAGAATAAATTTTATAGATATGTTCCTAAACTAATAAATCAAATGTATTCATCAATTTTTGAAGACAAATTAATAGAGTTCTGGAAGAGAGTTTTAATTAGCTGTAATAAAGCGTCCATTGAGAATGGAAATACCATTACAAAAAAACAACGTATAACAATAGCAAGAGAGTCATTGCAAATGCTTCATAGATATATTAGTTATAAACATAATATGCTTGAGACTCTATCTTTTGAGGATGAATGCAAAATACTATATACAATTGCCTATAAAAAAGCAGTAAAGTGTACTGAACTTGAAGTCCAAAAGAAATCAAAACATCAAGAAACAACAAAAGAGATATCGAATGAAAAAGTTACTGAAGAGTGGACTGAGGAAAAACTAAATTTAAAAAGATTATTAGAAGAACGTATAAACAGAATGAAAAAAACTTCTTAATGCTAGGCACTAAAAAGGTTATCTGCTCGTTTTATTATTCCGTTCTTGATAATTTATAAGCTTCAAGAATGCTTCTAAAGTTTATATCACTTAAACCTAAATGTTTTTGTAGCTCATTCACATTTTCGAAACCATATGTATCCAACTTGTGGAACACAAAACCTTGTTCAACAGCTTTTAGTGTAAAGTTAATACCAATTTTTTGTGATAATCGATTAACCTTTGGGGAAAAATCAATAGTCTTCATTGGCGAATATTGATTTTTCTCATCAGTATATCCGTTTTTACGCATGAAAAATAAATGGTTTGTGCCAGATAAACTACGGAATTTTTCAGTTTCGTAATAGATATCCTTAATATAGCTAGCTGCTATACCAGTTATATTTACTTGAAATGAATTTAAACTTATAATAACCTGGTTATTTTTAAAAGCCAGAGAACAAATAAAGTCTTCAGATGCCATTTGAGTAGTCCGGATGCCATTTGAAGCTAATATTATTATTGCTTTATCCAAATTATTAATGGTTATATCGGATATAACTTGTTGCTCAATTTCTTTAATTTGTTGAATAGGTATCCACTTTCATTGGTTTTGATTAGGTAATCGTTTTAATTTAGCTGCTGGATCTACTCCAACTTTACCAATACGTTCTAAAAAATCGAAATAACCTTTGATTTTAGAAATATGTTTGTTTACTGTTGATATTTTTAATTGCTTTTCTTCGACTAAATATGTAATATATTTACGAATATCACTGGTTGAAATATTAATTGGTTCTAAGTAATTTTTTTGTTCAAGTTGTAAAAAATTATAGAAACTTGATAAAACCTTTTGATAATCAGTTTGAGTCCGTTTTTGAACACATTGTGTTTCTTCTAAAAACAAGAGCAATTCAGGCAGGTACGGTATATGGATTGTCATTTTATCATCACCATTTAAAAAGTTATTAAAGTCCTATAAAACTTATACTTTATTCTTTTATTATAAACTAATTCAAGAAATAGGGGATATTTATTCCTTGACTTTTTCAAAAATAGCAAATAAATTAAAGTGTATATGTCGAAATAGTTTAATACAAAGATTTATAAAATCTCAAAACGGACACACCGAAGGGAAGAGATACCCCTTCAGTGTGTCCGTTTTTTTTGTTAGGAGTGATATAAGTGCCGCAGCTTAATGCATTAATAGGATTAATTAAAGCTGTGCGACTAGGGGCACATAGCTATTATGAAAATACGATTAGATGTTCTTATTTACCACATCGATATTACTTTTTAACCAGTTATATAACTGGAAATGAGCTTGAGGAATGGGTAGAATTTGATACATCTGGATTTATGAGTATTAATTACACCGAAGTTGAACATGAAATGTCTAATTTTTGTATTGATTTAGATGTCATTAGACTCGCTTTAAAGCTAAATGCTAAAAGAAATAGTACAGGAGTTTGTATAAAGTTGTCTTCTGACAAAGAAAGAATTGAAAAAGTCATCCACCTTTTGGAAGAAAACAATATTAAAAATGAATTTGTTACTAGAACAAAAACTTTGAGAATTACTGATCCGGTAGACTTATTTTTAAAAGACTCAATTGAGCTTGGCATATATTCAATTGCCACTATTTACGAAATGCTTACCCAATCAGAAATTGAAAGATTACTATACTACTTTTTACAAGAAACTACTAGGGGTGTAATAAAAACATGACATTACAAGAAATCTTTGAAAAAGAAATTAAAGAGTTAATCTCTGATGAAAAATTTGAAAGTGAATTAAACACTCAAATTATTTATTTTAGTAATATTTTAGCTGAGAAATGCGGTCTAACTCGTATTAATAATCATGATACTGATATTGAGAAAAGGGATGAGCTAATAAATTTATTATCAAAATTTGAAAAGTTAGTTAGCCCTGCACTAAAGAATAGTTTCTTGAAAGGCTATCAAGTTGCTCTGGAATTATTGAATCATGAAGAAACCAAGTTAGAAAAAGAAGATTTGGTACATAAAGCGATAGAAAGTAGGTTTACTGAAGCTGTTGAAAGTTATTATTCAACTAGCTTATATGAGTTTATTCGTACTGCAGAAACACAAGAATTTATACTATTCGCTATTAGAAATTTTGAAGATGTTAAATCATGTTTAGAACAGATTTTTACAGAGTTTGCAAAGTTAGGTTCACTATACTGTCTAAAGCGGTTAAAACAACGTCGTAAGGTAGAAGATGAAGCTGCGATTCCAACACATGTAACGAAATTACCAATAAATCATTTTTTTAATATTACACCTTCCATTCGGGCATATGTTATAGCCAATAATCCAGGTATTGAGATTTGGTCCTTGGTATGGAATTGTGCAGCTACTAATAACCCATTTGTTGAAGTCGGTGATGTTGTGTTAATCCACCGTTCAAAGCAACATATTGAGAAAGATTTAGAATCAGGTTCTATATACATGAATAATTTGATGAATCTTACAAATAGTGCAGAATTCATTGAAATTAGAGTGAAAATGACAAAACAAAGTAATTCGCCACGAGCAATAAAAGATGTTGAGTATAATTTATTCCTTGATAACCTAGTAAATCTAATTTCAAATCAAACGAAACTTTCAAAGGAAAATGTAATTTTATGGATGTGCTAGAAACTTATTTAGATATGGCCGATAAAATTATTATTTTTCGCAAGAGATTTAACCTTAAACAGGCTAAAATCGCAGAAATGATAAATGTCTCAAGAGCTACAGTATCAAATTATGAAAACCTTAGAAGTAAGATTCCTGATAATATTGAACATCAATTAAAGAAAATATTTCAAGAGTATTCTTTTGAGATTGATTATGAGGACCTATACGAAGAAGAAAAATTCCTTCTATATCGTATTCGAAATAAACTAAATCAAATAGAAATAGCTAAATTATTGGGGTACAACTCTAAGTATTATTCACATATTGAAACGGGTAATAGTCCAATTACAACTCAATTTGCTAATAGATTTAAAAGTGACATATTGAATTGGCGTGAAAATGATTCACCAGTTCAATATGTCGTTTAACAAATTAGAGATTGATTTTAAGTATATTCCAAGAAAGGATTAAAACAATGAAAGTTCTTTTAGCTATTGGAGATCCAATATATTCTTCATACTTACGTGAAGACTTTGAAAGAAATGATATGGATGTTGTCAATACAGAGATAATGCATATCAAATATATAGATGAAGTTCTTACCCTAGAGCAACCAGATGTTTTATTTTTTAATGATCAACGTATTGGAATTGAAACAAAAGCCATAGATAATCGGGAACGTGCAATTTTAGAAAAGATTAGAAAAATACGTTTAGAATTTGCAGATCTAAGAATTGTGATTTTAACAGAACGTGATAATAACGATGCTTTTCTGAGAAACTTGGTAGCTTGGGGAGTTTACGACATTTTTAATAGTAATCGGATTAAAATGGAAGCCTTAATTGCTCAAGTAAAAGAACCTGTTTCATTAACAAATGTACAGCATATTCTATATCAAGATGATATTGAATTAGAACTAGGAGATATACCAGTTACAGCTGATATAGAAGTTATATCACTAGAAGAAGAAAATACAGGTGTTAAAGAAGTAAATCCAAATGAGGAAAAAAAGCTTAACAAGAAACCCAAGAAGAGTTCAGTAGAACAAAACAATACCCGTAATACTGAAAAAGAAAGTCAACACAAACCTACAACTGTTGAAAAGAACAAGTATACTATTTCTTTTCAACAGGTAGTATCAGAAACTGTAACAATTACGATTCCTAGAAAGACAATAGTTATTGCTAATGTAAATAGTCGTTCTGGAAGTACATTTATTTTACATTTGCTTTGTGACTTCTTAAATGAGCAAGGCATTGACGTAAACTATATTGAGAATATCTATGATGAAGGATATACCTTCCCTCGGTTTAACGGACACAAAATGGCACCTGAAGGATATCGTTCGTACTTCTCCTATTTAAAATTTATTGAAGAAAACAGAAATAACCTATTTGGGGTCACCATACATGCCCATCAACTTAAGGATATTAACTATCCCCCAAGTGTAAAAATATGAAATGACAATAAAGTAGTTTAAAACCAAATAAAATCTTTTGGGAGATGGTATGAATTTGGGTTTTCATACCATCTTCTTTAATTTCTCTGTATAATAAAAGAAAGAATTTTTAGATATCTAAGCAATGAAAAGAGGGCAGGGGAAAATAACATGAGCTATATTATGAATTTACGAAAAAAAGTTGGAGCTGAGCCTCTAATTATGGTTGGAGCCTGTGTATTAATTTTTAATAATGAAAATCAACTTTTGATGCAATTAAGAAAAGATAATAAATGTTGGGGACTTGCGGGTGGCTCTATGGAATTAGGGGAAAGCCTTGAAGATGTTGCAAGTAGAGAGATGTTTGAAGAAACAGGATTAAAAGCGAATCAATTAGATTTATTAAGCACTTTTTCAGGCAAGGATTTTTAGTACCAATATCCACATGGAGATGAAGTATATAATGTTGTAACAGCTTTTATCTGTCGAGATTATTGTGGCTCATTAAAATTTGACGAGTCAGAAGCTACAGATATTCAATTTTTTGATTTAACAAAACTTCCTAATAATATAAGTCCTCCAGATCAACTGGTAATTGAAAGATTTTTTAAATTGTAAAGGGGGGGGGCGATTATTTATTCGCCTTCCGCAAATTAAACAACTTTATTATCTGTGCAGAGATAATAAAGTTGTTTAATT
>NZ_JOTN01000014.1 GCF_000712595.1 Bacillus manliponensis
GAGAAAAGCCAATCTTTTGATTGGCTTTTTTTCGTTACAAACCTTTTGAGGGAATACAAAGGATTTTTTCCTACACTTGACATTTTAAATCCTTTCGCTAAAATGAATGATATTCAGTCATTAAAACGAAAGGATGTAGATAATGGATAAAAAAGAAAGAATTATTAACGCTGCGATTGATGTATTTATTGAAAAAGGAATTGAAAAAGCAAAGATTTCCGATATTGTAAAGGCTGCTGGTATTGCGCAAGGAACGTTTTATTTATACTTCCCTTCTAAATTATCAGTTATGCCCGCGATAGCAGAAGTAATGGTCGAAAGAATGGTACGTTCTGTTACAGAATGCGTACAAAATGAAGCTCCTCTTACAGACCAACTTTCACAAATGATTGATGCTATTTTTGACTTTACAAGGGACCATCGTGACATCCAAGCGATGGTATATGCTGGTCTAACATCAAGTGAACATATAAAAGAATGGGAAACAGTATATCAACCAATTTATTCTTGGATGAACGAGCTTTTAAGCAAAGCAAAACATGCAGGCACCGTGCGCAGCTCTATTCATGTAGAAACAACTTCCAAGCTTTGCATCGCCTTTATTGAATCAGCAGCAGAACAAATTTATTTATATGATCATAAAAAAGATGATCAAGCGAATCTGCATAAAGCAGAAGTATTAAGCTTTTTAAAACATGCATTACGTATTTAAAAAGTACATGTAAAACGAATTCACTTTTAACAAAGGGGTTCGTTTTGTGTGAAAATGAATGAAAGTCAGTCATTGGAGGTTTTATAATGAAAAATAAAGCATGGACATATGTAATCTTAACATGTCTTTTTGAATTGTTTTGGGTGTTCGGTTTCAACACTGCCCACACATGGTGGCACTGGGTAATCATTATCAGTATTATCCTTCTTGATTTCTACTTCTTGTCTAAAGCATGTGAAGCTTTGGCAACAGGTACCGTATATGCAATCTTTGCTGGGGCAGGAACTGTTGGAACAGCGGTAATGGACGTCTTCCTATTTGATGGAAGCTTTTCTGTAGGAAAGTTCTTCTTTGTCGTCATCATTATTCTTGGTGTTATTGGGTTAAAACTAGCTGATAACAAAGAAGAAAAACTAGCAAAAGGAGTTGCGTAAACATGGGTTGGATCTTTGTCTTTTTTGCAGCAATTAGTGAAATCGTTGGTGTTATTGGTCTTAAAATGTACAGTGAGAAGAAAACGTTACGAAACGGTGCAATTTACTTAGGTGGATTTGCAGTTTCCTTCACACTTCTCTATACTTCCTTTCAATATTTACAAGTAAGTATTGCATATGCAGTTTGGATTGGTATTGGAACCGCTGGTGCTGTCTTGTTAAATATGTTTTTCTTTGGGGAATCTAAAAACATGGCACGTATTGTGAGCGTAATGGCGATTGTTATTGGCGTCACTGGATTAAAAGCATTATCTTAATAAAGTGAAACTTCACTCAGTGGGGGTTTTCTTCATCCCCCGCCGAGTGTTAGTTGAACGAATCGGGCTTTACAGGCTGTTAATCTCCCACCTAAACTTCTTCGTTTTCTCTTAAGTTTTGAGGTGGGATTCTTACAGCCCGCAAATAGCGGGATAAAAAAGAAAAGTGGTGTCTTATGTTAGACACCACTTTTCTTATATACTCACACTATAATATTTTCTCAGTAATTTATGTAATAGCGGGATGAACACCGGTGCTAATGCAACGTAGAAAATGAAGTTGCCAATTGCATGGTACATATCGAATGGTAATCCTGCTAACCAATATACCCAAAAATATTTCAAACCATAAAATGGTGCTTGCCATAGTGCCATAATGAAACCATATAACAAACCAGTAAAAGCCGCGTATACACTCATTGCAAGGTGTGGAATTCGTTCAAATAATGGACGAATAACAATACCTGTTAAAAGTGCAATTACCGCATAGCCAATCACTTGCGGAATAGTCCATAGTCCCATTCCGAGGACAAGGTTTGATAAAATCATCGACAATGCACCAATTAGCACACCGTATTTCACACCCATTACAAGTGCAATAATAATAATGATTACTGTCATCGGTTGTACATTTGGAATAAATGAAAATGTAATACGCCCCGCAACTGTTAACCCAGTAAGCATTGCCACTAATACGATACTTTTTACATGTGTGAGCGGGATATTCCGAAATTCATCACTTAACTTCATGTAAGTCCCATGTAATCACGTCGCCAGCTTTCACTTTGATGTCTTTTGCACCCTTCATTGCAGGCTCGTCATTCACTTCGAACATCCAGTACTTACTTGCATCTGCATCTTGTTTTTTACCTTCGATTGAAGTAATCATACCGTTATCATCTTCAATTTTGAAGTTTTCTTTCATGATATCGTATACGTTCGCATCAGCTTTTACATCTACTGCTTTTTTCGCAACTTCTTCTTTTCCATTATCCATTGTTACTTCAATTGTAACCTGTGATTTCGTATCTTTCTTCGTTTCTTTCGCTGTATCTTGGCAGCCTGTGATGATCATCATCATTGCAATAAGTAAAGATGTCATCATTAATTTTACTCTTTTCATTTCTAAATCCTCCTTCATATAAGTGCAGAATAACTTCATGAATATTGAAATAATAATGAAGCCAAAAGTTATTATAGCACATAACTAAAAAAAAGACGCATTCCTCAGAACACGTCTTTTCTTCTTAGTAACGAATTAAGAAATACTTCTTCTTACCGCGGCGAATAATTGTAAACTTTCCTTCGATGCGGTCCTTTTCTGTTACAACATAATCTAACTCTTGTGTACGCTCACCGTTAATGTAAACTGCACCGTTCGTCACATCTTCACGTGCTTGACGTTTTGACGGTGAAATTTTACTTTCAACAAGTAAGTCGATTAATGCTGTATCTTCTGCATTACGCTCTACAGATGGTACATCTTTAAAACCTTGTTCAATTTCATTTGCAGTTAATTCTGCAACAGAACCGCTAAATAGTGCCGCAGAAATTTTGATCGCTTGTTCTAATGCTTCTTCGCCGTGAACAAGTTTTGTCATTTCAGCTGCTAATGCTTTTTGTGCTGCACGTTTTCCTGGATCTTCTTCTACTTGCTTTTCTAACTCAATGATTTCTTCATGAGATAAGAATGTGAAGTATTTTAAGTATTTAACAACGTCGCGGTCATCTGTATTAATCCAGAACTGGTAGAACTCATATGGCGTTGTTTTTTCTGGATCTAACCAAACTGCGCCACCTTCTGTTTTACCAAATTTCGTACCATCAGATTTTGTAACAAGCGGGATTGTTAAACCAAATGCTTTCGCATCTTCTTCTGACTTACGAATTAACTCAAGGCCAGCTGTAATGTTCCCCCACTGATCGCTACCACCAATTTGCAGGCGGCAACCGTGCTGATTGTATAAGTTTAAGAAATCGTATGATTGTAAAATCATGTAACTAAACTCTGTGAAGGAAATACCTGTATCTAAACGAGATGCTACTGTATCTTTCGCTAACATATAGTTTAAGCCGAAGTTTTTACCAACGTCACGTAAGAATGTAATAACATCTAAATTACCAAGCCAGTCATAGTTATTTGCTAATGTTGCTTTATTTTCTACACCTTCAAAGTCTAAAAACTTAGCAAGCTGATTTTTCAAGCTCTCTGTGTAGTAAGCAACTGTTTCTTTTGTATTTAATGAACGCTCTGCTTTTTTACCACTTGGGTCACCGATCATTCCAGTACCACCGCCAACAAGAGCGATTGGTTGATGACCAGCTAATTGGAAGCGACGTAACATTAATAAAGGTAACATATGACCAATGTGTAAGCTATCTGCAGTTGGGTCAAAACCACAGTATAATTTCACACTTTCTTTTTCTAATAACTCTTGTAAACCTTCAGCATCTGTTTGCTGATTAATTAGACCACGAAACTCAAGATCTTGTAATAGATTCATTTCATTCACTCCTTTAAAAAAATCGTTTGTGCGTAGAATTTGAGAACATAAAAAAATCGTCCCCTAAAATAAGGGACGATTTTTGATCGCGATACCACCCTAGTTGCAGGCAAAATAAGCCTACCACTTCATTCACATAACGGCTCATCACCGTCTTTCCCCTTTTGAATATCGTTCAATCGAAGAAAGATGCTCCAGAGTTGTAATTCGCGATCATCTATGTGCTGATTTTCACCGACCATCAGCTCTCTAAAACAGGGAAATGATCACTACTTCTCCCTTTCCACGCTCAATTATTTATATACTTTTCTTTATATCATTATTTGTATAGGTGTGTCAAATGGAGGTTGCAATCCATATTGTAACAGCTGAAAATAATGCGACTCCATTTTTTCTTCTCATAAACTTATACAAACAACAAAGGTAACAGGTTCAATATTTTTTTATTTTATCTTTTTCATAACTTTTGCCGGATTCCCTCCAACAACAACATTATCCGGTACATCTTTCGTCACAACTGCACCAGATGCAACAACGACATTATTACCAATCGTAACACCAGGGTTAATTACCGCTCTTCCCCCAATCCACACGTTATCCCCAATCTTTACTGATTTTCCAAATTCCGCACCACTTACTCGCTCTACCGCATTAAGTGGATGTGCTGCTGTATAAATGTGAACACCCGGAGCTAACATACAATTGTTACCGATATGTACTGGACATACATCTAAAATGACACAATCGAAGTTCGCATAAAAATTCTCGCCAACATGGATATTGTAACCGTAGTCACATCGAAATGAAGATTCCATATAAATGTTTTCACCAGTACTACCAAATAGCTTCTTCAAAATTACAGTTCGCTCTTCTTGCTTCGCTTCACACGTTTCATTAAACTTTCTTGTTAATAGACGTGCTTGTCTTCTTTCTTCTACTAACCTTGCATCAGACGCGATATACAACTCACCTTGCACCATTTTTTCTTTTTCTGTTTTCATACATAATACTCCCCTATATACATCTTGTTTTTGAGCAGCTAAAGAACTGCCTCGAAATCACAAAGAAACATACACTCACTTTCTATATGTGTTTTAAACAACGCACGTGGCAGTCAAAAGCACTGTCCGTTACTACACATCACCAGTTCCTCTCTACCACCAAAAAGCAAGGTTTTTGATTCTCTGTTTTTTATTTTTACTTCTATATCATAACAAATAAGAAAGGCCTGAACATTTCGTTCAGACCTTTCTTATTTAATCTTCCATTGTTGATAAATCGCCAGTTGGCAAGTTTAACTCCCACGCTTTTAACACACGTCTCATAATTTTACCGCTTCTCGTTTTCGGTAATTTATCTCGGAATTCAATTTGTCTTGGCGCTGCATGAGCTGCAAGGCCCTTCTTTACAAATTGACGAATGTCTTCTTTTAATTCATCAGATGCTTCGTATCCTTCGCGCAGCGCAATAAACGCTTTAATAATTTCACCGCGCACTGGGTCTGGAATACCAATAACACCAGCTTCTGCAACTGCTGCATGTTCAATTAATTTACTTTCTACTTCAAATGGCCCAACGCGCTCACCAGAAGTCATAATGACATCATCAATGCGGCCTTGGAACCAGAAATATCCGTCTTCATCCATATAAGCTGAATCACCAGATACATACCAGTCACCTTGCATAAAGTAAGACTCATACTTTTGTGGATTGTTCCATACTGCACGCATCATAGATGGCCAGCCTTTTCCAATCGCTAAGTTCCCCATTGTATATGGCGGTACTTCATTTCCTTCGTTATCAACAATCGCAGCCTTTACGCCTGGAATTGGTTTCCCCATTGAACCTGGACGAATTTCCATACAAGGGTAATTACAAATAACTTGTGCACCTGTTTCTGTCATCCACCACGTATCATGAATGCGAAGTTGGAACACTTTCATCGCCCAGCGAATAACTTCTGGGTTTAGCGGCTCACCAACACTTAAAATGTGGCGAAGTGCCGATAAGTCATATTTTTTAAGTGCTTCTTCACCAGCTCCCATTAACATACGGAATGCTGTTGGTGCACTATACCAAACTGTTACACCGTAATCTTCTAGCGTTTCATACCATGCCTCTGGGCTAAAACGGCCACCTAACACAACATTTGAAGCACCAACTAACCAAGGTGCAAAAATACCATAAGCAGTTCCTGTTACCCACCCTGGATCAGCTGTACACCAATATACATCGTCTTCTTTTAAATCAAGAACCCACTTCGCCGTTTGATATTGTTGTACCATCGCATTTTGCACATGAAGTACACCTTTTGGCTTTCCAGTAGACCCAGATGTATAATGAAGAATTAAACCATCTTCTCTTCCTAACCATTCAATTTTTAAGTCTTTCGAAGCTTTTTCAAATAATGGTTTAAAAGAAACGATTTTTCCGCCTTCTTCTACATTATCGCCTACTAAGAACACTGTTTTTAATGATGGTAAATCATTAAATGGTACGCGCTCTAATAGTTCAGGCGTCGTAATTAATACTTTCGCTTCGCTATCTTCTAAGCGGTCACGCACTGCACCTTCCATGAACGCTTCAAATAATGGACCAACAATTGCCCCAAGTTTTACTGCACCGAGTAATGTAAAATATAATTCAGGTGAACGCGGCATGAAGATAAACACACGGTCGCCTTTTTCAACATCACCGTAGCTTTTCAAAACATTTGCTGCTTTATTTGAGAAATCTTTCATTTCTTTAAATGTATATTTCTCTTTTCGATTTCCATCTTGGTAATATAAAGCAACTTTATTTTTACGATGCGACTTCGCATGCTTATCAATTGCTTCATATGCCATGTTTACTCTACCAGTTTCATGCCAAGAAAAATTTTTGTTCACATCTTCCCAATTAAAATTTGCGTATGTTTCCTCATAACTTAATAAATTATTTTCTCCTTTAATGATAGGAAGCGTTTCCACTTTCATACTTTACATCCCCCTTCTATGTATTCTATTATCTATTATAAAGATACAATTTAAAATTTTCAGTATATTTTACGTTTTTCAGACAAATTTTTACTGACAAAATTCGATGAACATTGCACAATTCATACTGTACGATAGAATAGAGTTTGCACTTTCACCTCATCATTTCCAGCTCAGTAGATAACAGATTCACAAATTGATAAAGGTGGTGAGTAACCATTGATTCATAACAAAGTATATAACGCTAGAAGCTTAAAAACAGGAAAAGGAACGTTAATTGTTGAAGGACCTGTCTCAACTCATAATCTAGAAATGTATGAATTTCATCCGGATTTAGTTGCCTTCAGACCAGCCGAACAACAATATAAAGCAATTGTCGAAATTTCTAAGTTACCAGAAGCACGCATTATCGTTGCTCGTCAGGAGCAACTCATTGTTGGATATGTGACTTACTTATACCCAGATCCTCTCGAAAGATGGTCAGAAGGAAAAATGAAAGACTTAATTGAACTCGGGGCTATTGAAGTTGCACCTGCATTTCGCGGCTGTGCTGTCGGTAAGAATTTATTAGAAGTTTCAATGATGGACGACAACATGGAAGATTATATTATTTTAACAACCGAATATTATTGGCATTGGGACTTAAAACAAACAGGCTTAAATGTTTGGGAGTACCGAAAGATTATGGAAAAGATGATGAATGCCGGCGGACTCGAATGGATGGCGACTGACGATCCAGAAATTTGTTCACACCCAGCGAACTGTTTAATGGTACGTATCGGAAAACGAGCGTCTTCTGATTCAATTCAAAAATTTGACCGCCTACGTTTTCAAAATCGATTTATGTACTAGAAAGGAGGCTCTTTATGATTATTGAAGAAATTATGAACCGAACCGTCATCACACTTCGGCCAACTGATACAATTGAAACAGCACTACGAACATTGAACGAAAAAAGCATCCGCCACATCCCAATTGTCAATGAAGAATATGAAGTCGTTGGCATTATTTCTGACCGCGATGTGCGAGATGCAAGCCCATCTATTCTCGATGCGAGTGTTTCAATGGATACGTTATCCTTACCAATCGAACGTATTATGAAACACCCTGTTATGACATGCCATCCACTTGATTTCGTTGAAGAAATTGCGACGTTATTTTTCGAACATAAAATTGGCTGTCTTCCTGTTACACAAGGCGGGAAACTCGTTGGTATTATCTCTGAATCAGCAGTACTTCATACGCTAGTAAAATTAACTGGTGCACATCAACCGAGCTCACAAATTGAAGTACAAGTAAAAAATGAACCTGGTATTCTAGGAAAAGTCGTTGCCATTTTTAGTGAGCTTCGTATAAATATCGTTAGCGTTCTTGTCTACCCAGCAAAAGACGAATCGCATAAAGTACTCGTATTCCGCATTCAAACGATGAATCCTTTAAAAGCAATTGAACAATTAGAACAAAATGGCTATCACGTATTATGGCCAAATATGATGGGGATGGAAACATGAACAACGTCTTTATTTACTCAGATGATTACCGGGGCTATTCTTTTAGCCCCGACCATCCTTTTAATCAACTTCGCGTAACGTTAGCGTATGACTTACTACAAAAAGGTGGTTTCATTGCCCCCGAGCAAGTCGTACCACCACGCATGGCAACAGATGAGGAAATTGCTTTAATTCATACAGAGGAATACATAAATGCGGTAAAACGTGCTGGAGAAGGCAAGTTAGAAAAAACAATTGGAACGGCATACGGCATTGGAACAGATGATACACCGATGTTTCCAAACATGCACGAAGCAAGTGCTTTACTCGTTGGCGGAACATTAACAGCTGTTGATGCCGTACTAGCTGGCAATGCAACAAGCGCCCTCAATTTAGGTGGTGGCTTACACCATGGATTTCGTAATAAAGCATCAGGATTTTGCATTTATAATGACAGTTCAATCGCGATTCAATATATGAGAGAAAAATATGGACTTCGCGTATTATATATCGATACAGATGCTCATCATGGCGATGGTGTACAGTGGTCTTTTTATGATGACCCAAATGTATGCACCATTTCCCTTCATGAGACAGGTCGTTATCTATTTCCTGGAACAGGTGCTGTAAATGAACGCGGTCAAGGCGTTGGTTACGGATACAGTTTTAACGTACCACTCGACGCGTTTACAGAAGACGATTCGTTTTTATACGCTTATCGTACCGTTGTAAAAGAAGTTGCCACTTACTTTAAACCAGACATTATACTGACGCAAAATGGAGCGGATGCTCATTATTATGATCCTCTCACACATCTTTGTTCAACAATGCGAATTTATCGTGAAATTCCAAAGCTGGCTCGGGAAATTGCTGATGAATTTTGCGGTGGTCGCTGGATTGCTGTTGGCGGCGGTGGCTATGACATATGGCGCGTCGTTCCAAGAGCGTGGGCAAGCATTTGGCTCGAAATGAACAACATCCAAAACATCTCAGGATATCTCCCGCCAGAATGGATTGAAGCTTGGAAAGGACAAGCACCTACTGAACTCCCTCTTACTTGGGAGGATGACCACAACATGTACAAACCAATTCCACGCAAACAAGAAATTGAAGAAAAAAATGCATTAACGGTAGCGAAGTGCCTTGAAATTATTCGGAATAATATGAAAAAGACTTTGTATTAAAAAGAAAAACCTTTCTTTTTTAGGTGGAAGAGAGCATCTGGCCGAGTGCAGTAACGGTCAGGGCCTTTTTCTATCATTTGCCAAACTTCAAGTAAACCCCTTTTAAAATCGTTTTATATAGAATAGGATTTTAATCCTATTCTATTTTTATGAAAGGATGCTAAAAATGTGGAAACAACAAATCATACATACAAAACGTGGATACTTTGAACTATTTACAAAAGGAACTGGCGAACCACTTTGTATTACCCACCACTATTCACAGTTTAATGAAACAGGTGATTACTTTGCAGATTCCTTTACGAAAACACACCAAGTATTTTTAGTAAACTTAAAAGATGCAGGCAACTCTACACAAGCTCATCAAGAAGATGAATTAAGTATGAGAGAAACTGTAAATGATTTAGAAGCTGTGCGAGAGGCACTGAAACTCTCCACTTGGCACTACGCTGGCCATTCAACTGGCGGTATGCTTGGACTCTTATATGCCATTCATTATCCAAAGTCACTACAATCTTTAATTGTAGTGGGCGCAGCTGCTAGTAACTATACAAAAACAAAAAACTGTATTTACAACGAAAATCATCCACAATTTCAGTACATGCAAGATCTCATCGAACAGTTAAAACTACCATCTCTTTCAAAAGAGGAGCGCATGCATCTATCAATTGAACGAACAAAATTATCATTATACAAACAAGACAACTACGACACATATTTTGCAAAACCAATTTATAAAACGATGGCAACAAGCCGTATGAACTATTTCTCTAAAGAATACCCTGCGTTTGATTTACATGCTGAACTTACTCGTATCATCACAAAAACACTCATTATTTGTGGTGAGCATGATGTACAATGCCCAGTAGAATATTCAATAGAGATGCATAAGTACATACCGAATTCTGTCTTTGTTCGCTTTGAACATAGCAATCATTATCCTTTTTTAGAAGAAGAGGAGAAGTTTTTAAGTGTCATTCAGGAATTTTATGAATTACTCTCAAAGGAGCAAGTGAACAATGCATAGAAATGGCGAAAACTATATAACTGTTAATGGAATTGGGCATTGGTATAAAATCGGTGGTGCCGAGCATAATACCATTCCAATTATAGTTGTCCACGGGGGACCTGGTGGCAATCACTATGTTTCCGAAAGAACTGTTGGACCAAAATTAGAATCATTCGCAACGGTTATTTACTACGAACAACGTGGGTGCGGACGCTCTAGTGCACCAACTGATGATAATGCTTACTCTATTCCTTTATTAATTAATGACTTAGAAAAAATAAGAAAAGCACTACACATTCCCACATTTCACCTATTAGGCTATTCCTTTGGCGGACAGCTTTGTTTAGAATACACATTAGCTTATCCAAACCATGTTACATCACTGCTTTTACAAGCTCCTTCCACTGGAAATTATGAAGATATGTATCAGAAACAGCTAGCGGCATTTGAAAGTATTACGACCGGAAAAATAAGGGTGAAAGTTCAACATATTCAAGAACTTCCTTTATCTTTAAAAGAAAAATACGACATGATATGGAATGTAGTCGATACAGAAACAGTTGATCGTTTCTTATTTCAAAATGCAGATTGTGCACAGAGAAACCGTACACTTTGGAAAAGAAGCGGCTTACAAAATACAGGTCTCATGGCAAAGGTTGTATTTCGTTCTCGCTCCTCCACTCCACTAAAAGAACGAATTTCTTCTATTACTGTACCAACACTATTTCTTGTTGGGAAACACGACCGAAATACTGGAATCTTTATGAGTGAACAGCTAGCAAATCAAATGCAACATGTTAGTATAAAAGTCTTTGAAAATAGTGCACACTTTCCAGACATTGAAGAAACAGAAGCGTACGCCAATGAAGTTCAGCGCTTTTTAGAGCTTACATAAAGAAAAGCCGCTTCAATAGAAGCGGCTTTGTTATGCTATAGAATTAACGCATTCCTCTCATAAACCCTTGAATCTTTGGTGACATCATAAATAATGCAACACTTAAGATTATAGAAGCAAGTCCAATTGCACCGAAGTACAGTACTTCCGTTTCTGGACTATATAGACGTACAAGCTGCGCATTAATCGCTTGCGCTGATGCACTAGATAAGAACCATAAGCTCATCGTTTGTGCTGAGAAAGCGGCTGGTGCTAATTTTGTCGTTACAGACAGTCCAACTGGTGATAAACATAACTCTCCCATTACAACTAAGAAGAAGCTAAGTACAAGCCACATTGGATTAACTAACGACTCTGTTCCATTCATGTATGCTGGAATAATCATGACGATAAATGATAAACCAGCAAACAGTAGTCCAATCGCAAATTTCTTTGGTGTAGATGGTTGGCGATTGCCAAGCTTCAGCCATAACCAAGCAAATACTGGTGCAAAGAAAATAATAAACAATGGATTTAACGACTGGAACCAAGCTGGCTGTAAGTCTAGACCAGCAAAGCTAAGTTGAGTACGCTGATCCGCATAAATAGCTAGAATGATAGAACCTTGTTCTTGAATTGTCCAAAACATCGTCGCCGCTATAAATAACGGGATATATGCAATAAGACGTGAGCGCTCTACCTCTGTTGTTTTTGGACTACGGTACATCACAATAAAGTAGGCAGTTGGAATAACAACCCCTAGCAAACTAATTAACAAAGTGAAGTTATCAATTGTTGCAAAGCCCATTTTAAATGCTAATGCACTTAATAACACGATAAAGAAGATGCCGATACCAATTTGTTTAAATACACGACCCTTCTCATCTTCTGTTAATGGATTTGGAACTGTTGTCCCAGCTAATCCAAGATTTTTCTTCTTCGTCATCACAAATACAATAAGCCCTAACAGCATACCAATTGCAGCTAATCCAAAACCAAGATGGAAGTTATATGTTTGTCCAACTGTACCAACGATAAACGGTGCAGTAAATGCTCCTAAGTTAATTCCCATATAGAAAATGCTAAACCCTGCATCACGGCGATGGTCTTCTGCACTATATATATCTCCTACGACACTAGATACATTTGGCTTTAAAAATCCTGTTCCTAAAATGATGAATGCCATCGATACAAATAAAGCAGTTGCACCGGCAGGTAACGCTAAAATAATATGACCAATCATAATTAAAACGCCGCCGTAAAATACCGCTTTCGTTGTTCCTAACAATCGGTCAGCTACCCATCCCCCGATGATACCTGACATATACACAAGCGATCCATAAATCGCCATAATAGATGCCGCTGTCGTTTTATCGAGTCCTAATCCACCTTTAGAAACCTCATAATACATGTAGTAAATGAGTAACGCTTTCATTCCATAGTACGAAAAACGCTCCCAGAACTCGGTGAAAAACAACGTGAATAACCCTTTAGGATGTCCAAAGAATCCTGTTTGCGGGATGCTTTGAATAACTTTGTTTTTCTCATTCACAGACATAACCTATTCCCCTTTGAAAAAATTTAAATGATTGTAACTATTTCATTATATTATAAGTTATATAATTATAAAATATAATTATTTTCAGAAAATATTACATTTCACATAAATATTCAAAAAATGAAAAGGTTATTGGTTTTTCTCCATATTAATTTTGCAAACCAGAACAAAGTCGGGATATAGAGAAATACCTTTATATTCATTTAAACATAACAATGTATTATCCCTTCCAAAGCCCATTTATGGAAAACGCTTACTGATTTCCGAATCTTCCCTATTTCTCGTTTTCCCTTCCTTTCTATTGTTATTTCATATAAAATGTGTCGAGTGGAACACTAGACGATACAAACAATTTGAAAGGAGTGCAATTATACTATGTCTATGTTAAACGAATTTAAAAAGTTTGCGTTAAAAGGAAATGTTATAGATTTAGCAGTCGGGGTTGTAATCGGCGGCGCGTTCGGAAAAATCGTAACATCTTTAGTAAACGACATTATTACCCCTATCATTGGATTATTACTTGGTGGCGTAGATTTCTCAGGTCTAGCTTACAAATATAAAGATGCTTCTATCAAGTACGGTGCATTTATTCAAACAATTGTGGACTTCTTAATTATCGCATTCTCGATCTTCTTATTCATTAAACTATTCAACAAATTAACATTCAAAAAGGCAGAAGAGGTAAAAGAAGAAGCACCAGCACCAACAAAAGAAGAAGCTCTTCTTGGAGAGATCCGTGATTTATTAAAACAGCAAAATGCTTCTAAAGATAATATGTAATAAAAAAACTCACAGCACGGGGCTGTGAGTTTTTCTTATTATTTCGTAGAATCTCTAAACTGAATACGGTGTGGCAAGATAACTGTATTGTCCTCTACCGTTTCTTTGTTCATATATTTCGTTAATAGACGCATAGCAACTGCTCCAATGTCGTACATTGGCTGTACAACTGTTGATAACTGCGGGCGTACCATTAATGCAAGACGTGTGTTATCAAATCCTAACACCTGTACATCTTCCGGTACGTTTAATCCTGCATCTTGAGCAGCATGGATAACACCTAATGCCATTTCATCAGAAGATACAAAAATCGCTGTTGGTTTATTGTCAGCTTCCCATAACTTACTAAAAGCTTCCATACCAGAATCATACGTGTAATCACCATCAATTACAAGCGCTTCATCATATGCAACGCCTGCTTCTTCTAATGCACGTTTGTAACCTTGTAATTTCTTTGCACTTCCAGCTTTATCAACGAATGGACCTGATACAAATCCAACATGCGTATGGCCTTCATCTAAGAAATGCTTCATCGCATCGTAAGCAGCTTGCGTATAGTCGATATTAACAGACGGTGTTTCATTTTGCTCATCAAATGATGCCGCAAGTACGATTGGTACAGGAGACTTTTTAAATTCTTCTACATGAAGATCTGTAATGTCTTCCCCCATAAATACGATACCATCTACTTGTTTGCCAAGCATCGTATTTAATAAGTGAAGTTCTTTTTCTTTATTTTGGTCAGAGTTACTTAAAATGATATTGTACTTATACATCGTTGCGATATCTTCAATACCACGTGCAAGCTCTGCATAAAATGTGTTTGAAATATCAGGAATGATTACCCCTACTGTTGTTGTTTTCTTACTCGCTAGTCCACGCGCTACTGCGTTTGGACGGTAACCTAAACGTTCAATTGCTTCTAATACTTTTTTACGTGTTGTTGGTTTCACGTTCGGATTACCGTTTACAACACGTGATACAGTCGCCATAGACACGTTTGCTTCACGTGCTACATCATATATAGTTACGTTCATGTTTTCACACACTCCTTTTTAAAAAAATAATCTATATTATGTATCGGTCTGCTTGAATGAAAAAAAGACATCCACTCCACTTGAAGATGCCACCAATCGTCTTGAGCCCTTTTACTAATGATACGATACAAATGACGATTCCGACAACATGTTCCCGTAAAACTTTCAAAAAAAATCGCTGTTTCTCTTATATTTCCGCTTTTTTCATAGAAAAACCGCTTTTTTGTAAAAAAAGTCTATGTAGATGATGCTACATAGACTTTCACTCAAGATTATCTCTTTGAAAATGCTTTTAATTCATCCATAAAACGATGGAATTCTGGAATGTCCATTTGTTGTGCTGAATCAGAAAGTGCTACAGCTGGGTCCGGATGTACTTCTGCCATAACTGCATCTGCACCAATTGCGATTGCTGCTTTTGCAGTTGGTAACAATAGATCACGACGACCTGTAGAGTGCGTCACATCTACAACAACTGGTAAATGTGTTTCTTTCTTCAAAATTGGGACAGCAGAAATATCTAACGTATTACGCGTTGCTTTTTCATATGTACGAATGCCGCGCTCACATAAAATAATATTGCCGTTTCCTTGCGCCATAATGTACTCTGCCGCATGAATAAACTCTTCGATTGTTGCTGCTAAACCACGCTTTAATAATACTGGCTTGTCCACAGCACCCGCTGCTTTTAATAGCTCGAAGTTTTGCATATTACGCGCACCAATTTGGATAACATCTACGTAATCTAACGCCATTTCAATATCATTTGGATTTAAAATTTCACTCACAACAGCTAAATCATATTCATCTGCTACTTTGCGTAAAATTTGTAGTCCTTCTAAACCAAGACCTTGGAAATCATACGGTGATGTACGTGGTTTGAAAGCTCCGCCGCGCATTAATTTTAAGCCTTGATCTTTCATCGCAGCTGCAACTTCGCGCACTTGCTCATAACTTTCAACAGCACATGGTCCCATAATGAAATGCGTATTTCCATCACCAATTTTTTCGCCTTTAATATCAACAATTGTATCTTCCAGTTTTTTCTTACGAGACACAAGAAGCGCCTTACTATGATCGTCTTCTTGTAACTCTAACCCTGTTTGGAAAATTTGTTTAAAAATATGTTGAAGCGTGGACGTTTCAAACGGTCCATCGTTATTTTCAGCAATTAAATCTAGCATTTTTCGCTCACGTACTGGATCGAAACGCTTTACACCTTGCACTTCTTTTAATTTGCCAACTTCTTGTACAAGACGGCCGCGCTCATTTAATAATTGTAAAATTTGCATGTTCTTCTCATCAATTGCAGAACGTAATCTCTCTAATTCTTGTGATGCCATAAGTAAAGCCTCCTCTGGTCCATTCATTGTTTGCCAACAAAAGTATGTAACCAACGCTAGTACGAATAACTTATTATATCCAATCTGCATATAAATGTCACTTCATATACTTTCCACTATATGCAATATGGAATCGTTATTTTTTTAAATGTAATCGAAAAGGATAGGGAGCGTCAATATATAAATTCACATAAAACCTGAAAGATTGAAAATCTTTCTTTTTCGGGGTGGAATAGTGATGCTGGCTTTGCATTGTAACGGTGAGAGTCCTTTTCTGCCATCACCCTTGTTTCAAAACACAGGCAGCGAGATTTTTTTGGACTCTCTTCCTCGTAAATTCTGAAACAAAAAAGCAGGCACATTCGCCTGCTTTTACTTAATATTTTCCTGTAAAACTTCTTTTTTGATCTTCCAATGCGACGTGTGCCATACTGTTTCTCCGTCCTTTATGTATAACACTTGTGGTGATTCATGTCTCACGCCAAAATGTGCAGCAATACGATTCGATACATCTCTTGCTTCTTGTACATGTAAATAGTATGCCGGAATCTGCTGTGATTCTCCGCAGTATTCTTCAAACTGCATAAAAGCCCCGCTACTAATTGGACATGTCGTACTATGCTTAAATAAAATATAAGGATCGTTTTTTACTAGCAATTCTTCTAATTCAGCTATTGTCGTGAGTTTCTTCACTTTATTCACCTCGCATACGCATTCTATGTCTTCTCGCTCTTACTTCCTCTTGTTCAAAATTGTCTACATTCGCTTTCTTTTTTGAGCGAAAACGATTATACACATCAATAATTGCATTGCTCCACTGCACAACTTGTGCTACTTTATCAGCGTTATCTTCCACTTGGTCCGCAACAGAATCCGAAACGTTACGTAATCTCGTATTTAAGGATTGAATTGTCGTCCCAATTCCATCAACGCCTTCAACAACTCTATTTAATGATTGTGATTTCTTATGAATATCTTCTGCTAATGCATTTGTTTTATGTAATAACTCTTCTGTTTCTTTCGTAATACCTTGCATTTGTTTTTCAACGCTTTCCAATGTAACAGCTACATTTTCAAGTGTTTTTTGTACTGAAACTAATGTTTTACATACATACATAACAAGTATAGCGAATGCAACTGCAACGATAGCTGCGCTGACATATAAAAGTACTTCCATGTCCTCACTCCTTTACTTTTCTTTTCCTCATTATACAATGATTTTCCGTTTCATTCTAATCGTACCCATCATACATTAATTTTCATATTTTTTCGTCAAATATAACACAAACTCTTCTCCAAATGCGAATAAGTAGGTTACAATATAAGAAGAAATAATAAATAGGGAGGTTTTACATATGAAAGATCCACGTATTCAAACGTTAGCACATAACTTAATCAACTACTCTATCTCCTTACAAAAAGGTGAGAAAGTATTAATTGAAAACTTTGGCCTTCAGCGCGAACTTGTAACTGCCCTTGTGAAGGAAGCATATGCAGCTGGTGGTTATCCATTTGTATTATTAAAAGATCACATCGTTGACCGTTCCTTAATGATGGGTGCAACAGAAGAACACTTTGAACAAATCGCAGCGTATGAAGCAAGCGTCATGAAAAATATGGATGCTTACATCGGTCTTCGTTCTGGTGATAACGTAAATGAGCAATCTGACGTACCGAGCGAGCGTATGAAAGTGTATGGCAATACAGTTGGTAAAAAAGTACACCGTGACATTCGTGTCCCACATACAAAATGGGTTGTTCTTCGCTATCCAAATGCTTCAATGGCGCAGCTTGCAAAAATGAGCACAGAAGCATTTGAAGACTTCTACTTTGACGTATGTAACTTAGACTATGGCAAAATGAACGACGCAATGGATGGCCTTGTGGAACTAATGAACAACACTGATAAAGTTCGCATTACAGGACCTGGAACAGACTTAACATTCTCAATCAAAGACATTCCAGCAATTAAATGTGCTGGTCATGCAAACATTCCAGATGGTGAAGTATACACAGCACCTGTTCGCGATTCTGTTAACGGTACAGTTTCTTACAACACACCATCGCCATACAATGGTTATATGTATGAAAATGTACAACTTACATTTAAAGATGGAAAAATTGTTGAAGCAACTGCAAACGATACAGAGCGCATTAACAAAGTATTTGATACAGATGAAGGTGCACGTTTCGTTGGTGAGTTCGCAATTGGCGTAAACCCATACATTTTACATCCAATGGGTGACATTTTATTTGATGAGAAAATTGACGGCAGCTTCCACTTTACACCTGGACAAGCATATGAAGAAGCGAACAACGGAAATAACTCAAACATTCACTGGGATTTAGTATGCATTCAGCGCCCTGAATATGGCGGCGGTGAAATTTACTTCGACGACGTATTAATCCGTAAAGACGGTCGCTTTGTCATCCCAGAATTAGAAGCGTTAAACCCTGAGAATTTAAAATAATAAAAAGTGAGCACCGTTTCCTGTGCTCACTTTTTATATGTCTTTATTTCTATAAGATTTCTCTTTTGTTTTTTCATATTTAAAATGAAAATAATAAAGTAGCGCTACCGCAAACGCACCTAACCCGATTGAGCCATATAACGGCCATCCCCAAGTCATATACCCTTTTGTGCATACACCAATTACTGTGATCATTTCGAAACAAAATAACACTTTTATATTTTTCATAGAAGCCCTCCCGTTACTAATTTAATTCTAACTTTAGGTGAGGGTTCGCTTCTTGAAGTAATGCTAAAAATGCTTCTTTGTCTTTTGGCATTGCAATTGAGTGCACATCATAATTATTCGTTGTAAGCTCAAGGTTTGGCATCCATTTTCCAACTTCACGAACAACTCGTACATCAGCTATGGAAACGTCACGGTTCCATATACCATATTTTAATTTACCGTTCTTAATTTTATGCTTCTTTAAAAATACTTCTAAAATAGGAAAATTAACAATACTCCACATACCTAAGCCACCTAGTAGTAAAGCCCAATCACCTTTTTGGCTAAAACCCCATACATATGTAGCAAGCACTGGGATAATAGTACATAAAACAAACAGCATTGCACTTTTACTTCGGCGAATGACAAATTCCATAATATCACCTCTTAACCAAATTATACCACATAGTTACAGGTGATTCGGACCTTTCTTACACTATCATGCATTCCAATCTGAAGCTAACATGCTGTATACTGCCATATCATGAAAATGATCATATAACCACTCTCCATCACGCATCACACCATCTAATTTAAAACCAAGTCGTATTGGAATACCACGACTTCTATCATTATCAACGCCACAATGAATTTCAACTTTATTCAGCTTTAAATCTTCAAAAAGATAGCGAAGCACAGCTGTTACACTTTTTGTCATAATCCCTTTTCCGCCCGCTTCTTCTGCAAGATAATACCCAAGACTTGTCGCTCTTTTATTCCAGTTAATTTCATGTACACCAAGCATTCCAACTAGTTTTCCTTTATAACGAATACCAGCTTCAAAACCGTTACCATCTGCAAAACGGTGAAGCCACATCGGAAAAATTTCATTATAAGCTTCCGCAGATTTCGTATTATCCACCCAAGGCAACCACTTTCGTAAATGCTCACGATTTTGATCTACTAATTTATATAATTCCTCTTTATGACGCTTTTCTAGTAATTGTAATTCGATTTCTTCGTTTACTCGTAACGTGAACATAACTAAATCCCCTTTATTAGTTTTCATTATTCTAGCATATTTGGAAATGTATTGTAAGTTAATATTCTTAAAATTTAGTATAATAAAAATATAAACAACAAACTTTCGCATAGAAAAAAGACGTGCACAACCGCACGTCTTTTTTATTACTTCTCCGCTACTTCTACTTCTTTTACATAAGCAGCTTCGAACTTTTGAATATCACCAGCACCCATGAAAATCAGTACGCTGTTTTTATGTTTTCTCAACACTTCAGTCGTCATAACAGTGATTAACTCTGCACCGTCAATACGCTGTTGTAAGTCTTGAATTGTTAGTTCACCTTTATTTTCGCGAGCAGAACCGAAAATATCGCATAAGTATACTTGATCGGCTTTACTTAAGCTTTCTGCAAACTCATCTAAAAACTTTTGAGTACGCGTAAATGTATGCGGCTGGAATACAGCTACAATTTCACGTTCTGGGTACTTTTGACGAGCTGCTTCAACTGTCGCATTAATTTCTGTTGGATGATGTGCGTAATCATCGATGATAACTTGCTCACCTAACATTTTTTCGTTAAAGCGACGTTTTACACCTTGGAACGTTGTAAATTGATGTTTCACTGCTTCTACATCGATGTTTTCATAATGGCAAAGCGCAATAACTGCTAATGCATTCATTACACTATGATCGCCATAACCTGTAATATGGAATGTTTCGTAATATGTGTTACGAACAAATACATCAAATACAGTACCATCCGTTCTCTTTTGAATGTTGCGTGCTTGGAAGTCATTGTCCGCACCAAATCCATAGAAAATAACCGGTACTTTCGCTTGAATTTTTTGTAGTTCTTCATCATCACCACATGCGATAATTCCCTTTTTCACTTGCAGCGCCATTTCTTGGAACGCATTAAATACATCGTTAATGTCTGCAAAATAATCAGGATGATCAAAATCAATGTTTGTCATAATTGCATAGTCTGGATGATAAGATAAGAAGTGACGGCGGTATTCACATGCTTCAAACACAAAATACTTACTATCCTCTACACCGATTCCTGTTCCATCACCAATTAAACAAGAAGTTGGATTTGCTCCTTGCATGACATGTGCTAATAAACCTGTCGTTGATGTTTTCCCATGTGCTCCTGTAACTGCTACACTTGTGTACTGGCTCATGAATTCCCCTAAGAAATGATGATAACGATACACAGGAATATTTAATTCTTTTGCCGCTTCAATTTCTTCATGTGTATCAGGGAAAGCATTCCCAGCAATCACAACTTGACCTTCTTGAATATTCGCTTTATCAAAAGGTAAGATTTTAATTCCTTTTCTCTCTAACGGTACTTGTGTAAAGAAATGTTTTTCATAATCAGAACCTTGCACATTATGTTTCATATCATGAAGGATATTCGCTAACGCACTCATCCCTGTCCCTTTAATTCCCACAAAATGGTAAACTGTCATCTTAAAGAACCTCCAACATTTCGAACTATTACAACGGCCTATCTATAAGACAGTATATGATTCTTTTCTTATTTTGGTAATCATCTTACATTTGTTTGTAATTGTGTTCATTCTTTCGTACTGAGTTTATACCAAACCCATTATAGCAGAAAATAATCCGCTATACTATGATAACAGAAAAACTACAACGGTCAATTCCTTTCCTACTCTTTCGCAATACCATTCCAAAATAAATCTACAAGCTCTTCTGCTGCTTTTTCGGGCCCACCTAACTCTTTCATTAATTGTTCTTTATTTGAAATCATCGTCACATTCGCAAACATGTGAGAAAGTAACAACGGATTTTTCGTTTTAATTTCTCCTTCTTCCATCGCTTGCTGAAAAACAGCTTCTAAACTATGATGAATAGAAGCTTCAGCCTCCCGAATTTGCTTTACATGCTCTTCTGTTAAAGACGGCGTCGCCTCTCTCATTAACGTTTCAAAATCAATATGAGGCACACGTAAACGATGTACTGTAATCGTATATAACTTTTCTTTTAAGTTTTCCCCATCTTGCAAAATCATATCTGTACGTTGCTGAATTCTCTGCATCATACTTGCTATTGCCATCGCAAATAACGTCGCTTTATTTTTAAAATAGTAATACACACTTGCCTTTGTAACGTTACAAGCTTCTGCAACTTGCTCCATTGAAATCTTTTCATATCCATGCTCCATAAATAAGAAAGAAGCTGTTTGTAAAATATTTTCTTTCGTATCACCTACTTGTTCCTTCTTTGGTCTTCCTGGTTTTTTACTCATTTTATCTACACTCATTCATAGAACTCCTTTAATTCATAAAAATGTTAAAAATATATCTTTTGAAAATTAACCTTCCAGTATATATAATTAATTATGACCTTACATTCAAAATTAAAAATAGATTTATACACTATTGTAAGGGATAATAATTCATTTTGAAATGGAGGAACATTATGGAGTCTTGGTTAACAAAATTTAGCCGTATAATGAGTGGGAAAAGAAGCCGCTGGGTTGTTATTAGTTGTTGGGTTTTATTAACTGTAGTTCTTACTGCTTTATGGCCATCTGTTAACGATGAAGTCATAGATAACAACCAAAACTTGAGTAAAACTGCGGATTCTGTAAAAGCTGAAGAAGTAATAAAAGAAGAATTCCCAAACACATCCGGTGTTCCTGCTTTAATTACGTGGCACCGAAATGATAGGCTAACGGAAGAAGATTTAAAAGTTGTTCAGGAATTATCACGTGAGCTCGAAGCATCTCCTCTTCCCGAACAAGCTTCAGCACCACCATTACATCAATTACCATTACCCGCTTTAATGGACATGGTTTCTGAAGATGGCACCACACTCGTACAACCAATTTTCTTTCACGAGAATGCAGAAACAGATGTATTAAAAAAGAATTTAGAAGAAATAAAAAAGATTACGAAGGCGAAGAGTGCAAGCGATCCTTTTAAAGAAAGCTTAGAAGAAGATACATTAACTGCCCGTGTGACTGGTCCCGTTGGCATTCAGGTCGATGCGACAGATTTATTTAAAGATGCGGACGTTACTTTATTAATTGCTACTGTTGTTCTTGTATTAACGTTACTTCTTCTTATTTATCGTTCACCAATTTTAGCAATTATTCCTTTAATTGGAGTGGGATTTGCATACGGTGTTATTAGTCCACTATTAGGGTTTATGGCGAGTAAAGGATGGATTGAGGTTGATTCACAAGCAATTGCAATTATGACCGTCTTATTATTCGGGGCAGGAACAGACTACTGCTTATTTCTCATCTCATACTTCCGTGATGAATTAAAACGTACGAAAGATAGACGCAGAGCACTTATAAACGCGATGACCAACTCTTCTGGTGCAATTGCAATGAGTGGTCTTACAGTTGTCATTTCCTTATTAGCATTACTATTAGCAAAATATGGCGCGTACCATCGTTTTGCTATCCCATTTAGTTTATCAATTTTTATAATGGGCATCGCGAGCTTAACACTTATCCCAGCTTTATTATCCGTATTCGGTCGTGCATCTTTTTACCCATTCATACCGCGTACACGAGAAATGGAAGAAGAGCGTGCTAAGCATAAAGGAAAAGCAGTTCCTCTGCAAAAAGAAACAGGGAAAGTTGGGAAATGGATTGGAAACGTTGTAACGAAAAAACCTTGGACAGTTACGATTATCTGCCTTGTTCTATTTGGTTCACTTGCTTTCGTTTCCACACAAATTAAATATACGTACGATTTATTATCTTCTTTCCCAGAAGATATGCCTTCTAGAGAAGGGTTTCAAATTATTTCTGACGCCTACTCTCCGGGTGAACTTGCACCTGTATCTGTTGTAATCGATACAGATGGGAAAGATGTTGCATTACAAAAAACATTAGAAGATTACGAAATGGCTGCGAATATATCGTCCCCACAAAACGGTACAGTAAATACAGATATTGTGAAATATGATGTTACACTTTCAATTAATCCATATTCAACAGAAGCAATGGAAGAAATTCCAGTCATTCGTGAAAAAGTAGAAGAGACACTAAAAGAGGCTGGTGTAGAAAGCGCGAGCTCCAAAGTATGGATTGGTGGTCAAACAGCTACTCAGTACGACACGATGGTGACAGGCGATAACGATGCTAAGCTAATTATCCCAGTGATTATCGGTGCAATTGCACTATTACTTATTGTGTACTTACGTTCAATTGTAGCGATGCTATATTTAATCGGTACAGTCGTTTTATCATTTGCCGCAGCACTTGGACTCGGTTGGCTCATTTTGCATTACGGGTTCGGTGCAGATGCGATTCAAGGATCCATTCCGCTTTATGCGTTTGTATTTTTAGTTGCCCTTGGTGAAGACTACAATATCTTTATGGTATCTAGCATTTGGAAGAAACGAAAAGTCATGCCTCTAAAACAAGCAATTCGTGAAGGGGTACAAGAAACAAGCGGCGTCATTACATCAGCAGGTCTTATACTCGCTGCAACGTTTGCTGTCCTAGCATCACTTCCAATTCAAGTACTTGTTGAATTTGGCCTTATCACTGCACTTGGTATTTTAATGGACACCTTTATCGTCCGTCCATTTTTAGTTCCAGCAATTACAACACTACTTGGACGTTTCGCATTTTGGCCAGGAAAAGCAAATTTAGTTGAAGAAAAGCAAAATAATAATTAACAAAAGAAGGTCATTGCTCATAAGCAATGACCTTCTTTTTAGTCTTCTCTTTTCTCTAATTGAACACGTTCTAAACGCGGGTTCGGACGATATTTACGTCCTGCCTTCGCTTCTGGCTTTCCATTTAATTCAACGTTATCACCTGTAAAACCGATGTTCATTTTTAACAAACTACTACCAACTCCATACGTATCGACTGGCACATTTTGCGCCTCAAAGTTACGAATACGCTTTTCATCAAATCCACCGCTCACAACAATTTTCACGTGCTTAAATCCTTCGTCATCTAATGCTTTACGCAGCGCACGGATTAAGGACGGATTTGCCCCGCGTGGATCAAATGTACCAAGCACTTCTGGATGGCGAATGAAGTACTGATCAATCATCGTACGTGATGTATCAACACGCACTCCTTTTAATTCATCTCCAAACTCACGTGCAACACGAAGTGCATCTGTGATGACGTCATTGTTGTAATCAATTAATACAACTAAATCATCTTCTGGAAACTTTTTATGGTAAGCTTTCGCTGCTTCCACAACATCCCCATTAAACATTTGAATTAATGCATGAGGCATCGTCCCCATGCCGCTTTTGCCCCACCATTCATTCATTGCGTGCGTTGCCTGTGCACTCATCCCACCAATGTAGGCTGCATACCCGTCACCAGCTTGCTGTGTATAGTGATCATCACGGTCCCCCATGAAAATAACTGCTTTTTCTTTCGCTCCACTACGTGCTGCTTGTACAACGTTATATACATTTGTCGCAACAGACGTGCGGCGCCCTAAAATCCCATCAATTACACCTTCTAAATAACCGAAATACTCATAAGGCCCACGAATTGTTAACACCGTTTCAAACGGGCTCACTTTATCTCCATCTTTTAAAGAGTGAATTTCAAGCTCTTCTGGATGTTCCGCAAATGTTTGTAATAATGCAAGCACTTCATCTGTTCCACAAAGTACCGCATCATTTTTTTGGAAAAATTGCATCGTTACGACGCTTCCTGAACGAAACTCCTTGACGATATCACGTGTCTTTAAAAAATAAACAGCCGAAAACCAACCTTCACCTACACGCTCATCAAATTTAAATGTTTTATTTGTTAGTCGATTGATCTCGCCTTTTAGTTTTAATTCAATTTCTTTCATGTCGCTTACTCCCTACTTTACTATCCACGTTTTCTCTTAGTATACAGCAAAACGGTTCCTTATACATTTGTATCTTGCATTGCGGCAAATTCATCTTCTGTAATTAGAACATCTCGCGGTTTTGTTCCGCGCGCTTCCGAAATAATTCCTTGAGCTTCCATCTCTTCAATAAGACGTGCGGCACGGTTATACCCGATGCGGAATCTTCGCTGTACTGAAGACGTGGATGCTCCCCCTTGCTCTACTACAAACTGACATGCATCATAAAACAGTTCATCTTCCGTTTCATGCTGCTCAGCTTTTGTTAATAAATCTTCTTGCTTAAATAAATAATTTGGTTTCATTTGACGTTTTGCGTGAGCAACAGACCTTTCAATCTCCTCATCAGACACGTAAACACCTTGGACACGAACAGGTTTTGACGTACCGTTATCAAGGAACAGCATATCCCCGCGCCCAAGTAATTTTTCTGCTCCGCCGATATCAATAATCGTACGTGAATCCACTTGAGAGGATACCGTAAATGCAATACGCGTTGGAATGTTAGATTTAATTAATCCTGTAATAACATCAACTGATGGACGCTGCGTCGCGACAAGTAAGTGAATACCACAAGCTCTCGCTTTTTGCGCAATGCGGCAAATCGCTTCTTCGACATCACCAGGCGCTACCATCATTAAATCTGCTAACTCATCAACCACAATAACGATGTATGGCAACGTTTCACCTTTAATTTCTTGCTCATTCATAATCGTATTGTAACGCGTTAAATCGCGAGCTCCTGCATGTGCAAATAACTCATAACGACGCTCCATTTCATCTACTGCCCATTTTAATGCAGCCGTTGCTGCTTTCGCATCCGTAATAACCGGTGCAACAAGATGTGGGATAGAATTATATGGCGCAAGCTCAACCATCTTCGGATCAATAAGCATAAGCTTCACTTCGTGTGGCTTCGCCTTGTATAAAATACTTGTTAAAATCGCGTTAATACATACACTTTTACCTGACCCTGTAGAACCAGCAATTAAACCATGTGGCATTTTACGAATATCCGTTACAATCGGCGTTCCGGAAATATCAAGTCCAAGCGCTACCGTAAGTGGCGATTCACTCTTACAGAACACAGGACTTCGTAAAATTTCACGAAGGTATACCGCTTTACTCTCTTTATTCGGCACTTCAATTCCAACTGCATTTTTCCCTGGAATTGGCGCCTCGATTCGAATATCACGCGCTGCTAAATTTAATTTAATATCATCGCTTAAATTCGTAATCTTATTTACTTTCACACCAGGTTCTGGCTGCACCTCAAAACGCGTTACTGCTGGACCTTGTGTAACATTTACAACATTCGCCCCAACATGGAAGTTCCTGAACGTTGTATTTAATAACTCTTTTTGTTCCTCTAGCCACTCTTCATTATCCGTTTCCTTACGCTCCGGAATATTAAGGAGTGTAATCGGTGGAAACTCATAAGTTGGTGGCGTTTGCAATACATTTCGTACATCATGAGTTATTTGTTTGGCAGTCGGTTCTACGCGATGAGTAAATGAAGGTTCCTCTTGTACCGGCTTTTGTACTTGCTCCTGCACCGGCTCTTGTACTTGCTCTTGCACCGGCTTTTGTACTTGCTCCTGCACCGGCTCTTGTACTTGCTCCTGCATCGGCTCTTGTACTTGCTCTTGCACCGGCTCTTGTACTTGCTCTTGCACCCGCTTTTGTACTTGCTCCTGCACCGGCTCTTGTACTTGCTCCTGCATCGGCTCTTGTACTTGCTCTTGCACCGGCTTTTGTACTTGCTCTTGCACCGGCTTTTGTACTTGCTCCTGCACCGGCTCTTGTACTTGCTCCTGCACCGGCTCTTGTACTTGCTCCTGCACCGGCTCTTGTACTTGCTCTTGCACCGGTTGTTCGACCGCTGCTTGCATAAGCTCTGCACGGCGTTTCTCTTCTAATTTACGTTTATCTTGCTTTAACATCACAACGTTAAATGGTACAAACCGTTTTTTCTCACGCTTTTGTTCTTCTATTTTCACTTGTTGCTCTTTTTTCGCTTCTGGCTCTTTTGGTTCTTCTTCCACAAATTCTGCTTCGGGTTCCACAAAGACTTCCGGTTCCTCTTGGCTTTCCTCTACAACTTCTGCTTCAGCTTCCACAAAGACTTCCGGCTCTTCTTGGTTTTCCTCTGTAACCTCTGCTTCAAGTTCCACAAAGACTTCCAGCTCTTCTTGGATTTCCTCTACAACTTCTGCTTCGGGTTCCACAAAGACTTCCAGCTCTTCTTGGATTTCCTCTACAACTTCTGCTTCGGGTTCCACAAAAACTTCCTGTGCTTCTGGCTCTTCTTCTACAACTTCTGCTTCAAGTTCCACAAAGACTTCCAGCTCTTCTTGGATTTCCTCTGCAACCTCTGCTTCAAGTTCTACAAAGACTTCCAGCTCTTCTTGGATTTCCTCTATAACTTCTGCTTCGGGTTCCACAAAGACTTCCGGTTCCTCTTGGCTTTCCTCTACAACTTCCGCTTCAGCTTCCACAAAGACTTCTGGCTCTTTTGATTCCTCTTCTACAACTTCTGCTTCGGGTTCCACAAAGACTTCCAGTGCTTCTGGCTCTTCTTCTACAACTTCTGCTTCAAGTTCCACAAAGACTTCCAGCTCTTCTTGGATTTCCTCTGCAACCTCTGCTTCAAGTTCTACAAAGACTTCCAGCTCTTCTTGGATTTCCTCTATAACTTCTGCTTCGGGTTCCACAAAGACTTCCGGTTCCTCTTGGCTTTCCTCTACAACTTCCGCTTCAGCTTCCACAAAGACTTCTGGCTCTTTTGATTCCTCTTCTACAACTTCTGCTTCGGGTTCCACAAAGACTTCCAGTTCTTCTTGGATTTCCTCTGCAACTTCTATTTTAGGTTCCACAAAGATTTCCGGTTCCTCTTGGCTTTCCTCTACAACTTCCGCTTCAGCTTCCACAAAGACTTCTGGCTCTTTTGGTTCCTCTTCCACAACTTCTGCTTCGGGTTCCACAAAGACTTCCAGTTCTTCTTGGATTTCCTCTGCAACTTCTGCTTCAGCTTCCACAAAGACTTCCGATGCTTCTTGGATTTCCTCTGCAACTTCTATTTTAGGTTCCACAAAGACTTCCGGCCCTTCTTGGTTTTCCTCTGCAACTTCTATTTCAGGTTCCACAAAGACTTCTGGCTCTTCTACCTGAATATTTTTTTCTTCGTAGTCTACAAAAGCTTCAGATGTTATCTCTTCCTGTATAGTAACATCCTCTTTTTGATTCATGATGTGTTCTTCTCTAACAGGAGTTACTTTCATTTCAGCTGCTGTAGCAGAAGGTTCTTTACTGCTCTCTGCCTCATTCTCAGTTTCATAAGCAGATACATCGTTTCCTATGTATCCATGCTTTTCAAGCCATGCATCAACAACCGGGGTTTGCGGAACAGCTTCTGACTCTTCTTTTGCCACATAGCCGTTTTTCTCAAGCCATGCATCAACAACTGACTTCCCCTCTGTTGATATAAAAATATCTTCCTGCTTTACCCGTTCAACCTGTTCAACCTGTTCAACTACTGGCACTTCTTTCTTTTCTTCACGCTCTGGGCGCTTATATCCAAAAATCGGTGACACAACTTCTGTCGGACGAAATGGTCTTCTTTTACTCTCTTCTTCTGAAGCAATCGGCTCTTGCATAGTTTTGTTCACAACCGGGCTCTCTTTTTGTACAAATTTTGGTTGTTTAACTCGGCGCGGTGATTCTGGAACAACTTCTTCCCTCAATGCCTGACGCTTTTCACGAACTAGTACTTGTTCTATCGCTTCTTGTTCTACCTCTTCTTGTTCTAAACGAGGTGATCGCGGAATTTTCTCCTCTAATCCTTGGTCTGGAATTAATGGGAAGCGAAAATTCCCATTTGTACGCGATTTTAACGTTTGTAATCCAGTATCATCTCGCTTATTAGAGTAGTAGTTTGTACGAGAAGTTTGAGAAGTAACATTCGTCTCTACAGACTTTTCTGTTTCTGTCACTGCTGTTTGTTTCTTGTCTTCCTCTGCCTTAAACAGCTTTTTCATCCAATCTAGCATAATTACCACTCTTTCTACTAAATAGTAACACCCTTTATTGTATCAGCATTCAGCAAAAAGTGCAGATGAAATTGCCTATTGTTTATTTACAGAAAAGTTAATCTTTTGAATAACTCTATTCATCTAAAAATGTGTTTCGTACAGTTGCTATTACTTCGTCTATATGCGTAGCAATACAAACGGGCTCCCAAATTTCAGCGCCATGCTCTGCTGTATATACACATAATGTTTTTGTATCTACAAAAATAGGATCACCAAGATCTGTTTCATAACCAATCACAATCCAGCTTTCTTGCCAATCCCCTTCATTCGTTCCAATTAATGAATTCCCTTGGTCGTCATAGCGATATCCAATTTGACCTTCTTTAAATTCTTCTTTATGAAATAGGTAAATTTCTAACGACTGCATTTCAATATCGTGAACATGAGAAGTTTGAGTCAATTGTACAAGTTCATAAATTTTTGGATTTTGTAACATAGCCATATACCCCTTTTCACATTTTTATCGATTCTAACCAATATATGCCAGAAAAGCAATTGTATTTTTTGTGAAAGCTCTTTCTTTATGAATATGTGAAGCTTTATAAAAAACGACAAAAAAAGAGTTACCTCGCATGAGGTAACTCTTTTTTTACATTAAAATTTAAATTCTTGTCCAACTTCGTAGCTGTCTTCTAATACAAGAATACCTTTTTCCTGAGGAGCATCTGGAAGCTCTAATTCACGTGCAGAGCAAAGCATACCAGAAGATGGAACACTGCGTAACTCAGCTGGCTTAATTAGCATACCACTTGGCATTACTGCACCAATTTTCGCCACAACAACCTTTTGTCCTGCGTCAACATTTGGCGCACCGCATACGATTTGAAGTGTACCTGTGTCCACTTCTACTGTACAAACGCTTAGCTTGTCCGCATTCGGATGCTTTTCTTTTGCTGCTACATAACCAACAACGAATTTCGGTGAAAGATCTGCTTCTACTTTCTCTTCAAAGCCATTTTTCGCTAAAATGTCGTTAATCTTTTCAACAATCTCTTTCGTTAATGTAATGTTACCTTTTTCTGTAATTTCCATATAAGAGGAAGCATTAAAAATGTTGAAGCCCGCTGTTACATTGCTTTCACGATCGAAAACACGCGCTACGTCTCCTTTTCGATCAAATGTGCGGTTTTCTAATGTAATATCTTGCACGGCAACAATTAATGTATCGCCAATACCTTCAAGGTTGTAAAAAACGTTCACTTTGTTCATCCTTTCTCTTTTCCATTTGGTCGTTTTCGATTTTTCGCTAAAATAAAGATTGGTTCAAATTCACCATCTTCATATACGAACGATAGTGAAGTAATCGGTACATGACCTTCTGCAAAAAACTTCATCGTCATTTGTGCAATAATATCATAACCGATTTCGTTCACGATATCAGCAATAATTAATACATCTTGGTGCGGAACTGCTACAACCATGTCGCCTTTTATGTTTGCACGCATCTCTTGTAATAACGATTCATTTAAAATACGAGTTGCATCATATCCATCATTTGTATTTAAGAAATAAAATGTATTATTAGCTACTGTATCTTGTTTAAACTTATATGGTAACGAACGGGCATTAAACAATGCCATCTCACGTACTTGTTGCGCCGATAGTCCAAGTTTTTCTAATAAACGCTCATCAATTAAACGGTACGTTTTATTTGAATCAAGTGCATAGTAAATCGCCGTTTCTGCTGTATGTTCTGTAATTAAAAATGGATTTCCTTCCGACGCTTCTTTCGGGAATGATGTAGAACGAATAACCGGTAAAATTTTCGCCTGCTCATTCACTTCTTGATGCATCGCAAGTAGCGCTTCTTCTACGTAATACACAACGTCCTCAATTGCTTTTTCCTTCTTTTGTTCCCACTTTGCTACAATACCTGGAATGGAGACGTTAATCCCTGTTTTTGACTCCGTTTGCTCGATGCGTAATACATCTTTTTCACTATCATACTGGAAATTCCACTCCGGTCTTTGCAATCTTTCCATAAGCATATCTTTCATTTTCTCATTTGTCATTTTCACTTCATTCTCCTCCTTTCCGAAAAAAACAACCTCTACGTGTAAGTCTAGAGGTTGTTTTCATTTTCATTGGCTATATTGCCTATTTTAAACCTTCGATAAACTCTTCAATTTGCTCTTGTGTTTTTCGGTCTTTATTTACATAACGACCTGTTTCTTCACCTTTATTGTACGCGACAAAGCTCGGAATACCAAATACGTCTAGTTTTACGCATAGGTCAATGAAATCATCACGGTCTACATAGTAAAACGTAAAGTCACTATATTTCTCTTCTACTTCTGGCATAAATGGGTCGATAAAACGACAATCCGGACACCACTCTGCTGAAAATAAGAAAATGACGTTTTCTTCATTTTTTAACTGCTGGAATTGTTCCATGCTTTCTAGTTTTTTCATCACTATATCCCTCCAGTAGAAACGTATATTATCTTCCTTATATAGTACCATACATCTCTTATGGTGCAACGTTTATGCTTGTGTCTTATCATACATATATTGTCCTGCTAAAAGCTTCGTAACATGCACAAATAAATCCGTTCTTGTTACATAGTTATTTGTAAAAATCCCCATCGCACCTTCACTACTACCAATATCACGCCGTTTCATATATTCATTCATAATTTCGCTTAACTCTTTTCCTTCTTTTAGCGGTTGTAAAAATTCCGTTGGAAGCGGAATACGTGCGCCTCCAGCAATAAATTCTTTTCCTTCTTTCGTCACAAGCGCGCCCCAATTACATAACAATAGGCCAGCTTCTGTTTCTACAACGCCTCCTTCTAATCCAATCCCAACATCCGCATTTCCTTGTTCCATTGCTAATCTTGCACGATTTATTGCCCCTTGCAATGTTTCTTCATCTGAAAAAGGCTGCGCTGAAACGTGTGATGGTACAGAAAGTGAAACAACTTCTGCTTCTTGTAATACGCGCTCTACCGCTTGTACTTTCGTTTTATTCTTTGATCCAACTGCTACTTTCATCGCTATACCTCCAAATGTAAAAAGAAAAGGCCTCATATGGGCCTTTTCCGTATTAAACATTTTGCTTAATCGTTTCAAGCGTTGTTTTATCTGTTGCTTTTACAAGTTTAATGAGTAATTCTTTCGCCGCTGCGTAATCATCAATATGTAAAATCGATGCATGTGTATGAATGTAACGCGCACAAACACCAATTACTGCTGAAGGTACGCCAGAGTTACTTGTATGTACACGCCCTGCATCTGTACCGCCTTGTGATACGAAATATTGGTACGGAATGTTATGCGTTTCAGCTGTATCTAAAATAAACTCACGAATACCACGATGTGTTACCATTGAGCGGTCATATAAACGGAGAACGGCTCCTTTTCCAATTTGACCGAACTGCGTTTTATCTCCAGATGCATCATTTGCTGGCCCTGCATCAAGCGCATAGAAAATATCTGGATTAATCATATTGGCAGCTGTTTGTGCACCACGTAACCCAACCTCTTCTTGCACTGTTGCACCAGAATATAGCATATTTGGAAGTTTCTCATCTTTTAATTCTTTTAACAATTCAATTGCAAGGCCACAGCCATAACGGTTGTCCCATGCTTTTGCCATAATTTTCTTCGGATTTGCCATCGGTGTAAACGGACAAATTGGTACAATTTGTTGGCCTGGCTTAATTCCAATTCCCTGTGCGTCTTCACGGCTATCTGCACCAATATCAATTAACATATTTTTCATATCCATCGGTCTTGCACGCTGTTCGTCACTTAATAAGTGTGGTGGAACAGAACCAACTACACCAATAACAGGTCCATTATCTGTCATAATTTGCACACGCTGTGCTAATAGCACTTGGCTCCACCAGCCACCTAACGTTTGGAAACGAATCATACCATTTTTCGTAATTTGCGTTACCATAAATCCAACTTCATCCATATGACCTGCAACAAGAACGCGTGGACCGTTTTCGTCACCTTTTTTCAGTCCAAAAACACTCCCTAAACGGTCTTGTACAATCTCATCGGAATATTTACTAAGCTCTTGTTTCATAAAACGGCGCACATCATGTTCAAACCCCGGCGCCCCTTGTAATTCTGTTAACGTACGAAATAATTCCATCGTTTCTGTATTCAATGAAGTCCCCTTCTTTCATCCAGTATTCGTCCATCTCATTGTAACGAAATTTTCGAAATCTTTCTAGTTTCTTCTTTTTTCTTGTAAATTGCATTATACTTATAGGTGAGACATTCTGTTATAGAATAGAGGTGAATGTATGAACTGGAAAAGTGTACTAGCAGGTATCGGTATCGGATTTGCTGCAGGTTATGTCGTTGCAAATAAAATACAAGAACAAGCTCACATTTCTTCTGACAAAGCATTAAAGATGGTAAAAGAAGCATTTGAAAATAAAGGCGAAATTACAGGTTCTTGGGTACATATGGTCCCAGAAACATTTGAAAAATATGATCTTACGTACGATGTATATCGCGGTGGTATTACAACTGCACTTGATGATGTACAAGAACGATTTGAATTTTTAGTAGATGCAAAAACAGGAACAATTTTAGAAATTAAAGTTGCTTAATAACGAAAGGATGCAGATTTTCCTGCATCCTTTTTATTTTTGACGTACTTTCGGTTATTTCTGATAGTTTATCGGCTATTTTCGGTACACTTTCGGCTATTTTTGATAGTTTATCAGCTATTTTCGGTACACTTTCGGCTATTTTTAATAGTTTATCAGCTATTTCCGATACACTTTCGGCTATTTTTCTCCCAATCGTTATAATACGGATAGGCTTCTTTTTCTAAAAATTTACGGAAAGCATCACGAAAAATATGATGCTCTTCCGTTAAGTACTTATGTTTCATCCGTTTCTCTCCTTACTCATTTACGTTGGCAATTTCCTTTCTTAAAATAAACTTCTGCGTTTTTCCACTTGCATTACGAGGTAGCTCTTTCGTAAAAATATAACGACGTGGACGTTTATAGTTCGCAAGCTTATCACTTTCCTTACAATATTGATCCAACATCTCTCCTGTCAGCGTTGGATCTTTCGAAACAATATAAGCAACAACACGCTCCCCCCATAATTCATCTTTCTCACCAAGCACGGCAACGTCTAATATACCTTCATGTGTATATAAAAAATCTTCTACCTCACGTGGATACACATTTTCACCACCACTTATCACCATATCATCCACACGATCCGCTACATATAAATAACCCTCTTCATCGAGATATCCTAAATCTCCTGAATGGTACCACCCTTTATACAATGCTTTTTCTGTCGCTTCTTCTTTATTGTAATAACCAGCCATTAAACACGAACCTCTTATAATGATTTCACCAATTTCATGAGGTGGTAACATATCATCAGGGTCAGATGGCCCATCTTCATTTGGACGAACGATGCGAATTTCATGATTATATGCCGCTCTTCCTGCTGAGCCAATTTTAGAAATCTGTTCATTTTCTCGTAAAAACGTAACAGCAGGCCCCATTTCTGTCATTCCGTAAGCTTGTACTAACGAAACTTTTAACTTATCATGGCACGCTTGTAACAATGCCGGTGCCATCGGAGCAGCACCGTATAGACCATATTGGACAGAAGATAAATCATAGTTTACTAACGCTTCTTGTAGCATCATATTCCACATCGTCGGTGCTGCAAATAAAACAGTGATTTTCTCACTTTGAATCGTTTCTAATACTAACTTTGCATCAAAGTGGTGAAGGATAACATTTGTTGCACCGCTATGTACACGCGGCATAAAACAACAATGTAATTCAGCACAGTGGAACATTGGAGCAGTTACAAGACCACAACTATTTTCCGTGTAATGTAAATACGAAATGCTAATTAAACTTTGCTCCAAGATTTCACGGTGCCGGTGCAATACACCTTTTGGGTAACCTGTCGTTCCACTCGTATACATAATGGAACAAATATCATTTTCTGTTACATCTACATGTTCAAATTCCGGCAAAGCATTACATAATTGTTCTTTATAAGAAATAGAAAACGGTAGGTGCTCTTCATCGGTATACCAAAACTGAATGTGAGGAAATTGTGTATGAATGCTTTCTATATGAGAGGATAGTAACTTTTCAAAGAGTACGATTTTAGGAGACGCATCTTGCAAAATATAAACGAGTTCTTTCGGTTTCAAACGAAAATTAATTGGATTAAATATTGCTCCTATTTTGGCACAAGCAAAGCATACTGTACCAAGTTCACTACTATTAAATAAAAAAGTAGAAACGCGATCACCTTTTCGAACCCCGCTTTTTTGCAGCGCATGCGCAAGCTTGTCCACTTGTTCATTCCACTCTTCATATGTCCAGCGAATATTTCTTCCAGGCTCCACAATCGCTTCTTTCTGTGGATAATTTCTTGTTGTCATTTCAAGCATTTTCCCAATTGTCATGTACAATAGCCATTCCTCCTTTATCCCGCTATTTGCGGGCTGTAAAACTCCCACCTCAAAACTTAAGGGAAGCGAAGAAGTTTAGGTGTGAGATAAACAGCCCGTAAAAGCCCGATTAGTCGGGCCAACACTCAGTGGGGGATGAAGAACCCCCCACTGAGTGAAGTTTCACTTTATAGTAAAACGTTTTCAAAACAAACAACTTAAAGACAATTATAACAATATTCAGATTCCTTAAAAGTGGAATTTGTCGACAAATAGTTACAGAAGTCATGTAGGCATTTGTCGACATGCAACGTTATCTTCGTTCTATTTTCTCGGTAATATTCCCTGACATATCCCACTTTACTGCACGGTAATATGCATCATGATAAAAGGTGAACCATACATTTTGTTCTATACCATATGTCATCCATTTTTGCTTATTCTTAATAGAAGTCATTGGATAATCATCATACGCCATTACCCACAGTGGATTTTTGTGAGCATGTGTCGGCATTAAATCAGCTAAATGCAGCATTGTTTCATTATTGCTCGTTACAATAACAACCGCGTGTCCATCGCTATGTCCACCTGTATGAACCATTTTTACTTCTTCTGTCACATGTATTTCTTCTCGGAAAGTGACAACTTGATGAACAATTGGCTCCCAATTTTCTTTCCAATATGTATTTTGTGAGCGAACATTTGGATTTCTCATTTCATCCCATTCTGTTTGTGATACATATACTTTTGCATTCGGAAACGCCGGCACAAATTTTCCATCTTCCCATTTCGTTAAACCAGAAGCATGATCAAAATGAAGATGCGTCATCATCACATATCGAATATCTTCTTCTGTTACACCAAGTTTAGTGAGGGATTGCTGAATAGATGATTCTTCTGTTACACCTTGATTTCGTTTCATCTTCTCATCCAATTTGCCATTTCCAATGCCAGTATCAATTAACATATACCCCTCTTTCGTTTCTAGCAAAAGTGGGTCTGTTCGTAAGTAAATTTGGTTATTATCGTTATGTTCATATCTCTTCGACCAAAGCACTTTTGGGACGACACCAAACATGGCACCACCATCTAAATGAACGTTCCCACCTTGTAACCAACTCACTTTTACATTCCCAATTTGCAAATATTCCATTTCAATTCCCCCTTTCTTCTTTATATTAACATAAAATTCAGATAAAATAAGATTACACATGTTAACGACTAAAAGGAGCCATAACAATGAATACACTATTAACTGAAGCAAAACATATGTTACATTACGATGAAATCATTATCTCTTCTATTAAATGTTCCTTAGAAACATTTCAATACCGCGGAGCCGCGCGTCCAGGTGTACTCATTTTGACAAATCAAAAGCTCTTTTTCTATGGTCCTAATATGTTAGGAAAAGCAATGTTTGAGGAATACAGCTATCATGAAATCTCTACAATAAAAGAGCAGAAAAATTTATTTGGTACGAAAATTTCTATTTTATATGGAACAGAGTGGGTTAAGTTCAAATATATCCAAAGTAGCAATCCAGAAGCTTTTGTAGAAAAAGTTCGTGAAAAAATACTTCTTTCCAAATAAAAGAACCCTTTTATAACTAAATGGGTTCTTTTTTCTCACTATTTCTTTCTAATTGAGCAGTAATACCGGCACGGTCAATTTGAATCCAGTACTCTACAATCTTTCCATCTTCAATACGATATACAGCACTTGCCAGTTCAATAACTGGTAACCCTGTTGGCTCAAATCCGTCAACTTCGCCAATATGGATCCCTGTCTGTTTCCAGCGGACATATACACGATTTTGCTGAGGGATTAATTCTTGTATGTCTACAGTAAATTGTCCATAAGCTTCCAACATCTCCTGCACATGATTCGCATATTCTTCCGGTGACCTTTCTACATATATTTCATGTTCTGCTTGCACTTGATGGGCAATTACTTTTTCAGCCATAAACTGTGAGGCAAGGTGTAGATTTTTCCCAGAACGAATTTCTTTAAAGAAACTTTTTACTACAACTTCAGGTGTCACTTATATATCACCTCGAATATATTTTATATTCAAAATTATAACACTAATTAATCGGAACTTCACTCGGTAGGATTTTTCTTCATCTCCTTCATTAAATTAAATAAAGAGTAGGAATCTCCTACTCTTCTTACATTCATCCGCCAATTACTTCACCGTTATCACGGAACGTATACCAATTGCCATCAATGAAATATTCACCTGTTACCATTTCACCACCGGATTTCAAGTAATACCATTTATCTCCTTGTTGTAACCAGCCTATGTGCGTTATACCATCTACTAAATAATACCAAGCTCCACCATATTGTAACCAGCCGTTTTTCGCTTTACCATCAGTATCATAGTAGCTCCATATATTTAACGAATCATCGTATACTATCCAGCCTGTTGACATTTCTGGTGTGAGCATATATTTATTTCCATTATATCTTAACTCACCTAAATGAAGTACACCATTCTCGTGAAGGTAATACCATGTTCCTTCATATTCAGTCCAACCTGTAGTTGTAATTTTTGCTCCATCCTTACCAAATAAATAGAAATGGCGGTTATATTCAAAGTGTCCCGTTTGCATCACGCCATCATTAAAAGCGTACGACTTTCCGTTAAGATCTAACCAATATTTCTCCATCTTTCCTGATGGATGTAAATAATACCAGTTTCCACCATCATAGAGCCATCCTGTCTGCATTGCTCCGTCTTGGTTCATATAGAACCAATCGTCACCAGCATCTACTGGGTCTGTATCGTACTTCACCCAGCCTGTTTGCATTGCACCGTCATTTCCGAGATAGTACCACTTATTATTAACAAACAACCAATCTACCACTCTATCACCATGGTGATCATAATAATACCAATTATCCCCTTTTTTTACCCAACCTACTTTTTCTACTTTCTCTTCCTTTTGGACATTACTTTTCTGCTTTACAAGTTCATCTGCATGTGCTGTAACTGGTACTAACATTGTGCTAGCCATAATAGCGGCTAATAATTGCTTTTTCATAATCTCATCCCCTATATACATTTTTAAAACTATAAAACCGGTATTCTATTACAATGATCCTTTGTTTTTACCCAGCAACTAATACACCATGATCAAAGAAGAAATACCAAGTACCGTCAATGAAATGTTCACCTGTTGCCATCTCACCATTTGATAGGAAATAATACCAATTCCCCTCGTCATACATCCAACCTGTTTGCATTTCTCCATCTACTAAGTAATACCAAGCCCCACCATATTGTAACCAGCCAGTTTTTGCTTTACCGTCAGCTTCGTAATAGTTCCACCAATTTAACTCTTCGTTATACAGTACCCACCCCGTTGCCATTTCAGGTTTAAGGAAGTATGTAGCGCCACCATATTTAAACTCACCTACATGGAGCTTTCCGCCATCTTTCAGATAATACCAATTTCCATCTTGTTCAACCCAGCCTGTAGTTGTGATTTTCGCTCCATCTTTTCCAAATAAATAATGATAATATCCATCTTCGTAAGCTCCAGTTTGCATAACTCCGTTATCAAAAATATAAGATTTCCCATTAAGATCTAACCAATATTTCTCCATCTTCCCTGATGGGTGTAAATAATACCATTTCCCTCCATCTTGGAGCCATCCAGTCTTCATTGATCCATCTCGGTTCATATAGTACCAATCTTCACCATACTTTATCCAGCCTGTTGCCATTGCACCGTTTTCGTTCAAATAGTACCAAGTCCCGCCATGCTGTAACCAACCTATTTGCATCACGCCATCTGCATTCATATAATACCAAGAGCCACGTATATTAACCCAATCCGTTCTCATAGCACCATCACTTCCAAGATAGTACCACTTATTATCAAGAGACAACCAATCTACCATTCTTCTACCATGATAATCATAGTAATACCATTTATCTCCCTCTTTTACCCATTCTACTTTTCCTGTTTTTTCTTCTGTTTGTACATCACTTTTCATATTTACAAGTTCATCTGCCTGAGCTGTAGCTGGCACTAACATCGTACCCATCATAAGCACTGCTAATAATTGTTTTTTCATGACTTTGTTCCCCCATATAATGTTTAAATTTGGGTTTCTTTCCCACAAAAAGAATTATATTACGACATTACGAAATATACAATACATTTTTGTAATCTTTTTGTAACAATTTAAATAAAAAAGAAATCTTCGTTAACAAACGGTCTTATATGAAGGGTTTTAAAATATAAAAATAGAACTATATGTACTTGCCAGAAAAAAGATGAAAGATGTGAAGCATGTGGAAAAAATATAGACAGTATGAATTTTGCTTTTATTTTATTTCATTTCAAATAAAAACCACCGCTATCATATGATAGCGATGGTTTCTTTAGTATTTTAGTTGTTCACAAACAACTCTTCTTCATATTGTGTAAGTGCAGCATCTAAAATCCCCAGCCCATTATCAATTTGCTCCTTATTCACAGAGAGCGGCGGAATCATTCGAATGACTTCACTTGAATTTCCGCAGAAGTAGAAGAGCACGCCTTTTTCTAAGGCAATATCTAATATTTTAAATAACCCCTCTCCATTGGCTTCCCCTGTCTCTGGATGAATGATTTCAATTCCAATCATTAAACCGACAGCTCGAATATTTCCGATAACAGGATGCTTCTCTTTTAAATCATATAGCTTTTGAACAGCGTAAGCTCCCATCTCTTTTGCATTCTCTACTAAACATTCTTCCTTCATAACCTCAAGCGTCGCAAGTGCTGCTGAACAAGCGATTGGATTTCCACCAAAAGTTGTACCATGCGTTCCTAAAGGCCACTGTTGCATTAGTTCTTGTGAAGCCACTGTTGCACTAAGTGGTAATCCTGATGCAATCCCTTTTGCAATTGCCATAATATCTGGTGTTACACCAAACGTTTGTGCCGCGAACCATTCACCAGTACGACCAAATCCTGTTTGCACTTCATCAAAAATTAGCAGTATACCGTGCTGATCACAAATCTCACGAATCTTTTTCAACCAACCTGCTGGTGGAACGATGTAACCGCCTTCTCCTAATACCGGCTCAACAATGACACAAGCAACTTCTTCTGGTGTTACTTGATGATTAAATAGCGTAGCAAAATCTCGCTCTAATTTCTCAACACAATATTGTTCAGGATTTACTCCTGATGGACAATCTTTCGTATTTGCATATGGAATTTGGTACGTTAATCCATTTGGTTGCATAAACTTTCGATATTTACTTTTTGAAGTTGTGACACTAAGTGAACCCATCGATCTTCCATGGAAGCAACCTAAAAATGAAATTGCATACGGTCTCTTCGTTACATATTTCGCTAGCTTAATCGCACCTTCGATTGCCTCTGTTCCACTATTTGCAAAGAAAAAGCAATCTAGCTTTGGAGGTAATACTTTTCCAAGTTCCTCTGCAAGACGTAAAATTGATTCATACATAATGACACCTGATGGACCATGTGTTAAATGGTCTGCACTATCTTTAATCGCTTGTACAACTTTTGGATGACGGTGTCCAACGTTTGTTGTGGCAATGCCTGAGGTGAAGTCTAAATACTTTTTCCCATCAGCACCAAAGTAATAACAGCCTTCTTCTTTTACAACTGGTAAATTCGGATGATCTTTCGCCATACTAGGTGCTAATAATTGCGGCATTCTTTCTATTAAATGATTCCAACTTGTATTCATGTAAGTTCCTCCTTCAAAGGTTCATCTTTTGCTATGAAATAATTCTTTTACGCATCTACATCTGCGTTTGTGTGCTGCTCTTTCCATTCCTCATACTTTTCAAATTCCGGTGATGTTACATAAGAAATGGCCACAATAGAAATTAGGCTACACGCCATTCCATATAAAATCGGCTCTGTCGAAGTAAGTCCTTGTACAGCTAAACCACCAATTGTTACACATGCACTTAAAATAATGGAATAAAAGGCCGCTTTGTCTGTCACACGCTTCCAAAACAGTCCTAAAATAATCGGAAAAAATACAGAACCAGATAAAATTGCATATGCAACATCTAATGCAACAATGACATCTTGAATCCAAATAGCACTAACGATTACGAATATTCCGACTATTAAGGTGACAATTCTTGATGTTCTAATAATAGCTCTCTCACTCATTTCTTTAGACGATGCACTTTTTATTAAATCATTTACAATTAATGTAGAAGAGGCCAAAAGTGTTGCCGATGCTGTTGACATAAGAGCCGAAACAATACTTGCAACAACAATGCCTAACAAACCAGCTGGTAAAATTGCTAGTGCCATTGTAACAAATGCACTTTGTGGATCCCCTAAGTTCGGGTAAAGAACAGCTGTACACATTCCAATAATCGCAATTGCAAGCGCATACAATAAGCAATAAATTCCCGCACCAATCGTTCCTTTTCTTGCAATCTTCACCGTTTTTGCAGTGAAGATACGCTGCCATATATCTTGTCCAATTAGCACTCCTAAGCAATATAAAAGAAAGTACGCGAAGATTTTATCGCCACCAATTGTTGCAATATCAAAATGGCTTTCTGGTAACTTATTTTGCAACGCTGACCATCCGCCAATCTTTTGTAAACTAAGAGGTAACATAATGACAAAAACTCCAATTGTCATCACAAGAAATTGAAAAATATCCGTCATTGTTACTGACCACATTCCGCCAAGTAATGTATATAAAACTACAATACTACCACCTAGTAACATACAAAGTTGAATGTCCCATCCAAGAAGTACGTTTAATATCGTCCCCATCCCAATTACTTGTGTAACTGTAATCATTGTTACATATATAAAGGTAATGAGTGAGGTCACGATTCTCGTTTGTGAATTAAAACGTAATCCTAACAATTCACTAATTGTAATAATCTTAAACTTAGATACTTTCTTTACTAAAAATATACCTAATAACATAATACCAAATCCAATCATCACAACGAGCCATATACCTGAAATTCCAAATTCATATCCTAACCTTGCTGTTCCGATTGTAGAGGCGCCTCCAAGAATAACGGCTGATAAACAGGCTAAATACATAATTAGTCCTAAGCTACGACCAGCTACCATGAAGTCTTCTGATGTTTTTGCTTTTCGTGCTCCTGCAAAACCAATACCAACAATAATGAGAAAGTAACCAATCATAAGTAAAATATCTATTGTTCCCATAACATCCTCCTCAATTATTATGAATTTTGTTCTACTAAGCTATTCTTCCTTTGCAATGCCACAAGCGTAATCATTTCATACGCAATACTTGATGCTGCAATAGCTGTAATTTCCCCACTATCATACGCCGGTAACACTTCTACTAAATCAAATCCTACAATGTTCAAACCATATAATCCTTGCACAAGTTCAACTGCTTCGATTGTTGTTGGCCCACCAACTTCTGGTGTTCCTGTCCCAGGTGCATATGCAGGGTCAATAAAATCAATATCAAACGACACAAACGTTACAGCATTTTGAACTCTTTCATGAATTCTTCTAAGCACTTCTGTATATCCAATTTTTCTTACTTCTTTCATTGTAATAACTTCAAATCCGAGCTCTCTTGCATCTTCTATATCATTTGGACCATATAACGGACCTCTCATCCCAATTTGAATAGAATGTTCCACATCGATAAGGCCTTCCTCAACTGCTCGGCGAAACGGTGTACCATGCATATATTTCTCACCATAATAATGGTCCCACGTATCGCTATGAGAATCAAAATGAACGAGAGCTACTGGTCCAAATTGCTTCGCAAATGCCCGTAAATTCCCAAGCGAAATGGAGTGGTCACCGCCAAGTATAATAGGAACAATTCTTTTTTCTAGTAAAGGCGTTAATCCTTCCACAATGTTGTCGTACGTGCGATGTATGTTACCAGGAACAACATCTAAATCTCCGTAATCAACACCTGAACAATAATCAAAAATATTAATTTCTTGATCCGGGTTATATGGGCGTAATAAACTTGAGAAGTTCCGAATATGATTTGGTCCTAAACGTGCACCAACGCGATAAGACTGAGCTGTATCAAAAGGAACTCCTAATACTGCAAAATCTACGTGTTCAGTCGTATTTTTTTGTTCTAGTCGCATAAATGTTTTTACTCCGCAAAAGCGAGGTGACATCGATGAATCTTTCGGTTTATACATAGTCTCACTCCCGTAATCTATATTTTTACTGTTTTAACTCCATCCTTATATCATTTCTATTATGCAAGTTTCGTGCCAAGTAAAAAATATGAAGAAAATCCACTCCATATTTTTCGTAATGTTTCATTCAATTTTATATTTCTTAAGTTTTCTAACGACAGAAGGCTGACTGATTCCTAACATTTCCCCAATTTTAACGGTCGTCTTATATTTCTTTTTCGCATCTATTAACACTTGTTTTTCCACTGTTTCAAGTATTTCATTAAGCGTCTCAGCTGGCTTCATAAATGCTTCAGTATCCACTTTACCTATGTAAGAATCCGGTATATGTTCAACTGTAATTAACTTCGAACGCGACGTAATAACAAGGCGCTCCATTAAGTTCATTAATTCTCTTATATTCCCTTCCCACTTTTGCCTTAATAAAATTTGTATTACCGCTTGATCTAATTCTCGTTCGCGCTTATATTTCTCACAAAATTTATTCAAAAATACATATATTAAATTCATCATATCTGCCGGTCGGTCCCTTAATGGTGGAATCAAAATTGGAACAACGTATAATCGGAAATATAAATCTCTTCTAAAATGACCACTTTCAACGAGCTGTTCTAAATTACGATTTGTTGCAACAATTAGGCGAAAATTTGCCTTTTTCGGTTTCGTACCACCAACGCGATAAAATACTCTTTCTTCTATTAGTTTAAGAAGCTTTACTTGCTGTTCTAGTGATAATTCCCCTACTTCATCAAGAAATAACGTTCCTCCATGCGCTAGTTCTGCAAATCCAAGCTTTCCATTTTTCTTTGCCCCTGTGAAAGAACCTGCTTCATACCCAAAAAATTCAGCTTCAAATAACGACTCTGGCACAGCAGCGCAGTTCACTTCAATGAACGGCCCGTAATTTCTTGCACTCTTCTCATGAATATAACGAGCAATCACTGTTTTTCCGACTCCTGATTCACCAAGCAATACAATATTCACATCTACTTCCGCAATTTGATGCAGTGTCTCCATCACTTTATACATTGCAGGATCATCTGCAACGAGTCCTACCGATGTCATTTTTTCACGTAATGCAATATGTGCCTCTTCTTTTACACGGTCAATTTCTTCTTGCATATGATCTAAATACGTTTGCATCCCAGCTAAATCTGAAACATCATACGAATAACTAACAACTCGGTATACTTCTCCTTCTTCATCAAACAATGGAATACCTGTTACAAGTAATTTCGTTCCCGTCTTTGTTAGCTGAACAACTGTAATTTTCTCTTTCTTCTCAATAATTAACGGCGTTACAATAGGTGTAATAATCCCTTGTCGTTCCAATTCATAAATTGATGCACCTATTAAATCTTCATAAACAATTCCATAACGATCCGCTGTAAACTCGGTTGCTTTTAAAATCGTTCCGTTTACGTCAGTAACAATTAAATCTTCCATTAACGATTCTAATATCACTTCTGTTTCTGAAATATATTCTGTATATAGCAATTTCTCACTCCTTAAAAAGAATATTCCGTCTATTTATCAATGAATATTGTATTCGATATTGTATAAAGAAGTAAAGAAATAAAAAACCTACACATTATTGTGCAGGTTCTGTACGATATTTCCCCTCAACGCGGTAAATACGATTTCCTTTACTTGAGAACTTTTCTTCGTATTCTGTCATAATATTGCCTTCAAAATCACTGTTGTGAAGATCTAGGCTAATGTAAGGCAGTAACATGCCGTACTCTGCCATGCTTGATAGCGAGTATTCAAATAATCCTTGGTTATCTGTTTTAAAGTGGACTTCTCCGCCTTTTACAAGTACCGTTTCGTAGTTACGTAAAAACGCTTTGTACGTTAAACGACGTTTTGCATGGCGATTTTTTGGCCATGGATCTGAGAAGTTTAAATACACACGGTCTACTTCGTTTTCAGCGAAGAACACTGTTAAATCTTCTGCGTCTTTATTAATTAATTTTAAGTTTGGCACTTCTTCTTCAATTAACTTATCAAGCGCGTCTACGATAACACTTGTAAACTTTTCAATTCCAATGTAGTTTACATCTGGATTTGCTTTTGCCATTTCATAAATAAAACGGCCGCGGCCTGTTCCTACTTCAATGTGGATTGGATTTTCGTTACCGAATAATTCATTCCAATTTCCAAGTTGTTCTTCTGGGTTTCCAATTACAAAGTGCGAATATTCTTTCGTACGGTCCATTGCATATGGTTTATGTCTTAAGCGCATGCGTTTCTTCCTCTCTGTTTATCAAGGTGTATTATCAAATAAAAAACCAAGTACGTACGAGCACTCGGTCCGTTTCTTTTTGTATAAAATCTACAGTTTCAACAAAAACTACAAAGTGTATAAAACTTACTGCCAACCGAAAGGATGTATCAGAAATGCCTCTAAATCAACAACATCAACTGGAGATTTTAAAAGACATTTTAGTGAATCATCAAACCGATTGTTGCGGAACTGTTGCCGAATGTGAACAATTAGAACGGATTGTACAAGCGCTGCTCGCAAATGAAGCGGTAGCAAGCGATGTAAAAACAATGTTAAATGACGTACATTACTACAGCCAAGCTGGGAAGATGTCTCCTGATTTAGATCATCACATTTCCGGTCATCAAGAGCAGTTATCCCAGTGGATTTCAGGAATGGATAGTCTTTCTTAATATGATTTCGAAGCGAGCAGCTGCGTTAAATATTGTAACCAATATTGAGCTTCTGCTTGCTTATTTTTTGTTGTGTACCATTGAATAGACAGCATACACTGTGCAACAACGTACCACTTCATACGAGCAAGAAGAGATTCTGTCATCTCAAGCCCATAACTCTCTAGCCAATTGCTCCACTCTTCACGTGGAATATACCAATGAAGAAGCATCCCAACATCAAGAGCAGGATCAGCAATCACTGCACCGTCCCAATCAATTAAAAATAATTCATTTTCATCTGATAGTAACCAATTATTATGGTTCACATCACAATGACAAACAGCAACATGCTCATAGTTCATGTTTTCAAGAGACTGCTGTAAATAATGAAGTCCTTCTTGAACCACTTCGTTCTCTTTTACATTTTTTTGTAGAAGAGAATGTACTTCCTCTAATAAATCCTTTGCATGTATCGGCTGCTTCCCAAGCTTACGAATCATATGCACAAGCGCTTCAGAAGAATGAATTTTCTTCAAAAGTTTTGCAACGCGCTCAAGCCCCATATCTTCTGGTTCTAATCTTCTGCCTGGCAGCCATCTCTGTGCTGAAATGACATCACCGTTCGTCAACCTCCTTGTCCAAAGTAACTTTGGAACAATTCCTTCTGCTGACAACACCGCAAGGAAAGGTGATGAATTGCGCTTTAAAAACAACTTTTGTTGTCCATCATGTGCAATATAAGCATCACCTGTTGCCCCGCCGGCTGGTGTAACTTTCCACTCTTCTCCTAACAATTGTTCCAACCATTCCTTGTTCATTATCCGTTAACAATTCCTTATCTTTTATAGTCATAAAAAGAAAAACCTCAACATCTTATCGATGATCGGCACTTCTATTAAGTTCTTTATCATGCGTAAAAAGCAATTTCAGCTTTTCACTTTATTTTACAAAACATAAAATACGATGGCAACCTATCGAAATAGCCACCTTTGTCAATTCTACATTTATTATATTCGCATCGTCAAGTAGCGATTTGTCACATTGTGACGAATACGTAAGAGCTAACAGGCTTAATCATTGTCTTATTTCCTTCAAATGTAAAAATCGGATGGGGATTTGCCATGTTATCATCCGCTATTACATGCCACACGCCTTTTTTTGGAAGATTCAATTCTTGCTCTTCCAATCCGTTATGAAACACGGCTACAATATCGCTCCACTTTCCAAACGCAGAAACATCTTGTAACCAATAAGCCACTACAGATGGTGCTGTCTTCATAAATGACATATGCTTTTCAATTAACTGCAAAGATGAAAAACGAAATGCATGATGCTGTTTTCGAAGAGTAATTATTCCTTCTATATAAGCAATTGTTTTCTCTTCTTTTTCTGCTCTTTCCCAGTCTATTTGGTTAATTTCATCTGGAGCGTTGTAACTATTTTCATGACCTTGTTTTGTCCGGTAAAATTCTTGGCCAGCATGAAGAAACGGAACGCCTTGTGAAAGAATTGTCATCACTGTTGCTAATTGGTGACGACGTTTCAAAATATATTCTTCTTCGTCGTTACTCACTAGTAGTTTATCCCACATCGTCATATTGTCATGGCATTCTACATAATTAATCGTTTGACATGGGGTGTCAAATCCTTTTCCCATTAAAGCGGCTTGGACAAACTCCTGATTCGAAATATCACCAAAAGCAAATCCCTTTCCCCTGACATCAAATGTACTTCCCTTAATCGTATCTCGGAAGCGATCGTTAAACTGAGCAATACGTGGCATCTGCTTCGCATTATAAAGTGCAGCTTTTTTCTCTTTTGAAAGCGGGGTCTGTAAATCCCATCCTTCACCAAGCAAAATGACACGTTCTTTTACTTCATCCACTTTCTTTCGAATTATATTCATCGTATCTATATCTAAAATACCCATTAAATCAAAGCGAAAACCATCAAGACGATATTCTGTTAACCAATATAAAACAGAATCAACAATAAACTTTCGCACCATTTTCCGCTCAGATGCTACATCATTCCCAACACCCGTCCCATTTGATGGCATGCCGTTCTCACCATGCCTAAAATAATAGCCTGGTACAAGTTTTTCAAATGATGATGTTTCCCGCTGAAACACATGGTTATACACAACATCTAAAATGACGCGAAGACCATGCTCATGTATCGTACGAATCAGCATTTTACACTCGATAATTCGACTATATGGGTCTTGAGGATTCAAGCTGTATACACCGGCTGGCACGTTATAAAAAAGTGGATTATAACCCCAGTTATATGACAAAAATGGCTTCTCTTCGTCAACACCAGCAAATTGATGAAGAGGCAGCAATTCTACATGTGTCACACCTAATCGTTTCATATAAGAAAGCGGCTTACTTCTTTCCTCTATGAAGCCACTATATGTCCCCTTTTGCAATACTCCACTACTTGGATGCATCGTCATATCACGAATGTGCGCTTCATAAATGACTGCATCTGTTTCAGCACCATAAGAAGGTAAAATCGCTTTATCTTCTACATATGTTTTTTCCATATTGATAATAACGCCACGTTCCCCATTTATTGTTACTGATTTCGTATACGGATCAACCGCTTCATGCCATATTAAATTAATACACACAAGCACCATATACTGCGCTCCATCAAAGTCACCTTCTAATTGAGAACACCAAACCCCTTTCTCTTCTCGCGTCATTTCGTAATCATGATAATTTTGTTCATCTCTATAAATACGAAGCTTTGCACGTGACGCTGTAGGTGCCCATATTTTACATACTGTTTTTTCTTTCGTATACTGCGCTCCTAAATCATTTCCTTCATAATAATACACTTCATCAAACTGCTCCGTTCGAATGACAGCCCCAATTTGCAAATCCGTTTCCACACTGCGTTCATCCAAGATGAAGTAACATTTACTTAAATCAAGTGGCTCGTGTGCCTTACACTCGTACTTCATTGCATGAGAAAGATTGATGATTGAGCAAATAGATAGATCCCACTTTTCATCTTTATGACGAAGCGAGAACGTATTGCTTACACCATATTCATGTGGTAATAGCACTGTAATTTTATCCATCTCGTCTAAGTATGCTTCAAACGTGCGCTGAATTTTCAACATATGGCATCACCATCCTCTCGAAACAAACTCTGTCTTCTTATTATCATATTCATAATAGAAGGAAACGTTTTCAATCGTTACACTTTCTGTAAAATTACTTCGCATACTGCTTCATATTTGGGCTTTCTATCCATACGTGTTTCATATAACGTCACCTTCTCAACCACAAAATCAATTGGAAGTAGTTCGTCTAATTGATCAAGTTGAAACGCTTCCTCACCTTGCCATTTTCGTGCGACTGTAATATGAGGACGGTACGGTCGATCTTCTAGCTGAAATCCATTTTGTTTACATATGTGCTGCACACGTTCTTGCAGCTGAAATAACGTAGGCTCTCCATTCACACCCATCCAAAAAATACGCGGATAAGCCTCGTCTCCAAACGTTTGAAACTTCGTTAGCGATAACGGAAACTGAGGTGTTTGTCCAAGCTGCTGCAAGTCTTGCTGCAGTTTCCCCATTCTGTCACTTTCCACTCTTCCTAAAAAGGAGAGCGTAATATGGTAATCGTCTCGATATACAAATGAACGAAACGGTAACGATTTTTCCGCTAAGTCTTTCCATTTCGTTAATGCATCTTTCACGTGCTCTTGTAACGTCACAGCGATAAAATAATGTCTTTCCATTTCGAACACTCCTTTTTACTTAGTTTGACATGTCTTATATATCTCATTCATTTTTGTATAAAAAGAATGAGATACATAAATTAAATTTCTAACTACATAACAGCTCTATTCTCACGAGATTTTGGTGATGGATTCAGCGATTTTGAGATTTTTTCAGCGATTCACTTTTTCCTTATAATACGATTCTCACAAAAAAAGCTGCTCCAAAGGTACCTATATACTTTTGAAACAGCTCCTATTATATTACTTCGCTAATTCATAAATAGCATGCGCATAAATTGCTGTTGCTTTTAACATACTTTCAATTTCAATGTACTCATCCTTTTGATGAGCAAGCTCTTCTTGACCTGGGAATAATGGTCCAAATGCAACGCCTGCTTTTAATGAGCGTGCATATGTGCCACCACCAATCGCTAATAGTTCTGCATCCTTTCCAGTTTCCTCTTCATACACGCGTTGCAGTGTACGAATAAGTACATGATCTTTATCGACGTGATGTGGACGAGAATCTGATACATCCTCAATATGGAAGCCTTTTTCGCTTAAAGAATTCGTAAATGTTTGTAATGTTTCTGCTAAATTTGTTGTAACCGGATAACGCATATTTAAACCTAGCTTTCCACCTTCTTCTTTTATGTAAGAAAGATGACCAACGTTAATCGTTAACGGTCCTGTAATCTCGTCCTCATAAGCAATACCCGCCTTTTTCCCAAGCGTATCACCTGTAAATGTTTCCGCTACAAATGTAACGAACTGACGAGCTTGTCCATCTAATGTAAGTGTTGCAAGGAAGTTGACAAGTGTTAAACCAGCGTTTTCACCTTTTTCTGGTGTAGAGCCGTGTGCAGAAGTCCCTTCTACTTGAAGCTTCACACTATTCCCTTCGACAACTGCTTTACCTACTTTACCTTCCTGCTTTACATATGCTTCGTACTGCTTTGCAATTTCTGCCGCTCCTTCACTCACAACAACTGCTTCTGCAAAATCAGGAACCATATTTAAACGACGACCAGATGAGAAAGAAACTAATACATTTTCAGCCGCTTCATACGCTTCTTTGTCTTGAACAACGTAAAAATCACAAATTCCTTTTTCTGCATTAATAATTGGGAAATCAGCATCTGGTGCAAAACCCATTGTTGGCATTTCTTCATGCTTAAAGTAATGATCAACACACTTCCAATTACTTTCTTCATCCGTTCCTAAAATCATACGAACGCGCTTAGATAATGGTAATTCTAATTCTTTTACAATCTTCATTGCATAATATGCCGCCATCGTTGGCCCTTTATCGTCAATTGCACCGCGCGCAAAGATTTTACCATCACGAATATCCGCGCTATATGGAGGCGTTGTCCAGCCATCGCCTTCTGGTACAACGTCAACGTGGCATAAAATGCCGACTAACTCGTCGCCTTTTCCCATCTCCAAATGACCCGCATAACCTTCTAAGTTTTTTGCAGCAAATCCATCTTTTTCACCTTTATGTAACATAAATGAGAGCGCCTCCGCTACACCTTCCCCAAACGGTGCACCTTCTTTCGCTGTCTCTTCTTCCCACACACTTTTAATTTGCAAAAATGCTTGTGTATCACGAATGATATCTTCTTTTCTTTTCTCTACTTCTTCCATCCAATGAATCTTTGACATAACTTCACCTTCTTCTCTATTCTCTTTTTCATCATATCAAACAACTTCTTTTCATGACAACGAACGAAAGGCTACCTTTATACAAATTTTCTAAACATATTGATACTATCAGCAAAAAACATTCATTTTTTGAATTCATATAATTCCGATTATTAAAATTAGTTTTTCTTTTATTTTTTTAAATTTCATGCAGGAATTTGACGTTTTTCGTAGAATGTTACGAAGTAAGTTGGCATAGAAAGATAAAAAGTCAACGCATTTCGTTCTACAAGTTTCTACTTAATATTAAATTTTTGTAAAATTAAGGACAATGAAAGCATGAAATTTATATTGTGGAGTACAATGAGAATGAAGACCTTCTTTCCTGATGTTGGTCAAAAAACTAGTAGAGGAGTGGTTTTATGACGAAACCGACAACTACTCGTATGATAACACGAATTAAATCCATTTATATGTACATTAATGAAAAAGGTACAGTAACAACGAAGGACCTTGTAGATGAATTTGGCATTACACCAAGAACGATACAGCGTGATCTCAATGTGTTGCAGTTTAATGAACTCGTGTATAGCCCTTGCCGTGGTAAGTGGACAACAACAGGAAAGAAAGTGAGAATGACCTCGTGAATAATTAAACTCTATATACATACCCCTTTCTCAAAATAGAGAAGGGGTCCTTTTAACAGAAATGAGCGGAGGCTATCCTCCGCTCATTTCTATTACATACGTTCCTATACAATTTTCTTAAAAAGCTTTTGCATCATTCCTGATGATAAGTCTTCAATAACTCTACTTCTTCATCCGATAATTCACGGTATTGTCCAAGCTCTAGCTCTTCATCTAATACTAACGGTCCCATTTCTGTACGCTTTAAATAGATTACTTTTTTGCCAACCGCTTCAAACATACGCTTTACTTGATGGAACTTTCCTTCTGTGATTACAAGTTCAATTTCAGAAATTTCATCGCTATGTAAAACCGTTAATTCGCCTGGTTTCGTTTCATAGCCATCATCTAATATAACGCCTTTTTGGAACTCTTTCACATCTTCTTCTGTTACAACGCCCGCTACCTTTGCGTAATACTTTTTCGGCACATGCTTTTTCGGAGATAATAATTGATGTGTTAATTTCCCATCATTTGTTAAAAGAAGAAAACCTTCTGTATCAATATCTAATCGCCCAACTGGGAACGGATCAAAAATTGCATCTTCCATCTCTAACAAATCAATAACTGTTTCATGATTCTCATCTTCTGTTGCAGAGATTACTCCCGGTGGCTTATGCATCATTAAATAAATGAATTCTTTATACTCAACGATTTCACCGTGAATCATTACTTCTTGCTCTTCTACATTTACATGAAACTTTGCATCTTTAACTGGTGTACCATCTACTTTTACAACACCATCTTTTAATAACTTCTTTACTTCTTTACGGCTACCATAGCCCATATTTGCTAACAATTTGTCTAATCTCAATTTTTTCACCTTCTCTATCTTTCATAGAAAAGAGGCGTATTCTTACGCCCCTTTTCTTTTAAACCTACCAAGAAGTTTACGCTGAATCTTCTCTAAAAATTCACCGCCAAACACTCTTTCAATTACACCTGTTTTAAATGCTAATACTAAATAGAAGACGCCGCCAATTCCTGCACAAATCGCAACAGTCAAACCAGCTGCCATACGGCTTGTCTCATATGGAAGTACGAATGAACAAATCCATAATAGCAGTTTCACAACAACTGTCATTGCAATTGTTAATACTGCAATTTGGAATGCTCTTTTTAGCACCGTACTAAATGAGAAGTGCGCATACTTGCTAATCTTTCTACTTGTATATAAGATTGAAACTGCAAAACCAGCGCCCGTCGCAATAATAGCACCAACCGTTTCAAAATAACGGATAAGAATTAAGTTACAAATGATTTTCACAATAACCCCCATTACAAGTGCAATAATAGCATGCTTTTGCTTATTAATCCCTTGTAAAATGGCTGCAATTACAGTAAATAAAGCAAAGAATAATGCAACCGGTGCATACCACATTAAAATATTTGCCCCAAGCTCACTTTCTCCGTAAAATGCTGTATAAATTGGATACGCAAGTGCCGAAATTCCAACAACAGCTGGTAATGTTAAAAACATATTGATTTGGAATGTTTGTGTAATTTGTAGTTTCAAATAACGAAATTGTCTATCTGTATATGACTGCGTAATCGCTGGCACAAGCGTTAAACTATACGCCGTTGCAAGTGATACAGGAATCATAATGAGTTTATGTGTCCACATCGTTAAGATACCGAAAGCATTTTCTGCAATATCTCCTCTACCGATTGACTGCATAATCGAATTGAACGTTAATGCATCAATTTGTTGATAAACCGGAATTGCTAAGCCTACTACAACATACGGTATTGCATATGCAAACAACTCTTTAAATAAAGAAGCTGTACTCACGGTTGATTCAGGTACTGTTTGATTCAATATATATTGATCTAAATGATGCTTTCTCTTCATCCAATACCAAATGAGAACACCAAGTGCTGCAACTGCTGAAACAAAAGCTGCAAACGTTGCAACTCCTACCGCTGTTGCGACAGATCCACCTAACACTTTAATTACAATAAAGCTTCCTGCTAGCAAAAAGACAACGCGAACAATTTGCTCAATAATTTGCGAAACCGTCGTGGGCCCCATTGACTGATGTCCTTGGAAATAACCACGAATTAAACTTGCTGCTGGTACAACGATTAGCGCAAAGCTGACAAGACGAATAACCATCGTTACATCTTCAATACTATTATGCAAATCTTCTTTTCCAAGCATCGCCTCTGCAAATAACGGCGCTGACATATACAGTACTAAAAAGGACAATAGCCCCGTAATAGTCATCATAATCATTCCAGAGCGGAACATTCTGCGGCTCGTTTTATAATCCCCAAGCGCATTATATTTTGATACAAATTTCGAAACGGCAAGTGGTACTCCAGCCGTCGCAATACTTAAAAAGATTGTGTACGGAATGTATCCATACGTATATAGCGCTCCGCCTTCTTCGCCAACCAAACTATGAAATGGAAAGACGTAAACCATGCCGAGGAACTTTACTAAAAATGTCCCTAACGTCACGATGAGCGTGCCGCGTAAAAACTTTGAATCCGACATCCTCAACACTCCTACATGTAAATAAAGTGAAACTTCACTCAGTGGAGGTTTCCTCCCTCCCCACTAAGTGTTAGTTGAACCGATCGTTTATCTCCATCTAAACTTCTTCGCTTGAAGCGGGAGTCTTACAGCCTGTTAATGCGGGGTCAAACTGTATTCAATTGTTACCTCATTTCAAACTCTAACTTTTGTATTGTACCACAGTTTCCTATGAAAGCTGTACTGCCTCTATTTTTCTTTTCATCTAAAACATGCTATTCTTTTAGGCAGTAAGAAAGAAAATGAGGTCGATATATTATGCATTACGATGTAATTGTTATCGGAGGCGGCCCTTCAGGACTTATGGCTACAATCGGAGCAGCTGAAGAAGGCGCACGCGTCTTATTACTTGATAAAGGAAACAAACTTGGTCGTAAACTAGCAATCTCGGGTGGCGGTCGCTGTAACGTAACAAATCGCTTACCACTTGATGAAATTGTAAAACACATACCTGGAAATGGACGTTTTTTATACAGCGCTTTTTCTATCTTTAATAATGAAGATATTATTCAATTTTTCGAAAAGCTTGGTGTGAAGTTAAAAGAAGAAGATCATGGGCGCATGTTCCCAGTTTCAAATAAAGCACAGTCCGTTGTTGATGCACTTTTAACAAGACTCGAGCAGCTCCGCGTAAAGATTCGCACAAACACACCTGTTGAAACGATCGAATATGAGAATGGCCAAACGAAAGCCGTTGTCTTAAAAACAGGTGAAGTCATTGAAACAAATCACGTTGTTATCGCAGTTGGTGGGAAATCTGTTCCACAAACCGGCTCTACAGGTGATGGCTATGCTTGGGCAGAAAAAGCAGGTCACACAATTACAGAGCTGTTCCCAACGGAAGTACCAATTCTTTCAAAAGAGCCATTCATTCAAGATCGCTCACTGCAAGGACTTGCGCTTCGTGACGTAAGCCTTAGCGTCTTAAATCCAAAAGGAAAAGCAATCGTCTCTCATAAGATGGACATGTTATTTACCCATTTCGGTGTATCTGGCCCAGCTGCGCTTCGCTGTAGCCAATTCGTTGTAAAGGCACTGAAGAAATTTAAAACTAACAACATTCAAATGAGCATTGACGCGCTTCCTGATGAAAATGCGGAACAACTTTTCCAGCGTATGATGAAGCAAATTAAAGAAGAACCGAAAAAAGGCGTTAAAAATGTATTAAAAGGATATGTACCAGAGCGTTACTTCCTATTCTTGTTAGAGCGAAACGAAATTGATGGTAGCCAGCAAGCTGGACAAGTGGCTCACGAAAAAATTCGTGCGCTTGCAAAAGATTTCAAAGGATTCACATTCTCCGTTCACGGTACACAATCAATTGAAAAAGCATTCGTAACAGGCGGCGGCGTTTCCGTAAAAGAAATTCAGCCAAATGAAATGTCATCTAAGCTAATGAACGGCTTATACTTCTGCGGTGAAGTATTAGACATTCACGGTTACACAGGTGGCTATAACATTACATCTGCCCTTATTACAGGACGTATTGCTGGTACAACAGCCGGACAGTATGCGAAGTCGGGTTATTAAGATTACTTCCCCCTCTCTTTCAATGGAAAAGAGAGGGGATTTATCTTTCAAAATCCCCATAAACAAAAACGCTCAAAATTTGATTTGAGCGTTTTTGTTTATGACAATTTACTATCCTTATTCGACCTACAGCACTCTGTTAGTTCAATAACAATTGCATTAATAAATATATTTAAAAGTCTCATATTTCCCATTCCTAATAATAGTTTCAAATTCTTCTCCACCATTTTTACGCTTTAATAAAGTACCTATTTCATCATCTTTCATATTGTAATGTCTCTTATTTAGAAAGTTGACTTATCAATGATTTTAGCATAACTAATTACTCTCATTCCATCCCTTTGTTTCAAACACCACGCGTGGTTCAAAAAGGCACTGACCGTTACTACGCATCGCCAGTCCCCCTCTTCCTACTAAAAAAGAAAAGGTTTTTTCTAATTCTTTTTTATTGCTTTCAAAACCAAAACAGCATTATAGTTTATAATGTGAAATATTTAAAAGGGGAACAACTTATGAGAAAAAAAGTCATGCTTTCATTACTGCTCATGACGTTTCTTTCTGCGGTAGAAGGAACGATTGTGAGTACGGCAATTCCTCGTATTACGAGTGACTTGTCTGGCGTTGAGCTTGTAAGCTGGGTATATGCCATTTACATGCTTGCAACGGCCGTATCGACTCCGATTTACGGAAAATTAGCCGATTTATTCGGTCGTAAAAAAGTGTTATTAATCGGGGCAGCTATCTTTTTAATTGGTTCTACGCTGTGCGGATTTGCGACAACGATGGAGCAATTAATTATTTTCCGCGCACTACAAGGTATTGGTGCTGGAGCTGTTATGCCAATTACAATGACAATTATTGGTGACTTGTATGCAGAAGCAAAAGAACGAGCGAAAGCACAAGGATGGCTCAGTGCCGTTTGGGGAATTTCCGGTGTTGTTGGCCCATTAGTAGGAGGATTCTTAGTCGATTCTCTTTCTTGGCGCTACATTTTCTTCTTGAACATTCCATTTGGACTAATCGCTTGCGCTATGATCATGTTGTACTATAAAGAATCTGTCCAAAGAGAAAAACAACATATTGATTACCCAGGTGTTCTTATCTTCTCATTTGCGACTATTGCACTACTTTATGCATTACTAACAGGAAGTGCTGATCAAAGCTGGGGTGATATGACCATTATTAGCTTACTGCTATTTGCACTCGTATCTTACATCATCTTTTTCTTTATCGAGAAACGTTCCAAAGATCCATTCATTCCACTTGACTTATTCGCAAATCGTACAGTCTCAACAATTAACATATTAACGTTACTTGCTGGTGGAATGATCATTAGTATTACGATGTACCTTCCAATTTGGAGCCAAGGTGTACTACAAAAAAATGCAACGGAAGCTGGACTCATTCTTATGCCAATCCCTGTCTTATGGACAGTTGGTTCTCTTATATCCGGTAACTTACTTGGCAAACTAGCACCAAAGCAAGTGATTGTACTCGGTGCATCGATATTATCATTGGCAACATTTTTACTATTTACCTTATCAGTAAATTCGCCAGCATTTCTCATTTACGTAGCAGTTGGGATTTTTGGCTTAGGAATGGGACTGATGATGCCAATTTATATGGTTATTATTCAAGCATCAGTCCCATCTACGAAACGCGGAACAGCAGTTGGTCTCAATACCTTTACAAATACATTTAGTCAAACGTTAGGCGCCGCTGTATTTGGAATGATTTTCAATATGATGATTCATTCACAAGGAGCAGAGAATATAAACCTTGTTGCTAGTGGACACGGCGGACCAAGCGAAGCAATTTCTGGCTCACAAGAAGTGTTAGCTTCTAGCGTACATGTTATTTTCCTTAGTACGTTTGTATTAGCAGTACTTACATTAATTATCTCTTCGTTTTTATTAAAAGAAAAATCAAAGGAAGAACAAGCGAAAGCTTCATAAAGTGAAACTTCACTCAGTGGGGATTTTCTTCATCCCCCACTGAGTGTTAGTTGAACGAATCGGGCTTTTACAGGCTGTTAATGCGGGATAAAAAAGAGGATGGGCCTATGATGGCTCATCCTCCTTTTTCGTTATAACTTGCAGTTCTATCTCTCCATCATTCTCAACAACATGTTGTAACATAGACAGCTTATTGCTCCAAAACTGTTCGTAGTAAGATAACCACTGCTTCAGTTCTGCTAACGGTTCTGGATGTAGTTGATAAATTTTTTCTCTTCCTACTTTTCGCCCGCTTATTAATTTTGCTTCAGATAAAATATGAAGATGCTTCACAACCGCTGTACGGCTCACCGGAAAATGAGCTGTAATTTGCGAGATCGGTAATTCTTTCTCTGTTAATAAACGCAGCACTTCGCGGCGCGTTGGATCGGCAATTGCTTGAAATACATCATACTTTGCAGCTTCAGCCATTAGCCTTCCACTACTGCTTTTAATTTTTGGTTTACAATTGCTACCCAGCCGCCGTTCATGCGCTCACGAATAACAGAACTCTTTTCGTTCGCTTTCGAAAGTGTTCGATCTGCATCTCCCCAGCCGCCATGAACGAGTGTAAATTCCGTCTGATTATCTATTTCTTTTAACGTAAACGATACAACCCAGCCATCAGTGTCCCATGAAAAAGCTAAATAATTTGGCTCATCAATTTCTAACACTTTGCAAGGAGATGGACCAAACGGAGACTGCAGATGAAATTCATGCCCTACTTTTGCTTCAAAATCATTTGGCATAAACCATTTCGCAATCCCTTCCGCAGTAGATACTGCATCCCATACTTTTTGAATTGGTGCATTGAAAATAATTGTTTGTTTTATATCTTGTAACATGTGATAATCTCCTTCATTGTATAAATAACACCTTTTGGTTATACAAATAATATAACACCCAATAGTGTCATGTCAAATCATGCATTTTTAACAAACGTGAAAAGAGCCGGACCTCCGGCTCTTTTCACGTTTTATCCAGCACTGCTTCTTAAAGTTTATCTTTATATACAACCATCGCTGAAAAACAATAAATTTGATTTTCGTCATCGTTAATAGCGACACCAACTTGATACTTAATATCGACAAGTTGGTTATCCTCTAGCTTCTTTAAAAATGTGTTCATTGCATCTTCTAAATCCTTTTCGTGACTTTCATCAAACATTTTCACACGAATCATACTACTATCACCTTCCGTCACAACCCTTTCACTCCTGGATTGATGCCGCGGTGCATATCTATGATGCGATAAAACTTGCCATCTTCATATACATATCCTTCTTTTAATATATGTTTCTTTTCTTCAGTATAGACATAAAGTCTCCCAATCATAAACTTATTCGTATATAACTCCAAATAATCTCCCTTAAACTTGGCAATTATTTTATTCGTAATATCAATTTTTAATGTACGGCTTCTCACCCTCTCTCCCTCCTTTAACAAAGAACGGATTTACACCATTGTATGAACCGCATTATAGTTTTATGAATGAAAATGAATGGATATGCCTTCTAGTTGTCATGGTATATCCTATACTTATAATTTTCAGAATATTAATTGACAAAATTCCTTCTACATTGTACGTTATAAATAATTATGATTGATTGACGTTAACGTCAATCGTCAATTATTACAAACAGGAGGGATGTGGGATGACTGAAAAATACTACTCCATTCACGAAATGATGTCACTCTTTGATGTGAGTTCACGAACAATTCGCTATTATGAAGAGCTCGGATTAATTCAATCGCTGGAGCGAGAACTTCCAAATCAGCAGCGGACATTTACTGATTCCCAGCGACGTAGACTTAAATTAATTCTTCGAGGAAAACGATTAGGATTTAGCCTAAATGAGATTAAAGAAATGGTTGATCTTGTTGAAAAAAATCCAACTGGAGAAGAAGAAAAGAGACGCATTATTGCGTATGCCGATCAAAAGTTACAAGAAATTGAAGAAAAAATACAAGAACTTCAAACGACAAAAGAAGAAATTTTAGCACATCGGCAACGTTATTTAAGTGAATAAAAAATTTTCATTTAAACGGGGGTATTTATGAATACAATTCACGGTGTACTAGAAAGAAATGCAAGAAAGTTTCCAAAAAAAGAAGCATTTATCTCTAAAACAGCACGTTTAACGTATGTCGATATGAATCATAAAGCGAATCAACTTGCAAGATTTCTACAGCATAACGGAATTAAGCGAAACGCTCATGTCGCAATCCAATCTAAAAATAACGAGCATTTCTTTTATGCTTATTTCGCCCTAATGAAACTTGGTGCTGTTCCCGTTCCACTCAACATAAAACTTCGTCCAAATGAAATAAGCTCCATCACAAAAACGTTGGATATAAAATGTATCTTACATGAAAATGAATTTCTACCTATTATCGATGAAGTAAACAACATACTCCCTCTTCTCACTACTTTTTCTATTGAAGAAGTCATTGAACAAGCTACCTCCTTCTCAACGGATAATTTAAACATCTCAATCGATGCAAATGATGTTTGTGAATTACTTCTTACATCCGGTACAACAGGTCAACCAAAAGGTGTCCTATTTTCTCATACACAAGTAACAGCCATCGCAATGGCAATTGCTGCAGAATTTCACCTATCACATAACGACCGCATTCTATCACTTATGCCACTATCACACTCTGCACCACTCAATTGCTTTTTCATGGGTGGCTTCTACTGCGGAGCATCGCATGTGATTGGAGACTTCACACCACAAGAATTTCTCAATTGGATTCAACAAGAAAAAACAACCTTTGCATTCGCATCTCCTATCGCTTACTTACTAGCTGCAAAAGAACATAGTTTACCAAACTTTGATTTATCAAGTATGAGAGTCTTTGCTTACGGCGGCGGTGCTATGCCTCTTGCATCGTATCATTACATTACAGAAGCATTCCAAAATACAAATTTTTATCAAGTGTATGGTTTAACAGAAGCCGGTCCAAACGGCTCGTTATTAAGACCAGAAGAGCATTTAGACAAATGCGGTAGCATCGGAAAAGTTCCCGTTATAAATATGGAAATGAAGGTTGTTACGGAAGAAGGCACGGAAACAGCTCCAGGTGAATATGGCGAAATCATTCTTTCTGGTGACAGTACAATGATTGGCTATTACAACAACATAGAGGCAACAGAAGAAATGATTCGCGGAAACTGGATTTACACAGGTGACATCGCATACAAGGATGAAGATGGCTATATATTCATTGTAGATCGAAAAAAGGACATTATCATCCCGGGCGGTGTTAACGTATATCCGCGCGAAATTGAAGAAGTATTGGCAAAGCACCCAAGTGTTCAACAAGCTTGCGTCGTTGGGTTCCCTCATAAAGAATGGGGCGAAACAATTAAAGCAGTCATTGTAAAGAAAGAATATACCGATGTAACAGAACAACAGTTAGATACGTATATGAAAGAGCATCTTGCACCATTTAAATGCCCACGAATCTATCGCTTTGTAAACGAGTTACCGCACAATGCAAGTGGAAAAATTTTAAAACAACTTGTAAAGGAGATGTAATAGATGGCAAACAGTGTGACGAATCATAAAAAGATAGATTATACAAAATGGAAATCCGGAAATGATGCGAATTGGTATAGCGATGATCCGATTTTAACCCGTTATGCAAATCGCTATTTATCAAAGACCCTTTTGCAATACGTAGAAGAAAACTTTGAAAAAACAGGGGCACTCGCAGCCGGACCTATTGATACACGCGCCGTACATACGGATCGTGAAGGTGCTCCAAAACTCATTCGTTATGACCGAAAAGGAGAAGAAATTAATGAAATTTGGTATAACGAAGGATACTTACAAACTGTCCGAGATGGTTATGGAACTGGCGTTGTATCGTGCCGCTATGATGAAAACGCACCAGAGAAAATTCCATTTTTCGTAAACTCTATTTTACTGTACATGTTATGTGAAGCAGAAAACGGATTTACATGTCCAGTTGGCTTATCACAATCTGTTGCGTTTGTGTTAGAGAAGTTTGGTTCCGAGCAGCAAAAGCAAGATTATTTATCAAGGCTCATTTCAAATGACCCGGTAATTCATGCACAAGGTGCAACATTTCTAACAGAAATTCAAGGCGGCTCAGACGTTGGGGCAACGGAAACAAAAGCAGTAAAGCAAGGTGATCATTACGTACTTACCGGCGAAAAATGGTTCGCTAGCAATTGTGATGCTGAAGTCGCGATTACACTTGCCCGTGTAAATGACAAACCATCAACTCGTGGACTCGGACTGTTCCTTGTTCCACGTACACTTCCAGATGGAGCTAGAAATCACGTAACGATTCGTAGATTAAAAGATAAACTTGGTGTTCGCGCCGTTGCAAGTGGTGAACTCATTTTAAATGGAGCAATTGGCTATTTAATCGGCGAGGAAGAAAGCGGTTTTAAATATATGGCAGAGGCACTGAACGTTTCTCGCCTCGGCACAGCACTTGCTGGTCTTGGACTAGCAAGGAGAGCATTGTTAGAAGCCTCAATTTATACGAGTCAGCGCAGTGCATTTGGTACTACAATTCAACGCTTCCCAATGGTACAAGAAACATTAACAAACATGATGACAGAAATTGAAGCAGGCTGGGCTCTTTCTGCACAAACGATTCGTTTATTCGATAACGTTCATACGTATAACAAAAAGTCAGCAGAAGATTACACCTTGCTACGTATTTTACTATCTCTTGCAAAATATCGATGCAGCGAGCTTGGAGTATCAGCTGCAAAAGATGCACTCGAGCTGCATGGTGGCAACGGCTATATTGAAGAATATGTAACGCCGCGCCTGCTTCGTGATGCTATTGTCAATCCAGTATGGGAAGGAACAGCGAATATCCAATCACTTGAAATTTTGAAAACACTTCAAAAAACCGGCGCAGAGCCATTTATGAAAGATCTCTTCCAAACATTGCAGCACATTAAACATCCAAGATTACAGCAACTAAAAGGAAAATTAATTCAAGAAGCAAATCGTACGGAAGAACTTATCACTCACGTACTCCAGCAAAACCATTATGAACAAAGTGCACTTGCAAAAAAACTGGCTGATTTTATGTATGACGTATACGCTTCTATTCATCTTCTTGAAGAAGCACAGTATGATTTACATGAATTTGGTGATGAAAGACGACTGCTAATAGCGGCACAATGGACGTACTTAAAGTTTGATAAGTCATCGGACCGCGGTATTTTATCAAATACTCATGTTACAAGTGAAGTATTTGAGACGATTGTTTGTTTTGGTAGAGAATAAGGGATTTCAGGGTCCCTCAAAGTTTGTTGAGGAAGATAAACAAACCATATTCCAGTCAAAACAAACAACATTCCGATCAAAACAGACAACATCCCGGTCAAAATAGACAACATTCCAGTCAAAACAGACAACATTCCAGTCAAAACAGACAATATTCCAGTCAAAACAGACCATATTCAAAAAAACAGGCCGCACTCGCGGCCTGTTTTCTATTGTAACTCCACTAAAACAATTTCCGGACGGTTAAATACCCTCTGCGGGATAATGCTATTTCCTAACCCTCTACTTACAACCATCGATGTATCTTCTTGCTTATACTTCCCAGCTGTATATTCAGGGAATAACCCTTGTCCCGGCGCAACAAGACCACCGATAAACGGTAACCTGACTTGTCCGCCATGAGCATGTCCAGAAAAAACAAGATCCACATTTTCTTCGACATAGGTAGGAAAGTGTTCCGGTCTATGCGATAACAACATACGAAATTCATTCTGCTCAATCTCTTCACTTGCAGCTTTTATCTCATTTCGCATGATGTTCACTTCATCATCGGTACCTGTTTGAAACAATGGGTCATCAATACCAAGTACATAAATATGCTGACCATCCTTCGTAAGTTTCGCATGTTCGTTTCTTAAAATATTCACGCTATGCTCTTTTAATTTCTTTTCAAAGCTTTCATAACGGCCTGATGCTGCCTCATGATTTCCAGTGACAAAGTAAATTGGATATGTATGTGCTAGCTGCTTTGCTATTTTAATAGTTGCCTCTTCATCATACCGATCTGCATCCACCATATCTCCTGTCATAAAAATAACATCCGGCTTCAAATGCTTTATCTTTTCTACCAATCTCCCTTGCTCGTCTCCAAATTCCTTACTGTGCAAATCTGATAAATGAACAATTCTATAGCCTGTAAATGCTTCCGGTATTTTATCTGACTCAACTTGAATTTCTGTGATTGTTAATACATTATTTTGGACGTAACTAAACACTCCTACTAGTACAAGAATGGCTACAGTTATGAACCATTTCCTATGCTTCTTCATATGCAATATTCCTCATCTTTTTCACAACTAAATACAAGCTTAATAGAAAGATGTATGCAGCACTTGCAATCATTATCCAAACCGGAATTGGATGAAACTTAGCTGCATAAATAAAGAAGTCAATTTGCATAATATCACTCGGTTTTGTAACAGGTCCTTTAAAATAATTTGTAAACTTAGCGGTATACTTCCACTCAAATGAACTCTCTCTTAAATTGCTCCCTTCATACCAGCTCATCATTGTCGTGACGAAAAAAAGCATAAAACCAATGCCGTACTGAGCGATATATCTGATACGCACTTTTATTCCCCCTTTTTATACAAACTTATCCCCATGTAATATTCATTTCTTCAAAAGATGTTTTACTTTCTGCTAACGCTTCTTCATCTTCAGCACCAATCATTTCTACCTCATCTTTAGAAAGTACAATTTGTTCGTTTGGATTTTCTATTTTTCTCTCATATACAATTCGCAATAATTTAAGCTGCGATTCATTCATCTCATAATTCTCTTCTAAAAATTCTTCTGCCTCTTCTATCCTCATAAGCTGCGCCTCTAGTAAACAACCGCTATGTACCTCCACCTCATCTAACGAATCTACTGAATACATGATGCCATTTTCTTCCCAAAATGCCGCTGTAACAAACGGCTTCATCTCACCATCAATATCTTCTAGTAAATACTGCAATGTCTCTTCTTCAGCAATTTCTTTTACTTTTTCTCCTGCGCCCTCAAAGTATGAGATTGCTTCTTCTACTTCTCTTTCACTATCCATATCTTGAAAGGCAGCTACAATACATTCTGGATGAAATGTCACTGTTCCACGAGCACCTTCACTATTTTGTATATTATAGTTCATACCATCCCAAGAACTTTCATGAGAAAAATCAGGATAATGTGCAGTCATAATTGCATGTGCAATTGATGTAAACATGCACCCTTTCCATAACTCGTCGCGTTCAATTGGTAATTTATATTTTTTCATCTGTTTCATCCTATCTTTTCTATATTCTTCCACTCACAATATTACTTGAGGTCATATAAAAATGAAATTTAATTTTCTATTTTTCTAATAAAAACGTCCTAAAACGTTAAAGTAATATTTTATTACCCTCTCTTCTTTTTAGTACCTATCCAAAATCAATACCATCACTTTTTATGTATAACGAATTCCGTTCGATATTTCTTCTAACCTACTCCAATCTAATATACGAATAGAATTTTTCTTCCGTTCAATAATTTGCTTCTTTGAAAGTGACTGAATAACTCGGTTAAGATGTCGATATGTCGTACCAAGTAAACCCGCGATTTCTTCAACACTAGACGTTTGTAACTCGACACCAAATCCATTATCATGTTCTGTTAATATCGTGGACATAAGATAACTTGCAAATCTATTCTCAACAGATGCTAGTAAATTTACGCGTGAAGCTGTTGTACATGTTTGTAGCTTATAACTTACATGTTCTAAAAGTGTATATAAAAACTTTGCATTCTGTAACTCATGCTTCTTTATATATTCAAAAGAAATTCCAATCAATAAACATTCGTTAACTGCCTTCACTTGTGACTGCACTGGAATATCACGAACAAGTTCAATATCACCGATAATAGAAAACGGCTGAACAAATCTTAATAAAAGAGCTTTCCCGGTTGCAACACTTGATGTAACTTTTACTTTCCCCTCTACTAAAAATAATAACGTCTTTAAATCGTCACCTTCATGTAAAATGATTTCATTTGGACTATATTTTTGTAATGTGAATGGAATTGATGTTTTCTCGTTAAACATTTCTTTAATTTCATATTGCTGTAACTTTTCTTCAAGTAACCCCATGCTTTTAATATATTTCATATAAATCTCCTTCTTAGGACATATGTCCTTTTTATTATAAAATATGTTGATATGATTAATAGCAATAACGTGAAACTTCACTCAGTGGGGGTTTTCTCCATCCCCCACTGAGTGTTAGTTGAACCAATCGGGCTTTTACGGGCTGTTTATCTCCCACCTAAACTTCTCTGAATCCTCTAAGTTTCGAGGTGGGAGTCTTACAGCCCGCAAATAGCGGGATAAATAAAATAGAGGTGTGTATCATGAAGTTTGTCTTTGATTTAGATGGAACAATTTGTTTTAAAGGTCAGCCGGTTAGTGAAATTATACTAAAAGGATTAGAAAAGTTGGTTGCACAAGGTCATGAAGTTATTTTTGCTTCAGCGAGACCTATTCGTGACTTACTTCCTGTGTTGCATGAACGCGTTCATACGTATCCAATGATTGGTGGGAATGGTTCAATGGTTTCCATAAAAGGGAAAACTATATCAACAGTTAGCTTTGACAAAGAAATACTGGATTCTATTTTCCCATTACTAAAAACATATAATATCTCGTATTTAATAGATAGTGACTGGGATTATAGTTATACAGGAAGCACAAGCCATCCTATTTTAAATAACCTTGATCCACAAAAACGTGCTAAAAATGTGTCATTAAATCAATTAAATCAAATTATAAAAATTTTAATACTTAATTCAAATAACATGCACGAAGTTGAAAACAAACTAAAAGAGCTAGATGTTGTTGTGCATACCCATGGAAAAGAAGGAGTATTAGACATAAGTCCAAAAGGAGTAGATAAGTGGACTGGATTACAAAAGTTAGGTGTTAAAAAAGGAGAATATATTGCCTTTGGTAATGATGCAAATGACATCGCAATGTTTCAACATGCTCTGCATTCAGTTATAGTTGGAGAAAATCTACAGTTAGTTCCTCTTGCTTCTGAACAATTACCATTCAACAGCAAAGTTGAAGAACTTTTAGTAAGGAAATTTGATGAGCTTGGGTCTAACGCGACGATATCACCATTTAACCGTAATATACTCAACTTCACAAACTCAAAATAGGATTAGCCAACAGCTAATTCTATTTTGAACATGGCTAGTAGTTTACACTTGTTCATCTACTTCACACTTCCTTTTTCACATTTCATCACCTACAATACTACTGGAGGTGTTTTAAAAATGAAACCCAATTTTTGGAGTGGTGATGACGAACTTACATTACAACCATTAACAGATGAGATAGTAAAAAAAGCAGAAGAAATATTACAAGTTAAATTGCCAGATGCATATATTAACCTACTAAAGACACAAAACGGTGGCTATATTGAATATAATGCCCACCCTTCTTCTGAAAAAACTTCATGGGCTGATGATCATGTAAGTATTGATTCTATTATGGGAATCTCACTCAATGAAAATGACAGCAGCATTTTAGAAAGTACCTACTATATTCAAGAATGGGAAATGCCAGAAAATCTCGTTTTATTATGTGGTGACGGTCATACGTGGATTGCATTAGATTACCGGGAAACAAGTGAAAATCCCCCTATTATTTTCATTGATAATGAATGGGAACAAATTGTACAATTGGCCCCAAACTTTGCAACATTTTTAAACGGACTTACTGTTTGGGAGCACCATGAAGAATAGGATTAGCTAACAGCTAATCCTATTTTGAAGAGGATTTCACATCCGCGACAATAATTCCACCAATCACAAATGCTACCATCGCTAAAAACTTAATGCCCGTTCTATACATATATTCCAAATCGGTCAAGTACAACTCCGTTACAACGTAAACAATTGCAGCAATCGTCGCAATGATAAGCCCTTTATACTTCCCTATCATCCACCGCTCACTGGCGGAATAAACGCCACAACATCGCCAGCTTGTACGATGTCATCCTCGTTTGCATATTCTTCGTTAATTGCTACCATTGTGTTCGATGATAATGATAGATTGTACTCTTTTGCGACATGCTCTTTTAACTTTGTAACAGATACATTTGCAACGTCAATTTGTAATTCATTTTGGTTCGCTTCTTCTTGTAAATGAGCAAATAATAGTACGGTAATCATTCTATCCCTACCTTTCCTGGCTCGCCGTCCGGATATGATGTTTTCTGAAGTTGATCGCCAATCCATTCTTCCCCGTCTTCCCAAAATTCCTTTTTCCAAATTGGAACGATTTGTTTAATACGCTCCATAATATATTCATTTGCTTCGTACGCTTCTTTTCGGTGCGGCGTTGATACAGCAACAACAACAGCAATATCAGAAATTTGCAGCGTGCCGATGCGATGTGTAATTGCAACGTGCGTCCCAGGCCACTTTTGTTTCGTTTCATCACCAATTTTGGCCAGCATTTTCTCTGCCATTGAACGATATGCCATATACTCTAAATGAAGTGTACGACGCCCCTTTGTAAATTCACGAACAGTTCCTGTAAATGTTGTAACTGCACCGCACTCACGACGAATGACTTTCTTTGTCACCTCTTCAATTGAAATTGGTGCATTTACTACTTCAAAGTATATTTCTGTCATCTTAGTTCCCTCACCCTTTTTGTTAGCCAATCCATATATTTTTCATCTTCTGTTATATGAAACACTTTATATGATTCTAGTTTTGGTAACTCTGTCCACGTAATGACAGCAATAATATTTTCAACACGCTCTAACAAAGAAAGCTCTTCTTCTGAGCGGATAATAACAACCTTCGGATAACGCTCTTTTTTATACCCTTCGACGATAATAGCATCTACTGCAAAATATGTGTATAACTCGATTATTTTTTGCAGCGGCCATATACCATTTACAGATAGTGACAATAGCCCACCACCTTCTACTGAACTTACAGCAGCACCGGCTTGTCGATGCCGCTCACTGTCTTTTTGAAGTGGTAAATCTGGCACGCCTCCATGTCCGTGATGCTTTATCGTTCCAATTTGCATACCTTCTTTAGTTAACGCTCGTACTACTTTTTCAACAAGCGTCGTTTTTCCGCTATTTTGATAGCCTACGATTTGTAGGACTGGAATCGCTCGTCCCACGGCCATTCACTTCCTCGCTCACTATCTAGTAAAAGCGTTGTTACCGTCATACCAGCTTGAAATCCACGTGTCCCACCTGGTAATACAATAAAAGCATTTGCATTAGCAAGCGAAGAGACAGCACTGGATTTATCTAGACCGACCGGCATTACTTCTAATCTTCCATCTACAAATTCTGCTTTTGCGCGCACAAAACGTGTAAACGGATTCGGTTTTGGAAACTCCTTCATTAATACCGCATCCGCTCTATACATATGTGCTTCTTTTTTATGGAGAAACGCACCGATAATTGGGCGAACAAACAATTCAAATCCAACAAAACAAGCTGACGGATTCCCGGAAAGCCCAAATAATAATTTTCCATTCACTTCCGCTACCGTCGTTACACTTCCAGGGCGCATCGCAATTTTATTAAAAAGGACGTTTGCTCCTAATTTTTCATAAATAGCTGGTAAATAATCGTAATCACCAACCGATACTCCACCAGTTGTAATTAACACATCTACCTCTTCCATCGTTTGTTTTACCATGTTGTAACATGTATCAAAATCATCAGCAAACTGACCGAAATATTTTACGTCACCGCCAACCTTTACAATCTGCGCGCCAATCATATAGGAGTTGCTATTACGAATCTTCCCAGGCTGAAGCGCTTCATGAACATTTAATAGTTCACTTCCCGTTGTGACAATTCCAATAACAGGACGCTTTCTAACGGAAACTTCACTATACCCAAATGTTGCAAGAAGAGCAGCAACACCTGGATTAATAACCGTCCCACTTTCCACAAGCACCTCACCTTTTTTTACATCTTCACCTTTTCGTGAAATGTTGTCACCATTTTGAAACGGACGCTTTAGTTTCATGTATGTTTTTCCATCTTGCTTATACCCTTCCGTTAACTCTAGCATGACAACAGCATCACACCCTACTGGAATTGCTGCACCTGTCATAATGCGCACTGCTTGAAAGGGCTGAACTTCTTCTGTAAAAAGCGATCCCGCTCCAATTTCTCCGACTACTTCAAAACATAACGGATTCTCAAAGTTCGCTTCCTTCGTATCTTCTGCTCGAACTGCAAAACCATCGTACGGCGAGCGGTCAAAATGCGGTACATCATTATCTGCTATGACGTCCTCAGCGAGAACTTTGCCGTAACTATGTGTCAGTGGGACACGCTCAAATCCCCCTTGCTTTGCATATTTCATTACATGTGTAACAGCATCTTTCACCGCGATCGGTGTTCGTTTTTCCACCAAACTTCTCACCCCATACTTTGAAAATATTCCCTCTCCCTGCCATTTTCTTGTACAATGCTAATAGAAACAACAAGGAGGAATATATATGTCTTCATTTACTCATTTTAACGAGCAAGGCCGCGCTAAAATGGTTGATATTAGTAATAAAAAAGTAACAGTGCGCACCGCAATTGCACGTTCTAGTGTAATCGTAACACGAGATATTTACGATAAAATTGTCAGCAATGAAATTGGCAAAGGAGATGTGCTAGCCGTTGCCCAAATTGCTGGTATTATGGCTGCAAAGCGTACATCCGATATTATTCCAATGTGCCACCCACTTCTATTAAAAGGAGTTGATGTTTCATTTGACTGGCACATAGCAGATGACGAGCATCGTCTCCTTATTGAAGTAAAAGTAAAAACAGAAGGCAGCACTGGCGTAGAGATGGAAGCATTAACAGCTGCTTCTGCCGCTGCACTTACTGTCTATGATATGTGTAAAGCTATCGATAAAGGCATGATTATCGGTAAGACGTACTTACTCGAAAAAACAGGCGGTAAAAACGGTAATTATGTAAGAACAACAGATAAATAAAACCCTTCTTTTTTTCAGATAGGACAGAGCATCTCGCCACACATGGTAACGGTCAGGGCCTTTGACTGCCACACCTGAATTTTCACTTTCCGTGACAATCATGGATTGAACTAGCCCGAAGATTTTTCTTTGGGCTTATCCTATGTAACGAGCATATAAACGCTTTGCTACTTGTATGTCGTTTGTTCCATGTACAAAAGCTCGTCCATCGTTAAATAAAACGAAACGATATTCTTCTACATGAAACGATAATAAATACGGTGTCCGTTGTACAGTTACACTCTTTTGTAAGCGCTTTTCAATTTCTTCTAACTGAAGCTCTTGTTTGACTGCTGGGCGAATTTGCACGGTATTTCGGCCGCATAACACTTCTGTTTTCGTCTGCATATCAAACGTTAAACTTGGATATGTACGTATATGTCCACAAGATAGACATTTTTCCTTCTTTTGACGATTTACTTTTACAGCCATATATTGATTATGCCAAAGATCAAATGAAACCATTGTTTCCCTTAAAGACTCAAAATCTTCAACCAGTATCTTCAAAGCTTCTGCTGTCTGATAGGCAACAACCATTTGAACTACGGGCTGAATGACACCAACAGTATCACATGTTGCACCACTTGTTGGATGCTCCATTAAGCAACGAAAACACGGTGTTTTTCCTGGAATAATTGTATATGTAACGCCGTAACTCCCAACACAGCCACCATATATCCACGGAATATTTTCACGCTGTGAAATATCATTAATTAATAAACGTGTATCAAAGTTGTCAGTTGCATCGATAATTAAATCGATATGTTGAATCAGCTTTTCTATTTCTTGTACTGTTACATCTGTTATAACAGGTTCAATTACAACGTCTCCATTTATCTTTCTTAAATGTTCAGCAGCCGCAACTGCTTTTGGCATATAACGCTTCGCATCGTCTTCTGTATATAATTGCTGACGCTGTAAATTACTCCATTCCACATAGTCGCGGTCAACAATGGTGATTTTCCCAACACCTGCACGCGTAAGTACTTCTGCATTCGCAGAACCAAGCGCACCCGCACCAATAAGTAATACGTGTTTTTTACGTAACCTTCGCTGACCACTTTCACCAATTTCAGAAAACAGTACTTGCCGTGAATACCGCTCTTGCATAGAAACCCCTTCTCTCTTTATCCCCCTATGTATGACATCTCAATTTTCGGGCGGTTATTTGCACTTTCTTCTGTTCGTTCATCAGAATAACGATCACTTCGTTTGTTCCATACATCTTTCACAACAGCAAGCAATTCCTTATCACTTATTCCTTCCCTTAATAAGGTTCGTAAATCCGTCCCTTCCGTTGCAAATAAACATGTAAATAACTTTCCTTCTGCTGAAATACGAGCTCTCGTACATGATGAACAAAATGATTCTGATACAGAAGTAATAAAACCAATCTCTGCCTCACTCCCAATGTATCGGTAACGCTTTGCCACTTCACCAAAATAATGAGGATCAAGTGGTTCAATTGGGTACACCTTATGAATCATCTCAATTAATTGTTCTTTCGTTATCACTTGGTCAAAGTTCCATCCATTCGTACTGCCAACATCCATAAATTCGATAAACCGAAGCGAAATGCCGCGTTCTTTGCAGTAGGATGCCATTTTTAAAACTTGGTCATCGTTCATCCCTTTTTTCACGACCATATTTACTTTCACTTCTAACCCAGCTTCTATCGCTGCTTCAATCCCACGACGAACGGGCTGTGTGCCTACTCTTCGGCCATTAATTTGCTGAAACACATCATCATCGATTGCATCAAGACTAACATTTACTCGCTTTAAACCAGCATTATATAAAGACTTTGCTTGCTTCGTTAAATGAATACCGTTTGTCGTCAAACCAATATCCGTTAGCCCTTCTAAACGTGCAAGACGCTCAATTAATTCAGGCATATTTTTACGAAGCAACGGCTCTCCACCAGTTAAACGAATTTTTCTTACTCCTATGTGAACGAATAGCTTTGCTAACCTTTCAATCTCATCAAACGTTAGTAAAAACTCCTCTTTCAAAAACGCATATTCAGGCCCAAACACTTCTGCTGGCATACAGTACGTACACCGAAAATTACACTGATCAATGACCGAAATACGCAAATCTTGAAGTGGGCGCTTCCATATATCTTTCAACGCCACCCCTCCTTCTCCTACTAGATCCCTACTTTTATTCTATTATAATACATTTTAGAATCGCGATATTTTTGCTCATTTTTTGAAAGGTTTGTAAAAAAAGAGCACCTAACTCTATATATGAGTTGGTACTCTTTCATCTATTCTTTATTATTAAAATTTATATGGAAGTACATATTGACCGCTTGGGATGCCGCGAGTTTCACCATTTTCCACTGAAACATTCACATGAACAGCACCATCTTTTAATTCTATTATTGCTGTTCCATAACCACCCCAGCCATCATTTTCATACTTAATGACCGCTTTATTATTTTGGAATGTTACTGTTTTATGAAATGCTGCTTTTGGCCACCCTGATACCATATTCATCACGCTAACTTGAGCTTCATTTCCATAATAAAAATCAATTCCTACAGCCATACCATCCGGAAAACCTATAGGCTCTTCTGGATTCCCAAATTCTGTTATCGTCCAATATCCTTGATACTCTGAAAGAGCGTTCCACTTTCCATCTTCATCAAAAAGATGAATTTCTCCGTTTATTTCTACCCAATCTGTTTGCATCATTCCATCTTCATCAAAGTAATACCATGAGCCATCCAGTGATTGCCAGCCCGTTTTCATAACACCGTTTCCATCAAAGTAGTACCATGAATAATCAATCAGCTGCCATTTTGTTTGCATTGCTCCGCTCTCATTAAAATAGTACCAGCTGCCTTGGATTGCTTGCCAACCTTTTTGCATTGCACCGTTTCCATTAAAGTAGTACCATGCTCCATTTATTGCTTGCCAGCCTGTTTGCATTGCACCGTTTCCGTTAAAGTAGTACCATGCTCCATTTATTGCTTGCCAACCTTTTTGCATTGCACCGTTTCCGTTAAAATAGTACCATTTCCCATCAATTGCTTGCCAATCTGTTTGCATTGCACCGTTTCCATTAAAGTAGTACCATGCTCCATTTATTGCTTGCCAACCTTTTTGCATTGCACCACTTGTATTAAAGTAATACCATGCTCCATTTATTACTTGCCAATCTTTAGCCTTTGTTCCTTGTTGGTCATAGAAATACCATTTCCCATTTTCTTGTTTCCAATTATTATGGTAATGGTACTCTCCCGTTTCCAATCCATATTTGCCACAGTTCGTCCGGCAATGGTGGCCTCCATTTTTATCTAAGCCACCAGGACTTGCATATGCCGATGTTGTAGACCCCATTACTGTTAACCCTAAAGCTACTGCAAGCACTTTCATTTTCATATTCTTTTTCATATACGCCTTATCCCTTCTATTTATCTATGTATATAACACTCTTATATTATATGTAAATAATATCAATATAAAGGGTTATAATTCAATTTATATATATACATAAAATGTTAATAAATCCAAAAACTACATTCGATTATTATTAATTAGGTTTTCATAGACGGTTATCATTTTAATTCAACAAAGTGAATATAATTCCTCTTACTCTATCGACATGGAAAAAAGACCAACTTTGGTCTTTTTTCATCATATACCAGGATAATCCATGCTGTCTGTATTTGGAGCTGATTGTAGTGTCCCAGTCATGCCATTATTATCACCATTACCGTTAACACTTTGTTCATTACCCCCTCGAGTAATGGTTGTCGTTACAGTATCACCTGGTTTTAAGCACACTTTATTTGTATCACCAATTACAACAACAATATCAATACAAGCCGGTCCCCCTGCACCGCTATACGTTTTAGTTGCTGTAAAGGAAGTATCTCGTAAGTTATCTCCTGTTAATAAATTCCCATAATTATTCACAATGACAAACTCTTTAATACAAGCTCCCATCTTTCTACAACCTTCCTATGCTCCTAATGTTATCGTACTTGAACCAATTGGCGGAATGAAGACGGATGCACGCGGTCTCTCAAACGGTACACGCTCGCCATTTAAAAAAACTGCTGAATTTAGACTACCTGAACCGTTATGCACTTTCGTTGCATAGACGGGATTTAACGTATTATAATCTCCAAAATGAACCGCACCGTTGTTATTCACAATCTTGATTTTTCGAATAAATGAACTCATACATACACCACCCTTCTTCTACACTGTATGCAAAAGAAAAAAACTTGAAACGGACTCCGCTTCAAGTTTTTTCATAACTTATTGAATTTCACCTTCATATTGCAGCATGCCGCCAACCATGTTTACCGTTTTATAGCCTTGCTCATTTAAATAATGGCAAACATTTTCACTACGCATACCAGATCGACAAATGAAAATATATTCATTTTCTTTATCAAAAACATCTAATTTACTCGGGATATCCCCCATTTTAATATGAACCGCTTCCGGGATTTTTCCGTATTCTACTTCCTCATCTTCACGCACATCTACTAAAAATAACGTTTCACCGTTCTCTAAACGTTCTTGTACTTCTTTTGCTGTAATTGTATTTACTTCTGTCATCAAAAATGACCTCCTTCTGTCAATTCATCACCAATTTTAGCATGAGAAGAGGCGGACGGAAAGAAAGAGTCTCCTCATTTTCAAAAGGATAAAATTCAAAAGTCCTACCGTTTCCACCTTTCTCTCATTTACAAACACAATTGTTATATTGTATCCTCTATATACTTGTTTCATATTTAAAGGAGTTATATTTGTATGTTAATTTTACTTTTTTTTATCGGACTCATCTCACTCATCTTTTCGCTGAGTTCTCTTAATATATTTCATAAAGAACCACCACGCCAAGAACGAGCCTTCGTTTTATTATTAATTAGTATAGCATGCTTTGGCGTATGGATTGCGATGTATACATTCCGTTTAAATATCATGTAAGTATCACTTCAATCGACTAGAGTGCTCCGTAGTTAAAAATTCATGCAGCTTTTTTTCAAATAGTTGAACATGTAATACACCTGCCATATGTCCAAGAATACTTTCAATTTCATATACTTCCGCGTTTTTCCCTTGCTGTTTTAATATCGAAACCATTTCATGATTATAGCGAGATGGCTGTAGTACATCTTGTTTACAAGGAATCATAAGAACACGCGCTTCAATTCTTTGGAGCGCTTCTTCTAATGAAGAAAAACCATATGCAATATCATGAAGAATCGTAGCCTTTGCCATATACATCCATGAGTTCGCATCAGCCAATGCAATATTTTGGAGCGCAATCTCATTTATCATATTTTCAAACGATGTTAATGAAGAAAAGTTTTTACGCGGAGCTAACGTATAATCCCTCGGAAAGTTTGTTTCATAATACTGTATATCAAAAGCATTCGCAAACATCATCTTCGCCGCACTATGGAATCCTTTTATCGATCCTTCTTCTCCATAGTTCCCACCGTTCCAAGCTGGGTCTAACATAATTGTATCAATTGCATTTTGCAGTACATTAAAGGTTGTCATAATTGGATTTTGCGGACTTGTAATTACACCAACAACACGCTCCATCATATGTGGATAATGAACAGCCCAGTTCAAAGAAATCATTCCACCGGCTGACGGACCAATGACAGTGTGCAACTTTGTAATCCCCATCATTTCAATTAACTTATGCTGCAAACGTGCAACATCAAGATACGTAAAAACAGGAAACGTCATTCCGTATGAATTACCCGTTCTAGGATTGATACTCGCTGGTCCTGTTGTTACGACATATGGATTTTTCACTTGTACGTTACAAATGTTATCTGTACAAATAACAAAATATTTATTTGTATCAATTGCTTTGCCAGGGCCAATGAGTCCATCCCACCAGCCAGGTTCCTCATCATACTGTGTATACTTCCCAGCGGCATGACTCGTTGCGCTAAAATAATGACAAACTAAAATCGCATTTGACTTTTCCTGATTTAACGTACCGTACGTTTCATACCCCATTTGCACCGGAATCGTTTCTCCACTTTCGAACGTAAAACTCTCTAGCGTAAACTTCTCCTTTTTTACATATAACACGTACGATTTCCTCTCCTTCTTTATAAATTTCTCTACTCTATAACTGTTACGCCACGTTTATGAAATAACCTTTTTACATTCGGCTCATATACACAAGAAATATATGAATAATATAGAAAAATTCCCACAGAATAACATTATGTTATTTCATACGTAAAGAGGGACAACAAATGATGTGGAAATGGTTTCGAAGACGAAAAAAGAAAACTGAACAACAAGATCAATATGCCGAACAAACAAGCATGGCAGAACAAGAAGTGACTGAGCAAGAAGCGACTGAACAAGAAGAATCAAATAGCAATGAAAAACATTTCATGCAATTTGCCCATGCTGACGAGCAACTCGGCTCTACTGAAATCCATACAAATAATGAGGAACCGAAAAAACAAAATGAACAACCAGCGCCAGATAATATAGAACACTTTATGAAATCTGCTCATGCTGATGAACAACTCAATGTACCGCAGTTACTAAAGATGAAAAAACAAACGAAGCAACAAAATAACTCAAATCAACAACAGCAGCAAAGCACACAGCAAATAAATTCTACCAAAGACATCGATATTGCCAATACTCCAAAACAAGAGCAAACAAACGATGACGGACAAGGTTATACGCGGCCGCATACAGAAACGATACATAACTTACAAGAACTTGTTGAAAAGTTAAAGATATCTAGTGATTTCATTCATTACCACACATCAGAAGATCCAAATCAGCCATACTGGATTTCCTATTATCGTCCATCTCTAGATGGTGAGAAGTTACAAAATTATTTAATGCCAACGTTACTTAGGCACACAGCATCGACGTTAGAAGAATTAAAAGAACGAATTCCGATGAGCGGGATTACAATTACGAGTGACGTAAAAAAAATCGAAGAAATGGTGTTAAAGGGACACGCCATCGTTCAACTACATGAAAAGGCATCGGAATGCATATTAGCCAATATTGCAATTGATAATTATCGCGCACCATCCGTTCCATTAAATGAAGCAACGGTTGTTGGTCCACAAGAAGGATTTGTGGAAGATATTGATACAAACTTAAATCTTGTGCGAAAAAGACTGCCCGTACTTGAACTGAAAACGAAAGAAATAACAATTGGAAGCTTTTCGAAAACAAAAGTGGTCATTATGTATTTAGAAAACTTGGTGGACAAGGAAAATGTCGTCTATTTAGAAGAATCCCTTCGAACGATTGAATATGATTTAATTGGTGATAGTTCATTTCTTCCAGAACTTATGGGGGAAAAATCTATCTTCCCAGCTTACATTAATACAGAACGCACTGACCGCGTTAGCAATGCACTTGTCGACGGGAAGGTAGCTATTTTTGTTGATGGCTCACCAAGTGTGTTATTAACACCTGTTTCATTTTTTGATTTTTTCGTTTCACCAGAAGACTACAATGTTTCATGGCTATATGCTACATTCTCACGAATATTGCGCCTCATCGCTGTTCTATTCTCAGTTTGTGCAACGCCACTTTACGTTGCCATTTTAAGTTATCATTACGAACTCATTCCAAGCGACTTATTAGAGACATTAATTTTATCAAGAGCACAAGTTCCATTTCCGCCCGTATTAGAGGCTCTCTTCTTAGAACTAGCAATTGATTTACTAAGGGAAGCTGGTGCTCGCTTACCAATGAAGGTTGGACAAACACTTGGTATTGTAGGTGGTATTGTAATTGGACAAGCTTCTGTAGAAGCTGGGCTGACAAGTAATATTTTATTAATTTTTGTCGCTTTATCGGCACTCGCTTCCTTCATTACACCAATTTATAAAATGGGAAATGCGATTCGATTACTTCGATTTCCGTTTTTGTTATTTGCGGAGTTTGGTGGACTCCTTGGCATTTCTATCGGCTTTATCTTTTTATTTACACACCTTTTTCGACTGTCTTCCTTACGTAAGCCGTATGCATTATTTTATCCGATGCGAAAACCATCGATGAAAGATTCTTGGATTCGTTTCCCATTAGCTCTTATTGATACGAGAGTAGTGCAAGCTCGTCCACAACATGAGCAAAAACATACGGAAGCAATGACCCCAAAACATACATCAGATTTTGATGATTAAGAAATGAGGAGCGCATATGAGTAAAGTTAAAACAAACTATCAAGTATCGCCTATATTTGTTTTCTTCTTAATTCATAGCGCACAATTTGGCGCGGGCGTACTCGGATTCGCCCGCATCATCGCAAAAGTGGCTGGATATGATGCTTGGATGGGTGTACTAATTAACGGCATTCTTATCCACATTTTTGTGTGGATGATCTACTACATACTTAAAGATACAGAAGGTAATATTATTGACCTTCATCAACAGGTATTTGGCAAATGGCTCGGTAATCTAATTAGTATCCTATTGATGATTTATTTTTTCATTATAAGTATATCGGTTATTCGAACATATGTAGAAATTGTTCAAGTGTGGATGTTTCCAACTGCTTCTACATGGTTATTAACGACTTTTTTATGTCTCGTCAGTTATTACATTATTTCATCTGGCTTTCGCGTTATTACAGGAATTTGTGTCGTATCGATTGGAGGTACACTTGGTTACATACTACTTAGTTTTTGGATGATGAAATATGCACATTTTGATAACTTATTACCAGTCTTCTCTCATTCCGCCGGAGATATTTTACAATCAACCAAACTATCTGTATTCAGTATGACCGGATTTGAACTTGTGCTTATGATTTATCCATTTCTGAAGAAAGCTGAAACATCAGCGAAATACGCACAATACGGTGTGTTATTCTCCAATTTTTTATACTTACTTAGCACAATTCTTGCATTTGCTTTCTTTAGCGAAAAACAATTATCGAAAACAATTTGGTCACAACTGTCAATGACACAAGTCATTCAGTTTCCTTTTATTGAGCGGTTAGAATATCTTGCTATTTCTGGCTATGCACTCGTCATCATTACGAGCTTTGTTCTACCAATTTGGGCAGCAACAAGAGGCACACATGAAATTTTCAAAGTAAAACAAAAGTACATTTTAATTGCACTGATGTTCCTTGTTGTCGTTATATCACAACTGTTAACAACACGCCATGAAATTAACGATTATATTAGCAAGACTTCAAATATCAGCTTTTGGATGATTTACATTTACATCCCAATCTTATTTCTTATCGTATGGGGGAAAAGAACATGGAAAAAATCATGAAACGACTCTTTCTCTTTTATTATAGTTGCTTCCTACTAACGGGTTGTATGCCAAAGTCAATTATTGATGACGTCCAATTAATTCAAGGGGCTGTATTTGATGCAGGGAAAGATGGCAAAGTAAAAGTAACGTTCGTTTGTCCTGTTCAGCAAAAAGGAAATAAAGTTCAAATTTTTCAAGGGATGGGCAATGCCGTTAAAGATGTGAAGACAAAGTCTGCACTAGAATCAGCTCAGCCCTTCGTAAGTGGACAAATGCGTGTTGCACTATTTACGAAAGAACTTGCAAAAAAAGGGCTCTCAAGTACATTTGATACAATTCTTCGAGATGTGACAATTGGAAATTCATTATACATTGGAGTATTAGAAGGAGACGGGCTGGAGCTATTATCTGGAAAATATACAACCTCCTATAACGTTGCCATCTACATAAAAAAAATGTTAGAACACAATATGAAGACAGGTCCCCTTCCAAAAGATAACTTACAAATGGGATCATTTCGTTATTACCGCGTCGGTCAAGATTACTACTCACCGATGTTAAAAAAGCAGAAAGATAAAATAAAAATTACAGGAATAGCCCTTTTCAAAGAGGATAAATATGTTGGAAAAATAAAAAGCAACGACATGTTTGTGTTTAAAGGATTGTTAGAAAAACATGAACTCGACTCTCGTGAATTTAAAACAAAATTTGGCTACACAATGATTAATGACATCCGCTCAAAACCGTCTTACGATGTCGATATCAAAGATGGCAAACCATCATTCCTTATTAAAGTAAAGATGGATGCACGCATTTTAGAACTGTCTGAGCAAGTAAATTTAGAAAAAAGTGATAATGTCAAAACAATAAACACAACCGTGAAAAAAACCTTGGAAAAAGATGCGGCAAGGCTCATTAAACAGTTTAAATCCCTTGGCGTAGATCCACTCGGCTTAGGCGCAAAATATCGTCAGCACTACCGTCCATTTAAACTAAAAGAGTGGAAAGAGATGTACAAAGATGTACCGGTAAAAGTTCTATATGAAGTAGATATTACGAATTCTGGAGTGATTGAATAACAAGGAAGCTGATGCGATTTTCTTGCATTAGCTTCTTTTTGTTCGAAGACACCTTTATTGAGCAAAGCTTCATTAATATGCTTCAAGTCGGAACTGCATACGTCATACTTGGACTATTTCAAAAAACAAAAAGTAGAAAATATGCAGTGTGGACTCTTAGCACATATCTTTATGTTCGGTATTTACGGTACTTGCTTGTGGACTATCTTAGGTGATAAGTGACACACCTAAAAAATAACTTCTCACATTCACAATTTTCCTCTATACTAATAGGTAAAAATCATACATGAGGAAGAAACATATGCTGAAAAAATATTTGAAACCGTTTTTGAACTCTTTGTTGTTTGTAGGTGTCTTTTTATTCGCACATATGTATTTAAAAAATGCTTCATTTTCTCGTTACATACTCGTAACAGCACCAATGCTAATTGCTGGTCTTTTTAGCATTGATATTGCATTATCGTTCTTCATGAAAAAAGAATAGTCAGAATAAAAAGAACATCTCACCTTCACAAGAGATGTTCTTTTTGTATGTTACAATTAGGCAAGAGAAAGGATGAGACATAATGAAACATGAAAAAGGCTTAGATAAAGGATACGAACTTGTGGCGAAAATGCATGAAGTATTTGGCCATCCAGTTGCAGATACTCCAACAAAATTAACCGAAGAGCGCGCAAAAATTCGTGCTAGCTTCATGCAAGAAGAACTAGAAGAATTTTTAGAAGCAGAAACAGTAGAAGATCAATACGATGCATTAATTGATTTAATTTACTTTGCATTTGGTACATTTGCTGAAATGGGTGTCCGTCCAGATAAAGGTTTTGAAATTGTAAACAATGCGAATATGGCAAAGCTATTCCCTGATGGTAAGCCTCGCTACCGTGAAGGCGACGGCAAAATTTTAAAACCAGAAGGCTGGGAAGCACCAGAACCTCAATTACGCGCTGAAATTGAAAGACAACGCCAAGCAGCTAAGAAATAATACAAAAAAAGGAGCCATTTACATAAATGGCTCCTTTTTTCTACTTCTTCTTCGAATCTCCCATCTGAGGTTGCTTTCCTTTTGAAGCACCAGCATCGAAGTTAGGTTGTCTTTGACCAGTATTATTGCTTCTACCTTTTCCCATATGTATGCACCCCCTCTCTGTTTTACTATTCCCAAATAACCTTTGTCTATCGGCTATTTTCTGATGGTTTTCGGCTATTTTATTGATTCTTTCAGCGATTTTCCAGTGGTTATCGGCGATTTTATCGGCTCTTTCGGCCATTTTCTAACGATTATCAGCGATTCACTTCTTCCGTATAAAAAAATATAATCCCCATGCACTAAAAAAGCAGCCCCAAAAAGGGCTGCTTTCCACTAACATTAGTTAGCTACGATATTCACAAGTTTTCCAGGAACAACAATCACTTTACGTACTGTTTTTCCTTCGATTTGGTCTTGGATTGCTGCGATTGCAAGCTGCTCCAGTTCTTCTTTCGGTGCGTCTTTTTTCACTGTTAGTTTCGCACGTACTTTACCCATTAATTGAACAACGATTTCTACTTCGTCTTCTACAAGTTTTGAATCATCAAATGTTGGCCAGCTTGCATATGTTACTGTTTCATTATGTCCAAGCTTATTCCAAAGCTCTTCTGCAACGTGTGGTGCAACTGGTGCTAACATTTTCACGAAACCTTCTACATATTCTTTCGGAAGTGTTTCTACTTTGTAAGCATCGTTGATGAACATCATCATTTGCGAAATAGCAGTGTTGAAACGAAGTCCTTCGTAGTCTTCTGTTACTTTCTTCACTGTTTGGTGGTATGCTTTTTCAAGATTTTTGTTTGCATCAGCAGTAATTTTCTCACTTAGCTCACCGTTATCTTGAACGAATAGACGCCATACACGGTCTAAGAAGCGACGAGCTCCGTCAAGACCATTTTCAGACCAAGCAATAGAAGCTTCTAATGGTCCCATGAACATTTCGTATAGACGAAGTGTATCTGCACCATGGCTTGCTACGATATCATCAGGGTTTACAACGTTACCTTTTGATTTACTCATTTTCTCGTTGTTTTCACCTAGAATCATACCTTGGTTGAATAATTGTTGGAATGGTTCTTTCGTCGGAACAACGCCTACATCGTATAATACTTTGTGCCAGAAGCGAGCGTATAGTAAGTGAAGTACCGCATGCTCTGCACCACCGATGTAAATATCAACTGGAAGCCATTGTTTAATCTTTTCTGGATCTGCAAGTGCTTCGCTGTTGTTTGGATCGATATAACGTAAGTAGTACCAGCAGCTACCTGCCCACTGTGGCATTGTGTTTGTTTCGCGGCGACCTTTTTTACCAGTCTCAGGATCAACAACATTTACCCACTCATCGATGTTTGCAAGTGGTGACTCACCTGTACCAGATGGACGGATGTTTTCTGTTTTCGGAAGAACTAATGGTAATTCTTCTTCTTTCACAGCACTCATTGTGCCATCTTCCCAATGGATAATTGGAATCGGCTCGCCCCAGTAACGTTGACGGCTAAATAGCCAGTCACGTAGACGGTACGTTACCTTTTTGTTACCTGCGCTTGATACTTCAAGCCACTCAATCATTTTCGCGATTGCTTCTTCTTTATTTAAACCATCTAGGAATGCAGAATTTACGTGAGCACCATCACCAGTATGTGCTTCTTTCGTAATATCTCCGCCTTCTACTACTTCTTTCATTGGTAATTCAAATGTTTGTGCGAACTCGTAGTCACGCTCATCGTGCGCTGGAACTGCCATTACTGCACCTGTTCCGTAAGTTGCAAGTACGTAGTCAGCAATCCAGATTGGTAATTTCTCACCATTTACTGGGTTCACTGCGTAAGCACCTGTGAATACACCTGTTTTCTCTTTCGCAAGCTCTGTACGCTCAAGATCACTTTTTGCTTTTACAGCATCGATGTATGCTTCTACAGCTTCTTTTTGCTCTGCAGTTGTAATTTCCGCAACAAGCGCATGCTCTGGCGCTAATACGCAGTATGTTGCACCAAATAGTGTATCAGGACGCGTTGTGAATACTGTAAATTTCTCATCTGTACCATCAATTTTGAAGTGTACTTCTGCACCTTCAGAACGACCGATCCAGTTGCGTTGCATGTCTTTTAAGCTTTCTGGCCAATCAAGATCATCAAGGTCTTCTAGTAAACGATCTGCATACGCAGTAATTTTCAGCATCCATTGTCTCATCGGACGACGCTCAACCGGATGACCACCGCGCTCACTTACACCATCAATTACTTCTTCGTTTGCAAGTACTGTACCAAGCGCTGGGCACCAGTTTACAGGTACTTCGTCAACATAAGCTAATCCTTTTTCATATAGCTTTAAGAAAATCCACTGTGTCCATTTATAGTAACCTGGATCTGTCGTATTTACTTCACGATCCCAGTCATAAGAGAATCCTAATGACTTAATTTGGTTACGGAACGTGTTAATGTTTTGTTCAGTAAATTCAGCTGGGCTGTTTCCAGTATCAAGTGCATATTGCTCTGCTGGAAGACCAAACGCATCCCATCCCATTGGATGAAGAACGTTGTACCCTTGCATACGTTTCATACGAGATAAAATATCTGTCGCAGTGTATCCTTCTGGGTGTCCTACGTGCAGACCTGCACCCGATGGATATGGGAACATATCTAGTGCGTAAAATTTCGGTTTGTCTGTTTCATCTGGCGTACGGAATGTTTTATTTCCTTCCCAATACGCTTGCCACTTTTTCTCAATATCTTGATGATTAAAGCTCATTGAAATACCCTCCATTCAAATTCTATATATTCACCGCTAAAAATACAAAAAACCTCTCATCCCAAAGAAGGGACGAGAGGTTATAAATTCCCGCGGTACCACCCTAAATTAATGTCATCAACAATGTTCGAAATAACGATCACTTTTCGAACAAACGATATACATTCGCTTAGATCCGTAACGTGGATAAACGGCAATTGCTACTTCAGTTCACAACTGCAACTCAGAAGGCGAGTTCATAACGAAACGTGGATTGACTTTCACCAACCGTCAACTCTCTAAACCAGCTTCTATTACTACTACTCCTCATCACTGTTATTACGTATGTGGTTAATTTACATATATTCTAAAACATGTTACATGTTCCGTCAAACTAAACTGCAATTTTTTCTTCCTTCGGCTCTTCAACTGTCACGCCTTTATCATACAGGCTTGCTGCAAGAATTGCTACTACAAGCATTACCGTGATGGCAATAAATAATACTTCCATATTATATATATCAACAACCGCTCCCCCGACAACTGGTCCAAACATCTTTCCAACCGTTGCTCCACTGTTCACAACACCTTGATAAAAACCGACTTTTCCATTTGGTGCTAAAATATTTGCAATCGTTGGGACTGCTGGCCATACGAACAATTCACCAATCGTAAGTATAATCATCGCAACAACAAACATTGAAAACTGCTGCGCCTGCGATAAAATAAGGAAGGAAACTGCAAAAATACCAATCCCGATCATAATTTGCTGTTTCAATGAACGTTTTGTCCAGCGAATAACCATACTTACGAGCGGCTGTGCACAAACGATCATTAGGCCGTTAATCGTCCATAATAAACTGTACTGACGAAGGCTAATTCCGATTTCTCCAATATATGTCGCAATTGCTCCTTGCCACTGCACGTAAGCAACCCAGCATAACGCGTAGGCAACACAAACGATAAGAAGAGCACGGAATCCTGGTGTAAGCGACCAACCTTGTTTCGTTTCTTCTTTCGTTTCATTCACCGCTTCTTTCTTATCGTCCATACCACGGAACCCAATAAATGCGATTAAGAAGAAAATGAAGTATAAAATAAAGTTCGCTAAGAAAATATAATCAAAACGATACGAAGCAACTAAACCGCCGCACGCTGTCCCAATCGCAATCCCTACGTTTTGTCCAACGTACATCGCATTAAATGCTCTGCGCCCGCCTTCTGGCCAAACCGTTCCAACCATCGCATACATCGCTGGAAATACCATACCTGAACCAAACCCGATTAAGGCAAGCCACACAACATAAAGCGGCCAACCATGGAAAAATACAAGCCCTAAAATAGATACTAACGTAATAACTATTCCAACTAGCGTTGACTTATATCCGCCCCATTTATCAAATAAAATACCACCAAGCATATTGCCGACAATACCAGTAAGTGAGTTAATCATTAACACAAGTCCCGCCACAGATAAAGACTTTCCTAAATGTTCATGTAAATAAATTGTGTTAAAAGGCCATAAAAAAGAAGCACCTGTGACGTTAATAACCATCCCAGCTACTAATAGCCATACTTTCTTTGGCATGTTGTCCCTCCTATTCTATTATTTTTTCGTTCTACTATATAACAGTAAAATTGTAGACCTTTTTCAATAGGAAGGCAACTGATTAATAGTTGATGAAATTCAGATTACTCCTTCTTTGTCTTTCTCATGCAACCAGTTTACAATTGAAGCTACCTTAAGAAAAATTAAGCACTTCTTTGTTCATTAGTAACCTTGAGGTACTTATTTAAGGAGGAGAACCATTTGACAACAAAAAAATATTTAAATGAATTTGATGCAACCATTCAGCTCATTCAAGGGAAATGGAAAATTATGATTTTATACGAATTATATGAAGATCCAATGAAGCGGTTTGGCGAATTACAAAGATATATTTTAAATATTTCACATAAAACATTAACGAACCAATTACGCGAACTCGAAAGGGATGGATTAATTGAAAGAACAATTTATCCAGAAGTCCCTCCAAGAGTTGAGTACTCTTTAACGAGAAAAGGCCTATCTCTTATTCCTTTACTTAATATGATTTGTGATTGGGGTCTTGCTCATGTAGAGAGAGAACAATTAGAACGTGTATTGTGTGATGAAGGTGGGGAGTAAACCATATAAGAATAAGGGAGATAGAGTGGGAGACATAAAACCAAAAGCATTACATAAAATTCAAAAAGACATTGAAAACAACAATTTAGGGAATTAAAACTTTTAATGGAGGTCTTCCCAAAATGACACACATTCGCTTTCATAAATCAAATTGCCGTCAAGACACAATGATTTTTGATTCGATGCATGAAGCTGAAACTTGGGCTGATTCTATTTGTAATGAAATATATGCAAGTGTATTTGATGGATATATGACGTTTGATTATAAAGTTGCGTATGCATTAGCTTTTTTGTTAGCAGAAGTGAAAGAGTTTCATGTACGTACGGAAAAGATATTCAGTGAGAATAAGTTTGTATATAAAGTGTGGGTAATACGTACAAGTCGATAATGACTATTTTTTAAAAATAGAGCCCTTTTGATGATAAAAAGGGCTCCTCAAATCTCTTATCTTTAGTATTCATTTTTACTCAAACGAATCAAATCAACATAACCTTCGAAAGTATCTACATGCAAAGAGTATGGTCCACGATTATACACGAAAAGACCACCCTCTTCTTCAATTGTATCTGGTTCACCGATCCATACCTTTAATTCTCTTATAGAAATACTAACAGGAAGTTCAATATAACTAACTCTATGATACATCAACAATCTATATTCACCGTATTTTGCAATATCAGGTACATCACATTCTGTACAGCCTCCATCGTACCACTCATAAGATCCACCATACTCCCTCTCAACTTCATAAAACTCTTTCCCAATAACATCATAGCTGAAAGGTCCTAACTTTCCTTCCCATAAAGCAGTTTGTACAATTTGCTTTAAACTCGCCCCTCCATCATATTGCATCGCACCACTTTGATCAAAGTAGTAGTTTATCCAATCAATTGTACGGAAACCAGTAAGCATTTCCCCTTCAATACCAAAGTAGTACCAGTTATTATCCATATACCTCCATTCGTTCATGACAGCACCTTCATTAGTGAAATAATACCAATCGCCATTTATATATTGCCAATCTAATAACATAACACCACTATAATCAAAGTAATATAATGAATCGCCTACATACTCCCAGCCTGTTTTCATTACACCACTTTCATAGAAGTAATACCATGAGCCACCTATACTTTTCCAACCTTTTACCATTGCACCAGTATAATCAAAATAATGCCATGAGCCTTCGATTTTCTGCCAACCTATTTGAACTTCACCATTAACATTAAAATGATACCATGCACCTCTTATTTCGTTCCAACTTGTTGCCATTACACCGTTATCACTGAAGTAGTACCATTTCCCATCTATATACTGCCAATCTTTCAACATGGTACCGGTATAATCAAAGTAGTACCATGAATCCTCGATTTTCTGCCAGTCCGTTTGGATTTCACCATTAGCGTTGAAATAATTCCATTTTCCACCTACTTCTTTCCACCCTGTTGCCATCACACCATTGTTACTGAAGTAGTACCACTTTCCATCTATATACTGCCAACCTTTTACCATGACACCATTATCATCAAAGTAGTACCATGATCCGTCTACTTTCTCCCAGCCTATTTCTTTTTGACCGCTCGTATTATATAAATACCACTTACCACCTTCTTGGTGCCATGACACCCCATTTATGTTAGCAAATACACTATCTACATTTACTAGCATAAATAAGCCTAAAAAGCATGCTATGAATTTCTTTTTCATCAAATCTCTCCCCTTTAATTATTTTAAAATCTAAATTACATTATATTACATTTAATTAATTTTATTAACACAAAAAATCCACCTCTACAGATGTAGAAGTGGACTGTTTATTATTCTTCTTTCGGAAGAACAATCCCTTTATACAATTGAACGGTAATGAAATAGTACACCGCATAAATGACTACGAAAATAACAATTGGTAACCAAATGCGGAAGTATGGATCAATTAGAATAAATCCGAAAATGTTCATACCAATTAATACGTGTACAATACCAACAATCGCCGGGAATAAGAAGACTAAAAATAGCTCCTTATAAATCGATTTTGTTAATAGTTCACGGCGCACACCAATTTTACGAAGCATGCTGTAACGCGCGATATCTTTCGTCGCACCAGAAAGGATTTTAAACATTAAACAGCTCGCCATCATTGCTAAGAAAGCAATTCCAAGGAAGAATCCCATGAAGACTGTTCCGCTTGCAAACGCATGGAACATTGCATATACACTGTATTTCCCTTGTATTTGTTCAGATGGGACATTTGGATACTTTTCGATTTGTAGTTCGTTTAGTTTTTTCCATTTATCTTTATAAGAAACGAAATCTTTTGTTTTTCCAAGAAACGCAATTCCTTCTTGTCCTGCCGTTTTGTTATAAGTTGCTTCATCCACAATTTGAATAGTTTGCTCACTATATAAATAGTACGGCTGGATTGTTCTAAGTGCATCTTCCCACGCTTCTGGTATAACTGGTGCATTCTCATCTCTTTCTTCTGCAAAGCTAGAGATAGCACCAGCTGGAAGTTCTCCTGAAACAGGTTTAAAATTGCCAAGGTTCTCTTTTCCAACTCCAGCTTGTACAAGTGGGCGATGTTTTTCTAAATCTTCTTTTACGTAATACACAAACTTATCGTCTACTTTATAACGATATTCGTTTTTCTCTGTAAACTGAATGTTATCTAAAATCTCTTTCTCTTCTTTTGTTGGATTATGAGTCACAATATCATATGCTTCAAATTTATCAGCTGTAAGAGCAGTGTTATTTTTAAACGCCATACCACCTGAAATCGCACCAGCGCCAAGCGCTACTAACATCGCTACCGTTGCTAACACTTTCGTTAAGCTATTAATACGGAAGTTCAGCTGTGCGAACGTAAATGCATTTAATCCTTTTTCATTACGCTTTTTATTTCCTTTTAACTTTTTCATAAACAATGGTAATAACGAGCCAAATACCATGTAAGTTCCTGATGTTGTTGTAATAAGGGCGATAATAATGCCAAATTCTCTTAATCTCTCCATATTAATCATAGAGAAGTAACCCATTGCAAGTAAAGCTGCACCGCAAACCGCAACAAATGCTGTTTTCTTTCCTGTTGCTACAATTTTCTCTGCCTTCGCATCTCCGTGTACAAGTTCTAATACGGAAATACGTGATAGCTTCATACTATTCATAATTGCTGATAATATAAATAAAGCAGCGAAGAATAAACAAGTAACAATCATAGATGGTACGTAAAATGCTTGATAACCTTCTCCAGCAAACTCAAGTTGCTTCATTAACATTTGACCGATTCCTTGCGCTAAACCAGTACCAACTATGATACCAATCAGAAGTGATGCAGCGCCTAATGTAATCGTCTCGATAAACATCATCATCGTTACTTTATGCTTTTTTGCACCTAACATCATATACATACCGAACTCTTTTTGACGAAGTGATAACAAGAAAGAGTTCGCATATAAAATGTAGAAGAACGTAATAATTGCAAGTAAGAATGAACCTGCGTGGAACACAAATCCAATCGATTGAATCACAGAATTTGATTCTAAAAACGTTTTATTTAACGCTAACGTTTGGAACATATAAAAAATTGAAATCGACATAACAAGACCAACAAGTAAGACGATATAATCTTTCAGCTTGCTTTTTAGCCCTGACATAGATAGCTTAAATAACATGATGAACCTCCTTTCTTATGCCTTTTGTGTGCCTAGATCTGCTAGTACATTTAAGATTTCTTTATAAAACTCTTCACGTGTACCACCGCGGTGAATTTCTTTATATAACTCTCCGTCTTGAATGAATAAAATGCGCTCACAGTAACTTGCGCTATATGGATCGTGCGTTACCATCATAATCGAAACGCCTTGCTCTTCATTTAAGTTTTTCATCGCTTCAAGTAAGCTTGTTGCGTTCTTTGAATCAAGCGCTCCTGTTGGCTCATCCCCTAAAATAATTGCCGGTTCATGGACAAGTGCACGTGCAGCTGCGGAACGTTGCTTCTGTCCACCAGACACTTCAGATGGGTACTTTTGAAGTATCGCTGAAATACCAAGCATCTCTGCTACCTTCTCTACTTTTGGCCCAATTTGTTTAGAAGAAACACCTTGCAGTGATAATGGAAGGGCGATGTTTTCATAAATCGATAAGTTTTCAAGTAAGTTAAAGTCTTGGAAAATGAAACCTAATTTTTGCGAACGGAAATCAGACAGCTCACCTTGCTTCATTTTCGTAATGTCCGTTCCAGCAATTTCAATCACGCCGCCTGTTGCTTTATCTAACGTAGAAATTACATTTAGTAACGTCGTTTTCCCCGAACCAGACGGTCCCATAATCCCTACGAATTCTCCTTCTTGCACAGAGAATGACACGCCTTTTAATGCGTGTGACTGATTTTCTCCTTTTTTTCCGTACACTTTTTGAACATCTTTTACATCTACAACTGGTTGATTCATCGTAACTCCTCCTAAGCTTTGTTTTCCTGTTCTCATTGTGCCGTTTTTCGCCATTATCTACTATCGATTCACATTACATATACCTTACAGTTTTGTAATATAAAAAACCGGATTCATATGCTTGTACATACAAATCCGATCTCTTTTTACTATTATCCTTTTAACACAAACTCATTTCCTTCATTATCCGCAAAAATCGCGAAAGTACCCCATGGCATTTCATTGGGTTCTTGCTTAAATGTTACACCATTACTATTCATCATTTCATATGTCTCCACCATATTTTCTGTCACAAAAACAATCGATGCTTTTAACTCATTCGCATTTGGCATCATCGTTTTTGGATAAATCACTAAATGGGAACGTGTCCCTTTTGGACCTACTTCAATCCAGCTTGCGTCTGGTCCCATCGGATCATTACGGTATACTTCAAAACCAGCTTTCTCTGTCCAAAATTGAAGTGCTTTCTGTTGGTCATCTACGTAAATAGCTACTGTACCGATATGTGCAATCATGTTGAATTCCTCCGTTTATGTGGTTGAAGTTTTAGTATACTGAATTTCAATTTTTAATACGAATTTTAAGTTTTACATCTAAAGTTTAACCAAAAAATAAAAGGAAATAATGGTACAAAACAGGAAAATGGAGGGTCTCTATTGTCTTATAACAATTCGAATGATCAACAACTGCCACAAGATAGCCAATCATATTGGACAGAAGCTATTCAATTACCGGATTATCCTCGTTTAGCTGAGGACATAAAAGTTGATGTTGTTATTGTAGGAGGCGGAATTACCGGAATTACTACGGCTTATTTACTCGTAAATGAAGGCTTCAAGGTTGCCATTTTAGAAGCAAATAAACTACTAAACGGTACAACTGGGCATACGTCAGCAAAAGTTACCGCTCAACATGACCTTATATATGATGAACTCATTCAATATGCAGGAATATCCTCGGCACGATTATATTATGAAGTAAATATAGACGCTCTAAAATGGATGCAAGAAACGATTACAAAGCAGCACATTGATTGTGAGTTTATAACACAAGATGCTTACATATATGCAACAACAGAAGAATCCGCACGTAAATTAGAGAAAGAAGCAAAGGCATACGAGGAGCTCTGTATAGATGGGAAACTCGTGAATACTATTCCCTTTCCTATTGAAATAAAAAATGCACTTGTTATGAAAAATCAAGCACAGTTTCACCCAACAAAGTATTTGTCTCACCTTATACAAGTCATAACTGAAAAAGGTGGTCGCATCTTCGAGAATACTACAGCGGTAAATATCGAGACTGGTGAACAACCTATCGTTTTGACTCGCGAAGGATCGCGAGTTACAGGAAATTATGTGCTGTCTTGTTCCCACTTTCCGTTCTATGAAGGCGCAGGTCTTTATTCTACAAGAATGCACGCTGAACGCTCATATGTGATTGCGGCTAAAACAAAAGAGAACTATCCAGGTGGTATGTATATTAGCGCAGATGAACCAAAACGCTCTCTCCGCTCTGCAACCATTAATGGTGAAGAAATGGTTCTTATTACTGGAGAAAGTCATAAAACGGGGCAAGGCGAAGATACGACAAAGCATTATGAAGCTTTGAAAATGTTTGGTAGGCAATTGCTTGAAATTGAACATATTTCATATCGCTGGTCAGCTCAAGACTTAATTACACTAGACAAAATCCCCTACATTGGAGAAATTACCTCTAATCAAAACAATGTGTTAATAGCTACTGGCTATAGAAAATGGGGAATGACAAATGGTACAGCTGCCGCCTTACTATTTCGAGATATTATAACAGGAAAGCAAAATAAATATCGTAATTTATATAAACCTTCACGTTTTCATATGAATCCAAGCTTAAAAAATTTCTTAGTAGAAAATGCTAACGTTGTCAATCATTTAATAAAAGGAAAACTAGGAACTGCTCACCAAGGCATTAGTGACCTATCCAACGACGAAGGTGCTGTTGTAATCATTGATGGACATAAAAAAGGAGCTTATAAAGACACTCAAGGAAAGCTTCATATCGTAGATACAACTTGCACGCATATCGGATGTGAAGTTGCTTGGAATAGTGGCGATCGCTCTTGGGATTGCCCATGCCACGGCTCTAGGTTTTCATATACAGGTGAAGTAATTGAAGGCCCTGCCGAAAAACCTTTACAAAAGTACGATTATACAATGCTTGATAATCTTACCTCGGAAGATTCAGGATACTAAATAAAAGAACAGCCAAATTAAATTGGCTGTTTTTTTATTCTAAAAATAGATACTTAAAATTTTTGTGGAAATTATTTTATAATTCCTTCAGTTAGTGCACCAGCTAATTCACTGATATGCTCTTCACCTACATATGCATTACAGTTGTTCATAATCCCTTTATTTCTATTGATATACATGGGATTGTACAACTTTTCACTTCACTATTTTTTCTCAACATTTGAGGAATTGACGCTTCTATTTTCTCGGTGCTAACATGAGACTACGATTTCAAAAAAGACTTTACTTTCAAAATTCAATTATGGCGGTGTAGCCAAATGGTAAGGCAAAGGTTTGCAACACCTTCACTCTTGGTTCAAATCCAAGCACCGTCTTTATCACTCTTTAAGGAGGGCTATTATGCCTAATAAAGCGCTAGACCCAAATAAAAAGAATCATCAGTTAGTATGTTCTGAAAATGAATTAGTAACACTGATTAGTAATGAACTGAAGAACACAGAGCAAGATGAGTTAGTAATTATGTCTGGACATTTTATGCTATTTTACGATGAAGAGAGAGATATGCTCACGCCTGGTATTACAGAAGAACAAACGACAGAACTGATGCAAAATCGTATCTCGCGCCGAGTTGGCATTTTTCCAGGATATACGTGGAATTTAGGAATTGAACTTGGAAAAACATTTCACGATCAGTTTAAAGCAATTAAATTTCTCCTCCTTATTAACGACTGGCAGTACGTTCCTACAAAAGAGAAGAACGCTAGCGAACTTCGCCAATCATTTTATGAATCATATGATCATATACCAACTTCCTATTTACAAATCCTTAATGAAAGCAATTACTTCACAAGTGACAACATTTTATCAAGCAGAAAGAACCCATTCTTCTTCCCTGAAACATGGTTAAAATACCGATTCCAAAAAAGCGCTAGCAAACTTGTAAAAGAAGGTAAGTTAGAAAAAAGAATGCTCGACAATCGTGAAGATCAAACTGAAATTTCGTTTGTTGACGAAGATGGCAATTATAAAACATTGATTAGCTGTGGGGTAACTGGCTGCGCTGGTGAGATTACAGAAATGATTGCTGAAGTACATAAAGCGGGTTATCGTCTCCTTCTGTTATTTGCCCCTGGTGAATGTTATAGTCCGGTTCGTACTGGTGTAGAAATCGCCTTAAATCTATATAAGTTATCAGACATGAAAATTATCGTCGCTGACCCAGGCGGTAGTGGAGAACTTTCAACTGAAGAAATTTATGAGAAGATGGTTAACTTCTCTGTATTTACTTCCTAATATGCGGAGGACAAATTGATGCATAAAGTGTACTTAGATTATTGTGCGACAACTCCATGTCATGATGAAGTAATTCACATTATGATGCACCATATGAAAGAAGAATTCGGAAATCCATCTTCTCAGCACATGATGGGAAAACGAGCAAAGCGAACTGTATATGAGGCAACTCGAAAAATTGCAACTTGTATTGGCGCTGATGAACAAGAGATTATTTTCACTTCAGGAGCAACGGAAAGTAACAATATTGCATTACTCGGTTGTTTTGCACATAACGAACAAACACCTGTGAATGCAATTGTATCTCCCATCGATCATAAATCTACACTTGATGTAGGTGAAGAATTGCAAAGAAGAGGAATTCACGTACAATACGTTGATGTAAAAAGCGATGGGACAATTTGCTTAACATCACTACAGTCTCTATTAAATACAAATACACGCATCGTTAGTATCGCTTATGTGAACTCTGAAATTGGAACGATTCAACCTATAAAAGAGATTGCTTCCTTATGTAAACAATTCGGAGCTCTTCTTCATGTGGATGCTGTACAAGCTTTTGGAAAAATTCCGATTGACGTGAAAGATTTAGGAATCGATATCATGTCGATTTCTGGACATAAAATTTACGGTCCTAAAGGGATTGGCGTATTATATGTAGATGCTGCTCAGCTTCATCGCTTTCAGCCATTAACATTTGGCGGTGGTCAAGGGCGTTTAAGAAGCGGCACATTACCAACTGCACTTATTGCAGGCATGGGGGTCGCAAGCGAAATAGGTCTTCAAAACATGCGCGAAAATCATGTAAAAACAATGCAGCTACGCGACTTGTTTTTACAACATATTCAGCAAATACGTCCCGGCACAAAAATTAACAACTGCCTAACGGTAAGTGTACCGCACATTTTAAACTTACAATTTCCTAATGTTAGCTCTGAAGCACTTATTACTGGATTACGAAACGTTGCTATTTCTTCTGGCTCTGCTTGTAATTCCAATACGCTAGAACCATCATACGTATTACAAAAAATTGGGTTAAGTAAAGAGGCAGCCAACAGCTCGATTCGCATATCATTTAGCCCATACTTAACAGAAGAAGATGTTATCTATGCTGCTGGGGAGCTTGCTGCGAAAATCGAGGACATTACTTGTGTACAAGGAGGACTACTATAGTGGAACATGAACACATATTAATCCTTTCTGGTGGAAACTCTTCTGAACGTGAAATTTCTTTAAAGACAGGTCAATGTGTATACAATGCAGCAAAATCGTTAGGCATGAATGCTGACTTAAAAGTTGTTCATCACTTTTCTGATATTATCAATATCAACTTTTCTCCTTACAGTTACATATTTATCGCCCTGCACGGCGGGTATGGAGAAGATGGACGCTTGCAAGCCTTTTTATCCGCTATGAATATGCGTCATAACGGCGCTGATTATATCGCCAGCGGTATTGGTATGAACAAAATGCTAACAAAAGATATCGCTTATTCATTAAATTTAAATACACCTAGCTCCTTGCATTATCATACTTCAGCTCATCCTTATCGATATGACGATGTTGTAAAAAAAGTTGGTACACCGTTTATCGTGAAACCTGTTTCCCAGGGCTGTAGTAAAGGTGTGTTTGTCGTAACAAATGAACAAGAATATTTACAATCAGTAAAAGAAGCATCTTTATATGAAGATAACCTTTTAATTGAACAATTTATCACAGGAAAAGAAATAACAGTTGGTATACTAGCTGGTGAAATATTGCCAATCGTTGATATTATATATGAAAATCCAATTTTTGATTATGATACAAAATTCACTCCTGGGCGCACATCTTATGAACCATCTTCACTTAATCATGATATCCAAAAAGTGATACAAAAAGATTCCTTAAAATTGTTTACCCATTTAAATATACATGACTACGGAAGGTTAGATTTCATTATCGATTCATCGAACAAACCATATTTACTTGAAATTAATACCCTTCCTGGTCTAAATGAAAAAAGTGTCTATCCACAAGCATGTTATTTTAAAGAGCTAACATACGATGAGATGATTCGAATTATTCAATTTCAGTCTCTTGCGCTGCAAAATGTACGATAATATAAAAAAACTGTTCCCGAAAAAGGAACAGTTTTTTCTTACTTTCGAACCGGAGTCACTTTCCAGTACGTAATGACGCGCCAAATCCATTCGAATGGGCCCATCTTAAAGAATTTTAACCATACGACACTGAAGATAATTTGAACAACGTAAATCACAAGACATACATACAATGTTTCGATGTACGTAAGGTTACCTGTAAAGCTGAAGAAACTACCTGCAAGTAAAATCATTGCTGTTTGTCCAACATAGTTTGTTAATGCCATACGACCATAATATTTAAGCGGTGCAAGTAATGTTTGAAACAGCTTTGTTTGTAATAATAAAATCAATAGTCCCACATAAAATGCAGAAACAATTGGTCCAACTGCAATGCCAATACTCATAAATTTATTTGCTTGTATTATATTTGGATCCGTTACTCCGCCTAAAATAAAGTTATCAAACGGCATGTCTGGTACTTGTTGATATTGAATATATAATCCAATCATACTTAATACAAACATTACCGCTGTGAAAATCGCAACTCCCTTAATCTTACTAGATAAGTTTTCAAACACACGGTATTGCCCTGCTGCAAGACCTAATAAAATAAGCGGAATTGGTAATGCTGCCTTTGCCCCGAGAACTGCAACAACAATCGTTAAAATAAGACCTATTACTAAATTGATTCGTTTATTTAATTTATAAAATGGTAACGTAATTAATCCGCACACTGCATAAACCGTTAATGCTTCACCAGGTTGGAATAAAAAGTGAATGACACCAAATACAAATAATGCTGCTAATCGACGCAAAAATAATACATATCCATTATTCCCTTTTGCAATTGCCCTTGTAATAAAGATATAAAACCCTACTCCAAATAAGAAGGAGAAAATTGAGAAGAAACGCGCTTCTACAAATAAGTATAAAAATCTTTGATAACTCGCGTCGATTGTATTCGCTTCTGGTATGTGAATTTGAAGTAATGCAAGAATATTAACTAAAATAATTCCTAGTAGCGCAAAGCCACGAATATAATCGAGCTCATCAATGCGTTTGTTTGTAATGTTATTCGCCATATGCCCACTCCTTTTGCTGTATTTCAACCTTTTTTACTTTACAGGAAAAGGACTTATATATATATCTATTCACCTTACAGTAATCTTACATTTATGTAAGGTGAATGAATAAAACCAGGTCAAAGGATGACCTGGTTTTATTCTGATTGCTTTGATTTTTGTGGTTGTCCTTTTTTACGGTTACGCTGCTTTGCCTGAACAACTGGATCGAGCTCATTAGAAAACTCAGCGTTATGTCCGTTTTGTGTTTTTTGCTCTGGATTATTTTGATCAGAACGTGTTGTCATATATATACCCCCTATTAGTGCGGTGTAATAATCATTTCATGCTGCAGTTGGCGTACTGCCATACGAGTGCGGTTTAAGTCTTCACGCTGCTGATCATTTGCGTGCTGTTGCATCGTTTGTATATCGTGGTAGGCTTGCTCTAGTTGCAGCTGCGCATCGGAATACTCCATCGTATTATAATGCTCTTGTCTCTTTCCAATATCTAATTGCTCTTTTGCATATTCTATTGCTTTCTCCGCTTGCTCAATACAAGTTTGAAGTGATTGACGCTCTGCCATATAATTGCCTCCTTGCTTATATTTCTCCCTTATCCCGCTATTAACGGGCTGTAGGACTCCCATCCCAATACTAAAACGGACTCAGGGATGCTTAGGTGGGAGATCAACAGCCCGTAAAAGCCCGATTGGTTCAACTAACAATCATCGGAGAAATAACGCCCCCAATGATTAAAGTTTCACCTTATCTTGTCCGTTCAGCTCGTTCCTTATGAGTATGTTATAATGAATTTTGTTTTAACTGCACGCCCTTTAGTAGGAGGAATTCATATGAAGGTACAAAATCCTTTTCCATATACAACTGATAATAAACGCTATCATACGTGGAATTATCATCTTCGCCAGCATTTCGGCGAGAAAATTTTCAAAGTGTCTTTAGACGCTGGATTTGATTGTCCAAACCGAGACGGCACAGTCGCATATGGCGGCTGTACATTTTGCAGCGCTGCTGGTTCCGGTGACTTTGCAGGTGATCGCCGTGATGATGTTGTCTCTCAATATCATGAAATGAAAGAAAAAATGCATTACAAATGGAAAGATGGGAAATGCATTGCTTACTTTCAGGCCTATACAAATACACATGCCCCGGTTGAAGTGCTAAAAGAGAAATTTGAACCGCTGCTTGAGCAAGAAGGTGTTGTTGGCTTATCAATTGCAACACGCCCAGACTGCTTACCAGACGATGTTGTGGAATATTTAGCTGATTTAAATAAGCGAACATATTTATGGGTCGAGCTCGGCTTACAAACTGTACACGAGCGTACCGCGATGCTTATTAACCGTGCTCACGATTATAGCGTGTACGTCGAAGGGGTTAACAAACTACGTAAACACGGCATTCGAGTATGTTCTCACATTATTAACGGCTTACCGCTTGAGGATTACGATATGATGATGGAAACTACACGCGAAGTCGCAAAACTTGATATTCAAGGTATTAAAATTCATTTACTTCACCTATTAAAAGGAACGCCAATGGTGAAGCAATATGAAAAAGGACAGCTTGAATTTTTATCATTAGAAGATTACGTAAACCTCGTTGTTGACCAGCTTGAAATCATTCCAAAAGACGTCATCGTACACCGCATCACAGGTGATGGACCAGCGAACTTAATGATTGGTCCAATGTGGAGCTTAAATAAGTGGGAAGTATTAAATTCCATTGACGCAGAATTTGTACGCCGCGGCAGCTGGCAAGGAAAATACGCACATGAGGTGAAACAATAGTGAAATTAGAAAGAGTATTACCTTTTGCACGCACGCTTTTGCAAACAGCAATTAAAGAAGGAGATTACGCGGTTGATGCAACACTAGGAAACGGTCACGACACATGCTTCCTAGCAGAAATTGTTGGCGATAGCGGAAAAGTATTTGGCTTTGATATTCAAAAAGAAGCGATTGAAAGCTCAGCAAATCGACTACGGGAAAAAGGATTAGAAAATCGTGCTGTTTTAATTCACGATAGCCACGATACATTACTATCCGTATTGCCAGAAGAAACAAAAGGAAAGGTAACAGGAGCTGTCTTTAACTTAGGCTATCTTCCTGGCGGTGATAAAGAAGTTGTCACAAAACCAAACTCAACAATTGCAGCGATTGAGCAACTATTACAAGTCATGCCACCAGAAGGCATTATCGTTCTTGTTATTTATCACGGCCATCCAGAAGGACAAGTAGAACGCGATGCTGTATTACAGTTCACCGAGAATCTAGACCAAAAAGAAGCACACGTCCTACGCTATGGCTTCATTAACCAACAAAATAATCCGCCATTTATTGTAGCAATTGAAAAGCGATAACAGGTGAAGCTCCGCGGTGAATGTGCCGCGGAGTTTTTTTGTTGAGGACGTATTACAAGATACGTTTATTTGAACTTTTAAAAGCCTCAACCCTTGCTACGCAAACACAAAAAGAAATGCTCTCACTCATCCAAAAAGAAAAGGTTTTTTCTTGGTTTTTAACCAAAACCCTTACAAGCATGCTATATTAAAAACTCATGATTTTTTGAAAGGAGTTTTATTTTGTCAACTCATTTATTTCCAATCAAAACAGCATTCATCATTTTTCCTGTACTTGCCGTGATGTTGCTCATTCCATTTCTTATTTTTAACTACCGAAAGTACGGCTATGTAAATAAGTGGAGATCAGTCATTTTATATTCACTTCTTCTATATTTGTTAAACGCCTACTTCCTCGTAATATTGCCACTGCCGCAAACATACGATACATGTAGCTTGCAACCGGCTAATACACAGCACATGCAACTCATCCCATTTTATTTCATCGGAGAAATTGGCGCTCATACTTCCGCTATCTTCTCTCAACCAGCAACATACGTATCATTACTAAAAGAACCTGCTTTTTTACAAGTAGCTTTTAACGTCATTTTAACAATTCCATTTGGTATGTATTTACGTTATTACTTTAGACGTAGTTTTGCACAAACTGTATTCTTTTCATTTTGTCTTTCAATATTCTTTGAATTCACACAAATAACAGGACTATATGGGATATACAATTGTCCGTACCGCCTACTTGATGTAGATGATTTATTTTCAAATGCTTTTGGTGGAATTATCGGTTATATAATCGCTCCGATATTTACGTATTCCCTTCCGAAAGCAAGCGAATTAGATGCACATATTAATTTAGCAACAAAACCAGTTGGATTCATTCGTCGTATCATTGCCTTTCAAATTGATTGGGCATTGTTGTCCGTATGTATTACAGCTTTAGCTAATCTAAATATCATTCCAAGTTTAGCTCCATATGTATATAAACTAGGGCTCACAGCTTGTTTTGTATTCTTATACTTCATCATCATTCCGTACTTCACAAACGGAAAAACACTTGGAAAAGCGCTGCTTCGTATACATGTAAAAGGAAAAGATGACCGCATTGCATTTACGGAATTACTCGTTCGTTATGGGCTATTTTACTTTATACTTGGAGGTATATACTCCATCTTCTCAACTGCGTTAATGTTAAATGAAAACAACGGATTAGTTTATGGTGTTCTTTCATTGATCTTCCTTACACTAAATGGACTATTTGCTCTTCATGTTTTAGTTCATCTATTTAGTAAGGAAAAATTATTGTTACATGAGCGTATGAGCGGTACGCGAAATGTGATTGTTGTAAAAGAAACAAATACAGATTAATAACGAGCAGCCCTAACTATTAGAGATACTCTAACAGTTAGGGCTGTTTTTTCATTCATACTTCTTTTTCAAGATTATTTATTTTTAAATTCATGTAATAAACTAATCTAAATACAACTGGAAAAAATAAAGTTCCTACGAAGGATGGAATAAATACCTCACTAAATATTGATAGTATTCCAAAAAGAAACAACGCAAAGAAATAGAGTATAATTGACTTCCAATAAATAAACCTCATAAATTTCGTTTGAAACGTATCCCCTTTTTTGCAAGGCTTTCCAAATAAAAATTGAACAAATTTAATCAATGGTTCCCCTCCCATCTCCATTTATTTTCTGCTATAAGGTTCAACTAACAATCGGGCTTTTACGGGCTGGTAATCTTCCACCTAAACTTCTCTGAATCCTCTAAGTTTTGAGGCGGGAGTCTTACAGCCCGCAAATAACGGGATAAACAAATTTTACACCCTTTTCTTTCTGACAATTTCAAATTATATCATACATATTTCAAGAGAAAGCATATACACGTACAACAGCTAAATAATCTTACAAACATGTAATCTTACTGTAAGGAAATGAAATTGTGAAGACGCTGTAAAAAATGGAAAATAGATATAGTTCAAACATAACAAATGACATCACAAGGAGGATATTATGAACGCAGCTACATCTTCTCAAAAGCGAATTACATCTTTAGATATCATTCGCGGTATTGCATTACTTGGAATATTGTTTATTAATATACCAGCATTTAAGCTCATCACTGAAGACATGGTTCTTCCTACTTACAGCAAATTAGACGAAATCATTAGTATGATTATTTCTATTCTCATTACGAAGAAATTTTTCTCTATCTTCTCATTCCTATTTGGAATCGGCTTTTATATTTTCACTTCACGTGTTGAAAGCCGCGGAGACAATCCAAGACGAAGATTTACAAGACGATTACTTTCTCTATTTCTTATTGGAGCTATTCAAATACCGTTTTTCTTCGGAAGTATCTTGCCAATCTATGCAGTAATTGGATTTCTACTACTTCCCTTTTACAAAGCAAAGCTATCAACAACTTGTAAATGGTTAGGAGGAATTTCGGGAGTTTATGTAATTTCTCTTATTGCAGCTCTAATGCTTCCAGAAAAACATGCTCTTTCAGGAATCGTAAGCTTTATAAAATCTGATAGTACATTAATTTTCATCATGTTTTTAGCGGGCTTTGCAGTTGCAAAAGCAGATTGGATTCGTAACGTTGGAGCACTAAAAAAACAAATTCGCTTCATTCAAATGATTACGTTCCCTCTATTTATAGGAAGTTCCATTTGGATTGCCTCCCAAGCAAATAGCGAACAATTAGATATTATTATCGGAATCGGTACAATTCCAACAGTTGTTTTCTATGTAAGTACATTATTTTTACTATTAGAAAAGGAAAAGATTGCAAATGCTTGTACGCCTATCGCAAACGTAGGACGTATGGCACTGACAAACTATATCGCACAAAGTTTCATCGGCCTTGCTATTATGTCGGTTATGAACGTTGAAGTAGCATCACCAACAGACACAGTAATCATTGCAACTCTCATTTTTACAATTCAAATCATCTATACAAATATTTGGTTTAAATTCTTTAAGATGGGACCGTTAGAAAAGGTGTGGCGTTTTATGACGTATGGAAAGCAAAAGTAACAAGAAAGAAGGAGTTGCCTAGTTATTGTGCAACTCCTTCTTTCTTGTTACTAAAAAATATCCTTCCAAAAATAAAAACAATCTCCACTTTATAGGTTGAATAAAACTTATTCATAAGTTTAAAACACTTTTTAATCAAATGAATTTCACTCTTAAAACCTTCATAAATAAAACTCCTCTATATCCTCCCTTTTTATCACTATCAAAAAACAGGAAGTTCCATTTCAAATCACGAATATCTTCATTCGTACTTTTTTTAAAAACAGGGGGTTACAAAAAATGATTGGTATACTAGCAGGAATGGGACCAAAATCTACAGCACCTTTCGTTGATAACGTCGTGCAGCAATGCCAAAACATATATGGGGCTAAAGATGATATGGACTTCCCACACATGATGATTTATTCTTGTCCAACACCTTTTTATATGAATAGGGACATTGATCATGAAGAGATGAAAGTAGCAATTATAGACGGAGCTAAAAAGTTAGAAAGTACTGGTGTAAAATTCATTGCAATGCCATGTAATACAGCGCACATGTATTTTGATGACATACAGCGTGCTCTTTCTGTTCCATTATTAAATATAGTTGATGCAACGTTAAAAGAAGTAGATGATCCTGTACAAAAGGTAGCTGTTTTTGCCACTAATGCAACGATAAATTCTTATATTTATCAAATCGGATTAAATAAATTAGGAATACAAACGATTCATAAAGAAGAATGGCAAACAAGTATCAACACAATTCTTACACACATAAAAGCTGGAGATATCCAGCAAGGCCAACGATTGTGGAATGAGCTTTGCAATGAAGTAACTAGTTTTGTACATACAGTTATTATTGCGTGTACGGACTTGAATGTTGTGTTGAAGAAACAGTTCGAAACTCTCCGTTTCATTGATTCATCTGCTTGTTTAGCGAAAGCTGTCGTGAATCAATATTTAACAGAACAAAAAAATACTATTCGTTGATATATTTCCCACTTGAACCTCTACTCACGTCACCTTTTATGATGAATATAGTTACTCCTTTGAGTAACCATCACATATAAAGGTGGACTGATAATATGAAAAATGAATCACTACAGAACAAATTATTAGCGTGTTTTATGCATCTTTTCTCAATGGTTTTCACTTTCTTTTTACCGCTCATCGTTTATTTTATAGCTCGTAAGCGAAGTGAATACTTTGCGTTTCATGCAAAAGAAGGATTAAACCTACACTTTACGTTTCTTCCAATTTTCACATTGTTAACACTTCTTGCCCAAAAGTGGAGCCATGCTACGAAAATTTCTTTGGCACTAATCGTTATTGAAACGATTTTAATATGTATCGCCTTCCTCTTTACTTTGAAAGGAAAACCGTTCAATTATCCTGTTATTCGTTATTTCAAATCTTGATATAACAAAAAATCCGACATCATATCTTTATGTCGGATTTTTTCATTTTTTTATCATTTTTATCCTTATCGTCACCTTCTCCTTCATCTTCTTCAACAACATGTTGTTCTTGATGAAATTCCACAGTTGTTTGCCCCATAATTTGATCAAACGGTGTGTAAAAGGCGGTTATATTTTTCTTTTTGACGAACAGTTTATAAAAACCGATGAGTGTTAAAATCACGATAGCTAAGGGTAATCCCATTGCTGCTAGCTGTAGTGGATCCATATAACAACCTCCCCCTTATCAATTATGCTCGCTTTGCCTTTTTCTCTCACCTAGTAAAAAAGCAACATCCCCAATGATAAGAATACTTAAAGCAGCTTGTATCACATAATCTACAATCGTCGGCCCACCTATTTTTGTAAGCATACTATACAAACCAAGTGTAAATGAAATAAGAAGCAGTACAAGTAACGTAATGTCGATATGTTTGTATATTAGTTTGAAGAATCGCTTCATGATCATTGCTCCTTTTCATGAAAGAATGTTCGTTTCTCTTTTCGTTATTTTCTATAACGATTATATCATCAATTCCATATCAAAATGCAGGTGGGGTAACCGAAAATAATACAACTGCATTTTGACTAAAATTATTTTCCCATCTATGTTTCAAATTTGCTGGTATTTTCACACTATCACCGGCTTCTAATACATAGTTATCTTCCTCTAAATACAATTTAATTTTCCCCTCTAAGATGACCGCTACTTCCTCACCTCTATGCTCTAGAGGATTCTCTGATGAAGAAGTATTAGGAGGTACATTCATAATCGCTGTTGCTAAATTACCAGTAAAATCAGGTGACAATAATTCATAGGTTAAGTTATCAACAATCATTTTCTTACGTTTATCGGATCTTACTATTAAATCTTCTTTATTTGTTTCTTCAAGGAAAAAACTAAAAGTTGGAACATCAAGAGTTTTCGCTAATACCTTTAGCGTTTGAATAGAAGGATTCGCTAATCCTCGCTCAATTTGGCTTAACATAGAAGGTGTAATAGCAGCCAATTTTGCTAACTCTCTACTACTCAATCCTTTTGCTTCTCTATATTTTTTAACTTTCTTACCGATATCTATATTTTCCATAATGAATACTCCTTAATAAAATGTTTAATTTAATTTAAGAAATAAAATTAAATTAAATACAAAAATAATTTTATGTTAAACTGTATTAAAATATATTTAATTATAATTTATCATCTGATTCACTACAAGAATATTAGGGGGATTAAACAAATGAAGGAGATTACAAGCAACGATATACAAATTTTAAAAAATCAATATCCTTTACTAAGCAAGCTCATTTCGACAGAGGACGTATTTTGGATCAATCCTAATATCGATAAGTTTCAAACCGGAATGAAAAGGTCTCCCCTTACTCAAGAGGATGTAAGAGATGCAGAAGAAAGATTGAAACGTTTCGCTCCATATATCGCCAAAGCTTTCCCTGAAACAAAAGAAATGAATGGTATCATCGAATCTCCTTTAGTGAGAATTCCTTCCATGAAACAATCCTTAGAGCGAGATTATCAGCAACCTATATTAGGCGAATTATTGCTAAAGTGCGATAGTCATCTTCCTATATCAGGTTCTATTAAAGCGCGAGGCGGAATCTATGAAGTCCTTAAGCACGCGGAAGATTTAGCTATGAAACAAAACTTATTAACTGAACAAGATGATTATTCAATTCTAGATAGTGATAAGTTTCGTAAATTCTTTTCAAATTACTCTATTGCAGTTGGATCAACAGGAAATTTAGGACTTAGTATCGGAATCATCAGTGCCAAACTAGGATTTAATGTGACAGTTCATATGTCTGCAGATGCAAAACAATGGAAAAAAGATTTACTTCGAAGTAAAAATGTTACGGTTATCGAATACACAGCTGATTATAGTAAAGCGGTAGAAGAAGGAAGAAAGCAAGCTGCTGAAAACCCTATGTGCTATTTCATTGACGATGAAAATTCACGACATTTATTTTTGGGATATGCGGTAGCGGCTTCACGGTTACAAAAACAATTAGAACACCTACAAGTAAAAGTAGACGAAAATCACCCTTTATTTGTTTATCTTCCATGTGGAGTCGGTGGTGGGCCAGGGGGTGTAGCATTTGGTTTGAAATTATTATATCAAGATCATGTGCACATTTTCTTCGCAGAACCTACTCATTCTCCATGTATGTTACTAGGGTTAATGACTGGACTTCATGATAAAATCTCTGTACAAGATATTGGCATTGATAATATAACAGACGCAGATGGACTAGCTGTAGGACGCCCATCTGGGTTTGTAGGGAAAACTATGGAGCCGTTTTTAAGCGGTAATTATACAGTCAGTGACGAGAAATTGTATACGTTGCTAAAAAAACTAGCAGATACAGAAAATATTCATTTAGAACCCTCTGCATTAGCAGGCATGATTGGACCAACTAAGTTATATAAAGATGGAAATGATTATTTAGTAAAACAGCAACTAACAGAAAAAATGAGCAAGGGCACACATATTATTTGGGGAACAGGTGGAAGTATGGTTCCTAAAGAAGTGATGCAACAATATTATCAAAAAGGATCAAATTTGACGTTAGAGAAATAAAGTGAAACTTCACTCAGTGGGGGGTTTCTCCATCCCCCACTAAGTGTTAGTTGAACGAATCGGGCTTTTACGGACTGTTTATCTCCCACCTAAACTTCTCTGAATCCTCTAAGTTTTGAGGTGGGAGTCTTACAGCCCGTTAACGCGGGATAAAACACAATATCATCCACATTCTTCATCCACTCTTTCGCCCCTGTTCCATCAGGATTTGCCTTCCAAAGTGTGCGCTTCTGACTTATGATAGACGTCCCTCTAAACCAAACGAGTTTTCCAATTGATTCAACATACTGCGGATGATAGTCACCATACCCTTTAGGGGGATTTGTAATTTCCTTTTGCTTATTTGTTTCTATGTTAACGGTATATAACGATGGCAATGGATGTTTGCTAAAATCGTTTGTCCATTCTTTTTCTTCCATTCTGGAAGTTACAATTTTCTTGTCTGTTATCCAATCAAAATCAAAATCTGCATATTTTGGAGGTGTGTATGACCCATTCACAAACATTTCCCGAATTTTCAAATCTTTATTTTTAAAACCAAATACAAGTCTTCCACCCCCAGCAATAAAAGCAATTGTATCACTTCCAGGTGCCCATTTTGGCTTACCGACCTCTAAAACAATCTCATCTAACACTTCGAAATCTTTTCCATCCTGTGAGATAACACAAAGCATATTACTGTCCATTGACCAAGAAGCTGTTGGTGAGACAACAAAAGAAATCCATTTGTTACTAGGTGAGAAATGAAAATCTTCGGCATATACCGCAATGATTTTTTTATCACCTATTCCAATTTCTTTTGGGAGAGTGAAGAAAAGGTCTACACCGCCAAAGAGTTCAATGTTTTGATAACTACTTACTTTCTTCGTAAATAACGTTGCGCCAGACCATCCATCTGGCTTAAGAGTCCCTGCTGCGGAAAGTAAAAAACCACTTCCATCCGGTAGCCACGTATAACTGCTCACCCCAGTCGCAATATTATAAAACTGTTTCATATCTGAAATATTTAAAATACCTGCATCTTGAAAAGCAATTACATTTTTGTTTGGTGCCCAGGACGGAGAAAATCCGTTATAAAAAATCATTTTCTTCTTCCCAGTTTCTACATTGTAAGCCCACACTTCCATCTGTTCCTTCTTATCCTCAATATTGTATACAATCCACTTCCCATCATATGACCATTTTGGTGTCATCCCTACTTTGCCGTTCGTTGTAATTTGCTTCTCCTTTCCATCAATCCACGTCCATACATTTCCATCTCTTATAAAGGCAGCTTTTTCAGTTGCTGCAAATGTATGTGATGGAAAAAGAACAAGTAACATTACGATAAAAACAAATATTCTATACACTACAAATACACTCCCTACCATTGTTCTTATACGTAATATCTTTCTAAGTTTTTCTATAATGTATACAAAAAGTATCAGTTCTCGCTTTCCTCGTCTCACACAAGAAAAAAGCTGATGGAAAAGACATATATGTCTTTTCCATCAGCTTTTTTACTCTATTCACTTGCCGTTTTTTTTCGGTATATTCTTCCGTTCCAGTAGAAGAAACGTGAAGTCAGCCCTCCATATTTCACAATGCGCCTTGCTAGGCGGTGCATATGCTTTTGTTCGGATATTTTTTCATCTGATAAATATATTCCAAGTAAGCCGCGGCTAATTAAACGATGAAACTTCGCATGCGGCAATGTTTTCACACTTTCTTCTGCTTCTAACACAAAATACTTCAATCTATCGAGTATCATTTGCTCGTTTTCATAGTAACTGCAAAAGTTTAAATCTCCGCCGATACGGTCTTCTTCTTGATCGATAAAATAATCAAGTAAAATGTGAAGTCCTTGTACATACGGGAAATATCCTTGCTTAATCTTCTCAATATCTTCATCTAACAGTTCATCGTGAAACGCATAGGCAACAAGACAGAAGATACCAAGCGTTGACCCTGCACATGCAGAAAACTCGAACCAACTCATCGGTGGTACATTTTCTTTATGTGCTTCAAACCAAGCTTGAAGACGCGATTCTCTCTCTTCTTTTTTAACGTGTTTATGAATTTGCAAGTCACAGTAGTAGCACGCAAGTTCATGAAGAATTGGAGCAATTTTACCATAATGCTTCGTCTGTCTTAATACGTGCTGGCACGTTGCAACAAGTTCATCTAAATAACCACCATCATCTTGATCATCACGGTAACGGTAATAGTTACTTCCTTCACTGTCTGGCGTCAACGCATTTAGCATTGATTCATGTAGTGCCGCAAAATCATTTGGATCAAGTGACGTACTACGGTCACATAAATTATCTAAGTAATCACTAATCGTTTGATAAGCAACGATAAAGCGAATACATTCTTCACGGTGCTCATCAGCAAGCAACGCTAAAATACCTCCGCCCTCGCAGTGAAATGTTTTATGTTCAATACTCGCTAACGCCTGATTATGCAGTTCATCATTTGGAATATGATAAGCACGCTCTTTCCACATTGCTAGCTCATGGTGTACAACCGGAATAATGTCACGGTATACTTTCGCCATGAGCGTTATGGGATTACTCGGTACGTTCACTTCATTCTTCATCTCCTCTATATTAAATGTACAAATCACAATTTATATTTAGTTAAAACATAACTTTTCTCTATTTCTCAAATCATGCTTTTTCTATCCTAGTAAGCATATCAAAAAGAACTACTCTCTTCCTACCTTTTGTTTCAAACGCGGCATGGGGGCGAAAAAAGGCTCTGACCGCTACTATACACCGGTGGATGCTCTCCTACACTCTAAAAAGAAATAGTGGTTCCATACTCTGTTCTTACCAAACCACTAGCTTCCAGCTCCGTCATTCACTACAAGCAAGATTTCTCTCCCCCTACCTTTTGTTTCAAACATGGCATGGGGCTAAAGAAGGCTCTGACCGCTACTACACACCGGCGGATGCTCTCTCCACCCCTAAAAAAGAAAGGTTTTGTTTTTTCTTTTTATATTTTCTTTTTATTCACACGAACTTCCGCAAATGCCTTCGCATAGCTAAAAATTTCATCTTTCTCGTACTCATTGAATAACTCGTGATAACATTTTGGCCACTCTTTATACGCTTTGTCACTAATATGCAACCGATCAAACCAACTGCGAACTCGTGTCTTATCAACGAGCTGATCTTCACATGCTTGCATGAGTAAGAGCGGTACATCTGGAAATTCGCTTGTTTTTTCGTGGGCGATTTCAACAGATTTTATCAATTCACTATACCAACGAACTGACACTTTGCGCAAGAACAAAGAATCATTTTCCATCGCATCCCGCACTTCGTGATTACGCGTCGCCATTTCAACTGTAATATTAGACGAAAATTGCATCGTTGGCATTGCCACATTGAGCACTTTTGCAAGTGCACGAACTGGTGCATTTGGCTTTGGTACAACACCTAAACAAGGAGATGTTAATATCACACCTTGTACGTCCATTTTTGTTTCTTGTAATAAACGAATGACTGTTAATCCACCCATACTATGTCCGTATAAAAAAAGAGGGAGATAGTATGTTTTCGCTTCTTTAATCCATAGTTTTACTTCTTCTATGTATTCATCAAATGACTTGATATGTCCTCTATTTCTTGACGTTGTCCCATGCGCTGGTAAATCTCCCATCACAACGTGAAAACCGGCTTCTTTCCACATCTCTGCAAGTGAGATATAACGCCCATGATGCTCCATTGCACCGTGTACAATTACAATAACACCTTTTGCATTTTCCGCTTCATAATTCCACATAGAATCCCTCCGTTTCACTCTCAAGCATAATTTGCTACACTAGTAATAGTTTCTAGGAGAGGAAGGTTACGACTATGATTTACCCTTATAAAGATAAAAATCCGAAAATTTCGAGTAGCGCGTTTATCGCTGATTACGTCACAATTACAGGCGACGTCACAATTGGTGACGAAGCAAGTATTTGGTTCAACACAGTTATTCGCGGCGACGTATCCCCAACAATTATCGGGAATCGTACAAATGTACAAGATCAATGTACACTTCACCAAAGTCCAAAATACCCACTGATTTTGGAAGATGACGTTACAATTGGTCACCAAGTGATTTTACATAGCTGCACTGTAAAGCGTAATGCTTTAATTGGCATGGGCTCCATTATTTTAGATGGTGCTGAAATTGGAGAAGGTGCTTTCATTGGGGCTGGAAGCCTAGTACCGCAAGGAAAAAAGATTCCGCCAAACACACTTGCATTTGGTCGCCCAGCAAAAGTAGTTCGTGAATTAACAGATGAAGACCTTCAGGACATGGACCGCATTCGCAACCAATATGTTGAAAAAGGACAATATTATAAATCACTGCAAAAATAATATCGATAGCTGCCATCATATTGGCAGCTTTTTTTCATGTTTTCTTTACAAAGGATTATTACTGCCTTAACAAAATCTTATTAAAATGAAAGTGAAAATTCAAATATATTATATAGCAAAGGGGAGAGTTTCATTGAAAATAAGCTCCATAAACTCCTTATATAAAATAGAATGCTACATTTTTAGAGGAATTAATCGTTATTTCAAACAAAGAATGTTAAATATGTTTTTTCGTACGATTACACATATTGGTGGAGCTACATGTACTATTTCACTTGTGAGCATACTGTTCCTGTTCACAGACGGTTTCATTAAGCAAACAGCGATGGCCAGTGCCTTCTCACTCCTACTAAGCCATATTCCTGTACAAATTTTAAAGAAGTTTTATCCAAGAAAACGCCCCTATTTAGCCATTGATAACGTAAATTATCCATTAAATCCGCTGGCAGATCATTCTTTCCCATCCGGACATACAACCGCAATCTTCTCTGTTATCATTCCGTTCTTATTATATGATATGACAGCTGGGTTCTTGCTTCTTCCTATCGCAATTTGTGTTGGCATTTCACGCATTTACCTTGGACTACATTATCCATCTGACGTATTAGCTGGTATGTGCTTAGGTATAGCATTTGGAATTGTTTCCTATCATATGTTGCTATAAGGTGAAACTTCACTCAGTTGGTCGTTCATTCCCACTGAGTGTTAGCCTGCTCAATCGAGCTTTTATGTGATAAAAGGAGGGGTTTTATGAAGGTTGCTATCTTTACAGACACATTCACACCAGCAGTTAATGGTGTAGCCAAAACACTTAATCACTTCACGAACTACTTGCAGGAACAAAACATTTCTTATGCCGTTTTTGCACCACAACATCCAGCTGAAGATAGCTTTGTCCAAAACATCAACAAAATTAAAAGCATTCCTCTCAAGCCGCTCTATCCAGAGTGTCGATTAGCATTCGCCAATCCCCGTTTTATAAAAGAAAAGCTATTCGCTTTTCAACCTGATATCATTCATGTCGCCACTCCTTTTAATATGGGACTATACGGCATGTACTACGCAAAAAAGTTCAACATCCCTCTCGTTGGCTCTTACCATATCGATTTTGATGCATACTTGCAATATTATAAAATTGAATTCCTCTCTAATATGTTATGGAGCTATGTGAGATGGTTTCATAGCAGGCTACAAAAAACATTCGTTCCTTCTACTGAAACGTTACAACAACTCAAAAAGAAAGGTTTTCAAAATTTATACATTTGGAGCCGTGGTGTAGACTGCAATGTATTTCATCCTTTCTACAATGAGCAAGATTTTCGGAAAAAATATAATATCACTGCTCCTTATATTCTCTCTTACGTGGGACGTCTAGCTCCTGAAAAAGATATTGAAACCTTACTTCAAATTATGAAACGAACAATACAAGATCGAAAAGATAGCGTTCACTGGCTCATCGTTGGTGATGGTCCACTTGCTAGTGAAGTAAAAGAAATAATCACCAAAAACGTTACATATACTGGCTATTTACAAGGAGAAGAACTGGCCGCTGCATACGCAGTTTCTCATGTAATGGTTTTCCCTTCTGCAACGGAAACTTTCGGTAATGTCGCTCTTGAGTCACTTGCTGCTGGCACACCTGTTATCGGGGCAAATGCAGGTGGTATAAAAGATATTATTACACATGAAATAACTGGTTTCCTCTGTACACCAAAAGATACGGACTCATTTTTATCTTTCATTTACACTTTGCTTGATGGGCCTAATTTGCTAGAAACCATGAGTGAAAACGTTAGAAACTATGCACTCACAAAGAATTGGGATGATATTTTCCATGACCTTCTTCTCCATTACGAAAATGTGATTCACAATACACAAACAAAGATGTTCATATAATATAAAGTGAAACTTCACTCAGTTGGGTTTTTCTCTATCTCCCACCTAAATCAAGTTTTGAGGTGGAATTCTTACAGCCCGCAAATAGTGGGATAAACTAGCATCCCTCTTATACGTAAGTTCAAAAGTTACTAACTTTTGAGCTTTTTATATTGTTATTTTTATTTCATATTTTGTTTTTACTACTCACCCCTAAAAACTACCTAATTATTACAAATATGTAATGTTAATGTAACGTTATTAGATAGTTCTAAATTAATAGAACCTTCACAATAAACTTACATCATCTAAAGAAGGAGTATGAAAAACAATGCGACTAATCGAAATTTTATTAGTTCTATCAAGCTTCATATTATTTTTTAACATTGTATTTATTAAACGTCTAAATCGACGTATAGTAATCACAACATCTTTAATCGGTGCTGTCATATTAACAATGCAGCTTTTACTTGAAGGCTACAGGTGGCAGCTATTTATTCTTTATCTTCTTTCATTTCTTTTTATATTAAAACTGCTCTTTTATCCAAAAGTCCAAATTAAAGTTTGGAAACCAATAGTCTATCTTTTCCGCACGACGATTCTTTTTGTCATGATTGCGTCTGCTTGTTTAACTGTCTATATGCCAGTTAATCCATTACCAAAGCCAGAAGGAAAATATACAACGGGCACACAAACATTTCATCTCATAGATAAAATGCGGGATGAATCATTCACAAAAGAGAATCAAGATGTACGACAATTCATGATGCAAATATGGTATCCGGCTCAAAATACAAATAAAGGCGAAGCTGCATTCCTATTCTCACAAGATAAAAGAACGTTCCAACAATATAAAGAAGCATATGCAAATGCAATTGGCATACCTTCCTTTCTATTTGATTACTTAAAATATATACAAACTCATTCATATGAGGATGCACCAATTGCTTCATCAAAAGAGTCGTTCCCAGTTGTCTTACTTAGTCATGGCCTTGGTACGAGCAGACATCTTCATGTGTCTCAAGCTGAACATCTTGCAAGCAATGGATATATCGTCGTTGCAATTGATCATACATATATAGCGGCTGGATCAGCATTTCCTGATGGAACATTCGCTCCATTTCAAGCAATTGACTTTGAGAAAAGATTTTTCGAAATGGACAATACATACGGGGACACCTTAGTAAAAGATTTGAATTCAGCCATTAACTATTTACAACAGTTACATACTGGGAAGATTTCAAGTTCGTTTCAAGGAAAAATAGATTTAAAGAACATTGGAGTAATGGGACATTCATTTGGCGGAGCAGCAGCTTTTCATGCCACTCAAGAAAACAGCAATATAAAGGCTGGCATTAACATGGACGGTTCGCTATATCCTATAAACCAAATGAACGATAAACTAAAGCCATTTTTATTCATTGAAGATGAAACCTTTTTCTCAGTCCGAAAAAATTCGAACAAGGAATACTTCCAAATAGCAGTTTTTCTGAAAAACAGCTACAACAACTCAAAATAATTAAAACAAGAGAATATGAAATGATTGACCATGCAATTGATTCAGATGGGAAATTCATTTCGATTGAAGGAACAAAACATTTTAATTTTACAGACCTCCAGTTATTTTCAAACCTCTTTAGCTTAATTGGGCTAACAGGAGAAATAGATGGAAAACGCAGCTCTTTCATTGTAAATCATTACATATTAGATTTTTTTAATGAACATTTAAAAGGACAGAATAATAAGCAAAGTAGGAGCTTTCCAGAAGTCAAAATATATGAAAAGACGGCTAATTAGCCGTCTTTTCATATATTTCCCTTTTATTCAAACGACCTATGTCCCTTCATAAATTGGGGAAATTCATTAAATAAAATCTATAAAAATAGGTATAAACCTATACATCTCCGTCTTTACCTTCATACAGATGTTAAAGTAGCAACGAGGCAAAGTGAAAAATTCTTTTAATAATTTTATAAGGACCCCCTATCTCAAAAGAAAATTGTGTACTTATATGAAATTTGATCGCTATAAAAACTTTTTCGTTATTACAACTAGTATTATAAAAATTTTTTAGTGATTTAACTATAAAGTCAAAAAGAATTTAATTTATAAATACAATTTTCTCGAGATGATATGGTGCTCCCTTATATTTCAAGGGGTGGATGAGAACGTGAAAGAATTAAATAACTGTAACTCTTCTCCAAAACTTTTCTTTCCATGCTTAAATTCTAATAAAGCAAATTGGAAAACGAGACGTACTATGACGATGAGAGTTGCTGAAAGAAATGAACTTACTAGACCTACTAAATCAAGTGAAGATAGCTCTATTGAATCCACTATATTTGAGAAGGATGTTACTGTAGATGAATGTACTGCACTAGATGAGTTTATCGTTTCGAACGAAGAAACCGATTCAATCGAAGACGTTAGTTCCAATGAAATTTCTAAATTGATTGAACTTGATCCTTTAGTGGAAGAGACAAAGTCAGATAAAGTAATTTCTATGGAGAAAAACGCTGATTCAACTCATGTTATTTCCACAAATGAAATTACCCAGTTGACTAATCTCGATTCCTCAATGGAAGATACCAATTTGGATGAAGTGGTGTCTGTAAAGGAAATCACTAATTCCATCGAGATTATTTCTACAAATGAAGGTATCGAGACGATCGAAGGTGTCACTTCACATGAAATTACCGAGCTGACTAATCTCGATCCCTCGATGGAAGATACCAATTTGGATGAAGTGGCGTCTGTAAAGGAAATCACTAATTCCATCGAGATTGTTTCTACAAATGAAGATATCGAGACAATCGAAGGTGTTACTTCACATGAAATTACCGAGCTGACTAATCTCGATCCCTCAATGGAAGATACCAATTTGGATGAAGTGGCGTCTGTAAAGGAAATCACTAATTCCATCGAGATTATTTCTACAAATGAAGGTATCGAGACGATCGAAGGTGTCACTTCACATGAAATTACCGAGCTGACTAATCTCGATCCCTCGATGGAAGATACCAATTTGGATGAAGTGGCGTCTGTAAAGGAAATCACTAATTCCATCGAGATTGTTTCTACAAATGAAGATATCGAGACAATCGAAGGTGTTACTTCACATGAAATTACCGAGCTGACTAATCTCGATCCCTCAATGGAAGATACCAATTTGGATGAAGTGGCGTCTGTAAAGGAAATCACTAATTCCATCGAGATTATTTCTACAAATGAAGGTATCGAGACGATCGAAGGTGTCACTTCACATGAAATTACCAAGCTGACTAATCTCGATCCCTCGATGGAAGATACCAATTCGGATGAAGTGACGTCTGCAAAGGAAATCACTAATTCCATCGAGATTGTTTCTACAAATGAAGATATCGAGACGATCGAAGATGTCACTTCACATGAAATTACCGAGCTGACTAATCTCGATCCCTCGATGGAAGATACCAATTCGGATGAAGTGACGTCTGCAAAGGAAATCACTAATTCCATCGAGATTGTTTCTACAAATGAAGATATCGAGACGAATTCAACTAACGATATCACTAATCCTGTTGACACTTTTCTTGCTCGTGATGTCAACCATTCATTCAAGACTTCTTCTGCTCAAGAAGCCGCTAATTCAACTGAAGACGTGCTAATGCACAAAAACACTGATTCATTCGAAGATGCTTTAGCTCGTGAAGTCGCTGATTTATTCGAAGCTTCTTCTACTCATGAAGCCGCTGAGTCAACTGAAGACGCGCTAATGCACGAAAACACTGATTCATTCGAAGGTGCTTTAAATCGTGAAGTCGCTGATTTATTCGAGACTTCTTCTACTCATGAAGCCGTTGATTCAACTGAAGACGTGCTAATGCACGAAAACACTGATTTATTTGAAACTTCTCCCACTAACGATGTCACTCATTGGATAAAATCTAATAGCAACACCACATATAATTTTTGAAAAAGACGGCTCCGGGGCCGTCTTTTTCAATATCCTAACGGTTCCTCCCCATACAGCCCCCATAATTTCGGGAACTTATTTTTTAACCCTTCGTCATCGTCATCATCCCAATCAAATTCAATATTTTGGAAGCCATATGGGCCTTCCTTTATTTGATGATACAACTCAGCATACTCATCAAAATCTTTTCCCGTTTTTTCTTCATAAGCGTCAGCAGCTACAGATAATAAATCTTCTAGCTCTGGAACATCATCCTCCTCTATGAACTTCAGAGTAGGAATTAATGTTTCAGGATCCTCTATTGCAGCTTCAAATACATCTTTTCCTTGCGCAATAAGCCATGCTCTAAAATAATCAAATGAATCATCCGAACACCCTCCCATAATAATATAGGCAGCTGCCCATAAATGAGAACTGTAAGAATTATGGTGATAGGTTTGCAAAATGAAATCGAACTCAATAATTTCACGAACTGGTTTTCTTGATAAATATGTAGACAGCCATTCTACTTGTTCTTCAGGATACTCACTTTTCTTTTTAGACATATCAATGAGTTCCCAAAACAGTTCTTCTGTCATTGTGCTCTCCTTTATAACCTCCGCTTCATTTTCTGTTATCTCATATCCTTTTTTCAATTTTGCATGAATAAGTTTCATCGCTTCTTTCTCACATCGTTCATTAGACTCAAACTCTTTTACTTTCATTGATCCTACCGAACTAACTTTCCCATAAGTAACTGTAAACGACTTTCCACTTACATTAATTTTCCAAAATTTATTAGAAGACGCATCTTTATATAGTAATAACTTTTCCATCCTATCTCCCCCCAAAAAGAACATACGTTCTTTTTTATTTTTATTATAAGCTCCCTACTAAACTATTTTCAAGCAAAAAAGACAACTTTCCGTTGTCTTTTCATCATTTTTTCTTTAATTTTTTTAAAGCATATATCGGCAAAAATACAATCGCCACAACAAGTCCAAGTAATGGTGCGTTTTTCGCAAAGTTTTCAACATTCCGTAACAAACTGTCACCACAAAGCTTCTTCATATCGCTATCTTGTTGTAATGCTTCATACTCTCTTTCAAGTGACTTCATATATTCCCCTCTCTTATCTTCTCAATAATATTTATATAGTAAGCTCGTTCATGAGGAACAAATGCACTTCGATCTACTGTTTTACAAATTGCAATGCGCTCACCTTGTTCATTCACTTCAAATCCCTCAATACAAACTGTATCTCGGTTTCCATACCAAAGCTCGGCAAAGCTTTCATAACTTACTTTTACAACACCGGATACTTCTTCAACTTGAACATTATATACATCCATTGGTTGTTTATTTTCATATAAGAAAACATGTGCTAGTTCCTTATCAATAAATTCTCCCATCTTCACAGCGTATGGAATAACTCCTAATGAAACAAGCTCATCAAACTGAACATGGATGCCAACTTCCTCGTGTACTTCACGTATACCGTCATGTACTGTCTCATTTGCTAATATATGCCCTGCTGCTGTAATATCAAGTAAGTTCGGGTAATCTTTTTTCTTATCGCTTCGAATTTGCAAATGGACGTATATCCCATCTTCTTCCACGCTTATAAACCAACAATGAAACGTCTCATGCCAATACCCTATTTTATGTACCTCTTCACGTGTAGCCGTTCCAATCCGATTTCTTTTTTCATCAAAAATTGCTAACAATTCCTGTTCCATCTTATCTCCCTCTTACTTTTTTAATTTTTAGTTTTTTAAAAAGTGGAAAGGCTATTGGCCTTCCCTAAACCGCTCATACTCTTCTTTTGTATTTATATTAAAGAAGAAAGATGCAGATAAACTTTTTACATAGCGAACATGGCACTGCGATAGCAATCCTTGCATGCTTCGTTTTTCTTCTTGTAATAAACACTCTATTTTCTCTTTCACATTACGATGATACAGCGCAAGAAGCGGTTGTTTTCTGCCATCAATCACAGGAATAATAGCCTCAGCATCTTCATGTATCTGTTTAATTAATTGCAGCGCCCAATCTTTTGATATGTTCGGCGTATCACATGGCGCAACAATGTACCAATCTGCCTTTAGCTCATTCATCCCTGTTAGTAAACCAGCAAGTGGTCCATCTCCTTTGTAACGCAGAATATCTTCAGTAACTGAAACATCTACTGTATGTAACAATGCATTTGTAATGCTTGGATGACTAATCACAACAATCTCTTCCGTCACACCTTTTAACGCCTCAATACTATGTTCTATAAACGTTTTTCCATTCCATTTCACAAGTGCTTTTTGTTCTCCGAAACGTCGTGACTGTCCTCCCGCAAGTACAATACCTACAATTTTCATTGGCGATGTAACTCGTATGTAATATGGCCAAGCTCTGGTAAGATGAGTTTATTCATCGCAAGACGTACTGCTCCTGATGATCCCGGCATGGAAAATACTACTTTCCGTTCAATCGTACCAGCAATTGCTCTACTTAACATTGCCGCGCTGCCAATATCTTCTGTATAACTTAGCATACGGAACAGCTCCCCAAAGCCAACAATTTCTTTCTGAAGCAGAACGCCAACAGCTTCGATTGTCACATCACGCTTCGTAATTCCCGTCCCGCCATTTGTTAAAATAACATCTACATTTTCTTGCTTACAGCCCGCTAGAACTGCTTGTTGAATACTTTCTTGATCGTCTTTCACAATTTCATAACTCGTTACGATATGCCCTGCTTCAATTAATAATTCATGTAACAATTGGCCACTCTTATCCGTCTCTTTCGTACGCGTATCAGAAACGGTAATCACTTTACAGCGAACAGAAGATGGTGCCTCTTTTTTATGCTCTGTAACACTCATGTTTTTTCCTCCTTTTTACACGCTAAAATAGTATAACTTCATTCTAAATCACAATATATCAGAATTATATATTATTCATAAAAAAGAACAGCTTATAAATCTACCACAGTGCTTTATAGACTGCTCTTTCAAAATCAATCTGCTTTCAATACTTTAATCCCTTTTACAATATTCCAAATGAAGTAGTAAATCCCAACCAGAATCGAAATTCCCCACGCAGCAAGCAGACCGATGCCACCTACCGCTTCATTTTGTGTTCCGAACCCTACAGAACCAGCTAGCACAATACCAACAATCAGTGCAACGTAAGGAATCAAATGTGTCCAAAGCGCTTTTTTCGCGTGTTCTCTCACTGCTCCTTCTGTTATAAAAAATACGATAATCGGGAATAAGAACGGTGCAAAGAAAATACTAAAGTAATTTAATGATGACAAAACGTTATTTGCTTTCATATGACTTCACCTCTATAGTTGATCTGTACTCTTATTTTTACATATGAATAGCGAGGGAAACTATCTACTTACATTACAAAAACGTGACGCTTTTGTAAGAGATCAAAATGCTTATGAAACATACGCAGTAAAATATAAATATATGTATCAATAAGGTGAAACTTTAATTTATAACCTAAAAATGTCACGGCCTTTCCCTGGTAAAATATCAGGAAAAGACCGTAACATACAAATCTTTTATTCTTTTCTATTACATAAAGAAGTGACTATACTTCCTAATAGAGACTCTCTTTTATCTTGCTTTTATCTTGCTTTTTTATTCCGTATTCACAAGTAGCAAGCCTATCACTGATTGAATTTTCACTTTATATAACGGCTGAGCAGGTGCTTACATTTCACAATGATAGATACATGAGCTTATTTCTCTTTACCTTCTGTTTGCGTTGCATCAAACGTCCAGTTCAAATTCAATTTATCTCCTTGGAATACGTTTTGATCCTCTCCATTATCTACAAATGTGAATTTCACATAGAAAAGGTCATCCTTGCCCGGAGCAAGTCCGTTTCCTTCCCAGTTCACGACACCTTTTTCTACAAGATTAGGAAAGTTACCATCAGCAGTAGCTTGTTTCAATTCAGACAAAGTAGTTTCCCATACAGGAACTGTGTTCTTATCTATGTTCCATAAGAACTCCACTTTAATGTGATCACCGAAATTAGCATCTCCGTTATCACCTTTTGCATCTGTTATAGTGTAGTCAGTAAGAAGGTGAACATCCTTGATTTTCAAAGTACCATTGTTGATTAAGTGAAAATCGCGCTCTATATAATCACCTGGCTTGATATTGTCAACATCAATGATAACTTGTGGATCAATATTTAAATCTAATGTACCAGCTGCAAACGTATTTTCTGATACTTCTTTATCACTGAAGTACGCAAACGTTCCTCCTCCGATTAAAGATAATCCAAGAACTGCAGATGCAACACCCATACCAAGCTTTGTTTTAAGATTCATTTCAATAATCCCCCTATTTTTATCATATTTAAAAGCTAATAAGTTTATATGAGATAAAACCAAATCAAATATTGAGATCTGTTAGATTTATCTCTAAGATAAAGTTCTTAATAAAGAACTTTTCGTTTTATGCAAGAGCGACTATCGATAGTTGCAGAAGATGAAATTCCCCCCTCTTTTATCAACGGCCGCTCCTAAGATACCTTCTTTTTAGTTCTTCGGCTCTAGGCCGATAAGGCTCAGGAAGTATTTCAAATCTTTCTTGCCAATTGTTTCTTTTGGCTTGACTACTTCTGGAACACCGACTTCTTTTTGCAAGAAGTTTTTCTCAACGAACCGGACATCTGTCTCATCTACCACACCGTCTTGATTGATGTCTTGCGGCAAGATCGATGCATCTTTCTTACCGTATACATCGACTACACTTTGCATATCGCGAATATCAATCAATCTATCACCATTCACGTCCCCTGCAAGACCTTTCAGGGAAGGAAAATAAAAGTTTTGTCCACGCTGTTCACCGTTTACAGAGTATCCAGGAATAAACTTCCTCATTACTTTAAGATGTCCCGGAACCTCAGCAACAATTGTGAATACTTCATCAGAAGCCGGGATGCCAGTGATACGGTATTGTCCTCGTTTATCAATAGTTCCTTTATATTTTTTACCGCCCGGAGACAGCGCATATACTTTGGCACCAATTTTTGTATAATCTCCTGCTTTCAAATAACCGTCTGCGTTCAAAAATGCTCCCGGTCCAATATAGCCTGTCACAGTCGAATGCTTCGAAATGATGTTTACATTTTCCGTGTTGTAAAAAGGAATAGCAGTAGCTGCTGTTTGCCCCTCTTTCATATAAGACGCCTTCTTTACATTCATAAAGATGTCGCCGGAATACCATTCATCATGTGCTACTTTGAACGTAACATCAAGGAAAGGCAGATCTCCGTCCATACCGCTGAACGCATTTCCTGTCATAGATGCGCCGACTTTCACCGTACTAAAGTAATCTCCTTCCGTCACCACAGGCTCTTGCAGCGATACCTCTAAGCCCTTTTCCTTTGCATACTCGTTTGCCGCATTGTTCAGCTTCACATTTTCAAACTTGAACAAATCTTTGATGAACTCTACCTGGAATTCCCCAGATACAAGCTGCTTTACATTATTGAGGCTCAGTGTCATTGTTACAGGATCCCCGACTTTTACCTCTTTCTTATCGTAACTAGAAGTCGTATACTCTGTACCTTCTTTCATGAAGATATAGTTTTGTCTACCAACTGCCGTTGCGATATCAAACGTATTCAAAGTCAATTTTAGAGGTTTTGTTGCAATGTCGCTTTCCTCAATACCGAATTTCACATCCCCGTTTGCTTGGATCGGGAAGAATCCACCTATGAATCCAGACTCTAAATAGTAAGCCATTGTATTGGAAGATTGATCATAGTTTAAGCCTTTCGATTGTAATACATCTACTGTGGAATCTTTAGCTGTTCCATGCAGCCATACCGCTTTTTGTCCATCCTCTACTGTAAACATGGAGTCATTAATCTCGATTACACCTGGTTTTTTATCCATGTTCACTTCCGGTGCTGTATTGTCCACAATAAGCGGATTGCCTACCACATATGATTTTCCTTCCTCATCATGCCCAATCATTTCAATTGTATAGTCTCCTTCTGGAAGTTTTACAGGGACATCTCCGATTGGCTTGGAAGGATCATTTGTAAATGGATAGACATAGCTATTGAACAATAATCCACCATACTCTCTATCTGTCAGCATATTGCTGGCGTCTATCGTTCCAGTCACTCCTACAGCTTTCCCCGATTTGCTGTCTTTGACAACTATATCGATTGTTTCCATTGGGCTATTCAACTTCACTGTTCCAAGGATGATTGGCCTCATGTATTGCCAGAAAGGCGTATCATTTGTCACTGATGGTCGTTCCGTTTCCATATAGGCAAATCCCTTTTCCGTCACCATGACAGCGAATGGAATTTGATACGTTTCGGCTGGATTGTTCGCATTCGTTACATGAATATATCCTTCGTATCTGCCTTTCGCTGCACTAGCAGGAACCGTGATTTTCGGCTCCAGCTCCTGTGATTTTCCACTTGCTACTGTAAGAGAGGCAGGTACGTCAACTTTTACACCGTTCTTCACCGCATCTTGAATACCTGTACGTTCGCCGTGATACTCTACTTCTACTTTAAATGATTTTTCTTCCTTGCCGTTGTTTTGGACATTTACTTTTTTGCTTGCTTCAATTGGCTTATCATCTTGCTTATAATATCTGCCGAACACGATGGATCCTGTTTGTTCATCAATTTCGACAACATTTCCATTCTCTACATTTTGTGTTTTATCTAATACTTTAATGGATGTGTCTGTATGAACAGCTTGATATGCATCAATACGCCCAGCACCCGCTTCGTATACAGAATAGTCCCCATTCAAATCATCAGATGTGTTCATAAGAGCCGCTTTTACATCAAATGGTGTATATTCCGGATGCTCCTGCAAAATCAATGCCACTGCACCTGCCACGTGAGGAGTCGCCATAGACGTACCAGACAAACGTACATAGGCATTGCTGTAATTTACGCCACCCTGTGGATCATTGATATATTCCGGTGCAGTCGAGAAAACCGACACACCAGGAGCGACTACATCTGGCTTAATATCGTAGTTTCCGTTTATCGGTCCGCGTGAACTAAAATCAGCTAAGTGATCGCCTTCCGTTTTTGTATTGCTCAGTGTTTCAAATGTGAAAGGTACTTCGCCGAGCGCCTTTAACCGTTCACCATCCGCTTTTGACAGGCGGAAAGATGGAATATATCCTACGCCCTCACCTAAGTAGGCAGGTATTTGTCCGTCGACATTGTTATATACAATAACCGCTTTCGCTCCGGCCTTTTTGGCGTTTTTGATTTTTTCATCAAACGTAATTTCCCCGCGCTGAATCAACGCAATTTTTCCATTAAGGTCTTTCCCCGCAAAATCTGCTTCTTTACCAAGCCCTGCAAATACAATTGGGAGGGCTTGTCCCCCGAAATCTTCTAACTTATCAGGAAAATCTTTACCTAATAGCTGCATATCTTCAAATTTTTCATTCGCTGCACTCCCGCTGAATGTAGGGATAGACATGGCAGCATCGCTTGCCCCTACTGAAATACCAAGAGCTGCCGCTCCCGGGGAACCGATTGTTTTTTCGTTTGGCCCAGCGTTTCCTGCGGCAACGACTGTCACCACACCTGAAAGCATAGCGTTATTTACCGCAACAGAAGTAGCATATAACGGATCGTTCGTCTGAGCGCCTAGCGACATATTGATAACATCCATACCATCTTCAATCGCTTTATCGATCCCAGCAAGAACCCCTTCTGTAGATCCTGATCCCCATGGTCCTAATACTCTATAAGCATATAAATCTACTT
>NZ_JOTN01000015.1 GCF_000712595.1 Bacillus manliponensis
TCTATTGACTAGATTGTTTTTCAACAGTATGGGACATTGTCTTTATTAAAAAGACAATGTCTTTTTTATTATTATAAAACATATATAATGATGAAAATGGTCGTGTACAAAAAATATTTTTATGAATTTCATCAGATGGGGGTAGATGGTGATGAATAAGCCATGGGTTGGTAAGGGAATATGGAACGAAATTTACAAGGGGAAAAAGCCGAATATTCACGATGATCCATGCGAAAAAAGAAAAGCAAAAGATAATTTAGTTTCTGAATTAGAAATAGAAACTTCAGTACGTTCAATGGTAGTGAAAACCCCATTTTCTATTATTTCGGAAGTGTCTAGTTTTTTAAACTTTCCTAATATAAGTGGGAAGAATCAAGAAGTATTTGTATTTCATACTGAAAAAAATACAGAGTGTCGTGAATTAGATGCAAAGCTATTAACTACAGTACATCATTATCATGGAGGGGCTTATTGTAATTTAGTTTCTTCAAATCTTTATGAAAAAAGAGTGCTTTTAGAATTTCCTAGTCAAAAAGAAAAAGGTGATATTAAAGAGAATAGGATAGAGACATCTTCGTGGGTTCCTATCCACAGTGCGATATTAGAGAAGGAAAGAGAAGGAGAATTAAATAATTATATAACAGCGAAATTACCAATAGAAATAGGGAGGTATAAAACTGAAATTAATTTACGAGAAATGGTGGTATTTAAAGAAAAAGTCAGAAGAATAAAAGAGGTGTCACAGGAAATTATTTTGACAAAAAGTAAAATTTTATTACCAAAAATAATAAAGACGGGACAGGATCCGATTACAGTTGAAAAAGGAATCTTATTTGTAGAAGGCTATATCTTTCAGTGTATTGAATATATTATAGAACAAAGTACATCTCATGATAATGTGTACCAGTTAGTGCAAAGTATTGTATTAGAATTAATCATTCAAGTATTACAGGAGCAGGAAGTACGAGTGAAAATTCTATAATTCATATTAGACTTTACGCAGGTTCGTAAATGAGAACGATAATATATGATTGTAATAAAAGGCTTATTGTGGTGATTTATATTTAATTAACAATTTTTAAAGTGAAATTTAATTAACATTGTTTAATAAAAATACTGTTATTTGTTCATATTTTGCTCACAAATGATATAACAATCAGTGAAAAAAATATGAAATGTATTTTTACAAAAAATATAATATAACAAATGAAAAGTGTCATAAACGCTTGTTTAACAGGCATTTATGACACTTTCATAGTTTTAACATCTTCCGAAAGAAGTCCTCTTCTTCAAACAACTTGAAAGAGTGTTAAGGAGGGGTCATTCACTGTTTTATGAAATGAGCACCCTCAAAACTGTTCATCTTTCTCCCAAGATTCTACAATATAATGAGCAATCGTAGGATTATAGCCTTTTCCAACTAAAAACATAATAGCTGCAACCTCGGTCATTGCGTGCTCGACAGATGTATATTTCGATTCTTTCATTCCATAATCAACCCATGGTTTTACAAAGTCTAATACTGGCTTTTTTAAGTTTAAGAATTGTGTGCCGACTACTTGCTGGATTTGCTGTGCCGTAGGTTCGACTGGTGTTGTTGGACCAGGTGGTGAAACGCGTGGATCGTGTTGGGATTCATATGTTTGTTGCTGCGGATAAGGTTGTGGTTGATTTGGCGTATACGTATATGGATTATGATGGAACATATTTACTTCCTCCTTCGTGACAGTTCATACAACAATAGCATATGGGCGGACGAGAAAATATGTGATGAAAAAATGGTACCATGGTACAATAAGAAATTGGGTGAAGATAAATGAAAACAAACGGGAAAATTCAAGAAACGATTCTTTTTGTGAAAAACATATTACAGAACGATGCAAGTGGACATGACTGGTATCATATAGAGCGTGTACATAAATTAGCAGTTGCTTTGAATGAAAAAGAGCGGGGCAAGCGTTTTATTATTGAAATGGCAGCTTTGCTTCATGATGTAGCGGATGAAAAGCTAAATGAGAGTGAAGAAGCTGGTATGAAAAAGGTTACAGATTGGCTTGAGAAGCTAGAGGTAGAGCAATCTGATATGGACCATATCTTACATATTATTGCGAACATGTCGTATAAAGGTGGACACGGTGGAAAAGTTGAAACGCTAGAAGGGAAAATTGTACAAGATGCAGATCGTCTTGATGCGCTTGGGGCAATTGGAATTGCGAGAACATTTGCGTATGGTGGTGCAAAAGGACGCTTAATGTATGACCCTAAAGTTCCGCCGCGTCAAGAAATGACAAAGGAAGAGTACCGAAAAAGTAATGATCCGTCATTAAATCATTTTTACGAGAAATTACTGAAGTTAAAAGATTTAATGAATACAGAAGCGGGTAAAGCAGAGGCAGAAATTCGTCATCGTTATATGGAAGAGTTTATTGAACAATTTATGAAAGAGTGGAATGCAAACGTATGAAAATGTTAACAGTCGAAAACGTATCAAAATCATATGGGGATAAACCGTTATTTAATGGATTATCTTTTAGTATCGGCGAAGGGCAACGCATTGGGATTATCGGTGTAAACGGTACAGGGAAATCAACGTTATTAAAAATTATTGCAGGTGTGGAAATTCCAGACACAGGAGATATGACACATACGCGAGGTTATACAATTAGTTATTTATCACAAAGACCAGAGTTTAAAGAGAATTTGACGGTATTAGAGCAAGTATTCCATGGTGATACACCGCTAATTCGTCTTCTTCGTGAATATGAACAGGCCTTACTCAATTTAGAGAAAGATCCAACGAATGAAAAGGTGCAGGAGCAGTTATTTGTCGTTCAGCAGCGTATGGATGCGATGAACGCATGGGAAGCAAATGCAAGTGCAAAAGCATTGCTTACAAAGCTAGGTATTACGGATTTCTCACAAACAGTTGGAAACTTATCAGGTGGACAAAAGAAACGTATTGCGATGGCGCAGTGCTTCATTCAAACGCCAGATTTATTAATTTTAGATGAGCCAACGAACCATTTAGACCATGAAACAGTTGAGTGGTTAGAGGAATATTTAGCACGTTATACAGGCTCTGTGTTACTTGTTACACATGATCGCTACTTTTTAGATCGTGTAACAAATGGTATTTTTGAACTAAATAACGGTAATTTATACACTTATGAAGGAAATTACGGTGCCTTTTTAGAAGCGAAAGCACTTCGTGAAGAACAAGAAATGGCGCAAGAAGCAAAACGTCAAAACTTATATCGCCGTGAACTTGCATGGATTCGCCGCGGTGCAAAAGCTCGTTCTACAAAACAAAAAGCACGTATTCAGCGTTTTGAAGAACTGAAAAGTCAAGAAGGGCCAGCTGCAAAACAGTCTGTTGATATCGCTCTTAGTGGTAGCCGTTTAGGGAAAAAAGTATTGGAATTAAAAGATGTAACAAAATCATTTGGTGAGAAAATAGTATTACAGAACTTTAATCATATCGTAAATCCTGGCGACCGTATTGGTATTATTGGTGCAAATGGTAGCGGTAAGTCTTCTTTATTAAATATGTTAGCGCAAAAAATCACACCAGATAGCGGTGAAATTGAAGTTGGTCAAACGGTGAAAATTGCGTATTATACACAGGAAAATGAAGAAATGAATTTAAACCAACGTATGATTGAGTATATAAAAGAAGTTGCAGAAGTCATTCATACGACAGATGGGAAAGTAATTGGGGCATCGCAAATGTTAGAGCGATTTTTATTCCCTCCGCATTCACATGGTACGCCGCTTGGAAAGTTATCAGGTGGAGAAAGACGTCGTCTATATTTACTACGCATTTTAATGGGAGAACCAAATGTTCTTCTATTAGATGAGCCAACAAACGATTTAGATACACAAACATTAACGGTACTTGAAGATTATTTAGAAGAGTTTCCTGGTGTTGTCATTACCGTATCGCATGATCGTTACTTCTTAGATAAAGTTATTGATGAATTATTTGTGTTTGCTGGAAACGGTGAGGTGCGCACATACTTAGGAAGTTATAGTGATTATTTAGAGCTCCAAAAGACAGAAGCTTTACTTGAAAAAGCGGAAGTGAAAAAAGAAAAGAAAATAGAAGAGGCGCCGAAACAAAATAGAAAACGAAAACTTTCTTATAATGAGCAACGTGAATGGGAAACGATTGAAGATATAATTGCACAGTTAGAAGAGAAAATTGAAGAATTGGCAGTACAATTAGAAAAAGTAGGTGCGGACTATACGAAAGCACAACAACTGTCTGAAGAGCAGCAGCAAACGGAAGAAGAGTTGGAAAAAACGATGGAAAGATGGAGTGAACTATCTGATATTGTTGAAGGTTTAAAGTAAAAACAAGCTGCATATGTTGAAATGTAAAGAAAAACGCTTTACACTAAGAGTGACAAGTACTTTTAGGAGGGAAAAGATGAGAACATCTAATCCAATGATGAAAAAAGAGACGTTCCAAAAAGCAGGCGTCGGTACTTCCGGAATGACAGTTGGAGGTACAGTTGGTAAAACATTTATTATGCTGATTTTGTTATTAGGAACAGCAGTGTATGCTTTTATGCAAATGATTGACGGTAAAATGCAATCTTCCGTTTTAATTGGTGCGGCAATTGTTGCATTAATTCTTGCGTTTGCTTCTGCATTTGTACCACGTATTGCTCCTTTTACAGCGCCGATTTATGCAGCGGTAAAAGGAATTGTATTAGGTAGTATTTCGGCTATATATACGATGCGTTTTGGAGATTTTATCGTATTACATGCGGTATTATTAACGATTTCTATTTTGCTAGCAATGTTAGTTTTATATGCAACGCGCCTTGTAAAGGTAACAGATAAATTCCGTACAGGTGTAATGGCAGCAACGTTTGGCATTTTCATCATGTACATCACTGTTTTTATTTTACAACTATTTGGTGTAGCGGTACCGTTTTTACATCAAGGTGGTACAATTGGTATTATTGTAAGTGCAGTTATTATTGTTGTAGCATCACTAAACTTACTATTAGACTTTGATTTCATTGATGGTGGTGCACGTAGCGGTGCTCCAAAATATATGGAGTGGTACGGTGCTTTAGCTTTAATGATGACGTTAGTTTGGTTATACTTAGAAATTTTACGCTTTGTATCTTATTTCACGAGAAGTGATTGATGATTAAAAAATCCTGCATGTTTGCAACATGCAGGATTTCTTTTTGGATATTTTTAAGAAAAAAGTAGACTTTTAATCTGGTAATTATTCGAATTTACATATTTTACGAATTTCTTATCTTTTTCTACAATGAAGAAAAAATAAGAGGTGATGGTTAATGATGAATCGTGTTGTCCTAATTGGTAGATTAACGAAAGATCCAGAACTGTACTATACGAAACAAGGTATTGCATATGCTCGTTTATGTGTGGCGGTAAATAGAGGGTTTCGAAATAGTTTAGGAGAGCAACAAGCTGATTTTATTCATTGCATCATTTGGCGGAAATCTGCAGAAAATGTAACGTTGTACTGTAAAAAGGGGTCGCTTGTTGGAGTGACAGGACATATTCATACGAGTCACTATGATAATGAGATGGGAAAAAGAGTTTATAAGACGGAAGTTGTCATTGAGAGAATTACGTTTTTGGAGAGGAAAAAAGAAGAAGCACCAAAGTAGGAGTATAATGCCTAGGCATGTTACAATACAGGTAACAACAGCAATAAAGGAGAGACATTTTTGTGAAGATTAAAGGTATTGAACCGACACCGAGTCCAAATACGATGAAGGTGATTTTAAATGAAGTATTACCAGCAGGAGCACGTACAAATTATACGCGTGAAAATATGGAACAAGCTCCAAAAAAGGTGCAGCAAATCGTTCAAATTGAAGGAGTAAAAGGTGTGTATCACGTTGCCGACTTTTTAGCGGTAGAGCGTAATGCAAAATATGACTGGAAAAATATTTTACAGCAAGTGCGTGCTGTATTTGGTGAAGAAGTTGTTAAAGATGGTGAACAAGAACAAAATGCATCTTTTGGTGAAGTAAAAGTGTTTGTTCAAATGTTCTTTACAATCCCGATGCAAGTCAAATTAACGGATGGTACAACAGAAGAACGTGTTGGTTTACCAGACCGCTTTAAAGAAGCAATTATGAAAGTGCAAATGTCAGCACCAAACGTTGTGAAAGAACGCAAATGGGTAGAGCAAAGTACACGTTATGGTGAGTTTGAAGAAATCGGTAAAGAAGTAGTAGATGAGATCGTTGCAGCATATCCAGAAGAGCGTGTGTCGACAACTGTACAAGAGTTACTTCAGCAAGCAGGTGCAGAGGAAGTAACAATTACAAAGCGTGAGCCATATGAAGTAACGATGGAGATGATAAATGATCCAGACTGGACGAAACGTTATGCGGCGCTTGATCAGATGGATCCGAAAGAAGAAGATATCCCTGTACTAGAGAAAGCGTTAGAAGATGAAAAGGTTTCAATTCGTCGCTTAGTGACAGCATACTTAGGAATGATTGGTGGAAAAGCGGTACTTCCTGGTTTATATAAAGCGATGCTGGATCGTTCTGTTAGTGTGCGCCGTACAGCAGGTGACTGTTTATCGGATGTTGGTGAACCAGAAGCGATGTTTGTAATGATTAAATCATTAAAAGATCCAAGCAAACTTGTGCGCTGGCGTGCAGCAATGTTCTTATTTGAAGTAGGTGACGAAAGTGCAGTTCCTGCACTTCGAGTTGCAGAAGAAGACCCTGAATTTGAAGTGGCGATGCAAGCACGTTTAGCGCTTGAACGTATTGAAGGTGGAGAAGAAGCGAAAGGCTCTGTTTGGAAGCAAATGACGGAGTATCGCAAAGGAGAATAAAAGATGATTGTCTTTTATGATAGTTGGTGCCCGATGTGTACAGCAGTGGCAGAGCGTACGAAAGGATTAGATAAAAAGGGAAAGATAAAATTTCTTTCTTTTCGTGATCCGAAAATTATCAAGGAGTACGAACTTTCTGAGGAGAAGCAAAAGAAAATGGAGCAGCACCTTTATATATATAAAGATGGTCGTTCTTATAAAGGGATTAAAAGTGTATATGTTCTTGCGAAAGCAATCCCATCTTATTGGGGAATAGTTCCGTTTATTAAACTTTCAATTGTACTAGGGTTTGGGCATAGATTATATGATTACATTGCTAAAAATAGAAAAATCGTGCCGACTGGACATTGTAAAGACGGTGTTTGTGAATTGCCGCAGAAAAAATGAAAAAAGTACCAATGTTTCTTTTGCGTCAATTATTAGAGCGTGATATGATGAAGCAGGAATGAAAGTTGAAGGAGAGATTTAACATGTCAAATGCATACGAAGAATATATGCGTCAAATGGTAATGCCAATGCGTCAAGAATTAGTACGCGCTGGATTTGATGAACTAACAACAGCAGAAGGTGTACAAGAGTTTATGGAAAATGTAGAAGGAACAACATTGGTAGTTGTGAACTCTGTTTGCGGTTGTGCTGCAGGTTTAGCACGTCCATCAGCTGGCCAAGCGGTTGTTCGTTCTGAAAAGCAACCAAACAACCTTGTAACAGTATTTGCTGGTCAAGATAAAGAAGCAACTGCAATGATGCGTTCTTACTTTGATGAGATTCCACCATCTTCACCATCAATGGCTTTACTAAAAGGAAAAGAAGTTGTTCACTTCATTCACCGTCATGAAATTGAAGGGGCAACAATGGAAGCAATTATTAACAATTTAGAAGAAGCTTTTGAAAAGCATTGCTAAAAAGGGAGAGAGTTTTCTCCCTTTTTTTGTATATAATGAGGTGACAGTATGATTGTAACAACAGCGGGACGTACAAGTGAAGAAATGACCGCATATGCAAAAGAAGTAGCTGCCGATTTAGAAAGTAAGTTCGTTGTAAGGAATGAAGTGCCTATTTATGAATTACATAATACATATAACGAGGACGTACTTGTCGCGGGAAAAAACCGCTTAGCTATTTATCCAAACGGAACAGAAGAATCATTTTTCTTTCATCCAAACTCCGCGATGTTCCGTGTGAAAAGGCTCATGCGCGGGGAACATGATCCATTTTTACAAGCAGCGCAGCTTAAGGAAGGCATGAAAATGCTAGATTGTACGCTTGGCATGGCATCTGATAGCATCGTTGCAAGTTACGCAGTTGGTAATAGCGGAAAAGTTACAGGGTTAGAAGGTAATCGTTACATGGCTTATATTATGGAAAAGGGCTTAAAGCAGTGGGATGCAGGCACTTTGGAAATGAACGAAGCAATGAAGTGTATTACAGTAAAGTATACAGAGCATTTAACATTTCTAAAGCAGTGCGAGGATAGCAGTTACGACGTTGTATATTTAGATCCAATGTTTGAAGAAACAGTATTAGAGTCAGATGGTATCCGTGGTTTAAAATATTTTGCACTATATAATGATATTACGGACGAAACGATTGAAGAAGCAAAGCGAGTAGCAAAACAACGTGTTGTATTAAAAGATCATTTCCGGAGTAGCCGTTTTGAAAAGCATAATTTCTTTGTGTATAAAAGAAAAAGTGCAAAATTTCATTTCGGAATAATTGAAACTTGCTAATTATCAGATTATATGTATAATTAACGGTAATAAAGTGAAACTTCAATCAGTGGGGGCTCTATCCCCCGCTGATTGTTAGGTGAACCAATTGGGCTTTTACTGGCTGTTAATGCGGGATAAATAAAACCTTTCTTTTTTTGAGTAAGGAAGAGAGCACCCATCCGTGGATAGTAACGGTCAGTGCCCTTTTTGGCCTCGTACGAAATGAAAACAAAAGTATGTAGAGAAGTGGTTTTCTTACTAATATGCGTGGTCACAATTTAGAGGTTTGGAAACAGAAAGTTAATTTGATGGTTAGTGATTTTTCCTGAAGTTAGATACAAAGTATGCGACTGAGTTAGTTGCTGGAATTTTAAACTAAATCAAAAATCTGAGATGAAGAGAGTAGTTATTTTCAGAAGCGATAGCGAGCTAGGGGTGGTGGAAGCCTAGTGCAGAGAAAATAATGAAGCGCACTTCGGAGATGCTTCTTGAACGGTTAGTAGAGTAAGCCGGGGATCCCTCACCTCGTTAAAAACGGGAAAGTGGTTCGTAATGAACAACAAGGGTGGTACCACGGGCTTAAACTCGTCTCTTTTTAAAAAAAGAGGCGAGTTTTTTTATTGAAGAAAAGGAGGAGTAGAAATGAACTATAAAATGGAGTTTACTCATCATATAGGTGAAGTATTAAACGGTGATTTATTAATTGAACAAATTCATACGCTTATTGAAACGCCAAAACAAGATGAGTTTGGTGACGCCGCATTTCCATGCTTTACACTTGCAAAACAATATAAAAAAGCACCTGCTGTAATTGCTGAAGAATTAGCAGCTAAATTATCACATCCGTTATTTACAAAAATAGAGGCAGTAGGTCCTTATGTAAATGTATTTTTTAGTCGCCAGCAATTTAGTCAAGGAGTACTGCAAAAAGTTTTAAGTGAGAAAGACAAATATGGACAGCTTTATTTTGGCCGAGAAAAAACAGTTGTAATCGATTATTCTTCTCCAAATATTGCAAAACCATTTTCAATGGGACATTTACGTTCAACGATGATTGGGAATGCATTAAAGCATATTGCTGAAAAGTGTGGTTATGAAGTGGTTGGTATTAACTATATTGGTGACTGGGGTACTCAGTTTGGGAAACTTATTACTGCCTATAAGAAATGGGGAAATGAAGAACTTGTAAAAGAAGATCCAATTCGTGAGTTATTTAAACTGTACGTTCGTTTCCATGAGGAAGTAATAGATTATCCAGAACTAGAAGAAGAAGGGCGCGCAGCGTTTAAGCAGTTAGAAGATGGTGAAGAAGAAGCGGTTCATTTATGGAACTGGTTCCGCAACGAATCGTTAAAAGAGTTTTCACGCATTTATGATTTGCTTGGGGTACAGTTTTCAAATTTTCAAGGCGAGGCATTTTATAATGATAAAATGGAAGACTTCGTTTCAATTTTAGAAGAAAATGATTTGTTAGAGGAATCAGATGGTGCACAAGTTGTTAATTTAGAAGAGGAAGGCATGCCACCTTGTTTAATTAAAAAATCAGACGGTGCAACGTTATATGCGACACGTGATTTAACAGCGGCATTATATCGCCAGAATACGTATGAATTTGATAAGGCGTTCTACGTCGTTGGAGAAGAGCAAAGTTTACATTTCACGCAATTTTTCACCGTATTAAAGAAATTAGGTTTCGATTGGGTAGATGGAATGGCTCACATTCCGTTCGGACTCATTTTGAAAGACGGTAAAAAAATGTCGACTCGTAAAGGGAAAGTTGTTCTTCTTGAGGAAGTGTTGGAAGAAGCGATTGCACTTGCAAAACGAAATATTGAACAGAAAAATCCAGAGTTAAAACAAAAAGATGAAGTCGCACGAAAAGTTGGTGTTGGTGCAATTATTTTCCATGATTTGAAAAATGAACGTATGCATAACATTGAGTTTTCACTAGAAAATATGCTCAAATTTGAAGGGGAAACAGGACCATATGTACAATACACATATGCTCGTACTTGTTCTTTGCTGAAGAAAAGTGAAGAAGAATTAGAAATTGAAACAGTACAAGTGACAGATAACATCGGATGGGCGGTTGTAAAATTATTAGAACGCTTCCCGGCTGTCATTGAAACAGCATTCGCAAAATATGAACCATCTCAGATCGCAAAATATTTACTCGATGTCGCACAAGCATTTAATAAATATTATGGTAACGTTCGTATTCTAGAAGATAATGAAAAAAAAGAAAGTCGCCTAGCACTTGTATATGCAGTGATGATTGTATTGCAAGAAGGATTACGTTTACTTGGAGTGGAAGCGCCTGAGGAGATGTAAGGAGTCTGTAAGAGACATCACCATTCACTTGTCAATTAATATATGGTAATATTTTCTTGTAAGGGGATGTGGAGGTGTGAAAATGAACATAAAGACAAAATTTATCATTGCTCTTATTGGTAGTTTCTCGTTATGTAGTCTTGGAACATATCGAATTGTAACAGATATGCTTCCTGAAATGTCTTTAATTGTTGCTTACATCTTTGCAATTACAGGTTTCATAGGAGTAATAGCGAATGGGATTGCCTTAAAGAAAGTGCAGTCTACATGAATAGTGATGGATAGAGGAACTTCTAAAATGAAGTTCTTTTATTTTTGGAGAAAAGCGATAGGGTGAATGATACAAGTTTTTTCTTTATTAATTTAATTATTAGGAATACCCTGATTTTTAAGTTGTATCAATGTAAATAAATATCGAATATTTCCAATCTGCTATTTGTAAATAACATAGGAGATAACTTTTTAGAAAAGTCCGGGACATAAATCCCTTTTCTTTCTGTCTATTTGATAGGGAGACAATTAGCTCTCTTCTTTTTTAAAACTATCTCCAAATTTAGAATATACTAAGCTAAATATAATAATACTTGCAAATAAAATGAAACCAATAATGAATAGTAAATTGTTTTGTAATATGTCGCTTAATAACCAAAATACCATGCTTCCTGACAAGGCTAAAAATGTTTTCCCATAAAATCTACTCAGTGCCAGCTTATCATATTTTGTTTTTTCTTCTTTAGGTAATGTGTTAAACCCTGCAATAAGAAACGTTCCTTTTCCATTTAATAAAAAGACACCTAAAACAGTAAATAAAAAAATGCCAATACTTAATCTCATGGTAACACCTCTGTAAAGTATATCAATATGTATTAATTAAACTCTTCGATTCAAATTTGTGAAATCCTTCTCGTCAATGATAACTTCAATAGAAGATAGCATAGGATATAAATTTGTGAGTAGAACATCAGTATAAAAAATTAGAATGAATTAATCAGGTAAAGACTACTAACAATGAGTTTCTATGTCTAGTCTTTATTTACTTTATGTATCTAAGTTAGGATAGTAGTTGATAACAAATGATAAAAGCGATAAAAACTTCTAATGATAGGAAGTTTTTATCGCTTTTTTTTATGAGCTTTTATTGAATTGTCTCCATATTAAAGCAACAACTAAAAGGATAACACCAATTGAAATACCGATAATTTGATCTAATAAAATTTCACCAGTTTTCCAATAACTTATCGCAAACGTTCCTCCAAAAATAATGATAATTAAAAGTGCTAATTTAATGAGTTCAGCATTTCTTTTCAATAACTTAATCCTCCTTGTCCGACAAACACAGTATCATTTTATCGTAAAATATGCAGAGTACCAAGTTATTGTTCTGTAAGTCCTATAAAACTTCAGGACAAGTTAATGCCTTCCCATGATCTTTTCGTGTAATAGAAAGAATATATTGGATAGCTACATGTGACCAATCTTCAGCAGTTGGTGAACTAGCTATATACTCTGGTGCACATGCATGAAGCATGGGTGTGTTGATACCACCGCCGGGATCTAACGAAACAACTGTTAATTCTTCTGGCAATTCTAGTGCTAATGACTGGGTTAATCCTTCTACTGCAAACTTAGAAGCGCAGTACGGTGCCAATTCTGCTTCGCCAGCACGTCCCCAGCTGGAGCTAATGTTAATAATTGTTCCACGTTTCTTTTCAATCATCGCTGGTACGTAAGTGCGTATTACATTGACGGAACCGTTCACGTTGATATTCATGACATTTTCAAATTCTGTTGCAGAAATCTCCCAAAGAGGAGCGTTTTTATTAATGGTAGAGGCGTTATTAATGAGTAGATTCGGTGCACCGTATTGCTTAAGAATATAATTGCTCCAACTATGAACTGCTTGTGCATCGGAAACATCTACAACTTGAAAATCATGTTTATTATGAAACTCGCTTTGGAGGTGTTTTATTTTCTCTGCTGAACGACCGCATCCCACAATCATCCAGTCTAATTCAGCAAAACGATTAACTAACGCACGTCCTAAACCTTGTGTGACGCCAGTAATGACAACAAGTTTTTGCTTAGTCAAGATTATCGCTCCTTTTGATACATATATTTACTTTTATTGTATATGATTTCTTTGGGGAAAGCTTGCTATATAAGAGTGAGAGTGTTCTACATATTTAGTATGAGTTTTGTAGGTTTAGTTGTTTAACATTCTCCGAAAGAAGTTCTCTTCCTCATTAAGGAATGAGGAGGGGGAAGCCTAGTGAGTAGGGAAGGGATGAATTTCGGTTGGCGTTAGCCAAAGGATATCTTTTGCATGTTTTCCTTGTTATGTACTATAATAGAAATGAGTTAACGAACAGGTGTTCTTTGTTTATAGGTAGATTATTTTCTCCTTGTTACGATGTGAATTTGGACTGGAGCTGATGACAGTGTTATTGAATCAAAAATATGAAATGTTTCCAACAGAAGAACAAAAAGAAACGCTAGACCGTTTGGTGTAATACTGTCGTCAAACATACAATCCGTTTGAATCTGCTGAAAAATGAGTTAGTAAAAGCAAAAAAGAAAGAACATTAAATTACATAAAGGAGTAATACAATGAACAATTATTCAATAACGACTTTAACTATGAAAAGAAATTTTGATGTAGCACCTGAGAGAGTTTTTGATGCATGGCTAAATCCTGAAATGATGAGAAAATGGCTCTTTACACTAGAAGGAACAAATAAAGTAACAAAAAATGCCCCTCAAGTAGGTGGTACTTGGGAAATTGTTGATCATCGTGGTGGTAAAGATTATCGAGCGATAGGAGAATATATTGAGATTGATTTTCCGAACAAATTAGTATTTACATTTAAAATGCCGCAGTTTAGTGAATCAGAAGATACGATTACAGTTGAGATGAAAGAAATTTCAGGAGGTTGTGAAATGAAATTTTCACAACATATTATCGTTCCTCATGAAGAAAATTGGACAGAAGCGGATATCGAAAAAGTTCTTGGAGAGTATCACGATGGATCTGAACACGGTTGGAATTTAATGTTCATGGGACTAAAAGAGTTAGTTGAAACAGGACAAGTTAGTTATAAAGGTTAAATGTTGTTTCGTATCATAAAAAAATGAATGTCCTTTTTAATCAATAGATTAGTACAGGGAAATGTAATGATAAGGAGGAGTTATAATTGTTAGCTGTAATTGAAAAGGTAGAAGATGGTTATATAGCCCGTTTCGAACGACATTTTAAATATTCTGTAGAAAAGGCATGGGCAATGTTAACAGAGAATGATGAACTGTCAAAATGGTTTGCAAATCTTCGAATCGATGATCTCCGTGAGGGTGGAATTATAAAGTTTGACATGCAGGATGGTAGCTTTGAAGAAATGGAAATTTTAGAGCTCAAAACGTATTCAGTGCTAGAATACACTTGGGGCGAGGATAAAGTTCGATTTGAGCTGTCTCCAGATTCAGAGGGGTGTCGTTTCGTTTTAACAGAAAAGATAAATGTAATTACAAATCATACCCCAAAAGATCTTGCTGGTTGGCATGTATGTTTGGAGGTTATTCAAGCATTACTAGATGACAGAACTTTAGTGTCTAGAAAAGATGAATGGAAAAAATGGTATGAAAAATATGTTCAAGCGATAGCGAAAGTATCTGAAAATCAACAATAAGGTTTATTAACGAATGCTTTACTTCAAATAGGAGTAAAGCATTTTTCCTATTCAACGAAATGATTAAATTTTATTTGATAACTATAAAATTGTAGCTTTGAAAAAATATAGAAAGATTAAGTAAATCTAACAAAACCCACATATTTACCTCTGGATAGATAACATAATTATTATTCACTATATTAAATGTCTCTTTTTATTTTTATTCTGTAATAAGGTACACAATTCCTTTTTATATGCGGTTTGCTCGTAGTAAGGAAGATTTATATTAGAACTAGAAAAAATAGATTCATTACTCCAATCATGATTGAAGTAATATAAAGTTAAAAGGAATGAGTTCTGCACCATATAGAACTCATTCCTTTTAAGTCGCCTAAGCATATGTGCCTAATTTTTTAATTCACTTTGCCGCTTTTTTTATATTTAGATTACGATTGATGAAAAAATCCTAACGCATATTTTACAGCTTCATGAATGTCAGTTGTTTCATATGCTAGTAATTCGTCAGCGGTGATGTTTAATTTCACATTTTTTAATTCATAACCACTATCTAAATCGATATTTAACAACACTTCATACCCATCTGCGCTTGAATTTGCTTCAATAATATCAAAAGTTTGAATCGCCGTCCCAGTTTCATATTGAATTGGATCTAAAAAGTCTGCCATTATTGCACCGTCCTTTCTTTTTAAAGTAGTTTGTCGTATGTAAAGATACGTCAGTAGTGTAACCGCTATGGCTGCTTATATGCATTTTTGATTTATCTTTTTAGCCCGCATTAACGGGCTGTAAGACTCCCACCTCAAAACTTGAGAGAAGCGAAGAAGTTTAGGTGGAAGATAAACAGCCCGAATCTAGCTACGACTCCTAAGCACTCGAGCCACAAGCTAATCCTTTCTGTGGCAAACTTCGCCACGCCAAGGCTTATCTTGTGCTTGTCGTGCTTGAACAGTCGTCTTCGCTTTTGAATGTAAAAGCCCGATTGGTCGGGCTAACACTCAGTGGGGAATGGAGAAAACCCCCACTGAGTGAAGTTTCACTTTATATGAAAGATTGTTTGTATAACAAATATAGTAACAGGGAATAACATATAATGATTAGATATTTAATTCTGAATTCATTGACAAAAGAAGTGGGATTCACATACAATAACTGTTAACAAAGTATACAAATCTGATGACGAGAACGAGTAAAATATAGGACTGTTCCCCAGAGAACCGGTGTATTGCTGAAAGCCGGTGTTCGGTATATATTTGAAAATCATCTCCGAGGAGTCGGGCTGAATGGAGTAAGTTCGAACGGTTGTCTGCCGTTACAAAGAACACGTATGATTGTACGTTGCTGAGAGCTATTGATGCATGAGTATCAATAGAAGTAGGGTGGTAGCGCGGGTAAACCCGTCCCTAATGATATAGGGACGGGTTTTTGTGTGCTTTTCAATATAAAGGAGTGGATTGTAGATGAAGAAAGTAGATGTAAAAGAGTCAGCTGTAAGGAGAGAAGCGCGAATTCGCCAGCAGTGGCAAGAGCAGGATACTTTTATGCAATCGATTCGAAATCGCGAAGGGACACAATCGTTTGTATTTTATGAAGGACCGCCAACTGCAAATGGTCTTCCTCATGTCGGGCATGCACTCGGACGAACAATTAAAGATGTTGTTGCAAGATATAAAACGATGACAGGGTATAAAGTATTGAGAAAAGCGGGCTGGGATACACATGGATTACCGGTTGAGTTAGGGGTCGAGAAGCAACTTGGCATCTCTGGTAAGCATGAAATTGAAAAATATGGTGTAGAAGATTTTCTGAAAAAGTGTAAAGAAAGTGTATTTACGTATGAAAAGCAGTGGCGTGAATTTACAGAAAGTATCGGTTATTGGGTCGATATGGATGCACCTTATATTACACTTGAGAATAACTACATTGAAAGTGTTTGGCATATTCTTGGGACGATTCATGAAAAAGGATTGTTATATAAAGGGCACCGCGTTTCACCATATTGCCCAAGCTGCCAAACGTCGCTAAGTTCGCATGAAGTAGCGCAAGGGTATAAGACGGTGAAAGATTTAAGTGCGACTGTAAAGTTTAAGGTGAAAGATAGAGACAATGAGTATTTCCTTGGTTGGACGACAACGCCTTGGACACTTCCGGCTAACGTTGCACTCGCTGTTCATGCCGAAATGGAATATGTAAGGGCGCAGCAAGGAGAGAACGTATATATCGTTGCGAAAGAGTTAGTAAAAAAAGTATTACAAGGGGAATATGAGGTGTTGTCTGTCCATAAAGGAAATGAGCTAACAGGACTTTCTTACGTCGCTCCGTTCCAATTTGTACAGGTGGAAAAAGGGCACGTTGTTGTAAGTGCGGACTTCGTAACAGCAAACAGTGGTACCGGCATTGTTCATCTTGCACCTGCTTACGGAGAAGATGATTATAAAGTTGTAAAGGAACATGATTTATCGTTTGTAAACGTTGTAAATGGGAAAGGAGAATATACAGAGGCGGTTCCATTGTTACAAGGAAAGTTTGTAAAGGAATGTGATGTAGAAATCGTCCGCTATTTAGCGCACCATAACCTTTTGTATACAAAAGAAAAATATGAACATAGCTATCCACATTGCTGGCGCTGTGATGCACCACTTTTGTATTATGCGAGTGAAAGTTGGTTCATTCGAACAACTGCGTTACAGGAAAAGTTTTTACAAAATAACAATGAGGTTATTTGGCATCCGGATCATATTAAGCATGGCCGCTTCGGTAACTTTTTAGAAAATATGGTCGACTGGAATATTAGTCGAAATCGGTACTGGGGTACGCCGCTTAATGTATGGGAATGTAAAGGATGCGATCATCAGTTTTCGCCAAGAAGTATTGCCGAATTAAGAGAGCATGCTGCTCATGATGTTGATGAACAGATTGAACTTCATAAGCCATATGTTGATAACGTTACAGTTCGCTGCACGAAATGTGATGGAGATATGAAACGTACACCAGAAGTTATTGATGTTTGGTTTGATAGTGGATCGATGCCATTTGCGCAGCAACATTATCCGTTTGAAAATAAAGAACTATTTGAAGAACAGTTCCCAGCAGATGTAATCGCAGAAGGAATTGATCAAACGCGCGGGTGGTTTTATAGTTTGCTTGCAGTGTCGACGCTCTATACAGGAAAAGTACCATATAAGCGTGTATTATCACTTGGTCATGTGTTAGATGAGCATGGACAGAAGATGTCAAAAAGTAAAGGGAATGCGTTGGATCCAATTGAGTTAGTAGAAAAGTTTGGAGCAGATGCGCTAAGATGGGCTTTACTTGTTGATAGTGCACCGTGGAATCCGAAGCGCTTTTCTGAGCGAACAGTGGCAGAGGCAAAGTCAAAACTTGTTGATACGTTATTAAATGTATATAGCTTTTATGTACTGTATGCGAATTTAGATGGATATAAGCATGGGGAAGCGGATAATCTAAAGAAAACAAAATTAGATGAATGGGTATTATCGAGATTAAATAGTACTGTTCAAAAGGTAAGAGATTCATTAGAAGAGTATCAGTTTACAGCTGCTGCACGTGATATTGCATTGTTTGTGGAAGAAGTAAGTAACTGGTATGTAAGACGTTCCCGTAGTCGTTTTTGGGAAGCTGGTATGAGTGCTGAAAAATTAGCCGCATACGATACGCTTCATACCGTACTTGTTACAGTAAGTAAATTGCTTGCACCTTTTACACCATTTTTGGCGGAAGATATTCATGCGAATTTAGAAGGAAGTAGCGTACATGTAGCGGATTATCCAGTATGTGAACAGTCATTGTTAAATGAAAGGCTTGAAAAAGAAATGGCAGCTGTATTAGCAGTTGTAGAGCTTGGACGCAGCGTACGAAATGAACATAACTTGAAAGTAAAGCAACCGTTAGCAAAGCTTGTTGTATTAGAGCATAAAGAGAAAAATATGAGCTGGGAGTTCTATCAAGATATTATTCAAGATGAACTGAATGTGAAACAAGTTACAGTGGAACAAAATGATGAAGAACACGTATCGTATCAGCTGAAATTAAACTTTAAACAAGCTGGACCGAAATTCGGAAAAGACGTAAATATCGTCAAAAATTGGCTACAAAACTTATCAAGTGAAGAGGTCCAATTATTTGTTCAAAATCAAGAAATGGTATGCCTATTATTACAAGGAGAAAATCGTGTTATTACAGAAGCAGATGTACATGTTGAAAAAGTAACGAAAGCTGGATTTGCAGATGCAACAAATGGAGAGTATACCGTTATTCTTGATACAAATGTAACAAAAGAGTTATTAGAAGAGGGAATGGCACGTGAATTTATTCGTGCAGTCCAAGATTACCGGAAGAAATTAAATTTACCAGTGAATTTACGAGTAAACATCGAACTTACAGCAGATGAGGAGTTACAATCTGCTGTAACGAAGCATAAACAATTATTGCAAGAAAATTTATTGATGAAGCAGTTATTACTCCATGACTCTTTGGAGCAAGGAGAAGAAATAGAAGTGGGAACGAAAAAGGTGTGTATGAAACTAAGTCCAGCTAGTTGAAAAAAATTTGAAAAAGAGCTTGCATTTTTGGAATTAAAAGAATAGAATATTCTGTAAATATAAAAAGTGATGAACAGGAAAAGTACATGATGAACTGATCTACAGAGAGCAATCAGTAGCTGAAAAGATTGCGGTGCGGCATGATGGAAAGACACCTGTGAGCGTTACTTTGAACGTGAACAACTAGTAAAAGTAAACGGCGCCTGCCGTTATCAGGTATAGAGTGGTCAATGATGACAATTTGGGTGGTACCGCGGTTCAATCCGTCCCTTGTAGAGGGGCGGATTTTTGTGTTTTTTGAAAGGGGGTGAGCGGCCGTGGATGATGACGATGACAACAATAATAATCGCATGACAATACAAATAGTAGGAGGAAAAAGAAATGAACAAACAGTTGAAGCGGTCGCTTACAGCGGAATGTAAAGAAAATACAACGGTAATGATACAAGGATGGGTGAAGAAGATTCGTCATCTTGGCAACATTAGTTTTTTACTACTTCGTGATAGATCAGGTGTAATGCAGTGCATTTTAGAACATGAATGGGCTGGATATAAAGTAGAAACGGAAAGTGTTGTACAAATAATTGGGAAAGTAGTTGCAACTGATAAAACAGAGCTTGGCATCGAATTATTAGTAGAAAACATTCAGCTTTTAAATAGCAGTGAGCCAATTCCGTTTGAGGTAAACAAAAAGAAACTACAAGTTGGTTTAGATCAAATGCTTCATGCTCGCACACTATCTTTCAGACATGAACGAGTAAAGGCGATTTTCGCCATTCAATCCGCACTTGCGCAGGCATTTAGTGAATATTTATTAGAGCAAAGTTTTACAAGGATTTTTACACCAAAACTTGTTTCACAAGGAGCAGAAGGCGGAGCAAATGTATTTCAGATTGAATATTTCGGAAAAGAGGCATATTTAGCACAGTCACCGCAGTTTTATAAACAAATGATGGTCGCAGGTGGATTAGAGCGTGTATTTGAAATTGCTCCTGTATACCGGGCGGAGCATCATAACTCTTCTCGTCATTTGAATGAGTATATTTCATTAGACGTAGAGCTCGCTTTTATTGAAGATGTATATGAAGTAATGCAACTTGAAACAGACGTGCTTCGTTATATGTTCCAAAAGGTAAAACAAATTTGTGCGAAGGAACTAGAACTTCTGCAAATTGAAGTTCCTGTTATTACAGAAATTCCGAAGTTAACGGTTGCAGAAGCGCAAAGTATTTTACAAATGAACTATAAGAAGGAATCTCCGTTTGGTGACTTAGACTCTGAAGGGGAAAAGTTACTTGGCAAATATGTAAAAGAGACCTATAACAGCGATTTTGTATTTATTACTCATTACCCAAAAGAAACGCGCCCGATGTATACAATACCAAATAAAGAAAACCCGTCTATAACAGACTCCTTCGACTTGCTATATAAAGGATTAGAAATTACGTCAGGTGCGCAGCGTATTCATGAGTACGATATGTTAGCTCGTTCCTTTGAAGAAAAAGGTTTACACATCGAAAATTTCGAATCCTATATGGATACGTTCCGTTATGGATGTCCTCCGCATGGTGGATTTGCAATCGGTTTAGAACGACTCGTATATAAATTGTTAAACTTATCAAATGTTCGCGAGGCAAGTGCATTTCCGAGAGACTGCACGCGTTTAGTACCATAAGAAAAATAATGATTTGTATCGAAAATTCTTGTGAATGAAGTGGTTACTAATACACAATTAAGGGCTGTAAGTACAGCCCTTAATTATGTATTTAGTTCATTACTTGTATTTCTTTTGGGAGAGAGGAATGTCCAATCCAACTCTCAATTAAATGGTGAAACAGTATGGGGTTTGCTAGAGAGGTACCATGTCCGATTTCAGAAATGATAACACCTTTACAATTTGGATTATTTTGAACGATTTCAGTCATTGAATCTTTCATGATCCGTTTTTCTTTTTCTCCAACAGTGGCTAATATGTTACTCTGGGCATTTTTGAAGGTGTTTGGGATTGTAAATGACATGTTTTCTACCATTATTTGAGCTAAAAGATCTTTGCTCATGTGACACACTTCTTCGTAATATGTTTCAAAATAATCGTTATTTATGTACATAGATTCGGCTTGTAGTTTAGCTAACTTCTTATTTTTTATAAGGGGATGCACAAATGTAACTGCTCTTTTTAGCATGTTAGCAAAAGGTATAGGTTTTACTAAGGCACTGTTAATCATAGCGTAATGAATGAGATTAGGTCTCATGCTAAGCATAGCAATTAATATTTGAGCACCTAAAGAAAAACCGATGACGATAACTGTCTTACCTTTGCTTTTCTCTTCAATTAATTGAATAATTTGTTCAGCGCTATCATTTATTGAAAAGTAACGGTTCTCATTACTTTTTCCTTGCCCCGGAAGATCAGGAACTAAGCAATGGAAATTCTTGAAGTGCTCAATTTGTTTATCCCACATCCACCCACTAACTCCGCCGCCATGAAGAAAAACCATAAGCGGTGAGTTTTCATTTTTTATCTCTTTATAATGTAAATTCATATGTGTATCATTCACTCCTTTTAAGGTGGTTAATCCCAAACTTTAAACCTAAAATATTCCATATATCTATCATTATATGAAAAAATAACCATTTGAACTACTCTTACACCATACGTAATTTTATCCCGCATTAACGGGCTGTAAGACTCCCACCTCAAAACTTGAGAAAAAGCGAAGAAGTTTAGGTGGGAGATAAACAGCCCGTAAAAGCCCGATTGGTCGGGCTACACTCAGTAGGGGATGAAGAAAACCCCTGCTGAGTGAAGTTTCACTTTATCTTTACTCCATAATAGATACGTTAGCGTGAGTTATATTCCTATGTTTAAATTCACATGGCACGAAGCAGTCAAAGGTTCTGACCGTCACTATGCATGTCTAGTCGCAGTTGCTCTGTCTAACCAAAAAAGAAAAGGTTTTTAATCTCACTATATTTTCCACATCTTCTCATCATTTTCTAATCTTTCTCTAACTCCCTTCTTTTTTTATAGCTTTAATATAAGTATCAGAAAGATAAATAAACAAAAAACATATATAAATTGGGGAATTTGAAGGGAGCTTGTATATGATGAGAGTTTTAGTTGTGCCTTCGGGCTTTAAGGAAAGTTTAGATGCGGAACAAGCAGCACAGTGCATGCAAGAAGGGATTAAAAGAGTAATGCCACTTGCAAAAGTGCAAATGTTACCAATGGTTGACGGTGGAGAAGGGTTTACAAAAGCACTTGTGAAAATTACAGGAGGAAGCATTTATAATGTGACGGTTACAGGACCAGTTGGGCAGGAAGTGAATTCTCACTTTGGCGTATTTACTAGAAAAGGAGAAGGACGCACAGCTGTAATTGAAATGGCAGCTGCAGGCGGTCTAAGGCTTGTGCCAAGAGATATGCGTGACCCAAGAAAAACAACAACACACGGAGTTGGAGAATTAATAAAAGCTGCTTTAGATACAGGTGTTGATCGTATTTTAATTGGCTGTGGTGATTCTGGAACGAGTGACGGTGGAGCTGGTATGGCAGAAGCGTTAGGTGTGAAGTTTTTTAATGAAAAAGGGGAGATAATTAAGATAAAGGGCGGCATCTCACTTTCTGAAGTACATCGTATTGATACGTCAAGTCTTGATCCAAGGCTTGCATATGTACAAATTGATGTAGCATGTAACTGGTTTAACAAATTATGCGGAGAAAATGGTGTTGCACGTGTGTTTGGTCCGCAAAAAGGAGCAACGGAGGAACAAGTTGTGCAGTTAGAAAAAGGATTAGAACAATATGCAGCTGTTATAAAAAAACAGACTGGGCTGGATGTTCGTGAAATGCCAGGAGGCGGTGCATCAGGAGGACTTGGAGCTGGATTACAAGCATTAATTGGTGCGAAATTACACCCACGTTACGATATTATTATGAAATATATTCATTTAGATCATTTGTTAAGAGAAACTGACCTTGTTTTCACTGCAGAAGGTAGCATTGATTTTCAAACGCCTCGTGGGAAAATTCCAGCAGAAGTAGCGCAGCGGGCGAAAAAATATAATTTACCAGTTGTTGCGTTAGTTGGAACGATCGGTAAAGGAGCAAGGTTAAATTATGACTATGGTATCGATGCATATACGAGTATCGTACCGATGCCAGCAACGATAGAAGAAGCATTTATTAACGCAGAAAAATGGTTAACAAACTGTACAGAAAGCGCAATGCGTACCATTTTAGTAGGGTATCAAATTGCATCGCGGATCAATAAGAAGGGGCGAGTTTCATGACTGTTGCATTACAAACAGAACAAACAAGGGTAGGAATGAGGAGTTCAAAACGACGAGCTCCTTATCTTCTACCAAGTTTATTAATAGTTATATCAGCTGTACTTGTTGTCATTCCGACGTCACTTTCTATAGAAGGAAAATGGAGTTTATTTGGCTTTCTTTGCGCTGTTATTTTATGGACAACAACAAAGATTAATTCTGCATATATTGCGCTCGGAACAGTTTTATTTTTAATTGTCACCGGGGGAACGAAGCAGGAAGTATTATTTGAGTCATTGGCATCGGACATTATTTGGCTGATGATTGGTTCATTTATATTAGGGGGAGCGTTGCAAGTAACAGGGTTAGCGGAAAAGTTAACAAATGCTGTTGTAAGTAGGGCTGATAACGTTGGAAATATCTTTTGGTTATTAACAGCAATGATTCAAATTTTAGCGTTTTTTATTCCATCAACATCAGGGCGTGCAGCAGTTGTATTACCGGTATTTCAATCGCTTTCAAATGAAATAGGAAGTAAAAGAATTACGAAAGCAATGGCGATCTTAATTCCGACGATTATTTTAGTGTCAACAAGTTCTACCATTATCGGAGCAGGATCACATTTTATTGCCTTAGATTTGTTAAAGGAAATTAGTAATAAGGATATTTCGTTTGTGCAGTGGGTATTATGGGGATTACCATTCGGTATGGTAGCAAGTGCGGTCTCATGTAAAATTATTTTATCGATGTTTTTAAAGAAAGAAGAAGTAAAACAAGGCTTATGTTATGAAAAAGTAGAGTTCCATTTATCCAAAAATGAAAAGTATACGTTAATTGTTTTAGCGGGGATGATCTTACTTTGGCTATCTGAAAGTTTACACGGAATTGAAATTGCAACAACAACAATTATTGGTGCATTTCTTCTTACGTTACCTGCGTTTGGTGTACTGTCATGGAAAGCAGGGGTAAAATCAGTATCTTGGAATTTAATTATATTTGTGGCAGCTGCCATGGCGCTTGGAACGGCACTCATTGAAAGCGGGGCAGCTGATTGGATTATGAAAGGGCTATTTTCGTTCACAGAGCATGCAAAAGGGGAGTCCACATTTCTTGTTCTTCTCGTCTTAGTTTTCCTCTCTGTTACATCACATTTATATATGACTTCTCATACAACGAGAGCAATCGTATTTGTTCCGCCGCTTCTTTCATTTGCAGCTAGTATGGGTTTAAACGAAGTAGCGGTACTTTTTATCGGGATTGTTGGAATGAACTATTGTTTAACGTTTCCAGTAAGTTCAAAAGCGATTTTATTATTTCAAGAAAATGATGGAGAAACGTTCCAACCGAGGGATCTGCTCCGTTTAAGTGGATTTGTAGGTATTGCTTATGCAGTTTTAATGGTTGTCTTCTACTATGGATATTGGAAATGGGCCGGGCTTGCATTATAACGTTGTACAGGTGAAATTAATGAAAAAGAAACAACATATCTTCCTTCTAAACTTTTTGTAAGGCAATTTTCTTACTTTCTTCCTTTTTAGCCTTTTAGCAGTAGCAAATTATTGCTAAACTAATACAGTGTAGGAAATGATTGAGAGTTTAGGAGGATTTTATGTCTGAAAGAATTTTAATTGTAGAAGATGAAGAGAAAATTGCCCGTGTTATCCAATTGGAGCTAGAATTTGAAGGGTACACAAGTGAAGTTGCAAATACAGGTTTAGATGGCTTAACAAAATTTCGTGAGGGACAATGGGATTTAATATTATTAGACGTTATGCTTCCGGAACTAAATGGAATGGAAGTCCTTCGTAGAATACGAATGCAAAATGAGACAGTGCCTGTTATTTTATTAACGGCACGAGATTCTGTTGTTGATAAAGTAAACGGTTTAGATCAAGGGGCAAATGATTATATTACAAAACCTTTTCAAATTGAAGAGTTGCTTGCCCGTATCCGTGTATGTTTAAGACTTTCTCAAACAATGACGAAGAAAGAAGAGAATAGTAGTTTGCAAATAGGGGATTTACATCTTGATGAGAAAACGCGAGAAGTAGTTCGAGGTGAGAAACAGATTGAACTTACGCCACGTGAATTTGATTTATTACTATTCTTAATCCAAAACTGTAATCAAGTGTTAAACCGAGAGCAAATTTTAACAAATGTATGGGGATACGATTATTATGGAGATACAAATGTTGTAGATGTGTATATTCGTTATTTACGAAAAAAGATAGATCGTGACTTTGATTCTCCACTCATTCATACAGTTCGCGGTGTTGGCTATATGATGAAGGAGTAGTCTATGAAAATAAAAAATAAAATCCATCTTTTTTCTACTGTATTTCTATTAGTTCTGCTCATTACTGTTAATGGATTCATCTACCTGTTATTCACAACTGTAGCAACAAACGAAGAGCTAGAACGTTTAAAGCGTGATGCAATTCATATAACAAATGGTATTCATAGAGAAGATGTAAGTCATATTGATCCAGGGGTTTTATTGCAGCCGTATTTACCATCAAACGGAATGATTCGAATTATCAATGAAAAATCAAAAGTTATTGTGCAGCAAGAAATGAATGTAGAAAAACCAATTTCACCACAAAAAGCTAAGTTCGAGCGGAAAGAATCAGAAGGGACATACGAAGCGAAAGGTGTAACATATGGTTATGTAAAAATGCCAATTATATGGCAAGATGGTACAGTTGTTACGTTGGAAATAACAGAAAGTTTAGCCTCAACACAGAAGATTTTAAGTGTATTGCAAAAAGTATTAATCTTTGCATCACTCTTCATATTAGTTCCTGCATTTTTTGCAGGTCATATGTTAAGTAAAATTATTTTGAAGCCAATTAATTCAATGATTCAGACGATGGAAGATATACAAACACGCGGTATTTTTAAGAAAATCCCAATGGGAAATCGTTCTGAAGATGAGTTGTATAAGATGGGGAATACATTTAATAAAATGATGGATCTCCTGCAACAAAACTTTGAAAAGCAGCAACAATTCGTTTCTGATGCTTCACATGAATTAAAAACACCTTTAACGGTGATAGAGAGTTATGCGAAGTTATTAAAACGCTGGGGCACAAAGAAGCAAGATGTAATGGAAGAGTCGGTAGAGGCTATTCATTCTGAAGCTGTTCGTATGAAAGATATGACAAAGCAAATGTTGTTATTAGCTAATAATAGTGCCGAATGGAATTTAGACATGAAGAAAGTTGATTTGACAGCTATTTGTCGTACAACAACGGATCAATTGGAAAAGGCATATGGAAGAAAATTTAGGCTTCTTTCTAGTGATACACCAGTACACACGATAGGTGATGAACAAAAGCTAAAACAAGTATTAGTAGTGTTGTTAGATAATGCGATGAAATATAGTGCATCGCATATAGAAGTTAATACAGGAATAGAAGAGAATCGAGTGTTTTTTTCTGTTAAAGACTTTGGGATGGGGATTCCAAAAAGTGACTTACAAAAAGTGTTTGATCGCTTCTTCCGAGTGGATAAAGCACGAAGTCGTAGCACTGGCGGGACAGGGCTTGGCTTATCAATTGCAAAACAAATCGTTGATGCGCATGAAGGATGGATTAAGTTAGAAAGTGAAGAGGGAACTTGGACGACAGTTACTGTATCACTGCCGTTAGTAAGAAAGTAAGAGGGGGCTATGTATGAAAAAAGGATGGATTATTGCGATTGCAATTTTTATAACGGTTGTATGTGCTGGATTTGGGACGCAGCATATTATGGCAAATCAAAATAATGAACAGTTAACAAAAGAAGAGGTAAAAGAAATTGTGCATAAACAATATAAAGGTACCTTTCAGTCTATTAAGCTTGTAGGTAAAGATGATAAAAAAGTATACGAAATCATAATGGAAACGAAGCAAGGAACATATAAAGTTGTTGTTGATGCTTATAGTGGTGAAATTATCAATTTAAAGGAAATAGAGAGAAAGAAAGAGAAGAAAATTACAGAGGAAAAAGCAAAAGAAATTGCATTAGCAGAGGTTGCGGGAACGTTTAAAACAATTAAGCTTGAAGATCGAGAAGGAACGGCAGTTTATATCGTTGAGATTGAAACAGAACCGGGGATTGTTACAGTTGTTGAAGTTGAAGCGAAAAAAGGAGCGATTATTGGTCAGTATGTGAATACAGAACATGAGCCAGAGCAGCCCCCGCAAACAGTCATTACAGAACAACAAGCAAAAGATATTGCTGTTCAAAGCGTTCCAGGTGCTGCTGTTTCTTACGTAAGTACAGCTGAGACAAATACAGGACTTGCATATAAAGTGACATTGCAACATGGAACGCAGCAAATTGATGTGCTTGTGCACAGTATTACAGGCGAAGTAGTCGCAAAAACAACGATTAGTACGGGCGACGATGATGACGATGATAATGAAACAAACCAGCCAGCGAGTGGTGGTCAAAATCAGCAAAATAACAATCAGCCAAGTCAACAACCATCGCATAACAATGGATCAAATCAACAAAATAATAATAATCAACCAAGCACGCCGCCTCCGAGTCAAGGTCAGCAAGATGACGATGATGATGGCGGAGATGATCAAGATGATAGCGGTGACGACGATGGAGATGATGATTAAGAGAAAAGTGATGCAAATTTGCATCACTTTTTTCATTTTCTCATCAAATTTTAATCTTTCTCTCCTTTTTTCTTCATTTTCATATTTTATGATATAAGTAACAAATCAGTAGGGGGAATTAAAAAATGAAAAAAGTAGTTACAGTATTATTAGCAGCGGGACTAACACTTGGAGGAGTTGCATATGGCGTAAGTGCAAATGACGATGCACCGAAGAGGGAGGAAGCATCCGTATCGACTATGAAACATGAAGAAGCAAAACAAATTGCACTTGAAAATGTAAACGGTAATGTAACAGATGTTGATGTAGATAATGAGAATGGTGAGTATGTATATGAAGTAGAAGTAGCAACAAATGAAGGTGAAAAAGAAATTCATGTAAACGCACAAACAGGCGCAGCAGTTGTGAAGAGTGATGATCAATACGATGATCAAGATGACCAGCAAGATGACTGGAATGACGATCAGTACGATGATCAAGATGACCAGTACGATAACGACAATGATGACGACCAAGATGACCAAGATGATAATGACAATGATGACGATCAAGACGATAATGACAATGATGATGAATAATCATTTAAGTATATACAGAAAATGGGCTTAGCACTTTGTGTTAGGCTCATTTTTTAAGGTTGTAATATAGATTTATCCCGCTATTTGTGGGCTGTAAGACTCCCACCTCAAAATTTGAGAAAAAGCGAAGAAGTTTAGGTGGGAGATAAACAGCCCGTAAAAGCCCGATTGGTCGGGCTAACACTCAGTGGGGGATGAAGAAAACCCCCACTGAGTAAAGTTTCACTTTATTTGATATGATAAATGCAAACTATGGTATAGGAGAGAGAGTATTGCAGAAACGAAAAAATAAGATTTTAGTAGTTATTAGTTTGTTGGTACTGATAATAGGTTTTGTATTTGGTACGTATCGCTCCTCTACTGTTCAGAAAGGGTTTCCAATTCCGGTATTTGCGAAACAAATAGAAGGAGATGAGAAAGAAGGTTGGGAACAGTATGAGTGGTGGCTTGCTTCAGAAGAAGACGGTCTTCCAAAACATTATAGAATTGTGATTGCATTATGGGGATGGAATGAAATAGAAGAGGAGCAAATGGGGGCAAGGGAGGTCTTTGAAAAGGATGGACAAAAAATATTTGTCATTTCTGTAACAGATGAACTAGTAATATCTATAAAGGGATAGATTATCGTTTCGTCTAAAAAAGAATGTTGACATTTAAAAATAGACGATATATAATTCGAATTAATCTTAAAACAAGTTATTTTCTAAATATTGAAATGCGTTGAATAGGAGTAGTAAGGACATGTGTTTGTACAGAGAGCTATGGGTTGGTGTGACATAGTCAAATGACATCCTGAACTCGCCTAGGAGCAATAAGGTGGAACGGAATAAACATTCTCATTATATCTTAACGATTAACCTACGATAACAGGTTTGTAATCAAACGATTACTACTAAGTGGATTCATGATTGAATCAATAAGAGTGGTACCGCGTTAAGTAAATGGCTTAGCGTCTCTTTATAAGGAGATGCTAAGCCATTTTTTTATTATAGAAAAGAATGGAATGGAGGGTTATATCGATTAATTAACTAAATTTTAATATTTATATAAATTGATTTTAATGGGAGGAAAAGAAGATGAAACAGACGGAGCAATGGACGTCAAAACTAGGATTTATTATGGCAGCAGCAGGATCAGCAATTGGTCTTGGAGCGATATGGAAGTTTCCTTATATTGCAGGAACGAGTGGTGGGGGAGCGTTTTTCTTCATATTTTTACTCTTCACAGTGTTAATTGGATTACCGTTATTACTTGCTGAATTTATGATTGGAAGAAGTACACAAAAGCCAGCAGTTGCTGCATTTAAAAGCATTGCACCAAATACAGGGTGGCATTGGATTGGTCGTCTTGGCGTTGCAACTTGTTTTATTTTACTATCGTTTTATAGTGTTGTAGGTGGATGGGTACTGATTTACTTATTTAGGGGAGTAACAGGACAGCTGATTACAGAAGGAGAAAACTACGGAACGCTATTTACAGATACAATTGGAAATCCGGCATGGGCAATTATAGGTCATCTGGTCTTCATGCTTATTACAATTTTTGTAGTCGCAAAAGGTGTACAAAATGGAATTGAAAAAGCGAGTAAATACATGTTACCTGGTTTATTTGTACTATTTATCGCACTTATCATTCGTTCATTAACATTAGATGGTGCAATGGAAGGTGTAAAATTCTTCTTGCAGCCAGATTTCTCAAAAATTACGTCTGAAAGTATTCTATTTGCAATGGGACAATCATTCTTCGCGATTAGCATTGGGATTTCGATTATGATTACGTACAGTTCATATGTGAATAAAAAGGAAAGTTTACCAAAATCAGCAGTAACAATTGTTGGATTAAATTTATTTGTTTCTCTATTAGCAGGTCTTGCGATTTTCCCAGCAGTATTCTCACTAGGGATGGAACCGACAGAAGGAGCTGGACTATTATTTATTGTGTTACCATCTGTGTTTAGTCATATTCCGTTTGGTAGTGTATTTTTAACAGTATTTTTAGCATTGTTTACATTTGCGACATTAACATCTGCTTTTTCGTTGCTTGAGACGGTTGTATCGTCTATAACGAATGGACAAGTAGAAAAGAGAAAGAAAGTTTCTTGGCTTGTTGGGGTTTCTATTTTCTTAGTTGGTATACCATCCGCTCTTTCTTTTGGAATATGGAGTGATGTGACAATCTTTAATAAAAATATTTTTGATGCAGTAGACTTTTTATGTAGTAACATTTTAATGCCACTTGGTGCACTAATTATTAGTATATTTGTTTCGTTTAAGATGGAGAGAAAAGTACTAGAAGCAGAATTTTTTGTAGGTGAAAATTATGGAAAGTGGTTATTTACTTGTTGGATTTTCTTACTTCGATTTGTCGCTCCATTTGCGATTGTCATTGTATTCTTAAATGTAATTGGTATTATTTAACTTAAATTGTTATAATATTCAGAAATGAGGAGTGAAGGGTAAATGTATGCTTATTTAACTGATACGTAACGTGTATGTATTCGAGGCCCTCCGAATCTATCGTTATATAAAAATAAAAACTATTCTGGAGGGAAAATAATGAAAAAAGAAGAGATGATGTTAGCGAACGGTAAAATGATAAAAGTGAGTGGGAAAGAACTATATGTAGAAACATATGGATCACCAGAAAAGCAAGCTGTTTTATATTTACATGGTGGGCCTGGTGAAATGTGTTATGACTTTTCTTATCATCAAGCACATCGGTTACAGGACTCTTTTTATTTAATTATGATTGATCAGCGGGGAGCAGGTCGTTCAGAAGTAATCCGTGATGAAGAGAATTTTAGACTTGTTGATATTATTGAAGATTGTGAGGAATTACGAAAGATATTAGGCATTGATCGTTGGTCGCTTATTGGTCATTCGTTTGGTGGATTTCTTGCTTTATTATATGCAAAGATGTATCCAGAATCGCTTCATAAAATTATTTTTGAGGGTCCAACGTTTGATTTTGAGAAAACAGCAAGAGCGCTCCTAAAAAGAACAGCCGAGTTATATGAGAAATACGGTAAACCTGAGCTAGCGAAGGAATGTATATCCATGTCTAAACAAGAACTCTCACCGAGAGAGCTCGTAGAAGGATATATGGATAGAAGAGATGAACTTGGTGATAGAACGATGGAAATATACACATATAAATTCCATGATTCTACTAATGAAGATAATATGTATACAGAAGAGCAGTGGGATGAATATTGGGATCGCTCTGAAATTCACTATGATCGTCTAAGGGAAGAAGGGGAAGTATTTCAATCGTTATTACCGGTAATTAAAACGGTTTCTCATCCGATGTTATTAATCCTTGGTGATTATGATGTTGTGACATGTGAAGAGCAGGTTGAAACTTTTAAGAGAGAAGCAAAGAATGGAAAAGTCATTTTGCTCGAAGAAAGTGGTCACACACCACATTACGAAGTGGCCGATGCATTTGCGTATACTGTGATTGAATTTTTGAAATAAGTTAGAGAAAACGAGGTTCTCATAGAGAGGACCTCGTTTTCTTAATTATATATGTACATGAAAGAGTGTAATATTAGACCACGTTGCTTTCCAATTTTTTTCACACAATCTTTCTTCATACAAATGCATGAGTTCATCCGTTTTAATATGTGGTGCGGGTTTTACTTCAAGAGCAAGAAGGTCTTGTATCCCATTTGGAGCAGAGAGAATAACGTTCCCATTCTCATCTAATTTTGCCCCTAAAGCAGTTACCGTTTCTGGAAACTTAGACATTGCATCAGTAGATGAGATGTAAGGGGGAAGATCATTTGCAAGATGCATCCTTGCTTGGTTCTTGACGGACCATGGGATTGTAGAATTTATGATTTGTAGCTTTTGTTCTAGTTGTTTCTCTATTTGTTCATCTGTATTTGTAGCGTCAAAATAAATAATATCTATATCAGGTAAAGGTGTCCGTTCTTCGAATCCATGAAGAACGTCCCACACTTTCGAGCGCACAAAGCCAGCGCATACCCACCAATCTGGAAGTTGTAAAGAAGCAGCAGTTTGTAGTATATCCATCATCCACGTATCATTTTGAATGAGAGTAATGATATCTTGTTTATCTTTGAGTTTCATGTTATATCCCGCCTTTTTTAGAGGAGTTTCATAATTTCTTCATATAATATAGATTTCTCTTCATTTTGTATGTCTTCCATTAGTCTTGCCGCCATAATTGGTAACATCCATTGTTGCACGTCTTCCCACTTTCCTTTTGTTAGGTATAAATAGTGCGTAATATACTCATCACAAAACATGTGCCGCACAGACTGTATTTTTGTTGTAGAAAGGGAAGAGACATTAATAACTGCATAACGGAAAATTATAACAGTCCGCGCTACATCTGCATATGGATCACCCGAACGAACTGTCATCCAATCGATTACAGTAGGATGCTTATGAGATAGAATAATATTTTTAGGATGGAAATCCATATGACAAACCTTTTGTTTATTTGGTAGTTTTTCTAGGTGACTGTAAATGATATTTTTTTGTTCTTTTGTCAAAATATTGATTGACTCAATATTAACTTTTAGCATTGATTTAATTTCAAGGAATTTCGTAGTTGTGAACTGATGAATATAAAAATGTAATTCAGCAAACATCATAGCGAGTTGTGAAACTTCTTTTGGGTGATGAACAAGATATTCCATTAAGCTCTTGCCTATAATTTTCTCGTAAATAATACCGACTTTTCCGTTAAATGAAGCAATCTCCTTTACTTTCGGAACAGGTAAACCAAGTCTATAAATCTCTTTGCTATACATAAATTCTTTATCAATATAAGCTTGTTTTATGTGTGGATAAAATAGTTTTAAAACGTCGTGATTCGTATATTCATAAACTTCAGCTGTGTTTCCTTCACCTATTTTCTTCTTTAGTACCATATATGTTTCACTACTTTCTGCTATATATTACCCATATTAATTCATAACTTCAATAATCCACAGTATCCAATGTGCACCTGGAACAAATAATAGTTGTGCTAGTAACGTCCCAAAGAACCTTGAAATCATAAGCCATCCAAACATTTTTCCCATTGTTTCAGCACCTGTTTCAGATTGCAGGGCACGTTCTGTTAACAAGGCGATACGTGGATCCAATAAAACGGTTAGTAAAATGGTCGCAAATCCGTTCACAAGTCCGGAAGCTGTACTCGCATTTGTTGCGTATTCTGGATTTAAGTATGAAGCATATAGGGCAGATAAAACACCTGCTGTATAAATAGCTGTAGCGAACATGTTGATAAGCATAATACGCTTCGGAATACCGCCGATTCGCATGCGATGAATCATTTCAAATTTTGGGAAACGTACATATTTTTGTGTGTATTTTAACTTTTGTACATTCGTTGTGTTCATCATTCGAACAAAAGATCCTTCTGTTTCAAAGTTTTGAATGACATAGCTAAATAATTTTGTAAGTGTCGGATATAAAAAGATGGCAAGTAATGTACCTACAGAGGCAGCAAATAAAATAAGGCGAATGGTTCCTTCTACATCAATCGAAGAATCCAGTTTTGCTTTGTCGATAATGCCTCCGAATAAAAACGCTTGTAATAAGTTCGATGTTCTTGAAATGAGTAATACCATTCCAACTACTGATATTGCAACAGCAAGCTTTTTTAAACGTACACCTGCAAGGCGAATGCTGTATGAGCTTGTTTCAATCGCATGAATGATAATTGTAAAAAGAATAATAATAAGTATTTTTGTTGTCATATTTTGTCACAGCTTTCTTATGTTATAGAATACATCATATAATAAATGGTGTTTTTTGTATATTTTTTGGTTTTTAAAGGGATTTTTCTCACATGGTAGAATGTTAATAATATGTATAAATATTTTGTTAGAAAGAGAGGGGGATAGAGAAAATCTGATTTCTACATATAGAAATTTATCTATCAAAAAATTACGTTCTAAAAAGATTGAAATTTCAGTTATTCGTGGAGGTAAGAGATTTGGAAATCGTTATTATCTTATTAGCACTAAGTTTACTCATGTTTGTTGCATACAGAGGATTTTCTGTTATTTTATTCGCACCAATTTTTGCACTGTTTGCCGTGTTTTTAACAGAGCCTAGCTTTGTACTACCGTTCTTTTCAAATATATTTATGGAGAAGATGGTTGGTTTTATTAAGTTATATTTTCCAGTTTTCTTATTAGGGGCTATTTTTGGGAAGGTAGTAGAAATGTCAGGAATTGCTGATTCGATTGCGAAAACGATTATTGATTTAGTAGGTGAAAAACGAACGATTTTAGCAATTGTGTTAATGGGTGCAATTTTAACCTACAGTGGTGTTAGTGTGTATGTTGTTGTATTTGCAATTTACCCGTTTGCTGCGAAGCTATTTTATCAGGCGAATATTCCAAAACGACTTATTCCAGCAGCAATTGTTCTTGGAGCTGCTACTTTTACAATGGATGCACTTCCTGGATCACCGCAAATTCAAAACGTTATTCCAACGACGTTTTTTAAAACAGATATATACGCAGCTCCGATTCTTGGAATTGTAGGGGCAATTTTCGTTTTTGGTTTAGGGATTCTATATTTAGAAAGCCGTCGGCGTAAAGCACAACAAGCCGGTGAAGGCTATCACGGTTTTCAACAAGGGAACAATGAGATGGCAGCAACAGCAGCAGTTGCAGATGTAGCAGAACGACAAAGATCAACAATTCAAGTGACGAAATTACAGCAAGTCATTGCTTTCATCCCACTTGTGTTAGTAGGAGTCATGAACAAATTTTTTACAGTATCCATCCCAAAATGGTATCCGAATGGCTTTGACTTTTCAAAAATAGGATTAGAACCATTTGGTACGGTTCAGCTATCGTCTGTTGTTGGAATTTGGTCTGTAGAACTTGCACTTATTATTGGGATTTTATCAACGCTTTTATTATATTGGAAACGTGTTTTAGAAGGAATCCAAGAAGGATTAAACAAAAGTATTGGCGGTGCGTTATTAGCAACAATGAACACAGGTGCTGAATTTGGGTTCGGAGGAGTCATTGCAGCATTACCAGGGTTTGTTATTATTCAAGAGGCTATTTCATCAACATTTACAAATCCACTTGTGAACGGAGCAGTTACCACAAACTTACTTGCCGGTATTACAGGTTCTGCATCAGGCGGAATGGGAATCGTTTTAAGTGCGATGGGAGACAAGTTTATTTTAGCAGCAGAACAATTTAATATCCCACTTGAAGTTATGCATCGAATTGTTTCAATGGCCTCAGGTGGAATGGACACGCTCCCACATAACGGTGCAATTATTACAATTTTAACTGTTACAGGGTTAACACATAAACAATCGTACGGTGATATATTTGCGATAACAATCTTAAAAACGGTAGCTGTATTTTTAGTAATTGCTTTCTACACGTTAACAGGGATTTATTAAGAAAGTGCAGAAATAAAAGACTGAAAATTCTTTTAATATTTCCAAGGAAATGAAAAGAGGTGAAGGTATTGGAGTTAGTTATTATTTTGTTGTCGTTAAGTATGCTTATGTTTGTTGCGTACCGAGGTTTTTCTGTTATTTTATTTGCACCAATTTGTGCGTTATTTGCTGTGTTATTAACGGAACCAAGTTATGTACTACCATTCTTCTCAAATATATTTATGGAGAAAATGGTTGGCTTTATTAAGTTGTACTTTCCGGTATTTTTACTAGGCGCCATTTTTGGTAAAGTAGTAGAAATGTCAGGGATTGCAGCGTCTATTGCAAAGACAATCATTCAAGTTGTTGGTGAAAAGCGCTCAATGCTTGCAATTGTATTAATGGGTGCAATTTTGACTTATAGCGGAGTGAGTTTGTTTGTTGTTGCATTTGCGGTCTATCCATTTGCAGCAAATTTATTTAGGGAAGCAAACATTCCAAAACGTCTCATTCCAGGAACCATTGCGCTTGGAGCAATGACATTTACAATGGATGCGCTTCCAGGATCGCCTCAAATTCAAAACGTTATTCCAACGACATTTTTCAAAACCGATATATATGCGGCGCCGTTACTTGGTATTGTCGGAGCGGTATTTGTATTTATACTAGGGATGATGTATTTAGAGAGGCGACGTAAACAAGCACTCGCAGCTGGAGAAGGATACATGGGGTTTAATGATGGAGAAATGGCAGCAACGACTGAAACGGAACAACAAGTACAACCATCTGTTCAGCAACCTGAAATTACACCACTCAGGCAAGTACTTGCATTTGTTCCGCTTATATTAGTAGGAGTCATGAACAAATTTTTTACCATAATGATTCCAAAATGGTACCCAAATGGGTTTGATTTTGCTTCTATCGGGCTTGATACATTTGGAAAGGTGGAACTCTCTGGTGTATTAGGTGTATGGTCAGTAGAGTTAGCACTTATTATTGGAATTATTACGACACTCCTTTTGAATTGGAAACAAGTATCTACAGATTTTCAAACGGGTTTAAATGCAAGTATTGGCGGTGCATTATTAGCTGCGATGAATACAGGTGCAGAATACGGATTTGGTGGTGTTATTGCAGCTTTACCAGGATTCGGAGTTATTCGTGATAGCATTTCAACGACATTTACGAATCCGCTCGTAAATGGTGCAGTTACGACGAATATACTTGCTGGGATTACAGGCTCTGCATCTGGAGGGATGGGAATTGCATTAAGTGCAATGTCAGATAAATATATTGCTGCAGCAGAACAATTTAATATTCCATTTGAAGTCATGCATAGAGTTATTGCAATGGCGTCAGGTGGTATGGATACATTGCCACATAACGGTGCAGTTATTACATTGTTAGCTGTGACAGGACTAACGCATAAACAGTCGTACCGAGATATTTTTGCGATTACGATTATTAAAACAGTTGCAGTATTTGTTGTAATTGGTGTTTATAGTTTGACAGGGATTGTATAAATAACAGGGGCGAGTATGCTCCTGTTATTTTGTTGAGTTTGATGGTGTATTTATGTTGAGATGTACCTTGTTCCAAATAAAAACATATGCTAAAATCCTTTTTAAGGAAGGTGCTGAAAATGTTTTATATTAAATATGTAAAACTTGTTAGAGAACTTTGCTCCGCACAAATGTATACGATGAAGCGTTGTACGGAGCTTAATCAGGAAGCAAAATAGACTGTTTCCTATATTCATCGGCTGAATAGTCTTTTGAAAAAAGTATAGATTTTCTATGCTTATTTCGTTATGACTATTTGCTGATGAATGATAGATAGATTAAGGGCCATAGACAATGCTTTGTCTATGGCCCTTTGTGTGCGTAGCTATTTCAATGCGTCTTGAAACGAGTTGGATTAGTATACGTTTGTATCTATATAGGTACAGCACGATAAAGCAGAGGGCTAACGTCAAACATGACGTTACCCTCTGCTTTTTTATATTTTTTAAGAAAAGAGGAATGATGATGAGTTTACTTAAAGTTGAAGGTTTATCACATTGTTTTGTAGATAAGAAATTGTATGAGAATGCTTCCTTTCATTTATATAAAGGCGAGCATATGGGGATTGTTGGTCAAAATGGAGCAGGGAAGAGTACGTTAATGAAAATTTTGATGAGTGAACTAATTCCTGACGCAGGATTTATACAATGGCAGTCCCATATTCAAATTGGACATTTAGATCAATATGCAGAAGTAGATGGAAATGAGACGATTTTGGCATACTTGAAAACAGCTTTTAGACATTTGTTTGAAATTGAAAAAAGAATGAATGAATTATATGAAGAAAGTGCACTTACTGGAAACGAAAAGCAACTACTTCAAGCAGCTAAGTATCAAGAGCAGCTTGAAGTACATGACTTTTATTCTATTGATAACAAAATTGATAAGGTTGCTTCTGGTTTAGGGATTTGTGCAATTGGAGTTGAGCGCAAGATGCAAGTGCTAAGCGGAGGACAACGGGCGAAAGTCATTTTGGCAAAATTGTTACTGGAAAAGCCAGATGTTCTATTGTTAGATGAGCCGACAAACTTCCTTGATAAAGAACATGTTGAATGGCTTGCAAATTATTTAATAGCGTTTGAAGGAGCGTTTATCGTTGTTTCCCATGATTTTAGTTTTTTAGAAAAAATCACAACTTGTATATGTGATGTGGAATTCGGAACGATTAAAAAATATTACGGAAAGTATTCAGATTTTGTAAGGCAAAAAGAACATTTACGAAAAGATTATATTCGTCAATATGACGCGCAGCAAAAGAAAATTGAAAAGACGGAAGCATATATTCGAAGAAATATCGCTGGAGTCAATTCTAAAATTGCACAGGGGCGTAGAAAACAACTGGAAAGAATGGAACGAATTGCACCGCCCACATTTACAACTAAACCATCGATTCAGTTTCGAGAGTTACCTTGTCCAGCGCAGAAGGTTCTTACTGTAAATGAACTTGAGGTTGGTTATCAAGTCCCCCTTTTACCGAAGTTAAACTTCGCAGTTAATGGTGGGGAAAAACTTGTGATCACAGGGTTTAATGGGATCGGTAAATCTACGTTATTAAAAACGTTAATGGGACATATCCAAAGTATTTCTGGTGATTTCCGTTTTCAAGAGCAAATTAAAATTGGTTACTTCGAGCAAGATTTGAGGTGGGAAAATGATAGGATGACACCAATTGAGATGATTGCAGAGCAGTTTCCTAATATGAATATGAAAGAAATTCGTCATCAATTGGCGCAGTGCGATGTGAAAGATACGCATGTATCAAGAGAGATTCATACATTAAGTGGTGGTGAACAGTCAAAAGTAAAATTATGTCGTCTATTATTGACTCCATGTAACTTCTTAATATTAGACGAACCAACCAATCATTTAGACGCGGAAGCAAAAAAATCTTTGCAAAACGCTTTAATACAGTTTCGAGGAACGCTAGTACTGGTGTCACACGAGGAAAGCTTTTATAGAGACTGGGCGCATCGTATTTTTAACGTAGATAATGGAGTAATGTAAATAGAAAGAGGAGTATAACCACTATGTATGATAACAATTGGAAAATGAAAATCATCTTGTTTTTAATGGCACAAACGATCTCATTGTTTGGCTCATCGTTAGTTCAGTACGCGATTATATGGTATATCACGTTAACGACTTCATCAGGGTTAATGATGACAATCGCAACAGTTTGTGGGTTTCTTCCCCAAATTGCAATTTCTTTATTTGCAGGTGTTTGGATTGATCGTTACGACCGTAAAAAAATGATTATATTATCTGATGGAATAATAGCATTAGCAACTTTTGTTTTAGCGATGTTATTTTTCATTGGTTACGAAAATGTTTGGTTATTGTTTATTGTATTGTTCATTCGCTCAGCTGGAACGGGAATACAGACACCAGCTGTTCAGGCATTAATACCACAAATTGTTCCGAAAGATAGTTTAATGAAAGTAAATGGAGTGAACAGTAGTATTACATCTTTCATTATGTTTCTTTCACCAGCAATTAGCGCGGCCATTTTAGCTGTTACTACAATTGAAATGACATTTTTAATTGATGTGATTACAGCGACAATCGGCATTAGTCTGATGAGTATCATAAAGGTACAAACTTATATAAATGAAGAAAATAAACATAAATCGAATTTGCAAGGTATAAAAGAAGGTTTTGTTTATTTAAAAGAAAATCAATTTATTAAAAGATTACTTGTTTTACTCATTATTGTTATGATTTTAATTAGTCCAGCAGCATTTTTAACGCCGTTACTAGTAACTCGTTCATTTGGTGCTGAAATGTGGAGACTTGCAGCAAGTGAAATGACTTTTAGTGCTGGAGCTGCGCTTGGAGGAGTTCTCATTGCAGTATGGGGCGGATTTCAAAATCGCATGAAAACAACAGCACTAGCTTGTGCTTTATATGGATTGTTTATGATAGGTTTAGGTATTGCGCCAATATTTTTCGTTTATTTACTATGTAATTTCTTAATTGGAATTACGATGCCCTGTTTTAACACGCCGATTACAGCGTTATTACAGGAAAAGGTAGAGCCTTCGATGCACGGTAGAATGTTTAGCCTTGTACACATTGCAAATTCTTGTGCCCTACCATTAGGGATTGCAATATTTGGACCCCTTGCTGATGTTATACAGATAGAAAGTTTATTGCTTTTTGCTGGGGTGTTGGTAGTACTTTGTGCGGTTTATACGTTACGCAGTAAGCACTTTCCTGAATAGAATAGTGGGAATTAAAAGGTTTCTGGAACATAGATTCATGTTCTAGAAACCTTTTTTAGAAGGGAATTATATATGGAAAAGGAATAATATAATAGAAAGAAAAAGGAGGACTATCGATGAAAACAATTGGCCTTATTGGCGGAATGAGCTGGGAGTCATCTACTATGTATTACAAAATGATAAATGAAGAGGTAAAACATAGATTAGGTGGATTACATTCAGCAAAGTGTATTTTATATAGTGTTGATTTTGCAGAAATTGAACGTTATCAAACAGAAGGAAATTGGAAGCGAGCAGGAGAGGTGTTGGCAGAAGCTGCATATTCTCTAGAGAAAGCTGGGGCGCATTTCATTGTGATTTGTACAAATACAATGCATAAAGTCATCGATTATATAGAAGAGAAAATTCATATCCCGGTACTTCATATCGCAGATGCAACAGCAAAGCAAATTCATGAACAGAACATAAAGAAAGTTGCATTATTAGGAACAAAGTATACGATGGAAGAAGACTTTTATATATCGCGTTTAGAAGAAAGTCGGCTACATGTGATTGTTCCGAATGAAGAGGATCGAGATCTTGTAAATCGAGTGATTTTTGCTGAATTATGTGTCGGTCATATAAATGAACAATCGCGAATGGAGTATAAGCGAATTATACAATCGCTTATAGAAGAAGGGGCAGAGGGAGTTATACTAGGGTGTACAGAGATTGGCTTATTAATGAAGCAAGAGGATGCATCTGTTCCATTATTTGATACGACATATATTCACGCAGTAGAAGCAGTAAATATGTCTTTAAACTAATTATATATAATTTTATTATGTAAACAAATATGTTGGTTTTCATAACAAAATAATAAAGTGTTTTTGTAGAAAAATTTCAGAAAAAACTATATAATGTAAGTGTTTACAAAAAGGGGTGAAGATATGTTTTCTGTTCAGCCAATTGCTTTTGTACAAAATGAAAGAAAGATAATAGAGGATGATGATTGGGGAGAAGTACGCTCGAATATTGTATTAACAGATGCATTCACAGAAGAGAGTATAAAAGGAATTGAAACTTTTTCTCACATTGAAGTCATTTTCTATTTTCATAAAGTAACAGATGAACAAATTCAATATGGTGCAAGGCACCCTCGTAATAATAAGGCGTATCCGGAAGTTGGTATTTTCGCGCAGCGCGGGAAAAATCGTCCGAATAGATTAGGAAAAACAATTGCTAAAGTTGTAAAGCGAGAAGGAAAGACGATTATGGTAGAGGGTTTGGATGCGATAGATGGTACACCGATATTGGATGTAAAACCTGTTATGAAAGAGTTTTTACCGAGAGAAGAGGTCACTCAACCAGACTGGGTAACTGATGTAATGAAAAAATATTGGCAAAGGGGAGAATAAGTGTGAATATACATAAAGCAACAATGGAAGATTTAGAGGGGATTGCAACATTATTTAATCATTACCGTATGTTTTATAGACAAGAGTCAAATGTAGAAGGTACAGCAGAATTTTTACGTGAGCGTATAGAGAAAGGTGAGTCTGTTATTTTTGTTGCATTGCAAGACGGAGAATATGTAGGTTTTACGCAGTTATATCCATCGTTCTCATCGATTTCTATGAAAAGATTGTGGATTTTAAATGACTTATTTGTGCATGAGAATAGCCGCGGAACAGGCGTTGGTAAGAGTTTACTAGAAGCAGCAAAACAATTTGCATCAAAAAATGGTGCGAAAGGATTGAAATTACAAACAGAAGTAGATAACATTACTGCGCAGCGCTTATATGCTGAAAATGGGTATATGCGAGATAGTCATTATTACCATTACGAGTTAACATTGTAAAGAGGTAAATGGTAGGGAGGAATGAAGCAGAAAATGAGCGATTACAGAGAGAAGAGGAAAGAAACAGTTGTATCCTTTTCGATGTGGAAGATACAGATTGTTGCATGTGTGGCAACAATTGTTTTTATGGTTGCTGTACTATGTTTTCAGTTCCTTCTGTTTAAAAACCTTAATTTAGAGATAACAATCTTTGGACTACTATTATTTATTGTGAGTACAATTGTTATTGTTTGTGCCCACGAAGCAATTCATTTAATAGGCTTCCGTTATATTGGCGGAGTACCTTGGAATGAGCTAGCGTGGGGAGTGAATTGGAAGTTAGGCGTTGCTTATGCGCATTCGAAACAACCAATTACAGTTGCGGCAATGAAAAAAGTGTTGTTGTTACCGCTTATTCCAACAGGGTTATTGCCAACTTTTATCAGAGTTGCAATGAATTTCACGGCACTATCGTTGCTTGGTGTTTTATTAACGGCAGGTTGTTTTGGCGATTTTATATTATATCAAAAACTTTTAACGTTCCCAAACGATGCCATGGTTATGGATCATCCAACGAAACCACAGTTTACAGTTTACGAGTAGAAATATTGTTTATAAAGAAGCCATCTTCAGTATAGTTTTGAAGATGGCTTCTTTATGTCTGTTTTAAAAGGTAACAGTTACATATTTTTCTATAATCCACTGCACAGCATCTTTGAAATTTTCTGCAATATAACTTGGTTCAATGTGTGACCATTTGTCACGGTATGTATGAAGCGCATCATATCCAGCACCTGTTTGCACTAAAATTGTAATAGCACCAACTTGGGAACCAGCTACAATATCCGTCCAACGATCGCCAACGACAACGCATTTTGTTAAGTTTAGATTATGAGTTTGAGCGGCTTGTAATAGCATCCCTGTGTTAGGTTTTCGACATTGGCAATTATCTTCATGTTTATGTTGGCATATATACACGTCGTCAAAGTCAAATGAGTATAGTTCTTTCTTAAAATCTTCTACACTTGCTAATCCATCAGCAATGCCAGGTTGATTTGTAAAAGAGAGTCGTTTAATATGATGTTTTTTTAGTTCTGCTAGTGCTGCTTTTGTAAATGGAAAAAGGGTAAATTCACCAGGATAGTGAATCGTTGTATCACCTCCGATTGTTCCGTCACGATCAATGAAAATTGCTTCAATGTTTGTCATTATAATAGTTCCTTTCATTTGAAATATTTCACAAATCGATACCCATTCACTTCATAACCTAATTGTTTGTAAAATGGATGTGCTTCTTGTCGTTGTAAACCACTGACGAGCCACGTGCCAATACAGTTATGTTCTTTTGCTAATTGTTCAGCATAGCCCATTAAATATTGACCAATTCCTTTTCGGCGTGCGTCTGAGTCTACGCTAATAATTGAAATTTCACCATACCTTGTTACATCTTCTAAATTTTCACGAATGCGAAAACCAAGCAACCCTAGTATGTTCTCTCCTTCTTCATAGACATATAAAAAATCAAACGGGCTAATCTGTACAAATTGTAGGCGGTTTTGCATATCAGTATGAGAGATAGAAGATCCTTTTAGTTCTTGAACTAAAGAACAAAGGGATTCTATATCACGTTCTGTTGCAGCTCGAATATAAGATGTCATACTATCAACTCCAAAAAATAAACTTCAACTGTTTATTATTCTGTCAAAAAGGGTATTTTCCTGCTTATGTTGAAAAGGATTTTTTAGGTTAATAGTTACATCAAGGTTAGTAAGAAACAAAAAAGTACATACTTTTTTCAGGAAGTAAAATTGTTATACTAATTGTAAGAAAGAGATATAAAGGGTGTGTAAAGACAATGGGATTTTTAAATAAAACAGTCATTATTACAGGAGCTGCCAATGGGATTGGAAAAGAAATTGCTTATTATTATGTAGAAAAAGGAGCTAATGTTGTGTTAGCTGATATAGATGAAAGTGGAGGTACACAAGCACTTCAGCACATAACAGACCAAGGCGGGAAAGCTATTTTTATCCAAACGGATGTAAGGCAAGAGTCGGATATGATTCGATTGATGGAAGTGGCAAATCAAATGTATGGGAAAATAGACATTTTAATTAATAACGCTGGTAAGACAGTGTTTAAATCGTTGTATGATGTAAAAGTAGAAGAATGGGATGATATTATCAATATAAACTTAAGAAGTGTTTTTTTAGGTTCACGAGAAGCAGCGAAATATATGCGTCATAACCAAAAAGGTGGATCTATTGTAAATATTGCTTCGACAAGAGCATTGATGTCTGAACCGAATTCAGAATGTTACGCAGCGACAAAGGGTGGGATTGTGGCGCTTACACACGCGCTTGCAGTTTCGCTTAGTGACGATAAAATTACGGTAAATGCCATTTCCCCAGGATGGATTGAAACAGGGGATTATGAGGAATTGAGCAGTAGTGATCATGAACAACATTTATCAAAACGTGTTGGGAAACCAGCTGATATTGCAAGAGCTTGTCTGTACTTAACGGCTGAAGAGAATGATTTTGTTACAGGGATTAACCTTGTTGTAGACGGTGGAATGACAAGAAAGATGATATATGAATAATATTGTTCCTAGCTATTTCTAATAGGGGGTATTCTTGCTTGTTGGTGTATGGATTGTCTTTATGCCAAGCCATAATGAAAATAGAAATGTAGCATATTAAAAGGTATATAAAACAGTAAAAGCAGAAGCACAACCTATGTGTCTCTGCTTTTTACATATAATCGTCTAATCCGTAACTGCCAGATACATAAAATACACTAATACTATAAGGCTTGCTGCTGAATAGATAAAATCAAGCGTCAAAGGAAGTTCCCCCTTAGTATCTTTTTGTTTAGTATATGAAATCTGACAATTTACTATTCAAATGAAAAAGGTATGGATAATCCATTGTTTATAAAGTGCAAAAATTAACATCATTTTGTATAATGAAGAAAACTAAGACGGTTATGACAACATGAGAAGTGAAAGGGGAGGAAACATGATGCCGAATTGGTTAAAGAAATCGTTAGTCACACTTATTACGGTATGTACATTTGGCTTAGTTACGCCTCCTTCGATTTTGCTCGACCAAGCAAAGGCGGACAAGCCTACCGGGCAGCAAAATATCGAACATGCTCCTTATTCGTATGAAGAAACGTATGAAGTTGTAACAGAAGAGTCATTTCTCACATACGCAATGGAGGAAGCTGAGAGGCAGTCGATGCAAAAATTTGGAACGAAAATTGGACCTGTTATTGAAGATGAATTTAAAGATGTCATTTTGCCAAAAGTAGAAGAAGCAATTGCCGAGTTAGCGAATGATATTGGTGAAGAATCATTACAATCATTAACAATTTCACAAAAACCAGCAGGTGGAAAACAGGAAAAGATTTTTCACATTTATGACACAAACACAGGAAACGATGTATTAAGGTTTCATGTAAGACGAGATCATCCACCGCAAGACGGTCATTATTTTAACTTCCATTATCATCGCTATGACGATGGATTTGTAGCGCATCATGAATTAGGAGATATTTATTGGAATAAAAATACACCACCGCAATGGTTATCGTAAGAAAGAACAAGGTTTCATCACCTTGTTCTTTTTTGTGAAAGGATATTAGAAAATGAGAAACGAATGTGTAATGGAGAAGAGGGGGAAAAGAGATGGTGAAATATATTATTTTTGATTTTGATGGTACGTTAGTAGATTCAAAAGATGTCTTTTTAGCGTCATACAATCAAATTGCAACAAAACATAATTATAAAGTAATAGAAAAAGAGGAATTAGAAGGGTTACGTAAAATTTCAATTCGAGAGCGTTGTAAACTGTTGAAAATCCCGATGTACAAAATTCCGTTTTTCGTGAAAGAATTAGGGAGCTTATATAAGCAATCCATCGGAGAAATTATCTTAGTTGACGGCATCAGGCCAATGTTACAGGACTTAAAAAATAAAGGTTATAAAATAGCAATTATTTCATCGAATAGAGAAGAAAATATTCGCCAGTTTTTAAAAAATCATGACATTCATGATGTACATGATGTATTTTGCTCAAGCAATATTTTTGGAAAAGATAAGGTGATGAAACAGTTTTTAAAAGAAAAGAAGTTAGGGAATGAAGAAGTGTTGTATGTTGGTGATGAAGAACGAGATATTGCAGCATGTAAAAAAGTTGGCATCGCAGTTGCTTGGGTAGGCTGGGGCTATGATGTGTTGGAGACTATACAAGAGTCTTCTCCAGATTATGTTGTGTATAAGCCAGAAGAACTTACGCAAGTTGTGGCATCGATAAAATGAAACAGTTTAAACCAGGGATACACCATATTGAATTTTGGGTAGCAAATTTAGAAGAATCGATGAACTTTTATCGTAAATTGTTCTCGATTATTGGCTGGAAACAATTACATGATACTGCATTTAGTACTGGGGAAACAGAAGTGTATTTTAAAGAAATGAATGCAGAAATTGTGAGAACGTTAGGGCCGCACCATATTTGCTATCAAGCAGTAAGTCGCTCTGTAGTCGATGAGGTTGCTCATTTTTTACGTGATATGGAAGCAAAGGTTATTCGAGGACCAATTGAAATGAATCATTATTCGGAAGGATATTATACAATTGATTTTTATGACCCGAATGGATTTATAGTAGAAGTAGCATATACAGGAAATATGGAACTATAGGAGAAACAGGATGGATAGGACATTATTTCAGAAACAGATACATATTTTACAAGATGCAAAAGGGATAAAAGAATTATCAAAAGGTTTATCAGAAGATAAAAAATATGTAGTCACACTTGCTAATGATGAAAAAGTATTGCTGAGGATTGGAAGCGTGGATGTGTATGAACGAAAGAAAATAGAATTTCAAATTTTACATGAAATGCAGAAGCGTCACGTTCATGCGCCAAAGCCGATTGAAATGGGAGCAATAGAAGAGATAGAGTCTTATTATAGCATCGTTTCTTATGTAGAAGGAGAAGATGCGAAAACAGCATTACAATCTTGTACTCTTGAAGAACAATATAATATTGGCGTGCAAGCAGGAGAAGATTTAGCAAGAATGAATACGTACGAGGCACCGAAAGAAATCGGTTCTTGGTATGAACGGGCGATGGCGAAGCATAGAAGGTATTTAGATGAATACAAAAAATGTGGAGTGACAATTGAACAAGACGAGAAAATCATACGATTTATTGATACATATGAACATTATTTGAAAAATCGTCCAAATCGCTTTCAGCATGATGATTTTCATTTGGAAAACATTATTGTAAAAGGTAATGCATACGCCGGAGTCATTGATTTTGATGGCTATGATTGGGGAGATCCGCTTCATGATTTTGTGAAAGTTGCATTGTTTGCAAGGGAAATTAGTATTCCGTATTGCATGGGACAAATTGACGGATATTTTCAAGGAGGCATACCGGATGATTTTTGGACATTGTATGCTGTCTATGCAGCGATGACTGTTTTCTCTTCTGTCGTCTGGTCATTAAAAGTAGCACCGCACATATTCGATGATACGATGGAGCGGTTATATACTGTGTTAGACGATCATCAATATTTTGAACTTATGAAGCCAAAGTGGTTTCAGAGAGAATTGTTTGTTGAAAAATAGGGGTAATTGAGTAAGACAGATGAAGAAAAGAATTTTTAATAAGATAGCGATTTGCATAGAGAAATAAGCCACGAAGGTACGGTGTTGATTAATAATAAAATTTGATTAAAAATCACTCTAAGATCTTGATTTCTTTATATAAAGGATGCCAACGTTTTGAATAAAGTTTAATCAAAACGTTGGCATCTTTTAATTTCAGGAACTGTTTTTTATAAAAAAGATTGATTATTTTGATCTATTATTACTTATTTTGATTCTTCATTACTTATTGGGGTCCTACCACATGCCCATGCCAAATAAACCTAGATAGACATTATTAACTTGTTAGCGATGTGGTAATGACCAACAGCCTTGCAAACTTCTGAGTACACAGAAGGATACTGTAGTCTTATATGAATTTTATATTAGTTCATTATTAATAATATATTATCCGTATTAAAATGTGATCTTTATAATGAAGATATCACTTTTACAAGGAGGGACTAGAATGGAGTTTAGTAAACTTGGTAATAGCGGATTAACAATAAGCAAGATTGCGTACGGAAACTGGATAAATCATGGGGGTAAAGTAGATGAGGATACTGCAAAAGAGTGTGTTAAAGCAGCGCTAGATGTCGGTATAACAACATTCGATACTGCTGATGTTTATTCAGACACTAAAGCTGAAGAAGTACTTGGCCGGTCTTTACATGGTATACGACGGGAGAGCATTGAATTATGTACAAAGGTGTGCCATCCGACTGGGACTGGACAAAACGATAGAGGTTTATCACGTAAACATATTCTAGAAAATTGTAATGCATCTTTGCGTCGGTTACAGACCGACTATATTGATGTCTATTATGCACACAGATTTGACCCAACTACTCCTCTTGAAGAAACGATGTTAGCTTTCGCAGATCTTGTAAGACAAGGTAAAGTGCTTTATATCGGTGTAAGCGAGTGGACAGCAGAACAAATCACCCGTGGTGCAGCACTTTCACGGGAATTGAATATTCCGCTCATTGCTAGCCAACCCCAGTATTCGATGTTGTGGAGAGTTATCGAAACCGATGTGATACCAACCTGTCAACGTGAGGGGCTTGGGCAAGTAGTTTGGTCGCCTCTGGCACAAGGTGTTCTTACTGGAAAATATCATCCAAAAAAACCAGTACCAACTCAATCACGTGCTAATTCTCCTGCTGGCAAACCATTTTTTCATAAACTTGCACAACGTTGGATGAACGATAATGTGCTCACTGCTATCCAAAATCTCAAACCCATCGCACAAGAGATGGATCTTACCCTTGCTCAACTCGCAGTAGCTTGGGTACTACAAAACCAGAATGTTTCGTCAGCAATTATCGGTGCCTCGAGTCCGGAACAGGTAAGAGAGAATGCGTTCGCTTCTGGTGTCAAACTGGAACCGGAAATAATGGATCAGATTAACCAAGTACTAGAAGGTTTCATTGAGTACGATCCGAGTAAAACAGGTTAAGTTTTTGCACGTGACTTAACTAGAAGTATATACAAAATCTTTGTAGTCTTACTTTAAACCTTAGATTAAGTTAGAATTCTTATTTCATTCTATCAGGATGGGCTTTTATTTTTGGGAATCAAGTTGTAAAATCGAATAAACCTCCCTAACAACGGTTAAGAAATGATCTACTATTGCAGATTTTTCATTTTGCCTCCATCCAACATATAAATTTACTTTTGGTGTAGTCTCTTGGAATTTTTTATAGATAACCCCAGGATGTTTATAGCTTTCTACTGACGATGGAACGACAGAAACTCCCATTCCTGTTGCAACTAAATTAACAATAGTTTGCATTTGTATAGCTTCTTGAACAACATTTAAACTTACACCATGATGCCAAAAGTAGCTAATGATTAGATCGTAAAAATTTGGACCTAAGTGACGTGGAAACAAAATAAATGGTTCATCAATTAACAATTTGAGTGGAATTTCGGGCAATGAGGCGAAAGGGTGATCTTGATGTAAAACCAATCTTAAAGATTCCTCGGCGCAAACTTCAGAAGATAGAATCCCGTTGTTCTGTTTAGAACGAATAAATCCAATATGAATTTGTTTTTCATAAAGTGCTTTTAGTTGCTGCTCCGTTGTCATTTCATGTAATATAAGATGGATTTTAGGAAAGCGTTTTCGGAATTTATTAAGAACTTCTATAACAATTTCTGTGGAATCGACAAAACCGATTGTTAAGTTCCCTATTTTCCCTTCAGCTGCAAGTTGTGTTTCTTGTATGACTTTTTCTAATTGAAACAGTGTGTGTTGAGCCCCTTCTAAAAATATCTTTCCAGCATCCGTAAGCTCAACCATTCTTTTTGTTCGATGAAACAGTTGAACTCCCAATTCCTCTTCTAATTTGCGAATTTCTTGGCTTAGAGGAGGTTGTGCCATCCTAAGACGTTCAGCTGCACGACTAAAATTCAATTCTTCTGCCACCATTATGAAATATCGCATCTTTCTAATATCTATTTCCATCCATCCCTTCTACTAAAATCCAATAAGGACTTCTCTTTTATTATCAAACTCATTTAGGTGCCTAGTATTTTCGTAGACATGCTTTTTATATTTTACGGCTCTTTAGTATTAAGGAGAGGGGATGTTTTAGAGTTTATCCCGTAAAAGCCCGATCCGTTCCATAGATAAAGAAAAATACCTTTCTTCAAATAACTTGTCAGTTAGCTAAGTAATTACCCCTATTTTAACATGATAGCCTATTTTGAACCGGAATTTTCTGGATATATAATAGAAGGAAAAGGTAGGTTAAAAGTCTTTCTCCTTCTGCAATTAATCTGCATCGTTAGTGTAAGTGCATTTTTTCACAATTTTCATAGTAGTATTAACATAAATATCCAATGAGAAGCATAGACAATCTGCTTGTGTTTTAGAGTAAGGGAGAAATGAACAGTCCTTTTAAATAAAGAGCATGTTTTAAAATGGGATACGTTCAAAGATCTTGTTTTCTATGCAATTTTTAAAGAAGAGTATATGAAAACAATCCACGAATAAATCTCGTGGATTGTTTTCATTATTGCTGTTTCTTCGTAAATGTAAGTGGTTCTGAACTTAACATCGCTGGCATGTGCAAGTGAATAGTTTCGAATTCTCCTTTTGTATTCATATTGTATGACAGTAAGATTGTCATGTCATTTTGAAATAAATTGAACTGGGTGACAAACATGTCATAGTGATGATGCTGTAACGGAATATCCATTTCCATAAAGCGTGCATATAGTTGTTCATTTCGTTTGTATACTTCTAATGTTTCATAAGCAGGGTGTTCGAATGTTCCTACATAGTCTTTCAATGGATGAGAAAGAGTTGTATTTTCGACTTGTTTTGGAAACCATTCATTCATCGTTTGCATCATTTCTTTTAATTTCTCAGTATCTTTTACAGCACGTGTATGCCAATCAATTTCTTCTAATCCTAGCAGGGTATCATAAATATGATTGGTTATATACATAGGGAATAGTGAACTTGTTGTATTGGTTAGTACGACAATACCGATATTTTCGTTTGGCATAAAGGAAGCAAATGCTGAGAATCCATCAATCCCACCGCTATGGTGAATCATTTTGTAACCACGGTAGGCGCTAATGAACCAACCAAGGCCGTAGGAGTTTACTGGTGATTCAGGTGTAGAGAAGATTGGTTGATCAGGAACCGGGTTGTGTGGTGCGTACATTTCTTGTAACAATTCTTTAGAAATAAGCTCGTGTTCTCCTGCTTTTCCTTCGTTAAGATGGAAAAGAATCCATTTAGACATATCTTCAATCGTTGAGTTCATACATCCTGCAGCGCCAACGACATCAATGTTACGAAATGGTATTTCGGTGATGCATTCTTCTTTTGAAATGTAAGGAAGCGCATAGTTGTCGGTGCGCTGTGAGTCCGTCACAGAGAAGTTTGTTTGATCCATTTGAAGTGGCTCTAAAATATGTTCTGTCACATATTCTTCCCAAGTTTGGTTTGTAATGTTTTCAGCAATGTAACCGAGCGTCGCATATGCTAAATTATTGTATAAAAAGGCGCTGCGAAACGGTGCATTAAGCGGTAAATGCTTCATTTTTTCAGCGATGTCTTTTCGTGTAAGAGAAGAATTGGCCCAAAGGATGTCATGGCGGTCAATGCCTAAGCGGTGACAAGCAAAATCACGTGCGGTAACATGTTCACTTGCAAGCGAATCGGAAAGTGCGAAAGAAGGGATATAAGATCGTACTGGGGCGTCCCATTCAAATTTTTGTTGCTGTGCTAATAAGCTTAAAGAAAGGGTACCAAACGCTTTTGTGGTGGAACCAATTGCAAATCTTGTTTGCGGTGTGACAGGTTCTTTCTTTTCTAAGTTTCGATAGCCAAAACCTTTTGAAATGATTACCTCACTATCTTTCATCACCGCTACAGCGGCACCAGTAACATGTAAATCTTTCATCATTTTTTCTATCATTTCATATAGCTTCCCAACAAGAAGAGTTCCAGTTTTCGTCATGCGCGTTACCTCCAAATATGAATTTTACTGCCACCTTATAGTTTCGGGGTGAGTGGGAGAAAACCTTTTGACAGGAAGTAGAATTAAGAAATTTGTAAGAATTTATAGAGGAAAGCACGTGCAAGAAATCATTTTTTGAAAAGAACAATAGAGAAAATTTTAAAAGTATGCTTTCTATCATTATGTGGTCATGTATGATACACTCCAATAGAAAAAGTTGCGAAAGAGGGTTTTCTTACATATGAAACATGCAGAGTATGAATATCTAGATTTATGCCGTCACGTAATGGAGAACGGAACAAAAAAAGAAGATCGTACAGGAACTGGTACGGTTTCCGTATTTGGTTATCAAATGCGTTTTGACCTGAGTAAAGGGTTTCCGTTATTGACGACAAAGCGTGTTCCGTTTCGCTTAGTAGCAAGTGAGCTTCTTTGGTTCATGAAAGGTGATACAAACATTCGTTACCTACTGCAGCACAATAATAACATTTGGAACGAATGGGCTTTCAAAAACTGGGTAGAAAGTGATGCGTATGATGGACCAGATATGACAAACTTTGGCCTTCGTTCACAAGAAGATGAGGCGTTCCGAATTCAATATGAAGAGCAGATGGAAATCTTTAAAAAAAATATTTTAGAGGATGATGTGTTTGCGGAGCGTTACGGTTATTTAGGTGATGTATACGGAAAGCAATGGCGCGCATGGAAAACAACTGCAGGAGAAACAATTGATCAGTTAAAGGACGTTATTGAAATGATTAAGAAAAATCCTGATTCCCGTAGGCTAATTGTTTCTGCATGGAACCCAGAAGATGTACCAACGATGGCATTACCGCCTTGCCATACATTATTCCAGTTTTATGTGGCGGATGGGAAGTTATCTTGTCAACTGTATCAAAGATCAGGTGACATTTTCCTCGGAATTCCATTTAACATTGCAAGCTATTCGTTATTAACACATCTTATTGCACACGAGTGCGGACTTGAAGTAGGTGAGTTCGTTCATACAATTGGTGATGCACATATTTATACGAACCATTTTGAACAAATTGAAAAGCAATTAGCTCGTGATCCGCGTCCGTTCCCAGTATTAAAGTTAAATAAAGATGTAACATCTGTGTTTGATTTTGAGATGGATGACCTTACATTAGAAGGATATGATCCACACCCAGCAATTAAAGCACCAGTTGCGGTATAAAGGAGGAAAATATATGATTTCTTTACTTGTAGCAATGGATAAAAATCGTGTGATTGGAAAGGACAACGACTTACCATGGCGTCTTCCTGCTGATCTAGCTTATTTTAAAACGGTAACGATGGGTCATCATATCATTATGGGAAGGAAGACATTTGAATCCATTGGACGACCGTTACCAGGAAGAACAAATGTAGTTATTACGCGTAATAAAGATTATAAGGTAGAAGGCTGTCAAGTCATTCATGCAATTGATGATGTGAAAAAAATGAGTGAAGAGACAAATGAAGAGCTGTTTGTTATTGGCGGAGCGGAAATCTTTAAAGAAGTTCTTTCATTTGCGGATCGTTTATATATTACAAAAATTGAAGAAGAATTTGAAGGCGATACGTTTTTCCCAGAAGTAAATGAGAACGAGTGGGAAGAAGTATTTATGGAACAAGGTGTTACAGATGAGAAAAATCCGTATACGTATTACTTCTGTCGATATGAAAAGAAAAAATAAAAGGAAGGTTGGTTTGATGCCAACCTTCCTTTTTTAGCTGAGTGCAGTTAAAGTTATTGCCAGTCCGTTAAAGAAAGCGTGAATTACCATCGCTGGAATGATGGAACCTGATTTTTCATATGTCCAAGCAAATACAAGACCAGAGATAAAGTTCATAGGTAACGCATTATATGTAGGAATGTGTACGAGTGTAAAGATAAGTGCGCTACATAGCAAGGAACTTGTGACACCAAGCCTACCTCGTAACCATTTATATAGAAATCCTCTGTATAAAATTTCTTCATAAAATGGTGAAATAATAACCGCAGAAATAAAAGCGATTGAAAATGTAAATGGTGTAATTTGCATTTGAAGACTATCTGTTTTACTATTTTCAGCATTAATGCCAATTATGTCCATCACAACTACAGTGGCAATACTTAAAATAACAAGTATAATGGTCCAGTATATAGTAGGGAGCCAGTATCCTTTAGGGAAGTGCAAGCCAATATGACGCCATGAGAGTTGAAATGGTTTTAAAGTAATATAGTAGATCGCAAGTAGAAATGTGACGGCCATAAAGAACCCGGTAAGAGTACCTGCGTATAATGAATTTTGAAACATTGAGTAGAGTTGTCTTTGAAGTAAATATTCTAAGAAGAACGGGACAAAGATGAAGAAGAAACTAAGAATGAGTAAAAACTCTTTTTTGGACCATTTTGTGTTTGCTTGTATTACCTGTTCTTTTACAATCATTTGAATACCCCCTTATATATGTATTATATAAAATGACGTAACGTCACTTTCAAGTAAATTAGATAGATTTTTAAATATTATGTTCCTAAGATAACTGAAGAAATTTTGAAAAGAAGTAATCTGTGGTATAATTTTCCTTGCGAACTGAAAAGGGGGAAGCTATTTTGAAAAAGATATGGGGCTCACTTCTTCTTTGCTCATCGCTGTTGTTAGTTGGATGCGGTCAAGAAGAAAAACCAGAAGAAGCATTTCATACATATATGAAAGATTGGAACAACCAAAAATTTGAAAGCATGTACGATCAGTTGTCAGAAGAGGCGAAAAAGTCGATTGAAAAAGATGCTTTCGTACAAAAATATGAAAATATTTATGGTGGTATCAAAGTTGAAAATTTGAAAGTAAAAGAGGTAAAACAAAAGGAAGCAATAGAAGTTAAAGGAGAGGCGGCTGAAATTCCTTATCAAGTAAGCATGGATACAGTCGCAGGAGAAGTGACATTTAAAGAAACAGCGAAGTTAGTAAAAGAAAAAGATGGTAAAGAAGAAGCATGGAAAGTAGAATGGGATCCGTCGTTTATTTTTCCAACTATGAGAAAAGACGATAAAGTCCGTGTGAAAACTGCACCAGCAAAACGCGGCGAAATTTATGACCGAAATGGTGAAGGGTTAGCGGTTAATGGGCAAGCACAGGAGTTTGGAATTATTCCAGGTGAATTAGATGAAAACGCACAGCAGACAAAAGAAGAATTAGGAAAGTTACTTCATATGTCAGTTGAAGAAATTGATAAGAAACTTTCTGCAAAATGGGTAAAACCTGAATATTTTGTGCCACTTGGTATGTTGCGAGATGGTTCAGAGAATACAGATCTTTTATCAAAGCCAGGGGTGACGTCTCGTACTGTTGAGGTACGTACATATCCACTCGGTGAAGCGGCAGCACATTTAACAGGTTATATGGGTAAGGTAACCGCAGATGACTTAAAGACATTAGAGAAAAAAGGATATCGAGCAGACGAACCTGTTGGGAAAACAGGTCTTGAGAAAGTACTAGAGGATAAGTTGCGCGGCGAGGATGGCGGGCGTATTTATATTGAAGATGGAAATGGGAACGAAGTGAAGGAAGTTGCGAAAAAGGAACCAAAAGATGGAGAAAGTGTAACGTTAACAATTGACGGTACTCTGCAGCAAAAAGTATTTCATGAAATGAATGGAGAAGCAGGATCTAGTGCAGCCGTTCATCCGCAATCTGGTGAAGCGTTGGCACTTGTAAGTAGTCCTTCTTACGATCCGAACATCATGGTTCGTGGTTTATCACAAGAGCAGTGGAATACGTGGAATAATGATCCGAAAAAACCAATGACGAATCGTTTTACGAAAGCATACGCTCCCGGTTCCGTATTTAAACCAATTACAGGAGCAATCGGTCTTGAAACAGGAAAGCTGGATCCGAAAGAATCGCTTGAAATTCAAGGTTTACAATGGGCGAAAGATTCGTCTTGGGGTAAGTATTATGTAACACGCGTGAAAGATGCAAGTCCAATTGATTTTGATAAAGCAATGATGTATTCGGATAACATTTATTTTGCACAGCAAGCGCTAAAAATGGGGAAAGATACGTTTGTGAAAGAAGCGAATAAGTTTGGTTTTGGTGAGAAGTTACCAATTGAATATGGATTCCAAGCTTCCCAATTAGCGACAGATGGTATTAAAAACGATATTCAACTTGCTGATTCCTCATATGGTCAAGGAGAAGTGTTAATGACAACGCTTCATATGGCACTAGCATATGCACCGATTGTAAATGAAGGAAATATCTCTTCTCCACACTTGATGAAAGATGAGAAGAACATAAAAGTATGGAAAGAAAACCTTATTTCAGAAGGGAATCGCGAAATCTTAAAAAATTCCTTAATAAAAGTAATTAATGATCCAGAAGGAACTGGGAAAATTGCGAAATTAGAAGGAGTTACACTCGCTGGAAAAACGGGTACGGCCGAACTAAAAGAATCAAAAGAGGCTGAAGGAAAAGAACTTGGGTGGTTTGTGGCGTTTGACGCAAACGAACCAAATATGATTGTTTCGATGATGATTGAAGATGTAAAAGGACGCGGCGGTAGTAATGTTCCTGGAGAAAAAATAAAGCATATTTTTGAAAAGTAATGAGGAGAGATGCCTATGTTGATGGGCATCTCTTTTTTAACATTACCAACTTACTTTAAAAAAGTAACTATTTTTTGTTGACATGTAAAACTTCTTTTTGTATTATTACTTATGTAAGGTAAGTCAATTACTTTTTGAAATGAAATCTCGAATTAAAGATAATTAACTTGAAGAAAAAGGGAGAGAGCAGTTATGAAAAAAGTATTATTTATTACAGCAAATCCAAACGGTGCAGAAGCATCATTTAGTATGGCAGCAGGGGAAGCATTTATAGAAGCATATAAATCTGCGAATCCAGCAGATGAAGTCACAACAATTGATTTGTTTAACACAGTTGTACCCGCTATTGACGGCGAAGTATTCGCTGCGTGGGGAAAACTTGGTGCTGGAGAAGGCTTTGAAACATTAACAGAAAGTCAACAAGCGAAAATTAGCGCAATGGGTACTAATTTAGAAACATTCATGCATGCAGATAAATATGTATTTGTAACACCAATGTGGAACTTTAGCTATCCGCCAGTTGTAAAAGCATACTTAGATAACTTAGCAATCGCTGGTAAAACATTTAAATATACAGAAAATGGTCCAGTAGGTTTACTAGAAGGTAAAAAAGCTCTTCATATTCAAGCGACAGGTGGCGTTTACTCTGAGGGCCAATATGCTGCGGTGGACTTTGGACGTAATCATTTACAAACAGTATTAGGTTTTATGGGTGTAACAGATGTAGATTACATTGCGGTTGAAGGTATGGGTGCGAACCCAGCGGAGGCGCCAGCAATTAAAGAAGCAGCAATCAATAAAGCACGTGAAGTAGCGAAACGCTTCTAATTTTAAAAGTAGGATATATTGTAGAAAAAATGTCCAAACGCTTGTCGTTTGGACATTTTTTCTTCTTTTTCATCTATTTGTCTTGTATAATGAAGGACGGAATGATAATTGTGGAGGGTTAATATGATTCAGACGTTTTTTAAAATCTTTTATTTAATTTTAATCGTTATTTTCATTGCACCAAGAACGTGGCGTTTAAAAAAACAAGCACAAGTATTATCTCCTAAGGAGAAAGATCAGCTTGTGTATAAGACAACGAACTGGTTCGGAAAGAAAATGGTTGGTCTTACTCATTCAACGGTAGAAGTGAAAGGGTTAGATCATGTACCAGCGGATGAGCCAGTACTTGTTGTTTGTAATCATCAAAGTAATTTTGATATTCCAGTTTTACTTGGCTATTTAAATAAACCAATTGGATTTGTATCTAAAGTAGAAATGCAAAGGTTTCCGCTTGTACCGACATGGATGGAACTAATGAACTGTATCTTTATGGATCGTAGCGATCGTCGTCAATCTTTGCAAGCGATTAAAGACGGAATTGAAACGCTTAAAAAAGGGCACTCAATCGTTATTTTCCCAGAAGGAACACGCAGTAAGAATGGTGAAATGGCAGAGTTTAAAGCTGGTAGTTTTCACCTTGCAACGAAGGCAGGCGTGGCGATTTTGCCAGTAACAATTGATGGTACATATAATATCTTTGAAGCGAATGGGAATAAAATGAAGCCAGCTCATGTGACATTAACGATTGGAAAGCCAATCACAAAAGAGCAGTATGAAGAGATGGATATGAAAGAGTTAGCGAAGCATACGCAAGATGTAGTTACGGCACCATTCAATAAATAGAAAAAAGTCTCCGTTATTAAAAACGGAGACTTTTTTTATGCTGTTGGTAACACGTAAAATAATACGCAGAAAAACATCATTGTGCTGCCACCGAGTACAAATACATGCCAAATCGCATGATTGAAGGGAAGTTTCTCCCATAAGAAGAAGATAGCACCAACGGAGTATAAAATACCGCCGATTAAGAGAAGGATAAAACCTTCACCAGTTAAATTTTCATATAAAGGTTTAATGGCAACGATAATAAGCCAGCCCATCATGATATAAAACAATGTTGATAGTTTAATAAAGCGGCGCACAAAAAAGATTTTGAAAACAATACCGCCAATTGCGAGTGCCCAAATGATAGCTAGTAATGTCCAGCCAAGAGGGCCTTTTAATGTAACAAGTAAAAATGGTGTATATGTGCCAGCGATAAATAAATAAATCGCAGAATGATCTAAAATAGTAAATAACTTCTCCACTTTTGGATGATGAATGCTATGTAACAATGTTGAAAATAAATAAAGTAAAAACATGCTTACGCCGTATATTGTAAAGGCAACGACAGCAGAAGCAGTACCGTGCTCAGCAGCGTGAATAATTAAAATAATTAACGCAGGTATACTTAAAATGGCACCGATACCATGAGTAATGGCGTTTGCAATCTCTTCTTTCATAAATTGGGACATTTTTTTCTTCATTGTGTGACCCCTTTCTGCAAAACATGTATCGTAAGTGTAATTTTCTCTACCATATCATATACAAGAGAAATAGAAAATGAAAATTGTTTACATATTATATTTTCTAATTTTTTTGATAAAAGAGTCCGGATACATTGACGTTTACGAAATTTTTTGACAAAATAAAATTAAGTGAAAATAAGGGGGAAGACAGATGCCGATGAACATTGGATTTCCAGGCTTAATACTCATTTTAATACTTGCTTTAATTATTTTTGGACCGAAAAAATTGCCTGAAATTGGACGGGCGTTTGGAGAAACATTAAAAGAATTTAAAAAATCAGCAAAAGGTTTACATGATGATGTAGACGAAAAGAAATAAAAGCTGACCCGGAAGTTGTAATGAGTAAGGAAATGTGGTGATAGACATGAATGATCAAGAAATGAGTGTAGTGGAACACCTTGGTGAATTAAGAAAACGACTCATTATTACAGCGCTTTCGTTTTTGGTTTTTCTTATTGTTGGTTTTTCATACACGAAAGAAATTTATCAGTTTATTGTAAAAGACTTAGATATGAAATTAACAGTACTTGGACCGAGTGATATTTTATGGATTTATTTTGTTATCGCCGCTGTTTTTTCTATTGTTTGCACGATTCCAATTGCCGCATTGCAACTTTGGCTTTTCGTAAAGCCGGCGTTACTTCCGCATGAACAGAGGGCGACAATTTTATACATACCAGCACTATTTTTATTATTTATTGGTGGCCTCTGTTTCGGATACTTTATTATTTTGCCGTTCGTCTTGCAATTTTTAATAGGGCTTGGAAGTGATATGTTTCAAACAATGTTTACAACAGAGAAATATTTCTCATTTGTAATGAATATGACGGTTCCGTTTGCGGTTATTTTTGAGTTGCCGGTCATAGCGATGTTTTTAACAAGTATTGGTATATTAAATCCAGTTCTTCTGCAGCAAGTAAGAAGGTATGCATACTTCGTTTTAATTGTTATTGCAGTATGTATTACACCACCAGACTTTGTTTCTGATTTTGCAGTAGCTATTCCGCTTCTTGTTATTTATGAATTAAGCATTACAGTATCGAAATTTGTATATAATCGAAAGTTAAAGAAGGAGTTACAGTCCTCTTCGCAAAGTGCTTCTGTATGAGGAGCACTTTTTCATTTCATTGTTATACTCTTGTGAGAAATGCGTACAATATAAAAAAGAAAAAATTCAATAATTCTCCTAAAATTAGACAAACTTTTCATCTTTTCTAGTTTATACTTGACTTATAAATCCAATGAAAAAGAGGATTGATATTGTGATTATGAAAAGCTTTTATTTCACTCATCCATCGGGGAAATGTATAAAAGTATTTGAAATCCCCGTCTTACAATCACAGCACCCATTAGCGTTTCAAGTGCAGTCACGTCTTCAGTTATTTATCTCCAAAATTCAAAAACAAAAACATCCAAGGTTTGCGTATTCATTTCGTGAATATTTACAAAGCTGTTTGAAGTGGAATGATTATTCCAATGTTTATGAAATAAATACGCTTGAGAAAAATGCATAGCAGCATAGAATAACAGAGCGGATTTGCTCTGTTATTTCTTTTTGTATTTAAAAATATGACAGTTTTATATTACATATTAAATGATAAGAAAAGATTTTTGTCGAAAAATAACCTCAAACTGTTGAAAGCGGTGTAAATACTAGTATAATAACAGGGAGAGCGTATTGGAAAGGGAAGAAGTAAAATATGCAAAAAATAAAGATTGTGACAGACTCAACAGCAGATTTATCACAAGAAGTGATTGAGAAATATGATATTCATGTGATTCCATTATCTATTTCAGTAAATGGAAAAACATATTTAGATCGTGTAGACTTACAACCAGATGAGTTTCTTGAAGAGATGCAAAAATCAAGTGAACTACCAAAAACATCACAGCCAGCAGTGGGCTCATTTGTTGAAATGTATGATCGTTTAGGAAAAGATGGTAGTCAAGTTCTTTCTATTCATTTATCAGGAAACTTGAGTGGATCTGTGGCAACAGCGAATAGTGCAGCGACAATGACAGATACAAAAGTAACAGTTGTGGACTCTACATTTTTAAGTCATGCGATTGCATATCAAGTAATCGAGGCAGCAAAAATGGTGAAGGAAGATCGTCCGTTAGAAGATATTTTAAAGCGTATTGAAGACGTACGAAAAAACACTCGTTTATTCGTTGTTGTTGATACGTTAGATAACCTTGTAAAAGGTGGACGTATCGGTAAAGGAAAAGCGTTAATCGGTTCTTTATTAAACATTAAACCAATTGCTGAAATTGCAGAAGGTGTATACAATCCTGTTACGAAGGTACGTAGCCAAGGGCAAATTGTGAAAACATTGATGAAAATCTTTGAAGAAGATATCGCTGGTAAAACAGTAAAAGCAGTGGGAGTGCCTCATGCAAAAGCATTGCCAATTGCAGAGAAAATGAAAGAAGCGATTGAAAAGATTAGTGGATTTACAGATACAGAAATTTTCTACACAACGCCAGTTATTAGTACACATACAGGTGTTGGAGCGGTTGGATTTAGTTATTTTGCAGAATAAAAGTAATTAAAAAAAAGGTTATTTAGAAGGAGTTTTCTAAATAACCTTTTTTTATTCCTATACTTGAGAATGTTCTTTTAATGGTTCTTCTTTTTCTTTAAATAAACTTGGTATGTACGTTTGTCCTAAGAACAATATATGTAGTTGTTCCCAAGGTAACATTCGTAAGTTCCAATTGTTACGAAGCTTTGTGACAGCTTCTTTTGGTGTTTCATCTGCTAGTGCAAATGTACCGTAATGCATTGGGATAAAATGTTTTGCTTTTATATCTAAAAATGCTTGTACAGCCTCTTCAGGGTTCATATGTGAAGATTTCATAAACCACTCCGGCTCGTATGCACCAATTGGCATAAGTGCAATATCGATTTCAAAACGTTCTCCAATTTCTTTAAATCCACGAAAATATCCGCTATCACCACAAAAATAAATTGTTTCTGTAGTTGTTTTATTTTCAATAACCCATCCGCCCCAGTGAGAGGAGTTTATGTCAAATAAAGAGCGTCTTGTCCAGTGCTGGGCAGGAACGAAGTGGAAATGGACATCATCAATTACAGTATGCTCCCACCAATTGTACTCTTCAACGCGATGAAGTTTTTTGCGTAAAAATAACTTTTTCAGTCCGCTTGGCACTAAATATAGAACATCAGATTTCAATTGACGAAGTGTCGGAAAATCAAGATGGTCGTAATGCCCGTGAGAGATGAGGACAACATCAATTGGCGGTAAATCATTTATAGATAAACCAGCCTCTGTTAACCGTGGTACAACTTTTACTTTATTTGACCATACAGGGTCAGTTAAAATGTTTAGTCCATTCGTTTGAATTAAAAAAGTAGAATGACCAATCCACGTTACAGTTGTTTTTTCTGTATTGTTCTTTAAAAAGGATACTTGTTTTACAGGTGATTGTTCTATAAGAAAGGAAAAATCTTTTTGCTTTTGTCTTCTTTCTTTTCGCCAACGTAAAATATCTTTTAATGGTTTTGGTGAGTGAATACCATCCATATTCTCATATCGTTTTCCCCACATATATATCACCTCTTATAAAATTTTTCTTGTTACTATTGTATCGGAATGTTGTAAAGGAAAGAAGTTTTTTGGATTGATGCTGTATTAAGAGAATGTAAAAAATAAATCTTCTGTTCTTTACAAAACTTTTGTTGTAATTTCGTACGATTTCGTGAACAAAAGGGGTTAACACTTTTCTTGTAGTGTTAACATTTGTTATGATACGTATGAATATCATATTTAAATGAAAGAGAAGAGAGGTTCCGTTATGAAACGATTTCGAAAAACAATCGGCCTATTAACAATTTTTTGTCTTATGGTACTTGCAGGGTGTAACCAAGAAGTTAAGCTACGTGGTTCATTAGATATGGATTTAGAGGATTTTTCATACATAAATCAAAACGGTGAAAAATTTGGAAAGAATGATTTAAAAGGGAAAGTTTGGGTGTCTGACTTTATCTTTACAAACTGTACAACAGTTTGTTCACCGATGACTGCAAACATGGCGAAATTACAAAAAATGGCGAAAGATGAAGGGTTGGATGTAGAATTTGTATCCTTTAGTGTGGACCCAGAAGTAGATTCACCAGAAGTGTTAAAAACATTTGTAGGGAAATTTACAGACGATACATCAAATTGGAATTTATTGACAGGTTATTCGTTTGATCATATGAAAGAATTTGCAAAAAATAACTTTAAGACACTTGTCGATAAACCAGAAGGACAAGATCAGGTTATGCATGGGACTAAGTTTTATTTAATCGATCAAAAGGGGTTAATTGTAAAGGAATATAGTGGTATTTCTAATACACCTTACGAAGAAATTTTACGTGATATTGAGCGTTTAACGCGATAAAAATAAGGATGCGAGTCGCATCCTTATTTTTTATGCTTTTAATCAATTGATAAAATATCATTTTGGTGTGGGATTTTTGGTGCGCGAATTTCTAAAATTCCGTTTTCATAAGAGGCCTTTGCTTTCTTTTTATTAATAGGATACGGTAGTTTAATCATACGCGATGCTTCAGACATGGAACGCTCACGTCGGTAATAATTATGTGTTTCACTCGTTTCATTTTCTTCTAATATATCTTCTTTTACAGAAATTTTTAAGTATTCGCCTTGTATTTCAATATGAATTTGTTGTTTGTCAATGCCAGGAAGCTCCGCCGTTATAATAAGGTCATCACCAGATTCGTATAGGTCAACTGGAAATGTTAAAAGGCGATTTCCTTTTTGGAAGAAATGATTCATATCAGCAATTACATCCCGAAGAGGTGTTTGTTCAAAAAAATCATCAATTTGTTTTAAATAACTACGAAATGGTGGACGTGATGGTGTTTCCTTCTTTTCATCACTCATCATATTTCCCTCCTAAAAGTGAAGTTGCCATATCATATGACAAAAGCGCCTAAATGTGATTCATTATTTTTCATGTTTTATCGCATGATTAACAATGGGAATAGCTTTAATCATTAAATTTTGTATAAAAAGTACGTAAAGATAGTGAAAACAAGTGAGTTTTTGTCGCTATATTACGGTGATTATGCTAGTATAAATAAGGTAAAACTTCTATAAGAATGATTGTTTAGCTATGATTCATAGAGGTTTCTTTACATGGAACATAAGGCATTTATTTTGTACGACTGTTTCTTTGAAATGTTGTGATAGAATAATGATTGTTTACTTATGTATAACAAAATTAATATTGTAGTTATTTGAAACAGAATGAAGACTGAAAGAGGGTAAGAAAAGTATGTGTGGTTTTGTTGGATGTTTATGTGAAAACCCTAGAGAGTTTTCAGCAGAAGAAAAGCATCAGTTTGAAAATATGAACTCGATTATCTTTCACCGTGGTCCAGACGATGAAGGATACTTTCGTGATGAACATGTACAATTCGGCTTCCGCCGTTTAAGTATTATTGACTTAGAGGCAGGACATCAGCCGTTAACGTACGAAAATGATCGATATGTTATCATCTTTAATGGTGAAATTTATAACTATGTAGAATTACGTGAAATGTTACTTGAAAAAGGGGCAACATTTGCAACGCAATCTGATACAGAAGTAATTATTGCTTTATATGCTCACATGAAGGAAAAATGTGTAGACTACTTACGTGGTATGTATGCATTTATGATTTGGGACCGTGAAGAAAAGAAACTTTTCGGTGCGCGTGATCATTTCGGAATTAAACCACTTTATGTTGCGCAGCATGGTGATACAACATTCTTCGCATCTGAGAAGAAGAGTATTTTAGAAGTGATCAAAGATAAAGGAGTAAATCCGGCATCACTTCAGCACTACTTCACGTACCAATATGGTCCAGAGCCAGAAACATTAACAGCCGATATTAATAAAATCGAGCCTGGTCATTATTTCGTAAAAGAACTTGGAAAAGAGATGGAAATCCATCGTTATTGGAAACCATATTTCAATGCGTCGAATATGACGAAAGAAGAACATATTGAAGCAATTCGTGATGTATTATATGATTCAGTGAAAATGCATATGCGTAGTGACGTACCAGTAGGTTCATTCCTATCTGGTGGTATTGATTCTTCTATCATTGCATCGATTGCAAAAGAAATGAATCCAAACTTATTAACATTCTCTGTTGGTTTTGAGCGTGATGGCTTCAGTGAAGTAGACGTAGCAAAAGAAACAGCAGAGAAATTAGGTGTGAAAAACTACAGTGTATTCGTAACACCGCAAGAATTTATGGATGAGTTCCCGAAAATTATGTGGCATATGGACGATCCATTAGCAGACCCAGCAGCAGTACCGTTGTACTTTGTTGCAAAAGAAGCACGTAAGCACGTAACGGTTGTTCTTTCTGGTGAAGGTTCTGATGAGCTATTTGGTGGATACAACATTTACCGTGAGCCAAATTCTTTAAAAATGTTCTCTTACATTCCTGATCCAGGAAAACGTGTATTAAAAGCGCTAAGTGGTGCCTTAAAAGAAGGATTTAAAGGCAAGAGCTTCTTAGAGCGTGGATGTACATCAATCGAAGAGCGCTACTATGGTAATGCGAAAATCTTCCGTGAAGAAGAAAAGGCAGTGCTAATGAAGCACTATGATGAAAGTGTTAACTACATGGACATCACGAAGCCACTTTATGATGAAATTAAAGGTTATGACGATGTAAGCAAAATGCAATACATCGACATGTTCACTTGGTTACGTGGCGACATTTTATTAAAAGCTGATAAAATGACAATGGCACATTCATTAGAGCTTCGTGTACCATTCTTAGATAAAGAAGTATTTGACGTTGCATCTAAAATTCCAACGGATCTTAAGATTGCAAATGGTACAACGAAAGCGATTTTACGTGAAGCAGTACGTGGTATCGTACCAGATCACGTATTAGATCGTAAGAAGCTTGGCTTCCCGGTACCAATTCGTCATTGGTTAAAAGACGAAATGCATGATTGGGCAGTTAACATTATTAAAGAAAGTAAGACTGAACATTTAATTGACAAGCAATACGTATTAAACTTATTAGAAGCACATTGTGCAGATAAAGGCGACTATAGCCGTAAAATTTGGACAGTGCTTGCGTTTATGGTATGGCATCAAATCTTTGTTGAGCACAAATATGATACGAACGCATTTCATGAAGAAACAAAGCGTGCGTATAGCTTAGTATAATAAGCAAAAACCTTAAGATAGTGATACTATCTTAAGGTTTTTTTCATAAATACTTGTTTTGTCCGATACAATGATAATAAGGAAAAGAGGAATTTTGTATGTTAATATTTGAGGCGGTTACTTTAGAAACAAAAGTTGTTGTAGAAGAGATGTTTTCTTCTTACAAACTGCCAGCTCAAGAAGTTGGATATTGTGTAAAAGCAGATGATACATATATTGGTATTATTGACTATGCGATGCAAGAAGAGAAAGCATTACTTCATTTTCTTCTTGTTCATCATGATTATCAAGGTTATGGTTATGGAACGAATGTATATTATACGTTCGAAGACATGATGAAAAAAGAAGGAATAAGGGTGATTGAGGTAGCGCGAAAAGAGCTGACTGAACGTGCACAATCATTTTTAGGGAATTTTGATTTTACAGAACAAAATGATGTATATATAAAGCAAATATAAGAGGTTGTATAGCTTAGGGGAAAAGGGAGAGTGCCATAAATGTTAGAAATTCGTCAAGCGAACAAAAAAGATGTACGAGCTATTTTAGAAATATATAATGATGCGATTCGTCATACGACCGCTACATTTGATTTGCAAGATAAAACGATGACGGAAATGGAATTATGGTTTACGAAGTATGAACAAGATTATCCGCTTATTGTTGCTGAAGAAGATGGTGTGATTTTAGGCTATTGCTCATTATCTCCATTTCGAGAAAAAGAAGCATATAAAAGAACCGTAGAAATCTCGGTTTATATAGGGACAGGATCGCGTGGAAAAGGTGTTGCAAATCGTTTAATGGAGCGGATACTACAAATAGCAAAAGAACGTGGGGATCAAACGATTATTGCTGGTATTACGAAGGGAAACGACATTAGCGTAAAGTTACACGAGAAATTTGGCTTTACATATATCGGTTGTTTCCGCGAAGTCGGTTATAAATTTGAGCAATGGCAAGATGTGTTGTTTTATCAATATATGGTTTAAAAATTTTACTTGGACAGTGCAAAGAGTATTTTTACATAAAAGGAAATATAACGATTTAAATTGAATTTAGGAGGGGTATAAGGGGATGCAATTCATGGTAATCATAGCCTGTTTTGTAGTAGCGGAATTATGGTATTCTGTTATAAAAAGAGTGTTACAAAAGAAACGTAAACCATATGAATGGCAATGTTTTTCACTATTTATTCTTTTACTTTTTATCTCTTGCACCTTACAATACGTCATCACACACCCTTATATGCTGACGTTGTTTTTGAAATTCAGTATGTTATATAGTATCAGCGGTCTTACAATTGTATTTTCTTTGTTTTGTATGAAATACGTTCATTATCAATCGTATATTTATATTTTGAATTGGTTAAAAGGATAGAGGCCGCCTAATTGTAGGTGGCTTTTTATATAAAGCGCTTTCGAATTGGTTTTATACAATCCCTTCATTAAGTGTATTAAAGAAGAGAAATCTCCTCTTTAAAAAACTGAAAATTCTTTCTTTACTGGCGGATTGGTAATACAATGTGTATATACGGAAAGGCGGGATAAAATGAATAAAAACATATATGAAGATTGGATTTTATTTAATGGCCGTATAGTAGATACGAAGGAAGAAGTGGTAATGGTGCCTCTTGAAGAACGCGGTCTGCAATTTGGTGATGGTGTATACGAAATGATTCGCATATATAAAGGAAAGATACATTTGCTACAATTACATATGGAACGCTTCTTTCGTTCAATGGAGGCAATTGGCATTGTAGCACCATTTACAATAAGTGAATTAAGTGAACAAGTACAACAATTGGTTGAAAAAAATAATTTTCAAGTAGATGGAAATATATATGTACAAATTTCTCGTGGAGTTCAGCCTCGAAATCATGTATATGCAAAAGATTTGCAGCCAACGTATTTTGCAAATATTGTACCGTTTCCAAGACCAGTTTCATTAATGGAGAATGGCGTTAAAGTATCAGTAGAAGAGGATATTCGTTGGAAGTTTTGTTATATTAAAACGCTAAACCTTCTTCCAAACATTATGATTAAAAATAAAGTTGAAGAAGAGGGATACAGTGAAGCAATTTTAGTACGGAATGGTATTGTGACAGAAGGGTGTCATTCTAACTTTTTCATTGTGAAAAATGGAAAACTCATTACACATCCAGCGAATGAATATGTTTTACATGGAATTACCCGTCATCATGTCATTTCATTAGCTAGGGAATTAGGAATTAAAGTAGAAGAAAGGACATTTGAGTTAGAGGAAGTATATGAAGCAGAAGAATGCTTTTTTACAGCGACACCGCTTGAAATATTGCCAGTTATTCAAATTAAAGAAGAATTATTCCGAAATGGGGAAATTGGTCCAATTACGAAGGACTTACAGCGCGCGTATGAAAAAAGTATTTCACTTTTAGAAGTGACAAAATAGTGAAAAGAAAAGCTGGTGTGATACCAGCTTTTTTTCGTGGTATAATGAGCGGATAGGGTTTGTATGAAAACGCTTTTAAAAGAGGGGTATAAATATGTATTATGAAGAATTAAAAAATATTATTCATGGTAGACGTAGTGTACGAAAATTTACAGAGCAAGAAGTAGCTGTAAGTGAAATAGAGGAATTAATAGATTGCGCGCGTTATGCACCAAGTGATACAAATTCACAAACGTGGGAATTTATCGTGATTTTAAATCAAGATAAAATTAAAGAGATTGAAAAAATGACATGGGATGCTTTGCATAGAGTAGCAGGGAAAGCTAAGAAAAAGGGAGAAGAAAGGGCTGGAAAGTTATTAACACGCTCTTTTGGACCGTATGCAACCGCCTTTTCAGATGCACCAGTTTTAATTATTTGTTTAGCTACGCCATATGAGTCAAAGTTTCGTGAAAAAATATTTGATCCGATTGGATTTGTGGAAGAATCTGTTTGGGAGGAAGAAGGGATTAAGAGTAGCTGCTTAGCAGCACAAAATTTAATGTTGGCAGCACACGCAAGAGGACTTGGTACATGCCCAATGACAGGACCGGTGTTGTTAGCGCAAGAAGAGTTAAGGGAATATTTAAAAATTGACAAACAAAAGCAAATTAATATGGTCATTGCACTTGGGTATCCGAAAGAGCAACCAAAAAAGCTCGCTCGTAAAGGGGTTGAAGAAATTACAACGTATGTAAAATAATTTTTTGCATCATAATGGAATGAATAGTTGTAAAAGTTGACCAAAATAAAGAAAGGATACTTCATTTCGTAGTATTACATATTAATCTACAATGAAGAAATGAATATACAGGGGGAATGGATTTTGAAAAAATTCATGATCACCGGATTAACGATTATTGTGTTAGCTGGATGTGGACAAGTAAAAGATGCAGAATATGCCAAGGAAAACAGTGCGGAGCAATTCGTGAATACGGAAGGGGCAACAAAGTATTCATTTCCAAAAGAAACCGATGCGACTCATAAAGGCTCTATAATAGTGGTTACACCAGCTGGAACATCTGAAAATGGAAATATTCCGACTGTGTTCATTAAAAAGGATACAATTATTCAGCAAGTTGAGATTGAATTAAGTAATTTTCAAGAAGATAAAGAAGTCTTTTTATACGTAGATAAAATATTTGAAGATCGTCACAGTGTTAGTAATTTTACTGATACAACGATAGAATTAAAGGAAGAAACATTAAAACCAGGTATACATACAATAACAGCTGTACAATTTGAGAATGATGACCCGAGTGGAAAAGTGATAAGCTTTGCAGAGGCAAAATTTGAAAATAAATCTTCATAGAAAATACGATTTTTATAGGTATATTATATAAGTTGTCGAATAGAAAAGAAGAAGTCGTTATGACTCGTTTTCTTTTGTTTATCGTGAAACAATGGGGGAGGAAGAAAGATGAAACGAGCACTGATTAATATTGATTATACATATGATTTTGTGGCAGATGATGGAGCATTAACTTGTGGAAAGCCTGCGCAACATATTGAAGATTATCTTGTGCATATAACAGAGAAAAGTATTCAAAATGGAGATTATGTTGTATTTGCAATTGACAAGCATGAAGAGGGAGATAAGTATCACCCTGAAACGACATTGTATCCACCACATAATATTGCAGGAACAAAAGGTAGAGAATTATATGGAAAGTTACAGGGTATATATGAAACATATAAAGAACGTGAAAATGTATGCTATATGGATAAGACACGCTACAGCGCTTTTGCAGGAACAGAATTAGAAATGAAATTGAAAGAACGAGGTATTGAAGAAGTGCATCTTGTAGGTGTGTGTACAGACATATGCGTACTTCATACAGCTGTTGATGCGTATAATAAAGGATTTCAAGTTGTTGTATATGAAAAGGCAGTTGCATCATTTAATGAGCAAGGACATGCTTTTGCGTTAGAACATTTTCGAGCTTGTTTAGGGGCACAAGTACAATCATAGAAGAGTGTTCTCTTCTATATAAATAAAATAAAATTTCATTTACCGTATTGTAATAAACATAAAAAATGAAACCTTATATCGAAATAGACAGATTGTTCTGTTTTATGTAAAATAATGGAGAGTGTTAGGGGGAAGGGGATGTTGTATGAATACGTATAAAGTCATACTATTGGATTTAGATGGTACACTTTCGGATCCAAAAGAGGGGATTACAAAATCAGTTCAATATGCACTACAACAATTACATGTTCATGTACAAAGTTTGGATGAATTAGAAAGCTTTATCGGTCCGCCGCTGCAAGTATCATTTGCAGAGAAATATAAATTTCATACAGAAGAAATCGAAAAGGCGATTACCTTTTACAGAGAGCGGTTTAAAGAAAAAGGAATGTATGAAAATGAGTTGTATGAAGCAATTCCATCTTTGTTACAGCAATTAAAAGAAGAGGGATATACGTTAGTTGTGGCAACATCAAAGCCAACTATCTTTGCTGAAAAAATACTTAAGTATTTTCAGATTGATGAATACTTTGACTTTGTTGTTGGAAGTAATCTTGATGGAACAAGGGCGGCAAAAGGTGAGATTATTTCTTATATTCTTCATACATATAAAGAATATAAGAAGTCATCGTTTCTTATGATTGGTGACCGTAAGCATGATATTATTGGTGCGAATGAAAATGATATTGATTCTATTGGTGTGACATATGGTTACGGGTCGTATGAGGAGTTAAAAGAATCTCGTCCTACATATATCGTAAATCATGTAATGGAGATAAAGGATATTATATTAGCAAGTAAAGTAAAATAATAGATAGAAACAATCTACTTTTATAGTAGATTGTTTTATCCCGCTATTTGCGGGCTGTAAGACTCCCACCTCAAAACTTAGAGGATTCAGAGAAGTTTAGGTGGAGATTAACAGTCCGTAAAAGCCCGAATTGGTCGGGCTGACACTCAGTGGGGGATGGAGAAAACCCCCACTGAGTGAAGTTTCACTTTATTGTTCGGAAAATTATTAATGTTATAATATATTTGGTGATGAATATGAATTTTCATAGTAAAGAAATACATCGGTTACAAGCGTTAAAAGAGATTGCAGAATTGTTAAATGAGGCAACAGACTTACAAACGATGTTAGAGAATGTATTACATACATTACTTGGGGTAATGAATTTACAAACAGGATGGATCTTTTTTATTGATGAAGGCGGATCGTATCGTATGCCAGTAGACGAAAAGCTTCCACCGGCGCTTACTTGGGGGGAGAAAAAACCAATGTGCGAAGGTGACTGTTGGTGTATCGATCGTTTTGTTAGTGGTCGTTTACAAAAAGCGACCAACATTATTGAGTGTAAACGAATTGAAGATGCAATCGAATGTGAATGGGGAGAAACAGAAAATATTACACATCATGCGACAATTCCGCTTCGTGCTGGAGAAGAAAAATTTGGTTTGTTAAATGTTGCATCCCCTCATAAAACAAATTTTACAGAGGAAGAATTAGCCTTATTAGAGGCAATTGCTTATCAAATTGGTACAACGATTCAGCGTATAAAGCTTGTTGAAAAAGAAAGGAAATATGTAGTCGTAGCAGAAAGAAACCGCCTTGCTAGAGATTTACATGATTCCGTAAAACAGTTACTTTTTTCTATTATGTTAACAGCGCGTGGAACGCTTGATATGACAAAAGATAAAGAATTACAAAATATGCTAGCGTATATCGGTGAATTATCACAGGAAGCATTGCAAGAGATGACACTATTAATTTGGCAATTACGACCTGAAGGGTTAGAAAAAGGGCTAGCGGAAGCAATCAAGAATTATGGAAAGCTTTTAGGACTAGAGGTTGTTATTCAGATTGAAGGAGTATTGTCAATTGGTGACGAGTTAGAGGAAGTATTATGGCGAATTAGTCAAGAAGCGCTTCATAACTGCAAAAAGCATGCCGCATGTGAAAATGTATTTGTACGCTTGAAAATAAAGAATCAATATTTGTATGTACAAATTGAAGACAATGGCGTTGGGTTTATAGAAGAAAAAGTAAGAGAAGCAGCCCTTGGTTTGAAAGGGATGAGAGAAAGAATTGAGCTGATGAAAGGGACATTTAGAATATATACAAAACCGGGAAAAGGGACAAAAATTGAGATGGTCTTACCGGTTTGAAAGGAAGAAGTCTGTTGAAAATAAAGCTATTACTTGTAGAAGATCATCATATTGTCCGAAGAGGACTTGTCTTTTTCTTGAAAACGAAAGAAGAATTCGAAATTATTGGCGAAGCAGAGAATGGAGAAGAGGCATTAGCGTTTATCCAAAAAAAAAGACCAGATGTTGTGTTAATGGACATATCGATGCCGAAAATGGATGGAATTGAAGCGACAAAGCAACTAAAAGCATATGATGAGACGATTAAAGTGCTAATGTTAAGTAGTTTTTCAGAGCAAGATTACGTTTTACCAGCATTAGAAGCGGGAGCAGATGGTTATCAATTAAAAGAAGTACAGCCGGATCAATTAGTTGCTTCAATTATCGCTGTATATCAAGGGAATACAAATTTTCATCCAAAGGTAACACCTGCGTTACTAGGAAAACCTAATATTAAAGAAAAAATGGTAGATTATTTATCAGAATTAACGAAAAGAGAACGGGAAGTACTTTGTGAAATTGCGAAGGGTAGAAGTAATAAGGAAATTGCAGCAGAGCTACATATTAAAGAACAAACAGTGAAAACGCATGTTTCAAATGTACTGGCTAAGTTAAATGTGGACGATCGAACACAAGCAGCGCTTTATGCGGTGAAGCATGGTATTGTATAAAAAATATGAAAAAAATTTTCATCATATATAAAAGTACCAAATAAAGGTTTTTCTTCTTTCGATAATTAGGTACAATAAAGATATTATGGAAGGAGAAGGATACATCATGCCTAGTACAAAGAATGGGATAGGTAAGATTCAAGCATCTTTAAATGGTTTATCTCCAAAGTTAAAAAGCATTGCTGAACACATTATTAAGCATCCACAAGATGTTGTACATAAATCAATCACTGAATTGGCAGAAACAACAAATAGCTCAGAAGCAACCATTTTCCGTTTGTGCAAAAGCCTTGGGTTTCAAGGGTTTCAAGATTTAAAGATTACATTAGCGCGAGAGGTTGTACATACACCAGTGCAAAATATTCATGAGGAAGTATCTGCAGAAGATGATATGGCGACGATTGCAAATAAAGTATTTCAATCACATATTACAGGGTTACAAGATACACTTCATTTATTAAATGGTACAGCGTTAGAAGAAGCGATCAAGCTCTTACAACATGCAAATCATATTGAGTTTTATGGGAACGGTGGATCAGGCATTATTGCGATGGATGCGTATCATAAATTTATGCGAACAGGTATTTCTTGTATTACTCATGTGGATTCTCATTTTCAAATTATGGGCGCAGGACTGTTGACAGAACAATCCGTTGTGGTTGCAATCTCACATTCTGGTAGCAATAAAGGATTACTTGAAGCATTAGATGTTGCAAAATCAAGGGGAGCAAGTGTTATAGCAATTACAAGTTATCAAAAATCAGCACTTAGCCAACTTGCTGATGCAACGCTTTACACATCAACAAGGGAAACAGAATTTCGTACAGAAGCAAGTTCATCACGTTTAGCACAGCTTAGTTTATTAGATGCATTATTTGTAGGTCTATCTTTACAAAGGCAAGAAGCAACGCTGAAAAACCTGCAAAGTATTCGAGAAACAATTTCAATGAAACGATTATGAGAGCGGTGCGAATATGCACTGCTTTTTTCTTTTTTATTTATGAAAAAAATTTTCTTTATTTATATTGATTTATGAAAAAATATTTCATATACTATGTATGTAAACGGTTTACTAGATTTCAAATTGCATGAATGATAGAAAACATAAAAGCATATTTGAGAAGCTTTCAGTAAAACATGATTGCTAAAACTAGCATGAAAATGAAGGGAAGAGTCATTATGGATACAAGGGGGAAAGTTATCGGGATTGATATCGGAACAACTAGCACAAAAGCAGTTGTTTTTACAGAGAGAGGAAAGGTCATTTCATCTCATGCAGTTGACTATCCGATTATTCAGCCATATGTAGGATGGGCTGAGCAAGATCCTGATGTAATATGTTCTGCTGTATATAAAAGTGTAAGCGTTGCCATTGAAAAAGGTAATGTACAACAAGAAGATATTTCTTCAATTGGGATAAGTACAGCAATGCATTCACTCATTGCTGTAGATAAAGACTGCAATCCACTTACTCATTCTATTATTTGGGCAGATAATAGAAGTGTTGGACAAGCAGAGAAGCTTTTGAAAGAGATGGATGGACTTAATATTTATAAGAGAACAGGAACACCGATTCATCCGATGTCACCATTGTCTAAATTATTGTGGATGAAAGAAGAAGAGCCAGAATTATTTGTAAGCACCTGTAAATCTATTTCTATTAAAGAATATGTAATCTATCAATTATTCTCGCAATATGTAGTTGATTATTCAATTGCATCGGCTACTGGGTTATTCTCTTTACAAACATTAGATTGGGATCAAGATGTATTAACACTACTAGATTTATCGAAAGAGAAATTATCTAAACCAGTACCAACGACTTACATATTAAAAGGTATGAAGCCAGAACTAGCAAAAAAAATGGGCATTCATATGGAAACGCCTGTTGTTATTGGGGCGAGTGATGGTGTTCTTGCCAATGTTGGTGTGGGGGCAGTTTCACCTGGAGAAGCGGCGATTACGATTGGAACTAGCGGCGCAGTTCGAACGATCTCCTCGCATGTCAATATCGATGTACAGGGCAGAACTTTTTGTTATGCACTAACAAATCAACACTGGGTTGTTGGAGGTCCAACGAATAATGGAGGTATTTTACTTAGATGGCTGCGTGATGAATTTGGAAGTCCAGAGAAAGAAGTAGCACGCAAATTAGGTGTTGATCCGTATGATCTATTAATTCAATATGCTGAGCGTGTACCAGCGGGGGCAAATGGATTATTATTTTTACCGTTTTTATCTGGTGAACGCGCGCCGTATTGGAATGCGAATGCTCGGGGAACATTTTTTGGTGTTAACCTTCAGCATACGAGAGAGCACTTTATTCGAGCTGTCATGGAAGGGGTTTGTATGAGCGTCTTCTCCGTTGCACTAGCAATACGAGATTCAACAGGACCTCTATCTGAAATTCGCGTTTCAGGAGGATTTGCAAGATCAGCATTTTGGAGACAAATGTTATCCGATATGATGGGGAAAGAATTGTTAGTTCCAGAAAGTCATGAAGCATCTGCATTAGGGGCTGCAGCGCTTGCTTTATATGCAATTGGAAAAATAGATTCTCTTGAAGAAGTCAAAGATTGGATTGATATTGTACATCATCATGTACCAAATAAAGAAAATACAGCTTTATATTTAGAAATGTTTTATATGTATGAACGACTTTACAATCGTTTAAAAGATGAGTTTGATGTAATTGCTGACTTTCAGCGTAAATATTAGGGGGATTGGGAGAAATGGAAGTTGGAATCATTTTAACGGCTATTGTTGTACTACTTCTATTAATTACAGTAGTAAAATGGCATCCGTTCGTTGCGTTAATTATAACAGCGATTGGTGTAGGGTTAGCGATGGGGATGCCGCTAATTGCTACTTCGCCAGAAAATCCAGGAATTATAGACTCGATTAAACAAGGTCTTGGGAATACGTTAGGCTTCTTGGCAATTGTTTTAGCACTTGGAACGACGCTCGGCAAAATGATGGCTGAGTCTGGCGGTGCGGAACGAATTGCGACTACCTTACTTTCTCGATTTGGAAAAAAACGTGTACACTGGGCGATGATGTTTGTTGCTTTTTTAGTTGGTATTCCTGTGTTTTTCCAAGTAGGTTTTGTTTTATTAATTCCATTAGTATTCACAATTGCGATTGAAACAGGTGTTTCGCTTATTGTGATTGGGATACCGCTTGTAGCAGGTCTTTCTGTTGTGCATGGACTTGTTCCACCACATCCAGCAGCGATGGCTGCAGTAGGAATCTTTAACGCAGATGTAGGAAAAACGATTTTATACTCTTTAATTGTCGGTCTTCCGACAGCTATTATTGCTGGACCAATTTACGGAAAATGGATCGGTTCTCGTATACATAAGCAAGTACCAGCAGAGATAGCTGCACAGCTAAAAGATCAAGGAGCAAAAAAAGAACTGCCGGGCTTTTGGAATACATTATTTACAATTTTATTACCAGTATTATTTATGTTAAGTGCATCTATCGCTGAAGTAACATTAGAAAAAACGAGTCAACTTGCACAAATATTAAAGTTTATTGGGGATCCAATTGTTGCATTGCTAATCGCAACAGTATATTCATTCTTTAGCCTTGGATATGCACGGAACTTCTCTAAAGATAAAGTGCTGCAGTTTACAAACGATTGCTTAGGTCCAATTGCTAATATTTTATTAGTCATTGGAGCGGGGGGTGCTTTTAATAAAGTACTGCTTGATTCTGGTATTGGTACAACAATTGCTGAAATAGCTAAAGACTCACTAATTTCACCGATTTTACTTGGGTGGGGAATTGCTGCAATGATTCGTGTTGCAACAGGTTCAGCAACTGTATCGATGATGACGGCAGCTGGCATTGTAGCTCCAATCGCTGCAAGCACGCCAGGGGTAAATGTAGAGTTGTTAGTACTTGCAACAGGAGCAGGATCACTCGTTTTATCTCATGTAAATGACTCTGGTTTTTGGATGATTAAAGAATATTTTGGAATGACAATTAAAGAAACGCTGTTAACATGGACGGCGATGGAGACAATTCTCTCTATTGTTGCTCTTGGATTCATTTCTTTATTAAATATATTTGTATAGAATGGGAGTTTGATGAATATGAAACTAGGTTTAGTAGGATTAGGAAAAATGGGTTTTCCATTAGCAGAACATTTACAGGAAGATCAGCATGAGGTTGTTGTATATGATGTAAATGAAGAACTTGTTACAAAAGCAGAGAAAGCGGGGATAACTGCTCGCCATTCCTTACAAGAGATGGTGCTTGCATTAGAAGTGCCGCGTACAATTTGGGTAATGGTACCGGCTGGAGAAATTGTTGATACTGTATTACATGAATTGTATCCATTATTAGATGAGGGCGATATCGTCATTGAAGGAGGAAACTCTTTCTATAAAGATACGTTACGCCGCGCTGAAGAAGCGAAGCGTTTCGGTATCCATTATGTAGACATCGGTACATCAGGTGGCATAGAAGGTGCTCGTCACGGTGCATGTTTAATGATTGGTGGAGAAAAAGAAATCTTTGACCGATTAGAGCCATTATTTAAAGATTTATCGGTTGAACATGGTTATTCCTATGCTGGGCGTGTTGGAAGCGGCCATTTCTTAAAGATGGTTCATAACGGCATTGAATATGGAATGATGCAAGCAATTGCAGAAGGATTTGAAGTGTTAGAGAAAAGTGATTTTGATTTTAACTACAAAGATGTGGCAAATGTATGGGCCAATGGATCTGTAATTCGAGGATGGTTAATGGACTTAACAGAAAAAGCATTTTCTGAAGATCCAAAGTTAGAGGGGATTAAAGGAGTTATGAACTCTTCTGGGGAAGGGAAATGGACAGTAGAAACAGCGCTTGAATTACAAGCTGCTGCTCCTGTTATTGCGATGTCATTATTCATGCGCTACCGTTCTCAAGAGGATGATACATTCCATGGTAAAGTAGTATCCGCTCTTCGAAATCAGTTTGGCGGGCATGCTGTTGTAAAAAATGATTAGTAAAAAAGAGGAAACTCATACGAAAGTATGAGTTTCTTTTTCATTTTCTCATACTATTTTCTCAATGCTTTTCCACCTTTATTACGGAGTTATATATGTAATTTTCTGATATTATGAAGATAGAAATGAAAACAAAGGGGAGAAAAAATGATGAAATTAGTCGTAATTAACGGAACACCACGTAAATTTGGAAGAACACGTGTGATTGCACAATATATCGCGGAGCAGTTTAATGGAGAATTATATGATTTAGCGACGGAAGAGCTACCTTTATATAACGGAGAAGAATCACAGCGCGAGTTAGACGCTGTAACGAAACTAAAAAAATTAGTGAAAGAAGCGGATGGTGTTGTTCTTTGTACACCAGAATATCATAACGCAATGAGCGGCGCGTTAAAAAATGCACTAGACTTTTTAGGAAGTACAGAATTTATCCATAAACCAGTTGGTCTTTTAGCGGTTGCAGGCGGAGGGAAAGGTGGCATTAACGCTTTAAATAATATGCGAATTGTAACAAGAGGTGTCTATGCGAATACAATTCCGAAGCAAGTCGTTATAGATGGTTTACATGTGCAGAACGGGGAAGTGGGAGAAGATGCTAAGCCATTTATTCATGACTTATTGAAAGAGTTGAAAGGATATATGAGTATATATCCGGAGTTGAAGAAAAAATTAGGAGTCGATTAAGATGTCAGCTCTTTACCGTGATTCTCGTCTGTATTATCCCGCATTAACTGGCTGTAAGATTCTCACCTCAAAACTTAGAGGATTCAGAGAAGTTTAGGTGGGAGATTAACAGCCAGTAAAAGCCCGATTGTTCGGGCTAACAATCAGTGGGGGATGGAGAAAACCCCCACTGATTGAAGCTTCACTTTATATTCTTGGAGCTAATAGTCTATCGGCTATTGGCTCTGGAATTGTAATGATTACAATTCCTTGGCTTTTAATTCAAGAAAGTGGCGGAGATACACTATTTGGGTATGTAGCAATGAGCTCAACTTTCATTATGTTTTTACTTACGCCATTTATAGGCCAGAGCATTGATCGTTTTTCAAGAAAGTCATTACTATTATTCAATGAAGGACTTGGCATTATTATTATTATTATTATTATTATTATTATTGGTCTCATGGTTATATGGGGATTTACAGGAAATACATATAGTTCGTTTCATTATATTATTATATATATAACAGGCACCTTTTATTATTTGTTGTTTTATCCAACGATATTTGCTTTTAATCAAGAAATATTTCAAAAGGATCATTATAAAGCACTAAGTGGAACGATGGAAATACAAGGACAACTGACACAAGTGATTGCTGGTGCGGCTGCTAGTTTTTTCATCGAAGTGATATCGTTAAAATGGATTTTATTAGTGGATATGTTGTCATTTGTAGGTGCATTTGTTCTCTTTTTATGTGTTCCATATGTAAGGGAAACAAATGTAATAGAAAAAGTACCACTTAAGAAACAGGTACTGGAAGGAATTCATTTTATGAAAGGCAGGCCGAAGTTTTTCTGGTTTTTGCTAGCGACATATATGCCTTTTATCGGAGTTATGATGGGGAATTATTTAATCCCAGTCTATGTTTCAGACATTTTAAAAGAAAGTGGTTCCGTTTATGCTGTAGAGGGGATGATGTATGGAGTAGGCGCAATTGTTGCGGGAGTTGGGATTCCTATTATGATGAAATATGTAAAAATTGAAATTTCCATACTCTTAACGATGTTTGTATATACAATTTCAATTACCGTGATGGTGATAGAACCATCCGTTCTGATGTTGTATAGTCTTGCCATTTTTCATGCGATTGGGAATGCAGGAACACGTGTTGCACGCAATGTATTGATGATGGAGGAAGTACCAAATGAGATTATTGGTCGTGTGGATAGTTTATTTCGATTTATTGGTACGGGAATTCGCGTTTTGTTATTAATGATGTTTACCACAGTTGTTTCAAAAATTGGCGTCATGCTCCCTTTTTATATGTTAAGTGTAATTTTAATGTGTGCAATGGTAGTAGCTTTTCATTATGTGAAAACAGAGAAAAAAGAAGGTGTGGCAGTTTCCAGTAAATCCATTGTATGAGGAAAGCAAAAATACAAAATCTATAAAAGAATCATCAATAAGAGGGTGTGAATAAACATGGGAAAAACGAAAGCATTAGGATCATCGGAGCATAAAGGAAATCAAACACAGTGCCGCACTTCGTCTAAAAAAGGACGAAATGCACAAAATGCAGGGCAACGTAGTCATTAAAAATATATTCTAACTCCCTTTCTTTTCTAATATAATGATAAGGAAAGGGAGTTTTTACTTATGAATAAATGGTTATTGCTTTGTCTATTGATACCACCATTATATATTTTATATGTTATGTTTCAAATTAATAAAGTGGCGCGGGAACGGGTGAGTGGTAATGCACCTTACGTGTTAATTTTAGGTGCAAAGTTGTTTGGAGATAAACCTTCAATCTCGTTAAAGAACCGTTTAGATGCTGCGTGTATGTACTTACAATCACACCCACATGTAAAAGTAATTGTATCGGGCGGACAAGGGAAAGATGAAGATATTCCAGAAGCGCATAGTATGCGAAACTATTTACGAGAGCACGGGATTGACGAACAGCGTATTTTTATTGAAGACCGTTCTACCAATACGTATGAAAATTTAAAGTTTAGCATCGATTTATACAATGTAACGCATGCGGTAGTTGTAAGTAATACATATCATTTATATCGTACGAAAATGATCGCAAATCGCTTAGGTTTACAGATGGAACCACTTCCAGCGCCAACTCCAAAACGCTCGAAGAAAAAAGCATATATTCGTGAAACAGCTGCTGTGTTGAAAACATATTTATTTGACCGCTAGAGCCGATAAACGGCTCTTTTTTTTATAAAGAAGGCATATTATTTGAAATGAAGCAGTATTTCCAGCAAAATGAAAGAAACGAAAAAAGGAGTTGTCTAGGTGATTCGATTCGAAAACGTTTCAAAAATATTCGATGATGGAACGAAAGCTGTCAATACACTCGATTTAGAAATACAAAAGGGTGAGTTTTTTGTTCTCATTGGTCCGAGTGGTTGCGGAAAAACAACTACGATGAAGATGATCAATCGTTTAATTGAAACGACAGAGGGTTCTATCTTTATTGACAATCAAAATATTAAAGATTATAACATTCATGAACTGCGCTGGAATATTGGGTATGTATTGCAGCAAATTGCTTTATTTCCGCATATGACCATTGCGGAGAATATTGCGGTTGTGCCAGAAATGAGAAGATGGAAGAAAGATGATATTCAAAGACGTGTCGATGACTTATTACATATGGTAGGTCTGGATCCAGATGTGTACCGTGATCGGATGCCAGATGAATTATCAGGTGGTCAAAAACAGCGCGTTGGTGTTGTAAGGGCGCTTGCTGCAAATCCCAAAATTGTACTAATGGATGAGCCGTTTAGTGCGCTAGATCCGTTAAGCCGTGAGCAACTACAGCGTGACTTAGTAAATTTGCAGAAGAAAATTCAAAAAACGATTGTGTTCGTAACGCATGATATGCAGGAGGCACTTTCACTTGGTGACCGTATTTGTGTGATGAGAAAAGGGGAAATTGTTCAGCTTGATACGCCAGAAGGAATCTTACAAAATCCAGCTAATTCATTTGTCGAAGAGTTTATTGGAAGTCCAGGCTTATCATGGTATGACGGTCGTAAAGTAGAAGAGTTAGTAACGTTACTACAAGAAGATGCAGACTATGACATGTCTCGTTCGCTTTCTTTGCAGTCTCCTTTGCAAGAGGCATTGCTTCGCTTACATGATGAGGAGATGGTGCCAATTGAAGATGATGGCGTTTATGTTGGAACGTTAACGAGCCGTCACATCGTGCAGTATATGACGGGAAAAATGCAGGAAAGGGGATAGACAGTGTCGACATTTGTACAAACATTTCAAGAAAGAAAACAAGAACTACTTAGCGCCCTTTTGGAGCATATACAAATTTCGCTCATTTCATTATTTTTTGCTGTTCTCATTGCTGTTCCACTCGGGATTGTATTAACGAGAAGAGAAAAGATTGCAGAGTTTATTATCGGAACATCAGCCGTTATGCAAACAATTCCTTCGCTCGCACTTCTTGGCTTGTTAATTCCACTTGTTGGAATTGGGAAAGTGCCAGCGATTATTGCACTTGTTATTTACGCGTTGCTTCCTATTTTACGAAATACATATACAGGCATTCGAAAGTTAGATCCCTCTCTTATCGAGGCGGCAAGAGCGATGGGGATGAACAGCTGGAGGAGGTTATGGAAGGTTGAGCTTCCACTGGCACTTCCAATTATTATGGCTGGTATTCGCACGGCAATGGTATTAATTGTTGGAACGGCTACACTAGCTGCGTTAATTGGTGCAGGAGGACTTGGTCAGCTAATTTTGCTTGGTATTGACCGAAACGATCATGCTTTAATTGTACTAGGAGCGATACCAGCAGCATTATTAGCTATCTTCTTTGACGTTATACTACGTATGTTTGAGCATGTAAGGCGCTCACCAAAGAAAGCCGCGATAGCAACAGTTATGGCTATTATTATTGTAATTGCTCCATTCCTTTTACATACAAAAGAAAAAGATATCGTAATTGCTGGAAAGCTTGGGGCGGAGCCAGAAATTTTAATTCATATGTATAAGCTGTTAATTGAACAAGAGACAGAATTAGAAGTAGATGTAAAACCAGGGTTTGGGAAAACAGCATTTGTGTTCGAAGCATTAAAATCGGGAGAAATTGATATATACCCTGAGTTTTCAGGAACAGCGTTATCGACATTTGTGAAAGAAACACCGGAAAGTACAAACGCTGCAGCTGTTTATGAACAAGCGCGAATTGGCATGGAGGAAAAATTTGATATGGTTTATTTAAAGCCAATGCAATATAACAATACATACGCACTTGCCATGCCAAAAGAAGTAGCGGCTATGTATAATGTAAGTACAATATCAGATCTTCGAAATGTAGCAAGCAATGTAAATGCAGGATTTACGCTTGAGTTTAAAGATCGTCAAGATGGATATAAAGGAATTCAAGAATTATATGGTGTGCAGTTTCCAAATTTAAAAACGATGGAACCAAAGCTTCGTTATAGTGCTATTGAATCAGGAGATGTACACGTAATTGATGCGTATTCGACAGATAGCGAACTTGAGCAATATGATTTGCAAGTATTAGAAGATGATAAAGGATTATTTCCTCCATATCAAGGAGCACCGCTGTTACGAAAAGAAACGTTAGAAGAACATCCAGAACTTGAAAAAGTATTAAATCAGCTTGCTGGAAAGATTACGGACGCAGAAATGAGAAAGATGAATTATGAAGTGAATGTAGAAGGAAAGGCTGCTGAAAAAGTGGCGAAAGAGTATTTGCAAAAAGAAAACTTACTAAAATAATTTTCAAAAAATATACAATTTTATCGTTTCAAAAGCCGTTTCTGAAAAAGGAACGGCTTTTTTTGTGCATACTTATACATTTTTTTAAAAAAGTATTCCATTTTTGTTCATTTTCTTATAGAATAAGTAATGTTTTTCAGAAAGAATATATGAAGAAGATATATATGAAAGACCGGATAAATATGGCAACGAGAATAGGCAGATGGGGTGGTACCGATAGAGAAGAAACTAGGATTTTTTCCATTAATTGCATTAGTAGTAGGAACAATGGTTGGCGGAGGGGTATTTAGCTTACCACATGATTTAGCAGAAGGAGCAAATAGTGGTGCTATACTTCTTGGTTGGTGTATTACAGCGCTTGGGATGATACCACTTGCCCTTGTATATCAAACATTAGCACATAAAAAGCCAGAACTTGAAGGTGGGATTTATAGTTATGCCCGCGCTGGATTTGGTGAATATATTGGTTTTAATAGCGCATGGGGATACTGGATTGCTGGTATTTTAGGGAACGTTGCAACAATTATGTTGTTGTTTAATTCCTTAGCATATTTCTTCCCGATTTTCAGCGGGGGAAATAACGTCCCATCTATTATTGGCGCATCTGTATTGTTATGGGGGCTGCACTTTTTAATTTTAGTTGGGATTCGCGAAGCATCTATTATGAATGTTATTGCGACGATTGGGAAGTTAGTTCCGATTGTATTGTTTATTGTGATTATGATTACAGCATTTCGCTGGGACACATTTACGCATGATTTTTGGGGAGCAGGTGCTGTTTCTACTTCTACTGTACTTGATCAAGTGAAGAACACAATGCTTGTTACATTATGGGTATTTATAGGTGTGGAAGGTGCAGTTGTACTATCAGGAAGAGCGAAAAACAGCCGTGATGTCGGAAAAGCGACCGTATTAGGTTTGTTGTTAGTAATGGGCATTTATATTTTAATCTCCGTATTATCGCTAGGAGCGATGACGAGAGAAGAACTTGCCGCTTTAGATACGCCATCGATGGGACATGTATTAGAGCATGTTGTTGGCTCGTGGGGAGCAACAGTAATTAATATCGGGCTAATTGCTTCGCTTGTTGGAACATTAATTGGCTGGTTCTTACTTGTTTCAGAAATTTCTCATGTGGCAGGAAAAGATGGAGTGTTTCCGAAAGCTTTTACAAAAACGGATAAAAAGCGTACGCCGCATATCGCTTTATGGTTTTCAAGTGGCGTCGCACAATTTATTTTTATTATCGTGTTGTTTTCTGAGTCCACATATCAAATTATGTACTTTATCGCGTCAACATCGATTTTACTACCGTATTTATTCTCAGCATTATATCAGCTGAAACTAGTGGTTACGAAGGCATATGAAGGAAGCAGGTTAAAAGATGGTATTCTTGCTTTCATGGCCTCTTTCTATTCTGCGTGGCTTGTATATGCGGCAGGAATGAAGAACTTACTGCTTGTATCCCTCGTTTATGGAATTGGAGCTTTCGTATATATAATTGCTCGAAAAGAAAAAGGAAACCGTAGTTTTACCGGAGTTGAAAAATATGTATTCCTTATTATTATGATGGCGGCTTGTCTATCCATTTATATGTTAGTGACAAATAAAATTACAATGTAAAAGCGACCTCTTTAATGAGGTTGTTTTTTTTATCCCGCATTAACCTCCCACCTCAAAACTTAAGGGGAGCGAAGAAGTTTAGGTAGAAGATAAACAGCCCGTAAAAGCCCGATTGGTTCAACTAACACTCAGTGGGGGATGAAGAAAACTCCCACTGAGTGAAGTTTCACTTTATATAGATTTTGACTATGTATGGAAGTAGGGAATATTTTTTTCCTATAGAATGTTATATGTATAGGAAATATAGGGGGGATGAATCATGGAGAAGAACGATCAATTAATGCGAATTGCTGAGCTTGCGCAAGGTGTTCGGAAATTGTTAGTGCATGAAGTGTTCTTTAATCGACATCCCGAGCTTCGAGGTGCGGTGGAAAACTTAGCGTGTTCCGTAGAAGGTTTAGCAAATATGCAAGTGAACAAAGATGAAAATGAAGAAGATACGCTTCGCTATATTCTTGCGAAAATGAAAATTGCGCATAATGCAATTGCACAAGAAAAAGAAGAATCACATTCAACCTAACGATATTCGTTAGGTTTTTTTGTTTCTAGTTCACTATTTCTATTCATACAATGATAAGAGTATGTGGAAAGAGGGGGAGTCAGATGAAACTTGGGAAAGCTCTTCATCCGAGCTTTATAAGAAGATTGCACCATATGCGATTTCTAGGAACGGCTATGTTAGAAGAGCAAAAAGGGAAGAAAAATTCATTTTTTATACGTTGCCTCTCACCTGTTCCAAGCGTTATTGTAGCGTTATACGGAGAAGAACCAATTGTATTTGAGGGAGAGTGTAACAATAAAAAAAATGAGCCGTTTTTTACAAAGGGAAAAGAAAGTGGCTTAAATGGCAAACTTATATTGTTTCGTTTACGTTATTGGGAAGGTTCTTTATTTGTAGAAATCATTCGAACAGAGAAGCGAAAGATTTCTAACTTTTATCACATCATTCCTTCACCAAAGATGTCTATCGTTCAAACAAGAGAGTCATTCGAAAGGAAGCTTGGGAAAGGCTATGTTTCATTTTTGATGCCAAAATTCCCTCATGATTTGGGGATGCCGGAGTTGTTATGGTATGAAGGTAGATTGTACGGGAATTTATCACTGAAATCATCAATTAGTGCGATTGCATATAGAGAACAAAAGCGAGAAGTGAAGTATATTGAAATTCATAATTGGTCTGATTGTATCGAAGTAGAAGTGGATGGTTCTTTATACTTTGTTGCCGCAGATATGCATGAACAGTTAAAAAAGAGAATAGAAGAAACGGGAGAAGAAATTGAAGTTGTTGATATAAATGAGCGAGCGAAAGGATTTGAATGGAATGAACGTGAATATACATTTTTGCAGTACGTAAAGCAAGTGACGGGTGAAAAAGGACTATATATTGATGAAAGTGATATATATAATTTTCATACTTGTGTAAAAACGAATATGTTAACGATTGTAGGAGGGATTCCTGGCATTGGAAAATCAAAGTTTGTTCAAACGTATGGGGAGGCGCTTGGTTTAACATTTGGAAAAGAACTAATTTGGATTCCAGTATCACCATCTTATCAAGAACCGCATGATGTATTAGGTTATCTTCACCCAAGTGGGGCTTATATGGAAAGTGAAACAAGCTTGGCTCGTACACTGTTAGCAGCCGCAGAAAATCCCAATCAACTATATATGATTGTGTTTGATGAAATGAATATGTCTCATATCGAGCACTGGTTTACGCCATTTTTATCTCTTTTACAACTAGATCGTAAGCAACGTGTCCTTTCTTTATATAACGGGGATGGGAAAAAGGAACAACATATTCCAGCTCAAATCGAGATTGGGGATAATGTCATATTTATTGGGACAGTGAATTTCGATGAAACGACGAAAGAATTATCCGACCGTTTATTAGACCGAGCAAATATAGTAATGATGAGAAAAATACCATTTTGTGAAATAAATATGTTACAAGAAAAGGCATTGCTATTACCATTTACTTTTTCTGTATCTACGGTAGAGTTTCGTAGGAATTGGTTCAAACAAAAAAAGATGCTTGAGGTGTTTGAAGAAGAAGAGCTGGAGTTATTAGATAAAATACATCAACTATTATCGTTACAAGATGCCTCAAAAGGGGTTTCTTTTCGTGTTGCCGCTGCTATTGCTTCTTATTTGCAAAACATTCCTGTTCTAGAAGATCATTCATGTTTACTAAGTAGGGAAGAGGCATTCGACATACAAATAAAGCAGCGGATTTTAACGAAGCTACGGGGAACAGAAGCGATGATAGGTCCTCTTCTACGAGAAGAGGGAAAGAAGGAATCTTCACTTGTACAACTATTACAGTCTCCACTTGCAAGTAGTGTATCAGCGTTTGAACATTCTCTTCTATATATGAAGCAAAAGAGGCAAGAATTGGAGTTGTACGGGTATGTTAAATGAGAACATATATGAGACAGAAGTTGTAGAAACAGGAGAAAGGTTACCGTTCGTATTAAAATTAATTATTGGAACGAAAAGTAAAGGAGAACATATCTTTTTAAATAAACTTTGTTTATCACCACATAACATTTTTAATTGTGTATATAGTTTTCAAGAATTAAAAGCATTGCGATTACAGGTTTATGTGAAGCAACCCACTTCACTTACTTTTATTTGGAATACAGTGTACGAAGGACAGAAAGAGCAAAAGGATAGAGCGTATGAATTTCACGAAGAAAATAATATCGTTCTTTTATATGAACATGGAAAGACTGATTTTTTATATCCATGGCGGTGTGGCTTGTATCATTTTGAAGTAAGGATCGATGATCATATATATTATGGTGCATTTCGCATTACACCAAAAAATTTTTTTGATGATCAATTAGAAACTATTCAAAATTATGTGAAATCAATTGTGAATGAGATGATTTTAGACCGAGGTTATTATAAAAAAACATTTCATGAATTAACAGATATTGAAGACCATTCTTATATGCAGTTTTTGCGAGCGTTACCAGCAAAGATGAAAAAAATGAAACAACTGTACTATGAAATTGAGAAAAAAACAAAACAAGGACGCATATATGAGTGGCAAACGAGAGAGAAAAAGCCGACATATCGTAGTGCCTTGATGGGGGTGAAAAGACAATCAAACAAACATTATAACCGTAAATTTGTTGAACTGCCAAGTTGTAAGGAGAATGGGTATATTAAGCATAGAACGAAGCAGTTTTATAACATGTTACAACAAATTGAGTGTTTTTTAAGAGAAACAATTGAAAAAATAGATAATAGCTATACTACAAGAAAAGAAGAGAAAAAGGCTGTACAAACGATTATACAAACAATTGAAAAGAATGGTTCTGTTACAGATCGTGATAAACAAAAGTACCGAAATATATCGTTACTAAAAGATACAGATGTTAGGAAAATGTCAATGAAGCTGCAAGAATATAAGGTGTTGTACAGCATTTTAGAACATGCATTACGTTATTATATGCAGCTATTATCTCGTCCATTTTGGCGAGAAGTAGCGGACAATATACTTGCGCCTACTTATTCATTACCACCTTCCTATACGCAATTACTTCAGTATTTAGACACTTCACAAAAACGTAACACAAAAGATCCTACCTTTTTATTTGTATATAAACCAACCTTTTTAATTTATGAATATTACACCTATTTTATTATCATTTCACTGTTACAACAATTAGGATTTCGTGATTATACTCCATTACATAAGCAAATTCAGTCCCATTTTTATGTAGATGGCTTGCAAGATGGAACAACCGTTATGCTAGAGGGACCTGGAATAGAACTTCGGATTTCATTTAACGATTTAATTGAAACGCACCCTTTAATTGCGTTAAGTAAGGGGAGTAATTTTTATAACGGTGAAGACACGAAGAAGCCGGACATTCGTATTGATTGGTATAAAATAGGAGATAAAGGGAAGGAATATCAATCCTCGATTATTATCGAAGTGAAATACAGTCCGATGTACAATATTTTTCAAGCAGTTGGAAATACGAAGGCGACAGAACAAATGTACAAATATTGGGCGATTAAATATGTAGAGGAACAGGAAGGGAAACGCCTGTTTAAACGTCGTTCCATTTATGAAGTCATTTGTGTATATCCAGGGAGTCACATGCACCGAAAGAAAATTGAGTCTGGTTGTGGTGTATTTATTCAATTGTATCCGCACAAAACAAAAGCTGGGGAAGAGAAGTTAATTGGTCAAAATGAATTGTTGTATATTTTTAAAGAATGGTTACAATACGATTGATCAGTGGAAAATAGAGGTTCCACTGATCAAAATTTTATGGTAGGAAGTAAGATTACTATAATTAACATAAAAAATATTGTGTAACACGTTTCTCTTTTTAGTATTTTGTCATGTCTTTTGAAAAGCTTTATATAAATATAAAAACGGAAAAGGAATTTCTGATTATATATGGAATATTTTATACGAGAATGTATTGTATATCGGCGTCCTTTCTACTATGATAATAAATGAAAACGCTGTCATTTCTTTCAGGGATGAGAAGAGAAAGGTGGGAAATTATGTTCCAGCGCGTTCAAACAAAGGAAGAGCATTTTTGGTTCGAGCAGTTATGGGGAGATTTTTGTGAGGAGCGAAAATTACAATTTGTCGAGCGAAATTTGAATCCAACACGATTTTTATTAATAGAAGACAATCACTATATTGGCACAGTTGAGTGTGTACCATATACAGTACCGGAGCAGTCAAATTCCGAGTTTTTTTACCCGTTTTCTAAAAATGAACATGTGAACAAACTAAAGAATGTATATGAAATTGGCAAACTGAGTATTGCAAAACATTCAAGAGGGCGTGGTCAGTTTAAAAGACTAGCAACAATTTTGTTTATTCATGCATTAGAAACGAGGGCAGAGTGGTATATTGCCGTCGTTACAAAACGAATGTATATGTACTTGCGTTCATTAGGGTTTCCAATTGAGCCAATTGATGATCCATTTTTCTTTCATGAAGGATTGCAAGGTGTACCGGTTCGCATTCATGCGATAAAAGGTATTACACATATGTATTCGTTAAAAGAGTTTCGTGATGTTATTCAAGGGAATGCTTACGTGCAGTCTTTACTGAGAGAAGGAACGAAAATTCAAATGTAATGAATAGAACGATAAGATAAAAAGGATGCCTAGGGAAGGCATCCTTTTTATCCAAGTTAAAAGCCAAAAATACTTAAAATCATTTTGCGACGCTTTGGCTTTTCTGTTTGTTTTTGAGGTTGGTTATCAGGGGCAATATATATAGGTTCTTTTCGTTTTAGCGCAGATTCTAGCCGTTCAATTTTTTCTAGCATTTCTTCCATCTCTCTTCGGTGTTGAAGTAGTTGATATGTTACGACATTATCAGCTTTTTCTTGCATTTTTTCTTCTATGCGATCTAGTCGCAATGTAATGGATTCAAGCTGCCTTGCAAACTGCTTTAATTCATCTGTTGAAGAAGTTTGGGTAACTGGAACAGTGCTTTTTTCTTCTTGTTCTATTGTTGTAAGTTGAAGTTCTAGCATTTTTTGTAAGTCTGTTTCCGTAAAGACGTAATGACCATATTTATTTTTTCCTAAATGTAAATTGAGTTGCTGTGCAATTCGAACGACCGCTTTTGGACTGATACCAAGCTTTTTCGCAATAAATGGAGTTTTGTATTCCACAATAATCCCTCCTCTATATTCCTGATAAATGATTTCGTGATGGGGACCGTTTTCCCTGCTATGGTGACAAAAGAAGTGGTGAATCGGCAAAGAAAGTGCTTTTTCACGAAAGTATTTTTTTATGAAGGGAAAACGTTCGAAATGTGCCAGAAGTTGTCTGTCATTTTCCGCTTTCTGTAAAGTGATATACTAATAGTACACAAGTCATATAAGATGTTTAGGTATGAAATCAACAGCTTGCAAAAGTCGATTAATTGAAACTGTTCCTCATGTTGGTTGACTCACAGAATAAGTTTTCTTATCATAAAAATTAAATATCAATAACTTTTTTACATATACATATACTGTATAAATACAGCTGAAAAACTGATAAAGACCAATGGAAATCTGTTCTGTTAAAGGGGAGAATGCTGGAGAACATAGACCACTACATCTAGGGGCTAAATTAGTAGGTTGATTTTCTTTACAAAATAGGGTTATAAATGTAAAAACATATAAAATTTGTGGATAAGTTTTTAGGGCAAACAATTAGGAGGTGGCATCCTTGCTTACGCCGTAAGTAAGGAAATGTACTTGGACATATTTAGTATAAGTATGATTATTGTTTTAATTGCCTTAACTGCATTTTTCGTTGCATCAGAGTTTGCAATTGTAAAAGTAAGAAGTTCACACATCGAATCGTTGATTACAGAAGGAAATAAACAGGCAAAAGCTGTGAAGGCTGTTATTACGAACTTAGATGAATATTTAGCAGCTTGTCAATTAGGAATTACGGTAACTGCGCTCGCACTTGGCTGGCTAGGTGAACCGGTAGCAGAACGTATGTTACAACCAATTTTTATGAGATTGGAATGGCCTTCTTCAATTGTTCTAATATTATCTATGTTTCTTGCGTTTATGATGATTACATTTCTTCACGTCGTGATTGGTGAGCTAGCACCAAAAGCCGTTGCGATTCAAAAAGCAGAGCGTATTAGTTTATTTATTGCGAAACCGCTCATTGTTTTCTACCATATAGCGTACCCATTTATTTTGATATTAAATAAATCGGCACGCTTTGTTGTAAAATTACTTGGTTTGCAAATTGTGAAAGAACACGGGATGGTTCATTCAGAAGAGGAATTACGAATACTCGTTTCAGAAAGTTATAAAAACGGTGAAATTAATCAATCTGAGTACAAATATGTAAATAAAATTTTTGAATTTGATAATCGAATTGCAAAAGAAATTATGGTGCCTCGTACAGAAATTGTGACCTTAGAAAAAGATCAATCTTTGCATAGCATGATGAAAATAATGTCAAAGGAACAATATACAAGATATCCTGTTATTGATGGTGATAAAGATCATATAATTGGATTTATTAATTTTAAAGATATTTTCACTGATTTTACTATGAACCATGGGGATAAGGAAAAGTGTGCACATCATTATGTACGTCCTATTATTCAGGTCATTGAGTCTATTGCTATTCATGATTTGCTCCTCAAAATGCAACGTGAGCACACACCGATGGCAATATTAGTAGATGAATATGGTGGTACATCTGGGCTTGTGACAATTGAAGATATTATAGAGGAGATTGTTGGTGACATAAGGGATGAATTTGATGTTGACGAAAGGCCAGAAATTGAACATATTAGTGATACAAAGGTGCTTTTAGAAGGGAAAGTTCTACTTTATGAAGTCAATGAGTTATTACAGTTGTCTATTTATGGTGAAGATGTTGATACAATCAGCGGATGGATTTTAACAGAGTACCAAGAAATAGAGGAGGGAGACTTCATTCAAGTAGCAGATTATAAATTTCATATTATAGAACGAGATGGTCACTATATAAAGAAGATTGAAGTGAGCAAACAAAGGGCTCCCCTGAAAACTACAATAATAGAGGATACCGTTTCACTACAAGAACAAGTAAGTTCGTAAACTCTGCTGTGCAAGTAGAGTTTTTTTGTAATTGCTTTTGAATTTATCTTGCTTCAAAATTTGAGGGAGGCAAAGAGGTTTTGATGGAGATTAACAGTTAATAAAAGCCCGCTGCGTTGATTACAATAAAGTTTTATTTTATAAATTACATAAGTGAAAGTGGTCTTCATTATGATAGAAAATTCTTTTTATTACCTAGAGAGATAAAAATGGTTTATTATTATACTGAAAAACTAAGTGAAAATAAAAACATGTACGCCACATAATGGGGCGTACATGTTTATCATTTCATTTCTTTCTGATAAATTTCATCTTCGACATAAATCTTCGCTTTATCGACAGCAGTGCTATGAGCGAGCACGAGACCAATAGAAGTATTGGTACCTTTGTTTTGGACAATCGTAAAGGGAACATTTTTTTCGTTTGCTAATTTAATGTACTTTGATAAAAATGAATATGTGATACTTCCATTTAAGTAGAGAGTTAAAGATTGAGAAGGGGTCATGCTTTCTTTTACTTCTTTATATACACTCTCTTGCATGACTTGACCTATCGTTAAGGCAATTTCAACACGTTCACGCAACGTGCTTAAAAACATATTTCTTTCTTCGGGTTTATTTTGTTTTTGACCATGAATGCCTTCTTGAAGATAATCTTCTACATTTTTATTTGCCATATTTACCACACCTTCCTCTCTTCAATTGTACGAAAGAAATAGCTCAGATGCAAAATTGTATAGCGTTATGTTAGTATAAACATTTTATCAACAATAATTAACAAAATGTGACAAAAAATTATTAACGAAAGGAGAATTTTGTGTTAATATTCAAAATATATAAGTGTTTGTCGTATGGATATGGGGGAAATGGGGGTGTTTCCAATCGCTAAAGATATAAAAGAGATGTTTTGTACATACTTACAGCAGAATAGTCAACAATTTGTGAAAGAATGGAAAAATAAAGTTATCATTTCAGATCAGGATCCATTCAAAGAAGAAATTATAAATAATGGTGAAAAATTATTATTTTTAATGATATCGCTTATCCGTGAGGAACAGAACATGGAGAACCTTCAAATGATGTGTGAAAAAATTGCAATTGAACGCGCAGGTGCAGAGGCAAACATAGGGGATTTCGTTTATAATGCGAACGTAGGGAGAAACGCTTTGTTTGAAGCACTTTGTGAATTGGATGTAAAGGCTAGTGAATTAAAGCCTATTATGGATAGAATGCATACATACTTTGACCACTTAATTTATTATACTGTTTTAAAATATTCGGAGATTATCTCAAAAAACTTAGAAGAGAAAAAACAATACATACATGAAACACATAAAGAAAGATTGAGCATTTTAGGACAAATGTCAGCGAGCTTTGTTCACGAATTTCGTAATCCATTAACATCAATTATGGGATTTGTTAAGTTGTTAAAAGATGAGCATCCTCATCTTTCTTATTTAGATATTATTTCGCATGAATTGGATCAATTAAACTTTCGTATTTCACAGTTTTTACTCGTTTCTAAAAAGGAAATGTGGAATGAGGCTGAGCAGTTTTGGCTAAACGACTTATTTCATGACATCATTCAGTTCTTATATCCGAGTTTGGTGAACGCCAATGTTTCAATTGAAAAAAATTTACCATATCCAGTATCGCTTGTTGGGTATCGTAGTGAAGTGAGACAAGTATTTTTAAATATTTTAATGAACTCAATCGATGCACTTGAAGATGTAAGAGAGAACCGGAAGATTGGTATTGAAGTAATAGAGGAAAATGAGATTATCCATGTGAAAATTCGTAACAATGGTCCGATGATTCCAAAGGCGAGTATTGCAACGATATTTGAGCCGTTTGTGACGACAAAGAAGTTGGGGACAGGAATTGGTCTATTTGTATGTAAACAAATAGTTGAAAAACATAACGGTACAATTACATGTGAGTCTTATAGTGAATGGACAGAGTTTCATATTACATTTCAAAGAAAAAATGAAAAAGAAAAGTCTACACAATAATAAAATGTGTAGACTTTTTTAATTTGTTAAGAAAATGGCTTCAAGATTAGGAGATTTCTTTTGGTGACCGATGAGAGCAATGATATATAGTTTATTCTCCATAATTTCAGTTTCTGGTATTGAAAGGATGGAATTTTTTAAACCGGTTAGATAAACTTCAATATTTGCGACACCTGGGCTTACTTGTACATAGTCAGTAGCTTCCTGAAAAGAAACTTTTTCAAATAATGATTCACCATCTTTTAAGAAAACATCAACAGCAGGAGTATCAGGAGATAGATGTATAAATCGTAATTTTGCTTTTCCAGATGGGAGCGGTGTACTGTCTAAAATTGGTACTGTTTGCACTTTTGTCTCAGATCCTGTTACGGCAAATGTATAAGCGTGATTTCCCATTATGGGGACAAGTGTAGAAAAAATAGGTTGTTCTGTTTCTGCTGGAGCAATATCAAGACGGTATTGTCCTTGTCCGAAAGAAAGATATGGGCTACATTGTTTGAAAGAAAGGTTTTTAATCATTTTTTTTCCATTGATCATAATATCGATGCGTGGTAGGTCAGATGACGAGTGAAATACACGTAAATAAGTTGGTTGTGTAGCTTGGCTCATAGCCGATGGTGATATCCGATTTTTCTCGTAAGTATGAACAACTTGCTGGATCGCTTCTACATGTTTTGCGTATACATACATATACATTTGAGGATTTGTATATTTGTAGTAGCAAGCTAGCTGCTCGTAGATGGAAGCTTGCTGTGCATATTTTTCTAATTCATTCACATATAACCCTCCTTTTCCTCTCTCTACAACTATATGCATGTACAAAAAGAAGTTATGCAAAAAAACAACATAAGCCTGTACTTATAACAAAATGGGTTATTTTTTCATTTATAGGCGAATGCATATACAAAGTGACAGTTGTCCGACATATTTTGTCATTGTAAAGGAATTACAAATGGTCTATGTAGGGAGTGAACATGCTATGTGGGGATATGGATATCCAAGTTATGATTGCGGATACGAAGGGTATGGTGGTGGCTGCGGTTTTGGACATGGTTTTGCGTTACTTGTTGTATTGTTTATTTTATTAATTATTATTGGAGCGACTTGGGTGCGCTGCTAACAATGGAAAGAGCGTCATGTAAAACCGATTAATAGAGTATTAATCGGTTATTTCTTTTGTCAAAATTTGTTTAAAAGTATCAGTAAGAAAGTCTCGAATGAAGCAGGGAAATGGCGGGCAGTTCGTCGAAGTTTACATACTGTTGGCATCTATGATTACATACAATGTAGTTGATTTTGTAGTGATTTGGAGAGGTAGGTGGGGGAAGATTACGAGCGTTTGTTTTTGTGTGATGTGTATATGAAGTAATGCAAGGTGTGTTTGAAATATCGAGTTATGTTCTTTATGGGCCTTATATTTATATTTTTCGATTTTTTAATTCACTGCCTCGGCAGCGGGTTCTTTTTTTGCGAAAGAAACGTCGATTTTCTTCATATATATATACAAATTGAAGAAATGGGGGAGCGCTATGCGCGATTACTTAATTAAACCACTTGTTGGTCAGCCGTATCCGATGATTTCTCATGGAAAAGGTGTGTATTTGTATGATCAAAATGGAAATAAATATTTTGATGGTTCGTCAGGGGCGATTACGGCAAGTATCGGACATGGCGTAAAGGAAATTGCAGATGCGATTCAAAAGCAAGCGGGGGAAATCGCTTTTGTGTATCGTTCGCAGTTTACGAGTGAACCAGCTGAGAAACTAGCAAAAAAGTTAAGTGAGTTAAGTGCTGGTGATTTAAATTGGAGTTTTTTTGTAAATAGTGGTACAGAAGCAAATGAAACAGCTATGAAAATCGCAATCCAACATTTTCAGGAGCGCGGCATTCATGGAAAACATAAAATTTTGTCGAGATGGATGAGTTATCACGGTATCACGATGGGGGCATTGTCGATGTCTGGACACCCATTACGTAGACAACGGTTCGTTTCGATTTTAGAAGATTATCCAACGCTTCCAGCGCCGTACTGTTTCCGTTGTCCTGTTCAAAAAATGTATCCGACATGTCAAATGGCATGTGCAACGGAGCTTGAACGTGCAGTAGAACGAATTGGTGCAGAGCATATTGCTGCATTTATTGCGGAGCCAATCATTGGAGCGGCTGGTGGAGCGATTGTGCCACCAAAAGAATATTATAAGGTGATTAAAGAGATATGTAATCATTATGATATTTTGTTTATTGCAGATGAAGTGATGACAGGGCTTGGACGAACTGGAGCATGGTTTGCGATGGATCATTGGGGTGTAGAGCCGGATATTATGACACTTGGAAAAGGACTCGGTGCAGGTTATACACCGATGGCAGCAACTGTTGTGAGCGACCGTGTCATGGATCCGATTTTACGAGGTTCTCGTTCTGTTATGAGTGGGCATACGCTCAGTGCAAATCCACTTTCAGCAGCGACCGCTTTAGCGGTGATTGAATATATGGAAAAACATAATCTTCCAGAGCAAACAGCTGAAAAAGGAGATTATTTAATTTCAGAATTACAGAAAATTCAGCAAGAAGCTACGATTATTGCAGATGTGCGCGGGAAAGGCCTCTTAGTTGGCATTGAATTGCAACCGTTTACAAAGGCGTCTGAATTAATTTCAGTAGCTGCGAAAAATGGTCTTCTCTTATACCAAGCTGTATCGGGGCAAGCAGGAAAGGAAGATAGCGCACTATTAGTAGCACCACCTCTGACAGCTACATATGCAGAGCTTGATGAGTTACTTTCGATTTTTGCAAAAAGTGTAGAGGAAATGATGAAAAAAGGAGGGCATAGTATCGCATGACGACTGTTACAAATACATTTGGGAAGATAAAAGAAATCGAAGATGTGATGCCATTTTTTCATAATGATATGACATTAATGTTCGGAGGGTTTGGGGGGATTGGTTCTCCTCCCTCTTTAATTGATGCGATTGTAGAGAAAGGTTTTTCCCGTTTAAATTTAATTGGGAATGACACTGGATTTCCTGATGTCGGAATCGGAAGACTCGTGACAAATGAACGTGTGAAATCATTAGTTACGTCCCATATTGGTTCAAATCAAAATGCAGGAAGGCAACTAAATGAAGGTAGACTACAAATTGAATTTTCACCACAAGGAACGTTAGCGGAGCGTATTCGTGCTGGTGGCGTAGGACTTGGTGGTGTGCTTGTTGATGTTGGAGTGGACACAATTGTTGAAGAAGGAAAACGAACGATGGAAATGAACGGAAAGACGTATTTAATAGAAACAGCATTAACAGCGGAAGTTTCCATTGTATTTGCGAAAAAAGCGGACCCGTTTGGAAATTTAGTTTTTGATAAAAGCGCTCGTAATATGAATCCGCACGTTGCGATGGCTGGTGATATTACGATTGTAGAGGCGGAAGAGATTGTGCCTCTTGGTGCATTAGATCCAGAAGAAATTGTTGTTCCTGGTGTATATGTCGATTATATTGTGCCGTCAAAAGGAGTGAGCTGGAAATGGGTATGGGAGTAGACGTTCGAAATAAAATTGCAAAGCGCGCAGCAAAAGAAATTAAAAATGGGATGATTGTGAATTTAGGTATAGGTATTCCATCGCTCGTTCCAAATCATTTACCACACGATATGAATGTGATGTTTCATGCAGAGAACGGCATTGTTGGTATGGGAGCGACGCCAGCGAAAGGAGAAGAAGACGAAAACTTGTGTAATGCGGCAGGCTTGCCGACATCTATTATTGCTGGTGCGAGTTATTTTGATAGTTGCACGGCGTTTGGGATTATTCGAAAAGGATTGTTAGATGTAACGATTCTTGGTTCACTGCAAGTTAGTGCGCAAGGTGATTTAGCGAACTGGATTGTTCCAGGAAAGCGAGTTCCAGGTATTGGCGGGGCGATGGATCTTGCGCAAAAAGCAAAGCGCGTTGTTGTTGTGATGAATCACGTTGATAAATATGGAAATGCAAAGATTGTTTCTGAGTGTACATTACCGCTGACATCGAAAAAGTGCGTAGATGTTATTATTACAGATATGGCAGTTATGGAAGTTACGGATGATGGGCTAATATTAAAAGAGTTGATGAGTCCTTATACAATAGAAGATGTTACAGCAAATACAGGTGCACCTTTTCAAATAGGTTCAGATTTACTAGTGATTGAATGAGGGGAGCTGCAAAATATGGATAAGTTAAAGAAGCAAGTATGTGATTATATTGAAAACCATGAAGAAGAAAGTATAAAACTATTAACGAGATTAATTCAAGAAAAGAGTGTGTCGGGGTACGAAAGCGGAGCCCAGGCGATTGTGATTGAGAAGCTTCGCGAATTAGGAGTAGATCTTGATATTTGGGAGCCTTCTTACACAAAAATGAAAGAACATCCATATTTTGTATCACCGCGTACTAATTTTTCTGATAGCCCAAATGTAGTGGCGACGTTAAAAGGAAGTGGCGGCGGAAAGTCAATGGTGCTAAATGGGCATATTGATGTTGTTCCAGAAGGTGATGTCAATCAGTGGGAGAATCATCCGTATAGTGGTCAGAAAATTAAGAACCGTGTATACGGAAGAGGGACAACGGATATGAAAGGCGGAAACGTCGCATTAATGTTGGCGATGGAAGCCATCGTCAAATCTGGTATTACATTAAAAGGAGATATTTATTTTCAAAGTGTAATAGAGGAAGAGAGCGGGGGAGCTGGTACGCTTGCTGCAATTTTACGGGGGTATACAGGTGATGGAGTAATTATCCCAGAGCCAACGAATATGAAGTTTTTCCCGAAGCAACAAGGTTCGATGTGGTTTCGCTTACTTGTAAAAGGAAAAGCTGCCCATGGTGGAACTCGTTATGAAGGGGTTAGTGCGATTGAGAAAAGTATGCTTGTTATTGAACATGTGAAAAAATTAGAGACAAAGAGAAATGAGCGTATTACAGACCCGTTATATAGCGGAATTCCAATTCCAGTTCCGATTAATATTGGGAAAATTGAAGGTGGAAGCTGGCCAAGTTCTGTACCAGATGAATTAATTTTAGAAGGAAGATGCGGAGTTGCGCCGAATGAAACTATAGAGGCGGTAAAAGAAGAGTTTATTGTTTGGATGGAGGAACTTTCAAAAATAGACCCGTGGTTTGAAGAAAATCCAGTACAAGTGGAATGGTTTGGAGCAAGATGGGTCCCTGGTGAACTTGATGAAAACCATGAATTAATGATGAAGCTAAAAGATAATTTTTTTGAAATTGAAGGCGAATCACCAATTGTTGAAGCATCACCTTGGGGAACGGATGGGGGATTATTTACACAAATTGCAAACGTACCAACGATTGTATTTGGACCAGGTGAAACGAAAGTGGCTCATTATCCAAATGAATATATTGAAATTGACAAAATGATTGCCGCAGCAAAAATTATTGCATGTACATTACTAGATTGGTGTGAGGTGGAAGAATGAAATACTATGAAACATTTGTAGAAAAAACGAGCGACTATACGATGGAAGGCGCGCTAGATTATTTTAACAAGCGTATTCGAGTTGATCACTATACGGGAAATGTAGCACATCTCGTCAATACAATTGAAAAATTAGCAGAGAAGCATTCTTTCACGAAGTTGATTATAAAAGGAAAAGGAGAGCATGTTTCGGCATGGCTCTCTTTTGGCTTTTCGCTAGAAGCAACGATGCCCGGTTATTTTCAAGGGCATGATGCGTATTTCTTCGTGAAGTATACAAGTGATGAACGAAGAAATAGTATGAGATGGGTAGAGGAAGACACGATTATTACAGATGTACAAAAGAAGGAAGTAAAGGAAAAGGAAATTCCAAAGGAGTTCACTTTGCGAATAGCGACAGAGGAAGACGCAGAAGAGCTTGCGGATGTATTTGGAAAAGTGTTTGAAATTTATCCAACGCCGTTAAATGAAAGTGACTATGTTCGTAAAACAATGGAAGAAGATACGATTTATTACGTATACGAAACAGGAGGACGTATTGTAAGCACAGCTTCAGCAGAGATGAATCTTTGTGAACGGAATGCAGAACTCACAAACTGTGCAACGCTTCCAGAGTATAGAAAGCATGGTTTTATGAAAAGTTTATTACGAAAGCTGGAAGAGGAGTTAAAGGATCGATCTATTTTCTGTTCGTATACGATTGCCCGCTCGCTTTCCTTTGGAATGAATGCAGCATTTCACCAGCTTGGATATACGTATACAGGAAGACTAGCAAATAATTGCTATATTTTCGATAAGTTAGAAGATATGAATATATGGGTGAAAGATTTATCAACTGGAAAATAGATACATTTAAACAGACGGCTTCTTTTAGAGTGGGAATGCGTAGCATATAATTTTTTCTATATGTTATGGAGGATGTGAACAAAGTTTTGAAGCCCTGCCATGTATTGTAGTGGTTGGGGCTTTTCTTTCTATAGAGATATAGTGAAGTTTCACTTTATATAAAAAAGAGTTCTTTTTCAAAAAAAATAAAAATAAGATTTATCCCGCATTAACGGGCTGTAAGACTCCCACCTCAAAACTTAGAGGATTCAGAGAAGTTTAGGTGGGAGATTAACAGTCCGTAAAAGCCCGATTGGTCGGGCTGACACTCAGTGGGGGATGAAGAAAACCCTACTGAGTGAAGTTTCACTTTATAGAACGCCATATAATAACGAATCATCGGAATGAGTGCCGAAAAACCGGCGGGTATTTTGCTGGATTTTCGGCGAGAGGGGGAGATGAGAGTGCTGGCTGTTTCTACACCAGAAGTAATTGAAGCAATTTTAGGAAGTATCGATGAAGCGATTCACGCAGTTGATGAAAATGGTGTAACAATTTTTTATAACGCTGCTGCGGCAAAGCATGACGGATCAAAGATAGAACATGTATTAGGTAAACATTTACTGGAGGCGTTTCCTTCTCTATCGAGGGAAACAAGTACATTGCTGGGCGTTTTAAACAAGAAAAAACCAATTATACATCAAGTGCAGCGCTATCAAAATTTAAATGGAGAAGATGTTTGTACGGTAAATACAACATTACCAATTTTTATTGATGGAAAGATTGCCGGTGCTGTTGAAATCGCAAAAGATTATTCAACGATCCAGCGGTTAACAGATACAATTGTTGATTTGCAATCAAAAATGAAGCGTTCAACGCGAAAAAAAGTAACAAAGAAGCACGTTGCGTTTAATACAATTGTAACGAATGATTCTCGTTTTAAGCAAACGAAGGAATTGGCGCAAAAAGTGGCACCAACAGATGCAAATGTGTTGATTTATGGGGAAACAGGAACAGGGAAAGAATTGTTTGTGCAAGCCATTCATGAGGCATCGAGGCGGAAAAACAAGCCGTTTATTGCACAGAACTGTGCTGCACTTCCAGAATCTTTATTAGAAAGTTTATTGTTTGGTACGACAAAAGGAAGTTATACGGGTGCAATTGAGCGAGCTGGCTTATTTGAACTTGCAGATGGAGGGACATTATTTTTAGATGAATTAAATTCAATGCCCCTTGATCTGCAAGCGAAAATGCTCCGCGTATTAGAAGATGGGGTCATTCGTCGCATTGGTGATAGTAAAACGAGAAAAGTAGATGTTCGTGTTATTACTGCGATGAATCAACCACCGGATGTATGTTTACAAGAGCAAAAAATTCGTACAGACTTATATTATCGATTAAATGTATTCTCGTTATATATTCCACCGCTTCGTGAACGAAGAGAGGATATATTACTACTTGCTCCTTACTTTTTAAAAGATTATAACAAGGAATATGGAAAGAATGTGCTTGGAATTGACGAAGAAATGAAGGAGCGGTTATTACAATATCATTGGCCTGGAAATGTTAGAGAGTTGAAACATACAATTGAGCATGCAGTGATTGTAGCGGAAGGTGAGCTGTTGACAACGTCTTATTTACCAAGAACATTTCGGAAAGAACCTCCAGTAGATAAACAAAAGCCAATGTTACCACTTCGGCAAGCATTGAAAGAAACAGAGAAAGAATTAATTCAGCGGGCTATGAAAGAAACAGATGGGAATGTCATGCAAGCTGCAAAATTGTTAGGTATACCACGCCAAACATTACAGTATAAGTTAACGAAAGAAAAGCATGTATAATTAACAGAGGAAAACCGCCAATTATTCGGCGGTTTTTCTCTGTTTGCACGAATAAAAGGGCGCTTACATATATAAAAAGTAATGAAATATGTAGCTTAAAACGTTTTCTTTACAAATCTGCTGATTTCATAATTTTAAATTTTCTGTTTATATAATAGGGTATATCTCGCTTTTAAGAAAGAATTACTACTATTTTATTAAAAGTGGCACGCTTTTTGCTTTATAAAAAGTGAGCGTTAAAAAAGGGGGAATAGTAATGTTACATGATGTATATAAACCAGAGAGAAATTGGAAAGATATCGATTTGTGGAAAGATGTACCGGAAGAGAAGTGGAATGATTGGGTTTGGCAATTAACAAATACAATTAAAACGTTAGATGAACTAAAACAAGTCATCAACTTAACACCAGAAGAAGAAGAAGGTGTGAAAATTTCAACGAAAACAATTCCGCTAAACATTACACCATACTATGCATCATTAATGAACCCAGATGACCCACGCTGTCCAATTCGTATGCAGTCTGTACCAATTTCTGAAGAATTGCATAAAACAAGATATGATTTAGAAGATCCGCTCCATGAAGATGAAGATTCACCAGTTCCAGGATTAACACATCGTTACCCAGACCGCGTTTTATTTTTAGTAACAAACCAATGTTCTATGTATTGTCGCTATTGTACACGTCGTCGTTTTAGTGGACAAATTGGAATGGGTGTACCGAAGAAACAATTAGACGCAGCGATTGCTTATATTCGGGATACGCCAGAAGTGCGTGATGTGTTAATTTCAGGTGGTGACGGTCTTCTAATTAATGATAATATTTTAGAGTATGTTTTAAAGAATTTACGTGCGATTCCGCATGTGGAAATTATTCGAATTGGTACGAGAGCGCCAGTCGTATTCCCACAGCGCATTACAGAGAACTTATGTAACATTTTGAAAAAGTATCATCCAATTTGGTTAAATACGCATTTTAATACATCTATTGAAATTACAGAAGAATCGAAACAAGCTTGTGAGATGCTTGCAAATGCGGGTGTACCAGTGGGGAACCAGGCAGTTATTTTAGCAGGTATTAACGACAGTGTACCAATCATGAAAAAACTAATGCACGATTTAGTAAAAATTCGTGTACGCCCTTATTACATTTATCAATGTGATTTATCAGAAGGAATTGGCCATTTCCGTGCGCCTGTTTCAAAAGGTCTTGAGATTATTGAAGGACTGCGCGGCCATACATCTGGCTATGCAGTACCGACGTTTGTAGTTGATGCACCGGGCGGAGGCGGAAAAATTGCTCTTCAGCCAAACTATTTAATTTCACAAAGTGCGGATAAAGTTGTGCTTCGTAACTTTGAAGGGGTAATTACAACATATCCAGAGCCAGAAAATTATGTAGCAGGAAGAGCGGATGGTTACTTTAAAGAGATTTATCCAACGTATGAAGAAAAAGGATCTGATGTCGGCATCTCCGCACTATTAAGTGATAAGAAGTTCAACCTTGTTCCAGATGGCCTAAAGCGAATCAATCGCCGTAAAGATTATGAAGTAAATGAAACACACGCATCGTTAAAAGATAAACGTGAAAAACGTGATGAACTAAAAGAGAAAAAATATCAAGCACAACTTGAAAAAATGGAAGAAACGAAGGCTGAGGATGATGCAGTATGAGATGTATGTGGTGTGATGAAGAAACGGCAAAAGAAGCTGTAAATACTGTATATTGGGAATTGCCAGATGGCACAAAAGCGATTGAAATTACAGAAGCACCATGTATTTCATGCACTGAGTGTGGTATTGATTATCAACCGGATCATATTGTAAAAGAAATTGAAGATCAGCTATTTTTAATTTATACAAAAGATTTGCCAAAGCAAGTAACATATACAGAGTTAATGGAGCGTCCCCGCCTATTAAAGCGAAATTATTTTGATTTTTAACCAGCATATTTGCTGGTTTTTTTCTTTTTACCCTTGTATAATGTACCCAAGTTAGAAAGGCAGGGAATACAATTGAAAAAGTCATTTTATCATTATATGATGAAACACCGGGCAGCTCTTGTGAGTAATGAAATCTCACAACTTGCAGAAGCGATGTATGATGATCTTAGCTTCCCTAAGCAATCAGAAGAATATGAAGAAATTAGCTCCTATTTAGAGCTAAGTGGAATGCTAGAAAGTATGTCTACCTTTGATGAAGCTTGGGATTTGTATTTACAAGACGCATAAAATGAAAGTTTTATAGCATGGTCAAAAAACACACCGCTAAAGCGGTGTGTTTTTTATTATGTATCTTAAAAAAATTTTTGATTATACGCACATGTGATAAGCGTTTTCTCAATAGGAGCATATACTGTTAAAAAATCACGACGTTAGAAGGAGAGATACACATGGCGAGAAAGAAACAACCTAAATATAATATAGGAGATATAGTCGTGATTACGCTATATGGTACTGTAGGGAAAATTACAAATATGAGAATATTAGATGGTAACTACGTATACGAAGTGAACAATCACGACGGTTTTTATGTAGAAAATACATTGCAGCTTGTGACAGAGAAAGAAGCAGACAATGGTGAAAAAGAGTGGATTGAACTTTGTTATAAATTTACTTTTGGTGATCTTGTTCAAGTAACTGGGTATGACAAAGATGTTTTTCGTATAGTTGGCTATCGAACAGAGGTATGGCGTTATAAAAATGATGCGTGGGAAGATACAATTTATGAGTTATCAAGAATTACAGATGGTGAATGGTTAGAGGCAGATGAATCGGATTTGCGGCTTATTGCAAATGCACAAACTGCAAATATGATTTTAAAAAAAATGAAACAAGATAAAGCGGGAATGAATAAGTTAGACTTAAGTAAGTTAAAATCCATTAACAGTTCAAAAAAGGTGAGTGTGAAAACAAACCGAAAAGAAATTATTGATGGATTGTTAGATATATACAATGACTACCGAACATTGTATGAAATATTTGACGATCAAGAGTATAAAATTGTTATGGATGTTGTGCGGAATTATTTAACAAAATTGTCTGAGAAGAAATGATTAAAAAGAGAGAAGAAACTTTACTAAAATGTAAATTGTATAAGGTATGCCTACAATTGTTAAAAACGTGACTAGTATAGAGATAATAGAGTCCGCCCATGCATCGTCATGTGTAAGTTCCTCTTCAAATTGTGCCATCTCATATTTTTGCTCCATTAATAATTCCTCCTTTGTAAGGCTTGTACTATAGCGTATGCACAAGCTTTTGTGTATATAACTATGTAGTGCGAAAAAATGTTTTTATAATCGTATACATATTTTCTTTAATTCCTCATAAAACAGAATTAAAGGGGTGATGCTCATGAAGGAAATAGAAGTCGTGATTGATACGGAAGAAATTGCGGAGTTTTTTTATGAGCAATTAATTGTAAGAGGGTATGTACCAAAGCGAGAAGAAGTGGAAGATCTTGCGGATATTACATTTGATTACTTATTAGAAAAGTGCATGATTGACGAAGTATTTGAAGAAGATGATGATTAGAAGTAGCGACGGGACAACTCGTCGTTTTTACAGGTTTGTAGGTTATATTTACAAAAATGTTATAAACATATAATGCTTTTCTTGGTATAATGAAGAGGAATACATTTAAAGAGGTGAAGGGATGTTTAAAAAAATTATTAAATCTTTACTAGGAAGTGGACATAAGTATCGTTCTTACTCTAGTAGTGATTACCGCCATCGTGGTCGTCATCGTTCTTACTCTAGTAGTGATTATCATAGACGTCGTCCTTCTCATGGTCATGGACACCATCATTATAAAAGAAAATATAAGAGCCGTAGTTTCTTCTCAAGTAGTTGATGAAGTGGAGAAGAGTACTTGCCTTCTTTGATAGACCTCTCCGCGTTCATACAGTTGTGATGCAACGTTATGAAATTGAACGTATTATCGGAATGGGCAGCTATGGGTTTACATACGTTGTAAGAGACTTGCTTTCTGGAAAGAAGCAAGTCTTAAAGCAATTAAGGAAAAGTAAGCAAAGGTCTCAGTCAGGGCGAAAATCTTTTTCTTATGAAAAAGAGATGTTAGAGAAGCTTGCACATCCCGCAATACCAAGCTTATTTCATAGCTTTACTTGGAAAAATCAATTCTTTTTTGTGATGGAGTATATGCAAGGGAAAACGTTTGAAGATTTAATCTTTTTTGAGGGAAAGGTATATACAGAGCAGGACGTGTTTGAAATCCTTCATAAGATTCTTGAAGTCGTTTCCTATTTTCATAAAAAAGGAATTGTCCATCGTGATTTGCGAATTCCTAATATTTTAATGAATAATAATGAAATTTTTATTATTGATTTTGGTTTAGCGCGATTTGTTGGTGAAAGTGATGAACGGGCACATTCCTATAAAGATGAGCAAGCATATATGCGTGAAGTTCATTTTCGAAGTGATTTTTATGCACTTGGTCACTTTGTGCTATTTTTATTATATTCAGGTTATGAGGCCTCACAAGTGGAAGAGAGGCCGTGGTATGAAGAACTAGCCATTAGTCATGCAGGTTGTGAAATCATTATGCGGATGTTACAAATGAAAGAGCCGTATTATGAAAATGTACAAGCTGTTATACATGATGTACAACATATATTGGAAGGGATGAGGAAACCATGTTCCAAAAGTTTTTAGCGAGTGTAGGGATTGGTAGTGCGAAAGTAGATACGGTACTTGCGAAAGATGAATATGTTGCAGGAGAAGAAATTACAGGTGTTGTTCATATTACAGGCGGATCTGTTGAGCAAGAAATTGATAGTATTTATTTAACGTTATCTACATCATATGTACGAGAAGTAGACGATAAAAAAGTAAGTACAACATATGATTTAGAACGTGTACGATTAACGGATCCAATTACAATTGGTGAAAATGAAAAGCGTGAAATTTCATTTTCATTTTCACTTCCATATGAAACGCCAGTTACATTAGGAAGAAAAACAGTGTGGGTTCAAACAGGTCTTGATATTAAACGTAGCATTGATCCAAGTGATCGCGACTATGTTCAAATCTTGCCAAATGCACTTTTAAATAGTGTATTACAAGCAGTAGACCAATTAGGATTCCGCTTGCGTCAATTTGAATGTGAAGAGTTACCGCATCGTTTGCGTAGTCGTATTCCATTTGGACAAGAGTTTGAATTTGTACCTGTTTCTGGTCAATATTACGGAAAATTAGATGAACTAGAATTGTTAATTACAGCGAGTTCACCAGAGCGCCTTGATATTGTGATGGAAGTAGACAGAAAGGCACGCGGGTTGGCAGGTTTATTTGCTGAAGCACTAGACCTAGATGAAAAGTTAATTCGTTTTAGTGTGACATCAGCGGACATTCCAGTAATGGTACAAAAAATTAACAATTACATTTCAAAATAATCATGCATAAAAAAGAAGTGGAGAGGGATACTAAGACGACCCCCTCCATTTTTTTTGTATTGTGAGGTTATGCATGTGAAACAGTATCGATACTTATATATGTTAGGCGGTACGTTATTCGTTTGCTTTATCTTATTATCAACTACTTATGACACAATTTATATTGAAACATTCGATTATCTTGTGAGCAGTTATATACAAAGTTTTCGGCACCCATATTTGACATCGTATTTTTTATGGATGTCCTATATCGGTTCAAAAAAAGTGTACTTTCCGTTACTTATAATAGGGGTTATGTACATGTGTATTCGAAAGCGATTTATGAGTGCTCTATTGCTTGTTGCAAACTTGTATGGATCTCGTTACGTTAATAGTATGTTAAAACTATGGTATGAACGGACACGCCCAGATGTATCGCCATTAATTACAGTAACCGGTTATAGTTTTCCGAGTGGTCATGCGATGAACGCCGTAGCATTTTTAGGATTTATTGCGTATATGACCATCACAGAGCACCGAATTGCTTTGCATAAAAAAGTTTTAATTATCGTTACAACGTCTTTTGTTATTTTCTCAATTTCACTTAGTCGTATATATCTTGGTGTTCATTATCCATCAGATGTTGTAGCGGGATGGGCTGCAGGTGGAAGTTGGCTCGTGTTATGTATTATTTTTCATAAAGTGTTTGTAAAAAAAGAACCTACGACAGCATAGGTTCTTTTTTTGATGGCTCCACATGAATGTGAGTATGCATAATATGAAATTTTTCTCTTAGCATCTCTTCGATTTCATCTGTTATGCGATGACTTGTATCTACTTTCATATGCGCATCTACTTCAATTGTAATATCGACGTACGTATGAGACCCATACATGCGAGCGCGAATATCAACAATCTGTTCTACGCCTGCAATAAGCTTTACGGATTGGGCATATTCTTCTATTTTTTCGGGATCAATACCATCTGTTAACATGTGTGATGCTTCTTTAAAAATATCCCATGCCGTTTTACAAATGATACATCCTACAAGAAAGGCAACGATAGGATCGATAATTGGCATATGAAATTGCGCAGCAAAAATACCAATTACTGTTCCAATGCTCACGAGAGCGTCTGATAAATTATCTTTTGCCGCAGCTGCAAGTGCCTTACTTTTTGTTCGTTTTGCTAAGTTGCGATTATATATATACACCCCATACATCACAATCGCACAAAATAAAGAAACCCAAGCGGCTAATAAGTTCGGTGCAACTTGCTCTGGATTAAATAGCGATTGCCCGGAACTGATGATGACTTCTAAGCCAACGGTTGCCATAATGAAAGATGCGATTAACGAAGCAATTTGCTCAGCGCGTGAATGGCCATATGGGTGATCGGGATCACGTGGTTTCCGAGAAATTTTCAACCCGATTAAAACAGCTAGTGAAGCGCCAATATCTGTCAAGTTATTTAATCCATCTGCACGGAGGGCGCTAGATAGGGCAATATATCCGATCGTAAGTTTTAGAGTGGATAAAAATATGTAGGTAATGATGCTAAGAACTGCCCCTTTATCCGCCTCTTGAGAAGAAAGTGAATTCATGATTATCACTCACCTTTCTATCAGGAATTTCTTTCTATATATAGCGTAACAAACGAAAGTCGGGTGGGTCTACACAAACATTGTTGACGTTTTTTAGCTTTTTAAGAGCAGGATAACAAAGTTTACTGAAGGAAAAATATGTTGGAAAGTGCAAGTAATAGCAATGTTTCGTGCAAGAGATAAGTATAAAAAAAGCTGTTTAGAAAAAATTTCTTTCTAAACAGCTTTTACTATTTTAGTATTCGCTTAAAAACTCTGTAACTTGCTCTTCTGTTTTTGCGTTTGCGCTATGTAAGTGACCAATTTTTTCACCATTTTTGTAAACAAGTAAACTTGGAATACCCATTACTTGATACTCTTCAGCAATCGCCGGGAACTCATCTTTATTGATAGAGTACCACTCGAACTTATTGAACTCTTCCATTACATCTTCAATAAAGTTGTCCATACGTACGCAGTCTGGGCACCATGTTGTATAAAACTTTACTACCACTGGATTTTCGCTTGCGATGATTTCCTTGAATTCCTTGTCAGTCTTGATTTGTTTCATGTTTTTATCTCCTCTCATTTTCATGCGGATTTGCTAGTATTTTTATGCAAAATCCGCATTTGCAAACATTTTGCAAACATTAGCTTTTTTGAAATAGGTTGTTTGCAAAATCTTCGACTGCTTTTTCTTGTAGGCCTGGTACAACATGTGAGTAGGTGTCTAATGTGATACCTACTCTTTTATGTCCTAATCGTTCACTTACAATCTTCGGGTGAATACCTTGCTTTAACATTAGTGTTGCATGGGTATGCCTTAAATCGTGGAATCGAATATCAGGAACCCCACTTTTCTTTATAAGCTTTTTCCAGAGCTGTGTCAAACTTCTGAAATTGCAGGGGTTGCCATTAACAGTTGGACACACCAAATCGTAATCATTATATGTGCTTCCATAGCGTGCTTTTTCTTCTTTAATTCGTTCTTGTTGCTCTTTAAGGGCCTGCATTGTGATTTCTGGAATTACAATTAAACGTTTACCTGAAGAGGTCTTAGGTTCATGAAATTCCTTTGTAATATGGGAGAGAGAACGATTAATAGAAAGTGTATTTCTTTCAAAGTCGATGTCTTTCCACTGTAATCCTAAGATTTCACCTTTACGCATGCCACAAGTTATAGCAAGTAGATAAGCTACATAATAACGACTATCTTTAGCGGCTTCTAAAAAACATAAAACATTTTCTTGAGACCAAGTGTTTACTGTCTTTTCTATACCTTTTGGTGGACTGACAACATCAGCAACATTCTTTTTTACAATTTCATGCCTCAGTGCATAAGTTAGGGCAGTGCGAATGATTTGATGTATATTTCGTATTGTAACAGGTTTCATAATTTCAGATAAATCATTATAAAATTTTTCAAGGTCGATACCTTTTAACTTTTGCATTGGAATGTTACCCAGTTTTGGTATAATATGATTATTGATGTGTTTTTTATAGTTGTAGTACGTGGTTTCTCTAAGATTTATCTTTCGAGCTTCGAGATATTGAATAAAGAATTCACGTACTCTCATTTTTGTCGGCTCGATATACGAGCCTTCTTCTATTTCTACGATTCTTTTAGCCATATCGGCTTGTGCTTCTTTTTTTGTTTTATATCCTGAAAACCATTTTTGTCTTCTTTTTCCGGTCTCTGGATCAGGACCTATATCTATAATTATTGACCACTTTGAACCTCTTTTTCGAATATGTCCTTTCAATTCAAACACTTCCTTCATCATTTAATATAAATTCTGTTAAGAAGCCTAGTTGTGAGTTAGCTGTTATGGAAACTACATTTTGGACATATCAGCGACGATTATATTTTACCATATATAAACATTGTTAGTGATAGGATATGTTTGTCATTACTTGTTAGAAAATAGAAGAATAGGATAAAATATTAATAGATTTACAAATTAATATGAAAGGGGAATGTATGATGATAGAGTTCACAAAAGACCCAGGTGGTCATAAAATCTCGGATCCAGGCACTCATAAGGTATCTGATCCGGGTGGAATGAAAGTAGAAAACAAACCAGGTGGTGGCGGTTGGGATAATGCAAAATAATAACCTGGAATAGGGGTAAAATAAAAGAGCCATTTGGCTCTTTTCACTTTGTTGAAAAAAGATTTTGTC
>NZ_JOTN01000016.1 GCF_000712595.1 Bacillus manliponensis
GTGGGAGTCTTACAGCCCGTTAATGCGAGATGAAATTAATGGAAATGAGAAGTTGAGGAGGGATAGAAATATGAGATTCAACTATTTTGAAAAATTTTCTCGAAAAGTTGGAAACACACCGCTAATTAAATTAGAGTGCGAAGAAACAAAGAATCTTTCTATTTATGCGAAATGTGAATGGTATAATCCTACAGGTTCAATAAAAGATAGAGCAGCTCTTGGAATGATAAAAAAATATCTAGAAGAAACTAATAATAGCACACATATTTTAGAGTATAGCGGGGGGAACTTAGCAAAATCAATTGGTCAGATTTGTTATCACCTAGGTATTACATGCACCTTAGTGTTGAGTTCCGGAACGGGAAAATCGCTATTAAATGAATTGGAAGGTTATGAAGCTAATGTTGTTTTAGTTGATAAATCAAAAGGTTTTTATTCAGTAATTGAGAAAGCAATAGAGATTAGTAGACAAAAATCAGATTACTACTTTTTACTTCAACATTATAATTATGCTAATCTTTTAAGTCATATAGAAGGAACGGGAAAAGAAATCATAAGTCAAATGGATGGAAAATTAGTTAATGCTTGGGTTGCATCTGCTGGAACAGGCGGAACCTTAATGGGGGTATACAAAGCTGTGAAGGAGTATACACCTGATGTTGAGTTACATTTGGTAATGCCCGCAGAACTACCTTACGGCTCTGAACAACCTCCAAATGGATTAAAAAAATATGCTGGATCAGGTGGATTTGGTTTAGGACGGAAACAGCATTTTTTAGAAAAGGAAGATTATTTGATAAATAAACAATGGAATTATTCATATGAAGATACTTTGTATGAAATGGCACGTTTTTATAATGAAACTGGCATTAAAATAGGTACGTCTGCTGCAGCAAACTTATTGGCTGCTAAACAAATCGGGAGAGAAAAAGGCGACAAATTTAATGTTGTTACAGTTTTTCCAGATGCGGGATCTGTAGAAGAGTGGTTAGATGTAGATAATTTATTAGTAAAAAAGAAGAGGGATAGATAATTTTATAATTAGGGGTCTTGCTGTATCGCCACTAAACTTAGGTTCTGTTCTAACCGTAAAGTTGTCATCATATAAAAGGAATAATAGAAAGAGCCAGTATATCACAAGGTTTTTATTGTCCGGCAATCAATTAATAAAAACTTGTAGAAACACAGAAGTGAAAACTCTGTGTTTCTTTTTTTTGATACATTTATTGGGAATTTTTGTGCTTTATGGTACAGTCAATCCTTCTACCTCATTATATATTTAATAAGTTGTTTTCTTAATGGGGAAGAAGACTCGATGTTATCAGATATGAGTTTACTAAATTAATACAATTTGAATTTTATTAAGAGGAAAATAAACAACAGTATAAGCAAAACTTAAGTAATATGTACATCTGTTCCATAATTAATAAGTTTTAGCTTTTTTGCTAGTGCTTGTGAAGAAAAATTATCCCAACTAGTGCTATAGAGGGGGATGCGTTGTTCTTTTTGTACTGCTATAGCCCAAGCAGTTACAACATCAGACCCGTATCCTTTTCCCTGAAAATCTTCCAATGTTTCTACACTTGCTTCAGAAGCCGAAGATGTACTTCTTGCGCTACAACATATAGAAACCGCTGTTCCTTTATCAATAATTGCAAAGCAGGGCTGTCGCCATTCTAGTTGCTCTAACAACTTTGGAAAGTTACATTGTAGAAGTTCTTTATTTGAGTCTGTTATTCTTATTACTCTATTTGGCATGGTTAAATGATTCGAAAACATAAAAGCGGGACCTACCCAAATATTATTTATTTTTTGTTCTCTACTTAAAATGTTAACAATCTTTGCTAAATCTATGTAATTAGAGTGTTTGCTGACCAATTGCTTAAGCTCACTTATTGTTTCATTGGGAAGGTCATAGCGATATCTCGTTACATTACCGTTATTGGTACAGCCTAGAAAAAAACGCGGTGCAATTGAATTTCCTGGTTCATTTACACTGATTATTCTCCCTAGTCGATCATGGGAAAATAAAACATTTGCCTGAATTGTCATTAATTCAAAATATAAAAGCAACGTAGATCCTCCTCCTTAGCAATAGTATATCAGAACTGGAGAACCTATTGTGTAATAAGCCTAGGTGAGTAGATAGTAAATAAATTGAGTTGTAACAAAAGCGTTATTTGAATAGAAAGAGGGAATGAGGATGAAAGCTAGGAAATGCAAATCGTGCAGCGGGAAAGGCTTTATTTTCAGCAAAGACTATTATATCAAAGAAGGTAGATTCGGTTTGGGCTTACGTGAAACGGGTGTGAAATTTACTTGCTCTAAATGTTTCGGGAAAAATGTGAAATCTTTGGCATAGAGCTCGGGTTTTTATATGTCATTTTAATCATATTACGATTATTGGATGTTAATCCTATCACTTTCTATTAAACAGTTCATATAGTACTAGTAGTTTAATAGAAAGGAGGTAGTTCACTTGCAAATTACTTGTATTGAAGTTCAAGGAACCAATTTCTTTTTAGTAGTAACAGTTGGGGGTGTGGTTACTTTACGAGTACCGATTCTTCCAGGGGTTGCTCAATTGTTGCTAGCTATAGGCGTTCCTCAGTGTGAGGAATAGCTAAGGTAGATAGGTGGGGATTTTCCTCGCCTATCTATTAAAAATTTAAATAGGTAAACTACATAGATAAACATAATAAAAATTTCATTTCATTCCTTCTAAAAGTAAGAGTTGTAAGTGACGTTACGTCATCTAATATAGTTAGATTGTAGCCCATAAAGAAAGGAGAATAGTAAATGATGTTCTTGTAGAATCATGATTAAGCTAATAAAACACGACTCAATGTGATTGGACTTTACTAAATGTATCTATAATAGGTATTTTACAATTTAGGTTAAATATTAACTGTGTTGTTTAAATTTTGGAAGTATATTGATGGGAAGTTTTTGCTATAAATTACTTTAGGATACGGGTATAAGTAATACGGATTTGTAGGAATAGGGGATATGTCTGTAGAGAGTGGATAATATTTAGGATAAGGGATAACAGGCGGTATTATATGGGCGGAAACATGAACTGGCATAGTTACAGTAACATCAAATGTAGCTACAGGAACATCAAATCTTTTAGAAAAAATATTCATCATGCAATCACTCCTAAAAGCATATTGAATGTAGTAAAATAAAGGTCCAGATTCAACATGAAATTTATACTCTGGAACAATATATAAACACATTTAGTTGCATATTGGCAATAATGTATGAAAACGATAATTTAAATAATCTTAAAATACCTATACATAAAAGAGAATAAGCAAATTCACATATTAACTATGACGAGAGATGTATTAAAGATTAGAATACATCCTTTAACCGTTGTACTTTTAACCTTTCTTTTATGTGGTTTCATAAGTTTATAGTATGTTCTTCACATGTCCTAAGTAATGGACAGTGGACTAAATGTGCTAAAAATAACGTTTAGCTTTCCAGCTGATTCATCTCCCACTTCAAGCGTCGTTAGACGATAGTGGGGGTAGTCTAATAGATATTTTTTAGTTGAATAAAATACAATAACCAGTTCCTTCGTGTAAGGAGCTGGCTTTTTTTTATGCTAATTTGTTTTAGTTTCTTAATCTTGTGTTAACGTATCCTCTATTTCAATATCACCTTCCTCTATAGAACTACATTCTAATAAAGTGAAACTTCACTCAGTGGAGGGTCTCCGTCCCGTTAATGCGGGATAAAAATTTCTCAATAAATAGATTCAGAATACTCCGAAGGAAAATTAAAAATAATGAGGTAATATTTACAGTATGTTTTTAACGATTATTTCAAATTAGTTATTTATAGCTACTACTAAATAAAATGAGGAGATGTAGCGTATGAAAAAAATGTTTATTTTAAGCATTACTGTTCTTTTAGTACTTGTCGTTATTACTTTTATCATAAATGAAGAGGAATCAAAAAATAAAAAAACACTAGGAACAGGGGTAGAAACAATAGATTACTATAAAAATCAAATTACACCTGAACAACTACAACAAGATATTTCCAATAATGAAGCAAAAATTGTGTATTTCTATAAAACAACATGCTTTTATTGTGCAAAGGTTTCCCCGATTATAGTTCCCATGGCTGAAAATATGAATATTAGTATGCAAGTTTTAAATTTAGAGGATTATAGTGGTGGGTGGGATATGTTTCAAATAGAAGGGACGCCTACAATAATTTCCTATAAAGAAGGGAAAGAAGCAAATCGAATTTTAGGTGAACAGTCTCGAAAAACTTATCAAGACTGGTTTGAGAAAAACAAATAATAGATTTGAGGGATTTCCCTCATGCTTACCAGTTTAATTTTTTAGTTGATAAGTATGAGGGGGATTCCCCATTTGCAACAAAAATATATTTTATCAGGAGGTAATTTATGTTTAAGAAAGTGGCATTATCAATTGCTTCAGTTGCTGTAGCAGGAACGGTTTTATTTGCAGGTCAATCGGTAACAGAAGCTAAGTTTTATCCAGTACAAAAAACTGGATCTGGTTTAGACCTTCGTACGACGCCAACCATAAATGGTCTGCGGACTGAGTCGAATATTCCAGATGGAACACAACTTTGGTTATACTGCTATGTAAATGGGGAGAGCTATATGGGAACTAAGGTTTGGGATTATGTAGATGATAATGGTTATAGTGGCGAGGTAGATTACGGTTATGCACCTGATTACTTCATTAAAACTGGTTCGTCTAAACCAGTTGTTGGATATTGCTCGTTTTAATTAGAAAACAAGAGAACAGCCTCATAAGGCTGTTCTCTTGTTTACATTGTAATTTCTGTAGTAGTTGATGAATTTAACTCATTTCTAGTTTGTGGATCTTTTACCACATCTGTAATGACTTTTACAGATTTAATATCGTTAGGAGCTTGAGTTAAGAAGCAGATAAGTGTAAATGGCATTTTCTGTTTTGCCTTTAAAGTTTGTTTTTTTGGATCTGCACTCATTTTACTTACATCTACTTCTTCACCATTACTTAAAAGTAATGTTTTAAATGACCCGTTATTTAAGTCGATATCTTGCTCTGAACTGTTTTCTAAAATAGCGGTAAACTGAATTGCATTCATTTGTTCTGTACTTAATCCACGTTCTTTCAAATTATATATTCCAATCTCACTTATTTCTTGTGTACTTTGGACGATTTTAACTCTTTCTATTTGGATTTGTAGTGGTCCTGCTGTTATTGTCGCATTGGGCTCACTTAATTGCTTTAACATAAATGTTCCAAGTGGATGTTTTGCTTCTTCACCAACTTGAGATAATGGCTCTTTATACGGTTTAACTCCTATGTTAGTTTCCCTTTCTCCACTTTTTTTCGTCTCGGATTCTATCTTCGTTTCAGACTGTTCATGAAAGGAACAAGAAGATGCAACTATACATAGTGACGCAGTCATTAAAAAGAAAAGTTTTTTCATGTACAAACCCCTTTTAATAAAGACATAAATTATTATTCCTTAGTTTTGTAATTATTGTAAACGAATAGGTTATCATTTTGAATAAATATAGGAGAAATATATATAGTCGTCATGTTGAGAAAAAATTGGAGCAGTGTGCAACAAAGTATGGCATATATGTTAAGGTTTATATGATCCGAGAGTTTTGATAAAGATTTAACTAAATATATCAAAAGTATCGGCAGGGAATTCAACTGCTACTCTTAAGATACATATTTGATATTGAAATCTGGTGAAAAGGCATCCAGGGGTAACATTGTAGTACATATTTTGTAGACGGTGCACTTGCTAATAGATAGTTTGAGGTGAAAGATAATGTGGAATATAAAAAAAGAAGTTATGAATGCCGCTCAAAAACTAGGTGTGAATTTAGAAGAAATACCTGTAAATCAGGCACAAATTCTTGTAAATAGTATAGTTGATAAATATGCGGCAGGAAAATTGAGATTATGGCTTTATGAACATCTTGTTGATTATGAAATTGTCTGTAATGATGAAAGCTGGAAATGGATTGTTGAATTTATTGAAGGATCGGAATCGATTTTATTTTTTTTCCTAAAGATGAAAAGGTGGCTTTCCAATTTGAAAATGGAGAGCAAATTGTCAATGTGGTAAGTGAATGTTTTTGTTTTGATTTTTGTGTTACAGATACAGATTATAATTATCTTTTAGTCATAGATAGTGCCCATGATAGGTTGCTTGCTTGTGGAAGTGCTAAAGAATGGTTAAAAACGAAAAGGTAAGTAGTTAATTTTAATTGTGATATATGGAGTTTGTAAGGGATTTTGTATTATATGAATTGTTATCTAAAATATTTATTCGAATAAAAAAGGAAGCTGAAATGTTCAGTAGATATACTTTAGCATTTCAGCTGGTACTAAGCGTAATAAGTTTTAGAACCCTATTTTTTTAAATCGCATCCAATATGTGATTATAAGGGCAGTTTGTACCATTATGAATAGTGCACCAGTAAATAATGTGAGGTTATGATCTAGTACTCCTAATATTGCCATAACGAATCCTGTTAAGATAAAAAGTGCACTTAGGAAAGGTGTAATTTTCATTAATATTTTAAGTTTTTTGTTCATACGATGACCTCTTTTATTTTTTAGTTTAGTCTAACTATTAAACATATTTTACTACATTTTTTTGAAAATATAGAGAAGGTTCGGAAAATTAATAGTATAAAACTAGACAAAAATGTTATTTGATCATAAAGACAAGCCCTGAGAGGGTGAAGGGGGTGTCAGGGCTTATGGGGATGTTTGAACAAGTAATTATTATTTACTTAATAATTATAACTTATATTTCGTTTATAAATATAGTTAAATATTACGATACATGAACAAGCAATAGAAGTTTCTTCTTAAATAAAGAAACCCCGTAAAAACGGGGTTTCGAAGGGTATTTTGCCGAGTGAAGATACACTCGACTGAATAAATATAACATGAATTTTTGAAAAATAAAATTGGTAAATACGTCCAATTGAAAGCGGAAAACCTTAACTAGGATAGGAGTTAAGGTCCGAAGGGGAATGCTTAAGGAAAATAAAGTGATTGGCCCGATTATAGTAACATATATCCGGAGAGTTAGATGTAATGTTAATATTTTGTGAAAATTGGTTTATGATTATGAAAATGGTATTTTATAGAAAATTAGAGGGGATAAATAAAAATTTAAGTTGTTTTTCTAAAAGGGGAGACTATCTTTTTGACTCCTTCAGCACCAACAGCACTACTAATAAGGGCAATTATTGAACTTGAGAAGATAAATTTGGCTATCCAATAAATACCGGTTCCAGTAATTAAATCAATGATAATAAAATTTTTAATTGTTGATTTTTTTACTTTTATTGTGTGGAAGATAACTCGGTTGTTCTTTTCAATCAATGTTACCACACTCCTTTTTAAAAAGAATATGACAAGGTAAGCTCGGCATATTCTTTTTGTCCCTTGATGGAGGATCATAAAGCAAGCAGTTAGCAAAAGCTAACTGCTTGTTCCAAAGGAGAAACTCAACGAATATGCCACAAGTTGCAAGGTCATGATGCATTTATAGTATGTGTATAATTTTGAAAATTATGTAGGAGAAGAAGTATGATAAAGAATCATTACATTTACTATCTAATAAAAATAGGTCGAAATCTTTTTGATCTGTAAAAAACTCTGTGATTCAAAGAGAGATCTATTTGATTTTGGTGCTTTAAATTTAACAGTACTCCAACAGAAGTCCTCTTCCTCAAGCACGTACAGGACATAGTCTAGTGGTAGGGAGGGATCATTCACAATTAATGCTCATAATATGTTCAATAATCATTTTTTATGAAAGTGAGTTGAATAATAATGTTTTATGCTTATCCTAATAATCAAATGAGATTTCCTGCTGGATATGGTGGTGGTATAACATATAGTGCGGCACAAAGTACAGTTCAAGCTGTCCAACAAGCGATACAAGCACAGCAACAGGCGCAACAAATGCAACAAAGTATACAACCTTACTATTATTCATCTATGGGGTATTATTATCCAATGCATCAAATTACACCATATGGAATGTCTATTTCAACGATTCCATATGGAACTGTATACAATTTATAAAAAATATGTAGGGAATGAAGTTAAGTATTTAAAAAAAGGGCACAAGTAAATAGTGCCCTTCTAAGAAATGATGGGTGTCTAATGAATTAGTATTCAATATATGATTTTAAATTTTAAATGCGGGATGAAGATTGCTATAAAAGTTTCATTTTATAGCATGCGCAGGACTTTATGTAGAGCCGGAAAGCGTGTCAACAGAGTACATACCATTTTCGAAAACATTGCTGACAAGAAAATTTGTAGATGCATTATTAAAGAACTAAGAAACTATAAAATGTTACAAAACAAGGACACGTTTTTCTTTTTCTGAAAATATGAGAAGTTTGGAAACATGAAATGAAGTTTAGGAAACTTGGACGAACATTATAAAGCATATATTTGATAAAGATCAGCTTAAGATTATTGAAGTAGGGTGAAAAACTCATACCTTTCATTCGTATTTGTATGTTATTTACATTTAGTTGCAAAAAGAACGGAGGGATAGGAATGAGAATTGCGTACACAGAAAATGATGTAAGCTTATTAGCTCGTTTAATGAGAGCAGAAGCAGAAGGAGAAGGGCAACAGGGGATGCTTTGCGTTGGTAATGTCGGTGTGAATAGAGTGATGTGTAATTGTCTAGATTTTAAAGGAATTACAAATATTCAACAAATGGTGTACCAACAACAAGGAGGAAGTTATTCATTCGAAGCGGTGACAAAAGGATATTTTTATCAGCGTGCAAGGGAAATAGATAAAGACTTGGCGAGAAAATGTTTGGATTATTGGAGAGGGTATCCAGCGACCAATTCTCTTTGGTTTTTTAATCCTGTAGGAAATTGTCCATCTGTTTGGTGGAATCAGACATTAGCAGGACAATATAAAGAACATTGTTTCTATCAACCAACAACGATTGAATGCCCGAAGGTATATGCCGGAAAATAAGTGTTTGTTTTTCCTTTCAAGGGAGTTTTTGAATCAAGCGAATACATGATCATGAAAAATCTAAAATATTTTATCTTAGATTTTAAAATTGAATAAATTAGATGCTAAAAAAGAACGCATGAACATGCGCTCTTTTTTAGTTCTATTTTGTTTAGTGATAATCTATTGAAGAGGATAGGATAGCGTCATACAAAATTCTCCTTGATGTAAACCTGTTGCTGTAACAATTTGAATATGGGTGAATCCTTTGACCGTGAAAGTTCCACTACTTTGAGGTTGAAGTGTTATCGAATCAATTACTGTTGTACCTTGGAAGAAATCAACCGTAATTTCGTTAGTTCCAATTTGATATTTAATGAAACCGGATGCAGTAATATTTTTGGAAAAGTTATTAGAATATATAGTTTGTACACCTATTTCTCCGCCAGTAATAGACCAAGCAGTACAAATTCGATCTTGTACTATTTTTTTATAAGAACAACAAGTTAAATTAGAAATAGTCATGATGAATATCAGCCTTTCTTGAAGGTTATGTTTATATATACGCTTTAGCCAATATGAATGCTTGTACTGTATGTCTACGGCAGTTGTTTCAATTTCACTAAGGTTTTAAGCATTTTCTCCCGTATTAACGTGATGTAAAAGTCTGAATAGAAAAGAAAACAAGCACTCCTGGCGTGAGTGCTTGTTCTGGTGTATTGCGCATCTTATTGCTGAGAATTAAGAACTATTATATTTATATTATCATATGTTTTATATTTAAATGTTGAGAAACATTCTTATCTTCCACTGATCGGGCTAACAATCCGTGGGGACAAAGAAATTCCCACTGAGTGAAGTTTCACTTTATAGAAGAGGAGGGGTATCCCATTCAGCTCTTTGCCAAGGGGCGTCTCTTGAATCATCATATTCATGAGAGTATAACGTATATGCAGGATCGCCGTAATAGAAAATATTTGGTTTATTTATATATGGTATAATGCTTTGTAATGTGTCGTTGCTATAGATGACCCATTGCTGAGTGGAACCATCGCCCTCATCTAACCGTCCGTTATTTTTTGAGATTTCTCCATTATATCGAATTTGCACACCATCTTCTGTTTTCCATTTCATAGCATGTGAACCACCATCGACTCCAATAAGAGGATGTCCATTGTCTTTTGGAACGTCTGACCAAGGTGTTATTTTGTAGCTATTGTGATTAGAAATAAGTAAATGAGTTGGTTCGCCATTTTTTATATATACAAAATATTTCTCCCAATCATGTTCGTGATTGTTAATCCAATCATTGTCGGCATAGTATAGCCAGTATTGGTATACTTCATAGTCTTCTTTTGTAACATAATGGAAATATACAGCAGGTCTTTGGTCATTTGGACCTCTATGCTGCAATCCTGTTGAGCCCATTCCAAATACGGACTGTCCAATTTTAAATTCGATTACATTTTCTTTGTTATGCTCAATATTTTCATCATAAGAATTGAAACGAAAGGCTTGTGGAAAAGTTTGTTCTCCTGAATCGAACCAGTCTGTACCGTCAAATTGTAATGTTGGTAGAAAAATTTTTGGATCTAGATTTGTTTGTACAGAAACAGGATTGCTAGTATCTTCAGCTAATGTTACTGTTAGTCCACCTGTAAACACACTAAAAGTACAAAGCATACTTACATATATTTTTTTGTTCATATTTTTCCTCCAAATAAACAATATAAGATGTGCAAGTATAGGATAACAGGAAAGGAAGTAAGCGGTTGTCAAACTATGTCGAATTTATATTTTAAAATACAGATGAGTAAATTAGAAGAAAGTAGAGTGATAGTGTTTTTTAATAGATTAAATTCATTTACCACTTTTCCTTATTTCTATTTATTTATAAAAGGAAAGTGAATCTTTTGAGGATAAATAGAGAGGAGAAAGAATACATGGTGAAAATTTGGAATGATGAAGGGCATGGTGGATATGATCCAGGAGCAATGGGACATGGGCTTTCTGAAAAGAATATTACATTAGCAATCGGGAACCGTATACATGCAATTTTACGGGAGAAAGCATCTCAGGTAGAAGTAAATCGGACTCGAAGTAGTGATGTGTATGTTGGGTTATCAGAGCGAGTAAGGCGCGCAAATAACTGGGGAGCAAATTTTTTCGCTTCTTATCATGTCGATGCAGGTGGAGGAAATCGTTTTACGACGTATATTCATCCGAGCGTACCAAATCAAACGAGAAGAATTGCAGAAGGGGTTCATAAAGAAGTTGCTGCGTTCTTTATGAAGTATGGTATAAATGACGGAGGTGTTCGAACTGCAGATTTTGCCGTTTTACGAGAAACAAAGATGGACGCTTGTTTGTTTGAAAATGGATTTATTGACCATGCAAGTCATGCAAAACTATTAGCGGATGAAAGATTTTTAGATGATCTTGCGCTAGTATATGCGTGCGCATACGCGAATGTATTTGACTTTACATTAGCTTCAAAACTACCATTATGCCGAATTTATTTAGGAGATTTTAACTCAGTTGAATGGGCGGTTGAAACGTTAGGAACAGTGAAAAAGCTACTTCCTAATTACGGTGTGTGGATAGAGAATTTAGAAGGTCACAGTTATCGCATTGCTATAGGCAATTTTAATTCAACAGCATGGGTGAATGGAACGTTTAATAAATTAAAAGAGACGTTTCCGAACTATGGTATGTGGGTAGAAAAACTATAATATATAAAGCATTTGCTTAGAAAAGAGATTATCTTTTTTCATAGTGAATGAAAATGAATAGATTTATGTAAAAAATCAGCTATATTAGCTGGTTTTTTTATGTATGTAAGAAGTTTAGATAGGAAATAGAATTTCACTATGTAAAATAATTATTTTGTTAAGAATAGAAACATTTTATATGAATATCGTATTGAGAAGATAGTGATATATAAATACAGAGAAATTTTTGTATGATATGTTGGGGATTTTCTAAGTTCGTATGAAAGTAAGTAGAGCGTTCTTTTTGTGAGTAAACAAGACATAATAAGCTGAAAATCATAATCGTTTTATACAGAAAACAGCAAGAGAGGCATTTGTTTTATGAAAAAAAGAAAATGATATTTTCATAAAATAGAAATATTCGAGTAGAAAAAACATAAGGGAATTACAAAAATAAAATAAATTGAAATGTTCTAAAAACTCTGATACATTGAAATAGAAATACAGTTTGATAACGATAGATTATAGGTATGCGCAAGGGAACTATTAGGATTGGGGGAAAGAATATGAAAGCTGAAGAAAAATTTTTTCCAGGACTTGATGGTGTAGTGGCAGCAGAGACGAAAATTTCGTTCCTTGATACAGTAAAGGGTGAAATTGTTGTTCAAGGCTATGATTTAATTGAGTTATCGAAAGCAAAAGGTTACTTAGATATTGTGCACCTTCTACTAGAAGGGAAACTTCCGAGTGACGAAGAGAGAGTAGTACTTGAAAACGAGTTAAAGAAAGAATATGAAGTACCAGCAGGAGTGTTTGATGTATTGAAAGCGCTACCGAAGAAAACGCATCCAATGGATGGGCTTCGAACAGGTGTATCTGCATTAGCTGGTTATGATGACGATATTGAAAATCGTGGATCAGAAGTAAATAAAGCGCGTGCTTATAAGTTATTAAGCAAAGTGCCAAACATTGTAGCGAACAGCTATCGTATTTTAAACAATGAAGAGCCAATGCATCCGCTTCAAGAACTTTCTTACAGTGCGAATTTCTTCTATATGTTAACAGGTAAAAAGCCAACAGAGCTGGAAGAAAAGATTTTTGATAAATCGTTAGTTCTTTATAGCGAACACGAGATGCCAAACTCAACGTTTACAGCGAGAGTTATCGCTTCAACACAGTCTGATTTATATGGTGCGTTAACAGGCGCAGTTGCTTCTTTAAAAGGTAATTTACATGGCGGTGCAAATGAAGCAGTTATGTACATGTTACTTGAGGCTGGAAGCACAGAGAAATTTGAAGAGTTGCTGCAAACGAAGCTATACAAAAAGGAAAAAATCATGGGATTTGGTCACCGCGTCTATATGAAGAAGATGGATCCGCGTGCACTTATGATGAAAGAAGCATTGAAGCAGCTTTGTGAAGTAAAGGGTGATTATAAGCTATATGAAATGTGCGAAGCTGGAGAAAAGATTATGGAGAAAGAAAAAGGAATCTATCCAAATCTAGACTACTATGCAGCGCCGGTATACTGGATGCTTGGTATTCCAATTCAGCTATATACACCAATCTTCTTTAGTTCACGTACAGTTGGATTATGTGCACATGTAATGGAGCAACATGCGAATAATCGTTTGTTTAGACCACGTGTAAAATATGTCGGCGAGCGCCATGTATTGAGTAAATAAACAACTGGGGAGTTGTTTCGGCCGCCCGCCAGGTGGGTGTTTAGAGGACACCCATCTTCAATAATACCGAAATTTCGACAGAAAGGGAAGGATAGTATGTTAAAGACAAATGAATTAAAGAAAAGAGATGCATTACTAGAAGAGATTACTGATTATGTATTAGACAAAGAGGTGACAAGCCTAGAAGCATTCAAAACAGCTCGTTACGTACTACTAGATACAATTGGATGTGGAATTTTAGCGCTTCAATATCCAGAATGTACAAAATTACTTGGACCAGTTGTACCAGGAACAGTTGTACCAAACGGCACACGTGTACCAGGAACTTCATTTGTCCTTGACCCAATTCGAGGAGCTTTTAATATCGGTTGTATGATCCGTTGGTTAGATTATAACGATACATGGCTTGCCGCAGAGTGGGGACATCCATCTGATAACTTAGGCGGAATTTTAGCAGTTGCTGATTATATTAGTCGTGTGCGAATTGCTGAAGGAAAAGAGCCGTTAAAAGTACGTGATGTACTTGAAATGATGATTAAAGCGCACGAAATTCAAGGTGTGCTAGCATTAGAAAATAGTTTAAACCGCGTTGGACTTGATCATGTGTTATTTGTAAAGATTGCAACGACAGCAGTTGCGACGAAAATGTTAGGTGGCGGGCGCGAAGAAATTAACAACGCATTGTCACATGCATGGATTGATAATTCAAGCTTACGCACATATCGTCATGCTCCAAATACTGGTTCTCGTAAATCATGGGCAGCAGGAGACGCAACAAGCCGTGGTGTATACCTTGCGATGATTGCGATGAAAGGCGAAATGGGATATCCAACAGCATTATCAGCACCAGGGTGGGGATTCCAAGATGTATTGTTTAATAAAAAAGAACTGAAAATTTCTCGTCCATTAGATTCATACGTAATGGAAAACGTTCTATTTAAAGTTTCGTATCCAGCAGAGTTTCACGCGCAAACGGCAGCTGAGTGCGGAGTAGCATTACATCCACAAGTGAAAGACCGCTTAGAAGAAATTGATCGTATTACAATTACAACTCATGAATCGGCAGTTCGTATTATTGATAAAGAAGGTCCGTTACATAATCCAGCTGACCGTGACCATTGCTTACAGTACATTACAGCAATTGCGCTATTAAAAGGAGATATTGTTGCTGACGATTATGAAAACGAAGCAGCAGCTGATCCAAGAGTAGATGCACTTCGTAATAAAATGGTTGTTATTGAAAATAAACAGTACAGCATCGATTACCTTGATCCGAACAAGCGCTCAATCGCCAACGCAGTTCAAGTGCATTTTAAAGACGGTACAGCAACGGAAAGTATCGAGTGTGAATACCCACTTGGTCATCGTTTCCGTAGAGATGAAGCGATTCCGAAAGTGCTTCAAAAGTTCACTGCGAATATGACAGGTCATTATTCGAAAAAGCAGCAAGAAAGAATCCATGAAGTATGCTTAAATGAAGAAAAGTTAGGAAATATGAATGTAAATGAATTTGTAGATTTATTTTTAATTTAAGTAAGGAGGAAGTGCGATGGCTTGGATTGTAAATAAGCAATCAACGCAAGAACAATTAGCGATGCAATTTCGAACTCATATGCAATCTCCTGAAATATTACAAATTCCCGGTGCACATGACCCAATGGCTGCACTTGTTGCAAAACAAGCCGGATTCTCTGCTCTTTATTTATCGGGGGCAGCTTATACAGCAAGCCGCGGTTTGCCAGACCTTGGAATTGTAACTTCTACGGAAGTAGCAGAAAGAGCGAGAGATATCGTACGAGCGACAGATTTACCAATCCTTGTTGATATTGATACAGGATTTGGTGGTGTATTAAATGTTGCTCGTACAGCAAGAGAGATGTTTGAAGCAAATGTGGCGGCTGTTCAGATTGAGGATCAGCAAATGCCGAAAAAATGTGGTCATTTAAATGGAAAGAAACTTGTTTCTACAGAAGAAATGGTGCAAAAGATTAAGGCGATTAAAGAGGTTGCGCCATCTCTTGTTATTATTGCCCGCACAGATGCTCGAGCAGTAGAAGGATTAGACGCTGCAATAGAGCGTGCGGTGGCTTATGTAGAAGCTGGTGCGGATGCAATCTTCCCAGAAGCGCTGCAGTCAGAAGAAGAATTTCGTTTATTTACAAATAAAGTGACGGTACCGTTACTTGCAAATATGACCGAGTTTGGCAAGACACCATATTATAGTGCAGAGGAATTTGCAAATATGGGATTCCAAATGGTTATTTATCCTGTAACTTCACTTCGCGTAGCAGCGAAAGCATATGAGCGTGTTTTCCAGCTTATTAAAGAGACAGGCTCGCAAAAGGAAGGGCTTTCGAATATGCAAACGAGAAGTGAGTTATATGAAACAATCTCATATCATGAATTTGAAGAACTAGATGGTGAGATTGCAAAAACAGTTTTATCTGAAGATCAATAACAATACTAAATTTTGACGAAGGCGATGATTTGACACCTCTTGCATATACAGCTGCTTGATGGAAAGATAGTCATCGCCTTTTTATCTTGACTGAACAGCTTTAATGTTTCGTATTCTAGATGATTAGAGGTTTCGAAAATACATACTAACTGATGTTTCGTTATATCGCGAAACATAGGTAAGGGGGATGTAGATGGAAAAGGCACAGTTCAAGAAAAATACGTTTTCTTTATTAAGTGATGATATAAATGTAAACACTTTCACCCCAGAGGATCTTGCTGATGAAGGAGAGCTTATTGCTAAGACGACAGAACAATTTGTAAAACAAGAAGTTGTTCCAAAGCTAGATTGTATTGAGGACCATGATTATGATGTATCACGTCAGTTGTTTCAAAAGGCTGGTGAACTTGGTTTATTAAGTATTGAAGTTCCTGAAAAGTATGATGGACTAGACTTAGGGAAAACTGTATCTGGACTTGTTGCTGAAAAAATGGGCTATGGTGGCTCATTTAGTGTTTCCTTTAATATTCATGCTGGTGTCGGAACATTGCCTTACGTTTATTTCGGAACAGACGAACAAAAGAAAAAGTTTTTACCGAAATTAGGATCCGGGGAATGGATTGGTGCTTATGCATTAACAGAGCCAGATGCAGGATCAGATGCGTTGAGCGCAAAGACAAGTGCTATTTTAAATTCTGAAGGAACGAAATGGATATTGAATGGTGAAAAACAATGGATTACAAATGCTCATATGGCAGATGTATATGTAACATTCGCGAAGACAAATAAAGGAATGACCGCGTTCCTTGTCGAAAGAGCATTTGAAGGTGTCTCAATTGGAATTGAAGAGAAAAAGATGGGGATTAAAGGATCTTCGACCGCAACGCTTATTTTAGAAGATGTACAAGTACCAGTGGGAAATGTATTAGGTGAAGTTGGAAAAGGACATCATGTTGCGTTAAATATTTTAAACTTAGCTCGTTTAAAACTAGCATTTTCGAATATTGGAACGGCTAAACAAGCGATTGGCTTATCTGTTCAATACGGAAAAGAACGAAAGCAATTTCAAAAAGAACTTGTTGATTTCAAAATGATTCAAGAGAAAATTGCCAATATGATTATTTGTACATATGGCGCGGAAAGTGCTGCATACCGCACAGCAGGACTATTAGATGAAGCGATTGATGAGGGCGGTAACGTTACAGAACAATTATCAAGCTATGCAATGGAATGTGCAATTAATAAGGTGAAGAGTTCAGAAGCGTTAGGATTTGTTGTTGATGAAGCGGTACAAATTCATGGTGGATATGGCTATATGCAAGAGTACGAAGTAGAACGCTTATATCGTGATGCAAGAATTAGCCGCATTTTTGAAGGAACAAATGAAATTAATCGTTTAACGATTGCAAAAATGTTACTCAAAAAGAGTCAGCAAAGTGAAGAGAAAGAGTTTGGTGTAGAAAAAAATAGGAACCACCGGTATATTCAACTATCAAAACAATTACTTCAGAAATCTTTGAAAACGCTCTCTCAAGCTATTGAAGTGAAAGTTGATGAGGAACAAGAGTATTTACGCATATTATCTGACATGGCAAAAGATGTGTATGTAATGGAATCGGCATTTTTGCGTACAGAAAAGGCATTACAAAATGAAGGAGAAGAGAAAGCAAGAATAAAGCAGCTTATTACAGATGTCATTTGTGAAGAAGGATATCGTCAAATAGAAGAGTATGCAGTATGTGTTATATCGGCAGCGATGCAAGATGAACAGAAAAAACAAATGTTATTAGACGAAATTCGTCATCTTTCAGTACCACTTTATTCGAATCTTTTTATGAAAAAGAGAGAAATTGCGAAAAGCAGTATAAAACGCGATCGTTATTTTGTGTGATCGAAAAGGGGGAAAAGAAGTATGAAAAGAATTGGTTTCATAGGGCTAGGAAATATGGGACTACCAATGTCTAAAAATTTACTTGAGTCTAAGTTCACTGTATGTGGTGTTGATTTAAATAAAGAAGCAGAAGCTTCCTTTGAAGCAGCAGGTGGAATTATTGGTATTCCAATGCAAAAACTAGCAGAAAACTGTGAGCTCATTTTCACGAGTTTACCTTCAGCTGGTGCAGTAGAGGCAGTGTATTTAGGAGCTGGTGGATTACTTGAAAATGGTCATGCAAATACAGTATTAGTTGACACGAGTACAGTAACACCAGGCTTAAATATAAAAATTGCAGAAGCTGCAAAGAAAAAAGGCATTCCGTTTTTAGCGGCTCCTGTTAGCGGCGGAGTGATTGGCGCTGAAAATCGAACACTTACATTTATGGTGGGCGGTGAAAAGTCTGTATATGAAAAAGCGCTACCTGTTATGGAAGTGTTAGGAGCAAACATTTTTCATGTAAGTGATGATATTGATAGCGGTACAAAGGTAAAACTTATTAATAATCTATTAATTGGTTTTTACACAGCTGGTGTGAGTGAGGCACTTACATTAGCGAGAGAAAGTAACTTAGACCTAGATAAATTATTTGATATGTTAAATGTAAGTTATGGACAAAGTCGCATTTATGAGCGTAATTATAAAAGTTTTATTGCAGCAGAAGATTACAACCCAGGGTTTACTGTCAATCTATTAAAGAAAGATTTAGGATTTGCGATGGATTTAGCAAAGGAGAAATCACTCCATTTACCTATAAGTAACATGTTGTTAAACGTATATAGTGAAGCAGCAGAAGAAGGATATGGCGAAAATGATATGGCAGCGCTTTATAAAAAAGTAAGCACACAAAAAACAATTACGAACGAAAAATAATAGAAGCAAAGGGGAGAGTACAATGATTATTACAGAAGTAAAACGAGTGAAAAATCATATTGATGGAAAATGGGTTGAATCAACGGGAAAAGAAATTGAAACGGTCCCAAATCCAGCAAATGGACAAATAATTGCTTACGTTCCACTATCTACAAAAGAAGACGTGAAGCAAGCAGTTGAAGCTGCAAAGCGTGCATATGAAACATGGTCAGAAGTGCCGGTTCCAAACCGAACACGTATGTTATATAAATATTTACAATTGTTACAAGAAAATAAAGATGAATTAGCACAAATTATTACACTTGAAAATGGTAAAACATTGCGAGATGCAAGTGGTGAAGTGCAGCGTGGTATTGAGGCGGTTGAACTTGCTACATCTACGCCAAATTTAATGATGGGACAAGCATTACCAAGCATCGCAGCTGGTATTGATGGTTCAATCTGGAGATACCCACTTGGGGTTGTTGCGGGAATTACACCATTTAACTTCCCGATGATGATTCCGTTATGGATGTTCCCACTTGCAATTGCATGTGGAAATACATTCGTTTTAAAAACGTCTGAAAGAACACCTCTATTAGCAGAAAAGCTTGTTGAGTTATTTTATGAAGCAGGATTTCCAAAAGGTGTTCTAAACTTAGTACATGGCGGGAAAGAAGTAGTAAATAGTGTACTAGAAGATGCGGATATTAAAGCTATTTCTTTTGTCGGATCAGAGCCGGTTGCAAAATATGTATATGAAAAAGGAACGGCGCATGGAAAACGTGTTCAAGCACTTGCTGGAGCAAAAAATCATGCAATCGTTATGCCGGATTGTCATTTAGAAAAAACAGTACAAGGTGTGATTGGATCTGCTTTTGGAAGTAGCGGAGAGCGCTGCATGGCATGCTCTGTTGTAGCCGTTGTAGATGAAATTGCCGATGAATTTATGGAAGTTCTTGTTGCTGAAACAAAGAAATTAAAAGTTGGTGATGGTCGCTATGAAGAAAACTTTGTTGGGCCATTAATTCGTGAATCTCATAAAGATCGTGTAATTGGTTATATTGATAGCGGTGTTACGGAAGGTGCAAGTTTATTAGTAGATGGTAGAAAAGTAGAAGAAGAAGTTGGAAACGGTTATTACGTAGGAGCAACAATCTTTGATAATGTAACACCGGATATGAAAGTCTGGAAAGATGAAATTTTTGCTCCAGTATTAAGTGTTGTACGAGTGAAGAGTTTAGAAGAAGGTATCGAGTTAACAAACAAATCAAAGTTTGCAAACGGTGCAGTTATCTACACTTCAAGCGGAAAGCATGCACAAACATTCCGTGATAAAATTGATGCAGGAATGATTGGTGTAAACGTGAACGTTCCTGCTCCAATGGCATTCTTTGCATTTGCAGGAAATAAAGCTTCTTTCTATGGTGATCTTGGTACAAATGGAAAAGATGGCGTGCAATTTTATACACGTAAAAAAGTCGTAACAGAGCGTTGGTTCTAATATAAAAAATGCTAGTAGCTTCTATAGCTACTAGCATTTTTTATATGGGTTACGTGTTTTGTAGGTTGAAAAAGGCACTTACATTTTCCTCTGTTACATCACTAAGTTGCTTATATTTATATTGTGGGTTTTGATCTTTATCGATGACGACAGATCGTATGCCTTCAAAGAAGTCTTCATGTTTTAAAAAGTTTTTTGCAAGTATAAGGTCAGTGGCAAAACATTCTTCTAACGATTTTCCCTTACCATTAATAAATTGTTTTAAAGTAACTTTTAAGGAAAACGGAGATTTTGCTAATATAGTCTCTTTTGTTTTTTGAGCAAATGGGCTAGCATCCTTTTCTAAAGAATGAATAATTTCTTCTATTGTAGAAAAGGAAAAGTGTTTGTCGATATCTTGTTGGAAGAGATGTAGCTCGCTTTCTTTTGAAGGTTGTTCAGTATGCTGATCAAGTACTTTTTGTAAAGTAATTTGTACATTTGTATTATGCCAATCTACTTTGTTAAGTTCGTTAAAGAAATGATCAAGTCGTTCACTTGGCATGTAACGTTCTGCAGCGTTTATATAAAGAGCGTCAGCAGCCCCAATCACAGAGGCAGTTAAAGCAACATAACGACCGGCATAACCAGGTGCTTTATTTAAGAAATAAGCAGCTCCAACGTCAGGGAAAAATCCAATATTCATTTCTGGCATTGCCCATTTCGTTCGCTCAGTTACAATGCGATGACTTGCTCCGTATGTAAGACCAACTCCTCCGCCCATGACAAAACCATCTAAGCAAGCGACAATGGGCTTAGGAAATTTATAAATAAACATATCAAGCTCATATTCTTCTTCAAAAAACTGTTCAGCTTTTTTGCGATTCGCTTCGTTCTCGCGAGCGCTATATAATGTTTTAATATCACCACCAGCACAAAGTCCTTTCGTACCGGCTCCTTGTACAACAACGATGCGAACGGTATTATCGTGCTCCCATTCTTTTAACTTTGTAGCAATTGGCTGTAACATATCATGTGATATGGAGTTCAGTGCCTTCGGACGGTTTAACGTAATAGAAGCTACACCGTTTTCTTGAATGGAAAATAAAACATTTTCTGTCATCATCAATCCCCCATTATATTTACAAGAATATGAATATCACTTTCTACTTCGTGATAAAGGTGAGAAAGTCCTTCTTTACATATCACGTGTATTAGCGAAAATAAGCAAATAATATCACTTTTTGGTGAGTTGTTTTTGCAGGATTTTAGATAGGAAAAATGAATATTAAATATTTAACTGTGGGAATACAATTCGCTTTTTAAGGAGATACAGGATAGAAAATGCGCAAAGACTATACTTTATCCCGCATTAACGGTCTGTAAAAGCCCGATTGGTTCAACTAACACTCAGTGAAGTTTCACTTTATATGTGGTGGCATCTAGTTTGTTACTTTAGACGAGTGAAATATCTTTGGTAAATAAAGGTTTATTTCTTTAAAAGTGAGTAAAATACTGTATATAATAGAAAGTAAGGAAAGGGGAGAGCAGAATGTCAGGACCATTATTATTATCGGTTATAATTTTGTCTTCTCTTATGATTTGGTTAACAATTTATTTTCAGCAAGAAGATACAAATCAAGAAAGTGTTCAAGATAAAGTGCGACTTGTATTTCCAGTTTTTATTCTTACAATAGCGGTTAGCTTTGCTTTAAACAAAAATGACTATGTTGCCATTTTTACGTCTTTATGTACAACGATACTGTTGGTAACGGTCTTATATTATGTCATGAAGGATTACTTACAAAAATGAAAGTGCATCCTAATGCATTTTTATTTTTGTGAAATATAAGAAATTTCACATACCGTATTTTAAGGAATATATACAAAAAACAACGATAAAGCAGTCTCTTGTCAATCGTTGATACGTTCTATACTATTAAGAGAGATGGTAGAAAAGGAGCTGTTTTTAATGAAGTTTGAAATGTGTACTACGATTTTAACAAATAATGAAGAAGTTCGATTACATACAGAAAAAAATATATTTGAGCTTACATTAAGTGGTTACTATTTATTTGTGATGGATGAAACCATTCCTTTATACAAAACAAAACAAGAGCAAGTAGGGAATGCTCTTGTGAAAAAAATAGAATGGACAGAAGGAAGGACAATTTTGCAGTATCAACTTCTATCACTACATTCTGTAAACTAACAAATAGAGAGGAAGGAAGGACAATTTTGCAGTATCAACTTCTATCACTACATTCTGTAAACTAACAAATAGAGAGGAAGGAAGAAATGAAATTTTTCCATACAGCGGATTGGCATTTAGGAAAGCTTGTGCACGGTGTATATATGACAGAAGATCAGTGCTTCGTATTAGAACAATTTGTTCAAGCTGTAAAAGAAGAAAAGCCAGATGCCGTTATTATTGCAGGAGATTTATATGACCGAGCAATTCCACCAACAGAAGCGGTTGATTTATTAAATGAAGTATTAGAAAAAATTGTGATAGATTTAGAGACCCCAGTGCTCGCTGTGGCAGGAAATCATGATAGTCCAGATCGTATTCACTTCGGAAGTGGTCTCATGAAAAAGCAAGGATTACATATCGCTGGGCAATATCAGTATCCATATAATCCGGTTATTTTACATGATGAGTATGGCGAGGTGCATTTTCATTTAGTACCGTATGCGGACCCAAGTATTGTTCGTCATGTTTTGCAAAATGAAGACGTTCGTAGTCATGACGATGCAATGCGTATACTCATGAATGAAATTGGAGAGAAAATGGATACGAAAGTAAGACACGTTTTTGTCGGACATTTATTTGTGACCCCATCTGGTGAAGCAGAAAAAAATACAAGTGATGCAGAGCGTCCATTATCAATTGGAGGAGCAGAATATGTAAATAGCCATTATTTCCAAAAGTTCCATTACACAGCACTTGGTCACTTGCATCAAGCGCACTACGTACGAGATGAAACAATTCGTTATGCTGGTTCACCACTTACATACTCTATTTCAGAGGAACATCATAAAAAAGGATATTATATTGTGGAATTAGATGGAGAAGGAAAAATTGAGATAGAAAAGCGTCTTCTTACTCCACGCCGAACAATGCGTACAGTAGAAGCGAAAATAGATGATTTGCTTCAGCATGATGTTTGTGGAGATTATGTATTTGTGAAATTACTAGATGAAAATCCAGTGTTGCAGCCAATGGAAAAAATTCGTTCTGTTTATCCAAATGCGATGCATGTAGAGCGAGCAATGCTTCGACGAGAAGTAGTAGAAAACAATGAAGAAGTTGTATCACGCCATAAGATGGATGATATATCGCTAGTGAGAGCCTTTTATAAGGAAATGAAAGGAACGGAGTTGTCTAGTGAAAAGGAACGTTTCTTCTTAGAAGTATTACAAGAAGTACATAAGCGGGAAGGTGAATAAGTATGAGACCGATACAACTTATAATGACAGCATTTGGTCCATATAAGCAATGTGAAACAATTAGATTCGATGAATTAGGGGAACACCGCATTTTTGCGATTTCTGGTAATACAGGTGCCGGAAAAACGACGATTTTTGATGCGATTTGTTATGCATTGTACGGCGAAGCAAGTGGAGAAGAACGAAATGATACAAACATGCTTCGCAGTCAATTTGCAGAAGATGACATGTATACGAGTGTAGAGTTGTTATTTCAGTTAAAAGAGAAAACGTATTGTATAAAACGTCAGCTTGGTCATAGAAAACAAGGAAATAAAACAGTGACAGGTCATGCTATAGAGTTTTATGAAGTCATTGATGATGAACATGTCCCTTGCGTGGATCGTTTCCATGTTACAGATGTAAATAAAAAAGTTGAAACGTTAATAGGATTAACGAAACATCAATTTAGTCAAATTGTTATGCTTCCGCAAGGAGAATTTCGCAAACTGTTGACGTCAGAAACAGAAAATAAAGAAGAAATTTTACGCCGTATTTTTAAAACGGATCGCTATAAATTAATGCGTGAGCTACTTGATCAAAAGCGCAAAGAATGGAAAGAACTATTACAAGGAAAGTTGAAAGAGCGTGAGTTATATTTTCGCAACGCATTCCAGTTACCAATTCGTGATGGGGCACTGTTAGAAGGATTGAGTGCACAAGAATATGTAAATACACATCAAGTGGTAGAAGCGCTGCAGCAAGAACTTACATTTTACGAGCATGTACTAAGTCAATTAGAGGAAAAACAACGCGTGCAACTCACACAATTAAAAGAGTTAGAAACACGCTACCATGCCGCAAAAGCAATAAATGATAGGCTAGAAGAACTAGAAGTAAAAAAGAAGCGCTATGAAGAATTACAAAGCGAACGATCAGTAATTGAAGAGAAAGAAGAACGATTTAAGAGAGCAGAGCAAGCAAGTAGACTATTACCATTTGAGCAGTGGTATGAAGAGGCAATGCAAAGTGTGAAAGAAGCCGAGCAAGTATTAGAAAATGTTCGTACAAAAAAAGAACAAACAGATGTAGCTTATAAAGAAGCAACAAAACAGTATGAGGAAGAAAAGCAAAAAGAAGCTGTGCGTGAAGAAAAGAAGCGAAATGTACAAGAGCTTGAGGAGTTACAACCAATCATTGCTTCGTTAGCAGATAAGAAATTGAAGTTACAGCAGTGCGAAGAACAAATCATAAACTTAAAACATAACATACAAAATCTAGTGGCCGAGCAAGAAAAAAACAATATGCAAAAGCAACAGCTTTCTATGAAACTTAAAGAATTAGAAGCAGCTTTAGCACATTATGTAACAAAACTAGACCAGTTAAGTTGTATGCGCGATGATGCGAAAGTGTTAAAACAGGCGTATGATGTATGGCAAGAAGTACAACAGTATGAAAAAGAAAAGGTAGTTGCAGAAGAACGAAAAGATGCAGCGACAGTAGCTTACGACACGTTAGAGAAACAATGGTTAAATGAACAAGCAGGACAATTAGCGTTACATTTACACGATGGGGAATCTTGTCCTGTGTGTGGTAGTACATCTCACCCGAAAAAAGCGACGGAACAAGGTGTGTCTATTAATGAAAAAGAATTAAATGAACTACGTGAACAAAAAATAAAAGCGGAAAAACTTCATATGCAAGTAGAGGAAAAGTGGAACTTCTACAAAGTGCAGTATGAACAATGTAGGAAAGAAGTGGTAGAACGTGGTTATCATGCTGAAAACTTACAAGAAGCTTATGCATTACTCATTCAAACTGGTAAACAACTTGCAGCCGAAGTAAATGAATTAAAACAAAAGGAAGAAGAAAGAAAACAACTATTGCCGCAAGTTCAGCAGTTAGATGAAAAGCTGGAAACAATTCAAAAGCAAAAACATGAAGTAGAAAATTCATTGCATCGTATTGAAATGGAACATGTACAACTTCGCACATCATTTGAAAATGATCAACAAAAAATTCCAAATGAATTACAAACGATGCAAGCGTGGAAAGAGAATTATGAAATAATAACTTCTCAGTTACAACACTTTGAATTAGCTTGGAAGCAAGCCCAAGAAAATTACCAACGCTTAATGAATGAAAACATTCGTGTAGAGGCAGAGTACGAAGCGAGTATGAAGCAATTTGCTGTAGCAAGTGAAAAGAAAGAAGAAAACTATCACCGTTTTATTGCTGCATTAGAACAAGCAGGATTTATAGATCAGCAATCGTATAAAGAAGCAAAATTATCAGAAATGGAACGAGAACAACTTCAAAATCATATTCAGTCTTACCATTCTTCTTTACAAGCATTAATAAAGCAAGTAGAAGAGTTAACAGAACAGCTACAAGGAAAAGTATGGGCGGACTTAACTTTATTAGCAGAACAAGTAAGTAATCTTGAAATTGAACTCGATATTGTAAAAGAAAAAAGACAAGCTGCAAAAGGTACGATGGAATATGTTGTTAATTTGCATGAAAACATCCGCCGTATTGATGAACAAATTCACGAAGAAGAAAGTGCATTCCAAGAACTTGTTGATTTATACGAAGTAATGAAAGGTGACAATGAAAGTCGTATTTCATTTGAACGATACATTTTAATTGAATATCTAGAACAAATTGTACAAGTAGCAAACGAAAGACTTCGTAAGCTATCCAATGGACAATTTTACTTAAAACGAAGTGAACGTGTTGAAAAACGAAATCGTCAAAGTGGACTTGGTCTTGATGTATATGATGCTTACACAGGACAAACACGTGATGTGAAAACATTATCAGGTGGAGAAAAGTTTAACGCATCACTTTGCTTAGCGCTCGGTATGGCTGATATTATTCAGTCATATGAAGGTGGAATTTCAATTGAAACGATGTTTATTGATGAAGGATTCGGTTCATTAGACGAAGAGTCATTAACAAAAGCAGTTGATGCACTAATTGATCTACAGAAATCAGGCCGTTTCATCGGTGTAATTTCACACGTACAAGAATTAAAAAATGCGATGCCAGCTGTACTAGAAGTAACGAAAAGGAAAGATGGATGTAGTACGACGAGGTTTGTGGTGAAGTAAAGATAGGAAAGAAGAGTCCCTACTAATGATTCATTAGTAGGGACTCTTTAATTTGTGTATAAGCATATAAATTAATGAGTGAGGAAAGAAAAAAGAACTATTGTTTCTTCTCTTTCCTTTCCTGAATGTACATAACTACAGCTAATATTAGTGCGATAGGAATGGTAAATGTTGCAACAATTCCTAAATAGTCAACGCCATCAGGATTTTTATAATCAGTTGTTAGAACGACAATAATTAAACCTGCGATTAAAGCCAGTTCACTCCATCTTCTTTTATTCATTATTATAAATAGATTGGTTTTTTATATGTAAGTGAGTAGTGATGAAAGTTTCTTCTGTTTTGATTTTTTGTATATATTTTATATGACAGGAATTCTATATACGCTTTATTCATATTAGTACTCATCTTAAGTTGTATTTTTATTGTGATAATAACCAATCCATTTATTTCACCTCCATCTTTTCATTATACTAAGTCTATTAAAAATCATAAATAGGCTGAGGCTTTTTATCCCGCTAAAGCCCGATTGGTCGGGCTGACACTCAGTAGGGGATGAAGAAAACCCCTACTGAGTGAAGTTTCACTTTATGAAATGGAAAGGGAAGAGGAAATTTCATGGAAAAAAGACCTGCTATAAGCAGGCCTTTTGGCATAGTTACACATTGTGCATATCGGAGAGATACATATAGCTTAACAAAAATATGTTTTCGATTCCATACTTTATACGTTGAGAAATAAAAAGAAAGTCAAAGGGCCCTATTTGAAATAGGGCCCTTGACTAGATAATGTAATCCGTTAAGGAGTTTACAATTAAATCTTATCAGTAGTTGCTGCTAAAGTCTATGTAGAGAGGGTTGAGAAAGTTTTTTGTTTATGAGTAGCTTGTATAAATAGTACTCGTCAACAGGTTCATATAGCATAAAACCAGGCTCATCAATTTTCTTTTTTAGTTCAAAAAAGTTCATCATAGTTAACTTCGATTGTTCTTATAATTGTTCTCCATCCCTATAGAATAAAAAATTCTACATATAACCATAAATTAAATAACGCAAAACTGTTTATTCTAATAATTTAGACTATTAAACCCATGTTTGATATAATATTGAATAGATTTATATATTTCATAAACGATAAAAATATTATGTAAATAAATCATTTTCAAAACATACGCATCACACAGGAGGGAACTTATGCTTATTAAAACAATTATATGTGAAGTAGAGCAAGAACATCAATCTGCTTTTTCTACCGCACAAGAGGAGTGGAATACTTTGCGACATGTAGAAGGTTTTCACGGACAAGTTGGTGGATGGGATGGAAATGAAGCTTGTATATTTTCTGTATGGGAACATATGAATGCATATCAAAATTTTATGAACAATATACATGATGCAGTGCTAGAGAGAGGACAGCAACAGCTTACATATACATCATGTAAAACAACACTATATCAATCACTATTTTCGATATCAAACGTTTCATTTACACACGGACTAGGGAAGTGCTCTTTCATAAGAGTGGCTATTTGTGATGTGGAAAAGGGAAAAGAAGATCAGTTCTTACATATACAAGAAACAGTTTGGAATGAAGGAATGAATAAGCAAGATGGAATGTTAGGTGGGATTGTTGGGAAGTCGGTTTCTGAAACAAACCGTTTTATTGTTATTTCATTATGGGAAGATGAAGAAGCTCATCAAAAGTACGTAGATGGAGATTTTACATATTTATATCGTCAAGCAAACGTATCGGAATATACAATTTCAATACAAGGTAAACAAGTTCCATTTGTACGTGAATGGGTAGTGATATAAAGGGAGAAATACTACATCCTAAGCATATTGTGTGTACTTCTGTTGTTATTCAAAATGAAGATATTTTATTTGTTGGAAAGCCCGTTGGAGGAATTGTCACAACGAGTGAGGAAAGTTTAGAAGTGAAGTGCGTGTCTGTAGAAGAAGCATTTCAAATGGTAACGTAGAAAAATTATAAAGAGCGAAGTGCAAATTGTATAGATGAAGAAAAACATTCATTTTTAGTTGAATTTTAAAAAGTCGCACCTGTCTAAGTTTACAGGTGCGACTTTTAATGATGAACAAGAAAGCGAATATACATATTTACAATAAAAAAACCAATTAATACCCAGATAAAAAAAGAACTAATCGTCATACTGTTATATGCTTTTTTCAGCATCTCTTGTAACGTTACATATGATAATGAACCAATCGCGCTGCCCATAATAATTCCTTGTAAATGAGTCGTTGCATCCCCAAGTGTGTTGCCAACAATTGTACTAAACCCAAGTGTAGCGGATAATAGAAAAATGATAAGGAGGAAGAAAGGATATCGATAGTGTGTGAAGAAAAAGGGAATGATGAGTGCTAAACCTTCTGGGATATGATGAAAGATAATTGCGAGTAGTAATGAGTTAGAAATTGTACTATCACTTGCAAATGCAGCGCCTAATGCAATACCATTTGGTATATTGTGAATAAAAATAGCGAGTGATAAAAACAAAAAAGTTTGCAAAGGTTGTTGTTTAGTTGAATGCGACGAATGCGAGAAAGAATGGATAATAATCATAAATAACACGCCAAGTATAATACCTAGTAAAGGACCTATAAGATGAAAAGTAGAAAATGTTTCGGGGATAATTTCTAGTATAAGAAGTGCTAGTAGTAGTCCACCACATAATGCGTATAATCGGTTCATTTTATTTAAGATAAACTGTTTTGCTACAAAACCAGCAGATCCGCCAACTAATAATCCTCCAAATGAAAGGATCGTAACGACAAGCGAAGTAGAAATGTGTTGTATACAATCACCTCATTTTACACTATATTGTATATCATACGGTGTAAGAGAGATGAATAGTCCAACTCTTTATGTTGTTACTCCTAATAAAGAAATCCCCTTGGAAAAGATTTTTTGCAAGGGGATTGGGCATTACCCTAATCTCGGTAGTAAACGTTCACCACTTGTCATTTCACTTCCACATAAAGGACATTTTGGTTCTTCTTCAAATGAGAAGTTCTTTCGCATCCATCCTAAACATTCTTCTGATCCACATTCCCAAACAGGGACTTGCTCTGGTGCTACTTCTGTCACATCGTTCTTTTTATTTCGATACATGAGACCACTCCTTTTATGTGAAGATATTTGTTTATATAAGTAAAAAGGTTGTTAACCTTTCAGTGTTAACAACCTTTTTTTAGCTTAAATTATAGCTTTACAACGTTTTTAGCTTGAGGTCCGCGGTTACCTTCTTCAACTTCGAAGCTAACTTCTTGACCTTCGTCAAGAGTTTTGAAGCCGTCGCCAGTGATAGCAGAGAAGTGAACGAATACGTCGTTACCTTCTGGAACTTCGATGAAACCGAAACCTTTTTCGCTGTTAAACCATTTTACTTTACCTGTTAATGTCATGGTAAATGCCTCCTAAAAATAAAAAAATAAAAGTAATATGATCCGTCTTATTTCGTATAAAATAAAAATTCACATATTATCAAAAACCCATAAGGAACGCATATCATCCCTAATTGATGCTTGATAATATGTGAAGTGGATTGTTCGCTTAATTACTATTCTTATGTACTTATCATACAACAAAAAGATGTACATATCAAGTCGTGGGAAGTTATAAATTTGAAATAAAATGAAATTTCATTTCAAATGAACGAGCCGCCGAAGTTATTCGTTTAAATTGCGAATGAAAAGAAGAGGTTTCAATAAAAACTAGTACGTTGGAAATAATCTTTTGAAAGTATAAAGAAAACATTGTATAGGAACAAAGGATTATTTCTTTTCTAAAATAGTAATAGTAGGTAGGGTAGTATTTCTATAATGTTATATCTATTTATTCGGATTTAATTTCTGTTTTTAAATTTTTTGTAAATACGATTTATTTTTTTATTTTTTATGTTAGTATGTCAGTTGTAAGACCTTTTTATATAAAAACATCGATGTTTAAATAATATTGTTAAAGGAAATTGTGGAGGAACAACATGGGGAATTGTACACTTTATAGTGATTATGAACTTGAAGAACCAACGAAAGAGCAATTGTATGATTTTTGGGAAGAAATGCTACATATACCTGCCCAAGCATTACAAAAGTTATATGAAAATACATGTGATAGATTAGCATATGTTCAAAAAAATAAAATTAGTGCGAGCGTAACAACTTTTGCTTTACCCATGATTATAAATCACGTGTATACAAAATCAGTAGGTGTTCATTGTATTTTATCTAATTCAGAATGTTATGAAAAAGATATGATGAAACATTTAATTCATAATTTATTAGAAAACGTAAATGGAAAATATGAAAATATTTTTGTATTTACAGAACATCCAGACTTATATACATCATTCGACTTTCAAGTTATACCACAGCAAATAATGAGCATGTCTTATGAGAAAGAGCACATAGTGGAATCACCGTTAAAACAGCTCAATTGTAAAGAGGAAGAAGATCTACAACTGATTCAGGAAATATTAGAAGAAGGACAGTCTCTTTCTAGAGAGTTTTCCTCGTTAAATCACCAAGTTTCTTCTTATTTAAATATGAAGTCTGATAAATGGAACGATAAATTATATTACTCAAATAATTTGGATGCAATTGTCATATATGAAGTGGTAGATCAAGTATTAAAATTATACGGTGTATATGCTCCAATTATCCCTGTACTTGATGAAGTATGCGCAGAAATTAAAGAAGCATTCTCAGAGATTAACTTTTATTTTTATCCAGATCAATTGGGTGTTGAAAATACAAAAGTAAAAACATATACATCAGCGAAATCTTTAATGGTTAAAGGTAAATATGTTAAAGAGTTAGCTGGGTATAAGTATCCGATTTTATCCGAGTTTTAAATAAGTAATGATATAAAAAAGCTTTGTTAGATTGTTACTTTATGTAATATATTTAACAAGGTTTTTTTTGAATTGTTTCAGAAAGACAGGAAAAATGTTTTGGAATAGCATATAATTGTAAATAAGTAAGCAACCATGTCATTGCGAAAATCTTTATGAATGGTGGTGTTATGGATTGGAACTAGATCAATTACTATTGCAACTTGAAAAGTTTGGGGTAGAGCATGATCGCGTAAAAACGAAACGAGAAGAACGATTTCGGAATATTTCTCGAGATATGGGGCAATTTTTATTTACTCTTGTAAAAGGGTGTAATAGAAAGAAAATATTAGAGATTGGTACATCAAATGGATTTTCTACACTATGGCTTGCAAGTGCAGCAAAAGAAAATGGTGGAACAGTTACAACAGTTGAACTTTCATCAGATCGTATCTCACAAGCTTTAGAAAACTTCAAGCTAGCAAACTTCACAAATCAAATCGATATTCATCATCAAGAAGCGGGAGCTTTTTTAGAAGTACAGCCTCCTAAGTTATATGATTTCATTTTTCTAGATGCAGAACGTACACAATACGTATGGTGGTGGGAAAATATAAAGCGTATTTTAATGCCAGGTGGTCTTATTGTCATTGATAATGCAATTTCTCACGAAGAAGAGTTACAGCCTTTTTTTCGTCTCATTAAAGAGGATGAAACTTTTAAAGGTGTATTAGTTCCTTTAGGAACAGGAGCATATTTCGTTCGGAAAGAATCAGACTCGGGTGTAGAAAAGACTCAGTCTTAAGTCTGAGGACAATAAAGTTTTAAACAGGTATACTTATGATACAAAACAGGGAATGACTGCAATAGTAGGAAAAAATCATGAAATATGACATTTTTATACTTGTTTTTCTGTCATACACATGACTACATTGTTGCGTGTTTTTGAATATGATAAGCTAACGATACTATATGAAAATGATATACATGCGTGTGATGTACGCATAATATAAAGGAGAGATTTGTATTGACTGAATTACAAAGAAACGACATTATATCATCACAAGAGGATGTAAAAACAGCAGTTGATACTGTTATTAAAGAAGAAGAATTAGTAGAACTAAATAAAGAAGCTGATTTATATGTAAAACAGTTAAATAGTGAACATAATGCGGATCTTTCAAAAGTATTATCACAGCTTGCTGATTTAGGAGATAAAGAACAACGTGATGCAGGGCAAACATTATCGGCGTTAAAACGACCAGTATCAGCGATGATGAATGGAAAAAATGATGAAATTCCAAACACATTGCTGGATTTACGTAAAGTTGTGTCAGAGTTAAATCCAAATTCATTACAAGTAACTGGTATGAAGCGTATGATGTATAAAGTGTTCAAGAAAAATCCACTTGAAAACTATGTTCATAAATATCAATCCATTGATAAACAAATTGAGGAAATTATTCGTTCATTATTAGTAGGACGCGATAATTTACAAGAAGATACAGTTGGGCTTGAAATGTTAAAAGAACAGTCACAACAAAAAATTCATGCACTGGATAAGCAAGTATATTTAGGTAAGAAATTAGCTAGTATGCTTGAAGCAGAAAAGCAAAATCCAGAAAGACAAAAGGATACACCATTAATTAACGATGCACTAGAGAAAATTTTAGTTCGTACACGTAATATGCAACAGGCGAAAAGTGTATTACTTCAGTCGATTGCATCAGTTGATATTATTAAGAAAAACAACGAAAAGTTATCAGAAGCAATTCGAAATGCGATTACGATGACGCAAAATGTTGTCACTGTATCAGCTGCGATCCAGCTTGCATTAACGAATCAGCGTAAAACAATTGATGCAGTGAATGCAACAAATGAAGCAATTGAATCGATGGTATTAAGTAATTCACGTGCATTAAAAGAAAATACAGAAGAAACAACACGCTTACTTGAAAACCCAGCAATTGGAATGGAAAAACTTCGTGAATCATTCCAAAATGTCTTTGCAGCAATTGAAGCATCTGAAAAATCAACTGAGCGTATTATTGAATCAAGTAAGAAGTTTGTAATTGAGCTAGATACGTTTAATGATGAAATGAAACAAAAGCTGATTCAACGTCCAATAAAATAAACATTGTAGGGAGGTGAAACAATGGGATTTTTTGAATTTGTTTTGCTATTGATTGGAATCTTTTTGCTACTAGGGATCACGGCAATTGGTTTACTTGTTTATTTTGGAAGAAAGTTCATTCTATCATGGACAAAGCCATATAAAAGAGGAACAGAGTCCATTCAGCAGCTATCACATCAATCAACACCGTTTTTAAAAGAATTTACAAAGCATCCAGTCTTTTATCGCTGGGCTCGAACAGAGGGAGAAAAAGAACAAAAGGTTCTTACAGTACTATTTTGCGCAGCGAATGAACGAACGAAAGAGCGTGTTTTCTCTGCACTGCCAAAAGGCAGACAAAAGAAATTACATGGTGCAGCAAAAACAACAAAGTCAATTACAAGTGAAGATATAGATGTAACGGCGTCAAAGGTAAAAGATTTTTTACGTAAAGAAGTACAGCAATCAACGACGCAAAATGATTTTTCATTTTATAAATTGTATTTCTATGATCGTTATCCAGATGCGTTAAAAGAGATTGAAAGATATAAACGTTCAGTAAGCCCGTCACTGCAAAAGACAATTGATGACGTGACAATCTCTGTATTACAAGCACTCCCTTATTACCAAGAAAATCGCTTATTTGAAGAACAACATAAGCTCGAGACATTTTTAATGAAGGATTTAGTTGCAATGTTATCACTTGTCGCACAAATTCCATCATCACAGCGTGCAGCGAAAGAAGAAGAACTTGCAACATATTTGGAGAAGTTTCAAAAAGAGATGGAAGAAGTAGAACAAAATATTCACAACGCTGTTGACCATGATTTGCAAGTAAAGATGAAGGCAGCGAAAGAAAAATTTAAACGTTAAAAAAAGACATTGGATATATTCCGATGTCTTTTTTTGTACAGGAAAATAAAGAAAAATGTGGAAAATAATAAAGTAATACTGTAGAGTGTAAGGGATATTTGATTATAGAAAGAGATTGATAACATGATAAGTATGAACGGATTGTTATATGTATTAGTGGCTTATGCGATAGGAGGGATTTTAACAGCTTATATCCTTACAAAATGGAAACATCATGCCGATATTCGTGAGCTTGGGAGCGGGAATCCTGGCGCAAGAAATATGGGACGTGTATATGGAAAAGGGTACTTTGCTGTTACATTTGTTGGCGATGCATTGAAGGGAGCAATTGTTGTCTATATTGCCACTTTTGTATCAGAAGAAGAGAGTTTTCTATTTCTTTCTTTGTTAGCAGTTATACTTGGGCATCTCTATCCAATTTGGACAAAGTTTTCAGGGGGAAAAGGGATATCAACTTTTATTGGAGGATTGCTTGTCCTTGATATCTTGGTAACACTTACTCTCGCTGCCTTATTTGTTGTATTATATGCGCTAAGTAGGAGTTTTACGAAAGCAGGCTTACTAACAATTACTAGCTTACCAATTGTTATGCTTGTTTTTGATTACACAATGGCTTGCATTATGCTCGCATTACTTATTATAGGGTTTATTTCATATGCACATAGAAAATAAAGGAGTTTATAGAATGGGATTAACGTATAAAGTTGCAGATCAAGCATGGGAGTTTGAGCAAATTCATAAGCTTAACTACAAAACATTCGTAGAAGAAATTCCACAGCATGAGGAGACAGACGAGAAAATTCGAATTGACCGGTTTCATGAGGAAAATACATATTTAATCTGTTTAGATAACGAGAAAATCGTTGGCATGGTGGCTGTGCGAGGACAGCGCCCATTTTCACTTGATTATAAAATTCATAACTTAGATGAGATATTACCAGAACGTGCGCACGTTTTATATGAAGTTCGATTATTAGCTGTAGAAAAGGAGTATCGCAACGGACGGGCTTTATTAGGGCTCGGAAGGTTTTTGCATCGTTATCTACTTTTGCAAGGATACGATATGGCTATTATTTCTGGTACAACGCGTGAAATTCAGTTATATGAACAAGTTGGTTTTCAGCCATTTTCTACATTGGTTGGAACAGAGGAAGCAGCGTTTCAACCGATGTACATTACACCACAGTTATTTGCACAGTCAAAAATCGCAAAAATTGTAAATAAAGAGTATACGTACTTGCCAGGTCCGGTTGAGATTATGCCAGGTGTACAAAATGCTTTTGCGTCTATTCCAATTTCTCATCGTTCAAATCAATGTAAAGTGACAATGAAGCAGGTTCAAAAGCAGCTACTACGTATGACAAAAGCTACTGACGTACAAGTGCTATTTGGAACAGGAACGTTGGCAAATGATGCAATTGCTTTACAGCTTCAGTCGTTACGTAGTCACGGACTCATTTTAAAAAATGGTGAGTTTGGCAACCGCCTTACGCAGCATGCTTTAAGAGCAAATCTTTCATTTGATACATATGAAACTGCCATGGGAGTACCGTTCTCTTATGAAGAAATGGAACAGCTGCTTACAGGTGGAAATTATGAATGGTTATGGTTTGTCCATCATGAGACATCAACAGGTATGCTGAATGAATTGTTAAAGATAATTAAATTATGTAAACAGTATGGTGTGAAAATATGTGTTGATTGTATTAGCTCAATTGGAGCAATTCCGCTTGATTTAAAAGATGTATATTTAGCAAGTGGAGTAAGCGGAAAAGCAATTGGTGCATATACGGGCTTGTCATTTGTATTTCATAATCATCATGTTGAGCCGAATGGAAATATTCCGAAATACATGGATATTGGGGAATATGCAACAAATGAAAGTATTCCATATTCGCATTCTTGGAATCTTATTTTTGCTTTACATGAAGCGCTAAAGAGATTTGAAGATGATGTGGTATACAATCAGGTAGCTGCTACGCATGAGTTTTTACAAAAAGAAATTAAAAATATAGGACTTCATATAGTTACGGAGAAAGAATACAGGGGACCAGTCATTATAACGGTTGAATTGCCGAGAGGGATTTCATCTACAAAAGTAGGGGATATGTTAGTTCTGCAAGGATTCGTTATACATTATGAATCCGCTTATTTAAAAGAAAATAACTGGATTCAAATTGCTTGTCTAAATCCGTATAAAGAACGAGATATGAAAAATATGTTGGTATGTTTGCAATCGCAGATGAGAATTTCTGTTTGCTGAAGGAAATAAGAGTTCTCTCTTCAAAAAAGAGAACTTTTTTTCGTATTTAAGCTAACAAGTGGTACAATAGAGATTCAGTGTGAAAAAAGAAGAAAAGAAGTGATATATTTGAAAGATTTCTTACAATTAGGAGTCCATGAAACATTATATAAAACATTAAGAGAAAATGGTATTGCTGAGCCAACTCCTATTCAGGAAAAAGCAATTCCGGTTGTGTTAGAAGGAAAAGATATTATCGGACAAGCGAAAACAGGAACGGGAAAAACGTTAGCATTCGCATTGCCAATCATTGAAAAGATTGACTCAGAGGCAACTCATGTTCAAGCATTAATTGTAGCGCCAACAAGAGAATTAGCACTGCAAATTACAACGGAAATTGAGAAATTACTTGTTCATATAGATGATGTGAATGTATTAGCGATATATGGTGGTCAAGATGTTGCGCAGCAAATGAGAAAGTTAAAAGGAAGTACACATATTGTTGTTGCAACGCCAGGTCGTTTATTAGATCATGTGCGCCGTGAAACAATTGAGCTTTCAAAGGTTTCGATGCTTGTATTAGATGAGGCTGATCAAATGCTCCACTTTGGTTTCTTACCAGAGATGGAAGAGATTATGGAGCAGACGCCATCTACGAGACAAACAATGCTATTTTCAGCAACGATGCCAAAACAAATTCAGTCGCTTGCAAAGCGTTACATGAATAAGCCTGAAATTATTAAAATTCAGCATGCAGAAGTAACAGTAACGAACATTAAACAACGTGTTGTCGAGACGACAGATAGAGCGAAACAAGATACGCTTCGTTATTTAATAGATAGAGATCAGCCGTTTCTTGCTGTTATTTTTTGCCGTACAAAACGTCGTGCAAATAAATTGTATGAAGCGTTAAAAGGATACGGTTATAATTGTGACGAACTGCATGGTGACTTATCACAAGGAAAACGCGAACGTGTCATGAAACGTTTCCGCGATGCAGAAAGTCAATACTTAATTGCAACGGACGTAGCGGCACGTGGATTAGATGTTGATGGTGTAACGCATGTATTTAACTACGATATTCCAGAAGATGTTGAAAGTTACATTCACCGCATTGGGCGTACAGGAAGAGCGGGAGGTAGTGGTTTAGCAATCACATTGGTTGCGTCGAAAGACAAGGGATACTTACAGGAAATTGAAAAAGGGATTCGCACAACAATACAACGACAAGTAATTGAGTCACCTACCACAGAAGAGAAAAAGGACGACAAGCCGAAAAGGCAAGAGAAAAAACAAACATCTCATTCAAAACCGAAGCCAAAGCCAAAGCAAAAAACAGATCAGTACAGCAAAAAAGATAAACGAAGTAGCTCAGATAATAAAAAGAAGAAGTACCCATCTTCAGAGCAAAAAAAGCGTGGCGGACAATCTAGGCAGAAACGTTCACGTACAAGATAATGAAAAGAAACCCGGCTTAGACTTATTCTAAGCCGGGTTATTTTATATAAGTAATAAAAAGAAGTTATGAAACGAATGTAATATAATAACTGACCATAAGGAGCCTGTTTTCTTAAAGATAAAACCAAATATAAGCCCAACAAGAAAGACGTATATGTGCGTTCCAAGATGAAAAAATACGCCATCGTATATCCAAATCGGGTATTGGATGAATAAAAAAAGTAACGCTGAGAGAATGTTGGCCCCTAAAAATGATATTCGTTTATTAATTTCTTGTAATACAAACCCACGAAATACAAGTTCCTCCGTAATACCAACTAATAGAAAGACATTTAAATAATGATGCAGTGATAAAGAGAAATCAAATGTTTGCTCATTGATGATATAAATGTTAACTACAAAGTATAATCCAAGAAGAAGTGATAGAAAAATACCCCAAAATATACCTTTCCCCACATTTTGATTTAATTTGAGATAATCGGAAGGGCTTGTGTGTAAAAAGTATTTTATGTATAACCAGATAGGTATAATCCATATAAGGATCTTTATGAGTCCGCTTAATATAGCAGATAATGTATCGTTTGTTTGAGGCAAGTTAAATAAGTGCAATTCTTTTAAAGTCCATAGCAAATAAAATAATACGAGATAAACAATGAATCTTGTTAATTTTTTTTGTGATACGCTTTCAAAATTTACTTTCGTTTGCATTCCTTTTCTCCTGAATATTTAAATTTAATGTTTAAGGATATTTTAACATAAATTGAATATTTTGTATTTCAATATATTTTACATTATAATCTAGGGATTGTAACTTATAGAAGAGATAGCTATATTATAGGGATTCAGAATTTAAATATAAACTTCTTCTAATACTTATATTGTGGAATTGAATAGATATAAAGGAATAATATTCAAGATTCTGATTGAAGATATGTGTTAGAAATATAATGTTGTGAAGAAGGAAGGTATGACTCTTGGAGACAGCAGAAAATATGCTATCTATTTTAGCCTTAGGCGGTGTAAATGAGATAGGGAAAAATATGTATGCATTGCAGTATGGAGACGATATTATCATTATTGACTGTGGTTCTAAGTTTCCAGATGAAAGCTTATTAGGGATTGATTTGATTATACCTGATATTACATATTTACAAGACAATAAAGAGAAAGTTCGTGCTTTAGTTGTCACGCATGGACATGAAGATCATATTGGAGGTATTCCTTATTTACTAAAGCAATTAAATGTACCCATTTATGCAACGCGACTAACGTTAGGATTAATTGAAGTGAAGTTAAAGGAACATGAAATTCAAGATATTACACAGTTGTTTGCAATTAACTCCGAATCATCAGTAGAGTTTGGGCAGATTCGCCTTACTTTTTTCAATACGAATCATAGCATTCCTGGATGTCTTGGAATTGCTTTTCATACACCAGAAGGTACGGTAGTGCATACAGGTGATTTCAAATTTGACCTTACTCCTGTAAATAAGCAATATCCGGATATTCATAAAATGGCTAAAATCGGTAGTGAAGGTGTTTTGGCTCTTCTTTCTGAAAGTACGAATGCAGAGCGACCAGGATTTACGCCATCAGAAAGACATGTTGGTGAGCATATTGAAGAAGCTTTTATGAAGGCTCATAGAAAAATTTTTATTTCTACTTTCGCCTCTAATGTAAACCGGGTACAGCAAGTAGTTGATGCTGCTTTAAAAACAAATCGAAAGCTTGCGCTGCTTGGGCGGAGTATGGTAAATGTAGTATCTGTTGCAATGGAGCAAGGTTATTTACATATTCCTGAAGGGATGTTAATTGAGGCACATGATATCAATCAAATGAATCCAGACAGAGTAGCAGTTCTTTGTACAGGTAGTCAAGGTGAACCGATGGCAGCTTTAGCACGTTTAGCGAGCGGAAACTATCGACAAGTCGATGTTTTACCTGAAGATACAGTTATTATTGCTGCAACTCCTATACCTGGAAATGAGCGTAATGTTTCTCACATTGTAGATAATTTATTTTCGCTAGGAGCACATGTGATTTATGGATCGGGAAGTTCGTCGGGAATGCATGTTTCCGGACATGCTTATCAAGAAGAATTAAAGTTAATGCTTACGTTAATGAAACCGAAATATTTTATTCCTATTCATGGTGAATTTAGAATGTTGCATCATCATCGCTTATTGGCGCAGTCTGTTGGTGTTGATAAAGATAATATTTTTATTATTAAAAATGGCGATGTTGTAGATATTCGTAACCAAGTAGCAATTCAAACTAGAAGGATACCTGCAGGAAATGTATATATAGATGGTTTAGGTATTGGCGATGTTGGACATACACTTCTACGTGATCGAAAGCAGCTTTCTGAAGATGGTATGCTTGTGATTGTGATTACGCTTAGTAAAGCGGAAGGGAAAATGATTTCAAGGCCGGACACAATTTCCCGTGGCTTTGTATATGTTCGTGATTCAGAAAAGTTGTTAAAAGAAGCAAATCAACTTGTTGTAACAACAATTAACAATTTACAAAAAGCAAATATTCATCAACGTAATGTGTTAAAGAGAGAAATAAAAGAAAAACTGGGACAGTTCTTATATTCACAGACAAAAAGGAAACCGATGATTCTTCCAATAATCATCGAAGTTTGATTACAGTTTGTTACATTAGAAATAAAAAATGCCGGTTCAAAAAAAGAACCGGCTTATTTTTTGTTCAGCAGATTACATACATTTTATTGAGCGGTATAGCCACCATCTACGAGTAAATTAGCTCCTACCATAAATGAAGAATCATCGCTAGCTAGAAAGAGTACCGCCTTTGCAATTTCATCGGGGCGACCAAGGCGACCAATTGGATGAGCTGTAATTAACTTATTTATTGTTTCATTATTTACATCATTAAGAAGAGGTGTGTCAACGTAACCTGGACATACCGCATTTACGCGTATACCTCGTTTTGCATACGTGACCCCAAGTGTTCTCGTTAAGTTAGCGACACCGGCTTTTGCTGCTGTATATGATGTTGTATTGACTTGACCAACATGACTTAGTATAGAGCCCATATTTACGATTACACCACCAGATTCTTGTTTCAGCATTTGTTCAATCGCATATTTATCACTTAAAAATACACCAGTTAAGTTAATATCAATTGTTTTTTGCCAGTGCTCAAGATTAAGTTTATGAATAGGTACATCTTCAGCAATTCCTGCATTGGCAACCATAATGTCAAGTTTTCCGAAACGATTGATGGTTTCTTGAACTAGGTTTTGAATATCGGTTTCTTTAGAAACATCAGTTTTTATAAAACAAGCTCCGCTACCCGTATTGTTTAATGTGTTAGCCAATTTTTCTCCTTCATGAGAAAGGTCAGCGATGACAACTTTCGCACCTTCTTGAACGAAAAGGCGGACGATTGCTTCTCCGATCCCTTGGGCGCCGCCTGTTATGACAGCAACTTTACCTGTAAGTTTCATAATTATTCTCCTTTTTAATAGTATTATTTGCATAGTGAATAGACATGAAAAATTAACTTCTTACATGTAGTTAACAGAACTTGTTGTTTGTAATAGATTGCTAGACAAAACTTTATTTGTGATTTCTTTTTTGGAAAGTAAAGATGTCATAGTTTGTAAATATAAATATTCTGCATCATCTTTTAATTCATTATAGGAAAGAGCTTTATTTGTATGTAATATACCAAGAAGTTGAGATGAGAGAGTTATTTCCATAACGATAGAGGACAGAGAATTTGTTTGGGATACTTTAAATCCGACAAACATAGGATATTTCACATCTTTCATCGTTTGAATGATATTTTCTAGCTTGAAAACGGATGTTTCAATTTTTATAAGTGGGAAGCAAAGTTGTGAAGGTTCGGCTACTTGTTTTCTAGTTTTGTAATCATATATAAAATAGCAATGTTCATTAATAGGAAGAGTCTGTAGTTTCTTTGTAAATAAGTGAAATTGATCAGTCATACCAACATTTAAATGCGTATCAATTTCTGCTAGTAGAAGGGTGTAACGGGAGTTGTCATTTATTTGTATTTCTCGTTTCATGCAGTGGAAGTGAAAATCTGTAATGCGTTCATCTAAATGGATTTCAGAAGTAGCGCCTTTATAAACACCGAGTAAATAATGGTTTTTCACAATGATTTCCTCCAAGGTTTTCGATTTGAAATGAGAAAGGACCTATTTCTTGGGAGTGAGTCTATTTCATGCATAAAGGTAGTTTTCCATATTATATCATTTTTAAGATGGTGTATGTTACGAAGTTAAAAAATAAAATTTCACATACTGTATTTAAAAATTAATTCAAGTAATAAATTAATAAAATCTACTTCTTCTGTTACATTTTGTCAATAAAATGTGCTGCATATATTGTGATTTTTATTGTTAAATTACGAACTTGAAAAAATATATAGCAAGTAATAGAGCTTATACTATATTTACTTTTTAGTAACTAAATGTCGGAAAGTAAAAATTGACAGAACGGATAATAAGGGGAGAGAATATAATTAAAGTGAGTACTCACTCATTAATAAAGGAGGAGATTTCATGCACAATGCTTCTGTTATATTAGATAATGCTTCAAAAAGATTTGGTAAAAAGGAAGTATTACAAAGTATCTCTTTACGTGTGGAACAATCAGAAATTTTTGGTTTAGTAGGGCCGTCTGGTTCTGGGAAAACGACGTTAATTAAAATGATTGCAGGCATTAGTGAAGCAACAAGAGGAAAGGTAACAGCACTAGATATAAAGATGCCAAATTTAAGTTGCATGAAGCAAATTGGATATATGGCACAAGCAGATGCATTGTATGAAGAACTATCAGCTTATGAAAACGCAGACTTTATTGCGATGATGTATGGGGTAAAAGGAAAGGAAAAGAAAAAGCGCATTATGGAAGTGTTTGAGCTCGTGCAGCTTTTGGAACATGCCAAGAAACAAGTACAGTATTTTTCGGGTGGAATGAGGAAACGTCTATCATTAGCAATGTCGCTTTTACATGAGCCGAAGTTATTAATTTTAGATGAGCCAACAGTGGGGATTGATCCTGTACTTCGAAAATCAATTTGGGAGAAGTTTTATGAGCTAAAAAAACAAGGGACGACAATTATTGTTACAACGCACATTATGGATGAAGCAGAATTTTGTGAACGACTTGGATTAATCCGTGATGGGAAATTAATTGCGATTGGCACACCAGATGAATTAAAGGGAAGAACTGCATCTGGCAGAATTGAAGATGTCTTCGTATTAGAGGGAGGACATGTATAATGAGAGTGTTTGGCGTTGTCATCCGGATTGTCCGTCAATTCTTTCGAGATAAACGTTCGCTAGCGCTTATGTTTGGCGCACCGATGTTACTTCTTTGGCTTCTTTCTCTTGTGTTTACGCAGGAAGATTATAAGCCACATATCGCGCTTGTTGATGTACCAGCTCCAGTTGTAGAATTGTTAAAAAAACAAGATGCTACAATTTACGAGTATGGTAAAGAAAAGGCATTGGACGAACTAGAAAATCAAAATATAGATGCAATGATTACAATAGAAAATGGAAAAATGAACATAACATTAGAAGGGAGTGATGCGGCGAAAAACGGTGCTACGTTACAAGTGTTGAAAAAAAGCACTGAAAAAAAAGAAACAGCAATAATGAAGCCAACAATTGATTATTTACATGGTTCAAAAGATATGACGATGTTTGATGGTTTAGGATCTGTATTAATTGGTTTTTTCACTTTTTTCTTTGTATTTATTTTATCCGGTGTTTCATTTGTAAGAGAACGACTAAGCGGAACGTTAGAGCGGTTATTATCAACGCCAATTCGCCGCTGGGAAATTGTTGCTGGTTATGTTGTCGGATTCGGGATATTTGCATTTTTACAGTCAATTATTATCGTTAGCTTTTCTGTATATATTCTCGATTTATATATAGCAGGGTCACCACTGTTAATTTTACTTATTACATGTATGTTATCACTTACAGCATTAACTCTTGGTACATTTTTATCTACGTATGCAAATAATGAATTTCAAATGATTCAATTCATTCCATTAGTAATTGTGCCGCAAATATTCTTTTCCGGTTTGTTTCCAATGGAATCGATGAGTACATGGTTACAGTTTCTTGGTAAACTGTTTCCGTTAACGTATGGAGCAGAAGCGATGCGTCAAGTGATGATTCGCGGACAGGGTTTTTCACATATTGCTTTAGAGCTCGGCATACTATTGTTATTTGCATGTGTATTTGCAATAGGGAATGTGTTTGCTTTAATGAAACATAGAAGAATATAATGGGAAGAAAAAGGGGCTTTATGGATGAAAGAAGATTGGTTACAAGAATTAATTGCAGCAACAGATGCAGAGAAATTAAATGACAGGCAAATGCGTATTTTAGAAGCAGCAGTTGCCATGTTTGGGGAAAAAGGATATGCAGCAACATCAACAAATGAAATTGCAAAACGAGCAGGTGTAGCAGAGGGAACGATCTTCCGCTATTATAAAACGAAAAAAGATTTGCTATTTGCCGTTGTTATGCCGACGTTAACAAAGTTTGTTGCGCCGCTTTTCGTGCAAGTTTTCGCCAAGGAAGTACTCGATGTTCAGTATGATTCCTATGAGCAATTTATTCGGAAAGTCATACAAAATCGTTTTGAGTTTGTAAAAAAACACTTTCCAATGCTAAAAATATTAATGCAGGAAGTACCATTTCAACCAGAGTTAAAAAATGAAGTACAACAATTGTTTGAAAAAGAGCTGTACAATCGTGTTAAGAATATTGTTGGGTATTTTCAAGAGCAAGGGCAAATTATTGAAATACCAAAACCAACTGTCATTCGGTTGACGATTTCAGCAATTGTTGGGTTTATGTTAACGAGATTTTTATTATTACCAGAAGAAAAGTGGGATGACGAAGCTGAAATTGAATACACAATCCAGTTCGTTTTATACGGTTTAACACCGCGGAGGTAAGAGATGCGACAGTTTGAAAAGCCGAAAGTTGTTGTTAGTAAATGTTTAGAATTTGAAGCTTGTCGTTATAATGGAGATGTTATTACAGATGCGACAGTCCGAAATTTGCAGCCATATGTAGAATTTCTTCCTGTTTGTCCTGAAGTAGAAATTGGTCTTGGCATTCCGCGTGAAACAATTCGTATTGTGGATCAAGATGGTGTGCAAAAGCTAATGCAACCATCAACAGGAGCGGATGTAACAAAAAAGATGAAGCTTTTCTCGGAAAGGTTTCTATCTTCACTCTCCCATGTAGATGGATTTATTTTAAAAAATCGTTCCCCAAGCTGTGGCACACGTGATGTGAAAATATATACTGGTCTAGAAAAATCACCTTCAAAAGGAAAAGGAAGCGGTTTGTTTGGCGGAGCGGTATTAGAAAAATTTTCGCATTTAGCAATAGAAGAAGAAGGGCGTTTGTCGAATTTTACAATCCGGGAACATTTCTTTACGAAACTGTTTACCATTGCATATTTTAAAACAGTAAAAAAGAATAAAAATATGCAAGAGCTCATTCATTTTCAATCCGATAACAAGTATTTATTTATGGCATATAATCAGACGAAACAAAAAGAACTTGGAAGGATTATTGCAAACAGTGTGAAACTGCCGGTTGAAGATGTATTTGAAAAATATGAGTGTGTGTTATATGAATTGCTGCATCGCACACCGCGTTATACATCAAATGTGAATGTATGCCAGCACATCTTTGGGTACTTTAAAAAAGAATTAAAGAAAGTAGAGAAAGATCATTTCTTATCTTTACTAGAGAAGTATGCAGAAAAGAAAATGCCGTTAAGCAGCCTACTTGTTGTTTTAAAATCGTGGGCACTCCGCTTTGAAGAAGAATATTTATTACGTCAAACTTATTTTGAACCATATCCAGAAGCATTAGTTGAAATTACGGATTCTGGGAAAGGACGCGATTATTAAATAAAAATCGCAAAATTCGACATGTATATTCCTATGTTGTTGTAGAACAATGTAGGAATTTTTTTATGCACTAGTACAGATTCTGTTTTACAATTAGAATATGACAGAATTCCAACAATTTTCTCAATACTATTCCTACTTTCGTTCGAGTAATACTTGCACTATACATGCGCACGCTGTCGAAATACTAGATTCGATAAGGGGTGTGACTCATGGAATTTACTCTTACTAGGGAAAAACAAATGATCAAGGAAATGGTGCGTGACTTTGCTGAAAAGGAAATCGCTCCGAAAGCTGTGTATTACGATAAAACAGCAGAGTTCCCATATGAAACTTTTCAAAAGATGGGTGAACTTGGTTTACTAGGAATTCCGTTTCCAGAGCAATACGGGGGATCTAGCGGCGACACGTTATCATACGCATTAGCCGTAGAAGAAATTGGCCGCGCATGCGGGGGAACTGGATTAAGTTATGCGGCAACAATTTCACTTGGTGCATCTCCTATTTATTATTTTGGTACAGAAGAACAAAAGCAAAAATATTTAATCCCGATGGCATCTGGAAAAACACTTGGTGCATTTGGATTAACAGAGCCAAATGCAGGGTCTGATGCAGGAGGAACACAAACGAAGGCCGTTTTAGAAGGCGATGAATATGTAATTAGCGGAGAGAAATGTTGGATTACAAATGCTGAGTATGCAAATACAATTATTGTAACCGCTGTCAACGGTGTTGAAGAGAGTGGGAAAAAACGTATTTCTGCTTTTATCGTACCAACAGATAGTAAGGGATTAACAATTTCTAGCCCTTACGACAAAATGGGAGTACGCGCATCAAATACATGTGAAATTGTGTTAGATGGTGTACGTGTACCGAAAGAAAACATTCTTGGTGATGTGAATAAAGGTTTTAAACAATTTTTATACACATTAGACGGAGGGCGTATTTCAATTGCTGCATTAGCGGTAGGAATTGCACAATCTGCGTTTGAAAGAGCACTTCAATATGCGAAAGAACGTAAACAGTTCGGTCGTTCACTTTCTAACTTCCAAGCGATTCAATTTAAATTAGCTGACATGGCAATGGAGATTGAATTAGCACGTAATATGGTACATAAAGCAGCATATTTAAAGGATCAAGAGAAATCTTTCGGTAAAGAAGCTGCAATGGCAAAGTTATTTGCATCTGAAACAGCAAGCCGTGTCTCCAATGAAGCAGTACAAATTCATGGCGGTTATGGTTATATGCGTGAATACGAAGTAGAGCGTCATATTCGTGATGCAAAATTATTAGAAATTGGTGAAGGTACTTCTGAAATTCAGCGTCTCGTTATTGCAAGGCATTTAGGATGTCGTTAAATAAAGGAGGAATTATGATGTTTCAAAAAGTATTAATTGCCAATCGCGGTGAAATTGCTGTTCGAATTATTAAAACGTGTCAAAAGCTTGGAATTGGTACAGTAGCAATTTATTCAGAAGCCGATGAGCATGCGCTTCATGTGAAATTAGCAGATGAAGCATACCTTATTGGTGGACCGCGTGTACAAGAAAGCTACTTAAATTTAGAAAAAATTATTGAAGTTGCGAAGAAAACAAATGCGGAAGCTGTTCATCCAGGATATGGGTTACTATCGGAAAACACGACATTCGCAGCACGCTGTGAAGAAGAAGGTATTGTCTTTATTGGACCACCAAAAGAAGTAATTGCGAGAATGGGAAGTAAAATTGAATCTCGTAAAGCAATGCTTGAAGCTGATGTACCAATCGTTCCGGGGATTTCAACGAACATCCCAAATGTAGAGGAAGCAAAAGAAATTGCGAATCAAATTGGTTATCCGCTTATGTTAAAAGCATCCGCTGGTGGCGGGGGCATTGGTATGCAGGTGATTGAAACTGAACAAGCGCTCATCAAAGCATTTGAAAGCAATAAAACACGTGCGCAAAACTTCTTTGGTAACGGCGAAATGTATATGGAACGATTAATTACAAACGCACATCACATTGAAATTCAAGTGCTTGCAGATACAAAAGGAAACGTTGTGTATTTATGGGAGCGTGAGTGTTCTGTGCAGCGCCGTAATCAAAAGGTAATCGAAGAAGCACCGTCTCCATTTTTAGATGAGAGCACAAGAACTGCAATGGGTGAGGTAGCTGTAAAAGCCGCGAAAGCACTTGGTTATGTAAATGCTGGAACAATTGAGTTCCTTGTTGATGATGAAAAGAACTTTTACTTCTTAGAAATGAATACGAGATTACAAGTGGAACACCCTGTAACAGAAGAAATTACAGGTCTGGATTTAGTAGAGCAGCAATTACGAATTGCATCAGGTGAGGCGCTGTCCTTTACACAAGACGAAGTAAAGCGTAGTGGTCATGCCATTGAAGCACGAGTGTATGCGGAAGATCCAAAAACGTTCTTCCCATCTCCTGGGAAGATTACAGCACTTACTCTTCCGTCATCCATTCGTATTGATCATTTTGTTGAAGAAGGTGTCACAATTACGCCTTTTTATGATCCAATGATTGCAAAAATTATTGCACATGGTGAAACGCGTGAAGAAGCAATTCAAAAGTTGCAAAGTGCATTGCAAGAATTACAAATTGAAGGCATTAAAACAAATACATCGATGCTTCTGCAAGTATTAGAAGATGAAGTATTCCAAGGTGGAATTTATACAACAAGTTTTGTAGCAAAGCAACTTGTGAAAAAATAAGCTGGTGCTGCCTTTAGAAAGGGCAGCACAGTAAAATTTACGAAAAATTGAGGGGGAAAAAATGATGACGAAAGTATATGCAACGATGGCAGGTAATGTTTGGAAGATTGTAGTTGGTGTAGGAGATACAGTAGAGGAAGAACAAGATGTCGTCATTTTAGAATCTATGAAAATGGAAATTCCAATCGTGGCAGAAGAAGCTGGAACCGTTATGAAAATTAACGTACAAGAGGGCGACTTTGTTAACGAGGGGGATGTATTACTAGAAATTGAATAAATGAAAAGGGGTGCAATCGATTGAAGCTGCCTTCATTTGCTTTCATTAAAGAAGTCGGTCCACGTGACGGTTTGCAAAATGAAAAGAAGATTGTTGGTACGAAAGATAAAGTGAAATGGATTGAACTACTTACAGAAGCAGGACTTTCCTATATTGAAGTTTCATCGTTCGTTCACCCAAAATGGGTTCCAGCTTTAGCTGATGCAAAAGATGTTTTTACAATGCTAGAGCGAAATCCACATATTACATATGCAGCTCTCGTTCCAAATCAACAAGGTTTGGAACGAGCACTGCTTCACAATGTAGATGAGGTGAATGTCTTTTTATCTGCAAGTGAGACACATAATAAGAAAAATATAAATAAATCTATGCAAGAAGCACTCGCTGTTATAGAAGATGTAGCGAAACAAGCGCAGTTCGCTGGGAAAAAAGTGCGTGGTTATGTATCTACCGTATTTGGTTGTCCGTATGAAGGAGAAGTTGATATAGATGTTATTGATGAATTATGTAATCAACTATTTTCGTATGGAATTTACGAAGTCTCGCTTGGGGATACAATCGGTGTGGGCAACCCAGCGCAAGTAGAACGCGTATTAGAACATTTGCTAGCAAAATATGATTCTACTAAGTTTGCAATGCATTTTCATAATACGTATGGTATGGCGCTTGCCAATGTGGTGAAGTCACTAGAGTGTGGAATTACAGTATTTGATAGTTCATGTGGTGGACTTGGTGGTTGCCCGTACGCACCTGGTGCATCTGGTAACATAGCAACAAATGATTTAGTTCATATGCTTCATAAAATGGGTGTACAGACGAATGTAAATGAAGAGAAATTATTACAAGCGAGTAAGTTTATTCAAAATAAACTTGATATGCCATTACCAAGCAACGTTTACCGGGCTTTAGAACATAAACTAGTTAGTAGGTGATTCGATGTTAACATTACAAAACATTTCGATGCAGTATATGACGCCCCATATTGTAAAGGTCACATTAAACCGTGAGCGACAAGCGAATGCGTTATCTCTTGCGTTATTAGAAGAGTTTCAATCGATTATAAACAATATAAAGCAAGACTTTGATGTGCGAGTAGTTATCATTACAGGAGCTGGTGAAAAGGTATTTTGTGCTGGAGCAGATTTAAAAGAACGAGCAAATATGAATGAAGATGAAGTGCGTCATGCAGTTAGTATGATCCGTCAAATGATGGATATGACGGAACAACTACCGCAGCCAGTCATTGCAGCAATTAATGGGATTGCTCTTGGTGGTGGCACAGAATTAGCGTTAGCTTGTGATATCCGCATTGTTTCTGAAACAGCCACTTTAGGCTTAACAGAAACTTCATTAGCAATTATTCCAGGAGCTGGTGGTACACAGCGTTTGCCTCGTTTAATCGGTCTTGGCCGCGCCAAGGAACTGATTTATACAGCAAGACGGATTACTGCATGTGAAGCAAAGGAATATGGACTTGCTGAGCATGTTGTTCCTTCTCATGAGCTAGAGAATAAGGTAATGGAAATTGCAAGTAAGATTGCAGAAAATGGTCCAATCGCTATTCGACTTGCAAAAGAAGCAATCACAAAAGGAATGCAAGAAGATTTAAAAACAGGACTGCAAATGGAAAGACAAGCGTATGAAGGTGTTATTCGTACGAAAGATCGTACAGAGGGACTACAGGCATTTCGTGAAAAACGAAAACCAATCTATAGGGGGGAATAACCATGTTAGATCAAAAACAACAATCACGCACACTTGAAGAACGTGTTGAAACGATTCAACAAGGTGGAGCGCCGAAATATCATGAACAAAACAAAGCGAAAGGAAAATTGTTCGTTCGTGATCGTCTTGCTCTTTTGTTCGATAACGGTGAATATGTAGAAGATGCAATGTTTTCAAATTGTGAAAGTGAAGGATTACCGGCAGACGGTGTTGTGACAGCAACGGGAAAAATCCATGGACGCACAGTTTGCGTTATGGCAAATGATTCAACGGTAAAAGCAGGATCATGGGGAGCGCGTACAGTTGAGAAGATTTTGCGCATTCAAGAAACGGCAGAAAAATTACGTGTACCATTATTTTATCTTGTTGATTCTGCAGGGGCACGTATTACAGATCAAGTTGAAATGTTCCCTGGGCGCCGCGGAGCAGGTCGTATCTTTTATAATCAAGTGAAATTATCAGGTAAAGTTCCTCAAATTTGTTTATTATTTGGTCCATCTGCGGCAGGTGGTGCATATATTCCGGCATTTTGCGATGTTGTCATGATGGTTGAAGGAAATGCATCGATGTACCTCGGCTCACCTCGTATGGCTGAAATGGTAATCGGTGAGAAAGTTTCCTTAGAAGAAATGGGCGGAGCACGTATGCATTGCTCTGTATCCGGTTGCGGAGATGTTCTTTGTAAAACAGAAGAAGATGCAATTAAGCAAGCTCGTCAATACATTTCTTATTTCCCAAGTAACTACTTAGAAAAAACTCCAATGGCCCAACCTCAAGAACCGAAACAATTCGAAAAAACGTTACAAGACATTATTCCAGAAAATCAAAATGCTCCATTTAATATGAAGGACTTAATTAACCGTATTATTGATGAAAATTCATTTTTTGAAGTGAAGAAGTTATTTGCACAAGAACTCATTACAGGGTTTGCTCGTATTGATGGAAAACCAATTGGTATTGTTGCAAATCAGCCGCGTATGAAAGGCGGCGTATTATTCCATGATTCAGCTGATAAAGCAGCAAAATTCATTACACTTTGTGACGCATATCATATCCCGCTTCTATTCCTAGCGGATGTGCCAGGATTTATGATTGGGACGAAAGTTGAGCGGGCTGGCATTATTCGTCATGGTGCGAAAATGATTTCCGCAATGAGTGAAGCGACAGTTCCTAAAATCTCAATTGTTGTCCGAAAAGCGTATGGTGCTGGTTTATATGCGATGGCAGGTCCTGCGTTTGAACCGGATTGCTGCTTAGCACTTCCAACAGCTTCTATTGCTGTTATGGGACCTGAAGCTGCAGTAAATGCCGTTTATGCAAATAAAATTGCAGCGCTTCCTGAAGAAGAGCGTCCAAGCTTCATTGAACAAAAACGTGAAGAATATAAACAGGACATTGATATTTACCGCTTAGCATCAGAAATGGTTATTGATGGAATAGTACATCCAAACGCACTTCGCGATGAATTAAAAAATCGTTTTAACATGTACATGAGTAAATATCAAATCTTTACAGATCGAAAGCATCCAGTATATCCGGTATAAAGTGAAACTTCAATCAGCGGGGGAGCATCCTCTCATTGGTTGTTAGTTGAACGAATCGGGATTTTACGAGCTGTTAATCTCTCAACTAAACTTCTTCACTTTCTCTCAAGTTTTGAGTTGGGAGCCTTACAGCCCGCAAATAACGGGATAAATGGTTGAAGTAGCCCGGCTTGTCGGGCTTTCTTTCCAAGTATATAAGGGGGCGAAGAGATTGAAGCAAGCAGTTTGGTTTCCGACAGAAGAGTATAAAAGAACAACACGTTTATATGAATGGATGCAATCACTTGGGTATGAAGATTATGAAACTTTTTTTAAAAAGTCAATTGAAGATACAGCATGGTTTTGGGAAGAAGCAGAACGTGCCGTTGGCTATCAATGGATGAAACCATATACAGAAGTTCTTGATTTAGCAAATGGTGTTCCGTTCCCACAGTGGTATAAAGAAGGAACTTGTAATGTTGTGGAATCAGCATTAGCACGCTGGATTGGAGAAGACGAAACAAAAACGCAGCCAGCGGTTATTTGGGAAGGTGAAGATGGTACATCAAAATCTTTTACATACGAGGAATTAGACAACTGGGTAAGCCGTGTTGCAAATGGGTTAAAGCATGCTGGGATTGAAAAAGGTGACCGTGTGACAATCTATATGCCGATGATCCCAGAAACTGTCGTTGCAATGCTTGCAGTCATGAAAATTGGAGCCATTATTTCGCCAATCTTTTCAGGATTTGCATCAGACGCAGTGATGACACGTGTACAAGCAGCGGAGTCGAAAATGATTATTACAGCTGACGGTTTTGCAAGACGCGGTAAAACAGTTTCGTTAAAAGATGAAGTGGATAAAGCATGTGAACATTGTCCATCCGTTGAAAAGGTTGTTGTTGTCCGTCATGCTGGTAATGACTTCACGCCGCATCACTACGATATGTCATGGGCTACTCTTGAAAAAGAAAAGCCGCTGACGCATGCGGAAGAAATGAAGAGTGATGATCCGCTTATGCTGATTTATACATCTGGTACGACAGGAAAGCCAAAAGGAACGGTTCATACTCATGCTGGTTTCCCTCTAAAATCCGCATTTGATGCTGGTTTTGGTATGAATATTAAACAAGGCGATCGTGTTCTATGGGTAACAGATATGGGCTGGATGATGGGACCGTTCTTATTATTTGGTTCACTTTTAAATGGTGCAACAATGGTGATGTATGAAGGAGTACCTGATTTCCCAGAAGCCGATCGTCTATGGAAAACTGTAGATCGTTATGAAATTACACATCTTGGGATTTCTCCAACGTTAATCCGTTCATTAATGGCAAAAGGCGATGAGTGGGTGAACAAACATTCACTACATAGTCTAAAGGTATTCGCATCAACAGGTGAACCGTGGAACCCTGATCCTTGGATGTGGCTTTTTGAAACAGTTGGAAAAGGAAAAGTTCCAATTTGTAACTATTCCGGTGGTACAGAAATTTCTGGTGGTATTTTCGGAAACGTATTGATTAAGCCAATTGCTCCGATTAGCTTTAACGCTGCACTTCCAGGTATGGCAGCGGCTGTTCTTGATGAAAATGGAATACCTATTCAAGATCATGTTGGAGAGTTATGTTTAGAGAAACCATGGGTTGGAATGACAAAGAGCTTCTGGCAAGATGATAAACGTTATGTTGACACATATTGGTCCCGCTTCCAAAATAAATGGGTTCATGGTGACTGGGTCATTTATGATGGAGAGCAATATGTTATTACGGGCCGTTCAGATGATACATTAAATATTGCTGGTAAGCGAATTGGTCCTGCTGAGTATGAATCGATTCTTGTGAAACATCCAAATGTTGTAGAAGCAGCAGCTATTGGTGTACCGGATGATATAAAAGGTGAAGTATGTCATTGCTTTGCTGTATTAAAAGAAGGAGTTTCTTTCTCATCAGAGCTGAAAAAAGAATTAATGAGTTTAGTGAATTCACATATTGGAAAAGCACTTTGTCCAAAAGATATTCACGTTGTAGAAGATTTACCGAAAACGCGAAATTCAAAAGTAATGCGCCGCGTCATTAAAGCTGCGTATTTAGGAAAAGAATTAGGTGACTTGTCGTCTCTTGTAAACCCAGAAGTTGTCACATACATTCAAAGCCTTCACTTAAATCAGCAATTATAATTTATGTAAGCGAACTCTTACTAGAAAGAGTTCGTTTTTATTGTTTTTTGATTGTGGAGTGAATTAAAAGGTAAATATCTTCCTGCAATTTTTAACATTTTTATTTCCAAGAGGATGTACGGAAAAATGAAAGAGTTCGTTGCTTCTTTTACGGAGTATTGTTGTATAAATCTCGAAAAAGCTCTGAATTATGGAAAGTTCATAGTTTAGGGCTTTTGTATGTAAAAACAACCAGGAAAATGGTTGTATGTATAGAATGTAATACATTGTTATTTAAAAAATAGAAGGGAGTTATAGAAATGGACGTAAGTTTAGATTCGAGAAAACACACATTTAATAATATTGTAGAAGAATATGAGAAAATAAGACCAACGTATCCGAAAGAGTTGTTTACAGATATTTTTACATACGCCAATGTAAAGGAAACGGACCGTATCTTTGAGATTGGATGTGGAACAGGGAAAGCAACGGAAGGTTTCGTAGCGTCAGGTTATAAAAATATCGATTGTGTGGAGCTTGGAGAAAATTTAGCGAAGTTTACAGCGAACAAGTTTCAAGATGAAAAAGATATACATGTGTACAATGAGAACTTTGAAACATGGAATATGGGAAAGAATAGCTATGCATTAGCAGTGTCCGCAACGGCATTTCATTTTATCAATCCTGATATTGGCTACCCTAAAGTTTCACAGTTATTACGAAAAAACGGAACGATGGCGTTCTTTTGGACATATTATGTGCAACCAGAAACAGAAATTTTTAGAGAAATAGCAGTTTGCTATGACAAATATGCATCGCACTTGCATCCTAGAAATGTCCCGACACCAAAGCAATTTATAGAAGAGCGAACAAATTTGACGAAGAAGCAGGATTTATTTCAGGATATCATTGTGAAGGAATATACTTGGGTAGATACGTACACAAGTAATGAATATATCGATTTAATTCATACGCAATCAGCGCATCAGCTCCTTCCAGGGAATGTAAAAGAAAAACTGTTTCATAGTATTCACACAGTAATTGAAAATCATGGTGGTACAATCGAAAAACCACAATTTGTAGCATTATACTTAGCAAAGAAAAAATAACGAGGTGTAAAGATGAGTCATTTAGAATGTAAAATATTAACGATGTGTATGGTACAAGATGGGGATAACATATTATTAATCAACCGTCCAGATCATTTAGGGTTCCCGGGTTATATTGCTCCAGGCGGAAAAGTAGATTTTCCAGAGAGTATTGTTGACGGAGCGATTCGTGAAACACGAGAAGAAACAGGTTTAATTGTAAAAGATATTATTTTTAAAGGAATAGATGAATTTTGCGAGCCAAATACAAAGCTGCGCTATATGGTGTTTAATTACCTTGCTACATCATTTGAAGGTAATTTAATAGAAAACCCACCAGAAGGCGAATTAGTATGGGTGAATAGAAAAGAAGCAATGAACTTGCCAATGCAAGAGTGGTTTCGAAAAAGATTACCACTGTTCTTTGAAGAAGGTACTTTTGAATGGCATGCGGTGTGGGATAAAGAAAGCGGTACAACATTAAGTAAAATGGAGAGGGTATATAAGGAACGAGAATTGAAAGGAGTTTGATAGATTGAAACGTTATCGTACGTGGATAATTGTATCAATCGTTTTCTTTGTTCTGAGTATTGTTCTCGTTATGTATGATGGTATTCATGGGAATTTCATACGAGATTATATGATGGAAAGACGCACAGAAGAACATTTAATGAATGAAGGGTATAAAAAAGAAGAGATTGCATCCATCGAAGCAACTTATAATATGAAGTTTAATACCGGTGATATAAATGGAACAATAGCATACGTTATTTTTCAAGACGAACCGAAAGAAAAATACTTGTATGTTCAGTGGAGAGATTCCAGGGAAATCCAACAAAAGTGCGACTATTATAATGAGGATACAAATGCAGTTGAGGTGGAATATACGGAAGAGCGAAAATATATGGTGAAAGATTGTTATTGAGTAGCTTATGAGAGCGTGTTTGATCAAAAAACATGCTCTCATTTTTTAAAATGTTGGTGATACTCTTGTAATATATAATGATTTTTTAGCTTAATATCACGAATTCATACAGGCGATTATAAGGAATTGTCACAGCACTCTATACATATAAGTTTATAAACTATGTCTTTATGTAAAAAGGAGTGGATAGATTGAACAGGGTAGGGAAAAATGATTTTGTTTCTGGATTTGTACCCAATCATAACCATGGATCGGTAGACTATACATCAGTTGAAGCAGGACATGTACATCAATGTCTCGATGTAACATCCCCACCAATTCCCGCAGAGAATGGTGGACATATACATTATACTGAAGGATATGTTGTCTTTGAGGATGGACATACGCATTATTATAAGGCATACTCAGGGCCTGCAATTCCTGTAGGGAATGGGATGCATGTCCACTATTACGACTTTTATACAACTGAAAATAGCGGACATAAACATCATATTAAGGGGGTAGATCAACCTGCCCCAGGTAATAAATAGAGTTAATACAGAGCTATAGTATGTTTAATAACGATAAAGTGAAATGGGGGGGCATCCCCCACTGAGTGTTAGTTGAACCAATTGGGCTTTTACAGCCCGTTAATACGGGATAAAAAATAATTATTTCTCCTAAGCATATTAATTTTTCTCTATTCATATACACAATAGAGTGATTTTAAAGAGAAGGAGTGATTTTTTATGTCTACAGATCAGCCGATTCCTGAGCACTTTGTTATGGACCCTCAACGTGCAATGCTTTTACCTCCAGAGTTGAAAGCAGCACCGCCTGAATCGTTAACAGAACAACTATTTATTGAGAGATCTTTAACTGAAAATCGATTTTGGTTACGAATTATGAAGGAGCATGCTTTATTTCTTAGTGAAGGATTTAATCGAAATGAGAAAAAACTAATTCAGCAAGTAGAACAATTTTTTCATCTTTTTGATCGACATTTACAAAAAGCATTCACTGTTCCTGAGACTGTTCAAGCAGTTAGGAAATTAAATGAGGAAAGCATTGAGCTCGTTTATGCTTTTCGTAATTATAAAAGGAATCTTTTAATTTTAATTATTAATTGTAAAGTAAAGGGCTTTAATTTCCCATTATTAGTAGATCATATTGCACGAGAAGCAGAATATTTTATAAGGAGTCTTCAAAAATTTAATGAAGGAAAAATGGATCCAATTCAAGATGCCATAATTAGTGAAAATGTATTTTGGTTACGAATTATGATGGAACATTCTCGGTTTATTGCCTCGTTACTTGATCAATCAGAACGGAAGTTGGTTCATACTGCTTCAAAATTCGGGGATGATTTTGAGATTTTGCTTAATCAGGCTCGAGATGTTGAATCCATGCTATACAAGAAGGAGCCGACATATCCGATTATTGGAAAACTGAATAAGGATAGTGAAAATGCAACTGTTGAACTAAGAAACTTTAAAAAAGCAGGATTAGAGCTCATCCAAACATGTCAAATCAAAAGTGTAATTAATCCACTATTAGCAGATCATGTTACAAGAGAAGCTGAACATTTTCTATTTATGATCCACGTTTTAGAACAGCGATTAAAACAAAAGCAAACGGAACAATCTACCCAGTAGTTGAATAGAGTTGTTACTTATTTTCCATGATAGGTTATGTGCCAGTATATGTGTTGTGATTTTTAAGGAACTAAGCTATTCATATAAACTTAAAGCACTTCTTGTCTACTCAAGGCACCAAGTGCTTTTTTGTGTTTCAGAATAGAAACGAAAGGGATTACTATAACTTTATTCTCCAATATGTCATAAACGTGGAACACAAATCGTTTTAAAGATAAAATTAAAACCATTTACAACGCCTAGATGAATTAAAGTGTTCAGATGAATCTGAATATTTGTAGGTGATGAGTATATCATGATAATTTGAGTATACCATGATAAGAGAGAAGAGGTGCTACACGTGATTGTATTCATTGTTATAGCAGTATGTTTGTTGGTCACTATTAGTTTTATACATGTTTACTGGGCGTTTGGTGGGAGGTGGGGAATTGCAGCTGCAATTCCAAGTGAATCTGGAGAAAGAGCCTTTACCCCGAGTCCAGTTATAACTTTGTTTGTTGGATTATTATTAAGTATGGCTGCAATTTTGTTGTTACTGCAGGTTGATATTATTCCATTATTTGTCCCGCAAATCATTGTTCAAATTGGTTGCTGGATTTGTATGTTCGTATTTACTGTAAGAGTAATCGGAGAGTTCAACTATTTTGGTATCTTTAAAAGAAAAAAGGGAACGTACTTTGCGAAAATGGATACAATGTTATTCATTCCGCTTTGTGCCTTTTTAGCTGTGTCATTTTTAATAGCGGTAATCGGTATGGAATAATGATAAAATAATAGTAATCATGATTTCTTATAAGGGGCGTAGAGTAGTGAAGCATACAAATGAATTAATAAAGATATTAGTAGATGAAAAAGCAGTGAAAATTATAGAGTTAACGAAAGATGTACCGAAATCAACGAAAGAGCTTGCTACTCTTATGAACGTGAAAAATTCAAATTTATACTATCCAATTAAGAAGTTACTTGAAGTAAATGCGATTCAAGTAGCGCATGAAAAACAAGTAAAGAACATTACAGAATACTATTATTCCAGTTCACATTTATTGAATAAAGACGGAATTGTAATTGAAGGAGAGCAATTTAAGGAACATCTTGAAGGATGTATAAAATACTATTTGTATTTGCAGACAAAATTGATACAGAAGCTTGAAGAAGATGCAAATCGTTCACATGCTGAAGATGATTTAGGGAATGCTCAAATTTCATTTCATAATGTAAAAACAACACCTAAGAAGTGGAAAGAGTTAAGTGAGAAAATTAATAATCTTATTGATTCATATAGAGATAATGAAGAGGTAGAGGATGTAGAAACGTTTAACTACATTATTGGTTCATATAAAGAATAAAGAAAGAGCATGTTTCTATATATCCTTTGAAACATGCTCTTTCTTTATTCTTTTGTTAGTGTTCCTTGATGAAAAAACATTTGCCAGCTGCCATTTCTATGTTTCCAAATAGAGCTGCGCAAAGTTTGCTGTTTTCTCGTTTCATCATGTATATGATATGTTGTGAGTACAGTATCATCGGATAATGGGTGTATTTCAAAGTTAAAAAGATTCATTTTTCTAATCGTTAGCGTAAGCCTGCCATTGTGGGAAGAATCTTTCTTATACCAAACCTTTCCTGAACTGCTAAATTCAAAGAAATCCTCTGCAAGTAACTTATCTAATTCACTTGGTGAGGTGCGTGTTTCAGGTTGTAATAATTGTTGTTCTAGTGCATGTAAATGCTGTTTTAGCTCAACAAAAGAAAGTGCTTGAGAATCAACGGTGTATGCAATAGGATACAAGAACTCTGGATTGTGTATATCATTATTTTGAATGACAACATCTGCATGAAGGTTCGGTGTATGTTGTTCTAAATACAGTTTGGAAGCAGCGTGATACCTCTTTATAAACATTTCTTCTGCTTTTTTATAACTCCCAAAAGCTTGCGCCTCTCGCTTAGCACCTCTTTTTCTGGCTATATCGAAGTCAGTATCGATATAGATTTTGAAATCATATAGATTATATAACTCCTCTTTAAATAAAAAAGTTCCATCGATAATGAAAATCATATCGTGAGTTGCTACTTCTGTATAGGGATTCACATACTCATCTTTTGTTAAATCAAAAGAACTAGTTTTATAATGAAGATTTCCAGTAGGCCCTAAAGGAATTAAAAGTTTTTCTTTAAAAGATTTATAGTCGTGAGCGTCTTCGTAATATCCAATAGCCGAATCTTTTCCTTGTCTATAACGAATAACTCGTGGATTATGAAAATAATCGATACTCGTCCGGATTACTTTCTTATTTTTGTATTGAAGTTCCTCAGCAAGCTCATTAGCAAATGTTGTTTTCCCAGATGCGGTTATTCCACTCACTCCAACTCGAATTGGATGGTTCATTTTCAAACTCAATATTTTAGTTGCTATATCAGAAATTAGTTTGCTCCTTAGCATATAACACACTCCTAAATTTTAACGGTGTATAGTTCTTTTCTTTAAAGTAATACGATTAACTACTTAATATTCCTGCTCATTGTACTAAGGAAACATTTTAAAAAGCCTAATTTCTTAGCATGAAATTAGGCTTTTATCATTGCTCCATGAAAGTATCCGATTGCGGTCAATCTCATCTACATATCTTATTGAACTAAAGCGCTCTTTAGCTAAACAAGTAGCAATATATATTATAAGTTGTTCGATGTGTCATGTTTTCTTTAGCGCAAGCCATTCAAAAACATTTGAGAAATTTGAGCACCATATTTTATCAAATGATCACTATTGATTGCTTGACTCTTCAATCCTTCTGTGAAAATGTGCATTAACATTAGTAAAACTTCATCAGAATATGCGGGATTAATTTTTCCTTCTTTACGCCCTTTTTGAAACATTCTTAACACTAATTGATCACTTGTTTCTTGTGCATCTTTATCAAAAAAAGTCGGGTCACTTGCATATTGTTGCATCATATTATGGAAAAACACGGATGACATACTTTGGAATTTCTTCATTTTATATTGCGTGAGTTCTATATACGTTTGCTCAAATGGTAAGTCACTTTCAATCAAACGTTCATATTCTTCTAGGACAGAGGCAAGTGAATTATGAATCGTAGTATTAATTAAATTATCTTTTGTATTGTAATAATTAAATAATGTTACTTTACTAACGCTAGCACTTTTTGCAATTTCATCCATAGTTATATTTGAAACGTCCTTTTGATTCAGCAATTCAAGTGTAGCTTCTTCAATATTTTTCATTTTCTTCTCGCGTCTTAAATCAAAGCCATTTTTTTTCATCTTCTCACCACATTTTTTTCTTTTACAATTACTTTCTACCTATATAGTATTTCATTTTTTAAACTAATTCAAACATTTTAATAAAAATAAATTTGATTACTGCTCCAAAAGGGTGTATATTATGAACTGTAAAGTTAATTTCAGTACAAAACTTTAATCCTTATAGAATAGGGGATGAAACGAATGGTAATAGCAGAAATTAAGGGGTTGCAGAAAAAATATAAATCTACCCATGCCTTAAAAAATGTAACGATGGAGTTAAAAGAAGGTGAAGTGTTAGGGTTTATCGGACCAAATGGTGCAGGTAAATCAACAACCATCCGAATCCTGCTTGGCATTATAAAATCTAGCGGCGGAACAGCTAAGATTTTCGGTAAGGATGTTTGGAAAGATTCAATTGAAATTCATAAACGACTTGCATACGTTCCTGGCGATGTAAACCTTTGGCCAAATTTAACAGGCGGTGAAATTATTGATGTATTTATGCGTCTGCAAGGAACGAAGAACGATACAAGACGCGATGAATTAATTCATAAATTTCAACTTGACCCTAAGAAAAAAGCAAGGACTTATTCTAAAGGAAATCGTCAAAAAGTTGCGCTTATTGCCGCGCTTGCTAGTAATGCGGAACTTTATATTTTTGATGAACCGACAAGTGGTCTGGATCCTCTGATGGAAGCTGTATTTCAAGAGGAAGTGGCGAATTTAAAAAATCAAGGGAAGTCTATCCTTCTTTCGAGCCATATTTTAAGCGAGGTAGAACGCTTATGTGACCGCGTAGCGATTATTCGTCAAGGAGAAGTAATTGAAACCGGAACACTAGATGAACTAAGACATTTAACTCGTTATCAATATAAGATTACTACTCGTAACGAACCTATTGGATTAAAAGAAGTGAGCGGTGTGCATGATCTGGTGATCAATGGAAAAGAAGCTATTTTCCAAGCCGATAGTGACCAAATTGAGGCTATTTTAGAAGCAATCATACCTTACCATGTAACAAAGTTAGAGAGTATGCCGCCGACTCTTGAAGCGTTGTTTATGCGTCACTACACTGGAGAGTAGGTGAGAAGGATGAAAAATCAATTTAATAAGACTGGAATGCTCTTTCTTCATACATTACGTCGAGATTGGTTAAAGCTTCTTATTTGGGCAGTAGCTTTAAGTCTTTTTTCAGGCGGCTTTGCCAGTGCGATGTATGAAATCTATGGAAAAGACCCTAATAGCTTAATGGCTATGTATGAAACTATGAAAAATCCAGCAATGATTGCCATGCTTGGACCGACAACAGCTACTGCCGAGACATATACTGTGGGGGCAATGTATGCACATGAAATGACCCTCTTTACAGCACTCGTATTTGCAATTGTCTCTATTACGCATGTAATCAGCCGCACAAGGAAAGAAGAGGATGGTGGAACAACAGAGCTTATCCGTTCCTTTCAAGTTGGAAGACTGGCCGGCACGACAGCAATCGTTATCGAAATGTTTCTTTTACATGTAGTTATAATTGCTCTTTCTACAGGTTTGCTACAAGTGCAAAATGTGCCAGGAATGAATTTTTCTAGTAATTTGTTATATTCGACTACACTAGGTATGCAAGGTTTCTTATGGGCAATGATTGCACTCATATTTGCCCAATTAGCAGCTGGAGCTGGAAGTGCAAGAGGACTAAGCTTCTTGACACTTGGCTTTTTTTACATTGTTCGAATGGCAACAGATATGAACGCACCGGATGCTTCTTGGTTCAACCCGTTAGGATGGAGCTATTTAGTAAGTGTTTATGTTAATGATAACTGGTTTCCAATCGTCATTGTTTTTGCTGCCAGTATCGTTTTCTTAGCATTTTCCTATCTGTTGGAACAAGATCGAGACATAGGAGCTGGATATTTACCGGAACGGACTGGGCGTGCTCATGCAAAAAAACGTCTGTTGAGTCTTTCTGGCCTAATATTACGCCTTCAAAAAATATTTATTATTAGCTGGCTCTTCGCTCTCTTTATATGTGGGGCAATGTATGGATCAATTTTTGGAGATATGGAGGATTTTGTGAGTGAAAATGAGATCATGAAGCAAATGTTCCTTCACAATGCAAAGTACACTATACAAGAACAATTTATGAGTGTTCTTTTTCTCATTTTATCTTTATTAACTACCATTTTTATTGTAGGAAGTTTGATGAGACTCGTAAACGAAGAAAAGAAAGGGCACTGGGATCAGCTTTATGCTACGAAATTAAGCCGGACAAAATTCTACTGGTACCATGTGATCTTGACTTCCATACTAGGAGTGGTCGGACAAATTTCTGCAATATTGGGGCTCTATCTAGCACAACGAAGTGTGATGGAAACACCGTTAAGTTTGTGGGAAGTCACTAAGGCTGGGATGGCATGGATACCTGCAATTTGGTTCTTTATCGGTATTGTAGCTGTACTAATTGGTTGGCTACCTCGCTTTACGGTAACAATTTGGGGCTATATAGTATTCGTTTTCTTTGTTAGTTATTTTGGACAAATGATGGACATTCCAGAATTCATAATTAACATTGATATATTTAGTTATATTCCAAAAGTTCCAATTGAAGAATGGAAATGGGGAACTACAATCCTCATCAAATTATTGACTCTCTTTATGGTAGTTATTGGTTTTATCGGCTATAAAAAACGAGATTTAGTTAATGAGTAACAAATTTATATAGGTAATGAAAAGTGTCCTTCCTAAAGGACTATTAAAAGAAGATGATCTCTGGATTGAACAGGGGTCATCTTTTTTGTCGGATTTTATGAATTTACTAATGTTAATTTTATCGTTAAAATTATTTTTAACGATAAAATTATTTGAGGAGATGTTGGTATGTGGGAGAACAGTAATGCAAGAAATCTTTTTTTAGGAAGGCTTATTTCATCAACAGGGGATAGCATATATCAAATTGTTGTTATATGGTATGTGTACGAGTTGACACACAATGTATTTTATACAGGGCTGGCTTCGGCAGTTACATTTTTTCCGAAGGCGCTTAATTTTTTGTTTGGGCCGTTCATAGAGTTTGGGAATCAAAAGAAGATTTTAATTCGATCGCAATTTATTCAATGTTCACTTCTGTTTATCGTTCCAATTATGATACTACTTGGTTATGAAAATATATGGCTTGTTTTATTTGTAATTGGTGTTGTTTCTTTTGTTGAAAATATACAAGGAACAGCAGAAATTTCAATTGTTACGAAAGTGATTGATAAAAAATATTTAGGCACATATAATTCATTTGTTAGTAGCGGACAGCAAATGGTAGAGATTTGCATGAAAGGTTTTTTCGCTTTTATTATCGTGTACATAGGAATTGGAAACATCTATTTATTTAGTTCATTTGCTTTTTTACTTGCAACTTTTTGCTTCATGAAAGTAACGTATATGCCTAAACAGTCTACTTTGCCTAAACAGTTTACTTGGAAAATATATAAACAAGATTTAAAAAGCGGATTTATCTATTTCTTTACAACTAACATTGCGATTGTATGTTTTCCGTTTTTGTTATCAAACTTTATATCGGGGATGACGCTAGCGATTTTACCAGCATATGCTGACGAGAAAATGAGTCAAAATGATTACGGTATTCTTATTATGTCAATGACAGTAGGGAATTTACTAGGATCGTTATTGGCAACAAAATGCATGAAATACCCACTTGGCAAGATGATGACAATACTCCCGTTTAGTAGTTTCATTTTATGGATATCATCAGTCTTTATAAGCGGAAAAATAGTAACATTATTCATTTTTGGTTTAGCATTCGTCCCCTTTGGAATCATGAGTATTTTGTTTATTACGTATTTGCAAACATCATTAGATCAAAAATTGATTTCAAGAGTCGTTACTATTATTGATAGTGTACTTGTATCTACAATGCCGATAGGATCACTATTAGCGGGAATTTTCACGCCAATAATTGGTGTGAAAGCGATGATGATTATTGGTAGCTGCGGATTATTATGTATTAGTGGATTTTTCGTTTTTAATCGTCAGTTAAAGAACATGCAGAGTGTAACAAATGAACAAACAGGATGAAATGAAAATTTCATGTAACGTATTAAAAGGAGATTATATATTTTTCAAGAATAAAACAATATAGACAATTGAAAGGCGGCAGTATATATGACAAATATTCCTTCTTCTCTCATAAAAACGATACAAGATATACATGGTAAGCACGGTGAAACATGGATTGCAAAACTTCCACATACAATTCAAACATTAGAACAAAAGTTAGCAATAAAAGTCATTCAACCATTCAAAAACCTTTCTTATAATTACGTTGTTCTATCAGAGAACAAACAAGGAGAACAGCTTGTTTTAAAGTTAGGAGTACCAAGTCTAGAATTTAAACATGAGATAGAAGCACTTCGTTATTCACAAGGGGAAGGTGTTGTAAAGTTACTAGACTATGATGAAAATGTTGGTTTTCTTTTGTTACAGCGTGCAAAACCTGGTGAGTCGTTAGCACAGCTACATGATGAAACAAAAGCTACAAAAATAATGGCAAAAGCAATGAAAAGTTTTTGGAGGGAGGTTCCAATGCATCATCAATTTCCTTCTATTGAAAACTGGGCAAACGGTCTGCAAAATATAAAAAACCATTTTCATGGGGGCACGGGGCCTTTACCAGAAAAACTTGTGAAGAAAGCAGAGCGGTTATTCCCAGAACTTATCGCGACAATTTCAAAACCAATATTCATTCATGGTGATTTGCATCATGATAACGTATTACGTATGGAGAATGATCGATATATCGTTATTGATCCAAAAGGTTTAATTGGCGAAGCAGAATATGAGGTCGTTGCGTATTTAAGAAATCATTTATTAGATAAACAAAATCCGAAAGCAGTACTTGAGAATAGAATACATATATTAATAGATGAATTACAATTAAATAAAGAACGAATTGTAAGCTGGGGATTAAGTCACTGTATTCTTTCAGCGTGGTGGTATGTAGAAAGTCACGGACGTGTTCCGGAAGAAACATTAGCTTGTGCTCACCTTTTTGATGAGCTACTTGTATAATTTATAGAAGAAAAGAGGTCGAAACTACGATGAAAGTTGCGATTATCGGTGGGAATGGCAAAGTAGGACGATTCTTAATGAAAACAGCAGTAGAAGCAGGGTATAAAGTGCAAATGTTAATGAGAGATCCGAATCTATCTACAAATCTTTCTGGAAATGTTAAAATTATACAAGGGGATGCGACAAATATAGAAGACATTCGCTCTGTCTTAACAGGCTGTGATGCCGTCATCAATACAATTGGTCCAGCTGGAAAAGGAGTATTCATATTTCATCAAGTAACATCACATATAATTACTGTAATGAAAGAGTTGCATATCAATCGATATATTCTCGTTTCAGGTGGATCACTAGATGTAGAAGGAGATCGAAAAAGTTTTATAAACAAATTAGGTGCAAAAATGTTTCGTGTCTTTCTACCAGCTATGATGGAGGATAAACAGAAAGAACTAGCTTGTGTGGAGAAAAGTAATATTGAGTGGACACTTGTTCGTTTACCGTTTGTTGTAGATGATATTTCATCAAATGAAATAAAGGAAAGTTTAATCAATATGCCCGGTGTGAAAATTCATAACGGGGATATTGCTCGCTTTTTAATTGAGCAAATTTCTGATAACACATATATAAGAAAGTGTCCATTTATCGCAAATTGAAGGACTAGGAGAGATATAATATGAAGTTTGAAGATAATCGAATGTTAGGCATTCGCCTTGGCTCATTAATCGCAACAGAAAACCATCATTTCTTAGTCATTAAGAAAAATGAGCATTACTCATTACTTAATGTGAATACAATGGAGTGTAGTATTGTAGAAGTTTCTCTTGAACATATTCGCGAAGTGTTAGCAGAAGATTTTGGAGAAAGCATTGTTGAAATCATTCCTCCGGAACATTTAAAAATCATTGCTAAAAATGTTGTGTGAATTCTATAAAGAGGAGAGAAATCGATATGGGTAGGGAAATACAGTTTAATGGTGATAACATCATTTTAAAATTGATAGGTGTAAATGCATTTTTTGCACTGCGAACAGAAATCAAGATGCCCTATGATTCTATCAGTAATGTACATGTTGATTACTTTCAAGCCCCAATGTGGATGCTTCGTATGCCTGGCATGGCTATTCCATTTTTAAATATTTATGAAGGTAGCTACAAATATAGGGATGAATGGTATTTCCTTTCGTATGGAGGAGCAGTCCCTCTTGTAAATATTGAGTTAAATGGTCGTGAAAAATATAAATATATCATTTTTCAAGCGGACAATCCAACGAAAATAGCGGCAGAAATAAGAAGGTATATACAAAGTAAAGAAGCCCTAGAGAGCTAGGGCTTTCATACAGCAATACTTTTAGGAGTATCTTTAAGATAACAGAAAATAAGAAAAAACGCTCTAGGTAAAGTTTGTTAATTTTTTGCTCGTTTTCTTTTCGTAGCATGTATGAAAGGAAAGAATCATTCATCTTTTTTCGGCCCAATACCAAATGAGTTCATTAATACAATTCTCCAGCCATCTGGGTCCTCAATTGGAACACCATGTTCTCCACAATAAGGATTTTCAGGAGAAACAGCTGGATAACCCATCTCGTTTAGTCTTTTAGCAATTGTTTGTATTACATTTGCATCGGGAATATAAAAGACCAGTAAGTTATCATTCGTCGGCGCAGGACAAGGACTGCCATCTTCATGAGCTGTAGACTCTAAATGATAATCAAAACTAGGGAATCCGATCATAAGGCCATCATAACCACTATGTTTTGTAAATGAACCAATTTTTTGTAACCCTAATCCCACGCAGTAAAATGCTTCAATTTCTTTCATTTTATCAGTTGGACGTGCAATGTGTACTTGCATAACTGGCATATTTATTGGTCATGTAAAATCCATCGTTTATTCCCTCTTTAAGAACTTTTATAATAAAAAGATATCAATTATACAAAATAAAAGCGCCATCAATTTAGGAGGAATCTTCTACAACTTTCGTATGATATATGAGACTATAAAATATCTGAATTTTATGTTATTATATATTTCAAATTATTGACAAAGGGGTTCGGACAATATGCAGAAAGTGAATAGTAGAAATCAATATTCATGGATTGGCCGTGAAGAAATGTGTTTACATACAGTTTCAGTAAAGCAATGTGACCAAATTGTAATTGGTAAATATGGTGGGAATATAAAATCAGGCGCTCATAAAAATGAGGATGGATTATTCGTTTCGTGTAGTGAAGATTGGGAGTTCGCTATGATATTAGATGGTCACTATAGTGCGGAAAGTACAGCGTTATTAGTAAATACAATCAAAAACGAGTTTCATAATTTTAATGAATTGTTACAAGAACGAGTAGAGAGTGCTTTTCAATCGATTCAGCAGCACATATTATCCATTTTTACTTCAGAAAAATTTAAGACATCGTGTCAAAAGATACAAGGAGAAACAGCGTGTTTAATCTGCGTTCGAAAAGAAAACTATATATGGTGGTTTTCAGTAGGAGATTGTCTCGTATATGTACTACATGAAGAACTACATCAATTAGGTCAATACATGCTCAATCAACGTCATTTTTATGAGTGGGTTGGATTTGTGAATACATTCTCATTACCAGTTCCTTGTTATTCTTCAGGGATACGTGAACTGCGAACAGGAAAAAATCGAATTGTTATGGTAACGGATGGTGTATTAGAATGCGGAGAGCATCGTTATGAAACACCTGTCCATTTGTATAAAGATTTATATGAAAATAAAGAAAATGAAACATTAGAAAGCTCTGTTGAAAAAGTGTTACAACATGTTCACAAGCAATTAGGGCGGGATAGCGCAACGATCATTAGCTGGGATTATGATAATCAAACTTCTTCTACATATCCAAGTGATATGCAGAAATAAAAAGGAGGGATTCCATGTACTTTCCATCCAAAAAGGATAGATGGTTATGCCCTCTTTGGTGGGGATGTATTATTGTTTGTTTTTTACCATTGTTATTTCGTGAAGATTTCATATTTCTTGTCTTTACAATTCCACTCGGTATTTTACTCATTTGGAGTTGGTTCACGACAGGTTATACAGTGAAAGAAGCGGATCTTATTGTAAAAAGTGGCCCGTTAACAAAAGGTATTTCTATACTTGACATAAAGAAAATAACAAAAACGAAAAATCCATTTGCATCACCAGCTTTATCAGTGGAACGATTAGAAATTCTATATGGAGATACAAATGAAGTCATTTTTATTTCGCCATTTCAAAAAGAAGAATTTATTCGGTTATTAATGAAAGTAAACCCTAAAATCCGAGTTTCTTAACAGTAAGAGGAAGATGAATGATGAAAAATATTGCAGTTATTACAGATATACATGGAAATGCCGCAGCACTAAAAGTTGTATTAGAAGCAATTGATAGACGGAGCGATATTGATCATATCGTTTGTCTTGGTGATATGATTGCCATTGGACATGAAACAAATGAAGTACTTGAACTTTTATTTTCACGCGAAAATATTTCTTTTGTTACTGGAAATCATGATGAAGCTGTATTAGCTTTAGCGAAAGGAGAAGTGTATCCAGAAAGTCATAATGTTGGGCAACTAAAGAGACATCATGAATGGATTTGTAACAACATAAAACCAGCATTTATTGAAAAGATAAGTAATCTTCCAAGATATATAAAGATGACGGTTGAAGGTGTGTCACTTATGTTTGTTCATTATCATATGGCAGAAGAAAAGCGCAATAAACATATAAGTGAAGAGCCATTTAGCACGATTGTCTCTCCTACAAAGCAAAATATAACAGAGCTTTTTCAAGATTATCATGAAGAAATTATATGTTTTGGGCACCATCACCCTGTGCATTGTATACAGACAAAGTATCAAACGTTCTTTAATCCTGGATCATTAGGTTGTAATGATAAACCAATTGCAAAGTACGGCATAATCCAATTATATGACAGTAATCATTCTCTTTTTCTAGAAGAAGTATCATATGACTGGACAGAATATATGAGTAAGTTTGAAACGTTAAAAGTACCTGATTCTAAAGCAATACTTTTAATTTTTTATGGCCAAAAACAATAAGATAGGAGACATGAGATGTTTTTGTGGAAAGTAATTTTTGTTGTTGTTATGTTTATTGCTCTTCTTTTTCTTGAAAAATTATTAAGAAGAAAATGGGATATACCGAGGAAAAGTATAACAGAACGATATGTAAATAAAACGCATAAATGGATAGATATCGGAATCATTACAATTTATTTAATGTTAGGATTAACATCTATTTTTATATTAGAAAATTTCATGCTTAGTTTTTATATGATGGTTGCATTTTTAGTTACACAATGGACTGTTCGTACTTGGATGGAGTGGAAGTATGACCGGGAATCGAAAGAATATGTAATCACGATAGGCAGTATGGGGAGCGCTGTTGCTGTTGTTATTTTGATGAAGTATTTGTTTTTTTAGTTTGGAAAAGAGTGAGAAGATCACTCTTTTTTTCTTTATCCCGCATTAACGGGCTGTAAGACCCCCACTAATTGAAGTTTCATTTTATTGTAAAATTAAGGAGGATTTTTATGTACATGCTAAAGTATTTTGAGATAAAAGATTTTAATGTAGTTTTATAAAAAAGATTGATAATTTACAATAAAAGTTAAATTATCAAATGAATATAAAGGTTAACAGGGAAATTGAGTTTTCCTGTTAACCTCAAAAATATAGAAGTGGACATGGTTATAATCTTAGTGTGATTGGTATACTTGAAATCATATATAGTCAATCGTATTACAAAATTAGTCAAAAATATAAACAGATATTTCTGGAGGACAATTTATCCTTACTGGAATTTTAACTGTTCCTAATCCCCTATTAATAGCAAAAAATTGCTCTTCTTTTTCCTTTAAAACGCCTATATGAAAATGTTTATATGCTCCAATGGTTTTATTAAACAATCTAACTTGACCACCATGAGTATGACCAGTCATAAGTAAATTATAGTTCATTTTTTGTTTCCTTAATAAGTGTACTATATTAGGAGAATGAGCTAGAAAGATTTTTTTATCTGCTTTTTCTATATTCGAATCGTCTATTGGGAGTTTTTCATTTCCATAAATAGAGTTATCAAAACCGTAAAAATAATAATATGAACCATTAAATTCTAATGTTTGTGATTGGTTTTCTAAAAAAAAGACCCCTATTTCTTTCAACTGTTTTTTTAGATTCTCGTAATCTAACTCATTTAGTAAGTGCTTATTTATAAATGTGAGTTCTTCTCTTTCGTAATTACCTGGAATAAAAAATATATATTTACATTGTATTCTCTTTATTTCACTTAGTACTTTTGGCAATTGTTTTCTATTGGAAGCAAGATCCCCCGTAATACAAACAACATTTGGTTTTAAATTGTTAACAAGTCTAGAAAGAGTTCCATTTATAAAGTGTGTTCTTCCATGGATATCTGAAATTTGTATAATTTTAACATTTCCAGTGCGCGCACTACAATTCATATTATAAGTGTTAGTTCTTACTAAAAAGGTATGTATTGCTAGAATAGCAATGAATAATATTGTTATAATACTAGTTAATAAAAGCATTTTCCCCTCCTGTATCGATAATTTTCCCATGATATTCTATTTATTAATATTAGTATATTTTATTTTTTCTGGCAATTTTAAGGTTAGTATTAACTAGATTGAGGTTATATTTTCCTTTTGTGGTATAATATGAAAGATTGTGAGTTTTGAAAGGAAAGATAGCATGTTTTGGATGAATCTTTTTATGCTTGTAATGTTTTTGGTAGTAGCCTTTTTATTAGAAAAATGGGCGAGAAAGAAGTGGGACATACAAAAGAAAAAGTTGGTATGTAAATAAACTGCATAAAAAAATAGAACAAGGCATGTATGGCATGTACTTTATCTTATTATTTGTGCTTATATTCATGTTTGAGAATTTTAATATTGGCTATTTCATATTTGCATTTTTGATTGTTTTACATAGTGTTCGTACATGGATGGAATGGAAATATAACCGGGAATCGAAAGAGTATACGATAACGGCTGGCGGTGTAGTGTTTCTTTTTATTGGACTTGTGTTAATACGATATATGCTTTATATTTAGCCGCGTAGCTTAAAGATATGGAGTGAACACTCCTTAATTTCACCTTAAAATATGTATGTTTGTTTTTAAATGTTCTGTATATTTGGTACAATTTAAATTGAAGATAGTTATGAACATACATATATGTTTAAGTTTCAAATGATAATTAAGGAGGTGAAATAGCAATATGTTCGATCAAACGAAGAAAAAACGAGTTATTGTTATGACAATTCTTTCTGCCATACTTTGTAGCGCTCTTGTCATTGTCTCTTCACTTTCACCACTTGCTCATACGGGTGAGGCTGTGAATAAGTTTGGTACGCTAGGAATGTGGGCATCACTTGGTATGGTACTTGCTTTCTATTTGATCCCATTAGCTATATATGCAGCAGGATTCAGTGCAATGAGGTTTATAATGGCTCTTTTTTGTGTAATTGGAATACTAATGAATATTGTGACCTTGTTGGCTGCTCTTGGGTTAAATGCAGATAATATTATTCTTCTTGCAATAAGTATAGCAGGGATTATTGTCAATATAATATGGTTCTCGGTTGCTTTTAAATCAAAAGGTCGAGGTTATCGATATGGCGCTTAATAAATAGAAGAAAAATTGTATATGAGTATGAAATAAGCCTAAATGATGGAGTATATAAAGTTTAGGCTTATTTCTTTTGAAGAGAATTATTAGGAAACAGCCATGAATTGGTGTATCCCGCTATTTGCGGGCTGTAAGATTCCCACCTTAAAACTTAAGAAAAAGCGAAGAAGTTTAGGCGGGAGATTAACAGCACGTAAAAGCCCGATTGGTTGGGCTGACAATCAGTGGGGGATGGAGAAAATCCCCACTGATTGAAGTTTCACTTTATTTTACGCAAGTTTAAGAGGAGATGAATGTCATGGATAATAAAGTAAAAATATTAAAGTATATTATGATTCTATTAACTTGTATTGCAGTTGGCGGTACAGTCTTACCAAATGCGTTAGATCCAAATGAAACGCTAGGAGGAAAAATTTCCATTGCCACTTTTGGAACGATAGGTGCTTGTTTATTAATGTATGGTATTTATTTTATTGGGAAAAAAGCGATTTTAAGAGGAGAAAAATAAAAAGAAAAAGAGATAGCTTTCTAATTTGAATGGAAATAAAGTCGATTTTCTTAGGAAATCGACTTTATCTTTTCTTCTTAAACTGCTTCAAAACAACATACTCCCACCAAGTCCACGGAAGTATGCTTTTCATCATAATCGCAAACTTTACTCCTTTTCCTATTGGATAACGAAGTGTAGTTTTTTTCGCTGTTGCAATGGAAACAATTCTTTTGGCAATTTCATTTGGATTGCCAAGTTGATCTTTTCCGTCATTAATATGACTTTGTATTTTCTCTATGTGTGTTTTATAAGGAGATTGTGTATAGTCATTTCCCGCAATAAGTTCTTGTCCAGTTTCCCAAATGTTTGTATCATATGAACCTGGTTCAACAAGAACAACGTCAATCCCAAATGGTTTTACTTCAAGGCGAAGTGATTCACTCCAGCCTTCTAATGCATGTTTAGAAGAAACATAGGGAGATAGACCAGGGAAGCCAACTTTTCCACTAATGCTACTTATGTTTATAATTTTTCCAGCGTTTTGCTTTCTCATCGATGGTAATACAAGCTGCGTTACTGCGATAGCACCAAATACGTTTGTTTCAAATTGTCTTCTATATTCTTCTATTAAAACTTCTTCAGAGCAACCGCCACTTGCATAACCAGCATTATTCACTAGTACATCTACACGATCTAGCTTTGTTAAAAATGATTGAAATGTGCGTAGTGAAGCTTCATCTGTTACATCTAATTGTTCAATTTGTATATGTTCTGAAATACGTAGTTTGGTAGCTTGTGAGAGAAGTTCTTGTTGTTTTTGTAGATTTCGCATTGTTGCGATTACATGAAATCCGCTTTTTGCGAGTTCAAGAGAGGTTAATAACCCAAATCCACTTGAAGCACCTGTAACGATAGCGACTTTTTTCATTGTTTTATCACTTCCTTCTATTCTCATCATATAGAGTCATTCATGAAAAATCTATGATGAAATGTGTCACAATATGCGCTTACCAGGGAAATAAGTTTTGTATTTTCTGATTATTATTTCCGGTAGTATAATGAAAGATGTTAAAGGGGAGATATTTATGCCAATTTCAACGTATTACAAGGAGTTACGAGAGAAAATCGGTTCTCAAATTATTTTCATGCCAAGCGTTGCAGCAATTATTCGAAATGAACAAGGGGAAATTTTGTTTCAATATCCGGGTGGTGATTATTGGAGTTTGCCAGCTGGAGCAATTGAACTTGGTGAAACAGCAGAGGAAGCTGTGGTTAGAGAAGTATTTGAAGAAATAGGTTTACACGTAGAGCCCATTTTTATAAAGGGGGTATTTAGTGGGAAGGCATTTCGTCATACATATGAAAATGGTGATGAAGTGGAGTATATGGTTGCTGTATTTGAATGTAAAGTGTTAGGTGGGAAGCTGCAGTCAGTGGATGGAGAATCTATAAAACTTCAATATTTCCGGTCAGATGAAAGACCAAAGCTTGTATTACCATATCCGGAAGAATTGTTTTGTTGACGGTATATCGATTCCAGTGATACATTTGTGATAAATTGAATTATAAGAAAATTAAGAGAAGGTGAAATTATGTATACAAAACCTTTTGAACCGTCCTATGACTACGCAAAAGAGTGTGATAAGTACGATGAACTCGCATTATTTCAAGAAGAGTTTTATAAACGAGAAGGTACTATTTATTTAGATGGTAATTCACTTGGTCTTTTATCTAAGCGTGCTGAACAGTCATTACTGACAATGCTGCACTCATGGAAGCATTACGGCATTGACGGATGGACAGAAGGGGAACATCCTTGGTTTTTCTTATCAGAGCAATTAGGTGAATTAACGGCTCCACTTATTGGTGCATTACCAGAAGAAATCGTTGTAACTGGCTCAACAACGACAAATATTCATCAAATGGTGGCGACGTTTTATGAACCAAAAGGAAATCGTACAAAAATTCTTGCGGATGAATTAAATTTCCCTTCTGATATTTATGCACTGCAAAGTCAAATTCGCTTAAAAGGATTAGATCCAGATGAGCATCTTATCCGTGTGAAGAGCCGAGATGGACGCACATTATTAGAAGAAGATATTATCGAAGCAATGACAGAGGAAATTGCGCTTATTTTACTTCCGGCTGTTTTATATCGTAGTGGCCAAATCTTAAATATGAAGAGACTAACAGAAGAAGCTCATAAACGGGGTATTACAATCGGTTTTGATTTATGTCATTCTATCGGATCTATTCCGCACCATTTCCAAGAATGGGATGTTGATTTTGCGATTTGGTGTAATTATAAATATTTAAATGCCGGTCCTGGCGGAGTTGCAGGATTATATGTGAATAAGAAACATTTCGGTCGTCTTCCTGGGCTTTCTGGTTGGTTTAGTTCACGAAAAGATAAACAATTTGATATGGAGCATACATTAATAAAAGCAGAACATGCTGGTGCATATCAAATTGGAACACCGCACGTACTAAGTGTGGCACCATTAATCGGTTCGCTTGAAATTTTCAAAGAGGCGGGTATTGAAAGGTTACGAGAAAAATCACTTCACATTACACGCTACATGCTAAATTTAGTGCAACATGAATTAAAAGATATGGGCTTTACAATCGGCAATCCATTTGAGGATGAAAAACGCGGTGGGCATATTTATTTAGAGCATGAAGAAGCAGCTCGCATTTGTAAAGCGTTAAAAGCAGAAGGTGTTATTCCTGATTTCCGTGCGCCAAATGGTATTCGTTTAGCTCCGGTTGCTTTATATAATACGTATGAAGAAGTATGGCAAGCAGTGCAAATTTTAAAGCGTATTATGAAAGAAGAGACGTACAAACAATTTGAAAATAAACGAGAGGTTGTGGCGTAATACATGGAAGATAGAAAATGGATTGATATTTCACAGCCCCTACAAAATGATATCGCTACTTGGCCAGGTGATACACCATTTTCGTATGAAGTTGCGTGCTCAAAAGAAGAAAGTGGTTCTGTTAACGTTGGGAAAATAACGATGAGCATACATACAGGGACGCATATTGATGCGCCGTTTCATTTCCAAAATGATGGAGAAAGAGTACTAGATTTAGATGTAAATGTTTATGTGGGGCCTGCTCGCATCATTGATGTGTCAGGATTAGAAAGTATTGGGGCAAGTGACTTAGAAACATTTCAGTTAGAAGGGATAGAGAGAGTATTATTACGAACTTCTTCTCACGGAAATATAAAGCTATTTCCAGAGAAAATTCCGCACTTACGAGCAGATATTGCACCGTTTCTAAAAGAAAAAGGTGTTCGTTTAATCGGTGTTGATGTCCCGTCAGTAGATCCGCTTGATGATAAAGAATTAGTTGCTCATCATATATTATGGGAACATGGAATTCATATTTTAGAAAACGTTGTACTAGATCATGTACCAGATGGGGACTATGAACTCATTGCTTTACCACTTCCATTATCACACGCTGATGGAAGTCCTGTTCGCGCAATTGTTAGACCACTATAAGCTGCATAGAGAGGATGCTACAAATGATGAAGGAAAAAGAAAAAGTAATTATGGAAAACAGCATTCATACAGATTTTCGTAATAATATGACATATGGGGAGTACTTACAGTTAGATCGTTTGTTAGACAGTCAAAAACGATTATCTGATCATCATGATGAAATGTTATTTATCATTATTCATCAAGCAAGTGAACTTTGGATGAAACTCATTTTACACGAAGTAAACGCGGCAATTGAAAGTATAAAAAATGAAAAGATGGCACCAGCTTTTAAAATGTTAGCACGCGTTTCCAAAATTCAATCACAAATTATTCAATCATGGGATATTTTAGCGACGTTAACACCGTCTGAATATATTGAGTTTCGTGATTCGCTAGGTCAAGCATCAGGATTCCAGTCATATCAATATCGTATGATAGAGTATGCACTTGGGTATAAAACACCTCATGCTCTGAAAATTTATGAGAAAGATCCAGATTTACATGCTCGTCTAAAAGAAGCACTACATGCGCCAAGTTTATATGACGTAGCAATCCAAGCACTTGTGAAAGAAGGTTTTCCAATTAATCCGAACCTACTGCAGCGTGATCTCACGCAGCCATATGAAGAGGATGCAACGGTGGAAGCAGCTTGGCTGGAAGTGTATAGCGATGTGAAAAAATATTGGGATTTGTACCAGCTTGCTGAAAAGTTAATTGATATTGAAGATTGGCTTCAGCAGTGGCGTTTCCGTCATATGAAAACGGTAGAGCGCATTATTGGACATAAAATGGGGACAGGTGGATCTTCTGGTGTATCTTATTTAAAACGTGTACTTGACCAGCGCTTCTTCCCAGAGCTTTGGAATATTCGTACGAAGTTATAAAAAAGCATGCCGCATTTTGATGCGGCATGCTTTTTTACTTCTTTTTGTTAAACATCTATATAGCGTAGTTATCGTATTTTGCTTTGTTTCTTTTGGTTGTTAGGAGTGATTTCATCAGCAAACTCCATATTTGCCAAACTTACTTTGGATAGAATAATGGTTTTGGCTGTATTTTGAGCGCCTTGGAATAAGCGTTGAATCGGATTTGCATTGCGAACTGCTGCTATACTAAAGACTGTTCCTAACCCTACTAAAGAAATCCAAAGCCATCCCGTATTCTTTTTTCGTCTATTTCGAAACAAGTTAAACATACGCTGAGTTCTTCTAGAATTAAATAATGACATTAAGAAGTTAAGAGTATTCATTTGTTCCTCCTGTAATCATAATTAGGAAAAAGAAACATTAAGTTCAATTTCATATCATTTATGTTGCTATATTTTATTGAGATTTATGATGCCAACTTATACTAAATAATCCTGGGCTTTTTATTAAAGCCCTAATATTGTTTTATTTTCTTTAATAGTTGTTTATGTAGTGGTGATAGGATAAGTAACGCTAAAATCGAACCGATAAAAGTCAGTGACATATCCCATTGTGCATCCCACATATCGCCTTGTGTCCCTAAAAAATTTTCAGTTACTTTTCCCTTTGTTATTATAAAAGCTAACCATTCAATGATTTCATATAATGCAGCGATAGCAAGAGAAATACTAATACTTATCGTGACTAACCAAGGTCCTTCAGTTAATGGAGTTTTTCGCAGTAATACTTCTCTTAGGATGATTACAAATAATCCTTTTAACAAATGTCCAAAGCGATCATAATGATTTCGATTTAAATCAAAAGTATCTTTTAGCCAATTAAATAGAGGAACTTTTGAATATGTGTAATGAGCACCGATGAACATGGTGATAGCGAGTAGTGCGATAATGATATAAGAGAGGGTGGTAAAACGAAATTTATTGTACGTTGCAATGAGAATAATTAGACCGAGAACGGCAGGGATGGCCTCTGATGCCCATGTCCAGTAACTTGCTGGTTTAATAAGAGACCATATAAAAAATACAGTAACAAGTAGTAACAACGATAGATGAATCTTTGTGCTTTTATTTCTTATCACTTTTTTCCTCCTGCTTGAAATGGGTTTGCTTTAAGTATTGAAAAAATCGTGATTTTGTATGCAAAGTACTTGGAGTAATAGCCTATAAAAGTCCGATTGGTCGGGCTAATAATCAGTTAGCATATTACATATTTCTCGTTCGTAGGGGAATCGTATTTATATAATATCTAAAAAAGAAAGGAGCCTACTCGCGTGAATTACAGGATATTTAGGATTATTAATTGTCTAGCGGGTCGTAATTTAACATTGGATACATTTATGATATTTATGTCAAAAAGAACGCCATTGTTATATACGTTTTTATTAGTCTTCATGTGGTTTAGAAACAAGCCTTATAAAAAAATGATTTTATTTGCAGGGGTATCAGTAGGGTTTTCTTTAATTATAAACTACTTAATTCAACTTTTTTATTTTAAACCTCGTCCGTTTGTAGTACATCGTGTTCGTTTACTAATTCCATCAAAAAATAATTCTTCATTTCCGAGTAAACATACAATACTAGCATTTGCTTTGGCGACCTCTATCTTACTTCGTAACAGTTTATTTGGCTTAATCATGTGGTTTTTAGCAATTTTAACAGGGTTCTCACGTATTTGGGTAGGGCATCATTATCCATTTGATATAGTAGGGAGTGCTTTTATAGGGACATTTATAAGTCTGGTTATTGACGGTATTATAGACATATTCAACTACTTTTTTTATTGGATTACAAAATTATGCAGAAAGCTAATTTTTATAGGTTCGAAAGATTTCTAATGTTTTTTTTGATAAAAGAATCAAATGTAATATAGATAATAATTCAATAGAATAATGCAGGAGAAAAAACTTTTAAACCGTATTTACATAAATATGGTTTAAAAGTTTTTTGAATTTATAGGGAATTTTCATAACTGTATGAGCTTATAAACCATTTGATTAACACCGTAATTTTCAGAAAAATATCAGTTCATTATAACATCCTCTAAAAGTTGATAAATATTTGTATGAAAATGGAACTTTTTTGTCAGGTCAGCATATATTTAAATTAGACCGACAGTCGGTCTGTGTGAAAGGGGCCTTATATGAGAATTACGAAAGAATATGAAGAACGTCGTAATGAAATTTTGAATACAGCAGAAAAATTATTTGTTACGAAAGGTTATACGAAGACGACTGTAAATGATATTTTGCAAGAAATAGGAATTGCAAAGGGAACGTTTTATCATTATTTTAAATCAAAAGAAGAAGTAATGGATGCTGTTATTGTAAGGATAGTAAAGGCTGATGTAGAAGTAGCGAAAAAGATTGCTTCAGATTCAACTATTCCTGTACTTGAAAAATTATTTCATATTTTAACGGTGCAAGCTCCAAAATCTGGAGGCAATAAAGAGCAGATGATTGAACAATTTCATAAGCCGAATAATGCGGAGATGCATCAAAAAAGCTTAGTGCAATCCATTGTACATGTAACCCCCGTTTTGACAGAGGTTATTCAGCAAGGGATAAATGAAAAGGTTTTTGTAACCGATTATCCGCAAGAAACAATGGAGTTTTTACTCGCTGCTGCGCAAGTGATATTTGATGAAGGATTGTTCGAATGGAAACAAGAGGAAGCGATGCAAAGAGCGAAAGCTTTCATTGTGATGATGGAGTTGTCTTTGGGAGCTAGAAAAGGAAGTTTTGATTACATTTTAGATATGTTAATGAAAGGATTTGAAAGTAAATGAAAAATATTTCATCATAAAAGAAAAGCGACTTGTACGCTAAAAAGATTACTTTTCTTTAATAAGTTTGTATTTTATAGACCGACAGTCGGTCTATATTTTAAACAAAAGGTGAAGAGATTATGAAAAACGTTAGTGAGAAACCTTTTACAAAAGATTTTCGGATCATGATAATTGGTCAAATTATATCGATTGTTGGCTCTTCGCTTCTCCGGTTTATTTTAGCGCTATATGTGCTCGATTTAACAGGAAGAGCGGATATTTTTGCGATGTTGTATGCAATATCAAGTATCCCACTGCTTTTAGCACCACTTGGCGGGGCACTGGCAGATCGATTCAATCGTCGTAACTTAATGGTTATTTTGGATATAGCAAATAGCTTAGTAGTTTTTGTCTTCTTCTTTTTGCTATTAACTAATTATATTTCTATTATATTTATTGGTATTTTTATGTTTTTGTTAGCGGTCATTAGCACATTGTATGCACCTCTTGTTATGGCTAGCATTCCGTTATTGGTGCCCCAGTTATTTTACGAATTACATTACAAAGCAATGATGTAATCTATGGTGTAGGAATGGCGTTTATTGATTTTTCTACTATCCTTGGAGCTCTATCGATCGGCTTTTTTGCTAAAAAGATGAGCATGAAAAAATTATACCAATGGATATTTTGGAGCGCATTACTTATGATTCCAATGGCTCTCTCTATTACACCAGTTATCCTTCGCTTTGGATACTATTCATCATTTTTCCTTTACATTTTATCCTCCATTCTTATCGCAACAATGATGACAATGATTTCTATTTTTGTGATTAGCGCTGTACAAAAGAAAACACCTAATGAAAACTTAGGAAAAGTAATGGCAATTATTATGATGGTTTCACAGTGTATGGCACCTATTGGCCAAATTCTATATGGATCTTTATTTGAATTATTTAACGGAAATCTTTATGTCCCAATTTTGTTTGTTAGCGTGTTACTAATAGGAATAGCTAGTATGACGAAGAGAATGTTACGAAATGAGGAGGGAACAGTATAAGATGATTGCTAGAATGCTAAAAAGCGATTTTTTAAGAAATAAAATAATCAACATCATTGTGTTTATTTTTATTATGTTATCTTCTTTATTGGTTGCAAGTGCTACTAATATTATGATAAATCTATCCAACGCGATGAATCATATGTTTGAGAAATCAAAATTACCACATTTTGTACAAATGCATACGGGTGAAATCAATCAAAAATTAATTGATGAGTTTGTCAGTGAAAATAAACTTGTAAAGGCGCAACAAACCGCTGAAATGATTAACATTGATAGCTCAGATTTGTTTTTTCATAATAAGAAACAACGACAGAATAATAGTGTCATGGATAATAGTTTCGTGAAACAAAATTCTTCTTTTGATTTTTTACTTGGTTTAAACAATGAAGTAATAAATGTTTCGCAAGGTGAGATTGCTGTTCCAATCTATTATATGAAGAAAAATGATTTGCATATTGGTGATACAGTTTGGATTGCTAATCATGATTTTGAAATGAAATTTACAATAACGACATTTGTACGTGATGCTCAAATGAATCCTTCCATTGTTAGTTCAAAACGATTTGTCATACATGATAAAGATTGGGAGGTGATAAAAGAAAACATAGGAGAAACTGAATATCTTATTGAATTTCAATTAACAGATGTGAATAAAATAAATGTATTTGAAAGCATATATACCTCATCAAAACTACCTCAAACAGGAACTACAGTTACTTATCCACTCTATAAAACATTAAATAGCGTAAGCGACGGTATTACAGTGTTACTTATTATCTTTATTAGTATATTACTAATGGGGATAGCTTTTCTTTGTATCCGTTTTATTATCATTGCGACAATGGAAGAAGATTACCGGGAAATTGGTGTAATGAAGGGGATTGGTATTGCTAGTAAAGACATTCAAAAACTTTATGTCACAAAATATATTATTTTAGCAGCAACTGCAACGATATGTGGTTATGTAATTTCATTATTTATAGACGAAATATTTACTGCAAATATTTCTTTGTACATGGGAACAGCGGAAAGAACAATGCTTGATTATAGCGGGTCGCTACTTAGTGCAATGATAGTTTTTATAACGGTTGTTGCATTTTGTAAATTTATATTAAGAAAGTTTCGGTACATTACTGTTGTAGAGGCGCTGAAGAAAGGAGAAACACCATATAGCGGAAGACATAGCAAATTTTTTAACGTGCATAAAAGTCAATTTTTTAACGTGAATCTATTACTTGGTTTAAAAGATGTATTTGAACGTTTTAAAACCTATAGCTTGTTAACTATGATCTTTATCATTTGTACCTTTGCGATGATCGTGCCGGTTAATGTTTTCAATACAGTACAATCTCCACAGTTTATTACGTATATGGGTGCTGGGAAAAGTGATATACGAATTGATTTACAGCATTCTGAAAATGTAACAAATCGATTTCAAAGTACGATATCTTATATGGAACGTGACAAAGATGTAGAAAAATATACAGCGCTTATAACAAAGAGGTTTCAAGTATTCAATGATGATGGTACCTATGAAAATATAAATGTAGAAATTGGTGATTTTACGGTGTTTCCTTTAAATTATGTAACAGGGGCGGCGCCAAAAAAGGAGAATGAAATTGCACTTTCTTATATGAATGCAAAGCAATTTAAAAAGAATGTTGGGGATCAGTTAACACTTCTTGTAGATGGGGAGAAGACGGAATTCGTTGTATGCGGCATATACCAAGATATAACGAATGGCGGAAAAACAGCGAAAGCGTTGCTACACCACAATTCACATGATGCTTTATGGTATGTGGTACATGTAAATGTCTTAAAAGATGGAAGTGTTAATGAAAAAATAGCAGAATATGAAAAAGCTTTTCCTCTTGCAAAAGTAACAGGTATCGATGAATATGTTTCACAAACATTAGGACCAATGATTCATCAATTAAAACTTGTTACGGTTTTGTCTATTATTATCTCTATTATAATAGCTGCACTTGTTACAGCTATGTTCTTTAAAATGTTAATTGCTAAGGATGCCTCCCAAATTGTAATTATGAAAAGTATCGGTTTTTCTTATAGTGATATTCGAATGCAGTACATTACACGTTCGCTTATTACGTTATGTATCGGAGTGATAATTGGGACGGTTCTTTCAAATACAGTTGGTCAATGGATTGTGAATGCACTAGGAGGGATGATAGGGGCTTCGAGTATGCAGTTTATTGTTAACCCTTTAGAAACGTATGTAATATGTCCATTGTTACTTATTATAACAGTAATGACTATGACAATTATGAGTATTTCAGGATTTCAAAAGAATGATTTACATGTGAAAGAAAGATAAGGGGGAGCAGAATGAACTACATTTTAGAAATAAAGAATGTAAATAAAGTATATGAAATGAATAAAACAGAGAAGCACCATGTATTAAAAAATATTAACCTTCAAATAGAAGAAGGAGAATTCATTGCTGTGATGGGCCCATCTGGATCCGGTAAGTCAACTTTATTATATACAATTGGTGGTATGGATAGTGTCACTTCAGGACGCGTTATATTTGATGGGGAAGAAATTTCTGTTATGCAAGAGGAAAAGTTATCGAATTTGCGTTTAAATAAGATGGGATTTATCTTTCAGCAAAGCAGTCTATTAAAAAATTTAACTCTCTTAGATAATATTATTTTGCCAGGATTTATGGCAAAAGCAGAAAGCAGAAGACAGATTAATCAAAAAGCAAGTGAGCTAATGAAGAAAATGCATATTGCAGAGTTAGCGACTCGGAATATAACTGAAGCATCTGGAGGACAATTACAACGGGTTTCCATTTGCCGAGCGCTTATAAACAATCCAAGTATGATTTTTGGAGATGAACCAACCGGTGCATTAAATTCAGCAGCAACGAATGAAGTAATGGAGATTTTAACTCATATCAATCAATTGGGGACTACAATTATGCTAGTAACACATGATGCAAAAGTAGCGGCAAAAGCGGATCGAGTCTTTTTTATGGTTGATGGAGAAATTATCGCTGAAAAGTATTTCGGGAAGTATGGGAAACAAAAAGAGGATGTACAAATACGGGAAGGAAGGCTTTTAAGTTGGCTATCCGAATTAGGGTTTTAACCTTTTAAGAGAAAGCAGGACAAAAGCGTTCATTTAGGCGTTTTTGTCCTGTTTCAACAATAAAAGTGCATCTTTATCAGCGGGTGAAATTCGTGGAGTAATTGTATTTTTCTGATAAATCAGTTAATATAAAATAAGTAATTTTATAATCTTTTAACGAAAGTGAGGAGTGCTGTTACAGAAAGATTAACAACTGACGTGTGCTTCGCTATTTAGAGAAAACATAGGTGTTGTACTATGAAATCTTGCTTAGAAATTCTACTATTTATAGTATCAAAGGGGGAAATGAAGTGGCAGATAAAGAGCTAAAAAGAGGTTTGGAAGCACGTCATATTCAAATGATTGCTCTAGGTGGTACAATTGGTGTTGGTTTATTTATGGGTTCAGCCAGTACCATTAAATGGACAGGGCCGTCAGTTATGCTTGCTTATGCAATCGCAGGGATTTTTATATTTTTAATTATGCGTGCAATGGGAGAAATGTTGTATGTAGAGCCAGGTACAGGTTCATTTGCTACATTTGGTCATAAATATATCCATCCACTTGCAGGTTATATAACTGCATGGAGTTATTGGTTTCAGTGGGTTATTGTTGGAATGGCAGAAATTATAGCTGTTGGAGCTTATATGCAATATTGGTTCCCAGATTTACCAACTTGGATACCTGGTATTATTGCAATGGTAATTCTCGGTGCAGCAAACTTTATTTCTGTTAAATTATTTGGTGAATTTGAATTTTGGTTTGCGATGATTAAAATTGTGACGATTGTGCTCATGATTATTGCGGGCTTTGGCCTTATTTTCTTTGGACTTGGTAACGGAGGTAATGCAATTGGATTATCGAATCTTTGGGAAAATGGCGGATTCTTTACAGGTGGTTTATCAGGCTTCTTCTTTGCTTTATCTCTAGTTGTTGCAGCCTATCAAGGTGTTGAATTGATAGGGATTGCAGCTGGCGAAGCAAAAAATCCGAAAAAAACGTTAACGAGAGCAATTCAAAGTACAATTTGGCGTATTTTAATTTTTTATATCGGTGCGATTTTTGTAATTGTAACCGTTTACCCTTGGGATCAATTAAGCGCTATTGGTAGTCCGTTTGTGGCGACATTTGCGAAAATTGGAATTACCGCAGCTGCTGGATTAATTAACTTTGTTGTTATTACAGCAGCAATGTCTGGCTGTAACAGCGGTATTTACGGTGCAGGACGTATGCTTTATACATTAGGAATGAACGGACAAGCGCCAAAATCCTTTGCGAAAGTTTCTCGTAACGGTGTACCTTTATTTGGTACAATCGGTGTACTAATTGGTTTAGCAATTGGTGTGTTCTTAAGTTATATCGCACCGGAAAATTTATTTGTACATGTATACAGTGCAAGTGTACTGCCAGGAATGGTTCCATGGTTTGTTATTTTAATTAGTCAAATCCAGTTTAGGAAAGCAAAAGGAGCTAACATGAACAATCATCCATTTAAAATGCCATTTGCACCTTTTACAAACTATTTAACAATTGGCTTTTTAATTATGGTATTAATCGGTATGTGGTTTAACGATGATACACGAGTTTCTCTTATGGTTGGAGTTGCTTTCTTAGTACTTGTTGTTATTAGTTTTTATGTTTTGGGCCTAGGGAAACAAAACCAAGCTCATACGCAACAAGAAGATAAAGTTGCTATTCGATAGATTAATGTTAGAAATGGCCATTTATCCCGCATTAATGGGCTGTAAGACTTCCACCTCAAAACTTAAGAGGAGCGAAGAAGTTTAGGTGGAAGATAAACAGCTCGTAAATGCCCGATTCGTTCAACTAACAATCAGTGGGGGATGGAGAAAACCCCCGCTGATTGAAGTTTCACCTTATATAAAAGGGCACGTGAATAAACCTTTCACGTGCTTTTTCATTCTATAGGTTTAAAGGGGGAAATAGTATGCTACATAAAAATGTAATTAAAACAGAAGAAGAATTACGTTCGATTGTTGGTTATCCAAGTGAACTAGTAGAAAATAAGGTGATTACATATTTAGATCATCATTGCATTGATTTCATTTCAAAATCACCATTTTTAATGATATCTACTTCTGACAAAGATGGATTTTGTGATGTTTCACCACGAGGAGACCGTCCAGGATTTGTTCTTGTATTAAATAAAAAACAACTTGTTATACCAGAAAGGCCCGGTAATAAAAGAATGGATTCATTGCGAAATATTTTATCAAACTCGAAAGTAGGCCTACTTTTTATTATCCCGGGACTTGGGGAAACTTTACGGATTAATGGCCGTGCAACGATTGTAAAGAATGATGAAATACTTGAGAAAATGGCCGTGAAAGGTAAAAATCCACTTCTAGGTATTGGTGTAGAAGTAGAGGAATGTTTCATTCACTGTGCAAAAGCTTTTAAACGATCTGGTCTATGGGAAATGGATACTTGGGCGAACAAAGATACTTTACCTTTTGCTTCTAAAATATTATTTGAACATGCGAAGCTTCCTAATAGTAGTGTAGAGTCTATTCAAGAAAGACTTGATGAAAGTTATAGTAAAAGGTTATATTGAGCAAATAAGTATTATGAATGAAAGTTTTATCCCGCATTAACGGGCTATAATACTTCCACCTTAAAACTTAAGAAAAGGCGAAGAAGTTTAGGTGGGAGATGAAGCCCCCACTGATTAAAGTTTCAGTTTATTTTTTGAATTTTTTTATTTTATAATGAAAACGCTTTCGTTATCTTGTATAATAATTTTGAATTCACTATTTGGGGATGAAGGGGAGGAATCAGTATGGACAAGAAAAAGCTTAGGAAATCATTATCTATTTTTTTAAGTGTAATTTTATTTTTTACACTTTTTTTGACAAATTCAATGCAAACGTTTGCGAATGAAACTGTTAAAGTAAAGATTCATTATCAACCTGGAAAGGATAATGAAAAGGATTGGAATGTTTGGGTTTGGCCTGAAGGAAAAGAGGGAAAAACGTATTCATTTACAGGTGAGGATAAGTTTGGGAAATATGTTGAAATAGAAATTGCTGAGGGCGTAGACCGAGTAGGTTTTATTGTAAAGACAGATAGTTGGGAAAAAGACGGTGGTGATAGATGGATTGAAATTGAGAATGGTGAAGGAGAAGTATGGGTAAAATCAGGTGATTCTAATACATATACAACATCACCAGATGGTCCTGAAGAGTTACCATCCTATAAAAATATTAATCTTAAAATTCATTATTCGCGTTATGATGGTAATTATAACGATTGGAATTTGTGGATTTGGCCTGAGGGAAAAGAAGGACAAGCTGTTTCCTTTACGGAAGAAGATGAGTATGGAAAAGTTGCGAACATACAACTAGAAAGTGCTGAAGGAATACAAAAGGTTGGTTTTATCGTTCGAAAAAGTTTAGCTGAAAATGAATGGGCATATCAAGAATTCGGAGAGCGATACATTACAAAGTTTAATAAAGATGGCTCAGCTGAAATTTGGCTATCACAAGGAATGAAGGGCGTTTACTATGATCGTGATAAAGTGAAGAACAAGCCAGAAATTAAAAGAGCCTCTATTGATAACGTAAATGAAATTACAGTTGAGACGAATATTCCGTTTTCATTAAAAGAATATGAAAACGCGGGTATTACAGTGGAAGGTACGGAAATTACAGAAGTTGTACCATATAATAAAGCTGACGGAGATGTAACGAATAAAGTTCGTATTATTACGAAAGAACCGTTAGATTTTACGAAATCATATACGGTTTCAAAGGAGTTTTACGGGAGTGAAAATACAGAAATCGGTGCTGTCGTTCGTACACCTGAATTTGATAACGCGTTTTATTATGAGGGAACAGATTTAGGGAACAACTATTCAAAACGAAAGACATCATTCCGAGTATGGGCACCAACTGCTAGTGAAGTGAAGTTGGTTACATATCATACATGGGATGCGGCAGAAGGAACTGAAGTAACGATGGAGAAGTCCGAAAAGGGAACTTGGATTGCTGAGAAAACGGGTGACCAACACGGGTTAATTTATACATATAAAGTGAAAATAGGCGACACATGGAACGAGGCAGTAGACCCGTATGTAAGAGCAGTTACTGTAAATGGAAATAAAGGGGTTGTTGTTGATTTAAAACGTACAAATCCAAAAAAATGGACAGCAAAAAAGCCAAAACTGAAAAATCCTGAAGATTCGATTATTTATGAAACACATGTAAGAGATTTATCTATCGCGCCAGATAGCGGTATTAAAAATAAAGGGAAGTTTCTCGGCGTAGCTGAAACAGGAACAACAGGACCAAACCGTGTGAAAACGGGTTTAAATCATATAAAAGATTTAGGGATTACACACGTACAATTTATACCAATCTATGACTATGCGACGGTTGACGAAACAAAACTAAATGAGCCGCAATATAACTGGGGTTATGATCCGAAGAACTATAATGCACCAGAGGGTTCGTATTCTACAAATCCGTATGAGCCGACAACTCGCATTCTTGAATTGAAGAAAATGATACAAACATTACATGATAATGATTTACGCATGATTATGGATGTTGTATATAACCACGTCTATACGGTGAATGAATCGAACTTCAATAAGATTGTTCCAGGATACTTCTTCCGTTATAACGAAGATGGAACGTTAGCGAATGGAACAGGTGTCGGAAATGATACAGCATCAGAACGAAAGATGATGCGAAAATTCATTGTAGATTCAGTAACATACTGGGCAACAGAATACAATATAGACGGTTTCCGTTTTGATTTAATGGGCATTCATGATGTAGAAACAATGAATGAAGTACGTCAAGCATTATATAAAATTGATCCTACAATTATTGTGTTTGGAGAAGGCTGGGATTTAGGTACGCCGCTAGACCCGCAACAAAAAGCAAATCAAAAAAATGCATTAAAAATGAATGGTATAGGTCATTTTAATGATAGTATTCGTGACTCTTTAAAAGGAAGTGTATTTGAAGATAAAGATAATGGATTTGTGAATGGAAACGTTACTAAATTACAACAAATTCAGTCAGGGGTTATAGCTGAAATGAATAGCGGTAATTACAATGATCCAGAGCAAGTAATTACTTACGTAGAAGCACACGATAATCACACGCTTTGGGATAAATTACTACTGACAAATAATGAAGCAGACGAGATAACAAGAAAACAAATGCACAAGCTAGCGTCTTCAATCGTTTTAACTTCTCAAGGCATACCATTTATTCATGCGGGACAAGAGTTTATGAGAACAAAGGGAGGGGATCATAATAGTTATAGATCGCCCGATTCAGTGAATCAAATGGACTGGAAACGCCGTGTGATGTACAACGATGAAGTCGAGTATATGAAAGGGCTTATCGAGCTACGTAAAAAGTACCCAGCACTTCGTTTAACAACAAAAGAAGACATACAAAATAACGTGAAATTCATTGATGCTCCGCAGCAGACTGTAGCTTATACAGTACAACAAGGGAGAAAGAAGCGTGGACAACTTGTAGTGATTCATAATGCTAACAATGAATCGATTGAAATGAAACTACCAGAAGAGGGTGTTTGGAAGCTACTTGTTAATGGAGAAGAAGCTGGTACGAAAAGTATCATGAAAGTAAAAGGTGATTCTGTGCAAGTATCACCGCTTAGTACTTTTGTGCTTGTAAGAATAAAATAGTATGAATAAAAGGTGCCTCATAGTCGAAATTTCGACTATGAGGCATCTTTTTTGAAGGTTAATCTCGCCCAGCTTGAACTAATTTATGTGCAACCATTTTTGGTTTTACATGAAATGGTGTCATGTGGTCTCCTTTTGCTGTGATTAAGCGGAATAGTCCAAGTCTACTAGACATATGAGGATGCCAGCTATATTCTTCACCTTGCGGAACAGCAATATCTTCTGTTAAGTAGAAATAACTTTTTGGAATTTTAAGTTGATAAAATTTTGTAAGATCTAGCCTTTCAAAAAGTGGTCCCGCAGGTTCAGGAGTAACTGTTGCGTATACCTTTTTTGCCAATGTTAAGTCAGCTGTATTCATAAAGGTTTCCCGCCAAATTGGAAATGGTAATTGAATAGTTTTATTTTTAGACTCTCTTGCTAGCTTTCTCCAAAGGGTTTGGCCTTCTTTTGGAATTTGATCAGCTGTACTTTGTCCATTTTTCACAACAAAGGCATCCATAAATACAAGTCTACGAATGCGATCGGGTACTTGTTCTGCAACTTTCGAAATAACAGTGCCACCAAAGCTGTGTCCAACAAGAACAAAGTTTTTAATGTTCTTGTCTTTAATGTAATCAACAACTGACTTCACATAGTCTGCATGTTTGACTGCTTTATTCGTATCTTGGCCATGTCCTGAAAGATTTGGGGTATGTACCGTGTGTCCCATGTTTCGGAGTTCTTGAGCGGTTTTATCCCAGTAACTTGCATCACCCCAAGCTCCGTGAATTAAGACAAAAGTAATTGGCTCTTCACTATTTGTTACCGTCTCAGCTTTTGCTGGTGAAAGTAGTGATAAATTGATGAGTAAGACAAGCAAGGCGAACGCTAATTTTTTAAATCTTTTCATACAATAACCTCCTTATGTTATTTGTTGAACAAGCTACTCAGTAAGTAGAGTTTCATTTTAATTATGTTTTTATCCCACTATTTGCGGGATGTAAGACTCCCTGGAGTTAGTATAGTCATATGGACACAACTTAGTTAAGTCCTTACAATGGATTTCAAGGAGGAAGTGTCCGTATGACAAACAAGAAATTTAATGAAGAGTTTAAGAAAATGGTAGTTGAATTATACCGTTCAGGACAACCTGTAAAAGAATTAAGCAGCGAGTATGGCGTATCAGAAGTAACCGTTTATAAATGGATTAAAGCATATTCTCCTATCACATCAGTTGATGAGGATGAAATGACACTAGAAGACCTAAAACGAATGAAAAAGAAATGCTTCGTCTAAAAGAGCGGAATGAAAAAACAGATGACATCATGAGTGATACCATCTGTTTTTTCATTCCGCTCATATTACGCTAATTCTACTTGCTTTTTCGCTTCAATTTTTTCTAATGCAGTAGTTACTTGCTCTTCTGTTAATTCATGTTCTTTCACATAACGATTACGTGGGTGTACACGACATTCATGTGAACATGCTCGTAAATATTTCGCTTCATTTTCTTCAGAACATAAAATTTGCTTGTTACATTCTGGATTTGCACAATTTACATAGCGCTCGCAAGGTTCATTTGTAAAGTGATCTTTCCCAACGATAACATGTTCTTTTTGGTTTACTGGAACAGCGATACGCTCATCGAATACGTAACATTGACCATCCCAAAGATCGCCTTGTACTTCTGGATCTTTTCCGTAAGTTACAATCCCGCCATGAAGCTGACCTACATCTTCAAAACCTTCTCGAACTAACCAGCCAGAAAATTTCTCACAACGAATTCCACCTGTACAATACGTTAAAATCTTTTTACCTTCAAGAATTTCTTTATTCCCTCTAATCCAATCTGGTAATTCACGGAATGATTTAATATCTGGTTTAATCGCACCTCTAAAGTGTCCTAAATCAAACTCATAGTCATTTCGTGCATCAATAATAACTGTATCTTCTTGTTGCATTGCCTCATAGAAATCTTGTGGCTCTAAATATTTTCCCGTTGTTTCTTTCGGATTAATGTCATCTTCTAAGCGAAGTGTAACTAGCTCTGAACGAGGACGCACGTGCATTTTTTTGAATGCATGCTCATCTGCTTCATCCACTTTAAAAACGATTCCAGCAAAACGAGGATCGTTTTGCATTGCTTCCATATATTTTTCCGTTTGTTCAACAGTACCTGAAGCAGTTCCGTTAATTCCTTCTGTTGCTACAAGAATTCTTCCTTTTAATTCAAGTGAATTACAAAATTCTAAATGCTGTGCAGCAAATTCTTCAGGATTTTCAATTGTAGTGTACATGTAATACAGTAATACTCTATATGCTTTTGTAGTTGCCAATGTATTTATACCACCTATCTAAATTTTAAAATCATGTATAAGTTAACGATCATATCAAAACATATATAATAAGAAAATGTATACAAAATTGTAACAAACCCATTTTCTTCTATTTATAATATTTTTTGTAAGTTAACAAAAACAAGATTACATAACAAAACAATATGGTTTTGTTGTAATCGCAATATATTATATATCATATAAATTCGTTTCCAGCAATTAATATGCTGTATTATAGGCTGTTTGTTCACAAAAATTTCAAAAATAACCCTTTAATTTACTATCTTCCCTCCACCTAAGATCCATAAATCCCTAAAATATTTTTTGTACTTTAACACACCTATTGCACACAGTCATATAAATTGAATTAAAGAAATATTTATGTTCAAATGAAAATATTAATATTATATCTGATTGAAGTTTCACTTTATTACATACTTATTAAATAAGTAACTACTTATAAATGAATTTGTTATGATGAATTATAGTTTCTGTTATTCGCTACACAATATGGAAAACCAGTAAAGCTATAAGAGAAATTATAGGGCCCTTCATTTCTAAAATGATTTCATGCTATAATGAACAACCGTAAGGAAAAGTTTGGATTTGGAGGAACGCCTTTTGGATTTTCAAGCATTAGAAAGTATGTTTAAAGAAAAGAATGTACACGCTTTTCTTGTTCATCAGCATGGTGAACGGAAGGTGACGTATTATAAGGAAGAAGCATATAAAGAACAATTACATAAAATTAATTCCATTACAAAAAGTATTGTTGCTATTTTAATCGGGATTGCACTTGAGAAAGGTTTTTTATGTGATGTACACACACCAATTATAAAGTGGATTCCAAATGTACCGAAGGAAAAGGAAGGTATTACACTGTATCATTTATTAACAATGACAACGGGTGAGGAGTGGCATGAGTTTGGAAAGGGAGCTATTTTTCCAAATGACTTTGCTCATTCTGACAACTGGATTGATTATATTTTGCAAACACCAGTTTCCGAAGAACAAGGACTGAAGATGAATTACAATTCTGGCTCGTCTCATTTGCTGAGTTATATTTTGCAGAAAGCAACTGGAATGACAACAGAAATGTTTGCGAAGAAATATTTATTTGAGCCATTACAAATTGAAGAGTATGAATGGCAGCAAGATCCACAAGGCGTGTTTGTTGGTGGATTTGGTATGAAGATGAAGGCGGAAGATTTACTGAAAATCGGGGTCCTTTGTTTACAAAATGGCCGACTAAATGGAGAAGAACTGATTTCGGAAGATTGGATGCAGGAGTCGACTATTGGAAGGTTTAAAACATATGATCATATTGCATCATATGGCTATCATTGGTGGGTACTTGATCCAAAAGTAGATGATATGCCGTATCATACATATTTTGCGATGGGCTATGGCGGACAATATATTATTATTATTCCGCAATTAGAACTGACTGCAGTTATAAGCAGCCATATGCCGAAGCGTGGATTAGTGCCGTTAAAAGCATTTTTAAAATATATAAAAGAGCTTTCATAAAAAATCCCTCTTGCTAGATAGGAGGGATTTTTTATGTTTACCGATCTGTTTCTTGAAATGAAATTTTTAAAAACTGCTCTGTTTTCGTTTCAAATTCTACATCAACAAATACACCAAATTCTTTTTCACCTTCTTTTAACCATAGCTTAAATTTCTCAACAGAAATACGAATCGTTTTTGGCTTTCTTCCAATATGAAGATAATCAATAATTTGAGCTTTTGGATATTTTTCCTTTGTTTTTTGCACTGCAATTTTTCCCCACTTTGCATAAGGGGGCTGAGCGTGTGCAGAGAAACTAAAATATATTGTGACAAGTGTCATGATAAGTATGAAACTTGCGAGAAGACGCTTCATAAATAAAACTCCTTTTTCACTTTGTTTCTTTTTATTGTGCGCAATCCTCCCCTATTATCAGTTTGTATTTTTTTGTCTTCTTTACATAAAAAAACATTCTTTACAAAAAATAACCGTAAAATCATTGTTACGTATGAAGGAGGTTATTACATGCGTCGAAATATTCTTTTCAAAGTGCCACTTATATTGTTATTGATGATGGCGACTTTGTTTGGAGGTGGTATGTATGATTCAGCAGTTTACGCATTTACAAATCAAGTGATCCAGCGCGGAGCCGTCGGTGAAGATGTAATTGAACTACAATCGCGGTTAAAATACATCGGATATTACAACGGGAAAGTTGACGGTGTATTTGGCTGGGGTACATACTGGGCACTTCGAAATTTCCAGGAACAATTTGGTCTTCCAGTTGATGGATTAGCTGGGGGGAAGACGAAGCAAAAGCTTGTAAAAGCAACAAAGTATGAAAAGTCTACAGCAAATAAAGGTGGTACAAATACAGGGAATACAAATAAAAATGAAGGGAATAAAGGAAGTGGAAGTAAGCCATCAACAAGTACAGGGACAAATGTTCCAAATGGATATTCACAAAATGATATACAACTCATGGCGAATGCGGTATATGGTGAAGCACGTGGTGAACCGTATATCGGACAAGTTGCAGTCGCTGCGGTTATTATTAATCGCGTCGCAAGTGCATCGTTTCCGAATACTGTTTCAGGGGTCATTTTTGAACCGCGCGCATTTACGGCAGTAGCAGATGGACAAATTTATTTAACGCCAAATGAAACAGCGAAAAAAGCGGTAATAGATGCACTGAACGGCTGGGATCCAACCGGAGAAGCTTTATATTACTTCAATCCAGATACCGCAACAAGCGGTTGGATTTGGAGTCGTCCACAAATTAAAAAAATCGGTAAACATATTTTCTGTAAATAGAACGGAGGTGATTGTATGTTAAGAGGATTACTTATTGTCTTTTTAACAATTGGTGTAGTTGGAGTTGGATACTGGGGGTATAAAGAACATCAAGAAAAGAATGCGGTATTAATTCATGCAGAAAACGATTATCAGCGAGCGTTTCATAATTTAGCGTATGAGATGGATTTACTGCATGACGAAATTGGAACAACGCTTGCGATGAATTCTCGTACATCGTTATCACCAGCACTTGCGGATGTGTGGCGGATTACTTCAGAAGCGCGTTCAGATGTTGCACAGTTGCCATTAACATTATTACCTTTTAACAAGACGGAAGAGTTTTTATCACAAATTGGTGATTTTAGTTACCGGACTGCAGTGCGCGACTTAGAGAAGGAACCGTTAAACGATGAAGAATATGAAACGCTGCAAAAGCTTTATAAAGATTCAGCAAATATTCAAGATGAACTTCGGAAAGTACAACATCTTGCCTTAAAAAACAATTTGCGCTGGATGGATGTAGAACTGGCGCTTGCAGCGGATCGTAACCCGGCAGATAACACAATTATTGATGGATTTAAAACAGTTGAAAAAAATGCTAAGTCTTATTCAGAAAATGACTTTGGACCAACCTTTACAAGTTTGCAGAAAGCAAAACGTGGTGAATATCAAATAAAGGGAAAGACAATTTCCGAAGAAGAAGCAAAGAAAATAGCAAAAAGATTTTTAAGCTTAAAGGGTGGAGAAGAAATCACAGTCAAAAAAAGTGGGAAAGGTGCAACGGAAGCATTTTATAGCTTAACAATTAAAGGTCCACAAACAAATAATGAAGCGTATATGGATATTACTGTGAAAGGTGGGTATCCAATTTGGGTGATGGATAATAGGGAAATTAACACGCCAAAAATTAGTTTAAATGAGGCCGGAGAAAAAGGACTCACTTTTTTAAAAGACCATAAGTTTACGAACATGGAGCTATTTGATAGTGCACAGTATGATAACGTTGGTGTCTTTACGTATGTTGTGAATCAAGATGGTGTTCGTATTTACCCAAAAGCCATTCAAATGAAAATTGCTTTAGATGATGGATCCATTGTTGGATTTTCTGCAAGAGATTACTTATCAGCTTCTGAAAAATATACGATTCCAGCAGCACAGTTATCTGCTGAACAAGCACGTCAAAAAATTAATCCAAGTGTAAAAGTAATGGAAGAGCATCAAGCGATTATTGTAAATGATCTTCATAAAGAAGTATTGTGTTACGAATTTATTGGAACGTTAGGAAACGATACGTATCAAATTTTCATTAATGCAGATGATGGTACAGAAGAGCAAGTGAAAAAATTACGTACTGTTGAACAAATGTATGATTAAACGTAAGAATGTGAGGTGAAAACTTTGAGACTTTTACTATGTGTGTTAGGCGTTTGCTTTTTTTTAGTAGGTTGCTGGACGAGTGAAAAAGAAAATGCAAATGAAAAGAACAGAAACGATATGGTGCAAACAAAAAATGTCACATATAAGAAAGAAAATAATAAATCAGATGAAGAAGTAGGGCAGCATTTAGCGAATTTAGCTGCTAGTATACCAGGGGTAAAAGATGCGACAGCTGTTGTTGTTGGTGATTATGCAGTTGTTGGTATTGATGTGGGTGCAAAGCTTGATCGTTCACGCGTAGAATCAATTAAGTATTCTGTTGCTGAAAGTTTAAAGCATGATCCAAGAGGTGTAAATGCAGTTGTTGTTGCAGACATTGATACATTTGAGCGCCTAAAAGAAATGGGAAAACAAATTCGTGAAGGCGATGGCGGCGAAGGTGTTTTAGATGAACTTGCTGCGATTGTTGGACGAGTGATGCCACAAGTTCCAAATGAGCTATTAGAGAATAACGATAAAGAACCGGTGAAAGAAAATGATAAGCAGGTTCCAGAGCAGGATGAAAAGGAACTAAAGAAACAACAAGAAGAGCAATCAAATCATCATATGGATCGTTAAGAAATCCTCCTATGCTTTCAGGAATAAAGCGTAGGAGGATTTTCTTTTGAGTTCAATATTCTGTTTCTTCTGTAAATAATTTATAATCATATAGAGGGGAGAGTCGGAAAATGACAAAACAAACAGAGAAAGTGACATTAGATTTTTATCATCCAAAATACGAGGAAACGTTACACACATTTTATTTACCAGAAGAACAACAGAAATTCACCGCAACTCCAGCTGAAATTATAAAAAGAGCAGCGGAAGAAAAAGAGTGTACACCCATTGTCATTGTATCCAACGAAAAGCCAGTTGGTATATTTGCATTATTAACAGGAGAACAAGTAAAGGATTATACGGGTAATAAAAATGCATTAGCATTAATCGCCTTTTCTATTAATCATGATGAACAAGGAAATGGCTATGCGGTGGGAGCTTTACTACAATTACATCGTTTTATTCACATGAACTTTCCAGGGAAAGATGAAGTATTGTTAGTTGTGAATGAGAAAAATATTGCAGCGCAGCGAGCGTATAAAAAAGCAGGGTTTCAAGATACGGGACACCGACGAATGGGGCCAGTTGGTAGACAGTTTGTGTTTTCTTTATCTACTAAAGCAGAAGTTACATATTAACAATAAAAACAGGTAGTTTGAGAGGGGCTCAAACTACCTGTTTTTTCATATTTTCTTGTTATACATACTAATTATTTGAATATTTTCCTTGTAAGAAGCTCACAGACTGGTTAATTAATTCTTTTAAAACATCAACGTCAATATCTGCAATTTTATTGATGTAGATACATGCTTTTCCAGATGTATGTTTTCCGAAAGTTTTTAATAGTTTTTCTCGCTGAGGATCATCAGGAGCAAAATATAAACTGATTTTAGCTTTACGAGGTGAAAACCCTACGAGTGGTGCGTCGCCTTCATGACCAGATGCGTATGTATAATGGTAACTGCCAAACCCGATAATGCTAGGCCCCCACATTTTTGCTGGATAACCTGTTGTTTCAGTGAAAATATCTAATAGTTGATATGCATCTTCTCGTTTCTTTACACTATCAACGGTTTCAATAAACTCGATGACACTATTATCATTTTCTGTTGTTTTAAGCTCGTACATCAAATTCGCTCCTTTTTAACTATTATCATAACACAAAGTTGGAAAGTGAACTTGAACACATAATAAGGAGTTGTTGATATACAGTGTGTTTTGCTCCCATCGATTCGCTTATTTAATCAGAGGTGCATAATCCTAAGGTGCAGAAAAATCGGCATAGTACAATGATAAATACCATACATACTATAGGAAGCACTTTTGTGTAATTGAAGGAGGTATACAAGTTGTGAGGATACGTTCTTTAGACGTTTTGCGTGGTTTTGCCATCTTAGGAACACTTGGTACGAATATTTGGGTGTTTGCTTCAAATGGAAACCCTACGTTAATTTTTACATCTGAACATTTATTTTCATCATTAAATGCGTTCTTGTCTCAAGTATGGCTATTTTTTGTGAACGGTAAATTATTAGGAATGTTAACCATCATGTTTGGAATTGGTTTAGAAATTAAATATCAAAAATCATTACAAAAGGAACAGAAGTGGCCTGGGATTTACATATGGTCGTCTATCTTATTATTTATAGATGGGCTTTTGCATTACTTTCTTGTCATGGAATTTGATGTTCTCATGAGTTATGCAATAACAGCGATTATTGTCGCGTTTATTGTAAAAGCAGGTACGCGTGTTATAAAAATATGTTTATGGATTTTTGGTACGATTCATATATTGTTTTTTTCACTTTTGAGTGGTGTCCTCATGTTCACCACAGATGAGTTTGTAATGTATAATCAGCAACATATAGCGAAAATATATATGAACGGTTCTTGGTTTGATCAAATTATGTATCGGTATCAAGATTTTTGGGCATTAAGAGCGGAAGCAATTAGTATTATTCCGATGAATATTTGTTTATTTTTATTTGGTGTATTATTAATGAGATCTGGTGTTTTTACTGGTGATGAACGAGGAAAAAGGGTTCGGAAAAAGTTACTAAAGTTGGGTTTACTTATCGGTTTACCTTTAAATTTATTATCATTTGTACCAAATGTAGGGATACAAGTGATGGTTCGTTATTTTTTTGCACCATTTCTTACATTAGCTTATATGGTGATTATTATTAAGCTTGTAGAAAAAGGGTCTTTAAAATGGTTAACGATGAGACTAGAAGAGATCGGGAAAATGGCACTTAGCTGTTATGTGTTGCAAAATATTTTAGCATCTATTATTTTTTACGGATGGGGCTTTGGACTAAGCGGTAAAGTGGAATCTATTGGAACGATTATATGCTGGATAGTCATTTCAGTGCTCCTCATGATATTTGCAAATCTATGGAGAAGACGATTCAAGTCAGGACCACTAGAAGCATTATGGAGGTATTTAACGTTGCTTCCATTTCAGAAAAGAAAGCAAAATACAAAAACGATGTAATCTAGTATTTAAAACAAGAAAAGTTTCCCTATAGCATAAAATAAGGAGACTTTTCTTGTAATGAAAAAGTTAATAATCAATGTGCTTCTTTAGGTTTTTCGTTATCGGTCTCAGGTTTAATAAAGATAAACGCTAATATAGCTCCAATAAGTGAACAAGCAATCGAAAGGTAAAAGATATAATTATCAGGTCCTTTCATTAATACCGCAAACAACGGAGGTCCTGCTGCAACTCCAACAAACCGCATGGAGCTATAAAGAGACGTAATTGATCCGCGCTGTTCTTTCTCAACGCCTTCTGTTACTAAAGCATCTAAACTAGGAAGTGCCAGACCAATTCCAATTCCACCAATCACAAGACTGATGATAATAACGTAAATACTTTTGAAGAAAATGGGGACGACTAATGTGCTTCCTAGTAAGAGAAAACCACCACATATACACCATTTCATAACAACCTTTGCATCCCCAATTTTCTTCCCTGTTATATAGGAAGTTAGAGAGAGCGAAGCGAGTGGGATTGCTAGTACAACACCTTTCCAAATGCCATCTAAGTGATACCGTTTTTCTAATATAGAGGACAAGTAAAAAAGTGTACCGAATAAAACAAACATAATAATGCCACCAAGTATAAAGATAGGAAAAAGCCAGCGTCCTTTTTCATGTAAAATCGATTTTATGTTCTGAAGAAAGATACGAAGCGGTGGTGCTTTTGTTTCTTGTTTTGGTGGTTTGACAAAAAATAAAATGAAAATAATGGATATAAGACATAAAATAGGAATGAACCAAAAAGGAAGAAACCATATGAAAGAAGCAAGAAAAGATCCTAAAATAGGGCTTATTACTTTCCCTAATGTATTGGATGTTTCAACTAATCCAAGCCCACAACTTACTTCTTTTTCATCTTGAAACATGTCACCGACGCACGGGATGACAACTGGCATCGCACCAGCAGATCCAATCCCTTGAATGATCCGGCCAATTAAAATCCATATGTAAGGATCGTCTACTTTCCATGATACCCATCCTGTTATGGCCCCGCCAATTGCGGCTATAAATAAGCTAGGGATAATAACTTTTTTCCTTCCCCATTTATCTGATAAATATCCAGCTATCGGGATTAATATAATCGCGACTACAGAATAGACTGTAATGATGAGAGAGACTTGAAAATCAGTAATATTTAATTTCTTTTCAATTAATGGGAGGACTGGAATTAACATTGAGTTTCCAAGTGTCATCACTAAAGGAACGGTGGAAAGAGCCCATAGTCCCATCTTCGCATTTCGATCCATATGTTTGGGTATTCACTCCTTGCTAAGTAATTGTTAACTCTCTAGTCACAATTTTTACTATTCCCTAAGCGCTTATTTCTGTTACATGGTAAGAAAAGTATTTCTTTTCATTTGAGGTTATATTTTAAAAAAACAATTACATAATAAGAAAAGAAATCGTCTTTCTTAGGATTAGGGACTTTTATAATCTACACGAAACAATAGTCGGATTTTAGGTGGATTAAGAAACCACCTTTCTTTTGATTCATTATGTATTACAATAAACAATTGTCTACTTGTGTATACATGTGAAACGAGAAGGTAGGGAATTGGAAATGTGGATATTTGATGAATTTTATACCGCATTAACGGGCTGTAAGACTCCCACCTCAAAACTTGAGAAAAAGCGAAGAAGTTTAGATGGGAGATTAACAGTCCGTAAAAGCCCGATTGGTCGGGCTGACACTCAGTGGGGCTGAAGAAAATCCCCACTGAGTGAAGTTTCACTTTATTGGCGAGCTGGAATGTTTTTAATTGTTTTAGCGATTTTTATGTTTAAGCAGCGGAAAAGTACACTATGGATGTGTTTGTCAGGGTATTTTGGTTTCTTATTAGTTGATTGCTTGTTCAAAATGACTACGTTAGCGTATACATATGTCAGGATTATTTGGGAGGTTTTATACGTCGTTATATTAATTAGCTTTATAATTTTTATGATACGAAAAATTAAAACCGCAAAATAATAGTAAAAAGAGACAGAAAATGTTGTTTTTGTGTCTCTTTTTACTATTGAGAAAGTTTAGAATGTATTGATAGTTCTGTTGTGATAGTTTACATTATCATTAAGTTAATTTTGTGATAGAGAATTGGAGATCCACATTGTATGGCCTATGCATAGCGTATAGGTAATTCTTTGCGGATCTTTTTTCTATTACATAAAAGGAGTTATGAATGAAAGCGCTTTATAAAAAAGTGGAGAAGGGGATGTAAGATGAGGAGATTATTGTGGGGAGTATTATGTTTTATTTTTGTATTGCCAATTATGATGATTTCACCAACAGTAAAAGCAGAAGAGCTACAAGGGAATGATAATCCAATTATTCTTGTCCATGGTTTCGTTGGTTGGGGAAGAGATGAAATGCTTGGACTGAAGTATTGGGGTGGAGTCCATGATATACAAGAGAAATTAAAGAGGGATGGATATGATGTACACACAGCCGCTGTTGGTCCTGTGTCAAGTAACTGGGATCGTGCGTGTGAACTTTATGCGCAAATTAACGGCGGAACTGTCGATTATGGGGCAGCACATGCTGCAAAACATGGACATGCTAGATATGGGAGAACTTATACAGGTTTCACTTCAAACTGGAGTGAAGAAAATAAAGTACATTTAGTGGGACATAGTATGGGGGGCCAAACAATACGTACACTTACGCAACTATTAAAAGAGGGAAGTGAAGAAGAAAGAGCATATGCAAAGCAACAGAGTGAGCAACTTTCTCCTTTATTTGAAGGTGGAAAATCATATGTCCATAGTGTAACAACTTTAGCAACACCACATAATGGGACAACATTAGCGGATGCAAGCTTATTGTTTCCGTCTATTAATGAGCTACTTGTTAATATCGCAAGTATGGGAGAAAATAATAGCTTATCTGTATACGATTTTAAATTAGATCAGTGGGGATTGAAAAAACAGCCGGGAGAATCCTTTTATACGTATTCGGAACGTATGTTAAATAGTCCACTTTGGAAAGGGACAAAAGATATTAGCCAATGGGATTTAAGTACAGGTGGTGCAAAGGAATTAAATGCGTGGGTGAAGACGCAGCCGGATGTATACTATTTCTCATACGGTGCACATGCGACAGAGCCGGGTGCAATAACAGGTTTCCACTACCCGCACATTACAATGAATAAAGCGCTATTAACAAATGCTTTATTTTTAGGATCTTACACAAGTTATAACGAAAATCAACAACACATTGATTCTTCTTGGTGGCAAAATGATGGAGTTGTCAACACAAGCTCTATGCTTGGGCCAACCACAGGGGAAGTTATCACTTATAGCGGCGTACCGCAAATTGGAAAATGGAATCATATTGAAACGAAGCATAACTGGGATCACCTTGATGTTGTAGGATTAAGCGTTTCAGATGCATTAGGATTTTCTGATATTACTAGTTTTTACCGCGGTGTGGCGGAGAAGGTAACGAGTTTGACAGAATAGGAGTTAGTTTTATTTAGTACACAGATAGAAAGTAACTTTTAAAATAAAATTTTTATAAAATTACAAGTTATGTTTAAAAAGAAAAATACATCATTAATTCATTAGTGATGTATTTTTCTTTTTAAAATGTTTGTTGAAATAGGCTATTAAAGAATTGTATGAAACTAAAAGTGATTCCTACATTTATGTCGATTTTGCTATTCTGGAAAAATATCTCTTGAATTTCATTTACTGCTAGGTTTTTGATGTGGAAATATTCCTTAAATTTCGTATTGATTTACAATATTTGATAGTATATATTGTACATATAGTATATATACAATATTCTCCGAAAGAGGTATTTGCATGCAAATTATAATTTCGAATCATTCGAAGGAACCTATTTATGAGCAAATTTATACTCAAATTAAAAAACATATTCTGATCAATGAATTACATGCGGGGCAACCCCTACCTTCAATGCGGCAGTTAGCAAAGGATTTGAATATAAGCGTTATTACAACTAAACGTGCCTATGAGGAACTTGAGAAGAACGGATTCATATATTCGGTTGTTGGAAAAGGTTCCTTTGTATCGGAGCAAGATAATGAGATGATTAAAGAAAGAAAAATGAAAGTTATTGAAGAACAATTGTTGATGGCAATTCAGAATAGTAAAGAAATTGGAATCTCACTTACAGAATTACAGGCTCTGCTAAAACTGTTATACAGGGAGGAAGAATAGTGGAAAATGTTATTGAATTGAAAAATGTTTATAAATCATTTGGTAATTTTGACCTACAAGATATTTCTATGACTGTTAAAAAAGGTTATATAACTGGGTTTATCGGTGGTAATGGTGTTGGAAAATCTACCACTATTAAACTTATTATGAACTTGTTGCAACCTGATAGCGGATCTATTTCGATATTCGGGAAAAATTATAATGAACATGAAAAAGAGATTAAGCAACGAATTGGTTTCGTATTTGATGAAAATATGTTTTATGAACATTTAACACTTGCGGAAATGAAGAAGATTATAAAACCTTCTTATACGAATTGGGATGAGAATCTGTTCAATCATTATATTAAAAAGTTTGAGCTACCGTTAAATAAAAAGATACAGTCATTTTCTAAAGGAATGATGATGAAAGCTTCTTTAACAATGGCCTTATCACATCATGCAGAGCTAATTATTATGGATGAGCCTACATCAGGATTAGATCCAATATTTCGTAGGGAATTGTTAGATATACTACATAATATAATGCAAGATGGAGAGAAAACGATCTTTTTCTCAACACATATTACAACAGATTTAGAACGTATTGCAGATTATATTACCTTTATTCATAACGGTGAGCATATTTTCACAAAAAAATCTTATCAGATTGAAGAAGAGTATGCCATTGTAAAAGGAAGAATGGAGTTATTAGATCGGGATACAGAACAAGAGTTTATTTCCATTCGAAAATCTGAGGCTGGCTTTGAGGCATTAACATCTAATAAAAAACGAATAGAAGATGTTTTTGGTGATTTAGTTTTAGTTGAAAAACCAACGATTGAAGAGTTAATGTTTTATACAAAGAGAGGAGCTGAGCAGGGTGTTTAACTTAATAAGAAAAGATATATTTTTACAAACGAAAACGTTAATGATATTATTACCAGTTTTATGTGTTTATGTAGCTCTAGGTGGATCATCATCACATATTTGGTCAGGATTTCTATTTAGTATTACAATGGTTATGACCATTTTTTCAATGGATGAAAAGCCTTCCATAAATACCCTGTTAAATGCACTGCCTTATACACGTAGGGAAATTGTTAGTTCAAAGTACATTGGAACACTTATTGTTACTTCAATTGTTGTACTTACAATTTTCATTGGAAATTTAATAATTCATAGGGAATTAATAGTATGGAAAGATATTATGTTTATAGTAAGCCTTGTGATGATATCTACTTCATTTATGTTTCCATTTTCTTATCAGTTCAAAACCAAATATTTGTTCAGAGGTTTACTGGTTTTAGGTGCTATTTTTTTGGTGTTGATTAATACTTTGGTTCCAAATTTTCTCGATATAATTAGAGGGAGTTTCCGAATGCTATTATCAATACAAAATATTAATGTTTATTTATTAATTATATTTTCGATTATTAGTCTATATGTATGTTCTTGGATGTTGTCGATTCATATTTATAAAAACAAAGCCTTTTAATGGTAAATTCTAAAGGAAGGATTGGTTACATGACAAGACAAAAAGGACGACCTGTTCGAATACCAAATTGGATGAAAACTATCGGGGCATTCCTTGTATTGCAACTTATTTTTGTTATTTTAGATACGATGTCATGGGTTCCGAATTTCAAAGAAAGCGGAATGTTAGATCGCCTTTATAATTGGAAATTCTTTACGGAATGGTTCACGCCTTATAAAACAACAGAATTTAATGTATTAACGATATTTCTTGGGATGTTATTATTCCTAGATTCCCTAACAAGTATAATACAAAATATCTTTTCTAGAAAAAGGAATCAATCAGCACATAAGTTACAATAATGTAAATGCCTTTTATGAATAAGTATGTCGGTTATTCTATATTGTATAGGCCAGAAATATTTAAACACTAAAAAGGCTAGATAAAGTAGTAATTGTTTCACTTTATCTAGCCTTTTTCTTAATATGATTCCACATGTGAAATCAATCTTAACTACCAACTAGCCACTTCAACGCTTGTTTTTAACCATTTTTCCCAAAGAGGATCTTCTAGTTTCAGTAAACTTAATGACACCCCTTGCATATTTAAAGAGGTTAGATGAGTTCCGACTTTTACAAACCTAATATTTAACCCTTCAAGTTCGCATAAACGGCGAATATCATTTGCGAAAATATACTGTTCCATTAACGGAGTAGCACCTAAACCGTTAATTAAAATCGCAAACTTATCTCCTCGTTTCCAGCGGTAAATACTTTTAAGTTTGTTTATTAGTTCGATTGCTAGTTTTTCAGAAGAAGATAATTTTTCTTTACGATACCCTTTTTCTCCATGAATGCCAACTCCATAAAAGACTTCATTGTCCTGCAAAGTAAAAGAAACGTTGTCTTTGGTAGGATTATTTGCCGGGGAGAGGGAAACTCCTAATGTGTGTAGATTACGAACGACTGAGCGACCCAGTTCTGTCAGTTGTTGTAGTGAATAGTTTTCAAAAGCTGCTGCTCCGAGTATTTTATGAACGAAAATTGTTCCAGCAACTCCGCGTCTTCTTTTATTAAAAGAAGCATCATCTTCAATGGAGGCATCATCATTTACAATGATATGATTAATAAGCCGTCCTTCTTCTTTTGCCAAAGCTTCAGCGGTTAAAAAGCTTTCTACATCTGCTTTAAAGTTTTTAATAATGAGTAGGATACTTTTGTCTTTAGGAACAGACCGAATTGCTGCTAATATTTGTTCATGTGTAGGAGGGGTGAAGATTTCTCCGTTGACTGCTGCGGAAAGCATTCCTTTTCCTATATAGCCTATATCAGCTGGTTCATGACCACTACCACCACCGCTTATAATCACAACATTTTGCGGCATTGTATCAAGATTTTTTGTGTAAATAGTCTTATTTTTTACGTCATAACATATGCTATCGCTATGTTCAAAATAAAAACCATGTAACATATCATTAACAATGTTTTGAACGTCATTTATAATTTTTTTCATTGTTTATCACCTTATTGTTTGATTGCTGATTGCCCAAGCAACAGTACAAATTGATTGTTTATCATATTTCTCATCATAGAAGACATGATAGATGGATCTACAGCACAATGGTTTTCAATCCAATCTTTCACTGTTCCAACAAATCCATGACTATAAAATGAAGCTAATGTCGCTTTTTCTATTTCAGAAATAGATACATCATAGCCAATTAATAATTCATCGATAATTTTGATATATAAATTTTTCGTGTGTTCAAATAGATAGTAATTAAATGAATTTTGCTCGATTACTTTTAGTGCGTTTCGGTAGAATTGTTGGTTTTGGTAAAAATAATCAAATAATAATTCAAAAATATTCTCCCATTTTTCGTAATCAAGAAAATCTATAATATTTTCCTTCGTTTCTTCTTTATAAATCCAACTTAACAATTCGAATTTATCTTTAAAGTGATAATAAAAAGTTTGTCTGCGCATTTGGCAATTCACCATAATATCACTTACGGATATTTTATGAAATGGTTCTGTTTCCATTAGTTGCTTTAGCGAATTGGCTATAATTTTTTTTGAAATGATAGAAGAAGTCATTTGAATCATCCCTACAACTGTATTCGTTTTACTATTAACATCCTAATCTATGAATGGAGTAGGTGTCTTTAGACAAATTGTGAAATTTGTCCGTTTACTATAAAGCGCTTTCAACTTACTATAGTTAGTAATCGTACGCTTTCAAATATATCATAATTTAGAAGGAATGTACCGTGGTAGCAATCATCTATGAGTAAAGAAAGTGTATATACGAATAAGTTTAAGAAGAATGTAAGATACAAAGTTTAAGAACATAATAGGATAAATTAAGGAGGAGTAATAAATGAAAAAAATTATCAATAAACCTGAAACACTTGTTATGGAGATGTGTAATGGAATGGTAATGGCACATCCGGAACTAGAGTTTTTAAAAAAGTATAAAGTAATTAAGAAAAAAGAAATGAACGAAAATAAGGTAACTTTAATTAGCGGTGGCGGTAGTGGACATGAACCGGCGCATGCGGGCTTAGTAGGAAAAGGGATGCTCGATGCTGCCGTATGTGGAGATGTGTTTGCTTCTCCTTCGCAAATCCAGGTATACCAAGCAATTAAAGCAACAGCTAGTAAAAAGGGGACACTGCTCATTATTAAAAACTACAGTGGAGATATTATGAACTTTAAAAATGGAGCTCATTTAGCTAGTGAGGATGGTATTACAGTCGAATACGTTCGCGTAGATGATGATATAGCAGTAGAAGACAGCCTTTATACAGTAGGGCGCCGTGGCGTTGCAGGAGTTGTGCTTGTACATAAAATAGCTGGTGCAGCAGCAGAAGAGGGTATGGATTTACTTCAAGTGAAAGCAGTAGCGGAAAAAGCAGCCGCAAATGTCCGAACAATTGGTCTAGCGCTTACTTCTTGCACAGTTCCTGCTAGCGGCTCACCTACTTTTAAACTTAGTGAAGACGAAATGGAATATGGCGTTGGTATTCACGGTGAACCAGGAAGAAAACGAGAAAAAATTGCAACTGCTGATGAATTGGCTTTACGCATGACAAATGACCTCGTAAAGGATTTAGCGTTAGATGGAAATGATGAAATTGCTGTTCTAGTAAATGGCTTTGGTGGTACACCACTTCAAGAGCTTTACTTATATAACAACGCGGTTATTAGGGAATTAAGTAAAAGAAAGATACGAGTAAACAGAACGTTTGTCGGGAATTACATGACGAGTATTGATATGGCTGGAATTTCTTTAACAGTAATGAAACTCGATGATGAACTGAAAACATTGTTATCGAAAGAGTGCCATACACCTGCATTTAAAGTAGACGGACCAATTAAGAATGTAGAGTACATTGATATTGAAGATCACGAAGAAGAAAAAACAGTTTACTTTGAGAAGGAAACAGCGGAAGAGCATGCAATCGTCAAGAATGAAGTTATCACATTAAATAACATGATTTATCTCGTAGATAAAATGAGCGAGGTTATTATTAAAAATGAAGTACCTTTCTGTGAATTAGATACTCATGCAGGAGATGGCGATTTTGGAATGAGTGTTGCGAAAGGGTTCAAACAATTAAAACGAGAATGGAATTCAATTTTAAATCAAGAACATTTAAATATAGGAACATTTCTAGATGCATGTTCTATGATTATTATGGAACATTGCGGCGGAGCTTCTGGTCCGATTTGGGGCGGGGCTTTCCGAGCGGCAGGTAAGGCTGTAGAAGGAAAACAAGAGTTAACAGTGAAAGATTTTGCTGAAATGTTACAAGCTTCACTAAGCGGTATACAGTCCATCGGTGAACGATCTTTTGGCAGAGGAGCAGAAATCGGTGATAAAACGCTTGTGGATGCATTTGCACCTTGTGTAAATTCTTGGACAGAAAGTGCTGTAGATGGAGTAGACATTAAGACTGCTTTTGAAAAAGGAGCAGTAGCAGCGGTTCAAGGAGCAGAATATACAAAAGAAATCGTTGCTCGAATGGGCCGCGCTGGTACAGTTGGTGAAAGAAGTTTAGGTTATCCAGATGCAGGTGCATACGCATTAGGAGTTATCTTTACAGAGCTTTCTTCTAGCTTAAAATAATAGTATTGTTTTTAAAACGTTATCTTTCCTAGTATATGTTAGAAAGATAACGTTTTTTGTTTTATTCTACATTTATATATTGTAAAACTCTTACTTATAATATTTGTTACGTGATTTGGCTTTATTGCTATATAGACTCAAAACTTCTTTTTTCATAGTATATGATGTATATTAAATCAACTCTTATCACATATTGAATATCAGTAAGGGAGGAATACTTATGGGTCAACATC